>CAWHVV010000007.1:0-715431 GCA_963832945.1 uncultured Pseudomonadota bacterium
TTATGTTGATCTACTGGCACCAGTCGTCTTGTTATGCGTGATGACAAACCATATTTTGGCGTCGAGACCATTGCATACACGCGCACCGAAATTTTCGAAGCCGAAAATTTAGTCAGGTCTTCATCCGGATACTCGATGTCCTTACCGAAATATGCATTGAAGGTCTTGGTTAAATAGGCGCCGTCACTCGTCTCCGTAGTATTATACGGATTTAATTTAGCGAAAGTATAGGGAGAATTGAGAGAATAACATTGGTCAGGTTTTTGTAAGGCTCCCACGCTGGCGGGTTGTAATTCGGCGTCCGGAGACCCACCGGTATAGTGATCGTCGTATCCGCGTTGGCCAGATTACTGTGCACATTGAAAGTAAGGATCCACAGCTGGTTTTTCCTGGCACAGGAAAAATCATTTTTTGGAATTGTGTGCCTGATGTCCGGGTTGCCGTATTGAGCCAGGATTCTGTTTCTCAGAAAGACAGCCAGTAAGCACAATCGCTACCGTCTCCTTTGGGGCTCAGGGTGAAATCCAGAATATCATCCACACTTTTCTGGCCGTTGAAAGTCTGGGTTAAATACAGGGCATTATTCAGATACGGATTTAACTTTATTTCCGGATAATCCAGTCCCTGAATGGCCCTGGCGGAGCTACTCCGGTGCGCACTTTGGGAAGGATGAGATCTTGTTGAGGGCAATGGTAAAGGTCTGCGCAGTCTAAGAATGTTGGTGTGTTAGGGAATGACAACAGGATTGTTACTCGCCTGACTGATAGCTGTGATTTTAACGGATGCACCAGTAAATGTGCTGGAAATTTTGTCTGCCGTCAGATATTTGCCATCATAGGAAATCTTCAGCTTGTAACTCGGATCTGTAGGGGCGCCGAGCTATTGGCTGCCTTCAACCACGGTAAAAGTAAAATTTTCACCGTCCACACCTTTCACGTAGCTATCCAAAGCTCCTGATTTATAATATTGGTGGAAGACGGCGAGGTGGTGGTCAGCGCGGTATTGCCGGTCCAGTTCGCTGAAGGCATCTTGCTATTCTGCGTCACGTCCACTTCAAAAGGATTGCTGTACACGGTGGTTACGGTCTGTCCGCGCTTTCCTCGGCGGTGATCACCGCCGTGTATTTGGTCCAGTATTAGCCATTGACCAGGGCATTAAGCGGGATGAGCACACTGGAAGTGATCGTGTTGATCTTGTTAGCTGTCCATGTTGGCGTCATCTCAGACGTTGTTCAGGGCTACCGAGCGTTTTGCCGTCGGCCTGATAGGTTTTGATGGTATATACCATCGAGTTATAAACCTGTTTGTCGTATGAAAAAAACTCATCCGTTTTGATGCTGTAGAGCTGCTGGAAATTATCATTCACTGGCATTGGGGAGCTTCGGTATATTTCCTTTGAGGCTGATGCCTGCCGTCAGGATTTTTTCTTCAGCAATCGCGAGAACACGGGCATTGTAAATCACCGGCTGTTGCACCCATGCTTTCAGGTCGCCGATGCCGCCCGCGAACATATTGGAATAAGTCTTCGAGCCGGGTAGGACAGACCCGCGGTCACGTTAGCGTTGCTCTCAATGCCGTCGACGTGGCTGACGTTGTACTGACCGGTGATATTGCCCTCGATATTGTCCAGGCAATATCCGGCTGATTTTCACCGTGTGCGCACGGTTGGTGGAGGTATTATTGACGCTGGTCGAAATCAGGGTTTTTGGGGTCAGTAAATGCGAGGCTTCCACGGCGTAGGCAACCGTAGACTGCTCCTGGTTGGACGCCCATTTGGTATCAAAGCTGGATTCGCTGTAACCCGCGCCGACCTTCAGGATGGTATTCTTAAACGGCGTTAAAATAACTAAAGCGAGGCCGTTTTCTGCTCACCGCCCGCGATACGGCGCTGGTCAACCCCGATGAAGTTTTTGCCAGTGGAATCGGTCATGTCCACATCATCGGAGAGTTCCTTACTGTTGGCCTTGGTGTAAGAGCCGCTCAGTTCAACGCCCTGTAAAATGCTGTTGCCGAGCATGTAGCGGTAAGCAGCGCCGTAAGCATTCTGGTTGACCCATTCGTTAACGGTGCCGGTGGCGTAGTCAAAGGGTACATTCTGGTGAGGTTACTCGTAGGTGAATTTAATCTGCTGTTTGGGGGAGATCGCAAAACCGATGGTGCCGTTGCCGCGCAGTTCGTTCTGACCGAGGCTGCCTTTCAGGGCGACAGCGGCGCGGTTGCCAAACTCTGGGCGTAACCGGCGTCGAGAATCCAGGAAAGGTCCTGATCATAACGGACGTTAAAGCTCAGCGGACCGGTGAAACCAAAGGTCTGGCTGCTGACGGGAATGGCCGTCTTCAGATTGCCCGCCGACTGCTGCTGGACGGACGGACTCTGGGTCTGGTTGATACAATCCATAACGTTAACCGCCGAGGAGCAGGTAAACGCCGCGTCGTCCGCGCCATTAATATTGGCGTCGGCATCACCCGCGAAAGGCTCCAGCACTATACCGGCAGCCAGTAACACGCTAAAAATAACTTTTGAATTCAACAGCTTGGATCTCATATTTTACACCTTTTTGTTATTGTCGTATGTTTAAAGTACAGGTCCTTTACCCATTTCAAATGCCTATTCTACAGATCAAACCTTAAGGAATCATTAAATAAAAGCAAAAAAATGGGGTTATTGGATAGACCACACTCCCCCAAAGGGCATAGGCGTCAAGCTAAGGGATTTTGGAAGTTTCCCCCTTTGAAAAAGGGGGATTAAGGGGGATTTTTTGAACAAGGCATTTGTGTTGAGTTAAAAATCCCCCCTCCCCCCTTTTTCAAAGGGGGGAATCAGAGGAAAAATCCTTAGCTTGACGCCTATGCCCCCAAAGGGGCGAGGGAAAAATGATAATGGCCTGTCTTATTGCAAATTTTGAGTTTGTTATTTAAAATTTTTTATGCAAAAAAAAAGGAGAGTCATCATGGGGCGCTATCTTGATCCGAAAGCCGATCTCGTTTTTAAAAAAATATTTGGACAGCATCCGCATTTGTTGAAGAGCTTTCTAAATGCAGTATTGCCTTTGCCGCCAGAAACCCGGATTGAGTCACTGGAATATTTAAGCAGCGAACAAACCCCCGAAATTCCGGTATTTAAAACGACAGTAGTGGATGTAAAATGCAAAGATCAGGTGGGAAGAACGTTTATTGTAGAAATGCAAATTCAGTGGACGGATTCCTTTAAGCAGCGGCTGTTGTTTGGAGCCGGTACAGCCTACGTGCGCCAACTGAAAAGTGGAGAAAATTACAATTTGCTCAAGCCGGTTTACGGTTTAGCCTTGTTAGCGAGTATTTTTGATAAGGGCCCCGAGTGGTACCATCATTATAAATTAGTCAATATTGGACAGCCTGAACGGGAGATTAAGCATTTGCAGTTAGTATTTATTGAGCTTCCTAAATTTAAGCCCACCTCATTCCAGGAGAAAAAGCTGCAGGTTTTATGGCTGCGATTTATGTCAGAGTTGAATGACGAGACGAAAACCATCCCTGAAGAATGGTTAAATGAGCCGGATATCGCAGAAGCGGTAAAACTCAGTGAGCAGTCGGCTTATACACATTCGGAATTGCTAGTTTACGATAAATACTGGGATGCGGTGAGTACAGAAAAAACTTTAATTTCAGGCGCTTATCAGGAAGGAACCCAGGCAGAAAAAATGCGCATTGCCCAAAAACTTTTATTATCCGGAATGAAAAAAGCCGAAATTGTGTCAATCACAGGCCTATCGCTACAGGATTTGGCAGCTTTGTCTGAAGAGCCATCAGAACTCCCTTAGGTTCTGTTTTCATAAAGAAAAATAATTTTCGCAGAAAATTCTTTGCCCGATGGGGGATCAGAAGGGGGAGAGAGCGGAGCGTCTTCCCCTTCATTCCGAGCATCGGCTCCGCCGAGCGCAGGATATAAAAAGGAAGCAATTTCCGCTGTACTCAGCGAAAATTGCTGTCTCAGCGAAAATTGCTGATAAGCTGCAAAACCATTTCCGCGCGTTTAGCCGGTTCGGTGCTGGAAGCTTTAAAACGCAGGGTGGTGTTATTCACCAGTTGATAGTTTTTAGGCTGTTTCTGGATCAGGGCGATAATTTTTTGCGGATTGATCTTTGGCGTGTCATTAAAGTAAAAATAACCATATTGATCAGTCACTTCCACTTTAATTACCCCGAGATGGGCCAGTTGCAGCTTTAAATGGGCGAGAGTGAAAAGCTGCTGGGTCGGCTCCGGGAGGGCGCCGAAACGATCGATCATTTCTGCTTTCAATTCCTGAATCTCTAAGTCATTGACCACACTGGCCAGGCGCTTATATAAAGTAAGACGGGCATTCACGTCCGGTAAATACATGTCCGGGATAAATGCGCTGGTATGCAAATTCACTTCCGGGCCCTGCCGCAGGGCGGGTTCCAGAGAAGGCTCTTCTCCGGCTTTCAGGGCGCTGACCGCCGCTTCCAGTAATTCCATATAAAAAGAAAAACCCACCGCGTGGATATGGCCGCTTTGTTCTTCGCCCAGCAATTCTCCCGCGCCGCGGATTTCCAGGTCGTGGGTGGCCAGTTGAAAACCCGCGCCAAGCTCTTCAAGCTGGCATATCGCCGTCCAGGCGCTTTTCAGCGTCGGCAGTGAGTTTTTGTCCGGGCGCGATTAATAAATAAGCGTAAGCTTGATGATGCGAACGTCCCACGCGGCCCCGCAATTGATGCAACTGCGCCAGCCCAAAACGGTCGGCGCGATTAATTAAAATAGTGTTGGCGGTTGGAATATCAATGCCGGACTCTATAATAGTCGTGCAAACCAGTACATTAAATCGCTGATGATAAAAATCCGCCATGACTTTTTCCAGTTGCCGCTCGGGCATTTGCCCGTGCGCAATGCCCAGCCGTGCTTCCGGCACGATGGATTGCAGTTTGGCAGCCATCGCCTCGATGGTCTCGACTTCGTTATGCAGAAAATAAAGCTGACCGCCGCGCATGGCTTCACGCAATACCGCTTCGCGAATAATACCGGCTTCATATTCGTAGACAAAAGTTTTAATCGATAAGCGCCGGGCCGGCGGGGTGGCGATGATCGACAAATCGCGCGTGCCCGCCAGCGCCATATTCAGCGTGCGCGGAATCGGGGTGGCGGTTAACGTTAAAATATCCACATGGGCGCGCAGGGCTTTAATGCGCTCTTTTTGACGCACGCCAAAACGATGTTCTTCGTCAATAATCAACAGGCCCAGATCTTTAAAGCGGATATTTTCCGATAATAATTTATGCGTGCCGATGGCGATATCAATTTTTCCCGCAGCCAGCCTTTCAACAGCGGCTTTCTGGTCTTTGGTGTTTTGCATGCGCGAAAACGCCGCAATTTGCACTGGCCAGTCGGCGAAACGGTCCTGAAAACTATGCAGATGCTGTTCCGCCAGCAGGGTGGTCGGCACCAGCACCGCCACTTGTTTGCCCTGGTGCGCCGATAAAAACGCGGCCTGCATCGCCACTTCGGTTTTACCAAAACCGACGTCGCCACAGATCAAACGATCCATACTGCGTGGATGGGTCATGTCGTCGATAACCGCGTCAATCGCACGGGTTTGATCAGGCGTTTCTTCAAAGGGAAAAGCCCGGCGGAATTGCAGGAAATGATGGTCGGGCGCCCTGAAAGCATGACCGGGCGCCGCCTGGCGCCGGCTGTAGACATCCAGTAACTCGGCGGCCACGTCGCGCACCTGCTCGGCGGTTTTGCGTTTAATGGCTTGCCACTGTTTAGTGCCCAGTTTCTGCAGCGGTGCGGCATCCGAGTCCGCTCCGGTATATCGGCTGATTCTATGTAAATCGGTCACCGGCACGTAAATTTTATCGCCGCCCGCGTATTCCAGTTTTAAGTATTCACCCTGCTGACCGCCGGCGCTCATTTGTTCCAACCCCAGATACCGGCCAACGCCGTGATCAATATGCACCACCGGCGCGCCAATTTTTAGTTCCGTCAGATTGCGAATCATCAGCGCCGGGTCCTGGCGCGAACCTTTACGCAAACGGCGCTGTTGCACCTGTTCACCGAATAATTGCGATTCGCAAATTAACGCCAGCGGAGGCAGTTCATCCAGCCACAAACCCAAATCTAACGGCGCGACGCAAATTCCGTGAGTCACTTTGGCATCGAGAAAATCGCGCCAGGAAGTGACCGTTTCCGGGTGCAGATTGATTTCAGAAAATAATTCTAAAAGAATCGCCCGGCGGCCTGTGGTTTCCGCACAAAACAGCGTCCGAGTATTTTGTTCGGTTAAAAATGTTTGTAATTTCTGTAGCGGCTTTTTGGCTTTATGGTCCACCTGCAGGGCGGGCGGCTCATGCGTTCCAAAATTAAAATGCCCGGCTTTTTCCGGCAGATTTTCAGAATGGCACTGAATTTGCTGAAATTTTTTCATTCCCGCGAAGACTTCGTTCGGAGCCAAAAAAATCGAGCCTGGCTCGCACAGGGGCCGCTGGATATCATGCCGTAACTGGTCATAACGATTGGTAACTTCCTGCCAGAATTTATCCGCGATCATTGGCAAAGGCTCGGTGCAGATTATTTGGGTATTTTCAGGTAAATAATCGAAAAAAGTATTCAAGGCCGGAAAAAATAAGGGTAAATAATATTCCGCGCCGGTGGCGGGCATACCTTCGCTGATATTGGCGTAAATCGGTGATTCTTTCGGATTACCCACAAATTGCGCGCGCCAGTTTTGCCGGAAGAGATTAATGCCGGCTTCCGTCAGCGGATATTCCCGCGCAGGAAAAAGCCGGATTTTTTCGATTTTTTCGACGGAACACTGCGTCTCCGGGTCGAAGCGGCGGATGGTCTCGATTTTCTCATCGAATAATTCCACCCGGTACGGAAACGGATTGCCCATTGGAAAAATATCCATAATCGCGCCGCGAATAGCAAATTCGCCGTGTTCAAACACCTGGTTAACGGTGTGATAACCGGCTTCGAGCAGCGCCTGGCGAAAATTTTGAAAATCCAGGATCTCTCCACAACTCAACGCCATGGCGTGCGCCTGTAAATAATCGCGTGGCATGAGCCGGTGCATCAGGGTTGGTAATGCGGCGATGACCAGGCCGTGTTTCACGCGCAACAGATGATGCAACACCAGCAATCGTTCCGACACCAAATCCGGATGCGGCGAAAAATGATCGTACGGCAATGTTTCCCAGTCGGGAAAATAGTGGCAGGGGATTTCCTGTTGCGCGGTAAAGAACCGCAGATCCCGTTCAAAGCGCCGGGCGGTGTGAATATCAGGCGCCACGACCAGAATGATTTTTTCCCGCGCCTGTACCGCGAGCGAAGCCACCGCCAGACTGGCGCTACTGCCATGCAGATTTCCCCAATGGATTCTCTGGTCATCTGTTCTAAGGGAAGGCGGCTTTAACGCGCTGTGTCTATTCATGAAAATTTCCAAAAAAATTCAGGATAAAAAGTATAATAAATTAAGTGAGTAACTAAAAGACCTTACCCTGCCAGTTAGGACATTAAATTGACAATAAGAAACAGCATGTGATATATTCTCGCCGTTAATTGTAATAGGGTATTTAATTTTTTAATATAGTAATTGGAGATACAAATGAATAAATTTATTAAAATAAGTTCTGGAATTTTACTGGGCGCGATAAGCGTATCGGGTTATGCCACCGGGTATAATTGTCCTTCCGCCGACCAACTGATTAGTGGTTACTGCGACATGACTCCTCAATCAGGCGGCGGTACACTGGTTTCATGCCCAACTGTAAAAGGATTACAGCCTCTGACCGGGGTATTATGGATGGGCGTTAAGCCAAACACATACGCATATGTCCAAAGCAGCTTTACTACCGATAATGAGGTAACACCGCAGGCGCAGTGCAGTTACAAAGCAATAGACGGCAGCTATCCTCAGCCTTTCTTTCTGGTAGCCTTATATAATAGTCCGGCTACAACTGTGACTGGCGATTCATCATTATGGACTCAAGGCGGTTCCTGGAAAGTATGCTCGACCTCCGCGAGCGCCTGTACCATGAATGTGACCACTGCTGCAAAAAAATAGCAAAAATCCGGAAATTTTTCGGGTTTTCTGAAAAAATTGCATCAGGGAAAGACGGGTCATGCTTGTGACTTTGACATTGTCGCAGGCGTGACCCTTGATCCCGGTCTTCACGACATCACCGCGATTCTTTACAAAAATTTTTAATAAGAAGATTGGGATTATGGGCGACCTGAGCCAATATTCGCTTAATATCTTCCGTTATCTCAACTATTTTTTCAGGTGAGTATAAAGCTTTTTTATATCTTAATATAAAGTTTAATTGATTCCCGCTGCTAAAAGCAGTAATCCACTGGTCATATTTTGAAAAATTATAGGGATAACGCAGTAATTTTATTTGCGTGTTCACCAGTTTAAATAGTAAAGGTTCGGCTACAAAATTAAATAGCATTTGAAAAATCGGGTGATAATCCGGCATATCTTTAATATTTAATGGCTTCAGCAAAGACTCAATTGGTAAGTAAGGATACATAAAATTAGCGATGATGTCTCCCCTGACATCTGTTAATAAGTTTTTAAAGGTTGAATGAGGGTTAATTTTGATACGCATCGGTAGAGTCGATGCTAATAATCCCATCATCCGCTCAACATTTTTATAATGGCGATTATTATAATGATAGGATACAACCATATCTTTTTCTTCAGAATGTCTATATAACACAACAATGTAAGACGCCATTAGTAATGGAAACAAACTGATTTTTTCTTTAGTGCAAAATTCTTTTAATAAAAAAACTGTTTTTTCAGTAATGGAAAACTCATATTCGGCCAAATTCAATTGCATTTCTGCTCCAGTCAGTAAACTGTCTCTCAATACCAAACGTTTGGGAACATTCGTTAAATAGGTTTGCCAGTGGGCTTTCAATTTATCTAAATTTCCCTCTTTAAGCCAATTGTGTTGCCACATGGCATAATCGGCGTATTGAATTGGAGATGGATCTATTGTTTCAATATCGTTATTATAAAAATCACTGAGTTCTTTGAATAAAATATAGGTAGAAGCTCCATCGAAAATTAAATGATGCATATTAAAATATAGAATAAATTTGTTGTCAGATAATTTCATTAAACAACAACGCCACAAAGGACCTTTGCTTAAATTAAATACTTTACATTTGTCAGAGTTAATGATCTCATCAACTTGTGAGCTTTGTTGTATCCGAGGCAAGTCGCTAAAATTAAAGGTTTTAAATGGTAGTTTTAATTTATCATCGTAAATTAATTCCATTTTATGTTGACCAAACCGAAAATAACTGGAGAGAATATGATGCCGTTTAAATATTTTTTTAAAAGCATTTTTCAATCGGGGAGCTTCCAGTGAACCATTGATTTCACAAACCACAAACACGTTATTCATGGCGGCGTTTTCAGGCTCTGGTAAATGATGCACTTTGAACATCATGTAATGCTGTTGTAACGTGGCAGGCACAATTAATCGATCGGTATCTTTTAACGGTATAATTGTCTGTCGATGGCTGGGTTGGCTATTTTCAATCAATGCAGAAAGTTCTCGAATGGTAGGGTGAGAAAAAAGTTCATTTGGTGGTAGTTCAACAGAAAATTCATCGGCTATACGACCAATAATTCGGGTTACTAATAAAGAGTGACCGCCTAAAGCAAAAAAATTGCTATCAATTGTTAGATCCTGAATTCCCAATACCTCCATCCAAATTTGCATAACTGCACTTTGAATGGGATTATCCGGTAAAGTGACACTGGCTGTGACGCAAGGCTTATGCCAATCCGGGTCTGGCAAGGCTTTATGATCAATTTTACCATTTGCAGTCAATGGCGCACTGGTTAAAATAACAAAGATATTTGGGATCATGTGAATTGGCAAACGTTGCTGTAAGTACTGTCGGCAACCCGCTTCATCAAATTGAATTTTGGTAAGCAAATAAGCTACCAAACGAATATCATTTGGATTGATTTGTTTGGTGGTGACTATCGCTTCTTCAATACCTGGAAATTGCCGTAGATGATATTCAATTTCGCCAGGCTCAATACGAAAACCACGTAATTTTATTTGCCTATCGAGGCGTCCCAGATAAATTAAATTTCCATCAGCCAGGTACTTCACTAAATCGCCGGTACGGTATAAGCGCAAACGGATACCGCCCGAATTAAAATAATAAAATTTTTCTTCATTCAAATCGGGTCGATTCCAATATCCTTGAGTCAAACAGTCGCCGCCTATATATAACTCACCAGGTACACCCAGCGGAGCTACCCGTTTATGTCGATCTAATACATAGAATTGTGTATTAGCAATTTGCTTACCGATGGACATGGTCGTAACCTGCTCCTCAGGAACTCGATAAACAGAACACCAAATAGTGGCTTCAGTTGGGCCATATACATTCCAAACCGTCGCACCGTGGCTGATTAACTTCCTGGCTAAATCAATAGATAACGCTTCCCCTCCTGCGAGAAGTGTCAAAGCTGAATCTCCGGTCCATCCCGCATTGATCAGCATTTGCCAGAGGGCTGGTGTTGCCTGAATATAACTAATTTTGTGTTGCCTGATATAACGTATTAACATTGGTGTGTCCACAGTAATATGATGCGGACTAAGTACAATACTGGCGCCGGTAATTAAAGGTAAATAAATTTCCAGACCGGCGATATCAAAAGAAATAGTGGTGTGCGCAAGCATTACATCATGTTCCGTAATACCCGGTTTTTTCTGCATTGAACATAAGAAATTGACGAGCAAAGCGTGTGAAATCTGCACACCTTTTGGTGTTCCGGTTGAGCCCGATGTATAGAGAATATACAGCCGCGCATAATTAAAGGGACAATAGATTTACAAAAATGGGTTAATGTATCCTTGTATTTTATTCGGATTTTTCTGTATATTTTTAAACACTCTTTGCAAACTCTCTCTAATTTCATCTTTCGAATCAAAATAATGATTATGTACCCCTTCCATCCGCGTATGATGCCAAATGCATTCTGTCGCATTTAATTCAGGGCAATATGGAGGCAAATTTTTTACAAAAATCCATTTCTCATTTTCTTTAAACCATGCCCATACTATTTTATTCTTATGATAAGGAGCATTATCTTGTATGTAAATAATTTTTCGACGATAATAGTTCTTGGCAACTATTTTCTCCAGAAAAATAATGTATGTATCCGCATTAAATTTATCTTCTTCAAAACGATATAAAAATTTAGATTGAGTAATATCGATGCAGCCAAATACCTTTATCGAATTTCTATTACTTGACACCGGTACAATAGGTGTTTCTCCTCGACGCGACCATGTTGCGTGTAACGTGGCATCTTGGCGAAAGGATGCCTCATCTTCAAAAATAATTTTTGCCCCTATATCCTTGGCTTTTTTTTAATATTTGGATAAATATAACGCCGCCACCGCATTTTTTCGTTTTCATCGGCACGAGCCAGTACTCGCTTTGGCTTTTGCATTGAATAGTCCATATTCTTTAAAATCTTTCTGATATGGCCAGGATGAAATTTTACATCAAATTCATTTTGAATAACTTTACCAATCATGATGGATGACCATACTGCTGAAGAAAATCCATAATAAACAGGGCCATTATCAATAATGGTAGATAATTCTATTATTTGATTTACATTTAAGGATGGAGGACGTCCACTACGATATCCTTCTAACAAAGCGTCATCTCCATAGGTATCATAATTTTTCAACCATTCTGAGACTTTTGAGCGATGGGAATGTAGTAATTTGGCAATTGCTGGGCTTGTGTGATTTTCTGAATTTAATAATACAGCATGGATTCGTTTGGCAACACGATATTCCCCAGCCTCTTCAGCATCCTTCTTTAAATTTATCAATTTACTTTTAGTTTTTTTATGTAATTTGATAATTCTTGCCTGATTTGACATGTCATATAGTCCATATAATTTAATTTCCAGCTAGGATTATAGCATAAAATTAATTTATTGTCCCTTTAATTATGCGCGGCTGTATATATGCTATGTCAGTAGCTTTAACAACAGGCTTTGGATTATTACATTTAATATCAGCGATTCGCTCGGCTTCGGTATCGAGAACAATGATCTCCGCCTTGAACCGGATTAATTTTTTAACTAATTCACTGTGCGTTAAAATGATCTCTAAATTGGCATCTTGCAAGACAAATTGTATTCGCTGAGATGGGTGATGAGGATCAAGTGGTACGTAGGTGGCGCCTGATTTTAGTATACCAAATATACCGATGATTAATTCTAATGAATGCTCAAGGAACAGACCAATATGGGCGCCACATTTAACGCCTTTACTCTGTAAATAAGCAGCCAATTTTTCTGCCTTTTGATTAAGTTGCTCGTAAGTTAAACCGCTATTTTGTAAAATTACCGCGTATTTTTTTGAGTAGATTGTAACTTGCCTCTCAAATAATTCATGTACGCACCAATCTTGCGGATACTCGGCTGCTGTATCATTAAAAATATTCAATAATAAATGGGTTTCTTTTTCCGAAAGAAAATTAAGTTGATCAACACTCGCCTGTTTAAAGTCGATGATCCGGCTCATTAATATTTTAAAATGCTGGATTAATTGCTCCATAGTCTTTGAATGAAATAATTGCCTGGGATACTTTAATTGACATTGACCGTCTTCTCGAAATAATAAAATTAGTTCAAGGTGATCAAGGTTTGATGTCTGTGGGATTTTATTGATAGCCAGCAGGATTGTGATTTTTTCTAACAAATTAAAATTCAATGTTTTTTGTAGAAATTCATTAAGCTGAAAAATATCATCTTGAATTTTGAATTTAGCCATCACCAAATCATCATGAACTTGATGTAATGCTTGAGAAAGTGGAGAAGATTCTGAGAAATTTAATTTAACTGGTAAAATAGATTGCATATTTTCAGAATGAAAAGCAATTAGAATTTTTTGATGATCAGTATAACGGGATAATAAAAAATAAAGTGACATTAGTATAAATGATTGCAGGTCAACTCCTTCTTTAGTAGAGAATTTTTTTATGGCGCTCAATAATGAATTATCTAATTGAAAGTCTTGTGTTATAAACGTTAGCTTCCGGGCTGTTCTGGGAAAATCACTTGCAATATGTAAAACAGGCAAAAACTCAGATAGTTGCTTTTGCCAATAGTCTAATTTACTATCGATTTTTAATAAAGGATCCAATTCATAATTAACAAATGGCGCCTTTTGTTCCAGCATACCGATATCATCACTAAATTTTTCAACTAAATTATTGAGCTGGTTTATGCTGGAAAAAAAATTTTCCATTGACATTTTTTCCAGCGCAGCCGTATTAAGATTTGCTAATTTCCGGGTTAGCCAGCTATGCGCCAAAGATAATGATTCGCTTTTACCCTGATTCATCGAGTATTCCAGAGTAGCTAATAATATCGAGTAACTGGCTATTTCTCCAGATAAAAAATAACTCCAATATATGGCTATTTTTTTGCTTTCGCAAAGCTGCTTAATTGCTGCGGTATTTTTGATAAGTGCTTCTGCAAGGTTACGATTTTTTAAATCCTGGTTAATAAAATTATAAAATCTCTTTTTGAAATTTATAACGTTGGCGCCCAAAGTTAAAGTCAGAGGCTCCGTAGGCCCTTCACTAATTCGCATGGTGCGCGCATCACGCAGTATTTGTGAGACTCTATTGCATTCCATAAAGCCACGGCCACCTAAAGTCTGGAGAGTGATATCGGCCGTTTTCCAAAGCCATTCCGAGGCTATATTTTTTACTATAAGATATAGCTCGTCAGGGATTTTTTTATCAGAGTCCAATCGTTCCGCCATCCATTGAATTAAATTTTCAATCGCGGTAATGACAGAACTTGTTTCAAATAACCAGGAAATAATCACAGGATTTTCCAATAAAATACCAGTAGCTACTGTGCGTTTTTTGGCGTAGCGATGCATAAGTTGTAAACAAAACTTCATTGCCCCAACACATTTAGTCGCTAATATTAAGCGGGCACAACTGAGTGCTTCCTGTGCTATGGACATTCCTTTGCCAGGTGCGCCTAACCAATGTTCGGGCCCAATAATAACATTGTTAAAGCTCACATTATTTTGAACCATACCTCGCAATCCCATAGTCAGTGCTTCTTCTTCAATTAATACATTGGGCATATTCAAAGGAATCGCAAAAGCCGATAACCATTTTTCTTTTGATTGAGGTTCGCGCAGGTATGCAAAAACACTGATTAAACTGGCCCAGGAGCCTGAATCTACCCAAATTTTCTTACCATTGATCCGCCAACGCCGCTCATCCAGCGGGACAACTGAAGCGGAAATTGCATATGGGTTGGATCCCGCGTCTACATCAGTGAGACCAAAGGCACATATTTCACGCCCTGTTGCAAATGCGGATAAAAACCTGTCTTTTAAAACGTCGCTGCCATGATGTTGCAGTGGATAAACGCCATTGGCATGAGAGGAGATAACCGTTGCCAAAGTTAAGTCGACAGCCCCCAACTGCTGCATGATCTGAAGAGTTTCCTGATAGGATAAGGCCAGACCCGAATAATTTTCGGGAATTTGTAATCCAAACAATCCTTGATTGCCGAATTCCAACACAATATTCGGGGGGATACAACGCCTTTCGTCAATAAGGAGAGAGTTAATCGAATATTTGGCGTAATCTCTTAGCCATTTAATAATTGCCTGTGCTTTTTGCCTTCTTTCAGGGTTGTTTCTCATAGTTAATTTATAGACCTAAAAAGAATGATTTTCAAAAACAAGCGGAGCATACACAGGTATGTGAGCATTGCGAAAGCAATTTTTCATTGAATAGCGGGCAAAAGTGGCCGTTCCCATCTACTAAGGTGCTTAATTATGGATTGTGGCGCCGCCCAGGCAGATATTATCGAGATAAAAAACTACAGACTGACCGGGTGTGATCGCCCATTGGGGTTCGAAGAATTCCACCTTAAATTGCGATTCATTAATTTGGGTTAGGCAGCAGGGCGCATCACTGTGGCGATAGCGAATTTTTGCGGCGCAATTTAACGGTAATCGCGGGGGCGTTCCGGCTACCCAGTGAGCATTGTCACAGATTAATTGTCTCGAACAGAGCAGGGGATGATCATGACCTTGCGCGACGATTAAAATATTTTGCGCAATATCTTTACCCACGACATACCAGGGAATTTCCGCCGCATTTTTTTGACCGCCGATGTGCAGCCCCTGGCGCTGGCCGATGGTATAAAACATTAAGCCGTCGTGTTTTCCCATCACTTTACCTTCGGGCGTTTGCATCGTTCCCCTTTGTGCCAGAAAAAATTCGCTCAAAAAATTCTTAAAACGGCGTTCGCCGATAAAACAGATTCCGGTGCTGTCTTTTTTGCCGTGATTCAGCAACTGCGCCAGTTTCGCCAGCTCGCGAACGCGAGGCTTGGCAAAATCGCCAACCGGAAACAGACTGTGACTTAACTCATATTGGCCCAAAGTATATAAAAAATAACTTTGATCTTTATTGGAGTCGGCGCCTTTCAATAACTGGAAAGTATCGCCGTTTTGGTGAATTTGCGCATAGTGACCGGTCGCCAGCGCATCACCCCGTTGCAGGGCATGCTGCAAAAATACCTTAAATTTAATTTCTTTATTGCACCAGATGTCCGGATTTGGAGTTCGCCCGGCGGCGAACTCATCCAGACAATACTGGAACACATTGTTCCAGTATTCTTTGGCAAAATTAACCACCTCAAAAGGGATATTCAATAAATCGCAAACGGCGCGGGCGTCGCAGAGATCCTGTTGCGCATGACAATAAGGATCCTCGTTTTCGGTTTCCCAGTTCTGCATAAAAATGCCGAGTACGTCGAATCCCTGCCGTTTGAGCAGCAATGCTGAAACCGCCGAATCGACCCCGCCGGATAATCCCACAACGACTTTTTTACGATTGCCTGTATTCATATATTGGATTATTAATGCATGATAATTGCACAATGTCAATTGGCCCCTCACCCTAACCCTCTCACCGAGTACGGGGAGAGGGGATAGGAGTTTTCATAAATTGCGTTTTCGATCGAAATATAGTAATTTATGCAACTGTGAAAAATAAAGACATGCATTTTGAACTGATAGCCACCCAAGGCGCGGCGCGGCGGGCGCGGCTCACATTTCCGCGGGGCGTGATTGATACACCCGCCTTTATGCCCGTTGGCACCATCGCCACGGTAAAAGCCCTCACTACCCCGGAAGTGCGGGCTTCCGGCGCCCAGATCGTGCTGGGTAATACCTTTCATTTAATGCTGCGCCCCGGCGCTGACATCATCCAGGCCCACGGCGGATTGCATCACTTTATGAACTGGCAAGGACCCATTTTAACCGATTCGGGTGGTTTCCAGGTGTTCAGCCTGGCTCAGTTACGCACTCTGTCGGAGCAGGGAGTAACTTTTCGTTCGCCGATAGATGGCAAAATGATTAACCTGACTCCGGAAAGCGCCATCCGGATGCAGCATGTTTTAAATTCCGACATCGTGATGGTTCTGGATGAATGCACACCTTTTCCCGCGGGCGAAGAACAGGCGCGGACCTCCCTGGAACTCAGCCTGCGCTGGGCGAAGCGTTGCAAGGAGGCTCATGGCGACTCGGCTCATGCTTTATTCGGTATCGTCCAGGGTGGTATGTACCCGGATTTGCGCCGGCAGTCTTTGGAAGGGTTAATGAACATTGAATTTGATGGTTATGCCATCGGCGGCTTATCTGTCGGTGAGCCGAAGGATCTGATGCGGCATGTGCTGGAGAATCTAATGCCCCACATGCCGGTTCACAAACCGCGTTACCTGATGGGAGTTGGCACTCCGGAAGATATCATCCAGGCTGTCTGCCGTGGGGTGGATATGTTTGATTGCGTGATGCCTACGCGCAACGCCCGCAACGGCCATCTGTTCACCAGCCAGGGTGTCGTGCGCATTCGCAACAGCCAATATCGCAACGATCTCAGGCCGCTGGACCCGGAATGCGGCTGTGATACCTGCCTGCATTATAGCCGCGCCTATCTGCACCATCTGTTCCGCACTCGCGAGATACTCAGCGCGCGTCTGAATTCCATTCATAATATTTATTTTTATCAAAGGCTCATGCAGGGTTTGCGTCTGGCCATAGAAAGCGGTATATTAGATACTTTTGTTGACGGCTATTTCAGAAAAAACGCACGAGGAATTGACCATGTCATTATTTAATTTTTTGGGTATCGGGAATGCTTTCGCCGATGCCGTGCAAACTGCTAACGTTTCGGGAGCCACGCCTCCGGCGGGTCAGATGGCAGGGTTTTTGCACATGCTTCCCATGCTGATTTTATTTATCCTGGTTTTTTATTTTCTGCTGGTCAGACCTCAAACGAAACGGGCCAAAGATCAAAAAAAATTAATCAGCAGTATCGCGGTTGGGGACGAAGTCATGACCGCCGGCGGCATCATTGGCCGTATTTCCCGGCTGAAAGATAATTTCGTTGCCTTGAACATTGCCAAAGGAGTGGAGATCACCGTGCAAAAAAGTTCTGTCGTCTCCGTGTTGCCCAAAGGCACCCTGGATTTTAGCGACGCATGAACCGGTACCCGTTGTGGCGCTATCTTTTGCTGGGATTGTTGATCATCCTCGGTATACTTTACGCCCTGCCCAATTTGTATGGTGAAGACTATGCGGTGCAGGTTCAGGCTAAAGGCGGGGCTGTGATCTCTGCATCACTGAATGATCAGATTGCTCATGCCCTTAACTCCGCGCAAATTCCGTATAAATCGATCACGCACCAACCTTATGCTTACCTGATTCGTTTCAAAGAACCGGAATATCAGTTAAAAGCGCAGGATACTTTACAGGCCGCGCTGGGCCCTGATTATACGGTCGCTCTGAATTTGGCTGATAAAACTCCCGCCTGGCTATTGGCCATCGGCGCGAAACCCATGAAACTCGGTCTGGATTTACGCGGCGGCATTCATTTTCTTCTGGAAGTGGATACCACGACCATGCTCAAAGACCAAAAAACCAGCGACATGCATAACATGGCCATTTCTTTGCGCGATCAACAAATACGTTATTCCGGTTTGATGATTGGGCCGTCGGGAGACATCGTCATCCAGTTTCGCGATGCACAGTCACGGGACGCCGGTATTCCGGCACTGAAAAAAGATTATCCCGATTACCGGTTTTCTCCCTCCCCGGGCTACGATGTCACTGCTGTGATCACACCCGAGGCGCAAATAAAATTGAGCGAATATGCGGTTAGTCAAAATATTACCATTCTCAATAACAAGGTCAATGAACTCGGCGTCGCTGAGCCGGTCATCCAGCAGCAGGGCAAAAATCAGATCAGTGTGGATTTGCCGGGGATCCAGGACACGGCCCGGGCCAAAGCGATTATTGGCAAAGTGGCCACCGTGCGTTTTCAGCTACAGGACCTTGAGCATGACGCCGCAGCGGCGGCCAGCTCCGGCATCGTTCCCACAGGCTCGACATTGTATACTTTTGAAGGCCGTCCTTATCTGTTGAAAGACCAGATTGTGCTGCACGGCGCCTCCATTCTCCACGCTACCGCGACGACGGATGAAAATGGCCGCCCTGCGGTTATGGTGAGGGCCGGCGGCAGTGAAGTGGCGTCGTTTAATCGCGTCACCCGCGCCAATGTTAATAAACCGATGGCGACCGTTTATGTCGAAACGCAAGTCGCAAAAAAAATGGTCAACGGCCAGCCGGTTAGCCAAAACCGTCAGGTCGCATCGATTATCAATATTGCCAATATTAATGGCGCGCTGGGCGCGCAGTTTCAGATTATGGGATTATCTTCCACCCGTGAAGCCCAGGATTTGGCATTGCAGTTACGTTCAGGCGCTTACTCCGCACCCCTCGCTTTTGTGCAGGAACGTTTGATCGGCCCCAGTTTAGGTAAAGAAAATATTCGTCAGGGAATTACTTCGATGGTCGTCGCCATGGCGCTGGTGGCGATATTTATGCTGTTTTATTATCACTTATTTGGCCTGTTTGCCGATCTGGCGCTGGTCTTAAATACCATTTTCATCATCGCGGTCATGTCTCTGCTCGGCGCCACACTGACGCTGCCAGGCATCGCCGGTATGGTCCTGACCATCGGCATGGCGGTGGACGCCAACGTGTTGATTAACGAGCGCATCCGCGAAGAACTGCGCAATGGCATGTCTCCGCAGGCCAGTATCCACGCGGGTTATGAGCGGGCGTTTAATACCATCGTCGATTCCAACGTCACTACTTTAATCGTGGCGATCATTTTATTCGCGCTGGGAACCGGCCCAGTGCAAAGTTTTGCGATCACACTCAGTATCGGCATTCTCAGTTCCATGGTGACCGCGGTATTTTTTACCCGCGCTCTGGTGAATTTAACTTACGGATGGCGCAGCGTGAAACGGTTGCCCATCGGCATTCGTGTATCGCCAGTCCGTAAAGAAGCGCGGAGTTAATCATGGAGTTTTTCAAAGCCAATACTCATATCCGGTTCATGAAGCAACGAAAAGGCGCGGCTATTTTTTCCGTGCTGATTTTTGTGGCATCGATTATCGCTCTCATTACTCAGGGATTAACTTTGGGTCTGGATTTTACCGGCGGCAGTCAGGCTTCGGTGTCTTTCCAGCAACCTCCAAATATTGAAGACATCCGCACGAAACTGGCGACGGCGGGATTTAAACATGCGATCGTGCAAAGTTATAGCCGGAAAGAAGTGTCTATTCGACTGGCCCCGCAAAAGGGCCTCAGTCAGGAGCAATTACATCAACGGTTAGAAGCAGCGCTGCCCGGTGCGGTTATCGGTAGTTCTGATTATATCGGCCCCCAGGTGAGCAACGCTTTGTTGACTAACGGTATTCTGGCGGTGCTGGTCGCGTTATTGGCGACCATGGCCTATATCGCCTTCCGGTTCGAATACCGTTTCGCCGTGGCCGCGGCGGTGGCTCTCATTCACGATCCGGTATTGATTTTGGGTATTTTTTCGTTTTTTCACATAGAATTCGACATGATCGCTTTGACCGCACTGCTGACGGTAATTGGCTTCTCGCTCAACGATACCATCGTGGTCTACGACCGGGTGCGCGAAAATTTCCGCAAAGTGAGAAAAGGGACTCCGCTCGAAATTATGGACCTCTCTATTAATCAAACTTTGTCGCGAACGATCATGACTTCCGGGTTAACCCTTGTCGTGGTGCTGTCGCTCCTGTTTTTTGGCGGCCCAATGATCCACGGCTTCGCCCTGGCGATGACCATCGGCATTATTATCGGCACCTATTCCTCCATTTACGTCGCCGGGTCTTTTGCGGTAGCTATCGGTCTGGACCGCAAACATTTACAGCTTCCCGTAAAACGCCCTGAAGACGAACTTCCTTAAATCAATGGTTTCCGCCCGAATGAGATGATTTTTGGCCGGACGAACAGCAATTCTCGCTGAATACAGCGATAATTGCTTCCTATTTATATCCTGCGCTCGGCGGAGCCGATGCTCGGAATGAAGGGGGAGACGCTCCGCTCTCTCCCCCTTGCGAACCCCCATTGGGCAGAGGGTTTTCTACGAAAACTTTTTGGTTCGATGAGTAGTTTATTTTTATTATTCAATCAGTTATAATTCGCCGAGAATTGCTGCCGGACGAAACCAAGTGTTGCATTTGTGCTACTTATTTGTTATACTTATTCATGTAAGCAAAATATTATGAGGATATATTGAACATGATTACTGTAAACGTCCGTAAACAAGGTGGCGCTTCCATCATAACTATCCCTTCCGAAGTACTTAAGCGGTTAAATATCAGGGTAGGGTCGACACTCGAACTGAGTGTTACAAAAGAAGGTTTTGTTGCACATCCAACAAACCGCAAACGCTATACATTGAACGAATTGTTACGTGGCGCAACGCCAGAGAACCTGAAAGCCCTAAATAAAGCAACAGAGTGGGCGCGGGAAGGGAAACCAATTGGCCGTGAGTCAACATGAGCATTCATAGAGTGATACAAAGAGGTGACGTTTATTGGATTGACCCTAATCCAATATCGGGTCGAGAAATGAAAGACAAGCATCGGTTTGTTGTTATCACATCGAAAGAGATTAATATGCTGGGAATTGTTATGACTGTCCCTGTGACAAGCGGCGGTAAATTCTCTAGAGATATGGGGATTACCGTACCTATCATGGGGCATGATACAACTGGCGTTGCAGTTTGTAATCAGGTTCGTTCATTTGATATTGAAGCCAGAGTAAAAGCAGGTTCTGCAAGATATATAGAAAAGTTAGATGCCGTAACTATTGATGACATCATTAATCGCGTTATTAGTATTCTTGATCCTGCTTAGAAGATTTAGTCTCATAATCCCCGCCCTTATCTGTATCTTCTCTTTAAAACTATTTATTGACGTGCTTCCGCCCTGAAGACGAATTGCCCTGAATGATTTGGCAGGGTTACTTACATGCATCAAAAAATGCTATGGACATGAAACTAGAGCATAGGAAGGTTGATTAAAATCCTGTTTTTCTATTGATTGCAAAAATGCATCTATGTTTTGTCGCAATCTACCTTCATAAACGTCAGAGTTACTGAACATTTTGTTAAGATTGTTTGCCCATTTTTTTTGAGGATCTTTTGAAGATGGATTAATGCTATATTCAAAAGTTTTATCGAATAAATCTTGCAGAAAATCTTTTGCAGTTTGAAGCTTTGCCTTCTTCAGTTGTATCTTTCGATTGATCAAATTTTTATTACAATTAATACTATTTACAAACCAATGCGTTTTAATTTTTTCAAAATCTTTAATTTCTTTACTAATCACAATGATATAATTTAGCAGATTAGTCAGGCTATCCAATATTCTTTTTTCCTGAAGAGCGCCTTTGGATTTTAAAAACCCGGAATAAATGTAATTATGTTTTTGAAGGTAATTTTGGATTACTTTCTGATCTGGATTATTGGTAAAAATTTTAATAAGTTGATTGGATTCCATACCGCGATCATTTTTATTTTTAGATAATTGAATAAAATGGCTTAATTTATCTTTCAATAGGTTATTTGCTTGTGAGAAATTTGTTTTCAAAATCCTTTCAAGAGTTTTGATGTTTTTTTCAGTAAAATTATTAAATACTTCTACTTGTGGTAATGTATTTAAAAGTATTCCTATTTTATCGAAACCAAGATGGGCAAATGTATTCGGACTCAATAGAAATTTTATTATTTTTTCATTACCATTAGTAGTAGCAAGAAATTTTATTAAACTCCGAAAAGCTTCATTAGAACAAGCCTGAGTTACCGAAAGATTAATCAGAGAAAAAATAAATTGCTCACTAAAAGGTAGCGATTGTTCATTTTTAATGATGCGATCAATGAAATCAGCAATTTTTTCCTTATCTAAAAAGTGCATCATCAGCCTGAGTCGTTTTTCAATGGGAGCATACTCTTTTAAATCAGTTTGGGTACTCATCGAGTGTAGATAAGAATGGATAGATTGATCGATGAAAATAGAAGCCTGTTTAATACGATTATCTGGTAAAAATTTACCAAATAATTGATGTGACACCAATATGATTGATTGATTATCAAAAATTTCTCCTATAGTTTCAGAATCTGATAATGTTTCAATCTCTTTAATAAAACCAACAAAATCTACATCCTGTAATCGATTAGAAAGATTGGCAAAAAAAGATTTAAACTCTTGTAATTCCAGCAAATAATTATAAATGCAAGTTGTTTTTTCTGAACCTAAAGGAAAAGAAAAAATATTATTCCCTTCATGGCGATGATTTAAAAACTGGTTTATAATTTTTAAATTTTTTGGAAAAGAGTCAACAGTTTTATTAAATAGCCACTTAAAATCTTCGTCTGTCGACTCGAAATTTGCTTCCATATACATTAAAGAAGGAGAGGTAGATGGATATTGTTGTGGTAATTCGGCTGTAAAACGAGCCAGCTTTTCATTGCTCGATTTTTTTATTTTTTTTGCTAACCACTCGTTACTGCTTGTGTTCCCCTTCATCTCTATTAAAAAATGATTATCTTCCGAGTCTTGTTGTTGTGATGCTGTTCCAAACTCCACAAGTTTGAAAGATTTTTCTTCTGATTCATTAAAGTCATCGTCATTAAAATAATCGTCGTCAAACTCATAGTTTTTCTCAAAGTCTTTTGAAGATGGGGTATCTGGATCATGTTTTTGTAACTCTGTTGCAAAATGCACAAGTCCTATAATTCCTGCGCTATTAGTTTTTTTTGCGATATCCAATAATTTGGCGCCTTTCCAGAAAGGTTTATCTAAACGAATTAAGCTGATAGCTTTATCTGAAAAACATGCTTTGACTTCTTCAAAATTCACATCTTCTACAGCTTTTTTTAAACGGGAAATTATCTTCAAATAAGCTTGAGCCATTACATTTTTTGAATTTGTTTTGGCATAATCAAGAGCTTTCTTTTTTTGGGGATTTTCTTTTTCAAAATCAGCACCGTTCTCAACAAATTCTCTGACTATATAGTAAGCATCATCACTATCTGTACATCTTTTTTTTAGCCGCCAACATCAAAGCGGTAACTCCACGAAGATTTTCCAAATTTTCATATCCTGCCGGTAATCCATCCAGCTTCCAGTGAACATTATTTTCATTTCCAACCTTAAATGAATTGGGTGCAGTTCCTTTATGACGACGAAAAATCATTGATTCTATTGATTTTATATAAAATTTCCTTTATATTTTGTTCTTTAAAAATTTGGACTTGCCGCAAGGTGGCATTTTTTGCTTGTTTAAGTGGCTGGAGAAGTCGTCAGTGGCGGATGTTTTCAGGGAAGCTGAGGAGCAGTTTACTCAAATGGTCGAAAAATACAAGTCCCCCTCTTCATTGTGGCTCAATGCAATCGAATCTGAGATTGGCCAGGATGGTCGCGAACTAACACGAAAAATATTACAAGGTCATGCAGACTCCAGGGGCACTGGAAATGTTGGCGAAGCCATCACGACAACTGGCGGTATACTTTTAACTCATAGACGCTTATATAAAAGAACGTTGCAGACTTTATTTGGTGCAATCGACATCACAAGGACAGGTTATTCCCTTCGAGATCATCCTAATTTATTTCCATTAGACGCATTACTAAATTTACCCATTTCGTCGTCGTTTTCATATGGATTGCAACGTTTTATTGCGAGACGCATTGCCACAACTGCATTTTCGGAAGCATTAAACCTGACGCAAGAGATATCGGGTGTTACCGTGGGAAAGCGACAAGCTATTCGCATGGTAGAAGAATGTTCAGTTGATTTTGATGCGTACTATACTCATAAAATGGCAAAAAAGAGCCGGAAAACTACCATTCTGGTATTAACCACGGATGGAAAAGGCATTGTAATGCGTCACGATGCGCTCAGGGAAGAAACCCAAAGACGTGCCACAGATGCCAAACAAAAAATGAAGACTCGCTTATCGCGAGGAGAGAAGTCGAACCGTAAGCGTATGGCGCAAGTGGCTTCAATTTACTTAATTGAACAATTTACTAGAGTACCACAGGATGTTATAGAAGAATTGAGACGGCAAAAAGCAGATTTACGTCGTCCGCGCCCGATCGAAAAACGCGTGTGGGCTAGCGTTGAAAAAGATTCAGATGACGTCATCAGAGCGATGTTTTCAGAGGCCAACAAGCGTGATCCAAAGCATAATAAAGAATGGGTAATTCTTGTGGATGGCAATAAGCATCAGTTGCATGTTGTAAAGGCGCTGGCAAAAAAAGAAGGGGTTAGCGTATCAATCATATTGGATATTATTCATGTTATCGAATATCTATGGGATGCTGCACGCGTATTTATTGATGAGACCAATCATGCAGGTTGTGAGGCCTGGGTTGAGGAAAAGCTTACGCAAATACTGAATGGTAAAGCGGGTAAAGTAGCTGGCAGCATAAGAATGTCAGCAGCCAAACGAAAACTAACAAAAGAAAAAAAGCAGACTGCAAAAGATTGCGCCAGATATGTAGCAAAACATAAACCTTATATGAACTACGTCAAATATTTAAAGCATGGATATCCGATTGCAACGGGAGTTATTGAGGGTGCATGTCGCTATCTTATCAAAGATAGGATGGACATTACCGGTGCGAGATGGGGCTTGTCAGGTGCAGAATCTGTTCTTAAGCTACGCTCTCTCGTTACAAGTGGGGACTTTGACGATTATTGGGCATACCATTTAAAAAGTGAACATGATAGAAATTATTCCTCAAAAATAAGAAATTTAGATCATTTCCAATCATTAATGTCGTCGTCATAAAGGAACTGCACCCTATTTGTTTTTTCGCCCGATTTTCATGGACACTGACGTATAGATACACATGAGAATTTGAAGGCGCTATGCGTGATATTTTTTTTGATCTGACTAAATCAAGCAATGCATTATGAAGTGAATTTTTTAAATTTATTTTTAATTGAATTTCCAATTCTTGATGTGTTTTTCCAGATTCTGATTCTTCAATAAGATGAATCAATGTTTGTTTTAAATTTCCGTATAGTGAAAAACCAACCTCATTAATAAATGATAATCCCGATGAATTAAAGTCAGTAACCGTTTTTAATGTGTAATACATACCTGAATTTGAAAAGCTGGAAACATAATCGATCTCCTTTAATCGACGATACACGCCCATATTGTTTTTAGCATTGATTAACAACATGATGTCTTTTATCGTCGCAATTTTTTTTTGTCTGAAATGCTTTCCTAATACCGCGATGGATTCCTGCCGATTTAACATGATAGCCTCAAATGTTATAGTTATGAGTAATAAGTCATAACTATAACATTCAAAAATCAGAAAATCCATAAAGAAAGTCTAAAAAATAATCATTATTGAGAGGTAATCTGAAAATTTTCGTAAAAACGTGATGGTAATGATTCTGATGGCTGTTGTAGTTGTGACTGGAGATTTAGAAATAATCTGGTTATTTCATGATGTTGCAGAAATCCAACCGACTTTTGCGGTCATAGGGAATTTATGGTATATTTGAAAATAAACCGCAAACGAATGGACATCACTTATTGGCGCACCAAAACGGGTTTGGAAGTGGATTTTATTTTAGGAGGCACGACAGTGTCCAAAAGCGATTAAAGCCGGGAATGGGCCTCTTTTCTAATGCGCAATGCCAGTAGATGATTTTTTTACTAAAAGTGGAATTAACCATCAATTAGTGATACTATTTGATTATTATTCCATAAATTGGTAAATAAGCAGGTATCGAAGAATATTACAAATGAAACTTCCTTCCAAACAGTCAACTTTTTTATGGGGGGCAAGACAAACCGGGAAATTTCTTTCCTTAAAAGCCATTATCCTGATTCAATTTATTATGATTTATTGGATACGCATGAAATGGTCCAATTTACCAAATCCCCTTATCTGTTAAGAGAAGAAATTTTAGGACTCGGAAAGGAAAAGCTGGAGTTTCCAGTTATTATTGATGAAATACAAAAAGTTCCGGAATTATTGAATGAAGTTCACTGGCTAATTGAAAATACCGCTGCTCAATTTATTTTATGCGGCTCCAGCGCGCGGCAAATTAAAAACCAAAGTACTAATCTACTCGGTGGCAGAGCATGGCAATCATCACTTCTATCCATTAGTTTTTCCTGAAATAAATGATTTTGATTTATTACGCGCATTACAACAAGGCTTAATCCCTAACTCACTATTTATCGGATAAATCATTTATCAATGATCATTTGCAAGCCTATATAGAGATTTATTTAACAGATGAGATACGAAATGAAGGTTTGGTCAGAAATTTAGCAGGCTTCGCCCGATTTCTTGATATCGCAGGACTGTGTAATGGCGAAATTATTAATGTGACAAAGATAGCGCGAGATTGTGGAGTGGATCGTACGACAGTACAAGGGTTTACCAAATTTTACTGGACACTTTATTGGGATATTTTATTTACCCTTACCGCAAAAAAATTAAACGAGACATTATTGTTGCAGCTCCCAAATTTTATTTGTTTGATGTGGGCGTCGCGAATTATTTAGCTCGTCAAGCTGGTAGTTGACTTAAAAGGGTCTCTGCTGGCAAAAGTTTTGAGCACTATATTTTTATGGAATTAATGGCATATTTGAAAATGAACCGAAAACGAATGGACATCACTTATTGGCGCACAAAAACAGGTTTGGAAGTCGATTTTATTTTAGGAAATGCGCAAATCGCTATTGAGGTTAAAATCAGCGATCAAGTGCATCAGCAAGATTTAAAAGGGTTAATCGCTTTCTGTGAAGAGTTTCCAACAGTAAAACCTTTTGTTATTTCTCAAGACAGACGCACCAGAAATCTTAAAGTAAATGAAGAAATTAATATTACTATCATGCCATGGAAAATTTTTTTGAATCATTTATGGCAGCATGAAATCATTCCCTAAGACAATCGCGGTGGCCATAGGTCTGGACCGCAAAAATTTACAGCTTCCCGTCAAACGCCCTGATTTCCGCATCGTTTTGAGTATATACTCTGAAATTATTCAGGGAGGAAGTTTTCATTTAAAGCTTCTGCTAATGAGAAAGGGGAAGTCTCTGGGAAGGCGCTTTGACTTAACCCGGTTTCTTCAACAGCGATCATTAGTGCTTCTTCGTAGGCGTGACTTAATTTCTTGTCCAATTCATACTTCAAACTTGGACTCTCACCCAAAATATCCTTAACTTTAAAACGCTGATGCTTTATCGTATTTTTCCAACTATTACCTCTACGTTCCGTCTGAAACTTCCATTTCAGCAAATGAGCTAATAACATAGCTAAACCACTAACCAACTCACGTCTATCTTTTTTTCCCATATCTTCAATTTCCTCAGCAACATGCTCAAGATCAACTTCCGATAGCTTACCCTCTCTAATTAATGCCGCATTATGCAAAGACCACGCATAAAAGTCTTTGTCATATTCGCTCTGTTGTGATTTATGGCTCATAGATTCCTCGAAAACTTCAAGTTTTTCATTGTATCACAAAAAATAAAAATTGACCTACAGGGTCGTATTTTTACAGCAATTCCCAGTGAATTTTAATTATTTGATTTAATAAAATAAATCACCCTGTAACAATTCTGAATTGTCCGGTTTTTCTATAATTGATTTGCAACCCGGATAATGTCCGCCAGGGCTTTGTGGGTTTTTGAATTGCCCGCAATGATGTTGCCTTGCGCAAGATGTTTTTTTCCAGCTTCGAAATCACTGACCATGCCGCCGGCTTCCTGAATCATCAAAACTCCGGCGGCCATGTCCCATTCTTTCAAATGCGATTCCCAAAAGCCATCCAGACGACCGGCGGCGACGTAGGCTAAATCCAGCGCCGCCGAACCTGCACGGCGGATGCCGGCGCATTGCGGAAAAACGAGTTGAAAAATCTTTAAAAACTCTTGGGAATGTTCGATTTCCCGCTGGGGAAAACCGGTGCCGATTAACGCTTCCTCCAGTTTTTTGACCGGGCTGACGCGCATGCGGCGATCGTTAAGCGTGGCCCCTTTACCGCGGGCCGCCGCAAACAATTCATTGCGCACGGGATCGTAAATGACGCCAACCTCAAGCTGATCCTGATTTTTGACGGCAATGGAAATGGAAAAATGCGGAAAACCGTGGATATAGTTGGTGGTGCCGTCGAGGGGATCTATCACCCAGCAAAATTCATTGCCTTCGCTGTATCCGCCTTCTTCTCCCAAAATGGCATGGTCGGGATACGCTTTACGGATAACGTGGATAATTTCCTGTTCCGAGCGCCGGTCTACTTCGGTGACAAAATCATTGCGCGCCTTACGGTTAATTTCGATCGAATCCAGACGATCCATAAATCGAAGCAGTGTCTTGCTGGCCTGACGGGCGGCCTGAATGGCGATATTCAATAATGGATGCATAATCAGCCTATAAAAAGATCACAATACCGTAATTCCCGGTGAATTTAAAGGTTTTCGTGTTAGTATATGGCATGATTTTTGAAAACGTTCGCATCATCCTCGTCAATCCCAGCCATCCGGGCAATATTGGGGCGGTGGCAAGGGCGATGAAAAATATGGGTTTATCCCGGCTGTTTCTGGTTGCGCCGGAAGCTTTCCCGCATCCGGAAGCGATTTACCGCGCGGTAGGCGCGGCGGATGTCTTAACCCAGGCGACAGTGACCCCCGACCTGCCACAAGCCTTGCAGGGATGCGAATTTGTCTACGCCGCCAGCGCCCGCTCGCGGCGCCTGGAATGGCCCGGGTGCGATGCGCGCCAGTGCGCCAATCATATCGTGCAGAGCCGGTCGGAGCAGGAAGTGGCGCTGGTTTTTGGCCGCGAATCCTCCGGTTTGACCAATGAAGAAATCGCACACTGCCATAACCATGTTTATATTCCAGCCGACGAAGAATTTAGCTCACTGAATTTAGCCGCCGCCGTGCAAATACTCGCCTATGAATTGCGCATGGCCTGGCTGGCGCAGGTTCCGGAGCCTGTCAAAATACCCAGGCAATTAGCGCCTAACGAACAAGTCCAGGGATTTTACACACATCTCGAATCGACCCTTGTGCAGATTAATTTCCTCAATCCCAGCCACCCGAAAAGACTGATGCAACGGCTGCAGAGATTATTCAGCCGCGCGCAAATGGACACTACCGAAGTTAACATCCTGCGCGGAGTCCTGACAGCCATTAACAAGGGTGTGTCCGCTGAAGTGAATTCTCCCTGCGCGATGGGGGATCGCAAGGAGGGGAGAGCGAAGCGAGGGGGGCGCGATTCTTCCCCTTCATTCGGAGCAATCGGCTTCGCCGATGCGCAGGATAGGGAGCCATTGCCGCCTAAATATCTGGATTATATGGCCAGTACGCCCCTGGATCCCCGCGTTTTAGCGCGAATGACGGAATGCCTGAGTTCCGGGGAGCATTTTGGTAATCCTTCTTCGCAAAGTCATCGCTTTGGCTGGCAGGCAGCCGGGCTGATCGAAAAAGCCCGTCAACAGGTTGCCGGGCTGATCCATGCTGATCCTCGGGAAATCGTGTGGACTTCCGGCGCCACCGAAGCCATTAATCTGGCGCTGAAAGGCGCCGCGTTATTTTATCAGCGCAAAGGGAAACACATTATAACCCTGCGGTCTGAGCATAAAGCCGTCCTCAATACTTGCGCTTACCTGGAGAACCTGGGATTCACGGTGACCTGGTTAACGCCGACTTCCGGAGGTCTGCTGGACATGGAAGAGCTGCGGGCGGCGATCAGGCCCGACACCATTCTGGCATCCATCTTATGGGTCAATAATGAAACCGGCGTTATTCAGGATATTGAAAAAATAGGCCGGCTTACCCGCGAAAACGGCATTATTTTGCACGTTGACGCCGCTCAGGCGGCGGGAAAAATTGCTATCGATATAAAAACCCTCCCGGTGGATCTCATGTCTTTCTCGGCCCATAAAGTATATGGACCCAAGGGAGTAGGGGCGTTATACGTCCGCCGTACTCCACGCGTTCGATTAATTCCGCAAATACACGGCGGAGACCAGGAATCCGGGACTGCGCTCGGGAACCCTGGCCACTCATCAAATTGTAGGAATGGGCGAGGCTTTTGCAGTGGCAGAGGATTCTCTGGAGGCAGATCAGCAGCATATCCGCCAATTAAGCTCCCGTTTATGGCAGGGGTTAAAAGATCTTGATGGCATTGAATTGAACGGTGATGAAGAGAGGCGGGTAGCCAATTGCCTGAATATCAGCATTGCTGGAGTGGAGGCCGAAACCCTGATGCTCAGTTTAACCGGTCTGGCCATATCCACAGGCTCGTCCTGCCACTCGGCATACACCACGCCTTCGCATGTTCTCACTGCGATGGGACTTTCCCCAACGCGCGCCCGCTGCGCCCTGCGGATAAGTTGCGGACGTTTCACCACCTTGGCCGACATTGATTATGCCATCACCCATATCCGCGAAAATGTGGAACGGTTGCGGCAATTATCACCGTTATGGCCAGTATGAAATATTCCTCGCAGTTGCAGCATTATTTTCATCATCGTCATCATGGTGGCCGGTTAGAACCGGCCGGTAGCTGTTCGGTCCGCGCAGGTGGGAAACGCCGAGAATAGAGAAGTATTGGTATTGTCTGTGGAATACCATGACCTATATCGTGCGGGCGAGATTTCAGGCCAGCGGTTCAATCGCCCTGATTGCCGGAGGCGAATTTATTTGCGGATGGCTGGAAAATAAAACCTGGCAGGATTTGTCCCATTTAACCCCGGAACTCATCCTCGAAGCCCTGGCCCTGACAAAAATGGATATCCATGTGGCTAATTTAATCGTCACGGCTGTTAACAAACTACTTTGATTACATCGGGGGAGGGTTGGGGTTCACCCTAACCCTCTCCCTGAGTACAGGGAGAGGGAATAGGAAGTTTAAGTCAATCGGTCAGAATTAAATTGAAAAAGTACTAATACAAATAATGTGGTCATAGAATGTAATAACGGGCCAGTTTGGTGCATAGTAAGGATTTACGCGGCTTCATGGTTTTTTCTGATAATAACTTGTTTAATTTTTTCGGCATAAAGGCTTTTTTAATTTCTTTAAAATGGACTTTCTGAACCTGCGTTTTAGTGACAAAAATCAGTTCGTGGTTTTCCGGATCGTACCAGATTTTCCGGGCTTCCTGCGCACTTTTGGCTAAAATTAAAGCAATCGATTTGTCTTCCTGGTCATGCACCGAGTATAAATTTCTTAATCTTTCTTTTAATTTTATCATAAAGTTACCTTTTATTATTAATATATTACATTAATAATTATAGGCCAGCTTGCGCCTCTGTGAAAATAATTTAATCCCCCCGAATTGCCGTATCTCAGTTGACGTTGTGGCAGTTTAGGGGCACAGTAGGGCATTTTTAACATTTGGAGATTCCAACATGATCATCGGGGTACCTGTTGAGGTAAAAATAAAAGAATTCAGGGTGGGTTTAACGCCTGCCAGTGTCCGCGAACTGACCGGTTTTCACCATCATGTCATCGTCCAGACCGGACTGGGTTTTGGAATCGGCTTTAAGGACCAGGATTATATCAACGCCGGCGCCCGAATAGTGAACTCGGCTCTGGAAGTATACGCAAGGCGGAAATGATCGTAAAAGTAAAGGAACCCCAACCCAGCTGAATTTCCATTGCTTCGCGAAAACCTGATTTTATTTACCTACTTGCATCTGGCTCCAGATCCCGAACAGGCGGAAGCTCTTATGAAATCCGGCGTAATCGCCATTGCTTATGAAACTGTCACCAGCGTTCACGGTGACCTGCCATTGCTGTCACCCATGAGTCAGGTGGCAGGCCGTTTATCCATTCAGGCGGGTGCACATTGTCTGGAAAAATCCCAGGGCGGCAGTGGAATTCTATTGGGCGGCGTCCCAGGTGTGCCCCCGGGCAAGGTAATAGTTATCGGCGGCGGAGTCGTCGGCACCAACGCCATTCGTATCGCCATGGGTATGGAAGCTCAGGTCACGGTGTTGGATAAATCCTTGTACCGCTTACAGGAACTTGATTTTCAGTTCGGCGGCCGCCTGGCGACGGCTTACGCCAGTACCGCCAATATTGAACAGTCCGTTACCGAGGCTGATCTGGTCATCGGCGCCGTGCTTATCGCCGGCGAGGCCGCGCCAAAACTGGTGACAAGCGTCCATGCTGACTCAAAATGCGTCCTGGTTCAGTCATCGTCGATGTCGCTATCGACCAGGGCGGTTGTTTTGAAACCAGCCGGGCGACCACCCACGATAATCCTACTTATCTGACTGAAAACATCGTGCATTATTGCGTTACCAATATGCCCGGCGCGGTGCCGCGCACTTCCACTTTTGCGCTGAACAACGCAACACTGCCTTTTGTCCTTCAACTGGCGAATAAAGGCTATCGCAAGGCTTTGCTGGATAACATTCATTTACGCAATGGCTTAAATGTTTGCAGCGGCTATATTACCCACCAGGACGTCGCTAAAGATCTAAACAAGGAATACCGCCCAGCTCTGGATTGTTTGCAATAAAGTTAGCGGGTTTGGTAGGGAGAAGGGGCAGAATCGAGGACTTCAGGGCAACTATAAGAATCATATTCCTTCATGTCTTTGGCCTGATCCGCAGGCGTTTTTCCTTTTCATCGTGGCAGGATCCGTGATATCTATATATCCGGAGCCTCCAGCTTTTGCCGGAGAACATCTGCATAATGAAGCGTTGGTGCCCTCTAGTCGGCGGATTTGTTTTCGCCTGGCAACCCGTCAGGGCGCATAATACCAGCAAAAAAGCGAGGAATCCCCGCATAAATATATTCCTTAAAAACCTCATCATAGCAAATTCTCTCTGATAATGTACTCAATTATCTAAAAATAATGCATAATGCGTCTATGACAACTTATCGAAAAAAAGATCCCTTTAGGAGAGCGGGAAGCTGCTGAATATGAACACCCTGTCGCCAGCCGGGAATTTATTATCCAATATTTAGCGGAAGAAGGACGCCCGCTGGGCTGGCACGCGCTTTGCGAGGGCTTAACGTAAAACTGAAGAAGAGCAGGAAGGCTTGCGGCGGCGTTTAAAAGCCATGGTGCGTGATGGTCAATTGATGAGAAACCGCCGCGGCAGTTATGCCCTGGTGCAACAAATGGAACTGGTGCCGGGCACGGATTCAGGCCCACCGCGATGGTTTTGGGTTTTTAATTCCCGACAATGGTGGACGCCGATATTTTTTTACCCGCCCGGGAAATGGACGCCGTTTTTAATGACGACCGGGTACTGGTCCGGGTAACGGGCATCGACTCCAAAGGCCGGCGCGAAGGGCAAATTGCGGAAATTGTTGAACATAACACCCATCAGGTCGTAGGAAAATATCGCGAAGAAAATGGCATTGCCTTTGTCGATCCCGATAATAAATTGATCACTCAGGATATTATCATCCCTGAAAATCAGCGCGCCGACGCTCAAGAATGGTCAATTTGTCATGGTGGAGATTATTGCGCAACCGACCAAACGCCGCCAGCCTTTAGGCAAAGTGATTGAAATATTAGGCGATCAGACTGACTCCCGGGCATGGAAGTAGAGCTGGCGATCCGCTCGCATAATTTACCGTTTGTGTGGCCGGAAGCGTATTAAATGAAGCGCAAAAATTTCCCAGTGAAGTGAATTTGTCCGAGCATGACGGTCAGCAACTATACTGACTTGCGCCATTTACCGTTTGTGACTATTGACGGTGAAGACGCCAAAGATTTCGATGACGCGGTTTTTTGTCAGCGTCTAAACGACAAAGCCAACAGCGGCTGGCGGCTTGACTGGTCGCTATCGCGGATGTTGCCGAATACGTAAAACCAGGCAGCGCCCTTGGACGCTGAAGCCAAAATCGCGGCAATTCAGTCTATTTTCCTAATAAAGTGTTACCCATGTTACCTGAAACACTCTCCAACGGCTTATGTTCCTTAAAACCGAATGTTGATCGGCTTGTCCTGGTATGTGAAATGAAGATAGACGCGCAGGGCGTCGTGTCAGATTATCAATTTTACGAAGGGATCATCCATTCTCAAGCGCGCTTGACTTATACTCAAGTTGCGAATATGCTGGAAAACCCCACGTCAGGCTCCGCCAGGAAATTTTCCCGCATATTAAAGAATTTAATGAGCTTTTTAAAAAACTACTCCGGCAACGGCAGTTGCGCGGCGCCATTGATTTCGATACTGTGGAAACGAAAATTGTTTTTGGTCAAAAAGGCAAGATTGAGCGCATAGTTCCGCAATCACCGCACGGTCGCGCATCGCATGATTGAAGAGGCGATGCTGCTTGCGAATGTCTGTGCCGCGCAGTTTCTGCTGAAAAGCAGAATCGCCACGCTTTATCGGGTTCATGGCGGACCGGAACCGCAACGTTTGATGTCCGTTGCGCGATTTTCTGAAACCTTTTAATTTGCGCCTCAGCGGCGGAAAAAAACCCAGCTCCTAAAGATTATGCTAAATTAATCGAACGAATCAGTCGACAGACCGGATTCTCATTTATTACAGACCGTGTTGTTGCGTTCTTTACGCCAGGCCGTTTATTCCCCTGAAAATACCGGACATTTCGGTTTGGCTTATGACGCCTATACTCATTTTACTTCGCCGATCCGGCGTTATCCGGATCTGCTGGTCCATCGTGGCATTAAACATTTGATCCTTAAAAAATCTCCTAAAGAATTTTTATACAATCAGAAATTAATGCAGGAAATACGGCGAACATTGCTCAACTTCCGAACGCCGCGCGGATTTGGCGACTCGCGATGCCGTCGACTGGTTAAAATGCGAATACATGTTGAAGCAGACAGGGGCAAATCTGTCAGGGCATTATCAGCGACGTCACCGGATTCGGCGTATTTGTTGAATTGAATGATATTTATATTCAGGGCTTATTGCACATTACCGCATTGAAAAATGATTATTACCATTATGAAGCATCCAATTATTTGTTACAGGGACGGCAAACCGGTCATACTTATCGATTAGGAGATCCGATTGAAGTTTTAGTCGCCCGGGTCGATTTAGACAAACGGACCATTGATTTTGAATTACCCGAAAAGGCCGTGATAAACCGGCCGAGAAGACCCAAGAAAAAACGCAGGAAACGCTAATGCCCGCAAATCTGGATTGGCAACAGATTAAAGTTATTGTTACCGGAACGGCGACGGGATGCGAACAAAAGTGATTACGGTCACGTTCTGGTCGCCGGGGGCGATTACGGTATGGGTGGCGCCGTGCGCATGGCTGCGGAAGCAGCGCTGCGGGTCGGGGCCGGTTTGGTCAGCGTTGCCACGCGCCCCGAGCACGTTCCCATCGTCAATAGTTGCCGTCCGGAAATCATGTGTCATCAAATCAATACGCCGGAAGATCTGGACCCTTTAATTGCCCGCGCTACTGTATTAGTCATTGGCCCCGGGCTCGGCAAGCGCGAATGGTCAAGAAATTTATTTAATAAATTACTGCAAACCCCGCTGCCAAAAATAATCGACGCCGATGGCCTGAACTTACTGGCGGAAACCGGTTATCGGAATGAGGACTGGATTTTAACTCCGCATCCTGGAGAAGCCGCCGTTTATTAAAATGCACGATTCCGCAGATTCAGGAAGGTCGTCCGGCTGCGGTCACTTGTCTGCAGAAACAATATGGCGGTGTGATCGTACTGAAAGGCGCGGGAACGCTCATTCAGGGCGACGAGCCGCAACCCTCACTCTGTGCCGCCGGAAATCCAGGTATGGCCAGCGGCGGCATGGGCGACGTACTCAGCGGCGTCATTGGCGGGCTGGTGGCGCAAAAACTTTCACTACTATCCGCCGCACAGTCCGGGGTGCTGATTCATTCACTAGCCGCCGATATGGCTGCGGCAAATGACGGTGAGCGGGGTCTCTTGGCTTGCGACCTGTTACCCTATTTGCGTAGTCTGGTAAATCCTTAATATGCAAGAATATTTTTTAAGTGACGAAGCGGCCATGTTAAAAATGGGCGCGGAGCTGGCGCCGGCTTGTCAGGCGGGAGTCATTATTTATCTCCACGGACCTCTGGGCGCAGGGAAAACGACTTTAGTGCGCGGCATTCTCAGAGCGAGGGGATATTTGGGAGCGATCAAAAGCCCAACCTACACGCTGGTGGAAAGTTATGAACTTGATCAGGCGCGATTCTTCCATTTTGATTTATACCGGTTGCGGAATCCTCAGGAGTTATGGGATATTGGTTTGGAGGATTATCTGCAGCCTGACGCTGTGTGTTTATTCGAGTGGCCGGAAAAAGCTGCGGAAATCTTGCCAAAAGCGGATATTTCCTGCACGATAGAAATCCCCGCGGATGGTATTGGCCGTAAGATTATTATCAGAGGGAATGTGCAACGTGATAAAAAGGTGTTGTCGTAAGTTAGTGATCATGCTCGTGGCTTTGTTATGCCCACTCGCTGCTTTAGCGGAATCGGTCACTTTAACCGCCGTTTCCCGTAATCCAAAAACACGGGCGTGGAATGTTCAGTTTAGCAGTCATTCGCCGGTCAAAATTCATCATTTTACCTTATCGAATCCTGAGCGTTTAGTCATTGACGTAACGGGGGCCGCCGCTTTTTTAAATCGTGTCGGTCAGAGTAGCCTCAAAAGTTCACCCATCAAAAAAATCCGCAGCTTTGCGCCGTCAGCGCACGCGCTGCGCATCGTTCTCGATTTAAAATCGGGAACGACATCGGACATGCTGCAACTGTTATTTCAGTCAGCAGCCATCAAGGCGCCTCGGGTTGAAATCAGCTCCGTCGCTCCCCGGCCCCGCGAAATTATCGTCGTCATCGATCCGGGGCATGGCGGTAAAGACCCTGGCGCCACCGGTCCCAAAAAAATTCATGAGAAAGAAGTGGTACTGAATATCGCCAAAAAACTACAACGACTCATAGATCAACAACCGGGATTTAAAGCTATCCTGACTCGCGATGGCGATTATTATTTAACATTGCGTGAACGATTAACCATTGCGCGGAAGCATAAGGCGGATATGTTTATCGCCATTCACGCAGACGCTTATCCGGATCCTTTAGCGCATGGCTTTTCAGTATTTGCCCTGTCGCAACGCGGCGCCACCAGCGAAGCCGCCCGATGGCTGGCGGCCCGGGAAAATCAGTCTGAACTGATGGGCGGGGTGGATTTAGGCGATAAAGGCGATATGTTACGCTCCGTATTAATTAACCTGTCGCAAACCGCGACCATTCAGGCCAGTCTTTCCATAGGCCAAAATTTGCTGGATCATGTTCATGGATTCGCGCATTTACATCACACTCACATGGAACAGGCGGCATTTGTGGTTCTAAAATCTCCCGATATACCTTCTTTACTGGTTGAAACCGGTTTTTTATCTAATTTTCATGAAGAAGAAAAATTGCGCAGTAGCGGTTACCAGCTTGATTTGGCCCAGGCGATGATGCTGGGGGTTAAACAATATTTCACCCAACGCCCGCCGCCGGGAACGTGGCTGGCCTTGAGAGACAACCATCATAAAAATATCTAATTTACTATGGACAGAATAAAAATCTTATCGCCGTTGCTGGCAAACCAGATTGCCGCGGGAGAAGTAGTGGAACGGCCGGCTTCGGTGGTTAAAGAATTGGTCGAAAACAGCCTGGATGCCGGCGCCACCCAAATCAGCGTGGATATTCGCCAGGGCGGGCAGGAGCTGATTCGCATTCGCGATAACGGGAGCGGCATTCTTAAAGAGGATTTACCGCTGGCGTTGGCGCGCCACGCCACCAGTAAAATCGCACAGCTCAGCGATCTGGAATCCGTCGCCAGTTTGGGATTTCGGGGCGAGGCCTTGGCCAGTATCAGCGCGGTTTCGCGGCTGAAACTCTCATCCAGACATTGCAGTTCCGATACCGCCTGGCTCCTGCGCGCCGACGCTGAAAATCCAGATCCGGAGCCCGTGGCCCATCCGCCCGGCACCACCATTGAAGTCCAGGATTTATTTTTTAATACCCCGGCGCGCCGGAAATTTTTGCGCCAGCCTAAAACCGAATTCGAACATATCGAAGCCGTGATCCATAAATTGGCGCTCAGTCGCCTTGATGCCGGATTCCAGTTAACTCACAATCAGCGGTCAGTGTTTTCGGTAAATCCCGCTTTGACTCAGGCCGCCTGCGAGCAGCGGGTGGCGGCGGTTTTGGGCGCAGCCTTTATGGAGCAGGCGATATCGGTCGAATTCACCTCCGGAAATTTGACTCTGCGTGGCTGGTTAGCGTTGCCGGATTTCAATCGCAGCCAGGCGGATATGCAATACTGGTATTTAAACGGCCGCTATGTCCGCGACAAATTATTGACACACGCCGTCCGGGAGGCGTACGAAGACGTGCTATTCAACGGCCGTTATCCGGCTTACGTGCTGTATTTAATTTGTGATCCACAACAGGTGGATGTCAATGTGCATCCGACCAAACACGAGGTGCGTTTTCGCGACAGCCGCACGGTTCACCAATTTATTGTCCACACCGTGCATGAAGCGTTAGAGGACATTCGACCGGGGTTAACGACTTCACCGCAGAAAGAAATCATCATTGCGAGTAAACCACCCAAAAAAAATGGGGAAATATCAGAAATGACGCTCTATTCCTCCCTCGCCCCCGTACTCGGGGGAGAGGGTCGGGGTGAGGGGGCTCAAAATTTAACAGACGATACTTCCAGGAATCGGCAAAGCTTCGCGCAGGATATAAAAATAGCAGCGGCGCATAAAATCGTCCCGCATCAGCATCCGCTGACGTTCACCGTTGCCGAGCCGGCGCCGCACTATCACGCGGCGCCGGCGCCCTCTTTGGGAACCGCATTGGCGCAGTTACGCAATACCTATATTTTGGCCCAAAATGAGCAGGGATTAGTGATTGTGGATATCCACGCCGCGCACGAGCGTCTGACCTATGAAAAAATGAAACAGGAACAGCGGGAGGAGGGCGTAATCACCCAGCCGTTGTTAGTACCTATCAACCTGTCGTTGAGCCGTCAGGAATATTCGGTCTGGGAAAAATATCAATCGAATTTATCCGCAACGGGTATTATTACCGAAGCCTTGGGTCCGGAAACTATTCTGGTGCGGGAAATACCGGTGTTATTACAAAAAACCGATATCGCCCAAATTGTTCGCGACGTGCTGGCGGATTTAATCGTTCACGCCCAAAGCGTGCGTGTGAACGACACGCTTAATGAAATCCTCGGCAATATCGCCTGCCGCCAATCCATCCGCGCCAATTATTCACTGACCATTATTGAAATGAACGCCCTTTTACGGCAAATGGAGCAAACCCCCAACAGCGGCTACTGCAATCACGGCCGCCCCACCTGGAAACAAATCCCGTGGATCGAACTGGATAAATTCTTCCTCAGAGGCCGATGATTAAATATTTAGCCATAACTTAAGGGATTGATCGACCGCCTGCCGTTCTGATTTGGTTATGAAGCCTATTTTTTCGCGGATTTTTTCCCTTTTAACAGCAGTAATTTTGTCGATCATAATTTGAGAATTTATTTGAAGACCATTTTCCGGGGAAGGGGATAATAAAATTCGAAACAGGGGCGTCTCTACCAAATGAGAAGTGATAGGACAGATAGCCAGACTGGAATGAGTCGCATTAAACAAATCAGACTGTACGACCAAAGCCGGGCGTCCTTTTCCATAATCTCCCTGTACGACACAGATCACAATATCCCCGCGGATAATATCTATCGCCATCCTGAATCATCCATTTCGTCTTCCCAACCGCCTTCTTCCAGTTGATCGGCCTGGCTCGCATGTAATGACTGCTTGCGCGCTTCTTCAACCAGTTTTAGATTAAGCACTTGATTTATATATTCTTCCAAAGCCTGCGTGATAATCCAGTTTTTTCCACGATGCAACAAATGACTGGCCTGCTCTAATTGTTGCCGCAGGTGAGGCGATAGTCTGATACTGGTGGTTTCGCTTCGCGCCATCATAATACTCCGGTTATTTGCAACACAAAGTATTGCATATTAAGATGTTGGGGTCAAGTCTCGAATCGTGAAAAATAGGGCTTATGGTATTAAATAAGCCCAATTTTTCACGATTCGAGACTTGACCCCTATGATCTCTGATATACTGGGGATATGTCAAAATCTGCACAAGTGATCTGCCTGATGGGTCCGACCGCCAGCGGTAAAACCGACCTGGCTGTCGAACTGGTGCAACGGCGCCCGCATTTACAAATCATTAGCGTGGACTCGGCTCTGGTTTACCGGGGACTCGATATTGGTACGGCCAAGCCCAGCCGTGAAATGTTGGCGGCGGCCCCTCACCGGCTGATCGATATTCGGGATCCCGCCGAGCCTTACACGGCGGGAAACTTTCGCCAGGACGCCCTGCGCGAGATCTCCGACATCCACAGCCAGGGAAAAACTCCCTTATTGGTGGGTGGCACGATGCTGTATTTCTGGGTACTGCAAAATGGTTTAGCGCCCTTACCACCCGCTGATCTCAACATTCGCAGTCAGATAACCGCACAAGCCGCCGCGCAAGGTTGGCCTGCCATTCATCACCAACTGCAACAGATTGATCCTGTGTCCGCGGCGCGCATTCATCAACATGATGGCCAGCGTATCCAGCGCGCCCTCGAAGTGTATTCGTTAACCGGCGTACCTATTAGCGCCTGGCAGGAAAAGACCCCGCGGGATTTGCCTTTCTCCCTGCGGCATTTTATTTTAGCGCCGGAACATCCCGATTCATTATCTACCCGCATTCAACAGCGATTACACCGGTTATTTGCAGCAGGGTTCATTGAAGAAGTAGAAAATTTACGCCTGCGCGCAGACATCCACCCGGATTTACCCGCCATGCGCACTGTCGGCTATCGTCAGGTGTGGGAGTATTTAGACGGAAAATATGATTTGCCGGCTCTGCATGAACGCGCCTGGTTCGCCACACGCCAGTTAGCAAAACGGCAAATGACCTGGTTACGCCGCTGGCCGGCCGCCTCACGCCTGCCCTCTCTGAAAATAACCGAGCAATTTCTGAAGTGATATAGTATACTTCCATGCCATGAATAACCGCGCCGAAGAAATTAATAAATTTTGGTTTGGAAGGGTGGAAGAAACCATCATTCCCAGTGAACATCGTGCCCGGATCTGGTTTGGCGAAGACCAGGAGACGGACGTCGAAATTAAAAATTTATTTAGTAAAGACCTGGAGCGCGTCATTAAAGGCGAGTACGATGACTGGCAGAAAAATCCCCGGGGACAACTCTCGCTGATTTTGCTGCTGGACCAATTTTCCCGCCATATTTATCGCGATACACCGCAGGCATTCGCTCAGGATGCTAAAGCGCTGAGTATTTGCATGGCAGGCGTTAGCATTGAAGCCGACCACGCGCTGAGTCTCATTGAACGGGTTTTCTACTATTTTCCTTTACTGCATTCCGAAAATATTCACCATCAGGAACAGTCGATACACGCTTATCAGCTGTTAACCGAACTGGCTTTTTCAGAAACCCGTGTGATCTACGATAGTTTTTTGCGGTTTGCCAATCACCATTATGGCGTTATTCAACGCTTTGGCCGCTTTCCTCAACGTAACCGCGTTTTGAAACGGGAATCCACTGCTGAAGAAACGATATATCTGAGAGAAATAGAAGCTTCCATGGAGTGAAATCATGAAAAAAACTAACGAACATCCTATATACCGGATCATTTTTGTCCATCAGGAAGACCTTCAGGAAATTTATGCTCAATATATTTCCGAAGAAACTTTGGTAGGATTTATCGAAGCAGATTCTCTGCTGGAATTAAACCAAACTCAACCGATTTTAAATACTAAAGAAGTCCGGCGCTGCTATATTCCCCTGCATAATATTATTCGCATCGATGAAATATTTTTACAAAGTACCGGCGAAGTCAAGGATAACGTCAGCCATTTACCGCATGCCTTTAAGAAATCGAAGGAAAGAAAATGACTTCAGGTCTTTTTCCGGGCTGCGTTTTAATTGATTTAGAAGGCGCCCGGTTAAGTCATGAAGAAAAGGAATTATTAAGTCACCCGGTTTGCGCCGGAATCGTGCTGTTTTCCCGTAACTATCAAAATCCTCGTCAATTGCGCGAATTAACGACCCGTATTCGCGCAATAAATCCGCAAGCATTTATCGCAGTTGATCAGGAAGGCGGACGCGTCCAGCGATTTCGCGAAGGATTCACGACACAGCCGTCAATGTCCCATTGGGGAGCGGTTTATGATCAGGACCCGCAAACCTGTTACCGTCTATTACCAAAAGCAATCCAAACGTTGACGAGCGAATTGAAAGACGCCGGCGTTAATCTGGACTTGATTCCTGTCCTGGATCTCAATTACGGGGTCAGTGAAGTCATCGGCGCACGCAGTTTCCATAAAGACCCTGAAAAAGTGATTGAGCTGGGCCGATTGGTGATCGACGAATTACACCGCCATCATTTTCCAGCGGTGGGAAAGCATTTTCCCGGACACGGCGCGGTTGTGGCGGATTCTCATCATGATTTGCCGGTCGATCCACGTGACTGGCTGACTTTGTGGCGGCAGGATCTGCGGCCTTTTACGGCATTGATCCATCAACTGGACGCCGTTATGCCTGCGCATATTGTTTTTTCCGCTCTGGATCATCGTCCGGCCAGCTTTTCGCCATTCTGGTTACACGAAGTGCTGCGGCGCCAGCTTAATTTTCAGGGTGTTATTATCAGTGACGACCTGACCATGGCAGCCGCCGCAACCCGAGGCAGCTACGCTCAACGGGCTGCGGAAGCTTTTCTGGCCGGCTGCGATTTATTATTAGTGTGCAATAATCGCCCAGGAGCCATAGCGGTTTTAGACGCTCTGTTACCGTATGAACGCAGCGATTCTGCCCGACGGTTAACGGCTTTTTACTCAAAATGTGCTATTATATAAACTAAATTCACAGGAGAAGAGATAATTTTGGTGATTGATCTTCCACAACATATTCATGAAGTGCTGGCCAAAGCCACCTGTCTGTACACGAAAGGGCAGGTAGAAACCGCGCTGGACCAGATGGCCGAACATATTAACCGAAAACTATCGGAAACCAATCCGATTTTTCTGTGTGTCGTCTTGGGTGGCATTGTGCCCCTGGGAAATTTATTACCGCGTTTAAATTTCCCACTTGAAATAGATTATATTCACGCCACCCGTTATCACAACGATCTCACCGGGAAAAATTTAGTCTGGAAAGGACGTCCGACTATTCCGCTGCAAGGCCGCACAGTGATCGTAGTGGATGACATTCTCGATGGCGGCCTGACGCTCAACGGCGTACTGGAATATTGCGCACAACAACAGGCTGGTCAACTTTATTCTGCGGTACTGGTCGATAAGGTGTCTGCGCGTTTACCGGGCGGTTTGCCCCGAGCGGATTTTACCGGTTTAACCGTCGGTAACCATTATGTGTTTGGTTATGGTATGGATTATAAAGGCTATTTACGGAATGCGCCTGGCATTTACCGCATTGCTCCGGAGCATGAATAAACAGCCATTCCCGCTGAGTACAGCGTCCATGGCTTCCTGTTTATATCCTGCGCATCGGCGGAGCCGATTGCTCGGAATGAAGGGGGAGAATCGCGATTCTCCCCCTTGCGATCCCCCATCGCGTAAGGAGAGTTCCCTTCAGCGGGAACTCCTGATGAATAGAAAATCGCATCTACAAAGGAGTAAAATATGAGAAAATATTGGTTTCTTTTCTGTTTACTTGGCGCCCTGTTTTTAAATGGATGTTCATCATCGGGCGGTCTTTTTTGCGATCCACGTTTTGAGCATTGCGGTGGCGCAAATCCTCAAATGCAGGACGAAATAGCGGATGAAGTAGGGCAGATGCTGTAATGACTTCTTCGCGAGTTCCCGGTCTCGCCGAGATTCAACAGGCCAGGCAGACCTTGGGAAATAGCGTTCTGACCACTCCAGTTTGGCAATGCCACTCTTCAATTTTAACAGAGACTTTTGGCGAGGAATTTTCCCTCTGGTTAAAACTGGAGCTGTGGCAATACGGCGGCAGTTTTAAAGTGCGGGCGGCGTTGCTGAATATGCAAAAACTTTCGCCGCGGCAGCGGGAACGCGGGGTGATTGCCATTAGCGCCGGCAATCATGCGATCGCCGTAGCGTACGCGGCAAAAAAATTCGGCGTTCACGCGAAAGTGCTCATGCCGGAAACCGCCAGTCCGGTGCGTATCAATAAATGTAAGCAACTGGGTGCGGAAGTGCTGTTGTTGAAAGATATGCACGAAGTATTTTCGCGGGTAGCCGACATTCAAAAGGCGGAAGAGCGAACATTGCTCCATCCTTTTGAAAGCGAAACGGTGGCTGTGGGTACCGGGACCTTAGGCCTGGAACTTTACCAGCAGGTAGGTCCATTAGACGCCCTGCTTATGGGCATTGGTGGAGGAGGGTTAATTGGCGGCGTCGCCAACGCTTACCGGCAGCTTCAGTCCGATATTCAAATGATCGGCGTCGAGCCCGAAGGCGCTAACGTCATGAGCCTGAGTTTTGAGGCCGGTCATCCAGTGAGTCAGACTCCCCACAGTATCGCCGATAGTTTATGCGCACCCAATACCGAACCGTATTCTTTTTCGCTGTGCCGGCAAAATGTGGATCAAATAGCGATCGTCAGCGATTCGGCTATTATCGAGGGGATGCGATTTTTATTTAATGAAATGAAACTGGCAGTGGAACCGACAGCAGCCGTGGGTATCGCAGCGATCTTTGGGCCTTTACGTCAGCAACTCACAGGGAAACGCGTTGGAATTATTATTTCCGGCACGAATATTGACGAACAGACTTATTGCCGTTTGCTCGGTAGCCGGTCATGAATATTTTTCTGGGATTTCCGATTCTTGCTGCCGATATTCATACTTTAAACACCCTGTTACTTCAGGAGCATCCCCATTGGGAATCTCACTCCGCTATTCGCTGGACCCCTGAGGAGAATCATCATTTGACGATGCATTTCTTTGGGCCCATTGATCCCATCACGCTGAATGAATTGACCGCCGGACTGGATAAATATTTACGAAACTCAAATGAATTTAAAATTAAAATCAATAAATTATATAATTTTCCTAAAGTAAATTCAGATCTGGTGGCGGCGTACGTGGAACTGACTAATCCACTCGCACGGTTATATTCAGAGGTTCAGCTTGCCGTGAAAAATTTTGGGTTCACTCCTGAGGAGCGTCCCTATTTTCCCCACATCACTCTATGCCGATCGCGGCGCCGGCATGTATTAAAAATGAATCCAATCCTGCTTGCGGATTACCCGATCAACCTCTCAACCTTGACCCTGTATCAAACCCAGTCAACTCCCTCCGGAAACCATTATTTGCCGCTTCATCAGTGGCGTTTGAGCAATGCTCATGGCAATAACCGGGCCGAGCCTTGAATCCCTGGCTAAAAAAGATTATCGTAAAGAACAGAAAAATAAATAGACAATGGGAGCAGTATGAACAACGACATTAAGATCATCACATATCCGCCTAAATCAATGTCTGAGCCAATCGTTAATCCTTTACCGGATCTACAAAATTTTTTCCAGCCTCAAGTTTCTGAAGTGGATATTCCCAAGGATTATTTGTGTCCGATCACCCACTTACTTTTTCGCGAGCCGGTATCAAACTGTGACGGACAAACTTATGAGCGGGAAGCCCTCAAACACTAGTTTGAGCTGGGGGAATGCCACCTCTCCTCTTACTAATCAAGAATTGAAAAATACAGAATTTTTTCCAATTATACTCGTTAAAAATTTAATCGATTCTTTAACACCGATTTTCACGAGCCTGATAAGCGCAACAATCAACCCTAAACAAAATTTGGACAGTCGTCAGTTTTGCCCTTTCACGCAGTCCACTCAAAACGTAAAAGGCGGTTATCCAGCCACGGAACAATCACACCTTTTTTGAGTTTATCAACACCCAGAAGAATAGGTGTTGTTGCATGTTTACGAATTTTTACAACAAATTCTTTTCCATCAAAATTGATTCGTCCTGGCATATCAATAAATTTTCGAAAAACCTGATCTGCTCTTGCGCGCTCAAAACGGGGTAAATCTTGCATAAATCGATGATAAAGGGTATCAGCGATAATCGTCCAAAGCATGTCGAAGTGAATCCGAATCATGAAAGGGGAAGATAAAGAATTCAAGTTAAAAAATGAAACAAGCTCACCAAATTTATTCTCAATATGCCATCGTTTGGCGTAGACAACAAGGATATCTTTTAGATCAAGCTCATGATTACTCGTGATGATAAATGTTGGCTCTGCGCGACCGTGATCTTTGACGATAATTTGTCGAAAGGAATTTTTACATTTTGGTAATAAAACATCTGCTTCATAAACTGAGCATTGTTTATGTTTTCGTTTAGGAATTGGCAGAGTAATTTTTTTCCATTTTTCCTCGGAAATTTTCGATGTTTCTTTCAATAATTTCTGATTACGCTTGCGTAATGTAATAAATTTAATGCCTTCACTCACTAACGTATCCAACACAGAGTACGTTGTCAATTTGCAATCAAAAACCAGTGTCTCGGTGATATCTTTTCTAATTTCTTTCCAAAATTGTGCGAATTTCTGAATTTCAGCAGCCTCATTTTTTCGAAGAATATCCGCTCTTGTATATAAAATAACATCGCTGGTTGCATCCTGGGCAAATAAAGTATTGGCGCCTTTTATCGCTTTGCCGCGCGCGCCGCACCATACCTTTTCCATCTGTGACTCTTCACCAAAATGGGGAATAGAATGAAAATCTAGGTTAATAAAATTGGATTGATAAAAATCGGGATAAATTTCTTGAAAATGACGCACTAATTTCTGCTGAAATTCAGATAACATAGATTCTTCTGTGCGACAGGAATAAGTTGACATATAGGTTGATTTTGGCAAAACGGATAAACTCGAAAATACACCGAGTCCTTGTTCATGATCATAGGAAGACATATGGCTTAAACGCTGGTTACCAATCAATTTGAGCAGCAACATTGAAAGGCAAGCTTGCATTTCTGAAATGACACTTGATGTAGGGAGTTTACATTTTTTAATAATATCGAGAACACCCGATTCAATAATATAGGGGAGAAAGAAATAAACTCCAGCTACCGGGCACTCAAATGAAAAAGGTTTTAGTTTTTCAAAATCAAGTGAAGAGGCCCGCTCTGGAATCAGTTGATTTTTTTGGGTGAATCCTCTTTCCAAAGCACTACGGCGTGGCAATCGTGAGAAATCTGCATCATAGAGAATATTTTCAATGGTTCTCTTAGAAATTTTATAACCTTCTTCCTGGATTTTTTCTGCTATATCTTGACAAGAAAATTTCTGCTTACGATAGGCAATAACGGCTTCGCGCACAGGTTGAGGTGTTCGTCGTTCTTTCTGTCCAGAAGGAAGCTGGGGAAACAAACATAATTTTCCGGAACGCACATCACGCATCATGGAGTAGAGAGTATTAATTTTATAGCCAAATTGTTGAGCCACTTCTTGTGGTGAGCGTTTATCCATGACAATGGCACGGATGGCCTCATATTGTTTTTGTAGGGGCATGACGGGGTATGCAAAAAATTGTCTGATGATATCCATATTAAGGTATCCTTATTGCGCTTAAAAAATTGAGATTCTAATAAAAAACGTTCTATTTGTCAAAATGTTTTTTATAGAAATATCAAAAAAACCCGTAAATATATGGAAATTAAAAAAAACATAAAAAAATCAGAATTTAAAATTTGTCAAAATTTTAAAATCCTAAGCGCAATACCGATTATTGATACCCATTAGAATCTGTGATACTTGGCAAAAACAATATAGAGTATTTAACGCCTTTTTTAGCGGAAATAATGAATTAATTTACTCCGATAAGGTAGATAAAGTATGAGATAATTAGCTTTTCTTAGGGGTCGATTCTTGCGCTTTTAAGCTTGTGAAAATCGGTGTTTAACGTAATGAGCAAGGCAAACTCCCTTTCCATCTGGCTGTGCTGGCAAAGCAGAATGCGCAGACATTAATAAAGATAATGACCTGGATGGGTAAACATGTCGATCAAATAAAAGCATTAAAAGATTCACAAAATGATTCACAATGGCCGCTCACCGAAGCGCTGACATGGTGCATCGAGAAAAAAGACGAAGATAAAATCGAATGCCTGAGGCGACTGGGCGCCAAGCCGTTCAACGAGGCCCATTTTCAGATCGGGTTAAATTATTTTTTTTTAGAAAAATTCCCGTTGGCATTACCCTATTTCATGGAAGCAATGCAACTGGATTACCCGCCTGCATGGCTATTTTCAGCAATTATTCATCGAGAAGATGAATCGTTATCAGCATACTATCTTCGACAGGTTGGAACCCATCAGACCTGGTTTCATGCTCAGGCAGAGACAGGTAATCCCATATCGCAATTTTATCTGGGGCTATATTCACAAAATTATATACAAATGGCTGCTGCCTGCTATCTCAAAGCGGCTGAACAAAAATATCCACCGGCTCAATTTTACTTAGGTATTAGTTATCTGGATGGCCGAGGGGTGGTTAAAGATGAGAAAGAAGCGGTTGCATGGTTTCGAAAAGCCGCCGAGCAAGGACATTTATCGGCCCAATATCATTTAGGTGATTGTTATGAACAGGGTAAAGGTGTCAAAAAAAATGATAACGAAGCCATTTTTTGGTACAGTAAAGCTGAGGCACAGAATAATGAAAACGCAAAAAGGGCGAAAAATATGCTATTAAGCAGCAGGAATCCGTCTTTAGCTCAAAATGCCTCCATTACTTTCAGTACCCGCACAACTCAAAGGAGAGCAAATATAATTCAGCGGATTTTCTCTCTAGTCTCAAAAAAATAAACTGACGCCAGAACTGTGGCGGCGTGTCCGGCGGCTTTCACCCCGCGCCACTCCTGCCGCAGTATTCCCTTGGCGTCGATCAGAAAAGTACTGCGCTCAATTCCCCGGACCGGCTTGCCATACATGGTTTTGGGTTTGATGACGTTAAATAGCTGGCAAAGAGTTTCGTCTTTATCGCTGACGAGCGCAAAGGGCAGGCTCAACTTTTCAATAAATTTTCGATGGCTACTTATGCTATCTCTTGAAATACCTAAAATAACGCAATTATGTTTTTGAAATTTATTATAATTATCTCGAAATTCTTCGGCTTCACAGGTACAGCCGGAGGTATTATCTTTGGGATAAAAATAAAGCACGGCGGTTTTGCCGCGCAAATCGCTTAAACGCCGCAGAGGTCTTTCGGTGGAATCAAAAGTAACCTCGGGAACTGCCTGATCAATCATCACACCAGTCATCAATTTTACTCCTTAAAGATTGCAACGCATAGGCAGATTAGCATAAAATCAAGCCTGGTTATATCTCAGGAATAAATACTATGTTTCATGGCAGCTTAGTGGCTTTAGTCACGCCAATGCAGCCCGGCGGGGCAGTGGATTACGCCAGCCTCGCAGAATTGGTAGAGTGGCATATCGCCAGCCAAACAGATGGGCTGGTGATCCTGGGCACTACCGGCGAATCGCCTACGATTGAAAGCGCCGAGCGTCGTCAAATAATACAACGTGTGATTAATCAGGTACATGCGCGCATTCCGGTTATTGTCGGCACGGGCAGCAATTCCACCAAACACACCATCGAGCTCACGCAACAGGCCATGGAAATGGGCGCGGATGCCACGCTGATCGTGACCCCCTATTACAATAAACCTACTCAGGAAGGTTTGTACCAGCATTTTAGTGCTGTCGCCCAAAAAGTGCCCGTCCCGCAGATTTTATATAATGTCCCTTCACGTACCGGATGCGATTTACTCCCGGACACAATCCTGCGCTTAAACCGTCACGCAAACATTGTCGGCGTCAAGGAAGCCAGCGGTGATGTGAGCCGGGTGGAGAAGCTGCGTGCGGCTGAGCTGGATTTGCTCAGTGGCGATGACGCCACCGCGGCGGAATTTATGCTCGCCGGAGGAAAAGGGGTGATTTCAGTCGTTGCCAATGTGGCGCCGGGCGCCGTGCATGCGCTTTGCGAAGCGGTACGTCAGGGGGATCGGCAACAGGTGGAAAAACTGGATCAACAATTAAGATCCCTGTATCAAACCCTGTTTTGCGAAGCGAATCCCATTCCCGTCAAATGGGCGTTACACGAAATGGGCAGGATAAAAAGCGGTATCCGTTTGCCGTTAACGCCGTTAAGCGAAACGCATCATACCGCGGTACGTAACGCGCTGATCGAAAGCGGTTGTCTGAAAAAAACAACGACAGAAAGATCAGGTCATTAATAGTATGAGATATTTAAAAAGTTGTTTTTGGGTGGGATTAGCGGTATTTTTGAGTGCTTGCTCACATTCCCGGCCCTCAGAAAGTAAATTTGTCGAATATGCAGGCACGACTCATCCTCTTGTTGTACCCCCGGGGATCAGTAATCCGACCGAAGTTAGTTATTATCCAGTTCCTCCGGTTCTCTTAAAAGCGCCGGTGGGAGCAAAACCCCCCCTTGCGCCGCCGGGCAGTCATTTGGTGGTGGAAAAGAAAAAGAAAGTTCCACCGTCTTCGGCGCCTTCTCCTTCAACCCCATCACCCGTGCCAGGATAAATGGAAACCAATAAACAAAATCTTCTATACGCTGGCAAAGTAAAATCTTTATATGCCACTGATCAGGAAAATTTATTAATCATGGAGTTTCGTGACGACATCACTGCCTACAACGGCATCAAGCACGAGCAACTGGCCGGCAAAGGTAAAGTGAATAATCAAATTAACGCCTATCTGATGAACGCCCTCAACGAAGCGGGAATTGCCACACATTTTGAGCGAATTGCCGGTGATAATCAGGCGGTGGTTAAACGGTTAAATATGATGCCGCTGAAATGTATTATGCGGAATCTCGCGGCCGGGCGGTTTTGCCGGTACCTCGGCATCACCGCCGGCCGCCGGTTAGCGCCGCCTTTGTACGAACTTTATCTTAAAAGTGATGAATTGCGTGATCCTCTGATCAGCGATTACCACGCCCTGAGTTTAGGCTGGGCAACCCGGAAACAACTGGATCAAATGGTAGATCTGAGTATGAATGTCAACCGCATTCTGAATCGCCTTTTTGCCGAACATGGTATGATTCTGGTTGATTTTAAATTAGAATTTGGATTTCTCGACGGCCAAATCATTCTGGCCGATGAGATCAGCCCGGATACCTGCCGTATTTGGGACGCGGTCACGCACGAAACCTTAGACAAAGACCGTTTCCGGCAGGATTTAGGCGGAGTGGTGTCCGCCTATCAGGAAGTCGCCAGGCGATTTAAGATTTAGTTTTCAGAGTTACCGGAGAGATACCGAAGCGGTCATAACGGCACCGACTCGAAATCGGTCGGGGGCTTACGCCCCACGTGGGTTCGAATCCCACTCTCTCCGCCATTTGACCTTTCAATTTCTCGGAAAAGAAAAGGGGTCAAATCTGGAATTGTGAATAGATTCTATTCACAATTCCAGATTTGACCCCTTTTCAGTTTCTCGCTGAAATTGACATCGGCAAAATTAATGGCCTCACGGATATTAACGCCCGCTTATGGGCCTGGATAGAGCAGGTCTATCATCAACGACCACACGAAGGAATAGCAGGAAAAAAACCCATTGATCGTTGGCGTGAAGATTTAGTGAAGATACGGCCTTTGGGTTTTCAGGCGACACAGATTGATAATATTTTTTGTCATCGGCATAAACGTCTCGTTCGCAAAGATGGGACCGTCAGTTGGAAAGGGCAGCGTTTTGAAGTGCCCTACGAACAATCCGGAGAACACGTCATACTCGTTCTCGACCCGCATATCAACACGCCTTTGCGCGTTGAATCACTGTTTGGCGATTCCTTAGGCGCGGCCACACCGCTCGATAAAGACTATAATTTACATCGTAAACGGCAACGTCCAACCCGAACGATTCGTCCGCTGAATAAAAAGCAAAATATGGTTGAACTGGCTTATGAGGAATATCAGGCGCTCTGCGGGATACCCCTTTCTAATCCGATCAAAAAAGAGGAAGAATAATCATGTACAAACAACATTTTGGTTTAACACACGCCCCGTTGGGCAAAGACGCCAGGCAGTTATGGAATCACGGTCAGTTGATGGATCTGGAAAGACAATTTCGCTGGCTATTACAGTCACCCGGCATTGGATTATTGACGGCGGAACCCGGCATGGGAAAAACCGCCGCACTTCGCCAGATTACCAGCGCTTTAAATCCCCATCAATATTTGGTTCGCTATGTGTCTGAAACGGATTTTGGACGGCTGGATTTTTATCGTCAATTAAGCCTCACCTTTGGCCTGACACCCTCACACCGTCGCGCTCAACTCTGGCGCGATATTAAAGAGCATGTGATGCATCTGGCAACACAGAAAAATATTTTACCCATTCTGATTATCGACGAAGCACAAAATCTGACGCATGATTTTTTTCGAGATTTTCCGTCCTTCCTTAATTTTGTCTTTGATTCCCAGGACTATATGACCGTTTGGTTGGTGGGTCATCCCGAACTGGCCAAAGCGGTCGACCAGCCTAACCATACCGCATTGTCCTCGCGTGTGCATGCGCGGTGTGTGTTAAGTCCCATCACTGAAGCTGAACCCTTTAAACAGCTTCTGCTGCATGGTTTTTCAGAAGCGGGTTGTTCGCAGACATTACTGTCCGACTCGGCGATTGACATACTGCGTATGGCGTCCAGGGGAAATCCCCGGCAACTCTATCGACTACTGGTGACCGCAATGCAAATCGCCACGGATAAAAAATTAAATCATCTGTCAGACGATGTCATTAAGGAAGCGATCAATATACTGGCAGCAAAAAAATAAAAAATACAACAGGCATTTTGATTTAAGTCACTAACCTTGCCGGGTGGATATGATTAACCTTCTCGCGAGATCGGTGATTTCCAGGTTAATGCAGAAGAAAATATTTTAAAAAACACATTTTCATCTCACCCCAATGACCACGGGACAGTCAGACTCAAATAACTCGGCACGTAACAGTGTATTAGATTTTATTTTTAGTTGGCGCAGCACAAGAAAGCTGAGTCAGAATTTGGAGCTGAGCTACCAGCATGTGGTTTACCAAATTCAATCTGAAAATCTGAGTCGTCGCTTACGGGGTACGCGCGTGGAGGTACGTAAAAACCTGGAAGGCCATGTCAGCCTATGGCATGAGGGGAAATCGTTGGCCTACACGAGCCATGTGAAGCAGACGCGCCGGGAGGAGCCTGTGGGTAGCAAAGAAAAAGACGCGCAGGTGGATGAGGCAATAAAAATCCGCCGTGGAGTTCAGGTTAAGCCTGGCAGCAATCATCCGTGGCGAACACCTCTGAAACCGGGCGTCAGTGAGCTGGCAAATCAGGCCTTGACGAAGCCGTAGCCGCTGGAGAGGGAACGCCGCAGTTACCCACAGGTTTCACAACGCGCTTGCGCTAAATTTGGGCTTCAGCGCCTTGTAAAACCTATGGATAACTGCTGCCGAGGCGGAGAGGCCATTTGGGAAAAAGGGACATTTTAACTTTGGACAAAGTGGGACATTTTAACTTTGCGTTGACAGTATGCTGATCAACAGCGCCACACGAGACTGGTTTTAACAACCTTCCCGATACCAAACCTACCAACCGTCAATTCATTCGGGTATCACACTTCGGCAAACCGCTCTTTCTTTGTAATTCTCCGTGACTTTTAGCACAGCTATCGAATGTTAATACCAGAGCCATTATTTTCTTTCCCTGGATTATAATTTCCTTCTCTTCGAGTGGTTTTGAAGCATATAATGTTAATACCAGAGCCATTATTTTCTTTCCCTGGATTATAATTTCCTTCTCTTCGAGTGGTTTTGAAGCATATAAACGGAAATCTCCCACTCCGTTTCCTGCCTTATTGGCTAACTCATGCCGACCATCAGACAATTTTTTAATACCCATTCGATCCGAACTTCCCCCGGTAGTAAATTTAACTTCTTTCTGCAATTGAATTTCATTATACTCCCATGCTCCGTGTACTTTCGCCGTTTGAATCGCATCATCAGTCACATGTATGTAAACAGGCTTGTCAGTGCCAAACCTTGAGGAGTCTGATTTATAATAATGCTTTTGTTCTAACTCTTTTTTAATTTTTGCGGGTGTGGGATAAAAACTTTGATTACTACTGAAGTTTTTTTCATCAAAAAGATTGGTTTGATAACGATGAGATTTCTCCTTTTGGCTATGCAGAAGGGGGTCAAATCTGGAATTGTGAATAGATTCTATTCACAATTCCAGATTTGACCCCTTTATACCTTTATACTCATCTCGAATTTGCACGATTTCGTACTAATAATTGCGTTGAACCGGTTTTCTGTGCATGCTGGGCTGGAGGAGTAATGGTTAATCCAAAAGACCTCCAGGATAAATCGGGAAAGAGGGAATAACGGGTTCTCGGGCTTACAGGAGATGTAATAGATGCTTCTTTCTCATAGTTAATGGTTCTGCATTGCAAATTTGAATCTAATGTGTCCTTAAAAGATTTATATTTTAAAAAGCAGGACTCTCGAAGCCGGCGATATTCATCATTTCGATTTAGCCCTAATAAACAGGGTAAAATACCTAATGGTTGATACTGTGTTAAATTCTGAACATAATTTTCTTCTAATTGCCAGAAATTAAGTTTATTTTTTTCCTCATAACAATTTCGCCAATCACGAATTAAGTAGCTCTTTAACTGATCTGGAAATGTTTTTTTAAAATCACCTTCCAGCATAAGAGGCAACATAAAGTCATTACTTTTTTTTGCTTCACTTAAAGCGAATTTGAGTTCCTTCAATGCATTAGTATTTTTATCAGGCCCGGTCCGGTCTGAATAACGGCGAGTTCCAAAAAATAAAATAAAATGACTTTTTTGGATATTTTCACGCATTTGATTTTCCAAATCTCCATTAAGGCTTTGAATATCAAACCATACTTTCAAACCGGCCGTTTCCAAATCTTTTGATAATCGAAGCAGAAAATTTTGGAGAAAATAAAATGCAGGTGTATTGACCTCTTCCCACGCATAGCTAAAAAAAACAATTGGGTTTACAATTTTCTGCTTTTCAGATTCTTCCACCTTTGAAAATGTAGCTTCCATTTCCTGGCGTATATTTTTTAAAAATTCAGTGAGCAGCAATCGACGCGTTTCCAATTCATAAAGCTGAATCTGATGCCGTAACCTTTCCAATTCAAATCTTTCATTCGTATTGAAAGGTAACGGTGACGCTGGATTAAATGACATCCCGGTAAGCTTATTTTCATATTTTGCATCAAATTCTAAAGAAGCCAATTTTACTGCGATCTGATAATACTCTTTTTTATCTTCCGGCGTCACTCCCATCTTAATAGTTAAAAATCTGGCTAATTCTTTAGGAGTTTTCTGCTCTTTATCAGGAACGTTTATGGGAAAATTCAATTCTAATAATTTTTTTAAGCTTTTTTGTTTTAATTTTGCTACAGCATGATGAATCGGGGTAGAACCAGCATGTAAAGAATGACGGCAATTGGGATCATATTTTAATAAAATCTGGATTAGATCGTCCTGATCTGAAATCACGGCTTCATATAACAGGTTTGCAATTCCGCCTTCGCAATCAGTTATTAACATTTGATCATAAGAAGATTTTAGAATGCTTTCAATGAAGTTTACTTTCCCTCCACGACAAGCGCTGAGTAATACCCGATTACTTTTCACTCCTTTTTTAAGAAGAGATAAGCTTATATCATACTGTCCATAATAGGCGGCGGTTTCTATCGGCGTTTCTTTTTTTTCATTTCTGATCTCATAATTTTCAGGGAATAAATCAATCAAACCTGTATGGCCCATTTGCGCGGCACAATGTAATGCGGTGTTCCCATTATCATCAGCGATGTTAAAATTAAACTCTTGGATTTTTTTCATTCGGCGAAGTGTAGAGATATCTCCATTTTTGGCTAACTGGAATAAACATTGCCGCAAGATATCTATTTGTACTTGAGAATCTATCGCGGGTTTGACCTTGAAATAGTCGAAAACAGCGTAACCATAAGTATCCTGTAAAGTAAAATCGGGAGGAGGCTGATGATTCATGATCATCTTAATAATATCTGTGCGCCCAAAACGGGCAGATGCGATTAAAGGTGTTTGCCGATGGATATTAAGCATATTGATATTATCCATTTTGCTTAAAAAATCCTGTGTTGCTTGCACATTATTGTATTCTATAGACTCAAATAAATTTCTCATAATATGAAACTTCCTTTAAAGAATAGTACACATCTTTTGACCCCAACATCTTTCCAGACAATTGGCATCATCAATATCAAAATCTGTAAGCTGGGTAATCCTGGCGCCTCGCTCCGGGTTATCTTTACCCAGCGCAGTTGCTAAATCGTTCAGGTCTTGCCGGGATAAAAGTTTGCCTCGTATGGATTGAGTTTTTAGAAAAGGAATATTTACGGCCTCATCAAATTTTTCAAGCGCCTGATTCAGGGATTTCTTTTCATCGACAGGAATTGCTACATTTTTTGGGCGCGTTGCTGTTTTTAAATTTAAATACAAAAGCGGAGAAGAAACGTTATCAAGGCGAACATAAGCCTTATCCGCTAATCGATATTCCTGTCGATATTGTTCTTCTCTTGAGAAAGGATATCCAGGCGCTTCATCCAGCACCGACAGCGCGCAAGGAGTATCTTTGGTAACTAATTTTAAGATGGATAGATTTTTTATCATATTCTCCTGATCTCTAGTTCTCCTGTGGCCTGGAAAAATCTCTTCATATTTTTGAATCAGGAAATCTATTTCAGAATTAAAAATCGACAGGTTGGTGTAAGAATGGCGAAACGGAAAGGATGAATTCCATTCCCGGTCTGCAATAACATCCTGCCAGCCATTATTATCTTTAATTTTTAGATAAAGATCAGTTAATTCTAGCATACACAAAAATATTGGATTTAATCCTTCAACTTCATCCGTGCTTTTAATTTCCAGGACTTGAGGCTTGAGCTCGTCGTAATACTTTCTGATACATTCACTTGTCTTTGTAAAATTGGCAGGGACCATTTTCATAAAAATTTCCTTTTAATTGACTGTTAGTTGAAGATTAGAGGAATGTTCTTGAGCAAAAATCGACTTTACTAATAAGCCAACAATTTGTTCAATATGCCTGTTAATTTCAATCATAAAACTGTTTTGCCCATCCGAAGTTAGAAGCGACATTTTGGCAAGACTACTGGTTCCCAAACTTACCTGTTTTTGAGGAATCGCCTGATTGAGAATCTCAAGGATTGTGTTCATAATATTTTTGACTTCAATGATAGTATTCGATAAATTTCCCACCTGTTTCGATTCCAGTTCCTGAGCAACCATTTTATCCAGTAATCTATTTAATATTTCCCTGAGAGAATCATCAATTTTGATGATAGAATCAGTTATAAAAAACAGGCTAATCTTATTATTCAAACTAACAAAATCCTGACGTAATGCCAACAACTGTTTTTGCAATTCAAGCCCTTCGATAATAACTGCTTTTTTTTGCATCATTTGTTGATATCCCATTGCACCTTCACGATTTTCTAATTTTTTTTGTCTGGACATAAATGGCTCCTGTTTTAAAATCAGCCTCTCCCTATTTGCCGTTAATTCCCGCATGGTTTTATCATCAAGATCATTTTTTTTCAAGGTTTCATTGATTACCTGAATTTGATCGGTGTATATCTGATTAATAGCAAACTCATCACAAATATTTTGTACAAAACGTTGTTTAATGTTACGTTTATATTCTAAAAAAGAGCATAGCGCTAGGTCGTTATCATCGCTGGTTTCATCAAAAAATTTATCTAGCTGAATAATAAAACCGCTGGTGTTTTGAATAAGTTTATTTTTTTGGATGATATCTGGAAAATACTGCAAATTTTCTGCAATCAAAGATAAATATCCCTGATACAGTTCAATATCATCAATTGAATATCTTCCGTTGCCTGACTGATTAACTTTATTTAAATTACGGGCTGAATATTCTTCACCGGATTTGATGAGCGATTTGATTACTGAAAAATTTTGTTCAAATTTCGCTGAAATTATATTGGCGCCCATTTTATTAATTAAATTAAGAATTTTCAATGTATTCTTTCTCAACCAATGAGGATATTTTGCAATAGCCATCTCTATTAAGTATTTCAATGAAGCAAATAATTGACGGGTCAGGAGTTTATTAGTGCTGATATAATCGCTAGATTCATTTTTCAGTTCGTAAGGATGGAATTTTTCCAATAAAGCATTTTCTAAATGGATATAATCTTCATTTAATTTTAAAAAATTCGTACGTCGAATATCCTGCGTCATTTTATTTTTAATTTCAGCTAATTGAGTTGCACTGGTATACAAAAAAATCCCTTTTTTAATTATAAATTCGTTAATTTTTAATCTTTCGCTCACGATTTTTATGATTTTATTGTAGTTTTTTTCAATGGTCAAATCTAATAAAGGTAAACCGAGTCCGTCTTTGTCATGGTATATCGAATCATTTCTAAAAAAATTAACCGAAGATGATTTATTAAGCTTACACTCATTGTTCTTTTTAGATTCATTCTGCTTCAGGTATTCTTTATTCTGAAACCTCAATCTGTCATATAAAGATTCCTTTTCTTTTTCAATTTTAAAAATTTTATTTTTCAACGTGCTAAATTCTTCTAAAAAAGGTAATAGTTCCTTTAAGAATTCACCATATTTTAAAAATGTTCGGTTTAAAGATAAACGGGTCATTAACCGCGTTGAAATTGGTGTCAATGATTGTTGGAGTAATAAACTATCTGTTTTTTTCCATTCTCCATCTGATATTTCCTGTTCTATTTCTTTTTCCAATTCCTGGCCTAATTTTTTTTCTAATTCTTTAATCACCGCGTTAAAAGGAAAAATCTTTAATTTAACATTTTTTAGATTGTTTTCCGTTTCTTTCTGCTCTAACTTTAACGTGTCAAAATCTGAAATAGCGGTGAGCAAAAGCTTATTCGGACGAAGCGTTAGATTTCGTAATGTTTGACCAGTCATAGGTTCAGTTTCCCTACCTACTTTAAACCATTCTTCAATGGCCCTGCGTTCATAAGTATAGAGGCCGGTAAAAGTAGTGACCGGCTCTTTCATAATTTTATAGGTGATAGGACAGGAAAGATACTTTTCTATTTTTTCGTCCAGTTCATCAGTATTCGCGTTAGACGAATAATCATCAAAACTGATGAGTTCCTGAAGGATAGAAAATGGATAATCCTTTGAATTAAAAATTGTCTCTAAAAAATGGGGTAATATCCGTTCCATTAAAAATTTTTCTGATGGAATATCTTGATGAGAATCAATTTTTTTCTTGCCTGAATTTTGAATCGACCCGAACGTCATCAGCCCTTGAATGAATGGGAGGCTGACGGCACAGACCCCTTTTATTCCCAGGCCGACTGACATAAGCAGATACTGTTCCATGGTCAGGCATCCGGATTTTCTACCCGATTGTTGCATCATAAATTTTTCAATATCATACTTCGATTCCTTTACATATTGTTGCTGTCTTAATTGTTTCAGTTCTTTTTCAAATTCCAGATCATCGATGCTTAAATGCCGCCATCTGAGGAATTTTAATTCACGCATCAATATCTCCTGAAGAGACTGGTATAGTTCCAGACAGGCCTGCCGGTATTGAGGATAATCATCGTTGCGATTTAAACCTAAAAGCCGGGGCAGAATTCCCAATGGTTGAGATTGAGTCAGTGTTTTTATGTAATCCTCCAGGGATTGCCATTGATGTTGTTTTAACGAGTACCAGGACCGGCAATCCTGAATCAAAAATTTACTGACGCCAGGAAAAATTGTACTGTAATCGCCTTCGATCATGAGCGGTAAGATAAAATCAGTACTTTTTTCAGCTTTTTTTAACGCAGAATCAAGCTCCCGACGGAGCTTGTCATGGCTGCCGAATTTGGTCCTTTCGGCGTATTGGCGGGTGCCGGTCAATAGCACATATTGACTGTCCTGGAGATCCAAAAGCGTCTGGTCTCTGCAGTAGTTTCCATTGATACGTTGAATATTACACAGAGGAATGAACCCTGCTTTGATCAAATCATCAATCAATTGATGAAGTAAGCTTAAATTGGCTTCCAAAGCATGGCTAATAAATACCCGAGGCTGAGTTAATAATCGCCGTTGATCTTTGTCGAGATGTTTTAAATGTAACGATGCCTGACCATCAACCATGGTCTTTATTTTGCGTAAAAATTCATTTAAGAGGATTAATTGTTCGCCCAAGAGAATTGGTTGTTCCTTTTGTTTTAACCCAATGAGCTCTGGCGATTCATAGGGTATAGAGTGCAATTTACTCATAGCTTTTCTTCCCTGTTGCTAAATTTATTCTTTAATATCCCACTGAGGGCAGGGATATGTTAACAAAGGTTCCAGCCCAGGCCAAATTTTTTTAGTCGGGTCTGGCACGCACGTGTGGAGAGAGCTTGCTCTCCGGGGTTTCAGGTATTATCCTTTGCTTATGTCAAATATTTCTCCGGATATTGTCAGGGATTTTCCCACCGGCCCGGGTGTTTATCAGATGCTGAGTGCCGAAGGGAAGGTGATTTATGTCGGGAAAGCCCGTAATTTAAAGCGCCGGGTCAGCAGCTATTTTCGTTTGCGCCCGAATGACATAAAGACTGCCGTTTTAATGTCTCAGGTAGCCGATATTCAGATTACCATTACTGCCAGCGAAACAGAGGCACTGCTGTTAGAGGCTAATCTCATCAAAGAGCATCGTCCCCGTTACAATATTTCCTATCGGGATGATAAATCTTATCCTTATTTATTTCTTTCTCTGGGCGAAGATTTTCCGCGGCTGGATTTTCATCGCGGCGCAAAACGTTTGGCGGGAAGGTATTTTGGGCCGTTTCCAAGCGCCGGCGCGGTTCGCGATAATTTAGCGCTCACTCAAAAGTTATTTAAACTCCGTCAATGCAGCGATAATTTTTTCCGTCACCGCAGCCGTCCTTGCCTGCAGTATCAAATTCAGCGTTGTACCGCCCCCTGCGTTAATTACGTTACCAAAGAAGCTTATGACGTGCAGGTGCAACACGCTCTGTTATTTTTTGAAGGTAAAAATGAGGAAATTATTGCTGATTTAATGCGGAAAATGGAACAGGCCGCCGACGTCATGGAGTATGAAAAAGCCGCTGCATACCGTGATGAAATTGCGTTATTGCGCAAAATTCAGGAACAGCAGACCATGGTCAGTGAAACCGGAAATATTGACGTGATCGGCATCTCCACCCAGGCGGATGAAGCCGCTATCGTGATCATGTTTGTTCGCAATGGCCGGGTGTTAGGCAATAAAGTTTTTTTTCCAAAAATGCTTTTATCAATGAGCCGGGAAGAAGTATTGTCGGCCTTTATCCCTCAATATTACTTAAATCCCCTGCACGGCGAAGAGCCGATAGAACGCATCGTGGTGAGCCAGCCATTAGCGGATAAAGACTGGATTCAGGAAGCCCTGCAGGAGATTCTCAAAAGAAAAGTAATGCTGACCGATCGGAAACTGGCGATTTACCGTCAATGGCAAAAGATGGTAGACACCAACGCCAGTTTTATGCTCAGTCAGCATTTGGCAAAGCACAATAAAGTAACCGCGCAACTGGAAGCATTGCAAAAAGCTTTACATATAGCCAATCCGGTCCAGCGTATGGAATGTTTTGATATCAGCCACACTAGTGGCACAGCAGCCGTCGCATCCTGTGTGGTATTTAACGATCAGGGCCCACTGTCCAGTGATTACCGGCGTTTCAACATTGGCGAGATCACCCCCGGTGATGATTATGCCGCGCTACGCCAGGCGTTGACCCGCCATTACACTCATTTAAAATCGGAAGAAAAACCGTTGCCGGATTTGTTAATTATTGATGGCGGACCTGGGCAACTCAAACAGGCCATTGAGGTCCTGGAGGAATTACAGGTGAGTGGGGTAGGGCTAATGGCTGTATCGAAAGGGCCATCTCGTAAAGCGGGACTGGAACAGCTTTGGCGGCCCGGCCAAAAAAATGCGTTACGTTTACCTGAAGATCATCCGGCTTTGCATATCATCCAGATGATTCGGGATGAGGCCCACCGCTTTGCGATCACTTCTCACCGGAAAAGGCGCGCCAAAACCATGACAGTTTCTACTCTGGAATCTTTGCCGGGAATAGGCCCGAAGCGTCGCCGTGAATTACTGCGGCACTTTGGCGGCCTGCAGGGCTTGCGTCAGGCCAGCGTCGCGGATTTAATGCGTGTGCCCGGCATCAATGAAGAACTGGCCAAACGGATATTTGACTATTTTCATTAACTGTAACTATTCAGGGTGCTCGCACGCATCTTTCCAATCTGATCATCCTTGATGCTATAATTTAGCATCGAATGACATAATCCCCATTTCGGTTGCTTGAACAGAATTGTGGGAAGTTTAACCTGCTCTTCCTTTGACATCTTATGGAGCAATTTTCCGCTGACTGACGCAAATAGAGTTGTTAATTGTTTTTTCCCTGATAACACCGTTGCATTTTTATTTTTTTTAAAGAAAACGGGGAACGCATCGAACATCACTTTAAGTCTGATCAGCTCCTCCAGCCTGAATTGTAGAGAATTCTCCTTCCTATAGATAACATTTACCAGAAACAGAGCTTCTTTTATGATATTTTCCTGTTCGGCTAAAGAAACTTTTTGACTTAAACAGTCTATCCAAAATAATTTATCCCCGAATTTCTTTAATTCCGGGATTGAACTATAGAAATTAAGCTCATTCTCCATCCCTTTAACCATTTTCATGTGATAGGATTCCGTGCGGAGTTGGGGATATAATTTGCTGATTTCCCGGGATAGCTTTTGGAATGTCTCCTGATTTTCTGAATGAATCACCGATGGATCGCATATTTTATAAAATAAGTGCGTACTATGATGCGTTCCATACTCTTTGAAGATTGTTGAAGTAGAGATTAACGCGCCTTCTTCCGGGCCGGTAGGGTATTTTGGCCTGGTTTTGAATGAAAATGATTTAAACGATTTTTTCGGAGAATAATGCATGAATTTGCATTCCGTTACTATTTGCCGGATTCGCTCAATTTCAAGAGGTAGTTGTTCAACAGCTCTTAAGAGGCACACTGCAAATTCCAGTAAATAAATTCGGCATTTTTTAGCAATAGCCTGTGGGGGGGACTTGGCTTCCTCAAAACGCGTATTTAAAAAGCGGGCAAAAAGATCAAACTCCTGCACATATCGTTTTTGATTGTGTAATTGTTTAAAAAAATCAGTGTAGGATTCGGAAGAAAATTTTATGCTTTTTTTGATTTCAATGTCAGCTCCTAACGAGCATAGATAATTAACACATCCGAAATTATCATGACGTATGGCAATCTCCAAAGCGGTTTCACCCCGCGAATTTTTCTGCTCTAAAAAAGCCATGAAATCTGGCTGGGATAACCTTCGTTTTTCGCTTTCGAGCAATTGTTCGTATTGCGTAAAATCCTGTGCTTTAATGTATTGGGTTAACGGTGTCTCAACCGGATTATAATAGGATTTTTCCTCCTCTTTTGCCTCCAGTTTTTCAAGAACCTTGAGTGCAATTTTCTCGATTTTTTCATCAGAATCTGAGAGATATTTTTGATAAAATTCATTTCTATCAATATCAGGAACGCGAGGCACGCTATCAAAAGAACGAAAGTGTATGGAAGTGACCATCCCTTTTTGCAATTCTAGCGCTTTTTTAACAAATAATGGGACGATTTTGATATCGCGTGTGATCTCAACCAAAGAATATGGAATAGAGCCGCCAAGTGTGATTGAGGCGACGCCATTGGCGTCAATCAAACAATAAGTGCGAGGATTGTCGTCCATCAATGAGACGGCTATCGCGTGAGTTTCTCTTTTTGAGTCCTCGTAGTTTGATCCAAAAATTATGGTTTCACCTGGATTTTTTAGCCAGGTGCAGACCTCAATAAAAGCGTCATCGTCAAATTCGCCGGCGACGATGACCGGACCGGCGGTTTTATTGCTGTGATTTTTCATAACCGCGGAGATGAATGAATCGAGTTCGGGGTCTTTAGAGACAGGTTTTCCAGCGAGTAAATCGTTTTCTAACGCCAGCAATTTATTCACAGCGCTCTCGCTGGAATCCAGTGAATTTTTTCCAATTGATTCCGCTAAAGTCACCGCTATCCCGATGCAGCGGCCGCCTTCAGCTTTTTTTAGATCAGGAATGTGTTGCGCCGCATAAGCCCACATGAGGGGTAAAAGTCTGGTCTGATTGATAACTTCTATTGATTTTGTCATGGTAAAAATCTCTCTGTTAATGTGAAAATGTATTTTAAATACTCATTATTAAGAAAGAATTAAAATTTCGAATGCGGGCAAATTTCCATGTGAGTGTTAAAATCAGGCAAAATACGAGTTATGGATATAAATGACTATGATCTGGAAGACTGCGGTGTTACCAATCTATCGTTTGAAGTCAGAACCCGCCACCGGTAGACGATGATCAGCGCACCGGTGAGCATACCCGTGAGGCTGCCAAAAGCAATGCCGAAGATACCCCACTGAAAAACAAAGGCGTAAACGTAGCTCAGGGGTACCCCAATCAACCAGATCGAAATAAAGCCGATATACATTGGAAAACGGGTATCGAATAAACCACGCAGAGCACCCGTAAAGATATTGCGTACCGCATCAAAAATCTGGGAAAAGGCCGCAATGACAAATAACCAGATAACCCAATGGAGAATTAAAGCATTGGCAGGATCGGCGACATTAAAGTAAAAAGAAGCCAATAATTTTGGGAATAAAATAAAAGCCAGCGCCGCAACCGACGCCCAAATCAGTGCAATTCGCAAACTGGCATAGCCGAGATTTTTAATTTCGTGCCTATTTCCGGCGCCTCTGGCCTGGCCTACGGTTATACCGCAGGCCTGGGATAATGCAAAAACAGGAACGATAGTCAGGAACAAATACTGATTCACCACCTGAATGGCAGCCAGCGCATTAGCGCCGATCCAGCCCACCATCAACGCCACCACAAAAAAACTCAGCATTTCAATCGACATTTGCAGACTCATCGGCCAGCCGATTTTAAACATGCGCAGCAGATAGTCCCGGTTCTTGTGCGCGCGATACCGGAATAAATCAAACTGCTTAAATCCCTGACGGTGATAGATCAACAAAGTCAGCATACCAAACCCAAACCATCCCTGCAGAGCCATCGCATAACCCAGCCCCGCGACGCCCAGAGCCGGCATGCCGAATTTACCGAAAATTAAAATCCAGGCGCTGATTAATAATACGGAGACGCTGCACAGGCTGGTGATAATCGTCAGCCTCTGTTGATGGGTGCCAAAACATAACTGCTGATTACAGACCGCGAGCTGAAACGGCAGAACCGCCCATACATTGGCATGAAAGTACCGTGTAACGATTGGGATGAGGGCTGGAGACTGGCCAAATGCCTTCAGGATCGGGCCAATAAACCAAAAAATCAAAATAGTGGGAATGCTGATAAAACAGGCCAGGGTCCAGCCCTGTTGAAGAAAATTGCCAATCGCCTCAAAATCTTTAGCGCCGTAGGCATGTCCGATCAGCAGACTCAGCGAAAATAAGATCGACATGCCTATGACCATAATAGTGATTTGTGTACTGATCATTAAAGCGCTGGCCGCCAATACCTGGTGCCCCAGATGCGCCAGCATAACCATGCATAAAAAACCGCTGGCTACGTTGAGGAATTGGGTACCCGCCATTGTCAATGCCAATGGCACTATCTTTTTACTGGCTTGACTCAAGCTTAAAGTTGCAACCGGATCAGACACTTTGATCTCTTTACTTGTTCTTCAATTGTTCTTCCAACTCTTCAAGGGTGACGCCCCTGGTTTCCGGTACGAACTTTGCAACGAATATAATGGCCAGGATGCAAAATCCCGAAAATAAATAAAAAAGTGAAGACTTACCGAAAGTTTCCATAAAACTTAATGCGTAACGCATCACAAGGCCCGCAAACGTCCAGTTCACCATGGTGGTAATCGTCATTCCTACTTCACGACCCTTGAGCGGGAAAATTTCGGAACAAACTATCCAGGCCACCGGGCCCCAGGAAAATGCAAATCCAAATATATAGACAATCACTGCAATGAGCAATACCGTTTTCGGCGTTTGGCTAATCAGCGCAGCGTCTGCGGCGTTGCCTATGGAGTGAAATGCCAAACCTGCCGCCATCATACTGACAAGCATTATCACGGCGCCGACATACAGCAATTTTTTCCGCCCCCATTTTTCAACCAGGTAAATGGCGGGAAATGTAAACAGCATATTGACAGTAGGTACTGTGAGCATGGCCAGCAAGCCCTTCATGCCGGCATAGCCGAAAATAGTGGGCGCGTAGTAAATCATCACGTTAATGCCCACGAGTTGCTGAAACATCTGCAGCACCACGCCGATAATCAGAATCTTCACAAAATGCTTTTTCAAAATGGACTTGAGGGTATCGCCTTTACTCTCGGTAAGCACCTGTTCAATTTCTGCGATTTCCAGATCAATTTCCTGCTGAGTGTTAAAAGTGCGTTGCAAGACCCTGATTGCCTCGGCTTTTCTTTGTTTCAGCATCAGCCAGCGGGGACTTTCCGGAAGCACCAGACTGCCAATGAACATTAAGAAGGCGAATACGGCAATGACCAGGAACATTAACGGTAGCGCCACATGGGGGTCAACAAACACAGTGCCTATATAAACGTTGGTTACCGCGATCAAAAAGATACCGATTGTGATCATGAGTTGAAACAGAGAACCCATGGAACCGCGAATGGCCGCGGGAGCGGTTTCAGAAAGGTACAAAGGGGTTATAAAGGAAGCGATCCCCACGCCAAAACCCAGGAAAAACCGGCAGGCTTTTAGCACCAGGAACGGCGGCAGGAAAGCAGAAATAATCGATCCCAGTACGAAAATTAAACCTGCGAAGACCAGACTTTTTTTACGTCCCAGAAACCGGGCGAATATTCCGGAGAGCAAAGCGCCGATGACGCCGCCGAGCGCAAGGATTGCGGCATACTTCTCGGCGCCCTGAGTGCTTAAATCATAAGCTGCTTTGATGCTGTTAAACGCGTTGGCAATAAATCCCTGGTCCAGCCCGAATAATAAGCCTCCCAAAGCGCCTATGAGACATATCAGATAGACAATGCCTTTATAACTGGTTTTTTGTGGATGAATCTGGTATTTCATAAAACTATGGCCTCCGCGTGGGATTGGTTGTCAAATTGAATTTATTATAACTCCTTTTGCATTTTTTTCATAGTTCTATCGAAAAATTTAAAGTATATAATTAAAAAAGATATTTAAGTTATTGATTTTATATATATCTGAAGGATTTTGATTTAAAAGTGCCCGGGGCCGGAATCGAACCGGCACGGGATTTAGTCCCGAGGGATTTTAAGTCCCTTGCGTCTACCTATTCCGCCACCCGGGCAATGCAAAATATGAAGGCTGGGGTCGGAATCGAACCGGCGTCCACGGCTTTGCAGGCCGCTGCATAACCACTCTGCCACCCAGCCAAGTGGACCCGAAAAAAATCAGAGCGGGAAACGAGACTCGAACTCGCGACCCCAACCTTGGCAAGGTTGTGCTCTACCAACTGAGCTATTCCCGCTTGAGATGAACATTATTGCTTTTCCTGTGACAATGTCAAGAGGCAGCCAGCAATTGCCGCTGGGTACAGCGGCAATTGCTTCCTATTTATATCCTGTGCTCGGCGGAGCCGATGCTCGGAATGAAGGGGGAGCGCTGCGCGCGCTCCCCCTTGCGAACCCCCATGGCGTAAGGAGAGTTCCCTTCAGCGGGAACTCCTGGTCAAGAGGATTTCACCATTGTCGCAGATTTCTTGAAATCCGGCCAGGCCAATTTTATATAAATAACCATGGACCAGAGGGTCAGCACCGCCGCAATCCACAAACAAACAGTTCCCAGCCAAAGCACCCATTTATCGTTCCCCGGGACATACCAAAGCAATAATATCAACGCAATCATCTGTAACGCGGTTTTAATTTTAGCGACAAAAGTCACCGCCACGCTGGTGCGCTTACCCATCTCCGCCATCCACTCCCGCAAACCGGAAATGGCGACTTCACGTCCCACAATCACCGCTGCCGGGATGGCTATGCCGAAAATTAAACCTTCGCCTACGACAATGACAAGCACCACCGCCACCAGCAGTTTATCAGCAATGGGGTCTAAAAAAGCCCCTAAAGGAGTCGTTAAACTGTAACGCCTGGCCAGGTAGCCATCTAACCAGTCAGTAATGCAGGCCAGCAGAAAAATAATAGCGGCTAAAGCATGACTTCCGCTAAACCTAAAATAATAACAAACCACGACTAATGGAATAACCAAAATACGCAACAGTGTTAAAATTGTAGGTAAATTCATCACAACTCTTTATAGGAAATAAGGGGTCAACTTGCCCATCTAGTCTGACGGATTTGCCCGTTATTTACAATTAAAGAAAGTAACCATTCACCTTGTAGAGGGGAACGTCCAATTTTTCGTCAAACCTGAGCCAAAATTAGACGTTCTGCGTATGTAAATTCATGTGGTGAATGGATACTAAAGAAATTTGCACGGCATTCGAAATTTTAATTCTCTCTTAATAATAAGTATTTAAAATACATTTTCACATTAAAACATAAACGGAGAGATTTTTACCATGACAAAATCAATAGAAGTTATCAATCAGACCAGACTTTTACCCCTCATGTGGGCTTATGCGGCGCAACACATTCCTGGTCTAAAAAAAGCTGAAGGCGGTCGCTGCATCGGGATAGCGGTGACTTTAGCGGAATCAATTGGAAACAATTCACTGGATTCCAGAGAGAGCGCTGTGAATAAATTGCTGGCGTTAGAAAACGATTTACTCGCTGGAAAACCTGTCTCTAAAGACCCCGAACTGAATTCATTCATCTCCGCGGTTATGAAAAATCACAGCAATAAATCCGCCGGTCCGGTCATTGTCGCCGGCGAATTTGACGATGACGCCTTTATTGAGGCCTGCGCCTGGCTAAAAAAACCAGGTGAAACCATTGTTTTTGGGTCAAACTATGAGGACTCAAAAAGAGAAACTCATGCGATAGCTGTCTCTTTGAAACGCACTAACCCTCGCACTTACTGCCTGATCGACGCCAATGGCAGCGCCCCCATCGCACTGGGCGGCTCCGTTGCCTCTTCTTTGGTAGGGCTTACAGAAGATATTAAACAGGTTCCGCAATTCGTTAAAAAAGCGCTTTGGATGGAAAAAGAGATGGTCACTTCCATACACTTTCTCTCTTTTGATAGCGTGCCTGGCGTTCCTGATATAGATAGAGATGATTTTTATCAAAAACATGTTATACCCATTGAAAAAACCGATAAAATCGCCCTCAGAGTTCTTACCAATCTGCAAGCGAAAGACGAAGAAAAATCCTATTATAATCCAGTTCCGACGAAATTAATGGAACTCGCAAAAGCAGGCGAGAAGGCGAACTTAACATTTTTAATCGAAGCCCACAAAAAGAGGGTAAGCCAGCAAGACTTCATGATTTTTTTAAATAAAAAGAACTCGCGGGGTGAATCCGCTTTAGATATGGCCATTCGTCACGATCACTTCGAGTGCGTTCAATTGCTGTGCGGGGCGGGAGCCGAGTGGGATATCGAAAGAAAAAATGGAAAAATAAAATTACCCCTAGGCGACATCTCTAATTTTTTCACGGGATTACGTACCCAAAAACGATATGTGCAGGAATTTAATCTTTTTGCCGGCTTTCTAAGTAAGAAATTTGAAGAAGACAAATCTCCACAAACCATTGCTAAAGAATGTCGAATTTATTTGCTGGAATTTGCACTAAGACTCCTGCGTGTTCTCGAAAATTCACCTCGTGAAGTCGAACGCATCCGGCAAATAGTATCCGAGAGCAAATTCATGCATTATTCTCCAAAAAAAGAGTATGGAACGCATCATAGCACGCATCTATTTCATAAAATGTGTGATTCATTAATTAAGGGTGACAAAGAAACATTCGAAAAGCTATTCCATGAAATCTGTAAATCATATCCACAAGTCAATATTGAATCCTATCACATAAAAACTCTCCAGAAGATGGAAAATTTTAATTTATATAGCTCAATCCGGCAAGTAAAAGAATTTGGGGATGAACTATTATGGATAAACTGTCTGGATCAAAAAATTTCTCTGGCCGAACAGAAGAGCATCATGAAAGAAGCCCTGCTGTTGATAGGCGTTATCACCATGAGTAAGAATCCTCCCCAATTAAATCCTCCCCAATTAAGGCTGGAGGAATTAGCCAGGCTTAAAACAATGCTTGAAGAATTTCCAGTTCTCCATTTGGCTCAAAACAATGGTTTTTTTAAACCAAAAAAAATTGAAACCTTACTATCGAACGGACAGGAATTTAAAGATTTATACACCACAGCCTGCAGAGCAATACTCAACAGGATGTCAAGCAAAGAGCAGCAAAACCTTCCCGGAATTTTCTTCACGCAAATGAGATGGGGGTTCTGTGATCCGAAAATAGATGACGCCATTAAAAATGATCAAGTTAAGCACATGCGGATGGAAACCAGGAGAAATACTCGTATTTCTGAACAGATAGAATCAAAAAATACATAATCCTAAATTAATCAGTTGCCACCGTAGCGAAGGTTACCAGGATTATAATCAGGAGCATCTTATTTCTGAATTTGGCAAAATTTAAATTCCGCAGTAGGTGGCAACTGTAATCAGCCAGTGCGATCATCCACGCCCGGTTTCCCCCGCAAATGCCAGTAGACGCGCGCCTTCCTTAACGCGGTCGCCGGGTTTGTAAAAAATTTCCTGAATTTTTCCGGCCTGGGGCGCGACCAGAGAATGTTCCATTTTCATGGCTTCCATCACTAGTAAACGTTCGCCGGCGGTGACGGTTTGTCCCGGTTGCACGTATATTTCTACGATAGTCCCCGGCATGGGCGCCGCGACATCTTTTTCACTCGATGTATGGGCGAATGTGCCGGCCGGATTTTTTAGAAAAAATTCCCATTGTTCTCCCGCGCAAAAAACCAGAAGCTGGTTTTCATCCAGAAGAGTTACCGCAAAAAATTTCTGCCCGCCTGTGTAAAGAGACAGATTATTGTCATCGCGCCATTGCGCAGAGGCTTCCAGCGTCTGATGATCCCAGGAAAATTTAAAATTTTCCGGGGTCCTGTCTACGGAAATTTGCCGGTATTTTTCAGATTGCCATAGCGAGATCATGGTCATAGCGGGCTGACAAAGTCGCCAGCAGTCGTGTTTGAACCACGGAGAAAAGGGGTCCGCACTCTGCTGCTGCAAAACCTGTAATTCTTTTTGCTGCCACCGAAGCAGCGCAAAACACGCGATCATGACTACAATAGCAGGCGGCTCTGAAATTTTGGGTAATAATTGGGATTGATGCTGCGCAATAAAATTTGTGGTTATATTGCCGTTTATAAACTCCGGATGGCGGAGTATCCGGTTCAGTAAACTCCAGTTGGTATGAATGCCGGTTACCGCCGTTTCATCCAGCATTTTTTGCAGCGTCTCGATCGCGATTGTCCGGTTCTCACCCCAGGCGATTAATTTGGCCAGCAGAGGATCGTAATAAATACTGACGGCGTCTCCTGGCTGAAAACCGCTGTCAATGCGAACAGAGGGTGACCGCCCGGGAGGTAGCTGAAAATAGCGGAGTATACCTGCCGACGGCATAAAATTATTGCGTGGATTTTCGGCATATAATCGCGCTTCGATCGCATGTCCCTTTTCTGTCATGCTTTGCTGTTCCAGAGTCAGATTTTCGCCGCTGGCGATGCGCAGTTGCCATTCCACTAAATCCAAACCGGTAATCATTTCCGTGACCGGATGCTCAACCTGCAGGCGGGTGTTCATTTCCATGAAGTAAAAATTTTCATTTTCATCCACCAGAAATTCAATCGTACCGGCGCTGGAATAATGAATGGCCGTTCCTGCCCGCAAGGCAGTTTCCGCCATGCGCTGCCGCGTGACAGAACGCAGTTGCGAAGCGGGAGCTTCTTCGATGACTTTTTGATGGCGGCGCTGAATCGAGCAATCCCGGTCGAAAAGATAAATACCCTTGCCGTGCTGATCAAACAGGATTTGTACTTCGATATGACGGGCGCGGGCTAAATATTTTTCCAGAAAAACCCGCGAATCTCCAAAACTCGCTTCGGCTTCGCGCCTTGCGCTTTGCAGGGCTTCCTCAAGTTGCTCGATATTTTCCACCAAACGCATGCCTTTGCCACCGCCGCCGGCGCTGGCTTTGATGAGTACCGGCAAACCGATTTTTTTGATGGCTTTTTTCAAAGCGGCTAAATCAATCGCATCTTCCTGATAACCAGGGACGACGGGAACTCCGGCTGCCGCCATGGTCACTTTCGCCAGATTTTTATCGCCCATAATGCGGATCGCATCTTCGGTCGGACCGACAAAAGTAATGCCCTGCTGTTGGCATCGCTGCGCGAATTCCGCATCCTCGGATAAAAATCCATAGCCGGGATGGACTGCTTCGGCGGCCGTAGTCTTTGCCGCGAGAATTATTTTGTCACCATTGAGATAACTTTCAGAACTGGCGGCGTCTCCGATACAGATACTTTCATCGGCTAATTGCACATGGAGTGCTGCCTCATCTATTTTCGAATAAACCGCAACGGTACTAATCTGCATTTTTTTAGCCGTTTTAATAATTCGGCAGGCAATTTCGCCACGATTTGCAATGAGTAATTTCTTAAACATTCCTGGTTCACATCCTGAATATGCCGAATTTTGTAGAGGCAAAGGGAGCATTTAAAGAGGCGGATATACACAGTCCCAGCACCCGCCGCGTATCCAGTGGGCTGATCACGCCATCGTCCCAAAGATGCGCGCTGGCATAAAAGGCGTTGCCCTGTTGCTCGTATTGAGCGCGGATGGTATTCATAAAAGAATCGCGCGAAGTTTGCTCCCAGGCTTTATTTTGCCGTTTAAACTGCTCGTCTTTAACCTGAGTCAATACCCGCGCAGCCTGTTCACCGCCCATGACACTAATTTTAGCGTTGGGCCACATAAATAAAAATCGCGGCTGATACGCGCGGCCGCACATGGCATAGTTGCCCGCGCCGTAACTGCCACCAATAATAACTGTAAATTTAGGGATATTGGCGCAGGCCACCGCCGTGACCATTTTTGCGCCGTGTTTGGCAATACCTTCATTTTCATATTTCTTGCCGACCATAAAACCGGTAATATTCTGCAAAAAAATCAGGGGAATTTTTCGCTGACAACACAGCTCAATAAAATGCGTGCCTTTTTGCGCCGATTCGGCAAACAGTATGCCATTATTGGCTATTATGCCAACCGGATATCCATACAAATGCGCAAAACCACAGACCAGAGTAACGCCGTAAAGCGCCTTAAATTCATCAAAATCGGAACCATCGATTAAGCGCGCGATAATTTCCCGAACGTCATAAGGACGGCGCGGGTCGGCATTGATAATTCCGGGTAATTCACTGCTGTCGTATGCGGGTTCCCGTGAAGCCTGCGTGGCCAGATTCAGCGATTTACGGCGGTTTAAATTGCTTACAATGCGCCTGGCCATTTCCAGCGCCTGATGGTCATTCTCTGCATAATAATCTGCGACACCGGAAATCCGGCAGTGTACGTCGGCGCCGCCTAATTCTTCGGCGCTGACTTCCTCACCCGTCGCCGCTTTGACCAGAGGCGGGCCCGCCAGAAAAATAGTGGCCTGATTTTTTACCATAATCGACTCATCCGCCATTGCAGGCACATACGCGCCACCCGCGGTGCAGGAACCCATTACCACGGCTATTTGCGGAATATTCTGTGCGGATAAACGCGCCTGATTATAAAAAATCCGCCCAAAATGATCGCGATCGGGAAATACTTCGTCCTGGCGGGGCAGGTAAGCGCCGCCCGAATCCACCAGATATAAACAGGGTAAATGATTTTCACCGGCTATTTCCTGCGCTCGTAAATGCTTTTTCACCGTGACGGGATAGTAAGTACCGCCTTTAACCGTCGCGTCATTAGCAACGATCATGCATTCCTGCCCGGCAATCTGGCCAATTCCGGTGATTAAACCTCCCGCGGGCACGTCTTCTTCATACAGCTGATCACCCGCCAGCGGTGATAATTCTAAAAAAGGAGAGGAGGGGTCCAGTAATTCATCAATGCGGTCTCTGACCAGCATTTTGCCTTGCTCTAAATGTCTCTGCCGGGCCGATTCTGAACCTCCCCTTTGAATGTGTGAAAGTTTTTCGTTGAGAATTTTTATCTGCTGCTCCATAAGAGCATGATTGGATTTAAAGGTCTCGTCCTGCGGATTAATCTGCGTGGCAATTTTAGGCATGTGGCGCCTCGATGGCGATAGCGGTCGCCTCGCCGCCACCGATACAAAGCGCCGCTATACCGCGCCGTAACCCGCGCCGGCGCAAAGCGTGGATTAGGGTGACGATTATCCTCGCACCGGATGCGCCAATGGGATGTCCCAAAATACAGGCTCCGCCATGCACATCGACGCGCTGATGATCGAGTTTTAATTCCTGCATGGCCACCAGGGTAACCACCGCGAAGGCTTCGTTGATCTCAAATAAATCCACCTGGTCTGCTGTCCATGCCGTTTTTTTCAGCAAGCCGTTGATAGCGCCGATCGGCGCGGTGGTAAACCAGGCGGGTTCCTGGGCGACCGTATGGTGCCCCATAATGATCGCCAGTGGAGATAATCCTAAATCTTTCGCTGTTTTTTCTTGCATTAAAATTAAGACAGCAGCGCCATCGGCGAGGGAACTTGCGTTGGCGGCAGTGATAGTGCCTTCTTTCTGAAATACCGGCGGCAGGTTCGGAATTTTTTCCGGATTGACGGAAAATGGCCCTTCATCAGTAGAGATAATTTCCGTTTGTTTTTTTTGAGTGACAGTGACGGGAGCAATTTCAGCATGAAACCAGCCTTTGTCGATAGCCGTACGGGCGCGGTCGATGGAAGCCAATGCGAATTCGTCCTGTGCCCTACGGGAAATTTTATATTTTTCAGCGCATTTTTCCGCAAAATAACCCATGTGTCGGCCTTTTTCATAAGCATCCTCCAGCCCGTCGAGCAGCATGTGATCGTAAACGGTTTGATGGCCGAGCCGGTACCCCTGCCGTGCGCCGGGTAATAAATACGGTGCGCGGCTCATATTTTCCATTCCTCCCGCGAGCATGATGTGATGGCTGCCCGCCTGCAAGGCATCATGCGCCAAAATAACGGTTTGCATGCCTGAGCCGCACATTTTATTAACGGTGGTACAGGGTGTTTGTACAGGCAGTCCGGCGCTGAGTGCCGCCTGCCGGGCTGGAGCCTGGCCTATTCCCGCCGGGAGAACGCAGCCGAGCAAAACGCCATCAATCTTTTCCGTCAGTACCGGTGATACTGTGATAGCACTGCTGATAGCGGCTGCTGCGAGTTGCGGTGCGGGTGTATTCACAAATACGCCATTGAAGCTGCCGGTAGGAGTGCGTTTTGCGGCGATAATCGCGATGCGATCAGGTTGAGCCATTGAACCTCCTGTCTCTATCGTTTTGATTTATATAGAATTAGATAGAATACCCATCTCGAATGATGGGGTCAAGTCTCGAATCGTGAAAAATAGGGCCTATTGTATTAAACTAACAGCAATTCCCGCTGGGAATAAAATAAAGAAAATTCTCTGCGCGATGGGGGTTCGCAAGGGGGAGCTAAGCTCCGCGCTTCCCCTTCATTCCGAGCATCGGCTCCGCCGAGCGCAGGATATAAATAGGAAGCAATTGCCGCTGTACCCAGCGGGAATTGCTGTTAAACTAAGCTCTATTTTTCACGATTCGAGACTTGACCCCATCTGGAGGGGATATGCCACTGTTTGAGTTCACTTTAAATATTAATCCTGAGCACATGCCTTGTGCTATTTGTTCTACCGCTATCCGTGGAACTTTAGAAATTTTATTCAAGGAAAATTCTCTAACCTGTGAAATAGCTACTGATTTTAGAAATAAAAAAGTTGAATTTTCATTGGATTTACCCGATAGAGGGAAAGCCGAATGGTTAGTAAAACAATGCAGAGATCGTTTGTCGCCGATGTATGAAACACTTTCTGATTCCATCGAAACCCTGGACCAAAAAAGCATAGAAACCAAACCCCTGAAACCAGATTACGTCCCGGAAAAGCATTCGTTATGGAGCGCGTTTCCTTTGATCGGGTTAGGCGTTCTTTTAATGCTGTCTGAGTATTTTGACTATTTACCCGATAATTCTACGTTAACAGGCACTCTAGTGAATGCGGGAATAGGAGCGGGTTCGACAGTCCTGACAGGATGGTTTGGAAAGCAACATTTTAAAAATGCCTGGAGGGCCCGATCGAGTTCTTCATCCGGAGCGATGGATTCATTAATCGTGCTGGGTTCCACTTCAGCTATTTTATATTCATTTGTTAAAATATTTTTCCCATCTTTTGCCGGTAAAGATGCAATGCCTTTTTTTGAGGTGCCTTTGATTACGATAGGAACGGTCGAAGCCAGTCATTGGATCAGAGATAGGGTTCATGCGAATATAGCGACTGAAGTGGATGCCATTGGTGAGTCTAAAAATAGTTTGCCTAAAACAGTTTCTGTTTATCTTGAAGATGAAAAGAAAATTTCAGAACGCAGTGATCATAAAATCGATCAATCGAAATTGGAAAATTTTTTTGTAAGCCGGGTGCAAAAGGATTCTATTATCTGTATTCCTCCACTGGCCATAGTTCCGATTGACGGACAGGTGATTGAATCCAAACAATTTAGTATTCACGAAAGTTATTTTGGCAGGAAAGGTCTCACAAATAAACAGTTTAACTCGAAAGTATTTGCAGGAAGTATTAATAAAAGTGATAATTCATTATTATTAAAAACATGTTGTGAACCGGAAAATAATCAAATTCGCAAGGCTTATAGAAGTGTGCAAACAACGGCTGCTCCGGCAAATATTAGTTTGGATACGGTCAGTAAATATTTTTTTCGGGGAGTTTTGGGAATAGCCACCGTCAGCGGAGGCGTCTGGTGGATATTCGGGCCGCCGCCTGGCGTCAGTAATGCTTCTCAGGTTTTTTTTTCGGATATTCTTGGCGCATGCCCCTGTGGAATTGGTTTAATCAATGTAGGCGAAAGCATCACTAAAGCGCTGGCGATTGATTCAGGTATACTCATTCAAAAAGATCGAGCCTTAACGATTGATCAGGCAACTCATATATGTATTGACAAGTGCGGCACTCTCACAACAGGTGATTATTCTTTTCATGATATCGCGACTCTCGATAACGAAACTCATCAGGAAGAGCTGAAAAAATGGTTACATTATGCGGTTGTGTTACAAAATCAAATTGACAAAAAATTCCAAAGTGCGCCGGGGAAAGCAATTATTAACAGCCGGAATGACATTCGCTGGAAAGTGGAATTCAAGGAACCTTTAATCTGTAGTACTTTTCAGGATAATCCGGTTAACAAAGGCCGGGGTGGTTTTGCGGTCATCAATGGTCACGAGGTCGTTTTGGGAAATAAAAGTTTGCTCAGGCATCATGCCATTCCTGTTGACTCCAAGTGGGAAGATTTAGCGAATTTGCATAATTCAAGGGGTTTATTACCGATATTTTTTGCTTTTGACCGGCAATTAAAATGTTTATTAATTTTAGAATCCAAACTGGAAACAGAACAAATTTTGCGGCCGGATTGCCTGCCCGCTATTCAATGGTTACTTCAACACAATAAATCCGTTCATATTCTCACGGGAGATAGCCTGGAGCGAACTCAGGTTCTCATGCACGAATTTGGGGATATTGGTATCCATGTGTTGGCCGAACAAACCCCTCAGGATAAAATCAATTTTATAAAAAAATTACAGCAGGATCAGAAAATAGTTGTGATGATCGGTGACGATGAAAATGATTTAGATTCGATTAGGCAGGCTAATTTTGGAGTGAGCATTGATAGTCTGGCGAAAGTGAGCCGGGAAGCGGATGTGATATTAAATGGCTCATTAAAAGGGTTAATCCAGGTAATGTGCTTAACTAAAAACAATAGGCTTTGTTATAATATATCGCTCATTGGAGCTTTTGGTTTCAATAGTTTGGGGATACTCACGGCCAGTGGTGTATTATATCCTTTGACAAAAAAATTACTGCATCCAATGATTCCGATAGCGGTTATGTCCGCTTCTTCACTTTGTTTAATTATCAATATTGCAGTATTCAAATATCTGGGTATACGCGTCATTAAAATTATCGATCGTGAATTTAGCAGAGCAGAGCAGCATTCTCTGCATTGTCATCCGGTTAATTTTTTAAAAATGACCACTGTACTGATTATGATAGTTTCTTATATGGCATTATTTTACAATGCAGCCGCAGTGGAGGATGGTTTAGACTCATCTGATTTACTCAAAGGGAAAATTAACTGGCTTTATTTAACGTTAACCCTGTTAATCGGCATGAGCCAGGGCATTAAAATACATGAGATGGGACATGCAGATGCCCCAACACAATCACGCTCTGAAATGACAGAAGTTCTGCTGCCATCCGCATCATTTTCTGTTAACTATAAAAAAACTTCCAGATCACATTTATCCAAGGGAAAAATAGCCATTTGCAGTATTATGCTTTTGGCGCCGGGTGGTTTTGGCTGTTACGCACTTTGGAACCAGGCTCAGAGTTTTGCACAGCGGAATTTAGCCGTTTCAATATCTTTATTCATCCCTAATTTAATTCGTTTGATTTTATTGCCGGGCCGTGACATGAAAATTTTATTTACTCATTCATTTTTTAAAACCGGAAGTTTAATTATCCTGTTCAGCGCCTGCGGTTTCGCTGATAGCCATTTACTTGCCAATCAGGTTAACAGTCAATCGCCTTTTTATTGGTTATCGGCATTAGGTCTCTGTGGATCCATGGCGTGTTATGATGTCGCGCATTCGGTGAATATTAAAGCGGCTTATCAAAAATTCAAAGAACTGGCGTGTACCCGGAAATATATTGCGTTGGTACTGGCCGCCCTGGCCGGTGTTTTACACGCCAGTCAACCTTTTTTGGGCCTGTTTCATCTTGTAAAATTACGTCAACCATTAGCGATCCTGGGAGCGCAGACGATTGCGACGGCGGTCAAGGGTATAACGGGAGCTATGAACGCCCTGCGATATGTGAACATGTGGAATACCCGGTCATTCTCTGTGCCCGACATTATGAAAAACCAGGAAAACCAACGTTTATTGGGTTTCTTTGAATAATTCACGGCCTATGATCATTCTGCGAATTTCAGAAGTGCCTGCGCCGATTTCGTAGAGTTTGGCGTCGCGCAATAATCTTCCTGCCGGAAATTCATTGATGTAGCCATTGCCGCCTAAACACTGGATGGTTTGTAAAGCCATTTGCGTCGCTTTTTCGGAGGCATATAAAATAACTCCGGCAGCGTCTTTGGAGGCAATGCGCCCGCTGTCGCAGGCATGGGCCACTGAGTATAAATATGCCCGGGTTGCGCTCAGAGCAGTATACATGTCGGCAATTTTCCCCTGAATTAGCTGGAATTCGCCGATCGGGCGATTAAATTGTTTACGTTGATGAACGTATGGTAAAACCAAATCCAAACATGCTTGCATGATGCCCACCGGTCCTCCGGCTAATACGACCCTTTCGTAATCCAGCCCACTCATCAATACCTGCGTGCCGCCATTGAGCTTGCCCAGAATTTGTGAGGAGGGGACTCTGCATTCATTAAAGACCAGTTCACAAGTGTCAGACCCGCGCATTCCCAATTTATCCAGTTTTTGCGCGGTGCTAAATCCGGGCATATTTTTTTCAATAATAAAGGCTGTGATTCCTCGCGATTTAGCTTCGGGATTGGTTTTAGCGTAGACGATAAGCACATCGGCTTCGGGACCATTGGTTATCCACATTTTGGTGCCATTCAGAATAAAAGCGCCGTCTTTGGATTCGGCGCGCAGTTGCATGCTCATCACGTCAGAGCCCGCACCGGCTTCGCTCATGGCCAAAGCGCCGACATGTTCTCCACTGACAAGCTTTGGCAGATACTGCTGCTTTTGTGCCGCAGTGCCGAAGCGGTGTAGCTGATTGACGCAAAGATTTGAGTGTGCGCCATAACTTAAACCCACTGCGCCGGACGCACGGCTGATTTCTTCCATGGCGATAACGTGTTCCAGATAACCCATTTGGCTGCCGCCGAATTTTTCCGAAACGGTAATTCCCAGTAAACCCATTTGACCCAATTGAGGCCAAAGATCGCGAGGAAATTGATTAGACTGGTCGATTAACTGCGCTCTGGGCGCTATTTCCTTCTGCGCAAATTGAGAAATGCTGTCGCGAAGTAATTGCACTGTTTCATTCAGTGGAAAAGTAATCATCATTAAATCGTACTCTAATGACTTAATGGACGCAATGGAATGACTCGACTCTTTTTCTAATATATAATGGCTTCAGCCTGGAAACATTATGAGGGAGGCGTCATGTTCAGTAATACATTCCCAGCCAAAAGCTGGATATATAATTTAAATGATTACCGGCAAATTTTTGGTTTGACCGAGCCGGATCTGCAAAGAAAAATCCTCAATTATCCTGCGGGAATTTCCAGCATAAACGCGGAACTTTATGCGTTGGGGCGTTTGATTATCAGCGGCGATCCCGCTTATTCTTTATCTCCCCGGGAAATGCGCGATTATGCCGGCAAAGTATTGCGGGAAAATATCGCCGCAATCGATAAATCCCATGAGTCCTCACTGGTTGCTCAGTGGGAGCAAAGCCTGGCGGTGTTTTTGGCTGATTATGAAATCGGTAAAAAACAGGGGCGTTACCGTGCTATGGACCTGCCCTCTTTTGCAAACGTTGAAGAAACATTTGAATTATTGCTGTGCACCGATTTTTTATTCAACCCGCCTGCCAACTCCGGTACCGCTCAGGAAATGATGAATGAATTATGTAAATTAGCCGCGGAAGTACGGATTTTTCCACTGCCACAGGATAAAAATGCAGTCGCCGCAGAGCTGGGGCCCATGATGTTGGTTTTACAGCAGCGTAATTTTGGAGTAGAAATCCGCGCAGTCGATTATCCGCCCTGTCACCAGGCGAGCGCCATGCTGAGGATATGGGCCAGGGAATGCGAAGTCAACCAGCCAATCTCCATGGCCTAGACCCAGGCTTATGTTGTATTCATTATTGCGTCCGTTTTTATTTAAAATGGATGCGGAAAGTTCACATTATCTGGCGCTGCGCCTTCTAAAAATGATTTCGATGGATGCGCTGGCGCAAAAACGTTTAGCGGCTTTGCCCCGGCGCCCTGTAAAAATTTTAGGTTTAACTTTTCCAAATCCCGTCGGCCTTGCTGCGGGTTTTGACAAGAATGGCGATTATATTAAGCCGCTGCAGAGCCTTGGATTTGGCTTTATCGAACTCGGCACCGTGACCCCAAAGCCTCAGCCCGGTAATCCCAAACCACGCCTGTTTCGCTTGCCTGCCGCGCAAGCCATTATCAATCGGATGGGTTTTAATAATCGGGGAGTGGATTATCTCGTGGAAAGATTGCGAGAGCCGCGCTTACCCGGCATCGTTGGCGCCAATATCGGTAAAAATACCCAGACACCTCTTGAAAATGCCGCCGGTGATTATTGTTATTGTCTGCGTAAAGTATACCCCTATGTGGATTACGTTACCGTCAATATTTCCTCTCCAAATTCGCCAGGCTTGCGGCATTTACAGTCATCCGTTTATTTGCATGATTTGCTGGAGCATCTTGATAAAGCCCAACGGGAATTATGGCAGGAAGGGCATCGAAAAATTCCGTTATTGGTAAAAATTGATCCTGATCTTGAAGATTCGATGCTGAAAGAGCTGGTTGAAACTCTTTTGCTCCATCAGGTGGATGGTATTATCGCCACCAATACCACTCTCAATCATCGCCTGGTGGAGCATTTACCCCACGGTGATGAGGCGGGAGGTCTGAGCGGCGAGCCATTATTCCAGCGTTCCACACAGGTACTGTCCAGGCTTGCGGAACTGCTGGCCGGAAAACTTCCCATTATTGCGGCGGGCGGTATTTTATCTCCGGAAGAGGCTATGGAAAAATTATCCGCCGGAGCCAGTCTGGTACAAATTTACACAGGGCTGATCTATCGCGGGCCTTCATTAATCAAAAATATTCTTATAAAAACCGGATTATAAAAGTCTTCAATGCCCAGGAAAAAAACATTCTCAGTTCATTATTAAATCAATTGATAAAAATAACATAAAAACAGCTACTTACGAATATTTTTTTCTATCAAATTTATTTCACAAAGTCAAGGAAAACTTTTAGTTTATCGTCTACATTTAGCAGTAAGGAAAATTTTCAATCGGACAGTATGGATTGCTCGTCCAATTTTCAGGGCAATGGAGTTCAAAATGTTTACAAAATCACTGGAAGTCACGCTGAATCAGGCATTCATGCAGGCCAGGGAGAAACGTCATGAATTTATCACGGTCGAACATTTATTATTTGCTTTATTAGACAATACTGAGGTTGGAGCCACTTTGGTCGCCTGTGGCGCCAACATAGACAGGCTCCGGGCAGGATTAGGAATTTTTATTGATGAAACAACACCGCATATTCCCGTGAATGCTCAGCGGGATATCCAGCCCACACTCAGCTTTCAGAGAGTATTGCAACGCGCCATCTATCAGGTGCAAAGCACCGGTGGTCAGGAAGTGAATGGCAACCATACCCTTGTGGCTTTATTTGGGGAATCCGATAGTCAGGCCGTTTATTTTTTAAGTCAGGAGAATATCAGCCGTATCGACGTTATCAATTACACCACCCAGGGCATATCCAAACAGCAGCGTGACTCGGAAAAAAGCCATTATTTATCGATGAATTCACCTTCTCCTGATTTGAATTTGACGCATGAAACGGTGAGTGAAGAGGGATTAATTGAATCGTATGCGATTAATTTAAATGAACTGGCGATAGCGGGAAAATTAAATCCAGTCATCGGCCGTGAAGCGGAGCTGGAACGCAGTTTACAAATATTATGCCGGCGCAGCAAAAATAACCCTTTATTTGTCGGTGAAGCCGGCGTGGGCAAAACCGCTATTGCTGAAGGATTGGCGCAACGTATTGTAAATGGCGAAGTGCCGAACCTGCTGACCTATTCCACTATTTATTCGCTGGATTTAGGCATGCTTCTGGCTGGAACCAAATATCGTGGAGATTTTGAAAAGCGATTCAAGGCAGTATTAAAAGCTTTAAGCCGGCAAACGGGGGCCATCGTTTTTATCGATGAAATTCATAATCTGGTGGGAGCAGGTTCTGCTACCGGAGGGACGATGGATGCCTCGAACCTGATTAAACCCTTGCTGAGTTCCGGCGAATTACGTTGCATGGGCGCCACCACTTACGAAGAGTATCGTAATTATTTTTCCAAAGATCATGCCTTATTGCGGCGTTTTCAGAAAATAGATATCTGCGAACCTAATGCCGAACAAACCATTAAAATCATACAGGGTTTGAAATTGCGTTTTGAAAAATATCATCAAATTCAATACACCGAAGCGGGGTTGAAGCGCGCAGTGGAATTATCGGAACGCTATATGACCGACCGCCGGTTACCCGATAAAGCGATTGACGTCATTGACGAAGCCGGCGCTTTTCAGCGCCTGCAAGCGCCGAATAAGCAACAAAAAATTATCGACGTCGCCGATATTGAAGCCATCGTAGCAAAAATGGCGAATATTCCTATCCATCACCTCACTAATTCCGATAAACGTCAATTGAAAAATCTTCCAGTCAGACTGAAAAGGGCGGTGTTCGGTCAGGATAAAGCCATCCTGTTATTAAGCGATGCCATCAAATTATCCCGCTCCGGTTTACGTGATCTGAACAAACCCATGGGTTCATTTTTGCTGACCGGCCCTACCGGCGTTGGCAAAACTGAAGTAACCCGGCAATTAGCCAAAGAACTCGGCATCGGTTTGATTCGTTTTGATATGTCCGAATATATGGAAAGACATTCCGTATCGCGTTTAATCGGCGCGCCCCCAGGCTATGTGGGCTATGACCAGGGCGGTTTACTGACGGAATCGGTTATCAAACAACCTTACGCGGTTTTATTATTGGACGAAATTGAAAAGGCTCATCCGGATATGTTTAATATCCTGCTGCAAGTCATGGATTATGGGCATCTCACGGATAATAATGGACGAAAAGCGGATTTTCGGCATGTGGTGGTAGTGATGACCACTAATCTGGGCGCTTACCGAATGGAAAGGCACAATGTGGGTTTTCACAATCAGGACCCGACTGAGGATACCCTGGAAGAGATCAAACAATTATTTTCTCCGGAATTTCGCAACCGTCTGGATGCGATTGTGCCGTTTCATTATCTGGAAAGCGACACGATTTTGAAGATCGTCGATAAGAACGTCAAACAGTTACGAAAACAATTAATGTCTAAAAATATTATCGTCACGATCACTCATAGCGCCAAACAATGGCTGGCGAAAGAAGGCTACGATCGTGTCATGGGCGCGCGGCCAATGGAACGTTTAATCGAGGAGCAATTGAAAAAACCATTGGCGGAAGAATTACTTTTTGGACGGTTCAGTTCGGAAGGCGGTGAAGTCCGTATCGGCGTAGAAAATGGGCGTTTACAAATTGAAGTGGTTGCGCAGTCTGAAATAGCCGTCCCACAGCAGCCAGCCCTAACCGAAGATAGTGAATAAGTATACCTCGCGCGGTATAACTATTCAGCCGAGGGTTCGTCTTCAGTAGAGCGGGGTTTGCCGGTATCGCGGTAAATAATCCTGCCGCGTGATAGGTCGTAAGGCGTCAATTCCACCGTAACCTTGTCGCCGGTGAGAATGCGAATATAATTTTTACGCATTCTTCCGGAAATATGTGCGGTTACCACGTGGCCATTTTCGAGCTTCACCCGAAACACGGTATTGGGCAAGGTGTCGACCACCACACCCGGCATTTCAATATGATCTTCTTTAGGCATAAATCCAATAATTTTCCTATAAAACCGCAAGCTTGCCTGAAAATAGGCCGCTATGCAACAAAAATTTGGTTAATCACTTGCCCGACCTCCGGAAATGCGCTCTCTATTGCCGCTTTGCGGAATAAATAAGTTAGGGGCAGACCATTTAATAATTCATTAGGGGTCAGTAATCCAGAATGGCGGGATTTGTCTGGGACATTGTTGTCGGCTGAAGACTGATTTTTGAATTCTGGATTACGTCCCTTCCTGCCGCGCAAGCTTGCGGTTGGGTTCCCACTTTAGGTCGCTAACTTTTCAGCCGAGGACCTCGGTATTCATTTTCGCTTACAAGTTCTTCTTCGTTCTTCTTCGCTGATGCCAGCAATTTTGGCGGCTTTTTGTTTTATTTCTTTGGAAAGTGATTCAATAGTGGACAAGTGGGCTGCTGCCTTTACATAATCGCCTTCTTGGTTGTAAATTTTGGCTAAAGCAAGGTGGGCTTCCGATACACGGTCCTTATGTGCGATTAATTTTTGTAAACCCATTTTAGCGGCATCTAAATCCCCCATACTTACAGCGTAATTTGCCCATTCAATATAAAAAGGCACTTGTGCTTTATCATAGAAATCGGGGTCTTTTAGTGTTTCCAATATTCCGGTTGATTTCAATTCATGTACAGAAAGATAATCTGGAACATACTTTCTTTGCGTGGATAAAGTTTTGTCCGCTATTTTTATAAGCCTATCAGTATATTCTACAAGTTCTGGATAAAGGTATTTTCGGATTGATCTTCCACAAAAACTAAACAGATAGGCTTCGCGTTCGTACAACAGTTGAGCTTCGGTGTGTTTATTTTGTATATGGGAGATATCGTGTTTGATTTGATAAACTGCAGCATATAAAGGGTCATCCAATTCAATATCCAACGCTTTTGAACCATCCGGTAGAGTTGGATATATTTTTTTGATGGTTACAACCCCATGACCCGGTAAAAAAAAGCGGGTTTTTTCGCTTAATTTTTTCCCTAGTTGTTTTTCTATTTCTGCAATATGATTAGGGGGAAACTTAGCTTTTTCCGCGTAAATAAAATCTGTTGAGATTTTATAATATTTGTTGTACTCGGCGGCAGAATTTTTTCGTAATTGCTGAAGTTGTTTTCGCTCTTCAGGAGAAATTTTTCCACTTTCTTCTCGTTTTAACAGGGCAAATAATTCCTCAACCCTTCGCTCACCTTTTGCAAGCATACTTTTGAGTTTTTCTTTTTCAGCATCTGTATGGGGTAAATATGGGTTTGATGATAATTTGTTTCCTTTAGCCTCTCTTCTATGCATTGTGTTCCACATGGCGTGTCGAAACTCATGTTTAAATACGATGTCCATCTCGGGTTTGTGGATATCATTTTGATTAATCACCAGGAGTTCCCGCTGAAGGGAACTCTCCTTACGCGATGGGGGATCGCAAGGGGGAGAATCGCGATTCTCCCCCTTCATTCCGAGCAATCGGCTTTGCCGATGCGCAGGATATAAACAAGGAAGCCATGGACGCTGTACTCAGCGGGAATGGCTGATTAATCACCATCATTCGGCTTTGTGGAGAAAAATTCGCAGTATTATTGCCAAGACTCTCGGTTGCTTGTGAATCATAAATTCCTATTGTAAACTCAGGTAAACGTGTAAGAACAAAATCTATGGTTTTGGCTGTTTCTGGACTCATCTTCCGTGCGCTTTGCAAAGCATTAATAACATCTTGATGTTCTTTTAAAGAGGCAGTCCCAACAATAAATTGTCCAATAAATTGATTGGTTATCATGGGTGTAAATGGTTTATCCAGCTGATAATCAGGATCAAAGTAGGGGTTTTTTGGACAAGTCAAATCGTAGGGAGGGAAGGGATTTTTATCGATGGGGGGGGGGGGGAAGTTATATCAAGGTTCTTGGTGGTGGTGGCTTCAGCAGTTTTGCCAGAACCCAGCAGTAAGTAAGATAAAGAAAATGTGGTTAATAATTTTCTAAAACTCCTTGAATTGTCTTTATTTTTAGTTTCACTTTTAGAGTCGTGCATTTTTCTACCCCTATCTAGTAAATTATTTGTGTCATTGCTCTGAATTTGGAAGGTGTCTAGAATCAAATTCTATCATTATTTAGGGAGAAATTCAATAAAAAATTCAATTCCCCGCATTAAGCCGATGGTAATAAAACAGTACTTTTGGTAAACTCGACATAATTTTTTTATTATGTCATGGATAACACAATGATTAAAATCTTTCGTTTTTCTCTGTTGATCATTATCGCGGTTTCTTCGGTGTTTGGTTTGGGCGGGTGCAAGCCTGCGAAACCGAAAACTGAAAATTGCACTGATATTGTCTCTGCGGTTCTTTGCCAGAAAATCGGCCAACTATTGATTGTGGGCTTTGGCAATATGGATCATGACCTTCAGGATAAAATTACCTGGAATGATCCCAATGGAACTCAATTCAAAGAGAATTCCTATATCGCCCGTGACATTGCGGATTGGCATGTTGGCGGTATTATTTATTTCCGTGGCGAAGTGCGTGACCCGGTTACCGGGGCGGCGATACGGGCGCGCAATATTCAAAGTGATGTTCAACTGGCGAAGTTGAGCAGCGATTTGCAGGCTTATAATGCTAAAGTTCGTAAGCGCGACCGTCTACCGCAGCTGCCATTAATTATTTCCATCGATCAGGAGGGCGGTATCGTTAACCCGCTGTCTTTTGATCACGATTTACCCAATTTTACCCCTCAATCCCTGGGTAAAAACGAATCCATGAATTTGAGCGATCCAGAGAAACATCAAGCGGCCCTGGCTTTTACGAATATTTTTGGTCAAAAGACTGGCAATTCATTGCGAAAATATGGCATTAATCTTGATTTTGCACCCGACGTGGATGTTGATATTAATCCGGTAAATCCGATAATTGGTGGATTGTCGCGAAGTTTTTCGGATGATCCGGAGATTGTCGCCAGTCAGGCCGGTCAATTCATCAGTGGGCTTCACAGTCACCATATTCTGGCAACCCTAAAACATTTTCCTGGTCACGGCAGTTCCTCAGGAGACACCCATAAGAATTTGGTAAACGTGACCAATACTTATCAAATGGATAAGGAATTAGCGCCCTATAAAATTCTCATTGGCAAGGGTTATGATGATTTTATAATGAGTACCCATGTCATTAACGGGCAAATTGATCGTTCCCAATGTCTGGCGGGAGACCCCAACGATCCGCAAACCTGGTGCCCGGGAACCATGTCCCGAAAAACCCTGACCGATTTATTGAGAAATCAGTTACATTTTAACGGCGTTATTATTTCCGATGATATGGGAATGGCAGCGATTGCCCAGCATTACCCGCTTGCGGTCGCGCTCGAAAAAGGCTTAAACGCGGGTGTAGATATGTTTATTGTGTCCAACCACGACGGTGACCGCACCGGGGAATTTGTCAATACCATTGCTAAACTGGTTCGTGATGGTAAAGTCCCCGAAAGCCGGATTAATGAAGCCTATCAACATGTTGCCGCTATGAAGCAGCGGCAAAAGTGGACATTCCCCTCTACAAGGTGAATAGTTACGCAGCGGATTTAAATCTCGCCGAGTTCGGTCAGGAATCTGTCTGCGTCCAGAGCGGCCATACAGCCGGTGCCGGCTGAGGTGACGGCCTGGCGGTAAACGGAATCAGCAACGTCTCCGGAGGCGAATACGCCTGGGATGTTGGTGACGGTCGCATTACCGTGCAATCCTGCTTTTACAAGAATGTAACCATTGGGGGTCATGTCGAGCTGGCCCCGAAAGATTTGTGTGTTGGGATCGTGGCCGATTGCGATGAATACGCCGGAAACCGGCACTTCCTGATATTTATCCGTGTGCTGCTCTTTTAATCGGATCCCGGTGACTTCTTTATTGTTTCCCAGAATTTCATCAGCGACGTGATTCCAAACGATGGAGACATTGCCATTTCTGGACTTTTCCATTAAACGCTCCACAAGAATTTTTTCCGCCCGGAACTGATCGCGCCGATGGATAATCGACACATGCTCGACAATATTCGCCAGATACAGGGCTTCTTCCACCGCGGTATTTCCTCCGCCTACCACTGCCACTCTTTTACCGCGGTAAAAAAAACCATCGCATGTCGCGCAGGCGGAAACGCCTTTGCCCATGTAGGCGCTTTCAGAAGCCAAACCGAGATACCGCGCCGAAGCGCCAGTGGCAATAATGAGCGCATCGCAAGAGTAATTATTAAATTCGCCTTCCAGAGTGAACGGTTTTTGTTTTAAACCGACCTGAGTGATGTGGTCAAAGATGATCTGAGTATCAAAACGCTGCGCGTGTTTGAGCATGCGTTCCATAAGGGCGGGTCCTTGCAAACCTTCGATGTCACCGGGCCAGTTATCCACTTCAGTAGTGGTCATGAGCTGACCCCCCTGTTGCATTCCGGTGATGAGCGCGGGTTTTAAATTAGCGCGTGCCGCGTAGATTGCCGCGGTATAACCCGCCGGACCGGAACCTAAAATTAATAACCGATGATGTTGACGTTTACTCATTAGACCCACTACTTGTTGCTGGTTAAATTATCATGAATAATAACATGGAAAATTAATTTTTATAAGGGATTTATGGCTCGCAAAAAACGTAAAAGACTGGTGAGTTCGGCGTCATCCAAAGCCGCGGATTCCCATCAGGGTTTTTTACAACATCGGTTGCAGGAAGGCACGATTCTTATCGTGCTGGCCGCCGCTGTCTTTATTTTTTTGGCTTTAATCACTTATCACGCCGGCGATCCAAGCTGGTCGAATTTGGTGAGCAACGCTCACGTGCAAAATTCTGCCGGCAGGGCGGGTGCATGGTTTGCCGATCTGTTGCTGTATTTATGCGGTGATTTGTCATACCTGTTACCGGTATTGCTGATCTATAACGCCTGGCAGCGGTTCGAGCGCCGCCGTGAACGCGTCGAAACTTCTCCTTTTAGAGCAGTCATGATCAGTTTACGGGCGTTCGGGTTCGTTCTGATACTGGGGGCCGGCTCCGCCCTGGCCAGTCTGGGTTTTGCCGCGGGAGGAATTATCGGTAACCTGATTGCCTCTACGATGGTCAAAAGCTTTAATTCCGCTGGAGCCAGTTTAATTTTAATGACTTTTTTTCTGATTGGCGTGACTTTATTCACAGGTTTATCCTGGATTAAAAGCAGCGAGCGGGTGGGCAGTCTGGTGCTGATGGCGGGACGGGCATTTCGGGCCGCGTGGCTGGCCAAGCGGTCCACGCCGGTCAGGCTCAAATCCATGGAAGAAACTCCCAGGTTAACTGCCGAGATCCCAGCCCAGAAAATCCCTGCCGTGGTAAAAGTGGAAACGCAGCCGGTCAATAAACCTGTAGCGCCTGAACCGGTCAAACCGAAGATTAAAATAGCTGTGGAATCCGAAGACATTTCTAAAGACATGCGGCGCGCTCCCCGGTACACACAAACTTCCGAACCGCTACCTGATCTGGCTCTCCTCGATTCTTACGATAACCGAAAAAAATCCCAGATAAGCGCACAGGAATTAGTCTCCCAGTCAAGGCAGGTAGAAGCCAACCTGGCTGATTTTGGCGTTGTCGTGCAGGTAGTAGACGTCAATCCGGGGCCGGTGGTCACCCGCTTTGAGCTGCAACTGGCTGCCGGTACTAAAGTCAGTAAAATCAGCAACCTTTCCAAAGATTTAGCCCGCTCAATGTCGGTAATCAGTGTGAGGGTGGTGGAAGTCATTCCGGGTAAATCAGTGATTGGGATTGAATTGCCTAATAAAGACCGGGAAACCGTGGGGTTGCAGGAAGTCCTGGCTTCCAAAGCCTATGCGAATTCCCGTTCGGCATTGAGTTTGGCATTAGGCAAAGATATTGGTGGACATCCTGTCGTCGTGGACTTGGCCAAAATGCCGCATTTGTTAGTGGCGGGAACGACGGGAGCGGGGAAATCGGTTAGTCTGAATGCGATGTTGCTCAGTCTGCTTTATAAAGCCACCCCACAACAATTACGTATGATTATGATTGATCCGAAAATGTTGGAATTATCGGTCTATGAAGGTATTCCACATTTACTGACTCCCGTAGTTACCGATATGCGTGACGCCGCTAATGCGCTGCGCTGGTGTGTTATGGAGATGGAGCGGCGGTACCGGTTAATGGCCGCCCTGGGTGTTCGCAATATCGCGGGCTATAACGCGAAGGTTCATGAGGCGGCGGAGCGGGGCGCACCGCTCCTTGATCCATTGCCGCGACCCGATGATGAGGAACAAAAAGCCCTGCAGGAATTACCACAAATTGTGGTGTTGGCGGATGAATTCGCGGACATGATGGTAGTGGTAGGGAAAAAAGTCGAAACCCTGATCGCCCGCCTGGCACAGAAAGCGCGTGCTGCCGGGGTACATCTTATCCTCGCGACACAACGGCCGTCGGTAGATGTGATCACCGGCCTGATTAAAGCCAACATTCCCACCCGCATCGCATTTCAGGTATCCTCGAAAATCGATTCCCGGACTATACTTGATCAGTCGGGTGCTGAACAATTGTTAGGACATGGCGATATGCTTTATCTCGCGCCAGGCACCGGCGTTCCGGTGCGCGTACACGGCGCTTATGTCAGCGATGACGAAGTCCATCGTGTAGTTGCCGATTGGCGGAAAAAAGGCAAACCCGATTATGTTGAAGAAATTTTAAGCGATATGTCCGGTGGCGATTCTGGAGGCGCTGAAGATATCATGGGTCCGATAAGCGATGGGAATGCCGAGCAGGATTCCTTGTATGATGAAGCAGTGGCGATGGTCGTAAAGGCGCGCCGGGTTTCAGTATCCAGTGTACAGAGGCGTTTCAAAATCGGTTATAATCGTGCAGCCCGGATTGTGGAAGCCATGGAAAATGCGGGTGTGGTTAGCAGGATGGAAGGCAATGGTGTGCGTGAAGTCCTGGTTCCGGCAGGAGATTAATTCATGTTCATGTTTTTTATTTAAGGAGATCTCAATGCGTAAGCAGTCTTTAGTTTTAATATTTTTATTCTTTATTTTTCAATCGGTTTTGGCCGATTCTGCCAGTGATAATTTAAAAAAAAATCTCGAAAATTACCAGAGTTATCAGGCCAGTTTTACTCAGGTGAACTACGATAATAAAAGTCATGCCGGCAAAAAAAGTCATGGACAGGTTTATATGCAAAGACCGGGAAAATTTCGCTGGGAAACCACTTCGCCGTATCAGCAAACTGTCATCGCCAATCACGATAAACTCTGGATTTATGATGTGGACCTTGCCCAGGCGACTCAACAATCTTTGGGTAAACGTGGTTTTAACCCGGCCCAACTGCTCACGGAACCTGTTGAAAATCTGACACAAAGATTTACTATTACCAATGAAGGCGATGGGTGGTTTAAACTGGTCCCTGTTAAATCTGACCGTGGTTTTAAATCTGCCTATTTACAATTCCGCAATGGCAAGTTAACCGGATTGAAAATTATCAACCAATTAAACCAAACCAATAATTTCAGTTTTAGTCAAATCCAGGTTAATCCAAAACTGAGTCCCGGGCTATTCAATTTCAAACCGCCGGCGGGCGTTCAAATCTTAAAATGATACCGCTCGCCACCCGAATGCGTCCCCGCACACTCGACGAGTTTGTGGGGCAAAGCCATATCCTGGCGAAAGGCAAGCCGCTGTACGAGGCAATAGCTCAGGGTAAGGCGCATTCAATGGTTTTTTGGGGGCCGCCCGGCGCCGGTAAAACCACATTAGCTGAATTGATCGCCCACAGCTGCCGCGCTAAATTTGAGCGAATTTCCGCGGTGCTGGCCGGCGTCAAAGAGATTCGGGAAGTAGTGGCGCGAGCTCAAGCCGAGCTGGAAAAAATAGGTCAGGCGACGATTTTATTCGTTGATGAGGTCCACCGTTTTAACAAAGCCCAGCAGGATGCGTTCTTGCCCCACGTCGAGCGGGGAACAATTATTCTGATTGGCGCTACTACGGAAAATCCCTCTTTTGAATTGAATAATGCGTTATTGTCGCGTCTGCGTGTTTATGTCCTGAAGCCTTTAACGCAGGAAGAGTTGTTAACGATATTGGATCATGCTTTAACGGATTCCGATCGAGGTTTGGGAGACCGGTCACTCTTGTTGGCGCCAGAATTGCGCCTGCGAATTGCGCAATTCGCGGACGGGGATGCGCGACAGGCTTTGAATATTCTCGAAATACTGAGTGATTTTGCGCAAATGCAGGGAGGACAGGAAATGATCAGCGAGGATACTCTTAACGAAGTTTTACGAACCGGAGTTCGCCGGTTCGATAAAGGCGGCGAAAATTTTTATGATCAAATTTCCGCGCTGCACAAATCCGTGCGGGGCTCCGACCCTGATGCATCATTGTATTGGCTGGCGCGCATGCTGGATGGGGGTTGTCCTCCTGAATATATTGCCAGGCGTGTGCTGCGAATGGCCAATGAGGACATTGGCAATGCCGATCCGCGAGCTTTGGATTTAGCGCTTTCCGCCTGGCAGACTTACGAGCGGCTAGGTTCTCCCGAAGGCGAACTGGCTCTGGCGCAAACCGTAATTTATTTAGCGTGCGCGGCAAAAAGTAATGCGGTATACACGGCTTTTAACGAAGCGATGCGGGACGCCAAAGAATACGGCAGTCTGGAAGTTCCATTAAAACTGCGTAACGCGCCTACCCGTTTGATGCGCGAACTTAACTATGGCAAGGAATACCGTTATGCGCACAATGAACCCGAAGCCTATGCGGCAGGGGAGCGCTATTTCCCCGAAGAAATGGCTGAAAAGCAGTATTATCATCCCGTGGAGCGGGGACTGGAAATTAAAATCAAAGAAAAGCTGGCGCACCTGAGCAAATTAAAATTTAAGGTCAGAAAACAAGGATGACTACACAGCAGTAGTGAATTCTATTTATGAAAAACTTTTTCAATAATCACTGTGGAAATTGAACCGGTAAGAAATATAATGGCTGATAACGTCCACATACCAATTTTTTTCCACCAAAACTTTAAATTATCTTTCTCAACTTCATGAACCAGGTCCTTAATTGAATTTCTGGTTTCATAATCGGTCTGTAATAAGTATTTGATGTTTTTATTCAAAATCTCATCGATAGATTTTTGTTTAGATGCGGCATCGCAAAATATTTGAGCAAATTTTTCTGGTTGTTCCAAAATATCTGATAATTTTTTAAAAACTTTTTGGGGATTAAAATCATCAGATTCGTTTGACTGAGTTGTCATGCAAAAAAAAATCCTTTATTTAATTAAATCAGATGCTGGAGCTATCATCTGCTGTTTTCCGTCCATCTTAATAGATATTGAATTTTCTTCACTTAGAATAAAGGCGCCAACAGAGAATCTCAAAAAACTTTGATAATCTTTGAATTTCCATTTTTCTATAACTTCTTTGAGCTTGTGAAAATCACCATTGTCTATTTCCAGGATAAGTTTTTCTTGAATTTCTTCTTTAACTTTTACGGCCATGATTAATTACCTCTTATTTTGATTATGAGTCAGGAAATTTATTGTATGTATTGTTGGATATCCATCCATAAAAAATCTCCTTATGATTATACCATTCCCTATAAAAAACGGCAATTAAACAGAAAAGTCCTCAGCAATTCCCGCTGGGTACAGCGGCAATTGCTTCCTATTTATATCCTGCGCTCGGCGGAGCCGATGCTCGGAATGGAAGGGGAAGCGCGGAGCTTAGCTCCCCCTTGCGATCCCCCATGGCGCAGAGAATTTTCTGCGAAAATTATTTTTTTTTATGAAAAATTTCTCCAATATTTAATTCACTTAAATTCACTTAGGCAAAATTTATTTTAATTAAGCGCATAAAGTATGAAGTATGATGCTTCTGCAGTCAAGTAAAAGCGAATTTAAAACGAATAACTTTTGAGTATATAATCAAAATTATTTTCAGCTATACTTTCAGTACACTTTCTAATTCAGACCAGGGATGGATAATAAAATTGTTCGTGAAATAATGGCTATCGCAGTGGGCGGGGCCTTTGGCTCGGTTTTACGATTCGGAATGTCGCGCTGGGTACAGGGGCGCACCGCCACTCTTTATTTTCCGTGGGGAATTTTTGCAGTCAATATAATAGGTTGTTTCCTGATAGGCATTTGCTTTGGCCTGGCGGTCGAGCGATTTAACGCCGGGCCCATTTTGCGTTCGGGATTATTTATCGGTATATTGGGAGGATTCACCACGTTTTCCAGTTTTACCATGGACTCGGTTTTACTATATTATTCTGGAGCTTATGGTATAGCAGCTATTTATTTATTAGCCAGCGTAGCCGGAGGCATTCTGGCAACAGCGTTAGGTTTGTATTTAGTACGAACGATTGGATGAGGCGAAACAATGATAGATCCCAAACTTCTCCGGCAAAATCCGGCGGCATTGGCTGCGCAATTGGCGCGGCGCGGTTTTCAGCTTGATACGCAACTATTGGCGAGACTGGAAGCAGAGCGTCGTGAAAATCAGCTTAAGGCGCAGGAATTACAAACGGAACGCAATCAGTTTTCCAAAGCCATCGGTCAGGCCAAAGCAAAAGGCGAGGATGTCTCTGAATTGCTGGCGAAGGTCGCCAACCTGGGTGATAAACTCGCCGAAGCCGAAAGCAAACTGGAAGCCGCGCAACAGGCGCTGGAAGATTTTCAATTACAGATTCCCAATCTGCTCGACGCCTCGGTGCCGGAGGGAAGGAATGAACACTCCAATGTCGAGGTTCGCCGATGGGGAACTCCGCCGGTCTTTGATTTTCCCGTGCAGGACCACGTCGCTCTGGGTGAGGGGCTGGGCGGAATCGATTTCGAAAGCGCCGCCGCTCTTTCCGGTTCGCGTTTTTCGGTATTACGCGGGCCCATCGCGCATCTGCATCGCGCTCTAGGGCAGTTCATGCTGGACCTGCATACAGAACGGCATGGATATCAGGAAATGTATGTCCCCTACATGGTACATACCCTGGCTTTACAGGGAACCGGTCAATTGCCCAAATTCAAAGAAGATTTCTTTTACATCAGCGGCGAAAAAAATCTTTGTTTAATTCCAACCGCTGAAATACCGTTAACCAATTTAGCCCGGGATCATATATTCAACGCTCATCAGCTACCGATAAAAATGGTGGCGCAAACTTCCTGTTTTCGAAGTGAGGCCGGATCCTACGGCAAGGACACCCGAGGCATGATTCGCCAGCATCAATTTGAAAAAGTCGAGCTGGTGCAGCTCGTGAAACCGGAAGAATCGTACGCGGCCCTGGAAAACCTGACCTTACATGCCGAAACAATTCTACGGGAATTGCAAATTCCTTACCGGGTAATGTTGCTATGCGCCGGTGATACAGGTTTTACGGCGGCGAAAACTTATGATATTGAAGTCTGGTTGCCCGGCCAAAATTGTTACCGGGAAATTTCATCCTGCAGTAATTGCACGGATTTTCAGGCCCGGCGTTTGCAGGCGAGGTGGCGGTCTTCTCAAAATGATAAGCCGGAATTAATCCATACCCTTAATGGCTCCGGTTTGGCGATAGGCCGGGCGCTCGTGGCGGTTCTGGAGAATTACCAGGATCGGGACGGAAATATCCGGGCGCCGGCAGCGCTGGAAAAATATTTATCCACCCGTCTCATTAAAAAGGGCGGGTGAGGAGGATGTCCTTATCTTCCTGAGGTGCGTATGAAAAGATTACGCTGCCTTTTTCGGTTAGGAAAATAAGCTCATCGACATGTTGCGTGTCAACTGCCAGACATCCGAAGCTGCGGCCAATGCGGCCAGTGGCTCGAATAAAAGCTTCGCTGACATACTGAGCGGCATGAACCACCAGATTGCGGCGTTTTGCATTATCGTTAATATTTTTTTCCAGCCCGTTGATAATCATGGATTTGCCGTGATGGCCAATATAAGCGTTTTCAGTGACAAATACTCCCACACTGGATTGTTTTGATTGCTCCTGATTGGAAAACTGTGTGCTAAAAAAATTCCCGGTATTGCGGCCGTGCGCCACCAGGGTATTCAGCAATAATTTGTCCGTTTTTAAATCAATTACATAAAGTCGTTTTTTTGTTGACGGTTGTGAATAGTCAATGATCGTGAGTATTGGCTTATTGACATGCGCGTGCATAGCGGCATATTGATAACCCTTAAGCGCCAATCTGATAATCTTTTGATCGAGATGGGTATTTTTAGCAATATTAATCAAATGGCTGGAACCCTCATTTGCATAAACGCAAGAGGTAGACATCAGATATAAAAAAGCAAACCGGTAAATTCCGTTTTTCATGGATATGTTTAAACCATATTAGCCTGAGATTGTCAATAGCGCTAATAAAATGCTAGGATAATAGTTTTATTCATGGAGGGTTTATGAAAAAAAACAGGTTATTGATGATGACTTTGGTGGGAGTTTTTAGCTTCAGTCAGGGAATGGCTGAAACTCCGGTGGCTCCCGGCGCCGCGCAGAACTTGACACAAAATTCTCCATCAACGTCCACTCCCGGCATCTCTTCCGCAACGGCGTCTTCATCCACATCTGCGCCGGCAACGGCAACCCTATCGCCCGAGTCCGCGCAGGCGCCGGAACAGGCAGCAGGCAGTGCGGTCGCTCTTTTGGACGTGGCCAAATTAAAATCAGGACAGCGGACGCTGAATATCGGCCATTATAATCAGTTGCCACCGTTTTTTTTCCTCCAACCGAGTGCCCAACCGGGATTTGGTCATGATATTCTGGCCGAGGTGGCTAAAAAGGCGGGCATTCAAAATGTTAATTTTATTGGTTTCGATAATAGCGTGGATCTAAATCTTCAACTGCAGCAGGGTAAAATCGACCTGATCGCCAATGCCTGGGATTTACCGGGCATGCGAAAACAGTTTTTATTAACCTTGCCTTATTTTACTAAAGGCGGTTTAAGCTTTTTATATTTCAGACAAAAAGGGTCTTTCGAAACTGTTGAGGACCTCAAAAATCATAAGGTCGGAGTATTCAGGCGGGGCTATGCCGACCGTTACTGGCTGCCTGCCCACGGCGTCTCCAAAGATTTAATTAAACGCTTTGATACGCTGAAAGAACTGATGTTCGCCCTGAAAGATGGCGACATTGATGTGGCGCTGATTTATTATCCTTTAGCACGCCTTGCGCAACAACAATTGTCGGATCAGTTGAGTTCTCATTTAATTCAGCCGATTAATGATGTGTATGCGCTGCGTAAACAGGATACTGCTTTGCAAGGTCTTCTCGATCAAGCCGTTCAGGCGCTCACCAATGACGGTACGCTCGACAAAATTCAGGCGCAATATAAAATATAAAGAGGAGGGCATCCGTGACGATACCGGTTATTGACGATAGTCAAATTTTAGAGGGCCTCAAAGCGCAACAGAATCCTTTTTTCAAGGACTATTATGCTTTTTATTCCTCATGGTTTCGGGGCATTACTAAAAACCCGTACCTGATGTTACTACCGATTGATGATCACATGGTCCATCGAGGCGATGGTATTTTTGAGGGGCTGAAAGCGGTAGGCCGGTCAGTTTATTTACTGGAAGAGCATTTACAGAGATTGGCGCGATCTGCGGAAAAAATACAATTGCAGTTGCCTTTTAGTCTGGAAAAAATTCGCGAAATTCTTCTGGAAACTCTGCGCGCAGCCAATAAAAACGACGTGATGATCCGAATTTACGTTTCACGCGGACCGGGTAATTTTAACGCTAATCCTTACGAATCAGTCGGGCCACAATTGTATATGGCTGTTTCACGGCTTACTTATCCATCTGATGAAAAATATCTTCAGGGTGTGTCGATTGGCCAAAGCGCGATCCTGGCGAAGCCACCGTGGCAGGCCCAGATTAAATCCTGCAACTATTTACCGAATGTGCTTATGAAAAAAGAGGCGGTTGACCGTGGTCTTGATTTTGTAGTGGGAATTGATCATCGGGGGGGCGTCACGGAAAGCGCCACTGAAAATATTATGATGGTGGACGCTAAAGGGACACTCGTTCACCCGCCCCTGGAAAATATTCTGAAAGGCACCACCATGATCCGCGCCTTCGAATTAGCGCGGGAAAACGGTCTGGCCGCCGAAGAAAGGTTTTTTACGGTGAAAGACCTGCTCTCGGCAAGGGAAGTCATGATGGCAGGCACCACCCTGGATGTGCTGCCCGTCGTAGAATTTGAAAAACATAAAATCGCCGACGGCAAGCCAGGGCTTATTGCCAAAAAATTGCAAAAATTAATGATCGAAGATATGAAATCAGGCCACCGGGGCCTATTCTATTAAAATTGTTGGCATCTTTTTAATCAAGGCTTAAGTCCGTTCACCCCCCCCCTAAATACCCGGTTGATACTAAAAAACCATTTTATCGAATATTTTAATATTATATTAATGATAATATATATATATATATATATATATATATATATATTATATACCATATCTTAATTATAAAACATTTTGGAGACATTATGGAAATTACTTAATGGTAGCTCAACCAGTTTTAGGAGTTTTGAGTTCCAAAGATGATGAGAAGAATGCGAATGTGAGCGGAGAACAGTATTATGTTAATGCGCTCAGTAACCATTTAGGATGATAGCGACCTATTTATAGGGGTGATTATTTCTATAATCACCCCTAATAAAATACGACTTAAATATGCTTAGTTGGAATAATAAAGTCAAATGTGATATATTAGTTTGATGTGATATGCTACCTTTCTTGAGAAAATCCATGAGGAATTACGATGAAATTGGCCATTCTTTCTCGAAGAAAAGATATCTATTCGACACGCCGTCTGAAGGAAGCCGCAGAAGCCAGGGGACATGAGACCGCGATTGTGGATTATCTGCGTTGTCATATGAATATTACGGCGGAAGAACCCTCTATCTATTATAAAGGTCGAAAATTACCTTTTTATGACGCCATCATTCCACGAATCGGTACTTCCAGAACGTTTTACGGCACCGCGGTCGTCCGTCAATTCGAGGCCATGGGCGCTTTCACCATTAATTCTTCCCTGAGCATCACCCGCTCGCGAGATAAATTGCGCTCTCTTCAATTATTATCCAAAAAAAGCATCGGCCTGCCGATCACCGGTTTTGCGCATTCCCTAAAGGATGTCGACCGCCTAATCAAAGTAGTGGGCGGACCGCCTTTGGTAGTGAAATTAATTGAAGGCACTCAAGGAGTGGGAGTGGTACTGGTCGAGACCCGGGAAGCGGCTTATAGCGTTATTCAGGCGTTTATGGGTCTCAGTGCTAATATTATCATTCAGGAATTTATTCAGGAGGCTCAGGGCGCGGATATCCGTTGTTTTGTTATTGGCGATAAAGTGGTGGCTTCCATGAAACGTCAAGCCGAACCAGGCGAATTCCGTTCCAATATTCATCAGGGAGGCGTCGCCCTGCCCATTAAAATTACCCGTGATGAACGTGAAACTGCTATAAAAGCCGCGAAAACCATGGGCTTAAAGATGGCCGGCGTGGATATGCTCCGGTCCAATCGAGGGCCTCTGGTTATGGAAGTCAATTCTTCACCGGGTCTGGAAGGCATTGAAAATGCCACGGGGAAGGATATCGCAGGCATGATCATCAAATACATTGAACGTCACGCCAAACCGATTGGTCCGCAAGACTATTATGAAGGTTGATAAAAAGGAATTATGGAAGTACCTCATGAACTGGTTATTAATGGGATTATAGTGCCTCCCGGCAAGCGCACCACAATAATGTTGCCCATGCCGAAATTATATGATTGGACACCCATGAATATGCCCTTGCATATTATTCGTGGCTCAAAACCAGGCCCTGTGTTATGCGTGACCGGCGCCGTACATGGTGATGAAATTAATGGAGTGGAAATCATCCGCAGATTGTTAAAAAAACGTTTTTCCAGACAATTAGCCGGAACTTTAATCGCGGTGCCGATTGTAAATATTTATGGGTTCCTAACCCAGGCCCGCTATCTTATGGACAGGCGGGATTTGAATCGTGCCTTCCCTGGTTCTAATAAAGGTTCACTGGCGGCGCGTTTAGCCTATCTGGTAATGAATGAACTGGTAGCCAATGCCACTCATTTTATCGATTTACATACCGGCTCACTCCAAAGAATTAACCTTCCGCAGATTCGCGCCAATCTGGACCTGCCTCATACCGAAAAATTAGCCAGGGCTTTTAACGCGCCGGTGATCCTGCATTCAAAAGAACGGGACGGTTCCCTGCGCCAGGCTTCCAATGATAAAGGCGTGCCTTTATTGTTGTATGAAGCTGGAGAGGCATTGCGATTTAATGAAGCATCCATCCGTATTGGTTTGAGAGGTATCCTCAACGTCATGAAATTTTTAAAGATATTGCCGGAGGGACAACCGGCGTCTCCCCCACTTCATGCGCCGTTGGCCCGTTCCAGTTTCTGGGTGCGCGCGCCCCACAGCGGAATTTTCAGACCTTTTAAAACCCTGGGAAAAAAAATACGAAAAGCGGAAGTGCTTGGGGTTATTGTTAATCCTATTGGTGAAGAAGAATATGAAGTGCGGGCGCATGTTTCCGGCATGATTATTGGTCAAACGAATTTGCCACTGGTGCATGAAGGTTCGGCCTTGTTTAATTTAGCGGTGTTTAAACCCATTACTGTTGAAAAACAGGAACCCGATGATGAACATATTGATGATATTTCACCATGGGTAGAGACATGATCAAAAAACCACGAGGTTTGTTGTTGATCGGCTGGCGAGAATGGTGTGCATTGCCACAATTAAATATACCGGCAATTAAAGTAAAAATTGATACAGGTGCGCGAACTTCTGCGATGCATGCTTTTAATATTCAATTACAAATGAAAAAAGGCCGGGATTTCGTGCGTTTTTCAGTTTTTCCTATACAGGCAGATAAAAATATTATGGTGAATTGTGAAGCTCCGGTGGTGGATAAACGCGTGGTGACGAGTTCCACCGGTCATCGCGAGCTTCGATTTATTATTCTGACCCAGATTACCCTGGGCCAACAAACCCGGGAAATAGAACTGAGTTTATCGAATCGAGATCCACTGAAATTCCGGATGCTGCTAGGCCGCGAAGCTTTAAAAAATCTGGCCGTAATTGACGCCACCCGCTCCTTCTGCCAGGGCCGCTATAAAAAAAATGAATTAAAAAATCTATTCTATAAAAATATATAGTTGCAATCAAACGTCTATTCTGATATCTTTTTCCCGCTGGAAGCATGAAAATTTATAGTTAAAATAAAGTTTTGAGAGTAATAATGAATAGAAGAGAATTGAAGCTTAACGACCCGGAATCCGATACTATTTCCTCAATATTAGGCCTTTATCCCAAAGTAAAACAACCCGATAAATTGACCTATTTGCTTCATAAACATTTAGAGCGGCGCTGTAAAAACAACGATCCCTTTGAATTATTGCTTTACACTTATAATAATTCAGCCGGAGTTGGAGAATTTAAACATCTGGTGGAATTTTTCTCTTATTATCGTCATGTTTTACAGGAATGGAAAGAGGTCGTGACATTACGTGCTCTCTGTGTTGTTCATCCAGAAAAAATCAATGCAATCAGGCAACAGCTGCAATACTTGCAAAGTCTGACAGATCAGGAAATCTATCAGATCAATCCACTGCATGGGACTTTCGATGAAAAAGTCGCTGCGACTAAAAGTTTCATCTTTTGGATTGACGGGGGTGTTCAGAGAGGTTCTTCCGATATCAAGTTAATTGAACAACGGGAATTACTGGAAAACTTTGTTAAAAAACATCAAGCCACCGTGAACATTTCGACAAGTTTAGAAATTAATTTCGGCTCTGACTTTAATCAGGATGACATATTTATGATGAGCGATCTGAAAACCTGTTATAAACAATGCATCAATGAATATGGACATAAACCTGCTTTTTACACCCGCATTCAAAATTATAACCGGGCTCCCCAAACTAACAGGTTAGTATATGACGCTTATGCCATGGGCGTTCATGCCCAACATTCCGGATTAAAGTTTAATACTCATATACTTAATTACAGCATATCTGGAAAAAAACCAGAACAATTACTCAATGAAATAGATAGTAAGTCCCTATTCAATTTCCTCACTGAGAGTAAAACAGCGGAACAATACTTTAGAGAAAGCAATCAATATTTTGGATATTTAAAGAATACGTGACTACCTATCAAAAAGAAATTACCGAACAATCTCACCGCTTTTGCCGATCACTGTATCGTGAATTTAATGTCATTCATGAACAACGGCATATTTTAATCCGGGCTCTCATTTCTTCTATTTTAATGAAGGGTAATGACAAAGAGCAGCGCCATTTGCTGGATTTGATGCCGTCGTGGTATATGAATAATACTAATTTTGTTTTTTTTGCCGCTGCCAGTGAAAATTGGCGATTAATGGAAACTCTGAAAAGAAAAGATAAATTGTATTTCCAGTATTTATTGCGAGAAAAGCATTTTGCTTCCGGAAGGTCGCCTTTTTCCATGGCTTTGGAAAAGATTGATTACCCCCTATCGTCAACCGAAGGGTTGAAAAAAATAATGAGTTATGGATTTTCTATTGAGGAAGAAATGAGCCTGGAAAATTTCATTGCTTATGCCGTCCGAAACAAGGTGATCCAGGCAATCTATACCGCATTGAATACTATGAATTCAGAAAGTTTTTCTTTAAAAATTTTACATATTCTTCTTACTAGCCGTGATCAATTGACTTTATTAAGAGAATTTATAGATCTCATGATAGAAATTATAGATACCGTTAAAATCAACGCCACAGAAGAGCATTTTCAAATTGAAGAAAAGACAGCAAAAATTCAATACCTGTCATTTAAGATACATTCAAATGATGAATTCAAACTGCAATCCATTGAAACAGACCTTGAAATTAAAGGGCGCTCTAAGGGGCATTGGGTCAAACTGAAAGATAATGAAATCGATTATATTTTCTTCGAAAAAAAAGATAAAGAGGTATTTAATGATGAATCGCAGCCAAAAATTTTTAATTCTAACTACAATTTTGGTGTCAGCAATTATTATGATTATAGTGACGGAAAAACTACCGCAGTTTATGAATATCTAATGATATTAATTGCTAATAGCTATTTATCCAATGCCGCGATACCTGCCCGATTAATGCAGGACACATCCAGACATTTTTCCCTTTTTTCGCAGAAGGGAAAAGAGGATGATTTGTTGCCCACACTGATCAATTTGCAGCGTTTATTACCCAGGCTCATACTTCGCAAAATACTCCTGAGAGATTCCGATATCACGACAGAAAATTTCATTGATACTCAGCTAATTGACTTAACCGATTGTTTATCCAGCGCCCTTCCCAATAATTTATTGACTTTGGAAAGCAAACTGATTCCTTTCGAAATAATTAATTGGTTAAAGTTTCGTCCAGTCTCCGGAGGCAACAGGATCATCGATCTTCCTAATATTCAAGACTGGCATTCGATCATTGCCATAAATCATGATAGCTGCATGCAAACTGTATTGGAAACTATCGATTTGATATGTAAAAATTCAGAGAATTTATATTTAGTCACCTATCGCCAACAATGTATTCAGGACGCCCTGCCCTACCTCGGTTATCATAATTGTGAAGACATTATCGACAGGTTAAAGGAAAGCGAAACGTTCCTGCTTAAGTTGACAAAAAAGCTACATCCTCAGGTAGTCAATACGGACGCTTATAAATTTTTCAGCAGAAAACCTTCTGACTCGGCGCAGAAATTTCTGCATTACACTCCTTACTAACTGCCTATAGAAGATGCGCCCAGTTCATGGAGCGCATCTAATACGCGGCTTAGCATGCTGCCATGTTGTTCACTGGTTAATTCGGGCATATTTTCTTCTTCGGCGACCTGTAACTCGCGGGCGTCATATTCCCAGCGATGCAGGATTTGAATTTTTTGTTCGCGAGTCAACGAATTATCCCTGACCACATCCATGGGATGCTGATAAACGCTTGTCGGGTCCAATAGCGCCTGCTCCAGTTTACTCATCAGTTAAAGTCCGAAGCTGAAGGCCAGCAGAAAAATTGCCAATAATAAACAAAACACGCTTAAAATATAATAACCAACCTGGTGTTGGTGGAAATATTCCATCGTTTGCGGCACGGCGTGGGGAAAATTCAAACGAATAATGCCTTTGATTAATGTGAGCCAGGCCAGAAGAGTGATCACAATACGCCAATCCGCCGTCCAAACATTATGCACTAAAACCATCAATATACCGAGGATAATGGAAATAAAAGCGGTTAAAGTAATGGTGGCGGGTTGCTCACTCCATTGCTGGAAAGTATTGAAAAAAACTCCCCGGTTGAAGAGCATGCTTAAACTGACGATGAGTAAATAAATACCTAATGCACGACCCAGAAAAAAAGAGATTTCCATATTCTGACTCCTATTCAAGCAATAATTTCAGCAATTCCCGCTGGGTACAGCGGCAATTGCTTCCTATTTATATCCTGCGCTCGGCAGAGCCGATGCTCGGAATGAAGGGGGAGCCGCTGCGCGCTGCTCCCCCTTGCGAACCCCCATCGCGCAGAGAATTTTCTACGAAAATTATTTATCTTATTGCTGCAATAATTTAAACTAATTATAGTGCATGACGGCAACTTCCGCCGGGGACAGGGTTTATTTTAGGTTGTCTATTAAGACGTTGCCGAAAGCGGAGCAGCTGACTTCCTCTGCATTGTCCATGAGTCTGGCGAAATCGTAGGTGACAGTGCGATTTTTTATGGTGGTTTCCATGGCGCGAATAATCATATCGGCGGCTTCAGTCCAGCCCATATGGCGCAGCATCATTTCCGCGGAAAGAATTAAAGAACCTGGATTTACTTTATCCTGGCCTGCGTATTTGGGCGCGGTGCCGTGAGTGGCTTCAAATAGAGCGACCCTGTCGCTCAGGTTGGCGCCCGGGGCGATACCGATGCCCCCTACCTGCGCGGCCAAAGCATCGGAAATATAATCACCATTTAAATTTAAGGTGGCGATGACACTGTATTCGGCAGGACGGAGCAATGCCTGCTGCAGAAAAGCGTCGGCGATGACATCCTTAATCACAATTTTCTTTTGGGTTTGGGGATGGGTGATCACATGCCAGGGGCCGCCGTCTATGGGCGTGGCGCCAAACTCTTTCCGCGCCAATGCATAACCCCAGTCCTTAAATCCACCTTCGGTAAATTTCATGATGTTGCCTTTGTGCACCAGAGTCACGGAATCGCGATGATTATCGATGGCGTATTGAATCGCGCGCCGCACCAGGCGCGTGCTGCCTTCTTCCGAAACCGGTTTAATACCAATGGCGCTGGTGGCCGGGAAACGAATTTTAGTGACACGCATTTCGTTGCGTAAAAAATCAATAACTTTTTTGGCTTCCGGGCTGCCGGCGGGCCATTCAATGCCTGCGTAGATATCTTCGGAATTTTCGCGAAAGATCACCATATCCACCAGCCACGGCTCTTTAACCGGGCTGGGCGTCCCCGCGAAATAGCGCACCGGGCGCAGACAGACATACAAATCCAGATCCTGGCGTAACGCCACGTTTAATGAACGGATACCACCGCCCACGGGAGTGGTCAAAGGCCCTTTAATACCCACGCCATATTCGCGCAGGGCTTCCAGAGTTTCCGCAGGCAGCCATTGATCGGCCCCATAAACTTTGGTCGCTTTTTCACCGGCATAAATTTCCATCCATGAGATTTTACGCTGACCGCCGTATGCCTTATGGATCGCCGCATCCACCACTTTACGCATAACCGGCGTAATATCGACCCCAATACCGTCTCCCTCAATAAAGGGAATTATTGGCTGATTGGGAACCTTCAAAGATAAATTATCATCGATGGTAATTTTCTCGCCGCTTTTGGGTGTCTGAATATGCTGATAGGTCATAATTTTCTCCATATATTGCAGATATTTTATCACAGCAATTCCCGCTGAGTACAGCGGGAATTGCTTCCTGTTTATATCCTGCGCTCGGCGGAGCCGATGCTCGGAATGAAGGGGGAGACGCTCCGCTCTCTCCCCCTTGCGATCCCCCATCGGGCAGAGAATTTTCTGCGAAAATTATTTTTCTTTAGCGGGAATTGCTGGCAATCAACCAAGAGTTCCCGCTGAAGGGAACTCTCCTTACCCGATGGGGGTTGAAGGGGGAGAGAGCGGAGCGTCTTCCCCTTCATTCCGAGCAATCGGCTCCGCCGATGCGCAGGATATAAACAGGAAGCCATTGCCGCTGTACTCAGCGGGAATGTCTCCTTACCCGATGGGGGTTGAAGGGGGAGAGAGCGGAGCGTCTTCCCCTTCATTCCGAGCAATCGGCTCCGCCGATGCGCAGGATATAAACAGGAAGCCATTGCCGCTGTACTCAGCGGGAATGGCTGACAATCAACATGGCGTCACCGTAGCTAAAAAAGCGGTATTTTTCCTGGATAGCAAGTTGATAAGCCTTCATGATAAATTCATAGCCTCCGAATGCCGTTACCAGCATCAGGAGAGTTGATTTGGGAGTGTGAAAGTTGGTGAGCAGTGCGTCAACACAGCGGAATTTAAATCCGGGACGGATGAACAAAGCCGTATGGCCGCTGTAGGGAGCTAAATCACCTTTTGCCGCCGCGGTTTCAAGGCAGCGCGTGACGGTGGTGCCTACTGCAAAAACTCGTCCTCCCTGCCGGCGGCATTCAGTGATGGCGGCACACGTGGCCGCGGAAAGTTGCATGTATTCACTGTGCATTTTATGCTGATCCAAATCCGCCACGCGAACCGGTTGAAAGGTACCCGCGCCGATGTGTAACGTCACATAAGCTATCTGGATTCCCCTGCTCCGTAATTCGGATAATATTTTTTCATCAAAGTGTAAACCGGCGGTTGGCGCGGCCACGGCTCCGGCATTTTGGGCATATATGGTTTGATAGCGTTCCGTGTCCAGGGGTTCGCTCTCGCGTTTAAAATACTTCGGTAACGGGATTGAACCAAACTGTTCCAGCAGCGTTAATAAGGGCCTCCGGTCTTCAAATTTTAAATGAAAAAGAGCGTCATTACGGCTAACGACCGTGGCGGTTAATGACTCTGCGAACAGGATGGATTGCCCGATACCCGGCGGTTTACTAAAGCGAAGGTGCGCCAGCGCTTCATGGTCCGAGAGAATCCGTTCGATTAAACACTCTACCTTGCCGCCGCTGGTTTTATGGCCGAACAGCCTGGCGGGAATAACTTTAGTGTCGTTGAGGATGAGCAGATCCCCTGCCCTCATCCACGATAAGATGTCTGGGAACTGCTGATGGTGAATCTTCCGGTGACATAAGTCCAAAGCGAGCAGCCGGCTGGAAGTTCGATCCGCGGTGGGATACTGGGCGATCAGGTGCTCGGGCAAATGAAAATCAAAATCACTGATATGGTTGTAAAGCATTGTTAACGCCGGATATACTCTTTTACAAAATCTGGGAATAATAACATGCTGTTCAAAAAGAGCCAACTTGGCTGCCGGTTAATGCGTTCGGGTTGGAAATATTTTCAGCAACGGAAAAAATTACTCGTTTTGCCGGGGGTGGGCCGCGGAATTTTTTTCCTGATCATCTCGGCTTTAGGATTATTGATATGGGCTATACGTACTGGAAAAATCGATTATAATCATTGGTCTACCGGAAAAATAATCATAGTTTATGTCGTGATGTTTGTGGCGTTATGGTTGGCCAACATAGTCGCCATGTACTGGAACGCCGCCTTAACCGCCTGTTTACGGGCCGAGGAAGAACGGAACCCTTCTTTAAGTTTACGTCATGGTTTACGCACCGCGGGACAATGTTTCCCGGTAATTTTTAATTATATAGTCGTGCATTTTGCCTTTGGTATGGCCAATTTAATTTTCCGCAAGAAAATAAAAGAATCTCCCTGGATAAATCGATTATTATCCGGTTTAAACTGGGCCTACGCGACATTTTTGTTTCCCACGGTATTAGTCAATGAGCCGAAAGGATTACAGGCTACGCTCCAGCGTTCCAGCACCTTGATGAGTGATTTTGCAGGAAAAAATGCCCGAATTAATTATAGTTTTTTTTGGGTGGGATTAGGCTGCCGGTTTTTGGCGTTTATTCCCTCAATCATTGCTTACCAGATCAATACACCCGCATGGATAATCGCAGGAGTAACGCTCACTTACCTGTTGCTGTTGGCAACCGCTATAGTGTTTAACGCCTTGCACACGGTGATTTTTCAGGCTTTGTACGAATACATCGCGCACCGTAAAACCATTCGCTACTTTAAAACTGATGATTTAGCCACAGCGATTACTCGTGGTTTTTAATGCAAATCATATCAGATCAAAGTTTATTGCTCCTAAAGCACTGGAACCCTGATTTGGACAGGTTCTTTCAGACCAGAAATTTCTGTGTCGAAGAGCCACAGGATCCCACAAGAGCGAAGACTGTGCGGAAAAACCGTAGATGTGATGATGCACATGAACCATCTGTAACGCTCTACTCCGCATCTCTTCTATACATACAGAGGAAGGATTCTGATAAGTTTCATACAACAATTTTTTTATTGTAAAGTGAGCATTTGAAGTTTGCCGCTCGGCATAATTAATTGTTTCACGTTTTTCCTTCAAAACTTTACCGTGCTTTATTAGTTTTTGACAAAGACTGTTCTTCATTAACCTATCCATTTTAAGTGAAAGTAAATCGTTTGCCAAAAGCAGCACTTCTTTATGTAAATTATTTACCGTTTTTTCATCTAAAGAACTGTCTATGACACTTTTACAATGAACCAGGGCGTTTCTGATGAGTCCTGCCTCATCCAACCGTTCAGATTGTTTTTCCATAAATTGCATGATCTCCATCAGAATGGCGTCGGTCAGCATCGCTTTTAAAATAATATCGTTGGGCTGTTTCTGGTCCGTAGCGGCAAACCCAAGATGTCTTTCTATCGCTTTTAATTTTTCCCGGCAAAATTCATCCAGCATACCCGTGACTTCGATATACTGAAGTATTGTTGTTAATTCCGGCGCCGGTTTTTGGAAAAATTGTGGGTCATAAGAATGATAATTATCCTGCACTTTTTCATACTTATTTTCTTTTTTATATTCTATAGCTCCCAGTTTGGTAGAAGAACGTAATTTATTCCGGCTTTCAGAAGAATTTGCAGCCATTCCCGCTGAGTACAGCGGCAATGGCTTCCTGTTTATATCCTGCGCATCGGCGAAGCCGATTGCTCGGAATGAAGGGGAAGAATCGCGATTCTCCCCCTTGCGAACCCCCATCGCGATAGGAGAGTTCCCTTCAGCGGGAACTCCTGAAGAATTTGTATCAGGGCTGGCAACTGACTTATCTTTCTGGGGTTTAGGTAAACGAACATGCCCGGCGACTAACCTGTCATTGAGCTCTTCCAGGCCTTTTTTGATAACAGTCATTGTTTTAATCAGGTGAAAGTGATCTTTTTTTAAGCCACGTAATGACTCCATTTTTTTTGTTTGAGCAACTGCTTCTAAAAGTAGACTTTCCAATTCCTGCTGATGGCTAAATTTTATTTGTAAATTCCGATAATCCGTTCGCCATTTAAAGATATTAGAAGAAGGTTCTTCTTTTTCTTCAAAATATTCACAATAAGGTTCCAGAGTTTTCAACAAGCCGGCGATTTGATTCTGGATAGCATTTGATTTTGCGGTCTCGAAATAATGTACCAGCTGCTGGAAGTTTACTTCCGATTCGTCCGGTAAAATAACAGACGGAGCAGTAGTCTGGGCTGAAGCTCCTAACGGTAACCCCCCCGAGCCATATAATATGGGCGGTTGAGTAGCTTTCGCATTAATTTTTTTTCTAATTTCTTCTGTCATCGATAATGTGATAGCTGTTTCATTCAATCTATTGGCCCGGTTAATATTAAGGAATCTATAGCACGGATTTGTCAAAAGAAAATCGACAATTCCGGTGTAACCATGATTAGCCGCTATCATAAGAGGCGTTTTATCTTCTTTTTCATCCAAATGATTCAATACGATTCTAATCAGTCTGCCATCACGGGAAATTTTATTTGCCATATATTTAACAATTTTTTCGTGCCCGTTAACACAAGCCACATAGAAAGACTTAATGAGTGTATCTTCAAGAATAAACTTATATAATTTTTTCACTAGTTCCAATTTTCCGTTTTTACAGGCCCTTAAAAAAGCGACGGCATTTTTCTTTTCCAGATTTTTTAAGTGATCATTCACCGCAGATAATTTTTCATGATGGCTCATTAACCGGGAATACACAAAAGAGAGTTCGTCAAATTCGGATTTTTCCCGCATTGCATCAAAATAATCAGATATGGGTTGTGTCAATGCTTCTAATCCTGGCATTTTATTTTTTTTTGAAAATTTATCCTCTGCTGCGTTATCAATTTTTTCCTCAATCACAGATTTTTTGAACCTGCTCAGCGGATCAAGGGATACGAATGGATCAAGGAATATCTGATGGGCTTCTTGCATCGAGTTAATCATTTCGTTTAACTCTTTTGTTAGATTTTTTGTGGAAAAATCTGGTTTTTTTAAAAAGTGTCTTATTTCATTTAAATGACGCCTATGATCCTTTATCATTTCCTGGTTTTTTAGGACAATATGTTCTTTCACCGTAGTCATTAAAAAATCCAAAAAATTCAACTTTTGAGCATATATGGTTCCCTGGTCACAGTGATGCTGCCTGGCTACTTCCATAAGGGCTATATCATTTAACTGACTACATCGTAACCACGAAATATAATGGTCTAAAAATATTTGAAAAACTGCTGTAATTTCCATCACTTGCTCATGGGTAAACGGAATTTCATATTTTTCATTGAATAAGGTAACGACGCTCTCCACATCAAGGTTTTCACTTTTTTTAATAAAATTTTTAACACTGCTCTGGAAATTCGGATCCACCAACGAAATAATGGGGAGTTCACGGGTGAAAAAAAATGTTTCCAACTCATCAATAAACATTGACACAGAAAGATTGAGAGCATTTGTTGATGTACAGAATAAGAGAGGATTTACAACCCTCATTTTACATAAGCTAATGGAATGAAAAAAATAATTAACAAAAACGGCCAGGAAATTCGGCATGACAGGAGCAGGGACAAAAGGGTTATCACCTTTCTTTCCATCGAACAAAGCGAGAAGATTATGGTAGATCTGATAATATCGACGTTTTAAATCGTTGATCATGATTTGCTGATGCATGGCAGGTCTTAACTTTGCTTCCAATTTTAAGTCATGCTTCGAATCAACCTTCTCAAGGTTGGAGTGATACCTAAATTCAAATTTTGTTATATTCTTCATTGCTCTATTTACCTTTAATTAATTTCAGTTTTTTTAATGTAACATAATAATTATGTGTTTACTGCCCGTGTCAAGGTTGATGCCCACATGGTGATCAATACATTACGTACGATAAAACCATTTGCTACTTCAAAACAAACGACCTGGCTACGGCAGTTTCTCTAGCGTGAGTTTATCACGAAAGTGATTAACTTTTCATAAAGAAAAATAATTTTCGTAGAAAATTCTCTGCGCGATGGGGGTTCGCAAGGGGGAGCTAAGCTCCGCGCTTCCCCTTCATTCCGAGCATCGGCTCTGCCGAGCGCAGGATATAAATAGGAAGCAATTGCCGCTGTACCCAGCGGGAATTGCTGGGCAGGCTATATCGGATTTGACACTGCTCATGCAAAAGCTACTTTTAGTCGACCATGTGTCGTGAGCCGGCCCGGTTTTGTTTTTACTATGATTTCAACATCTTGATCTAGTAAATTTAAATAATGAATTAATCTTTCTATAGAAAAACCCCTCAGTCTTCCATTCATCAACGCAGAGATTTTTGGTTGATTAATACCAAGAATTTCAGCAGCTTTAATTTGTTTTAATTTTCTTTTTTCAATAATATTTTCAATACGCATAGCTAATTTTGCTTTCGCTAACCGTTCTTCTGCATCTGGAAAGCCTAAATCTTCATAGATATTGCCTGTACCTTCTACGTACTCTAGTTTACCTGTACTCATGATAATCACCTCTTTAACTTTTATTTATCAATTCAGCTTCACGAAGACGTTGTTTAATCAAATCTATTTCTTGCTTCGGAGTTTTGATACCATGCTTCGATTTTTTTTGAAAACAATGCAAGATATACACTAAATCACCAGCAATTCCCGCTGAGTACAGCGAAAATTGCTTCCTGTTTTTATCCTGCGCTCGGCGAAGCCGATGCTCGGAATGAAGGGGGAGAATCGCGATTCTCCCCCTTGCGATCCCCCATCGCGGGGATAATTTTCTACGAAAATTATTTTTTTATAAGGGTGATTTAATTTGTTAAATCAAATAGTTAAAATTCACCGGGAATTGCTGCTAAATCACCAATTTTAACCGTATATACCGCACGATAAGTATTAGTATCATAATCACACACAATCCTCCATAACTGCCGGACTGAATCCTTTCAACAGCTTAGCGCTTTTTGGCGTAAGTCCTTCTTGCACTTTTTGAAGCGCATACCCTATCTCATCCTGAATTTCTTCAGGTAATTCTTTTAATCTCTTTAAAGAATCCCCAATCCAAATTGCTTTTCTTGACCTCATAATTAATTTTATCCTATTTTTGGGATATTTGCAAACTGGTACTGTCCACTTCGGAACGCATTGGAAGGTCAAATAGGGCACTGCACTTCAGGACTATTTTGGAACGCATTGGAAGGTAAAAAAACGGAGGCAGGGAATTAAATTTATGGTCTTAGTAATTGATTTATAATGAAATTAATTTTTAAAATTACTAAAAGATACCCCAAAAAGTACCCCACTAACTTTGGTACTTGAAAATCATTCGAACCGCCTCCCATTCCATAAACTACTATAAATAATCGCCGCCGGCATTGCAATTTTATGTGCTAGTCGAAGTTGGGCTGTAGGATGATGAAGTGCTGACGCTGGTGGTCATGCTACTTGAGGATGAAGACGATGAACTGGAAACCGCTGATGCGGTAGTCGAAAATAGGCCGCTTTTTCGTAGAGCAGCAGCGCTTTGTCGACTGCTGAAAACTTGACATAACGCAGCAACCTCTTGAGCTGAGCCTTCGCCTTCAAAACGCAGATTGGTTGTTTTGATGGTCAATTGAGTACCCTTTTCATCGCTTACGCCAATTGCGTGCAATGAATTGGATCGTCCTTTTTCTTTGCATTCCGCTTTTTCTTTTTCATCATGGTTGTATTGTATTCCCACCGCTTGTAACGCCTTACTGAGACTGGCTAGATTTTGCCTTGCAAGTTTTTCGGTAGAAACCAGAATAGTTTTTTCATCGGCGCGGACTTGAGCTTTGGCTGTTATCAATTCCATTCGGAAATTCAAATCTATAATGGTAAAGCTTTTCAAGGGTAACAACTGACGATATTTTGTAATTGAATAATCACTATTACCACTGTATAATATTTTCCCGTTATTTAAGATTGTATAATATCCGTCATATCTGTTCGTCATATTGCCAATATCTTCCCAAACTGTATTGTCGCCTCTAATTCGCCCATCAAATAACACTGACCAGTTGCTAAAAGTATTCATAACTAACAGGGTTTCACAGGTCAGTTGCGTCATATTCCAAATTTTAATCGTATAATCATCTGCACTACTAATTAAACGGTTACCAGGTAATGCTAACAGCCCTCTTACCGGGCCTTCATGTCCTTTCAAAGCGATACTTTCTTTTCCATTGACACTAGAATACGAATTATAAACTTTAATACTATGATCGACATAGCCAATTACTGTATAATTTGACAGGATACCAACCTCAGGGAAAATAATAGCGGTAATTTCTAAAGGTGTGGTATAGTTTTCAAACTTGCAATTTTCATCATTATCGACATCTGTTCTGAAAATATAACGGGAAAAAACCGCATATAGATCATACTGATGATTAAATGAAAGAGAAAAAAATGAAGAAACTTGATTTAATGTTACGAGATTAACTATGCGTTTTTTGGGTTCAATGTCCCATATACTAACAGCATTAATTCCAGCATTATTACGGCTCGCAAAAGCAATGCGGTTTTTTATTCTGGGATATAAAGAAATGGGTGGCGCTGAAAATTCAGAACATTTGTCTTCTAACACCATCAGGCAAGACTGAGTCTCGACATCCCAAATCCTGGCGGCGCCTTCCGCGGCAGAAAGACTCACTAACACATATTTATCATCATCAACCTGTAGATAAGCCATGGCTTTAATAGCGCCTTTATGTCCTACCAACTTGAATTCTTTTTCTTCTTTCACTTCTTTTTGCTCTCGATTTAAGTACCCGCTAATTTGCGATGCTAATGGATAGGAGGGTAAGTCATCAATTAATGTCCGCCGAAATTCTTGAGGCGTCATACGCAATTTTTCCGGATAGCGAAAATATCCTGGGACTTTAGGGTCTTCGCGGAGAAATCCGCTGGGAGTAGGATGAGCAGGCAGTGACGCTGACATTTGCTCGATTAATTGTTGCTGGCCCTGGATGATTTTCCCCTGGTTTTCGACTGTTTTTTTGAGTTCCTGTAATTGCTCGGTGATTTCTTCCATCTGCAATAATAATTGCGCCGGGACTTTTTCGCCGGGCTGTTCACCCGTTAACGTCGATTGTTTTAATTGATCGCGGCGGGTTTTTTTGCTGATTTTTTCTGCGTCTGCGCCCATGATTTGAGTCAGATAAACTGATAATTCAGACTGTGGGTCTTTTTCCAGTGCGTATTGCAGTGGGGTTTTGCCGGATTTGTCTTCCTGTAACAAGAGCAGCAATCCTAAACCTTCGGCGCGCGCTTCCGCCAGGCGCAGCAATTCCTCGACAGCGACTTTTACGCCGGTCTGACAAGCCAAGTGCAGTATTTTTTTGCCCTCGTAGCTTTCGCCCTCGAAGTCAAACGTCCAACTGAGTAGCCGCTTATCTTGTTCAGCCAACAATTGAATGGTTTTAATATCTCCCTGCTGACAAGCCGTTTCCAGGCGTGTGACCAGCGAACGCGGTAAATAAAGTTGATCGGAGTCGCGAAACATTGGATTCTGGTCGAGAAAGGCTTTGACGTCACGCAAGGTACGGCTGTCTTTGGTTAATTTCTTGCTGGCCAGAGTTTGTTGATTTACGGGATCCGTGCCTTTGGTTTCCAGCCAGGCGGCGATTTTTTCACGTTCATAGATTTCGCTGGATTGATCTTCGGCCACATCGGTGGAAACCGGGTCGGCGAAGATCAGTTTGCTCAACGGGCAGCGCAAACTCTCCGGCGCTTTTTTGGCGTCGACCTCAATGGGTTTTAAGAATTTTTCCGCTGCTGCGCGTTTTTCGTTATCCGTGGTGACGTCTACCAATGGTTTAATATCTTTAGACATGATTAATCTCCTTTTTAGCCATTTAAAGACAATGTAGAAATCGTTGAACTCGAAGACGATGAGGATGACGAGCATCAGCGAAAATCTCTTCCTCAAAATGACTATCAATCAGGCGGGAAGGAATCTCTACCTCCACAGTGGCCGGTTTCATTAAAGCTTCCGCCGTCTCGCGCTTTTTGGCGTCTCCAGTGACATCCGGCAACGCCGTGGGTAGTTTTAAGGGTTCGCGGCCAATAAAATAGGGTTGTTCATATTTCTGCTCTGAAGCGCCCGTTTGCCCTAATCCTTTCATAAAATACTCCTTGAATAAATGATCAAAAAAATGTCGCTATGGTGGGACAAGAGATAGCAGTAGCGGTATTCTTAATAAATTTCGGGCTATAGTCAATTTTTTATTAGCAGCTTCCAGGGAATATTTCCTGAATTATTCCCGGGTCATTTTGATGATAATCGAGTCAAAGATGAAATTTAGAGCCAAAACAGATTTAAAAATAACTCTCTTAAAAATCTTATGAATGCTTGCCTATATAAGCATTGGCAATTGACAGGCGCGAATGCCCAGCAACCTCGGCAACTTCTTGGCGAGCCAATTGGTCGAGCGCATGATTCACTTTTTGGTGATCCTGATTTTTTATTGGGCTGAGCTGACCGGTGATATGGTGGTAAATTTCATTCAGTCGCTCATGACGCAAGCCGTGGCTGGTAACGCCATCCTTGCGGCTGATGCCGTGTTGGTGGCAAACATAATAATAATGATTTTTCCATTGCTTGAAATTATAATTTTCTAGAATGAGTGAATGACTTTTGTGGGTGATCAGTGCTTTAGCACGGTGCAATACATCACGTTGATAATCAGTTTCAATTGGAATTACCCGATCTCTGCCGCCTTTGGTTCCCCAATTCACCGCTAAATAAGCGTCTTTATCGGCGGCATGGATTTTCAGCAAAGCAGCCTCGCGCATTCGCAAACCAAAGGCGCGTTGTAATTCTAATTGAAGGGCAACATGAGGATCGTCTGTATTTAAGGCTGTCAATAGTTCTGCTAAACCCCCAGCAATTCCCGCTGAGTACAGCGGCAATTGCTTCCTATTTATATCCTGCGCTCGGCGGAGCCGATGCTCGGAATGAAGGGGAAGACGCTCCGCTCTCTCCCCCTTCTGATCCCCCATCGGGCAGAGAATTTTCTGCGAAAATTATTTTTCTTTATGAAAAATTAATCATATATTTCATATACTTAAATCCGTTTTATTCCCAGCGGGAATTGCTGTATCAAGATTTTATCTGGGAAATTCAGATCGATGGCGACGGTGTCTATGCCTCTGAAACCGAAACCGTTTTCGTCTTTAGCCTCGGCAGTTGCTGAATGATTAAGGGGTTGACCAATCCACGATTCATATTTGTAAGGACGAGGGTCAGGCGGGTCGGGATCGAATTGCTGTTTGCCCAATGGGTGACGTAAGCTAGTTTTTTAGGGTCAATGCCTCTTCTCACATATTCAAATTCTTCTAAAGTCATGCAAATTCCTTGATCGTCGTAATTTCGTGAGAATTGGCCAGTGCATCCAAATAATCCGCCCAATGTTGCATCATCTTTTTTCTTTCCGGTAAATACTCGGCATAATTATATGCAGCGCGAATATGATTACGTTCGGAATGAGCCAGTTGACGCTCAATGGCGTCGCGGTTCCAGCCCTGCTCGTTTAACAACGTAGACGCCATACTTCTAAATCCGTGGCCGGTCATTTCATCTTTAGCATAACCCAAGCGCCTCAGTGCAGCTAATACGGCATTATCAGACATAGGACGGCTGGACGAACGCAAGCCAGGAAAAACATATTTACCGTCACCGGTAAGCACTTGTACTTCACGCAAAACAGAGATGGCTTGCGTAGACAGCGGCACGATGTGTACGGTACGCATTTTCATTTTTCCAGGAGGAATTCGCCATTCGGCAGTATCAAAATTAAATTCAGACCACTAAAGACAGTAGCTTCTCTTTGCCTCCAAACCAATAGCGAAACCGCCAATATCTGGAACCATTCGGCTTGACTGCCAGAAACAGGCCTTTGCCGTCCGCCAATTTAAACGATTTTTCCCTGGATTTTACTTTCCGAATTCGTGTATCCGTAAGCATAGTGGGGTATCTCCTTTTTGGGGTAAAAATACCCCGGTTTTGTACCCCACTTTGTGCAAAGATTTCAGGGGTACATAGTGGACATTACCGGAATTAGATTATCTGAAAAAATTAGAAATTACAAGCACTTCAGGAGTATTTTGGAACGTATTGGCAGGTGAAAAAACGGAGAGGCAGGGATTCGAACCCTGGGAGGGGGATACCCTCAACGGTTTTCAAGACCGCCGCATTAGACCGCTCTGCCACCTCTCCTCGGCGGCAGGTATTGTAACACCGTGATAAAGAGATTTCATAGGGGGCTGTGTTTTAATGTTAGCTGGGCGCCCCCTGGTCTCCTTTTTAAAAGACCGGGATAGAAGAAATTTGAGTTTCGACTGTTAGGGTAGATTCTACCTGTTTGTCTTTGCATGCAGAACTTATGAAGCCTGTTTTTATAATGTTACTCACCTGAGGTATAGGCCGCGGATCTAAATGTTCTTTAAGTTCCTTCACATAATTTTCATCTCCGCTGACATTTTCTACATTATCATTAGCGGACAGAACTCCTAAAACGGGTTGCAACACCATGTAATGAGCACCTTCTTCTTTCTGATAAATATGATATTTAATAGGAGTGCCGGGGGCAATAAGCGCTTCTTCCTCTCGGGGAGTTGAAGAATAATCCTTAATTCTTTTTCCGCCTCTTGTTACCAGCACAAAGAAATTAGGAGAGGCGCCAAATTTCGCGTCTTTAAAAAAATCACTGGTGCTCATAAAGGCTTTCTCCGTCACTGTCCCTTTTTGGTCAGCAGTCTGTACTTGATTAACAAAAAATGCTTCCTTGTCGGATTTTAAAGTCATCGCGCGAAACCCAAGATCTTTCGCATCGTCCGCAATTTTATTGAGTCCGGAAGCTGCAAATACCATAAGGCAAAGCAGATCTTTCACTTTTAATTGAAACTGCTCACCTGCCAGCTTTTCAAAAACCGTTGTAGAACTTTTTCCGGATTTACGTAAAAAATCATTAATTTGTATATAGAATTGTTTCGTATAAGCATTAATAGCCACTTTTTCAGAAATGTGCAAATCCGCTTGTCCACTATTTTCCATCATGCTATAAATTGCTTTACCGTGTACGAATTTACTTTTAGTTTTTAGAAAATGAAGATAGTTTTCTTGATCAGATTCAGACAAGGTAATTTGATCAAAGGCAACACGCCCCATAATTGAGCTAATGTTAACTGTCTTTTCATCTTTTCCTGAATGCCAGGAAGCCACTAACTCACCGTCAACATTATGAGAGAACTTTATATCTGATTTCTTATCCAGCACTTGCCATATCATACTTTGAAAATCCCTTGTCTCAGCCGAAAAAGGACGCGGGCCGGCTATTTCGGTTAATTCATTAATGGGTATTTGGGTCATCAATTTGGTTAATATATTCTTGGATTTCATTGTTATTTTTCTCTAGTTTTATTATAAATATGTATATAATATACTCAATATAAATTAAGTAACCCTTAAGAGAGAATTATGGTTTTATTACGAAATGTGCTCTGCTTGTGTTGTACAGGGCAGGTGGAGTTATGGTATAATTAATGCTGTATAAATATTGGCTAAATTAGGAGAAATGATATGCGTTCCAATCCTGTCAGCATTGGCCGGTCAGAATCGGTATTAGCGGTTAACCGGGTGCTGCGCAATACTTATTTTTTACTGAGTTTGACCCTCCTGTTCAGCGCAGGAACCGCGGCCTATGCCACTCTTTCCAATGCAGCGCCGATTGGATTTGTGGGTTTGCTGGCGGGTATGTTCGGTCTCTATTTCCTGACGGTATGGCTTCGCAATAGCGCCTGGGGAATCCTGGCAATTTTTGCATACACGGGTTTTTTGGGGTACACGCTAGGGCCCATACTGAATTTTTATATCCATAACTTTAGTAATGGTGCGCAAATCATTGGCACTTCACTGGGGGCTACGGGGCTAATATTCCTGGGGTTATCCGGTTATGTGCTCACTACCCGGAAAGACTTCAGTTATCTGGGCGGATTTATTACAGTAGCGATCATCACTGCGTTTTTGATCGGCCTGGGCGCGATGCTTTTTAACCTGCCGGTTCTCCAGCTCATTATTTCCGGGGCCTTTGCCATCATTTCATCCGCGTTTATTCTGTATACCACCAGCCAAATTATTCATAATGGCGAACGTAACTATATTATGGCTACCATCAGTCTTTATATCGCCATTTTTAATCTCTTTGTCAGTCTATTGCGCATCCTGAGCTTTTTCGGCGGCGGCGGCAATAACCGCAATTAACATAACCCGCAATTAACTCATTAACCCGCGGTCACTCGAAAAGGTTATCGAATTCCGCGGGAAAAACCTATTATTTTCTTAAGTAATTGAATTCCTTGTCTTGTTTAGCATATTTAATACTCTCTTAATGTACTATATGTACAATATATACTCAAATTCGTCCTAAGAGGTATCGAAAAATGAGTAATATAAATACAGATAAACGAAAGAGAGTAAATAGAATATATAATCAATGCCTTATCTATACTATTATCGCGGGTGCTATCAGTGTACCGTTTCTGCTGCCGATACATGGCAAAATTTCAAACCGAAGAACTTCCGCAGTATTAACGGCGCCAGCACCAGAATTAGTTTCGGCCAGGGACTCAAGCCCGGAGCAGCCTCCAACCGCGGTTTATACTCCGAAAGCCGTCACCCTCAAGCCATCAAACACGGCGGTTATGGCCACTGCAATGGTTGTTGAAAAACCGGTATTAAACGTTCCTGCTGTCACATCCTTATCCGTTAAAACGAGTACTAAAAAGACCGTTGAGGCCTCTATAGAAAGTCCTAAAATTGACAGTCAGTTTATTGCCAAAATGGAAGGATCTGTACTTAAAGGATATGTGCCACTCCCAGGAAAAACTAAAAGTGGGGTCACCATCGCCACCGGTTTTGATTTAGGGCAAATGCGTCCAAAAGAATTTAATAATTTGCCGTTGAGCGCCGGACTTAAAAATAAACTGCGTCCCTATGTCGGCCTGAAAAAATTTAATGCAGTGGCATTTTTAAAATCCCACCCCTTAAGCATTAACCAGACTGAATTACTGGAAATAAATCAAATATCTATGAATAAAATTTTGCAGCCACTGATGAAAAATTACAATAAAGCCAGCAAAACGTCATTCACGCAGTTGCCAAAACAGGCACAAACTGTTCTGTTCTCATACGCTTATCAATATGGACCGGATTTTATGAAAAAGTCCAGCGGCTCCAAACTCTGGCATTACTTTGTGACCCAGGACTGGAAAAAGGTAAGCGCTACCTTGCGCGGGTCCAGGCAATATTCCAGCCGCCGGCGCCAGGAGGCACAACTCATTAATAACCTCTCCTATAATGATACAAAAAATTAATATTTAAAAGCAAGATGCTGTTTAATATGTGTTTTTTATAAAATAGAGTTCAAATTTAACTCTGTTTTAATGTACAAATTGTACAATTATAGGAAAGAGTTTATTGATGAGAAAACTATGAAAATAGAAAAACGTACTTACGACTATAAAAAACACATTATCCACGTTCTCGTCGCAGGCGCGATGGCCCTTTCCTGGGGAACTGTGGCGCACGTACATACTTTTATGAAAGATCACCTGCGAAGTACACCATCGCGCAGCAGATCAAAAAAGTCTTCCCTGGTTCCCGATGAAACGGCTACTCCGACTATAGAAAAGGTCTCTAAGGGGCCGCCACCGCCTCTGACAGCAGAAACAACAACTATAAGTTCCGAACCAATAATCGCCAGCGCCCACGAAGCAAAAAAAGCCAGCCCTCCCGTCTCCACAGCAACATTAATACCGGCGATAGCCGCGAAAGCAGGTATCAGTATCACCGATACCCGAATTAATACTTCATTTATCCGTCAGGTGGAAGGTTCGCTTCTTAAAGCTTATGTTCCCCTCGCAGGGTCCACGCACAGCGGGGTTACCGTTGGGGACGGTTTTGATTTGGGGCAAATGCGCCCGGCAGAATTTGACAAACTGACTATTGAAGCGAGTTTAAAAGCCAAATTACGGCCATATGTGGGCATGACCAGCTTTAGAGCCAAAACTTTCTTAAAGTCGCATCCCTTGACCATCACCCCGGCTGAACTGAAGCAGTTAAACGTGGTTGCCGCTAATAAGATTCTCAAACCTTTGGTAAAAACTTATGAGAAAGCCAGTGGCCTGTCGTTTACGAAGCTTCCTCCTGAGGCTCAGACCGCGATTTTCTCATATGCTTATCAGAATGGTCCCGGTTTCATGCACCGATCGTCAAATAAAAAGTTGTGGCATTACTTTGTCACTCAAAACTGGAAGAAGGCCAGCGCGACCCTCCGAACGTTCAAAATGTACGTCTCCCGGCGCATCCAGGAAGCGCATCTGCTCGATCATATTGCTTAACCGGATAGTAACCATTCACCATGTAGAGGGGATTTCACCATCAGGCTACTGCGAACGCAAAACGTTCTCGATACGCGTGATGCTGAAATATCAAGTATCCGGGTTGAATGCATTTTTTAATCATTTCTTAAGGGTTCAGTAGTATAATAACTGAACTATGAGTAAGAAAACTGTGTTTTTTACAATCGCTGCCTGTTTGGCCTGGGGGCCTTTTGGACTTGCTGGAAAGGCTCACGCATTTAGTCTTTTCAATTTTCACTCTCGTTCCAATTCTAATTCTAATTCTCGCTCTAATTCTCGTTCTCATTCTCATTTTCATCACCATTATCGAGCTCATTCTAGTTCCATACCTTCCCAACAGATCCATAGTAAAGTGGCTATTTCTATTATAGATACTCAAATAGACCGGGAATTTATTCGCGCAATGGAAGGCTCTCATCTCAAAGGCTATGTGCCTCTGGTGCGGACCACCAATAGTGGGGTCACCATAGCCCACGGCTTCGATTTAGGGCAGTTGTCTCTGAAAGAGTTCAATAATATGGCTATTAGTCATGAATTAAAGCAGAAATTGCAGCCCTACGTGGGCCTCAAAAAATATGCGGCTTTATCGTTTTTAAAAAAACATCCTTTGACCATTTCTCCCGGGGATCTGGAGCAGTTAAATGTGGTATCCGCAGACAGTGTGCTCAGACCGTTGGTAAAATCTTACGATCAGGCCAGCAATCGACACTTTCTTGAATTGCCGGCTGCGGCGCAAACGGCTCTGTTTTCTTATGCCTATCAATGTGGGCCTTATTTCATGCATCAAAGTTCCTCTCAAAAAGCCCTATGGCATGATTTTGTGGTACAGGACTGGTCAAAAGCCAGCAAACAGCTGCGCACATTTAGAACCTATGCGTCACGCCGGAACAGTGAAGCACAATTATTGGAGAAATCCTCAGCAATTCTCGGCGAATTATAACTGATTGAATAATAATAAAAATAAACTACTCATCGAAGCAAAAAGTTTTCGTAGAAAACCCTCTGCCCAATGGGGGTTCGCAAGGGGGAGAGAGCGGAGCGTCTCCCCCTTCATTCCGAGCATCGGCTCCGCCGAGCGCAGGATATAAATAGGAAGCAATTATCGCTGTATTCAGCGAGAATTGCTGAGAAATCCTCGTTATTCTTCCATACTCATTAATCCCGGATTTCCGCCGGTCGCCGTGGTATTAATGGTTAAAGTGCTTTCATGGCATAACCGGATTAAGTAATGGGGCCCTCCCGCTTTAGGCCCGGTACCGGAAAGCCGGCTGCCTCCAAAAGGCTGAACTCCCACCACAGCTCCAATCATATTACGGTTGACATAAATATTGCCCGCCTGAATATGGCTTTGTAAATAATCAATCGTACTGTCGATGCGGCTCTGGATGCCAAAAGTTAAACCATACCCCAAGTCATTAATGGAACCAACTACCTGGGGCAACTGCTCCCTGGCGTATCGAATCACATGCAAAATTGGCCCGAAGACTTCCTGTTGCAACAAGCTCAAATCAGGAAGTTCGTAGGCTTGCGGCGCTATAAAGAGGCCGTGATCTATTTCTTCAGAAAGTTTTACCCGGTAAATAAGTCTGGCCTGCGTTGACATTTTTTCGGCGTGAGCAAGCAACGTCTTCCGGGCTTCCGCGTCAATCACAGGACCCACATCGGTCTTTAAATCCAGTGGATTGCCGACGCCTAATTCCGCCATGGCGCCTTGCAGCATGGGCAGAACTTTATCGGCGATTTCTTCCTGGATAAAGAGTACCCGTAACGCGGAACAGCGTTGACCGGCGCTGTCGAACGCAGAAATAATAGCGTCATTGACTATCTGCTCAGGCAAAGCTGAAGAATCGGCTATCATCGCATTGATACCGCCGGTTTCCGCAATCAGTGGCACAATCGGCCCAGGATGCTGGGCTAAAGTCTGGTTAATCAGCCTGGCAGTTTCGGTCGAACCGGTAAATAATACCCCCTGGATACGGGGGTCGGCCAGTAAGCGCAGCGCCCACGGTTTCCCCCGTACCAGGCAATAATTGCAGCACAGATTGTGGAATACCCGCTTCATGAAATAACCGGACTATCCGTTCGGCGGCCAAAGGTGTCTGCTCGGCGGGTTTAGCGATCACCACATTGCCGGTCACGAGTGCGGCAACTATTTGTCCCGTAAAAATAGCGATCGGAAAATTCCATGGACTGATACAAGCCAGCGGGCCACGTCCGGATAAACGTAACGCATTGCTTTCACCTGTCGCTCCGTTCTGCTCGCGCGGCGTCATCGTTTTTAATGCGATCTGACTGTAGTAACGGCAAAAATCAACGGCTTCACGGACTTCCGCAATCCCTGCCGCTAACGTTTTTCCGGCTTCACGGCTCGCCAGACTCACGAGTTCGCCCCGATTTTTTTCTAAAAGTTCGGCGGCGTGGAGCAAACTATCCACGCGCTGACGGACCGTGCGCTGATTCCATAACGGAAAAGCCTGAACAGCATTCTGAAGCGCCTGTTCCACATCGGTTTTGGTAGCGGACAAAACGTGTCCAACCACCTGCCGATGGTCCGCAGGATTCAGCAATAATTCCGCCAGACGATGATTCATTGGTTGCAGTAGCGGAGTCGCCTGCCACAAATGATTCAGAAATGGCTGCATGCTATTTTGTAATTTTTGGTACTCCTGCTCGTCGGAGAGATCAATTCCGGCTGAATTCAGTCGTCCCGGTCCAAAAATATTTTTAGGTAAGGGAATTTTTGGGTTCGAAATACTGTCAAAGGATTTTATCCGCTCAACCGGATTGCTAATGAGTTTATTGATCGGAATTTTGGGATTGGCCAGCTGGTTAACGAAGGAGCTGTTCGCGCCGTTTTCCAGCAGGCGCCGCACTAAATAAGGCAGCAGGTCTTCATGGCTTCCCACAGGGGCATAGATCCGGCAGGCAATGCCCCGCTCGATCAGCTGATCATGCAGGGCGCGACCCATACCCTGTAAGCTCTGAAATTCGAAATCATAGCTTCCGGCATTTTCCATCATCGTTAAAATCGCCGCCACGGAATATGCGTTATGGGTGGCAAACTGTGGGTAAATAGCGTCCTGTGCGGACAGCATTCGCTGTGCGCAAGTCAGGTAACTGAGATCGGTCGAGGATTTACGTGTGAACACCGGATACTCGCTAAACCCACCCAACTGCGCGAATTTAATTTCACTATCCCAATAAGCGCCTTTCACCAGTCGGGCGTTGATGCGCTTTCCCTGTCTGCGCGCCAGCGCCGTCAACCAGTCTATCAAAGGCAGTGCGCGTTTTTGATAGGCCTGCACGGCCATTCCCAGGCCGTCCCAATTTTGAAAATCCGGATGAGTGAACACGGCGGCGAAAATATCCAGAGACATATTCAGGCGATCCGCTTCTTCAGCGTCCACAGTTAAACCGATATTGGCCTCTCGGGCCTGCAAGGCTAACTGATGTAATTTTGCCGTTAACGCCGGCACGGCCAACTCACGGTGCGAAAATGTGTAGCGGGGATAAAGGGCAGACAGCTTTATCGAAATACCGGAAAATTCAGCCATTCCCGCTGAGTACAGCGTCCATGGCTTCCTATCTATATCCTGCGCATCGGCAAAGCCGATTGCTCGGAATGAAGGGGAAGAATCGCGATTCTCCCCCTTGCGATCCCCCATCGCGATAGGAGAGTTCCCTTTAGCGGGAACTCCGGCGGAAAATTTTACATCGCGGGGCAATTTCGCGATGGCCTGCTGGTATGCCTGGAAGTAACGGTCTGCGTCCGCCTGGGTGCGCGCCACTTCACCGAGCATGTCGTAGGAAAAGAGATAGCCTTTTTTGAATGCGGGTTGCGAGGCCTTGAGAGCTTCTTCCATGGTGCGTCCAATGACAAACTGATTCGCCATGATTTTCACGGCCTGACGCACCGCCTTACGAATCAACGGTTCTCCATAGCGTTGCAGGGATTCGCTCCATGCGGTCCGGCCTTTCAAAACTTTGGTGCTCAGCGCCAAACCCCTGGTGACCAGATTGACAAAACCGGATTGACTTTTTCCCAGGTGTTCCTGCCAATCGGCGCGGGTCAGTTTATCGCGAATCAGCAGATCCCGAGTCTGTTTATCGGGGATACGCAATAAGGCTTCGGCGATGTTCATCAGCATGACGCCTTCGGGAGTGGAAAGATCATAGTGTGCGATAAATGCTTCCACGCTGGAGGCAGCCTGCATTTTCCGGCGGATGTTGTTCACCAAATCCGCGGCTAATAATTCAGCTTTCTTTGATTTTTCAGCAGAAAAATCCAGCGTGCGCAATAAGCTCTCTACGCACGCGGCTTCATCGGAATGACTGTATTTAGGTGGTTTCATTAATTTTTATAGCGTTTAATACTTTCTTCTATTTCGTTTTGCGCGGCTTTCACCCCTTCCCAGCCGGAAATTTTAACCCACTTTCCGGCTTCCAGGGCTTTATATTGTTCAAAAAAATGAACGATACTTTTACGCAAAATTTCAGGCACATCTTCCAGTTTGTCGATATGGGCCAATTGCGCACAGGCTTTTTTAATGGGCAGAGCCAGCACTTTTCGATCCATCCCGGATTCGTCTTCCATATTCAGAATCCCCACGGCGCGCGCGCGGATTAGAACACCGGCCTGGACCGGCGCGGGGGTGATCACCAGAACATCGACCGGATCTCCGTCGCCGGAAAGGGTATTGGGGACAAAGCCGTAATTGGCGGGGTAATACATCGCCGTCGGCATAAAGCGGTCGACCGCCAGCAGGCCGCTGTCTTTATCCATTTCATATTTTATCATGCCAGCCTGCGCTGGAATTTCAATAATGACATTAAAATCGTCGGGAATATGCTTCCCCGGACTCAATTCTTTCAAATTCACAAATACCTCCTTTTAATAGATATTTTCATATAAAAAAACCGGGGAAATATCCGCACCATTCGGCCAGCAAATAGTTCCAATATCCGGGTTGACGTATACCTGATCAAAAAATTCCTTATTTTTTAATGGGGAAAAGATTCCATCGAAATCAATAATCTGATCAATATCAATTTCCCCTTCTCTGCCATCTTCAAATTTTAAAGCCAGCTTATATTCTTTGACTACCTTGACCTCGATCACATCAATTACTTTGAAAGACATAAGCTACTCCAAATCCCAGAATTAAAAACCTTTGATTCTATAGTAATTATTGTTAAATTTATACTTTGCATAATTAAATGACTTATTCCAGTGGTGAGATTGGCTTTAATTGCAATTTTTGTAATGCTAATTTCCAATCTTCTAATAATTCCTGTCTATGTTTACTCGCCCATTCAATAACCAGACCTAAAGCTTTTGGAGGCAGCTTACCTTCCACGGCAAGATTCTCTATAAAAATCACTGCCTTGTAATCCTGATAGCGGACGTGAAAATGAGGCGGATTATGTTCATGATAATACATGGTGATGATGATTCCAAGAAAGCGTGATATTTCAGGCATACATCCTCCTTTATTTTTAATATGCAATAATTATACATATATAAACTTGCCTGTCAACGCTTGCGATCCCCCATTGGGCAAAGAATTTTCAGCGAAAATTATTTTTCTTTACGGGCCAGTTCAAGTTTCTGTTTCCGGCGGCGTTGCTGAAAAAAATTTCTTAGAAGGGTGGCGGATTCGCCGGCGAGAATGCCGCCGTGCCAGTCGATGCGGTGATTTAATTGGGAAGAGTCCAGGAGTTTAAATACGCTACGGACCGCGCCGGCTTTTTCATCCCAGGCGCCGAAGACGAGGTTTTTGATACGCCCCTGAATCATCGCGCCGATACACATCGCGCAGGGCTCCAGAGTAACGTATAGCGAGGCGCCTGATAAGCGATAGTTGCCCAACCGGGAGGCCGCCTGTCGCAGGGCTAAAATTTCCGCGTGCGCGCTGGGATCACAGCGGGCAATCGGCTGGTTCCAGCCTTCGCCGATAATTTCACCATTGTAAACAATCAGGGCGCCCACCGGCACTTCGCCCTCTTCTTCGGCACGGCAGGCCAATCGCAGGGCTGCTTTAATCCAGTGTTCCCGAAGATCATCATCAGGCATAAATGATCTATTCCCATTCGATGGTGGCGGGAGGTTTACTGGAAATATCGTAAACCACCCGGGAAACCGCAGGCACCTCGTTAATAATCCGTTGACTCACCAAGGCTAAAAAATTGTAAGGCAGCTCGCTCCAGTGCGCTGTCATAAAATCAGTCGTGGTGACGGCGCGCAGGGCGATCACATATTCGTGACTGCGCGCATCACCCTTGACGCCCACCGACTTAACGGGCAGAAATACCGCGAAAGCCTGACTGACTTCTCCATAAAGCTCGTGGCGCTTTAATTCTTCAATAAAAATGGCATCCGCGGCCTGCAGGGTATGAATGAATTCGGCTTTGACTTCGCCAATAATGCGGATAGATAATCCAGGGCCTGGAAAAGGATGACGGTAAACTAAATCCTTCGGCAGGCCAAGTTGCGTTCCCAATTCCCGCACTTCATCTTTGAATAATTCCCGCAGGGGCTCAATTAATTTCAGTTGCATTTCTTCGGGTAATCCGCCGACATTATGATGCGATTTAATGACGTGGGCCTTGCCGGACTGGGTCTTCGCGGATTCAATGACATCGGGATAAATGGTGCCTTGCGCTAACCATTGAATGCCGGATAGCTGTTGCGCCTGTTCCTCAAAAACCCGAATAAATTCCTGCCCGACAATTTTGCGTTTTTTTTCGGGATCCTCAACGCCTTTCAGAACCTTGAGAAAATCGCTCCTGCGCATTCACGCGAATGACTTTAACACCGAGATGATCGGCGAATAGCCGCATCACCTCATTACCTTCATCCAGTCGCAATAAACCGGTATCGACAAATACGCAGGTAAGCCGTTCTCCTACGGCCTGATGAATGAGCGCCGCCGTTACCGAAGAATCAACGCCACCGGATAATCCTACCAAAACCGGTTCATTACCGATCAATTTCGCGGATTTTCGCAACGCTGTCGGTGATAATATTTCCGGCATTCCATACGGGCTTACAACCGCAAATATCCAGTACAAAATGCGCGAGGATTCGCTTTCCCTGACGGGTGTGAGTGACTTCAGGATGAAATTGCAATCCATAAAAATGCCGGTGAATGTCGGCAATTCCGGCATAAGGAGAATTTTGGGTGCTGGCGATCACCTTAAAACCTTCCGGCAGAACAGTTACGTAGTCACCGTGGCTCATCCAGACATCGAGCAAAGGTTGGCCCTGCGCAGATAAGCGGTCTTCAGTTTGCGCCAGCAAATCACTGGCGCCGTCCACGCGCACTTCTGCATATCCATATTCACGTTTTTTAGCCGGTGTGTACTTGCCCACCCAGTTGCAACGCCATTGCCTGCATGCCGTAACAAATACCTAACACCGGTCTGCCCAGTTCAAAAATAACGTGCGGAATTCGGGGGGATTGCTCCACAGTGAGCGTTTCGGGGCCGCCGGATAAAATAACACCGTGAGGCCGAAAGGCGCGAAAGACTTCAGCACTGCTGTCACAAGACATTAATTCGCAATACACACCCAGTTCCCGCACTCGCCGTGCGATTAATTGGCTGTATTGGGAACCAAAATCAACGATTAAAATTCGATGCTGGTGAATATCAGGTTTCATTTTTTCTAATCCACCCAATAATTGGGGGCTTCTTTGGTAATAATCACATCATGCACGTGGCTTTCGCGCACACCCGCCGCGGTGATGCGGATAAACCGGGTTTTGGTACGCATTTCTTCAATGGTGGTCACGCCGGTATAACCCATACTCGAACGCAATCCGCCCATGAGTTGATAGACCACGGCTTTTAAAGGGCCCTTAAACGGCACCCGCCCCTCGATGCCTTCCGGAACATATTTTCCGACTTCGGTCTGATTCTCCTGAAAATAACGATCGCTGGAGCCGTGAGTTTGGGACATGGCTCCGACAGAACCCATGCCGCGGTATGCTTTATACGAACGTCCCTGAAATAAAACCACTTCTCCGGGAGCTTCTTCAGTGCCTGCGAATAAACCGCCGATCATCACCGCATTGGCGCCGGCGGCTATCGCTTTGCAAATGTCGCCTGAAAAACGGATGCCGCCGTCGGCGATGACCGACACACCTTTACCTTTTACGGCAGCCGCTACCTGGTTAACCGCGGTTATTTGCGGAACACCAATACCGGCTACCACGCGTGTGGTACAAATGGAGCCTGGGCCTATGCCGACTTTAACCGCATCCGCTCCCGCAGCCGCCAGGGCTTCCGCAGCATCAGCGTTGACGATATTTCCAACCATAACCGGAGTTTGTGGATAATATTGTTTTATCCACTTGACCTGATCGATAACGCCTTTCGAAAATCCATGGGCGGTATCGACAACGAGTAAATCCACACCTTCCGCAACCAGGGCAGCAATGCGTTCATCCGCCCGCGCGCCCGGTCCGACCGCCGCGCCGACCCGTAGCTGACCGGCGCTGTTTTTGCAGGCAAGGGGGGTTTTTTGTGAACGTAAAATATCCCTGACGGTATACATGCCGCGCAGTTCGAACTGTTCATTGACGATTAACAATTTTTCAACGCGGTGCTGGCGGAAAACCTGTAACACGTCTTCGCGGCTGGAACCTTCGGGAACGGTAATCAACCGCGATTTGGGGGTCATCAACTCTGACACCCGATGGCCGCGGTCGGTTTCAAAACGAATGTCGCGGCTGGTGATGATCCCCACCAGTTTTTTACCCTCGACCACCGGCATGCCGGAAATGTGATATTCCTCGGTTAAGGCGATCAACTCGCCAAGGGTAGTATCCGGGGTGACGGTAATGGGATTGGCGACAATGCCTCCTTCGTAACGCTTTACCTTGCGAACTTCGGTGGCCTGCTGTTCCGGGCTCATATTTTTATGAATGATGCCCATACCGCCCTCCTCAGCCATAGAAACCGCTAGTTTGGCCTCGGTGACGGTGTCCATCGCCGACGATAATAACGGAATATTGAGGGTAATATCACGAGTCAGTTGGGTAGTCAGGGAGACATCTTTCGGTAAGACCGAAGAAAAACCGGGCACGAGCAGCACATCGTCAAAAGTTAAGGCTTCTTCGAGGATTTCCATCAATTATAACCTCGCAAAATTTAACTATTATAAGAATTTCTTACCAAAAGTCCAGCACGATATTAATAAAACAGCAATTCCCGCTGGGTACAGCGGCAATTGCTTCCTATTTATATCCTGCGCTCGGCGGAGCCCATGCTCGGAATGAAGGGGAAGACGCTCCGCTCTCTCCCCCTTCTGATCCCCCATCGGGCAGAGAATTTTCTGCGAAAATTATTTTTCTTTATGAAAAATTACTCCAATATTTCATATACTTAAATTCACTTTATTCTCAGCGGGAATTGCTGTTAATAAAATATCAAAAGATTTATAAAGATTAATATACTCTATTAATTTAATATTATTTTAATAATTAATGCATATTATATGGAAAGTGATCAATCCGTAACCCATAGAAGAGAAGAACAATGAGCAGACTAGATGACAATAAAATAGACGCCGGCCCGATGATAACTTATCCCGTCCTTTCAGCGGATGATTTCAAGAATTTTGAGTTTCAGGAACGAGCTCTTCAATTTTTATCGATTTCAATTATAGAGAATCTGGCATTGAGATATGCCATTTATTGTTCCCTCGAAAAAACAGCCGAGTCCAGCACATGGCATACATTCGCCGAAGCATCCCTCCCCACGAATGCGGGCCCCGAAGAACAAGCCGGAATGGATGAACTGGTTGGTCGTGGAAATTGGGTGAAGCCTGAATCCAAGGCCTTAACGGGATTAGTCCATCAGGAAACTGAAGAACACTCTAAAAAATATTGCGTGAAAACGCAACAATGGAACATTTTAGACTGCATTAGCAATGGCCGGTTTAAATTGGGTTTTTCCTGTAGGTTTGACCCCATCAAAAAAAAATTCAGTATTATAGTTCGCAGCACCATGCAATATAGCATTCAAAAAATTGCAACACATGCCAAATATGCTTTTTATTATCATATGGACCAGCCCTTTGATAAAGAGAATGAGGTATTTACCGAGAGGAAATATACATTACAGTTTCATATAGAGAGGGCTGCCGAGTTATTTATTATCAAAATTTTTGCAGCCGCTTTCACTCATGCTTTGAATCAATATCTTAAAAAAGATCACTCCCATTTAGTTCAAAAAGAATGGGTGGATTTGTCTGAAACTTATAATGAAAACTACACCCTGGAATATCATAACCTCTGGAAAATAATGCGTTTTGACAAACTTCTATTAGCACAGTACTATCAAAGAAATTTTTATATCAGTTCGAGTTTGAGAGAAGAAGAAGCCGGTGACTTCTGGCCCAAAGAGACTGATGCGGAAGTTGCCGCGATGTGTATTAAACTGTCGTTAGAACTTGGAATTTCTTTCAATCCTGATGAGATACCTAATGAATTTAAGCATCTTACTAAGAAAAGCGCATTACTACAAGCCTGTAGAAAAACAACCAAAGATGCTTTGATGTTAGTGATGCTTTTAATTGAAAATGGTGCGGTGGCTGGTCTTGCATCTTCGGAAATATTACAATTCGCAGAAAACAATCCCAATCCGGAAGTTTTCAATTATGTAAATACCATAAGGGAGCTGATATGGGGAATCAGAAACAATGATATACAAAGAATTAATACCCATCTTAATCCTAATGTGATCATGATTGACAGACCGATTTGCAATGGAATGACTCCTTTAGCTCTCTCTGTGGATAATATTGATTCTAGTTTTGTGACTACTCTGGCCGTACTTAAGGTGTTAGAAGAGAATAAAGAAGATTTTAGGTCTTCTAAAAAAGGATGTTATTTGAAATATCGATCGCCATTACAGGTGGCTGCGGACAAGAATAACTTTAGAAAACTCATTTTCCTGTTATGCCTGGGCCTCGATCCTGCGGATTTATCGCTCACCGATAAGCATGACATTAAAGGAATACCCGGAACCATTGTAATAAATTGGTCAAAACCGGATTGGGTGCGCGGCTTCCTCGACAATTTAATTACAAATTCTATAAGTGTCGCCGAAGCAGGCCATAATCAAAGAAACCTGATATCGACTAAAGACGAGATAAAGTCTTTTCAAAAATTTAAAAAAACCATTATTCATGCGAGAAAGATTGTAGAGTTAAAGGGTCATGCGCCTGAATGTTATTGGAAAGAAGTCGATTCTCTCATCCGTTGTGCACTATCCATTAAGGAATTACTTTTTGTAGAATCACCGGATACCCGTAGAGTATTTTTAAATACCCTGGATATGGTTTTTAAGGACATTATGATTCTTACTCCGGAAGTGGACTTGCTGTTTTCTCCGCATGTCATATTTCCGGTCGCTGACGTCACTCCAGAGGACGAAAATTTATTCGATAAAGACATTTCCATTGCGCCAATGCCTTCCAGCCCTGGCTCAAATATAACGTCTTTATTTAATCTGAAAATTGAGAGAGAAGAAAAATCTGTTATCGATTTCAAGCTCATTAAGCCGGTAAATACAACAATTTTACCCTCTCTTTCTATGACTCCAATTCCCGATCCTGATTCGAACTCAAGGTCTGTTTCTACTTCGATCTCTACTTTCCCATTGATATTTTCTGTTCCGCAAAATCATGCTCCCGTGTTACCTGCTCTGGTGCTGGTAAAAGGATTTAAAAGTCAGGGCATAAAACCTGAAAATTATTTCCTCAAGGCACTATTAATAGGGGATGGCAATCTGAAAAAAGAATTCCTGGAAACCGTGTCGAACACTCCGCAAGATCTGGGTCTAAAGGCCGAAATGATCTCTGTTAATAACCACACATTCCAGATTTGCGATATCAATATAGAAAAATTAACAACATTAAAGACTGACGGATATTCTGTTATTCTATTTTTTGGTAATGACAGTAATTACTGGAAAGCGCGATTAAGAGATGAGCATAATTTACGCCAGGCTTATATTCCAAAATATTTGGATTCCGGTAAAGTAATCTTAACATTAGCGGACCCCAATAGTTCTGACACAATTCCTGAACCAATGGCAGTGGATACGACATGGCAGAAATATGCGTTTAATTTGTTATCTGCAATCTCGGTAACAGTTCCGATAAAGTCAAACCAAAACAGTACAGTTTTAAATCCATAGCCTGACAGGAAACAGTGTAAGAATTTCTTACCAAAAATCCGGCACGATATTCAGAAATAGTGATTAATATATTCTATTAATTTAATATTATTTGAATAATTAATTTATATTATATAAAAAGTAATCAATCCGTAACCAATAGAAGAGAAAAACAATGAGCAGACTAGAGGACAATAAAATAGACGCCGGCCCGATGATAACTTATCCCGTCCTTTCAGAGAATGATTTCCAGAATTTTAAGTTTCAGGAACGAGCTCTTCAATTTTTATCGATTTCAATTGTAGAGAATAAGGCAATGAGATATGCCATTTATTGTCCCCTCGAAAAAACAGCCGAGTCCAGCATCTGGCATACATTTGCCGAAGCTTCCCTGCCCTCGAATGCGAGTCAGGAAGATAAAGTCGCCATGGATAAACTTGTTGGTATGGGGAATTGGGTGATGCCTGAAACCAAAGCTTTGACTGGGATAGTCCACCAGGAAGTCAAAGAACACTCTAAAATTTATTGCGTGCACACAGGACAACTGCAGCTTAAAATGTGCATTCAAAAAGGCCAGTTTGAATTGGGTTTTTCCTGTAATTTTAACCCCATTACAAACAAATTCATTATTGTATTCCGCAGCACTATGCAATATAGCGTTCAACAAATTGCGAAATATGCCAAATATGCTAATTATTATTGGAACAACCCCTTTGATAAAGAGAATGAGGTATTTACCGGCAGGCAATATACATTACAATTTAATATAGAAAGGTCAGCCGAGTTATTTATCATCAATATTTTTGCAGCCGCTTTCACTCATGCTTTGAATCAATACCTTGGAAAACATCACCGCAATTTAGTTCAAACAGAATGGGTGGATTTTCCTGAAACTTATAAAGAAAACTACACTTTAATGTCTCATAATCAATGGCAAATAATGCGCTTTGACAAAGTTTTTTTGGCAAAGGCCTATCACAAAAATTTTTATATCAGTTCGAGTTTTAGCGACGAAAAACCCGGTGACTTCTGGCCCAAAGAGACTGATACGGAAGTTGCCGAGAACTGTATTAAAGCATCGTTAGAACTTGGAATTTCTTTCGATCCTGATCATGTACCTGATGAATTTAAGAATCTTACTAATAAAAACGCATTACTACAAGCCTGCAGAAAAACAACCAAAGATGCTCCGATGTTCGTTATGCTTTTAATTGAAAATGGTGTGGATATCCGTAAATATCCTTTAAATGTATTGAGATACGCAAAAAACAATCCTAATCCGGAAGTTCATATATATTTAAATACCATACATCAGCTTATTTTGGCAATCAAACACAATCATGAACAAAGTATTAAGACCTATCTTAATCCTGATGTGATTATGATTGACAGACCTATTTGCAATGGAATGACTCCTCTAGCTCTCTCTGTGGATAATATTGGTTTAGGGGCTACTATGGCTGTAGTTAAAGTACTGGAAGATAATAAAATAGATTTTAGATCTTCTAAAAAAGGACGTTATTTCCGATATCGATCGCCATTACAGGTGGCCGCTGATAAGGATGATTTTGTAAAACTCATTTTTCTGTTATGCCTGGGTCTTGATCCCACGGATTTATCGCTCCATGATAATTACAAATTTAAAGGAACAGCCGGAATCGTTGTAAAAAACTGGTCAAAAACGAATTGGGTACGCTGCTTCCTCAACGATTTAATTACAAACTCGATCCGTGTCGCCAAAGCAGGTAATCAAAAAAAACTGATGTCGACAAAAGCCGAGTTCAAGTCTTTTCAAAAATTTAAAAGAACCATTATTCATGCGAGAAAAATTGTAAATTTAGGGGGTCATGCGCCTGAATGTTATTGGAAAGAAGTCGATGCTCTCAATCGTTGTGCTTTATCCATGAAGGAATTACTGAGTAAAAAATCAGAAAATGCCCATCAAATGTTTTTAAATACCCTGTGGAAGGTTTTCGGGGGCATTGCGCTTCTTACTCCCGAAGTGGATTTGCTGTTTTCTCCCCATGTCATATTTCCGGTCGCTGAAGTCACTCCGGAGGACGAAAATTTATTTGATGAAGAAATTTACATTGAGCCAATACCTTTCAACTTGGGCACAAGTATAGCCTCTTTATTTAATCTGAAAATTGAGAGAGAAGAAAAATCTGTTATCGATTTCAAGCTCGTTAAGCCGGTGAATACAACAATTTTGCCCTCTCTTTCTATGACTCCAATTCCCGATCCTGATTCGAACTCAAGACCTGTCTCTACTTCGATCTCTACTCTCCCATTGATATTTTCTGTTCCGCGAAATCATGCTCCCGTGTTACCTGCTATGGTGCTGGTAAAAGGATTTAAAAGTCAGGAAAAAAAACCTGAAAATTATTTCCTCAAGGCACTATTAATAGGAGATGGCAATTTGAAAAAAGAATTTCTAGAAACCGTGTCGGACAATCCGCAAAATCTGGGTGTAAAGTGCGAAATGATCTCTGTTAATAACCACACATTCCAGATTTGCGATATCAATATAGAAAAATTAAGAACATTTTCGGGAAAGATTGACGAATATTCTGTTATTCTATTTTTTGGTAATGACAGTAATTACTGGAAAGAGCGATTTAGAGAGGAGCATAATTTACGCCATCCTTATATTCCACAATATTTGGATTCCGGTAAAGTAATCTTAACATTAGTGGACCCCAATAGTTCTGACATAATTTTTGAACCAATGGCAGTGGATAAGACATGGCAGGAATATGCGTTTAATTTGTTATCTGCAATCTCGGTAAAAGTTCCGACAAAGTCAAACCAAAACAGTACAGTTTTAAATCCATAGCCTGACAGGAAACAGTGTAAGAATTTAAAGTCCAGCACGATTTTCAGAAATAGAGATTAATATATTCTATTAATTTAATATTATATTAATAATTAATCCATATCATATAAAAATAAAAAAGTTATCAATCCGTAACCAATATAAGAGAAGAACAATGAGCAGAGCAGACAATAAAACAGACGCCGGCCCGATGATAACTTATCCCGTCCTTTCAGAGAATGATTTCCAGAATTTTAAGTTTCAGGAACGAGCTCTTCAATTTTTATCGATTTCAATTGTACAGAATAAGGCAATGAGATATGCCATTTATTGTCCCCTCGAAAAAACAGCCGAGTCCAGCATCTGGCATACATTTGCCGAAGCTTCCCTGCCCACAAATGCGAGTCAGGAAGATAAAGTCGCCATGGATAAACTTGTTGGTATGGGGAATTGGGTGATGCCTGAAACCAAAGCTTTGACTGGGATAGTCCACCAGGAAGTCAAAGAACACTCTAAAATTTATTGCGGGCACACAGGACAACTGCAGCTTAAAATGTGCATTCAAAAAGGCCAGTTTGAATTGGGTTTTTCCTGTAATTTTAACCCCATTACAAACAAATTCTTTATTATATTCCGCAGCACTATGCAATATAGCGTTCAACAAATTGCGAAATATGCCAAATATGCTAATTATTATTGGAACAACCCCTTTGATAAAGAGAATGAGGTATTTACCGGCAGGCAATATACATTACAATTTAATATAGAAAGGTCAGCCGAGTTATTTATCATCAATATTTTTGCAGCCGCTTTCACCAGGGCTCTGAATCAATATCTTAAAAAAGATCATTCCCATTTAGTTCAAAAGGAATGGGTCGATTTGCCTAAAACTTATGAAGAAAACTACACCCTAATGAATCATGAAATCTGGCAAATAATGCGTTTTGACAAAATGCTATTAGCACTGGCCTATCATAGAAATCTTTATATCAGTTCGAGTATGAGAGACGAAGAAGCCGGTGACTTCTGGCCCAAAGAGACTGATGCGGAAGTTGCCGCGATGTGTATTAAACTGTCGTTAGAACTTGGAATTTTTTTCAATCCTGATGGTATACCTTGTGATTTAATGAAGCTTACTAAGAAAAGCGCATTACTACAAGCCTGTAGAAAAACAACCAAAGATGCTTTGATGTTAGTGATGCTTTTAATTGAAAATGGTGCGGATAGCACGGCATCTTTGGAAATATTACAATTCGCAGAAAACAATCCCAATCCGGAAGTTTTCAAATATGTAAATACTATCAGGAAGCTTATACTGGCAATCAGCGCCAATGATATACAAAGAATTAATACCTATCTTAACCCTGATGTGATCATGATTGACAGACCGATTTACGATGGAATGACTCCTTTAGCTCTGGCTGTAAATACTATTGATTCTAGTTTTGTGGCTACTCTGGCCGTACTTAAGGTGTTAGAAGAGAATAAAGAAGATTTTAGGTCTTCTAAAAAAGGACGTTATTTGAAATATCGATCGCCATTACAGGTGGCTGCGGACAAGAATAACTTTAGAAAACTCATTTTCCTGTTATGCCTGGGCCTCGATCCTACGGATTTATCGCTCACCGATAATCATGACATTAAAGGAATACCCGGAACCATTGTAATAAATTGGTCAAAACCGGATTGGGTGCGCGGCTTCCTCGACAATTTAATTAGAGATTCTATAAGTGTCGCCAAAGCAGGCCATAATCAAAGAAACCTGATATCGACTAAAGACGAAATAAAGTCTTTTAAAAAATTTAAAAAAACCATTATTCATGCGAGAAAGATTGTAAAGTTAAAGGATCATGCGCCTGAATGTTATTGGAAAGAAGTCGATTCTCTCATCCGTTGTGCACTATCCATTAAGGAATTACTGTTTGTAAAATCATCGAATACCCGTAAAATATTTGAAAATACCCTGGATATGGCTTTTATGGACATTATGCTTCTTACTCCCGGAGTGGACTTGCTGTTTTCTCCGCATGTCATATTTCCGGTCGCTGACGTCACTCCAGAGGACGAAAATTTATTCGATAAAGAAATTTACATTGCGCCAATGCCTTCCAGCCTCGGCTCAAGTATAGCCTCTTTATTTACTCTGAAAATTGGGAAAGAAGAAAAACCTGTTGTAGATACTAAGCCCGTTAAGCCGGTAAATACAACAATTTTACCGCCTCTTTCTATGACTCCAATTCCCGATCCGGCTTCGAACTCAAGGCCTGTCTCTACTTCGATCTCTACTCTCCCATTGATATTTTCTGTTCCGCAAAATCAGGCTCCTGTGTTACCTACTCTTGTGCTGGTAAGCGGATTTAAAGCTGAGGACAGTAAACCTGATAATTATTTCCTCAGGGCATTATTAATGGGAGATGCCGATTTGAAAAATGAATTTCTACAAATCGTGTCTGGCAATTCGAATAATCAAAATTTTATGACCACAGTGGGTGCACATTGTGAAAAGGTCTCTGTTAATAACCACACATTCCAGATTTGGGATGGCAATATAGAAAGATTCAGAACAATTTCGAAAAATATGATTGCCGGATATTCTGTTATTCTATTTTTTGGTAATGACAGTAATCACTGGAGGATGCAATTTAGAGATCAGCGTAATTTACGCCTGGCTTATATTCCAAAATATTTGGATTCCGGTGAAGTAATCTTAAAATTACTAGACCCCACTAGTTCTGTTGAAATTCCTGCACCAATGGCTGTGGATACGACATGGCAGATATATGCGTCTAATTTGTTATCTGCCATCTCGGTAAAAATTCCGACAAGATCAAGCCAAAACAGTAAAGTTTTTAGAACATAGCCTGCCATGAAACAGATTGGAAATTGAGGGGGGACATTCTATTACCCAGGGGTGTCCCATTATAATTTGCATATATAATTTAAGAGGCCGCTATCAAAAGCAAATTACCCATACACTGCTGGTTGCCGGAATCATCGGTTGAGGCAAAATCCGGAGGAGCCGGGTTGCCCGGCCGCCGTAAACCCATCCATGGGGGCTGCGATCGCGACATCCTGTCGCTCACGCCCGGTCAACCCGGCTCCTCCGGATTTTGCCTCAACCGATGACTCCGGCACCCTGATGCGGATTCATTGCCTGTCGTGATTTTTTTTTGCTTTTTCCTTTAAGCCATGCTTTGCCAATCATCCACCCTGTCCAAAACTTTCCATCAGGATACTATTCAAAGTCCTGTCACCCCATCCTGCTTTTTTCCTGAGTCCTTTAATACTGATGTCTTTAAATTTTTTCCGGTCTATACGTGGATCTTCCAGCTCACTAAAACAACGGATAAATGAATTTGGCGATACTTCCTGCATCGGCTAATCCTGTTAAAAATAAAAGATCATACCTGTCAATCTCTCATCCGTAAATTTTTAACAGCGTCTTTAATTTAACAAAGCACCGGCCTAAAGGAAAAATCAAAAATAAATCACGACAGGCAATGAACCCGAATCAGGGTGCCGGGGTCATCTGTCGAGGCAAAATCCGCAGCGACAGGGTTGACCGGGCGTGAGCGACAGGATGTCGCGATCGCAGCCCCCATGGATGGGTTTACGGCGGCCGGGCAACCCTGTCGCTGCGGATTTTGCCTCGACAGATGACTCCGGCAACCAGCAGTCTAAGGGTAATTTGCTTTTTGATAGTGGCCTCTTAAATTATATATGCAAATTATAATGGGACAGCCGTGTTCTATTACCATTTCAATTTAATTCTGACCGATTCCCCCCTCTCCCACAAGTGGGAGAGGGAATAAGAAGTCCGAGTCAATCGGTCAGAATTAAATTGAAACGGTACTATTTTGGTTTGACACAAACTGCCCTCAGTACACGACATTTGAGTTTCCTCCCGGGATCTGACCCTATTTAAGATTATTTTAATCTTTTAATTGTATAATAAATCTTTTTTAAAGAGAGATTAAATATAAATTATGAAAAATATAGGTACCAAACATAACTCAAATAATACACGTCGACCGGATTCTAAAAATGATGTGACCGATTTTTCGGATTTCATTGAAATCCGGGTCAGAAAAAAAAATATCGATTCCCAGGTTATCTTACAAACAGAAAATCAGGAAACTTCCGGTCCGGAAAAAATTTTTGATATCGTCCTAAAAAAAATTGATCCTAAAGATTTACCTTATAAGGAAGAGTTGGCTGCACAGAATGCGGAGAATAAAAGTTATCAGGGGCGAGAAAACTTCATCAGAATTGTGGCCAGAGGCGAAAAAAACGACTATGCAACCATTAAAAAAGCAGGAGGGATTCTTCCTAATATTTGGCGACCTTTAGGTAACGCTTTTCCACTCTATCCAAAGAAACCCAATATAAATTATGAAGCAGGAAAATCGACTTTAAATGTAGCAAACCATAGAAAAGAGGGAAGTGATATTGGCGGGTTTGTTTCGTGTACTGCTAATTTGAACCAGACCAAACTTGATCGAGATAAGTCAAAATTCGTTTATCTCATCATGGCGAAAGGGGCTATTCCCCCACTTGAATCAGATGAATATAGCGAAAATGAGTTTAGTATACCCGCAGGATGTACCTATTCAGATATTATAGGAAGAAGAGAAGTAGACACAGCAACAGAACACAAACTTTATCAGGATACCGAACGCTATAATTCTTTTAATAATAATCCTATTTTTATAAGAAAAAGTTTTTTAACCGAATATCCTGGATTTTTAAAAAAAATTCTGGATGTGTATTTGGAAAATGATGAAGAATATGAAGTTACCGATGAACTAAAATCCTATCTTCAATTAACTCCCCGGGAAGAAGTAGAAGAAAAGTCTAATAAAATCTCTGAAGGGTCTGAAACACCGGATACAACAGCAAAAAATGAGACCAATTTACCTTCTTTAAGTTTTATTGCCCAGCAGGGGAAGGGAAGAGCAGCGAAAAACAGGAGAAAACCGGAGCATGATACCCAACAAAATCATTATCCGAACCAGGAGCCGTTATATTAGCGGGCTCCATCCTCGCGCATATCAGAGTATGATTTTGATTTTAGGCGTGCTTGCCATTGGTAGATAATGATGGGAGGAGTACTCATGATCAGTAAACCGATGATGAGCAGGCTTTCATAGAAAAGTACTCCACCAGTCTGAATATTACCGGGGGGAATAAATCCGATCACGAAAGTCAGCGTAGAACCGATTATTCCGGCTATTGCGACTATCCATAATCCCCAGTTCCCTCCCGGGATCTGATAACCGTGACGGCGGTCAGCAGACCGGTATCTGAGCCGAAGGGCCGCGGCAAACATTAGAATATACATCAGCATGTAAAGCTGGGCGGATAAGGCTGTCAGTAACCAGTAAGAGGCGTTTACGGACGGAAGCAATAAGAACACCATCGATATCACCGTTACAATCAGGGCCTGATAAATCAGCAATACCCTGGGGGCAGCGAAACGATTTTCTTTAGCGAAATGCCGGGGTAAATAACCGTCCTGAGCCGCCAGCAGCAGACCGCGGGTGGGCGCGATAATCCAGTTGCTCACGCTGCCCATGCCGCCGATCACCAGAGTTAGCGCGATCAATGGCAAAATCCAGGTGATGTGATAGACAGCAAAGAAAGCCTGAAAAGCCTGCATAATACCGGCGACGAGACTGATTTCCTTTTGAGGTAACACCACTGCAATGGCCAATGCGCCGCAAACGAGAGTCACCACAATAATTAAAGTCGCCAGCAGCATGGCGCGCGGATAAGAACGTTGCGGATTTTCAACATCCCGGGCATGGACTGTCGCAATTTCCATTCCGCAAAAAGACAGCATAATACCGGTGAGCGCCACCCAAACGCCGGAATCATTTAATCGCGGCAGTAAATCATGGGGAGCGAAATGTATCTGCAGTGGCTGGCCGGAAAAAATCCACACTGCGCCAAGGGCGATAATCAGGGTCATAGGCAATAACAAACCGGTCACTGCGCAAAAGTTGCTGAACAATGCCGAAGACTTTATCCCCAGTAAATTGATTAAAGTCGCGCCCCAAAAGGCGACTATAATAATACTGATTAAAAATATTTTACTGTCGGCCAACGACGGGGAAATTAAAAAGCCAATGGTGCCGGCGACGAAAGATAAAATGGTGGGATACCAGATTACGTTTTCAATCCATTGCAGCCAGATAGCCAACACGCCGGCCTGTGGACCAAACGCATTCTTGACCCACGCATACACTCCGCCGGATTCGGTACTGGTAGACGATAGCTCCGCTGAAACCAGCGCACACGGTATTAAAAATAAAATGGCGCCCAGCACAAAGAAAAAAATCAGCGAACTGCCGAACAGTGCGGTTGCAGGTAGATTACGCACGCTGTCTACTGAAACTGCGGTAATCATCGCCAGGCTGAAAACGCCTAATGCGCGGGTGCTATTAGAAGTAATGCTCATAGTATTCTCTTGCTTATATCATTTATTATAAAATTGACTGGACACAGGAGTCAGCCAAATACTGCTCTTCCAATTTTAATAAATCTTTTTTTCTATATCTTAATTTTTTAGCCGGAACTCCACACACTATTGTCCATGCTTCTATGGATTTTAAGACCAGCGACATAGCCCCTACGGAACATCCTTCGGCAAGCTCAACCCCTGGAAGAATCACACTCGATGCACCAATTATAACATGCCTTCTAATAAATACTGCACTTGTAAATTCATTTTTATATTTAGCCGGTATTGTTGAATTCGTTAAAGAGCCTCCTGAGAAATCATCTGATTGGGAAAAAACTTTTACTCCGTAAGAAAGAGTAGAAAAATCCTCAAAATAAACACCGGGCTTACCGCCTGCAAGTAAACACATAGGGCCTATATAAACATTTTTTCCTATTTGTACTTTTCCGGAAACCACACAAAAATCATCTATTCTTGAGTTATCCCCAATCTCAATCTCATCGACATTATAAATACTCGCTTTTGTGCTTATCTTCACATTTCTGCCAAGTCTCTTAAAACCTAATTGTTTAAGCTCTGTGTCAGTATAATAAGCCATAATATTCCTCAATTCTCAATGCTCTCTCATTCGCATAGCCCCATCCAAACGAATAACACTGCCATTTAAATAAGAGTTTTCAATTATTTGTTGAACAAGCATAGCATATTCATTGGGATTTCCAAAACGTTTAGGAAACGGTATGGAAGCGGATAAGTTTTGTTTGACCTCTTCAGGCATTTTCGTCATCAGGGGGGTATCGATTATGCCCGGAGCGATGGCCATAACCCGAATACCAAATTGAGCGAATTCCCGAGCGGCCGGTAAGGTGAGAGCGCAGACGCCGCCTTTGGAAGCGCTATAGGCGGCCTGCCCGATCTGACCTTCGAAAGCGGCGATGGAGGCGGTATTAATGATCACTCCTCTTTCGCCGTCGGCATTAACGGAATTTTGCCGCATCATTTGGGCGGCGGCGAGACGCATAACGTTAAAAGTCCCTACCAGATTAATTTGTATTACCCGCTGGAAATCTTCGAGAGCCATCGGTCCCTGGCGGCTGACAATTCTCGCGGCAGGCGCGATGCCGGCGCAATTGATGCAAATATGAATATCGCCCCATTGGGCGACAGTGGTATTAATGGCGTTTTTTACCGACTCACTATCGCTGACCTCTGTTTGCACGCTAAAACCGGATATTTCCTTCGCAAGGCGATCCGCAGAGTCTGGATCCCGATCGAGAATGGCGATGCGCACTCCACGCTTCGCCAGCCATAACGCGGTAGCGGCCCCCATGCCGGATGCTCCGCCGGTAATCAGTGCGACTTTATCGGTTAATTCCACAAACTATCTCCGATAATCTTTATACCAGTCTACCAATTTTTTTAAACCCGCTTCTAATGTAATTTGCGGCTTAAATCCGAAATCATGGACAAGATCATCCACGTCGGCGCAAGTCTGCTCGACATCACCTGGTTGCGCTGGCAACATGTTTTTTTTGACATCCATTCCAATGGTTTTTTCTAATAGTGTAATAAAATCCATTAATTTAACGGGCTGATTGCCGCCGATGTTATATAACCGGTAAGGCGGAGAATGGGCGCCATTTTTGAGTGCTGCGGGTTTATCCAGAACTTTTATGACTCCGGTGACGATATCGTCGATATAGGTAAAATCGCGTTGCATACGGCCGTGGCTATAAACGTCTATAGGCTTACCTCTTAGAATCGCTTCGGTAAATTTCATCGGCGCCATATCGGGCCTGCCCCAGGGGCCGTAGACGGTAAAAAACCGCAATCCCGTCGAGGGAATTCGATATAAATGTGAATAAGTATATGCCATTAATTCGGTGGCTTTTTTAGTAGCCGCGTAGAGAGAAATCGGCTGATCGGTATTGTCACTCACTGCAAAAGGTGTTTTGGCATTCAAACCATAAACTGAACTGGAAGAAGCATACACCATATGCGCAACGGGATGATGACGGCAATTTTCGAGGATATTTAAGGTCCCGGTGATATTACTATCCAGATAAGCATGAGGATTTTCCAACGAGTAGCGCACTCCAGCCTGAGCCGCCAGATGGACTACCTGAGTAGGTTTTTCCTCTGAAAATAATTGATTGAGCGCCGGCTGGTCGGTGAGATCCAAACGGAAAAAATTAAAACCGGGCTGATTTTCAAGTTGGGATAACCGGTCATGCTTTAATTGCACATCATAGTAAGTATTTAAATTATCGATACCAATGACGGTATCGCCACGACGGAGTAACTCCTGACAGACATAATATCCAATAAAACCTGCCGCACCGGTCACTAAAACTTTCATTACTTAAACACCTCCTCCATGACCTCATCGCGGATGATACTTTCCCCACGGCCAATGCCGTAATAAACAATACCTTTTTCGCGCATGTGTACGGGATCGTATAAATTTCTGCCGTCAAAAATGACAGGGTGTTTCAGCTGGGCTTTTATATATCCGAAATCCGGCGCGCGAAATGCCGGCCATTCCGTGCAAATAATCAAGGCATCGGCATTTTGCAGGGCGGCTTCTTTACTTGGCGATAAAACAAGATCAGTCCGCGGACCATAGATTTTACGAATGGCATCCATCGCCTGGAGATCGAATGCCTGAACACTCGCTCCCGCTGCCCATAGCGCTTCGAGCAGGACACGGCTGGAAGCTTCGCGGATATCATCTGTGTTAGGTTTAAAGGCCAATCCCCATAAGGCAAAAATTCTGCCGGATAAATGTCCGCGAAAATAACGGGATATTTTAAAAAATAAACTGGTTTTCTGGCGTTGATTAACAGTTTCAACTGCTGTCAGTAAATCCGCCGGACAGTGATTCACCTGGGCGATACGAATCAAGGCGCTCACATCTTTGGGAAAACAGGAACCCCCGTATCCGCACCCCGGATAAATAAAATCATAACCGATACGCGGATCAGACCCGATGCCTATTCTCACTTTTTCTATATCAGCACCGAGGTGTTCGGCCAGATAGGCCATTTCGTTAATGAAGCTGATTTTAGTCGCCAGCATGGCATTGGCCGCGTATTTGGTGAGTTCCGCGGAACGAACGTCCATCACGATGATCCGGTCATGGTTGCGGTTAAAAGGCGCGTATATTTCCCGAAGCAAAGCTTCCGCTTCCGGGTTTTCAGTTCCGATAATAATGCGGTCGGGCTTCATAAAATCTTCAATTGCCGAACCCTCCTTTAAAAACTCAGGATTTGAAGCCACGGAAAAATGAATTTTGACGCCCCGACGGGCCAATTCCGCCGCCAGCACCCCGCTGACCTGGTCGGCTGTTCCTACCGGAACAGTCGATTTATTAACAATTAGTTTGGGGGTTGTCATGAAATGCGCGATGGTTTTCGCCACCGTCAGCACGTGTTGCAAATCAGCGGAGCCGTCTTCCTGAGGAGGCGTGCCCACGGCAATTATCTGAATATCCGCATAGGTGACTGCGGTGACAGCGTCCGTGGTAAAATGGAGGCGGCCTTCGGCGATATTTTTCCTCAACAGGGCCTCTAAACCCGGTTCATAAATAGTCGCCACACCCTTTTGTAACTGGGAAATTTTGTGTGCGTCGATATCAATGCAAAGTACGCTGTAGCCCATTTCCGCCAGGCAGGCGCCGGTCACTAAACCGACATAACCCGTACCATAAATAGTAATTTTCATATAAACAACCGTTTAGAATAATTTAATACCCGGTTCAATCTCAAAACCCATGAACTACCAGGACAAATCCAGTACATAATATCACATTCCGCTAAATTTTTATTTAGGGAGGCTTCATAGACAATTTAGGATCCATAATCCTAAAAAGAGCAGTTGCCACCTACTGCGAAGGTGGCAACTGCTCTTTTTAGGATAATGATAACCCCTGCTCTCTTGAAAAGCCTTCGGGAGGTAGTGTAATATCCTGAAATGCAGAGAATTCGCATTTTATCAGCTATACACTTTTGCTGGAAGGAATTTTCTTTTACGAGTTTGATAGATCTAACCCTATTAGGATTATTATGTTACTTTCTATAGTCACTACTTTGTATCGTTCCGAATCCTTCGTCAAAGATTTTTACTGGCGCATAAAAAAATGTACGGATAAAATTACTTCTGAATATGAAATCATTTTTGTCGATGATGGCTCCGATGATAGGTCTTTGGAGATTGCTAAAAACATTGCTGTCAGTGATTCCCGGGTAATAGTTATTGAATTGTCAAAAAATTTTGGTCACCATAAGGCAATGATGACCGGCTTATCACATGCACAAGGTGAAATGGTTTTCTTATTAGACAGTGATCTGGAAGAAGACCCGGAATATCTCCCTCAATTTTACCAAAAACTCCGTGAAAGTGATGCGGATGTTGTCTATGGTGTTCAGGAGAAACGTAAAGGCGGGTGGTTCGAAAAATTTTCTGGTTGGAGCTATTATAAATTAGTCAAATATCTCTGTGAAGTTAAAATACCCCGAAATCTAACTACGCTGAGATTAATGAAAAAAAACTATGTCAAGAGCCTTCTTTTATATAATGAATATATTGTGAATATTACATTTTTATGGACCCTGACAGGATACAAACAAATTCCATTTATTGTTCAAAAACATTTTAAGGGGAGTACTCAATATACTTTTAAAAAGAAGTTACGGCTTTTTAACGACACTATTGTCTCTTTTTCAGATAAACCCTTGGTATATATTTTCAAACTGGGTCTCCTTGTCTCACTGTCTTCATTATTACTTATTTTTTATCTCGTTTTTCAGAAATTATTCTATAATACAATTTTATCAGGATGGACATCTACGATCATTTCTATCTGGTTTTTCGGGGGCTTAATCCTGTTTTCTTTAGGCTTGATAGGTATTTACATACGAAAAATTCTTCTGGAAGTAAAAAATAGACCGAATTTTATTATTAAAAATATTTATCGCGGGATCATTAAGGAAACCTCTCCTGAGATATATCATGAATAAAATTCCCTTTAATAAACCAGCCATTTCTCCCGAAGGGTTTGATTATATCAGGCAGTGTCTTGCAAGTCCTGTTTTGGAAAACGACCATTTCACTAAATTAGCCAGCCGCTATCTCGCAGATGCGACGGGAGCAAAGGCCGCCTTACTAACTACTTCGTGTACAGCCGCTCTGGAAATAGCCGCTTTATTATTAGAATTACAGCCTGACGACGAAATCATCATGCCTTCCTACACCTTTGTGTCAACCGCCAATGCATTTGTATTAAGGGGGGCAAAGCCGGTATTTGTCGACATCCGGCCAGATACCTTGAACATCAATGAAAATCTTATTGAAGCTGCGATTACCGAAAAAACGAAAGCCATCGTACCAGTCCATTATGCGGGGATAAGCTGTGATATGGAATCTATCTGTAAAATCGCCGAAAAATTCAAATTGTGTGTTATTGAAGATGCTGCTCAGGGGATTAAAGCGAAATACAAAGATCGCGCACTGGGATCGCTTGGACACATGGGAGCGATGAGTTTCCACCATACTAAAAATATCACTTCCGGATTTGGAGGCGCACTATTAATCAACGATGAACAAGTACTGGATAGAGCGAAAATTATATGGCAAAAAGGCACTAATCGGGAAGCATTTATTGCTGGAGCGGTTGATAAATACACTTGGGTAGACGTTGGCTCCGCTTTCCTCCTTAATGAAATTAACGCGGCTTTGCTCTGCTCTCAATTAGAAAAAGCCAACGAACTCACCCAACGCAGAATTTCGATCTGGAATAAATATCATGAAAGTTTTTCCAGGCTTAAAACATCCAAAGTTCATGCTTTACCCACAATTCCAGCCGTTTGCTCGCATAATGGTCATATTTATTATCTGATACTCAATACTCCTTCTCAGCGAACAGAATTTATCCAAACTATGAAAAATAATGGTATTGATACTCCATTTCATTATATTCCCTTACACAGTTCTCCTGGAGGGATGAAATATGGTCGGAAAACTTTTTATTCGTTAAAATGGACCGATCATCACGCTTCCCGCTTAATACGACTCCCACTTTATCCCGATTTGTCCGATCAGGAAGTGGATTATATTATTGAAACCGCAACCCATTTCCTGGAAAGATGACTGCCTGTTTCTGGGTATATATTTATAGTTTAACGGCTTAAAGCCAGACAAGTCTGTTTATATTCGTTTAGCGTCTCATCAATATTGTGTTCCGAAAATTTCACGATAGAACCTTGCTCCAGCCACAAAATTTTATTGCAGAATTTTTTGATGATTTCTTCTGAATGAGAAGCAAGAACCAGGATATTAGAGGCTTCGATTAAATCACCTAAGCGCTGCCGCGCTTTATTTATAAATTGAGCATCGCCGGCCCCCACGACTTCATCAATGATTAGAATATCCGGAGTAATGGCCGTAGCGATACCAAAACTGAGGCGAACGCTCATACCCGAAGAATAGGTCTTGACAGGCATCGACAGGAAATGTCCTAATTGAGTAAATTCTTCGACATCCTGAATAATTTTTTCAGTTTTCTCCTTGTCGAACCCATAAAGCAGGCTTCTGAATTTAATATTTTCATAGCCCGTTGCTAAAGGATTCATCCCCACATTGATACCTAAAAGTGGGGAAGTACTTCCATTGATATGAATAGTTCCTTTAGAAGGAAGATAAGATCCCTGCCATGACTTTTAATAAAGTGGATTTGCCCGCTCCATTAGGTCCAATCAAGCCTAAACGATCTCCCCGGGTCAATTCAAGAGTAATATTCTTCAATGCTTCGAGGTAGATGATCTTATTTTCAGAAGTAATCTGTGTAGTCCCTTTTGCTAAAACACCCATCATACTTAGCTTTAAAGAGCGGGTATAGGTGCCTAACAATGGATAATTTAAGGATACATTGTTTAAATTAATAGAGGACATCTGTTTATAACCAAAATGGAATTTTCTGGCTATAGCGAGAAAATACCAATAAAGCAATGGACCAAAGAATCGCCAGTAAAATCAAACTAAAAACAAATGAATCAAGATCAGGAACCCCTCCCAATAAGGGTGTACGGATTAAATCTAATAAATATGCCACTGGATTCAATTTTAAAATCAATGACTCAGGTCCCACCCATCGGGATCGCCAGGTTACCGGTGAAATAAAAAAAACCACCGTTGTTATCGCAGTTATGATCGGCGGTAAATCCCTGAAACGGGTCCCGATAAAAGAAATAATGGTACTGATGGCAGCTAAATTGGCGGTCACAAGGAAAAATCCCGGAAGAGCCAGAAAAACATAAAAATTAATAGGTACGTGAAAAAAAACAACCACCAATATATAGACAGTAAAATTGTGCAAAAATACGAGAATATTACGAGAAATTAGGCGAAAAATTAACACAAAATAAGGTATTTTCATTCCCTCAATAAATTCTTTCGAGGCCATGAAAATTTCGGAACTTTCGTGAATGACCGTAGAGATGTATGTCCAGATTAAAATACCACAGGTCAAAAATGGGATGTATTCGTAAATATTTTGATTAAATAATCTACTATTAACAATACTTAGCGCGCTAATAAATATGACCATCGTTAAAGTGATCCAGATGGGTCCCAGAGTGGATCCACGATAACGCAGACGAATATCATTATTCGCCATATAAAACCATAATCGATGCGCTGACACCGAGTTTGCCAAATCCTGAAAAACCGCTCTCACTGCTTGCAACTCACTTTCTCCACTGTATTAACCTGTTACGGGATATAAAACCAGATCACCGATCGCTTGGCAAACACTCTCTATCTCTGCCTGCGTCAAATAAGGATGCATTGGCAAACTCACGACTTCGGCAGCAGCTTTTTCCGTGTGTGGCAAAGAGACTTTGGCACAGTCCATGTTTTGTAATAAAGGTTGTTTAATTAACGGTATCGGATAGTGGATCGCGGTGGGAATGCCCATTTTTTGCAAACCTTTACAAAATTCTTCTCGTTTTTCCACACGAATTGTATATTGCGCAAATACCGAAGCGTTATGCGCAGCCACCTGCGGAACCACAACCAGATCTTTCAATAAATCGGAATAATAGACAGCTATTTCCCGGCGTTTTTTAATTTCCTCTTCAAAAATCTTCATTTTTTCTAAAAGAACCGCTGCCTGAAGAGTGTCGAAACGGCCGTTAACCCCCAGAGAGGTATGCACATAACGCTGGCTTTGACCATGCACCCGCAGTTCACGAATTTTTTGCGCCAAGCGATCGTCATTGGTAAAAATAGCGCCCCCATCGCCATAACAGCCCAAGGGTTTTGATGGAAAAAAGCTTGTACAGCCTAAAGTAGATAAACCACAAGAGGGGCGCCTCTTATAGGTGGCGCCAAAACTTTGGGCGCCATCTTCTATAACCGCCAGATTGTACTTTTGTGCGATAGCGTTAATAACATCCATATCCGCAGTCTGGCCATAAAGACTGACAGGCATAACCGCCTTGGTTTTTTTGGTTATCGCCGCTTCAATTTTTCTGGAGTCAATGACATAGGTGTCCGGTTCGATATCCACAAACACCGGTTTGGCGCCCAATAATAGCATCATTTCCGCCGTTGCGAAGAAAGTAAATGCCGTAGAAATGATTTCATCCCCAGGTTGTATATTTAGCGCCATCATTGCTATTAATAAAGCGTCAGTGCCGTTAGCCACAGTTGCGCAATGTCTAACACCGACAAAATCCGCTAACAATTTTTCGATTTCATTGACCTCGGGACCCAAAATAAACTGGCCGTGCTGTAAAACTTTTTTAATAGCCTGATCCAGCTGATGTTCAATTGATTGATATTGTCTTCTTAAATCAATAAATTGCATGACTACCCCTTAACTATTTGGGAATGACTTTAACAGTTATTGCTGCCCCACCCTTTCATCGCTATTCAGAGTGAGGAAAAAACAATTAGAGCATAAATGCAGATTTATGACAAGGAATTAACCGAATTAACCGTAAACTGAACTATACCATTTAACCAGAAAACGTTCATAATGGGCATTCGCGGGTGGTCCGAATTTGCAGTTTTATAGATTTTACGATATCTTGCAGGGCTAGTGTTCCAAAAACTGCTTTCCGGATTAATTTATTCATTTCATGAAAATATTGCACATTTATAAAAGTTATTATCCCTTTAGTGTCGGAGGCGTTGAGAAACATATCCATAGCTTATGCGAAAGCTTAAACGGATATGGCATTGAGAGCACAGTACTAACCACCAAAAAGGGTTCGCCAACGCATACTGAACGGGTCGGCAAAAGCATGATTCATTATTTTCCGGCGATTCTGGAAATTGCTTCATGCCCGATCAGTCCCGTCCTGTTAAAAAATTTTCGCCGGTTTAGCCAGGACTTTGACATCCTTCATTATCACTTCCCTTGGCCCTTTGCTGATTTGACATATTTACTAACCTCAGTCAATAAACCGGTGGTAGTCACTTATCATTCCGATATTGTCAGGCAAAAATGTCTAAAAATAGTTTATAATCCCATCATGCATCTTTTCTTAAATCACGCCAACGCAATTATAGCAAGTTCCGGTAATTATCTGGAATCAAGTCCAGTTTTAAAAAAATATTCAAGAAAAGTCACCGTCATTCCTTTTGGACTGGATGAAAAGCAATATCCTTCTGCTGACGAAGAAACGGTTCAGCGCTGGCAGAGACGGGTGGGCAATAATTTTTTCCTTTTTGTAGGATCCCTCAGATACTATAAAGGATTAGATTTTTTACTGGAAGCTGTACACGAAACCAACATTCGGGTAGTCATCGCTGGAGCGGGTTCTGAGGAAATCAGGTTACGCCAGCTTCAGGAAACCAAAAAAATGAACAATGTCATCTTTACAGGTGCTATTAACGAGCAGGATAAAGCTGCTTTGTACCTATTATGCAGAGCCTCCGTTGCGCCGGCACATTTAAGAACGGAAGCATTTTGCATCAGTCTTTTAGAAAGTTTAATTTATGGTAAGCCTGCAATTTCAACTGAGTTAGAAACCGGCACCTCCTTCGTTAATCGTCATCAGGTTTCTGGGCTAGTTATACCTCCTGCGAACTCCAAGGCTATTAAACAGGCGATGCATCTATTATTAACTGACGAAATCTTGTATCAACGATTGAGAGAAGGGACCCAAACGCACTACCAGCAGTATTTTAAAGTGAATTTCATGCGTGACAAACACATTCAACTTTACAAGGACATCAGCAGACAGTACAAAGCTTAAACCTAAATTCCGCAGTTGCCTCTTACGATGGAATTTATGTTAAAAAGCCATTCCATTGATGCTATTTCTGCGTAAATCGGTTTCGCACATCTGAGCGCAGAGTTGCTCAAGGGTGATTTTAGGTTGCCATCCGAGGCGGGTTTGCGCTTTCGCAGAATCACCCATGAGTAAATCGACTTCCGCAGGACGGTAAAATTTTGGATTTACTCTTACTATCGTTTTACCGGTTTTAATGTCAATACCCCTTTCATTTTCATCCTGTCCCTCCCACTGAATCTCAATATCAACGGCGCGACAAACCATCTCCACGAAGTAACGCACGGTTTCAGTCCGGCAAGTTGCTAAAACGTAATCATCAGGTTGTTGTGCCTGTAACATATGATACATGCCTTCAACGTAATCCTCAGCGTGTCCCCAATCCCGCTGGGAATTCAAATTACCTAATTCCAGAACGGTTAATTTGCCCAATTTAATTTTCGCAATACTGTCAGTAATTTTACGGGTAACGAATTCAAGTCCACGCAATGGCGACTCGTGATTGAATAAAATACCATTACAGGCAAATATATCGTAGGATTCCCGGTAATTAATTGTCATCCAGTGAGCGTATAGTTTAGCAACACCGTAAGGACTGCGTGGATAAAACGGCGTGGTTTCATTTTGAGGGATGGATTGTACTTTTCCAAACATTTCCGAAGTGGACGCCTGATAAAACCGAATTTTCGGATTCACGATTCTAATGGCCTCCAATAAATTTAGCACTCCCAGTCCTGTAATTTGGCTGGTAGTCATCGGATGATGAAATGACATCCCCACAAAACTTTGCGCTGCTAAATTATATACCTCATCCGGTTTTATTTTCGATAATAAATGAATAGAAGCTGTGCTATCAGTAAGATCATACTCAACCCGGTGCAAATGCGGATGATCTATAATTCCCAACTCGTTCAATCGCCAATAATTAACGGAACTTGAACGCCGATAAGCTCCAAAAACCTGATAGTTTTTACTCAACAAAAATTTTGCCAAATAAGCTCCATCCTGTCCGGTAATACCAGTCACAATTGCAGTTTTCATAGTAAATTAGCCTCACTCTCAATTTCCTGTAAGGTTTCTGAATCCACTGCCGATTTCAATTGTATACGCACCAAATGCACCGACTGTTTAGAATTATTTCTTAAATAACACATAAGGTTTTTTTCCATGAATAGTGAATGATGAGTTACTAGTTGTAAAAATTGTTGGTTAACCCTAATTTCCACTACCCCCCTCAATATAATCCAATGCACGGGATAAATACATTCGGGTAAATTCAAAACGGATTGTGGTTTTAACATAAAATGTTCCACTATAAAATCATCACCATTGACCAAATTTTCTTTATAACCTGCGGAATGAGATTGCTTCCTGTGATGCGTGACTAAATCGCTATTACGGGATTTTAACTGATGAAACAACTGCTTAACATTCTGAGAATGAGCTTTATCAGCGACTAAAACCACGTCTGGAGTAGTCACTATAATCTGATTTTTTATACCCAGCACCGCAACCAGCCTTTCCTCGGAACTGACAAAACAATCCCGACTATCTTCAAGCAACACTTCTCCTCTGGTCACGTTATTCAGGGAATCGCCGGAAAGGGTTTTTGCAACAGCTTCCCAACAACCTAAATCATTCCATGATGAAGCCAAGGGAATGAGCGCCCCCTTACTGGTTTTTTCCATCACCGCATAATCAATAGACTTATCGGGGCAGAGTGCAAAAATTTCAGCATTCAAACGAAGATAGTCTTCTTTTTTCTCGCTGGTTTGCGCTAATTTCATGACGATCTGGTATATCTCAGTAGAAAGTTTTTCTAATTCGTCTAAATAATTTTGCGGCTTAAACATAAACATACCACTGTTCCAGTAACACTTATCCGCATCTATTAATTCCTTAGCTAACTCGAGTTTGGGTTTTTCAATAAATTTATCAATCCAGTAAGCACCCGTATCTGCTATCCGGCTTCCAGCCTGAATATACCCATAGCCGGTTTCGGCATGAGTAGGCACCACACCGAAAGTGACTAAAAAGTTCTGTTGAGCAATTACCTTGGCTCGATTAATAGCATCGAAAAATAATTCCAGATCGGCGATAAAATGATCTGAAGGCAATATGAGCAAAATGGAATCGCTTCCAATATTTTCTAAAACAAATTGCGCAGCGCAACCAATCGCCGGTGCGGTGTTCTTCCCGAAAGGTTCTAAAATAAATTGATACCCGCTGACATTGATTTCCTTAAGGTGTTCATGGCTTAAGAAATAATGGTCAAAATTGCATACAATAATAGGCTGTCCAATATTAGCCAATAACTGAGCGCGAAGAACCGTTTCCTGTAGAAGAGAATATTGGCTAAATAATTTTAAGAATTGCTTGGGATAAGTTTCTCGGGATAATGGCCAAAGCCTAGTCCCTACGCCACCGGCTAAAATAATCGGTATTATTTTATAACTCATGACATGAATTTCCCAGAAAGCTTGCAAAAATAATCATTAAAACATAGGATAACCGGTGAATCAAGGCAAAACTCTCAATGGCTGGGAGGAGGTTTCGATGAAAATAGGTATTTCCTGTACTCCTGTATATAATATAAAAAAAATAGAAAAGAAAATTGATGGTATTGGTATATATACCAATAACCTTTGTCAAGCTTTAACACAGCAAAACGTACAAATAAAGGAAATTTATTTTAAAAATTTGTGGGAGCTTTCAGCCATCGGGTTTTCATACCAAAAAAACTTCTATCTTGCGGAGAGTCCTCTGTATGCGCTTCTTCTCGGAAATTTTTATCAAAAACTCCCAGCCAAGGTTGATCTCATCCATATTACAGATTATTTAGTACCTCGTATCAATAAGACGCCCACTATTTCAACGATCCACGATGCCATCATGTTAGCTCATCCAGAATGGCAGAGAGGACCGGTAAGGTTCAACCGCCTGAAAGGAAGTATATTAAAAAAATTATCCGGACAAGTGGATCATGTCATCACCTGCAGCCGGGCTAACATTGTCGATATCGTTAATTTTTGGAAAATACCCGAACATAAAATTTCAGTTGTTTATCATGGTATATCCGAGATTTGGTATCAGAAAATAGATCCTATAATCCAGCAGAGTATTTTAACAAAATATAAATTAAATAAACCTTTTTTTCTAACGGTCGGTACTTTACAACCTAGAAAAAATATTGAAAGGATTATCAATGCTTACCGGAGTCTGCCCAAAAAAATAACCAAAGTGTTTAATCTGGTTATTGCTGGCAAAGATCACCCTACTCTGACCCCTTCTCTCTTATTAGAACAAATTTTCCAGTTGGAAAAAAGTGGCCATCTTGTTTGGCTAAAATATATTCCTTTTAATGATCTGCAATGTCTATATCAAAATGCACATGCATTAATTTATCCTTCCCTGGCAGAAGGTTTTGGTTTTCCCATTCTCGAAGGTTTTGCTTCCGGAATACCCGTTGTTACTGCTCATAGCGGCGCAACCGCAGAAATTTCTGCAGACGCAGCTTATCTGGTTGATCCTTATTCAGAAGAAGCGATCGCTAGCGCCATGCTCGATTTAATCGAGAAGCCTGAAGTTCGAAATAAATTAATTGATCAAGGGTTATCTCGAATTAAATTATTTACATGGGAAAAATGCGCGCAGGAAACTATACAAATTTATAAAAAATTTATTTAAGGCACTGAGGAAGAAAAATACATGTCTTGTAAAATTTCATTTAAAGGAGCAGATGTCATAACGCCAAGTTTATCGGATAATTTCTGATTACATCCCACGAGTCGATGAATTTCATTTTTCCGGCATAAATTAGGGTTAACTTTAATCTCTGGGTTATGACCGCTGATTTCACGCATTTTTTCCAGGATATCATTGAGTGTATATCCTACTCCTGAACAAAGATTCAAAATTTCAGAATAAATATTAGATTCCAATAAGCGCGAATAAATTTCTGCAACAAAATTTACATCTGAAATCTCTCGCGTGACGTTAATATTACCCAATTCAATAACAGGTTTTTTTTCCTGAAAATTTTTAATAATTTTTGGAACTAAAAAGGAAAGAGTTTGCCCCACACCGGTATAGTTAAAGGGACGTGTTATAATAATAGGAAACCGGTCAAACCAAGTAGCGACCATATTTTCCATGGCCAATTTACTACTGCCATAATGATTAATCGGCTGGGGGCAAACTGTTTCCGAAATATATTTTTCCGAGCGATTTCCATACACATAAGCGGTACTTGCAAAAATAATTTTCCGGGGGAGGATTTTTGCTGCCTCAACTGCTCGTAAAACATTCAATGCACCGAACAAATTTATTTTATATAATTTTTCTTCGTCATCATTAACAACACCTGAAATAGCAGCCAAATGTACAATAAATTCTGGCTTAATTTTTTTGACATAAATCTCAAGAGCTTTATAATCAGAGATATCAATTTTAACTTCATTTCCAAAAACCTGATAATTATTTCTGGATAAACATGCTGCCAAAACCTTTCCCGTGAAACCCTCACAACCCGTTATAAAAATTTTTTTTGAATTAGAATTAATAATCATCAGAATCCTTAAAGTGGTAAAGCATTCAGAATATTTTCCATGCTTTGCTTCCAGGTAAGCCAGGGCATAGAATGGGTGGTGGGATATTTTTTTATTTCAAATAAAACCAGCCAGGCTTTAATCGCATCGGCCAAATTCGCAGCCTCCATACCTTGAAAATAATAAGCATGTTCTCCAGCAACTTCTCTGAATACCGGAATATCCCGTGCTATAATCGGTAACTTATACCTCGCAGCTTCAATCAAAGGTAAACCAAATCCTTCAGCAAGGCTGGCGGCAATCAAACAGGAAGACGCTGCATAGATTTTTTTTAAATATTCATCGCTAATGCAATTGAACCAAAATAAACGTTTCCCCCTTTCGGGATGATTCCGAAGGCGTCGAGTAATTTCAGGAATATCCCCTCTTAATGAATCAGGAAGAATGTCCCAGCCTTCTTTACCCACGATTATGAGATTAACATCAATTGACTGATCCCACAGTAAACAAAAGGCTTCGAGCGCCTGCAAATATCCTTTACGAGGTTCGATGGTACTCACCATTAAAAAACTGGGACGCCGGGAAATCATCGCCAGGATATTACCTGCTTTCTCTGGAAGACCTTTACTGGGTGCGGAATTTTCCATGTCTGCGCCAAGATGCGCCCAGGTAATGTGATAATTTTGGGTTCGGTCGACAGCATTTTTTTCCAACCATGTCCTTAAATCCGAAGCTACGGTTTGGGAGATACAAACCGCTCCATCGAATTGCGTGACGACTTTTAACCATTGGAAAAAATTTTCATAAGTGCCCGGAGGAAATACCTGAGGCAACAGCACTGGCAAAAGATCATAAATTAAAAAATAAATCTTAACTCCAATGAGACTCCATTTTGAATGTAATCCTTCTGTGGCGCTATCAATCAACATTTGAGTGGATAAATCCAGACCAAAAAATAAATCTCCACTTTTTACTTCAACAACATCATCCTGAAGGGTTTCCGGCGGGCAATCCAGCAATGCCAATGTATATTGACGCGCATAGTTATAATGCCAATGTCCACCGGCATCACTTAAATAAACAGGTTCAATTCGATAACCGGGAAGTGACATTTGTAATAATTCCACTAATAATCCCCGGACTACTCGCTGTATGCCTGTTTTATAATCCTGACGAATAATGATAGAGATATCTACTAATAATTGTTGATGCGTGCGATATAGAGGTAAATTTTGCGAGATTGCTTCTGCGATGGTCATGATTTCCCGATCCTTAATAGTATCAGGAAGGCATTTCTCCTGAATTAGGGATTTAGCCAAAATGACCGGGTTAGCATATGAAAATGAATAGAAATGTTCAATAGCTTCAGCGTATAACTCAGCGCTCTGAACAGAGGATTGTTCATGGGTAATCACTTTCCAATCCTGAATAAATTTTTCTCCGTAACAATCCCGGTTCGATTGTTGAATAGACTCGGAATGTACAATAACTCCAAGAGAATATTGAATAATTTTCAGGTTGACAGGATATTTTGTTTTGAGTGCCTGAATATCATCCGTCATAAAACGCTCGCGGACAGCATTATAACCGTGCGAATGATATAATGCCTCTACCCAAATACCAGTTTCCGAATAATAAAATAAGTCACCCAGAAAAAAATCATCTAAACTGATTACCCCGGGTATTTCTTCAATTAATTTTGTGAGATAAATGTATGAAGGAGAATTAGCTGCATGATAAATGATTCTTTCCACTTTATCTAAATTCTTCCGTAACCAATCCAGCGTGCGTATATTAAAACCAGACGCTGACCTATCCTCTTCTCCCGAACTTTGAGCAATGACTAACTGAATATCGTAGCATTTATCCAGAGCTGACAAAATCTTAATAATAGAATCAGTGACATTACTAAAATCGGGTGGTTGTGGTATAATAAAAGCCAGCTTTCTCCGAGCGGTTTTTTGTTTTTCAAGTTCCTGAAGCTTATGTTTTTTCGTTACGCGCTCAAATAATTCCACGATGTGCCGCGCATTCTCATCCCATGAAAATTTTTTTACTTGGTGTAATCCATGTTCAGCAAGACATGCTTGAAAATCTTTATCTTTCAAAACTTCTTCCAGTTTTCGACTTATTGAAGCGACATCAAATGGATCAAATAAGGCATCGCTGCGACCGAGCACCTCTGGAATGCTGGAAATATTCGCACCGATAGCTGCCTTACCACAGGCCATTGCCTCAACAAGGGACAAGCCAAAACCTTCATGCCAGGATGGCAACACCAATACTTCGCAAAGATTATAGAGTTCTACCAACTCATCATCATCAACATAATCAATCAAAAGTAACTCTTCATTGCTAACATCCGATTTTTTTGCGATTTTTTCTAAAATAAAATGACCATTTCCATCCAGAGACAATTTTCCCACAATGAGTAATTGATGACTGCCACGGATGGGTTGCGGTAATCGAGCATATGCCTGAATAAGGCGTGGAAGATTTTTTCTATCATCATCCGTACCCACATACAATATAAATGGTCTGGTAATCCCCATTTGAGAAAATAGCTGTTCTCTTCTCTCCAGAGTGATTGTTAATGGCCTAAAGCGAGGGTCATAGCCGTTTGGTAACTCCAACATCCTATTTTCGACAACATCCAGCGCTTTCCGCGCTTCAAGAGCTGAGGCAGCAGAAATCGTAAGAAACATATTAGCCTGTTTTAATTGGGAAATTTGTCTTAAATAATATTGCTCAAAACGCTTATCCTGAAAAAAAACCGCAGGGTTCAGCAAAGGAATCAAATCATGTATCGTTACGATCACAGGAATATCCCAATGCAGTTTAGTCGCTGTCATGGCATTGTCTGTATATCCCTCAAATAAACTGGGAATCCAAACCAGATCCGGTTTCAGGCTGGACAAATAAGCTTCTCTTAACCGTTCTCCAATTTCCCGGCGCCAGGAATCGGAAGGATCACATTCACGTACAGCACCCGGTGCAGGCGCCTCCCAGATACAAATATTAGCCTCGGGCAATAAATCCTTAAAAGCGGCACGGATAGGTTGAATTGTTTCCTGAAAAAGACCATTTAGGACAATAAAAACGTCATGCGTGCCTCGATGGCGAAGAATAGCTTGAGTAAGCGCCAGTGTGTACCGTCCAATGCCCCGGAAACGACTCACGGTTTGAACTCCCTGTAAGTCAATAACAATACGCATCAGTCCCTCTCGCGAGAGTATTGAGGTGTCCTGATATTGGCTTCCACACCCTCTTTAAGATGCACATAAATACGCCTTGCCGATACCGAAAGAACTTTATGAGAAAAGGGCTTTGTGCAACCCTTTGCATTTTTCCAGCCGTTACTGGCATTGGGTTTATTTATCAACTGGCAAAGGAAAGCATAAAATACCGGATATTTCTTTAGATGACTTAATATAAAACTTTTTAAACCGGGAAAACGCTGCATAAATCGAATGACATGAAGAAATAAATAGGCCAACCCTGCTTTAAGGCGACGTTTGATTTTATAAAAAAAAGGCACAGTCACTCTCCCGCGGTTATTTTATTAAATATCTGTTTACAAAAATCCTCCCAGGAATTCTTTTTATAATTTTCACGAATATATTTTTCTTTTTTCGCCAGTTCATCCCGGTTATTTAGATAAAAAGCAATTCGGTTAGCCCAACCCAACGTGTCATATGGATGAATGTAATCCACAAAATCATGGCCAACTTCCGGCATGGAGGAAGTAGACGAGACTATCGCCATTTTACCATAGTTTAAAGATTCAGCTACAGGTAGACCCCAACCTTCATAAAACGAGGGATATAATGAAAATAATGCCTTCTCATAAAGAAATTTCAAATCATGATCATCAGTAATACCGTGCATCAGGACGATATGATTTTTGATTCGCAAATCAAACTTTAAATCAGACAAAAGCTCATCAACACTCCAACCTGGTTTGCCAACAAACAAAAATTTGGGTAAATTTTTAAGGCCACTTTCTAAAAGATAAAGAATCGCTTTGTAGATACATTCATGGTTTTTTCTTCTTTCTAAGGTCGATACAAAGAGTACAAACTCAGTTTTAAGAAATTCCTGAATAACGGAAGCCGGCGGTTTAAATTCGGCAGCTTGCACTATATGGCTTCCCTCTGTAATGACAGAAGTTTTTGGACATGCCAGACGCATTTCTTCAGTAAATTTTCGATAGTCTGCTTCAGTGGATTTAGATACACAGAAAACTTGATCCGCGATTTTAGTCATCCCTAAAAAGTAAGGAAGGAACTTTTCATTCAGGGGAATCCCTTTAACCTGGAAACATAAATGTGGAAATTTGATGGGAATTATATCGTGACAAATTATATAAATGGATAATTTTATATTTTTTTTTAGGGAAAAAATTTCATCATTAATTTCCTTATACTCCCATGCCGTACCTGCAAACAAGATCGAATCTCCGTCTTTAAAAGGATGAGCATATTTTAATAAAGGTGAATTTTGATCAGATGATGATATTTTAATAGTTGCAGGAGGGTGACCCCGTTTTTTTTTAAAATTCCAATAACACCTATCAAATTTTAAAACAGTATTTTTAACATGAAAATGAACGTTAGGACGATATTGAATATTAATAAATGAGAGTAACAATCGGTATAACGAAACAAGTGCTGCTTTGGCATAAAGTTTAACTTCACCAAAAGAAGGTTTTATAATAAACCCCCCGGATGAGGGGGGAAGTTCCTTTTTCAAAGCCGGAAGCGGTAAAGGAGCAGGTTTTACAACGAGCGGCTCTTCATGGAAAACAGTAAAGCATTTCGAAACAGGATGAAATTCAAATAATTTTACATTACCAAGATTATTTTGCGCCCATTTTACCAGTTCCGCTTCTACGCGAGGAATACCAGACAAGGGTGGTTTACGTTTAAAAAAATGGGTAGCGTCAATCCATACTGTATTCATTTCGGCATAAACCTGTTATTAAACTATTTTTATACGACTTTTTATTTCCTCAAGACTCGCTTTTAGCCCTTCAATTTCAATTTCAAGATAAGCGATGCGATTAATTAGGGGAGTATATTCAGCTCGCAAAGTGAAATTTAAATCATATTTCACAGATACCGCAGACTCAAAAAAATTTTTTATTTTTTCATCCTGTTCCTGAGCTATTTGCTTTATTTCTCGAATTTGCCGCTCTTGCCCTCTGGACATTTTGGAAATTTCCTGTATTTGATAAAAATGAAAAGGTCTTATAAAACGCCATAATATCTTACGAACAAGCTTCACCAATAAAGGAAAACGCTGAGGCTGTAAACCATAAGCCAGTAACTCATTGTTTAGTTTTGATAAATCACAAGATTCCATAGGTTCCAGCTCCTACTAAGGATAAATTAGAGTCATTTTTTTTCATTTATTTTTTTCTCCCATAAATCCCTTAGGACGAACATTGCGGTCTGAGATTTAATAGGGCAAAACAAATTCTTTTCTCGCTGTGTTGACACCGCAGAGAAAATAACTTTCTCAGTAGCATTAAGAAGCCTGGGAAAATTATAAAATTTCTTCGCTGAGTCTACTGCTTTCGCGCTCATAGCCGCTTTGTGTTCCCAAGACAATCGCATAAATTTTATCATGGCGGCTTTAAGATCAGCGGTATTAGGCTCTATTTTAATACAATCGACACCGTCTAAAAGCCAATCAGCAGCGCCAGTACCTCTTGTTGTAATCGGTACGCATCCTGCCGCCGCCGCTTCTGCGGCAACCGTGCCAAAAGCATCCTGTTTCCAAGTAGGAAAAACCAAAGCATCGTATCCCGCGAGAAGATCCACAACCTCATCCTTGGTAAAGGTTCCGCAATATTGGATATACTCTTCAAGTCCATTGACTGCAATATGATGAATAACTTCTGAAACTGAACCATTCCCATAGAGGTTTACAATAAAATCTTTATGGCCAGAGGCTACCATTTCTTTGACTGCGTCTGTGATTATAAATATTCCTTTATGGGTACTGAGACTTGAGGCGAATACGAATCGGGTTTTTTTATCCTGCCTGTTGTAGAAATCGAGGGATTTTAGTTTAGGTTCTCTCGTCCATCGAGATATTACACTCTGATCGGCTAATGGAAAACCTAAAGTGTTTGTTATAGCGTCTCCAAGGGATTGAGAAACCAGAATTCCTTTAACTTTTAATAAAAAATCCAAAGTTCCAAAAATAGAGCAAAAAGCATCTAAAAAGGGTTTTTTTTCATTTAATTGTGAGAATATGTTATCACCTAAATTAAGCACGGGCCTGTAGCCTGAATGGACCACGTATTTTAATAACCCCAATATCCCCAAACCACGGCCATCAAAAAACATGATTGAATCGGGTTGAAACTTTATTAATAAATCACTCAGCAATCTAATATTACGAAAATTAATAAAAAAGCCTTCTTTAAGAATGTCTCGGGAATAAGGCATTTTATAGCTGGAGCTACATAAATATTCTAATACCCGATGTACCGGAAAATCTCGTAGGCTTTGATGGTAATCTAAAAAATGATCGGAAGTGACTATACAAACATCATGTCCTTTCTCTTTTAGACCTCTGGCAACATCCAATGCAGCTAATTCAAACCCGCCCACAAAACCGGGGGGAAAGATACCGGTAATAATCATTATCTTCACAGTAAACATTCCTGCAGTTCAGTCAGCATCCTTCGTCCAAAATTTTCTAATCCGTAAACTTCTTCAACGCCGGCATGTATAATCTCAGGAGCTTGATGCTTAAGCCCCCCATCAAGGTGCGCATCTAATAATCTATTAAGGTCCTTTACAGACTTGAATACATAACAACCGGGGAGTTTACCCAGTTCGGGCAAAGATCCCGCGTCACTCACTATCGTCGTTAAGCCGGTACTCAGTGCTTCCAGAGGGGCTAAACCTAACATTTCAGGTTTAGTGTGAATTTTGCCCCGATAATCGATATAAGTAGCAGCGTGAACAAATATCCCTGCTGTATGCATAAGGTCTATCACCTGGCTATCCGAAAGGCCTTCGATAATTTTTACTTTTTTTTGCTGAATTCTTGAAAGTAAATATTCCCGATAAGCCCCATCCACTGGAGCGCCTGCAATGATTAATTCTAACTCCATTGGCAATGCTTCAATAATTTTTTCATAACCTTTATGGGGCAATAATCTCCCCACCGCTAAAACCAAACGTGGATTTCGCAGTTTTTTCAAATCAGGCTTATAGGTCTCTGTGTCCAGGGGCCCTTTGATCATTTTGACAGGGCCTTCGAGACGCTTATATGTATTTAAAGCAAAATCAGAATACGTATGAAAAAAATCGAATAAACCACTCACTTCAGGGTTATAGGATAAATAGTGCTCCTCACCCTGATGATCAGTCCCTATTACACACTTTCCTAATAACCGGGCATGGGCGGCTATGTATAGGCAGGCATGAGATAAAAATTGATGCATATGAACTACATCCGCATCCTGAAGACAATTTATTATATCATCTGCCGAGATAGTTAAAGGACGTTGAGGATCCCCTTTAATTATTTTATGCAATATTCTATGAGGCCCGATCTCAAAAACAGTAGCCTCTTTTCCAAAAGAAAGAACTGAGGTTTCTACATTCCAGCCTAAGGATTCTGCACCTTTTTGTAAGGCCCGACAAATATACAGTAGGTATTTTGGTCCCCCAGCAATACTGCATTCTTTCCCATAAAATCTGGGTGTGACATGTAGAATTTTAATATTTTTCATCATAATTAAAAAAAAATGCGTGTAATCCTTAATAAATGTCGAAAAATCGGAAATCTTTCTCTAATAAAAGAGATGGCGGACACTATAACCCTTTTTCCCATAGTTTACTAGCGTCTGCTTTGTTTTTTTATAATTATTTTATCCACAATCATCGAAAGTTATTGGTTTATTAATTACCTCTCCAGGAATTAATCATTGTTATCATTCAAATTGCAAAATGATTCCTAAAAATTCAATCTATAATTTTTTTAACCGACATGGTATGATCTCAGGTTTTAAATAATAATAACCAAGGATTTGTTGTGGAGAGTACTTTTTTAACTGCTTTATCTCCTCTCGATGGGCGTTACCAATCCCAACTAGCGGATTTACGCCCTATTGGCAGTGAATATGGCCTGATCCGTTACCGGTTAATTGTCGAAGTACGCTGGTTAATCCTTTTGGTCAGTACTATCAATCGTACTTTTTTACCGCCTTTACAGGACGAACAGCGCGAGTTTTTAGAAAATTTGATTAATCAATTCGATATTTCGGAGGCAGGAGAGATTAAAATTATCGAGCAAACTATCAATCATGACGTCAAAGCCATCGAATATTATTTGCACAATAAATTAAAAAATAATCCGAATTTAGTTAAATTAATACCTTATATTCATTTTGGCTGTACTTCAGAAGATATTAATAATCTGGCTTATGGTTTAATGTTCAAGGAAATCAGAAACGCTATTTTATCACCCGCCATGTCAGCGATTGTCGAGCAGATTGCAGAGATTGCAAAAGAATATGCAGGCCTGCCTCTGTTAGCCCGTACTCATGGCCAACCCGCCTCTCCTACCACTCTGGGTAAAGAATTAGCCAATGTCATCGCACGCTTGACACGTCAATTAGATTCCTGGCAGAAATTGCCAATTTTAGGTAAATTCAATGGCGCTGTGGGGAATTTCAATGCTCATTTCGCCGCAGCTCCTGATATCGACTGGCTGAGGACTAGTCAAAATTTTATCTCTCAGTTGGGTTTAACTCCCAATCCTTATACCACTCAAATCGAACCCCACGATAATCTGGCCGAATTACTTCAAAATTTAATGCGTTTCAATACCATTCTAATTGATTTAAATCGCGATATTTGGGGTTACATTAGCCTGGGTTACTTCGGGCAGAAAAAGGTCGAAGGCGAGATAGGCTCCTCAACCATGCCTCATAAAATTAATCCCATCGACTTTGAGAATTCCGAAGGCAATTTGGGGATCGCTAATGCATTAGCCAGCCATCTGGCAGAAAAACTGCCTATTTCCCGCTGGCAACGTGATCTAACAGACTCAACGGTGCTCAGAAATTTGAGTTCAGTCGCAGGTTATTCCCTAATAGCTTACAAGTCCGCGCTGAAAGGATTAAAAAAATTGACGGTTAATACAGTCCAAATTCAACAGGATCTGGACCAACACTGGGAAGTATTAGCGGAAGCTATTCAAAGCGTATTAAGGCGTCATGGTGTGAGTGATGCTTATGAGCAGCTAAAATTACTGACACGTGGCAAAAATATTGATCAGAAAATACTCTATGATTATATCGAGCAACTGCCATTACCCCCTGATGTTAAGGTAAAGCTGCAAAAGCTAACCCCCGCACAGTATACAGGCTGTGCTGAAATTTTAGCTCGGAAAATATTAAAAACATAAAATAGGAATAAAGGCATGTTAGATTTCAAAATAATCCGTGATTCCCACGGTAAGAAAATCTTGTTGACTTCAATTTATGGCAAAGCTTTACTAACCATTCCTCAATTGAATAAAGGCACCGCTTTCACCGAACAGGAACGTTTGGAATTTGGGTTAATCGATAAATTGCCCCCCCATGTGGAAACGTTAGAAGATCAGGTTGCCCGGGCTCACTTACAATATTACAGTCACGAAACGGAAATTCAAAGAAGTCAGTGAACGCATGTTACTGGCAGCCCGTCAAACGATCAGCGATAGTATCGCGGATCAACCTGGGCGTTTAGTTCCCGCTCTTGACCAATTAAAGGTTAGCTCCCGCCTTATCGCTATTGCTGTTGCCAAAACTGCGATTGAAGAGGGATTAGCCCAAGTCGAAATTCGTGGCGACGTTGAATCTATAGTAGATCAACACATATGGAATCCGCATTATTTAACTTATCAAAAATTAAAATAATTCAGGGCCTGCGTCCTTAAAAACCCAGAATTTATTAATAAAAAATATTAATAGCGGAGTTATAAAAATCATGGGTAGTGTCGCAACATAGGCAGATTGGTGTAGACGGTGCATTATTATCCATACAAAACACGAATTTAGGGTCAGCCCACATAAAGAGATAGCCAAAAATTTGATAAACCTTGCCGCATTGTGCGGCTTATTTCCGAAAGTCCACCATAAATGTCCAAAATAGGAAACCAAAAATGCCGAAAGAAAAGCGAATAAATTGCCGAGCAGCGTTGGAATTTTCAGAAAATCCACCAAGCCTACAAATATAATGGAATTAAGCAAAGTTGACATTCCTCCAACGGCTCCAAAGCACAACAATTGCCTTATTTGCCGGACTACCGGCGCCGGGAATGTTGATGGATATTTTTCAAGGTATTTCATACCTCGATCAACCTTGGGGATAAAGCCTCAATTTTTCTAGCACCAGGCTCTTCAAGTATGTTCAACAAATATTGTCCATACCCTGACTTCGACAAGGGTCTGGCAAGCAGCTCAAGTTGTTGATCGGATATCCACCCCTGACGCCAGGCAAATTCTTCGGGACACGCAATCTTAAAACCCTGACGGCGCTCGATGGTGGAAATAAAATGAGAAGCCTCCAGCATCGATTCATGAGTACCCGTATCAAGCCATGCATACCCACGGCTCATAATCTTCACATTTAGCTGACCGACGCTCAAATAATGTTGATTAACGTCAGTGATCTCCAACTCTCCCCGCGGTGAGGGGCGTATTGTTTTTGCAACTTCAACTACGTTCGCGTCATAAAAATATAAACCTGTGACAGCATAACGTGATTTCGGATACTGAGGTTTTTCCTCAATGTTCAGGACGTATCCATCTCTGTCAAATTCCACTATAGCATATCGTTCAGGGTCGTGGACAGGATAGGCAAATACTGTAGCCCCGCCGATATGGGTATCCGCCTGATGCAGCAAAGAACTCAGGCTGGGACCATAAAAAATGTTGTCCCCCAGAATAAGAGAACTGGGAGAATTGTTTAAAAATTTTTCGCCAATGATCAAGGCCTGCGCCAAGCCATCCGGTGAAGGTTGGACCGCGTAACCAAGCTCCAAACCCCATTGTGACCCATCTCCCAATAATTGTTTAAAACGCGGAGTATCATGGGGAGTAGAAATAATGAGAATTTCCCGAATCCCTGCCAGCATCAGGGTAGTGAGCGGGTAATAAATCATTGGCTTATCTAATATTGGTAGTAATTGCTTTGAGACAACCAGTGTTGCCGGATATAGTCGGGTACCCGACCCTCCCGCCAGAATAATGCCTTTACGCTTCATAACAGGCTTCCTCCGGAGAATATTGGGGCAACGATTTCCGGTAATCACCGGAAAGTACGTTGGTTACCCAAGAACGATTTGCCAAATACCATTTAACAGTCTTGCGAATACCGCTTTCGAAAGTTTCCGTCGGATACCAACCTAATTCGGCTTTAATCTTATGGGCATCAATCACATAACGCCGATCATGGCCTAGGCGATCTTTAACAAATTTAATCAGGCGTTCATATTTTCCTGCAGGATCAGGATGAAGTTCATCCAGTAACCTGCAGATAACACTAATAATTTCAATATTCGTCATTTCATTCCATCCGCCTATATTATAGGTTTCTCCGGGCCGACCGGACTCAAGAACGCACTGTATTGCCCTGCAATGATCTGCAACATACAACCAGTCCCTGATATTTAAACCATCTCCATAGACAGGAAGGTTTCTACCCGATAACCCATTAACAATGGTCAGAGGTACCAGCTTTTCCGGAAACTGATAAGGACCATAATTATTAGAACAATGAGTGGTGAGAACAGGTAAACCATACGTGCGAAACCAAGCTCGCACCAAATGATCACTACACGCCTTGCTCGCAGAATATGGACTGTTTGGTTGACAAGCGCTACGTTCTGTAAAGGCAGGATCATCAGGAGATAAAGAGCCGTATACTTCGTCAGTCGATACATGAAGAAAACGAAAGGCTTCACGATTTCTAACGTCCAGCTTACTCCAGTAAGCATGTGCTGTATCCAGTAAGTTAAATGTACCTTCGATATTGGTTTTAATAAAGACACTTGGTTCCTGAATTGAGCGGTCGACATGACTTTCTGCTGCAAAATGAATGATGGCGCGTGGCCGTTGTTCTGCCAGCAATCGCTCCAGAAGGGGTTTGTCCATAATGCTTCCATAAACAAATCGATGATATTCATTGCCTCTTAAGGCAGTTAAGTTCCCCAAATTTCCAGCATAGGTTAAAGAATCCAGGTTCAAAATTGGTTCGTTTGTAACTGATAGCCAATTATGCACAAAATTCGACCCTATAAACCCTGCTCCACCGGTCACCAAAAGCATCAATATCATTTCCTTAAATTTATCATCTTACCCCGCTCATAAAAAATGTCAATACTTCAAAGCGGGCCCATCAGGGCAATCGCACGGGAACCAGAAACGTCCATTAACGAGCCAATATTGAACGAAAAATCTCCTCAAAATAAAATGCTCACATAGCCCCCTATACTGCGCTTTTTCGTCGATTTTTCGTTCAATCTTGTCTCATTACGGGACGTTCTCTTACAGCCGGAGTTTTTATGCGATTGCCCTGGCGAGTCCATTAGGCTGCCCCTACAAAAACTTTAACTGTATTGAGCTGTCATTAATGGGATCAAGATTGAACAAAAAATTGACGAAAAAGCGCAGCACTTAGATATGTCTAACGTTTCCAGGATTTATTTAGGGTTTTAAGAATTAAAGCGATGCATTTATAATGCCTTATCTCCCAAGTTCCTGTTTAGCCCTAGCTACATTCTCCAACCAAATTGGTGTTGATTGAGATTCTTTTAATTTACCAATATAATCTGTTAAGTCATAAAATACTAGATGTTTATCCTCACTATATATAGGTGATGACTTTAGTAACCGGGTCAATTGACTTTCTATATTTTTACCATTATCCGCATATCCATGACGATCAATATAAATTCCGCTAAAACCCATATAAACCAAACTATTTACTAATAACGGCATCGGCAATGCACTTATCTTTCTTTGCCACAAATCCGAGCTTTCACCTTTCATGGCTCCAGAACTCCACCTTAAATGATGGGAATGCAAATAGCCCTTTAAAGAGTCATACTCCACCATTTGATTTATCCGGGGGAACTCTGGAAATGGGAAATAGGGCATTTGAAAAATCATGCTGTTTTTAGGTAAAGTATTTTCAATTATTTTAATAAATTTTTCATCGTTATAAAATTCTGTTTTTACTCCATTAGTATATCTTTGCACGGAATGAAAAGCATCATATTGAGATAGAAGTCCGATAGTTAACAAAATGCCGGATAAAAATCCAATAAAATATCTGTTATTAATATGGGCAAATTTCTTAATAACAATTTGTATTAAATAAAAAAAAGCAATTAAAGAGAAAAACATAATAAATATAGAAATTCGACCATAACAACGGATCATTGGTGAAATAGTATAAGCAATAAAGCTCCCAAAACCACCTACTGTTCCGAGTAAAATGCCAGCAATATTAAGCTGACTTAAAATTTTAATTTTATTATTAATACTCAATGAATTTCTGTGGAAGAATAATAAAAAAATCAGAAAAACGAAGCCTATACTGCCTAAGAGACCTAATCGAGAAAATTCTCCTGTTCTAAGAGTAGTAGAATGACGATATTTGGAGGCTAATGCAGGAAAAATATTAATGGCTTCTTCTGTGGATGGCATTAACAGGCCAGTAATGTTTAAGGCATATATTTCAGATTCGATAGGGGAACGGTTGGCTACTTCAGGATTTTTTCCATTTTCAATTCGTGAAATAATAGAAGGGGCAAGGTTCAGAATACCACTGCAAATAATTATGGAGATAAGCATTAAGGCCGGCCAAATAAATTTGGCCTTTTTATGTTGTAAGCTATTTATCATTCCTCCAATAAAAATAAAAAAAACCCCAAAAAATGCATAATAAATCCCTGATGATCCTATTAGAAAGCATAATAAACAATAAAAAATCTCATTTTTATTCAAATGAAATCTAAAATTTCCTTCTCGCATAAAAATTTTATTTTTAGCGATTAATAGTGCCAACCAGGAAATTAAAGGTATAGCCCAATAAGAGGATAGAAAAATATGATTTTCAAAACGAAAAAAATGATAAGGCGCCATAGCAAATAAAACACTGGCAACAAGTGCAAAGGGATAGTTTAATCCAATTCGTTTCATAACAAAAAATGCAGTTAAAGCGGAGGAAGGAAATGTTAAAATAAAAAAAATATTCATAACAAGAGCATAATCTGAACTAAAAAAAGCAATTATTTTAATTAACAAATAATTGAATCCCTCACTGATAGGAAAGCTGGACAAATCATAATGCAAGGGGGCGCCCAGATAAGGATTCATAACGTTCCAGCCAGTTTCTATAACAGTCTTGAACCATACGCCGGCTTGAACCGAATCACCTGAATATGCAAAAGGAAAATGGATATCAATCTTCCAGAGACCTGTAGTTATATAGAGTGTTAATATAGATAAAAGAACTGCTGACAAATATTGAAAAAGCAAATGGCCTAAAGTATCAGTTAATTGCATGCGATGGGTTACACTCCTGTTTTCAATAGTCGCGTCCCTTAAATTATTTAGAGTCATATTTCCTCCTGCAAGTAATGCATTCAGGATTTAAACCTGATTCATGAGGGTCTGGCCAGTCAAATATGAAGTTTACACCAATAAATCCAGACCTAAAGATTAATAATAACATGAAAATTCTCATAACCCAATAATGGAATGAGCAAATCTAAGTCTTTGCTTCTTTTGTAAAAAAATATTTCCTAAATGGTTAAAAATTTGTCAGAATCATTTAATTAATATTGAGATTAAATCATGGACCTGAAATATCCTCCGCCTTTCCAAAATCGCGCCAATTACTAAAAAATGGTTATCTCTATGCTCTATGGGCCGATTAAATTTTGAGGAGAAACAGTCCATTCCATCCTTGTGATATCAAATAGACAGAGAGTCTGATTTATGTCGTGTTTATTGGCATATAATTTGACCCGCTCTAAATAAGTCGCCGAGGGCAAACTATTAAAATCCCAGTCTGGGGGAACGAAAGTAGAAAAACCGTTTATCGTGCGCATACCCGTAATTTCAGAAATTAACATGGCATCCACATTATTCCAATAAACACTCCAGGAAGGCTCGGGATTATTTCCATATCGAGACCCCATCACAAAAAAAGATCGACATTGTTGAGGAATGGTTTTAATTGAATTCACAAAATCCTGCTCTTTTTTTGTATTAAATTTTGTTGAACTGCCAATATTAATCTGTTCGAGTATAAGAAGAATGGGAATTAAAAAACATAAAATGGAAAAAGACCATACGATGCGGTTTGATAAATAATAAGCAAGAAGCACGCACATAGGAAATAATAGATATATCCAATAACGATAAACTACTCTGACTCCTTTACCACCGGGAAAAAAATGATAGACAAAGTACCACAATGAATGCTGGGAAAACGACATGGATATTAGAAAAGAAATTACAAGAGTCAATGCCAGCAGGCGATAAAAGATAGAGAGATCCTCTTGACCTATCCTTAAGGCATATACTATGGAAGCAACTGACAAAACCAAAAAAAGAAGGGGATAACCAACGATGGCTTCACCACCCTCCAAATGAAAAAATTCTATAATATTTCCCCATATAAGATTATGATCACCCACATTGATTATATTTGAAAATCTGGGGGTATAAACAGTAACTTCCGCATAATTATGCATTCCCGTTTGATGCGCAATAGGTAAATACGTAATTAAAAATGGAATAAGTGCCAATAAAGTTGTTATAAATGGCGCGAGGATCGCAATAAATAGAGGTTTTTTTATATGAAAAAAACGGTAACGGTACTGATATAGCCCTATGAGCAATAATAAGATACAGCCAAATAAAGTGTAAAACCAAATCATGTAAAAGGCTGTTAGAAGCCATGCTGCATAAAAAATACCCGCAATGCCGCCCCAAAAAATACTTCGATAAATATTTTGATCCACCAATAAGTATTTTAAGTAATTTATGATAAAAACAGTTAATAATGGCGCAAAAGAAACGCTAAGAAGCTGTACATGACCTCCCTGCCGGTAAACAACGGTACTTAATGAAAAAATAAATGCTGTCAGCAAACAGACGAAAAAATTTAAACCCAGCTTTCGATGACACAAATAAAAAAAAGAATAAAATCCAATCATTCGAATAATGATATTGACCCCTTCAGAGGCCATAAACATTCTGATTTTTAGAAAGCGTAAAACTGTATAAATAACACCATATAAAAAATAGCCATCGTTGTAACCCAACGTATTGACATAAGGATAAAAGTAACCGACAGTCCGCCAGTTTTCTATCCCGTGGAAAACATTATACCAATGATGAATAATATTGAAGGCGATTAACCCATCCAGGTTATCACCAAGGTTCCACTGTCCGTGCGAACGCAGTTGGAATCTAAAAAATATCGCTATTGCCAAAATGCCGGAAAGCACCACAATTAAATTCCTAACACTTTTTTTATTGAATATCTTTGTACTATGGTAATAAAAGAAATTTTGGAGCATTTGTCGACCTTCAATTTTGAGAACTATTAAAAATGATTGCATTATAATGGTTTAAATGCTAGTTTAAAATGCTTATTTAAATGAATTAATAATTCGATAATTACAGGATTTTGTTTATGAAAAACGATTTAGGTATTGCTATCCTCATCCCCTGTTTTAATGAAGAAACGACTATTCGTCAAGTCATTAATAATTTCAAAAAAGCCCTGCCCAAAGCGCGGATTTATGTTTATGACAACAACTCAAACGATAACACTGTACAAGTGGCGCTTGACGCCGGCGCCATAGTCAAACATGAAAACCGCCAAGGTAAAGGCCATGTCGTGGCTCGCATGTTTGCAGACGTTGAAGCGGATGTCTATATTCTCGTCGATGGCGACGCTACCTATGACAGTAACAGTATTCAAAAAATGGTTCAGGCTCTGATTAATGGACCTTATGACATGGTCAACGCAGCCAGAATTAGCCAATCTTCAGAGGCCTATCGATCCGGTCATACATTAGGAAACCGGTTATTTAGTTATATTGTGAGAAAAATCTTTGGTAAATCTTTATCGGATTTATTTTCAGGTTATCGGGTTTTCTCAAGACGGTTTGTAAAGTCCTTTCCCTGTTTTTCCAAGGGTTTTGAAATTGAAACAGACCTCACCATCCATGCATTATCATTACAATTACCAGTCATAGAAATTCAAACGCCCTATTACGCCAGACCATTTGGCTCATTCAGTAAACTATCTACTTTCAAAGATGGATGGCGCATTCTGGGTGTTATTTTCAATCTGGTGCGTACAGAAAAACCGTTATTATTTTTCTTCTTTTTTAGTATTTTATTTTTGGCACTTTCTTTATTGTTAGGTGTACCCATTATTACTGAATTTTTGAAAACCGGGTCAGTGCCACGTTTCCCCAGCGCCATTCTGGCAGCCAGTTTTGGTATTCTGAGTTTTCTCAGTCTTACATCCGGATTTATTTTAGACGGGGTGACTATATCCAGAAAAGAAACAAAACGCTTACATTATTTGTCTTTTACCACTCCACAAATTCACACTGTGGCAGAAGAGCCTTATTTGATCCCCGACAACAATACCGCATAAACCGGCAGAAAACACAGCATCAGTAGCGCTCCGGTGATCGCCCGGGCCACTGCAATTAAAGCGATCGGGCCTAAAAAAGGCCAAAATTTGAGTTGCTGCTCCCAGCTAAACATGATATGATTTTTTTATGATAAGTATCATTATTCCCATGCGGAACGAGGCCTCAGGGCTTTCAAAATTATTTGCTAAATTGTTACCAGACCTTGAACGTTGTCATCAAGCTTTTGAAATTATCGCTGTTAATGACGGCAGTACCGATAATACTTTACACTGCCTGCTCGAATTGCAAAAAAATGTATCGATCTTACGGATCATCGATCTGTCCCGAAATTTTGGGAAAGAAGCGGCCCTTACCGCCGGAATGGCGGCGTCGCGCGGGGCGGCGGCTATTCCAATCGATGCCGACCTCCAACATCCTACTGACCTTATTGCGACAATGATCACTAAATGGCAGGAAGGTTATGAAATGGTTATTACCACCGGCGATGATCGTTCACGGGAACATTTTTTAAATCGGATATTTGCTCAAAATTTTTATAGAATTTTTAATAAATTTTCAAAGACGCAGTTAATCCCTAATGCTGGAGATTTTCGTTTATTTGATAGAAAAATAATTAATGCATTTTTAACCTTACCGGAGAGAACCCGTTTTAACAAAGGTCTTTTTGCCTGGTTAGGATTCCGTTACTGTGTTATTAGCCATCCCCGTCCTGAACGTGCAGTCGGTGAATCCAAATGGAGTTATAAAAAATTATTTGAGTTAGCCATGGACGGCTTGACATCGTTTAGCGCCGCACCGTTAACACTATTCAGTTTAACCGGCTTTCTGATTGCCATCTGTTCATTGGTTTACGGAGTTTATATTATCATCAATACAATGTTGTTTGGAAATGCGGTTCCTGGTTATCCCTCTTTAATTGCTTTAATTTTATTCTTTGGCGGTCTGAATATGATTGGTATAGGCATATTGGGGGAATATATTTCCCGAATTTTTATTGAAACCAAACAACGTCCACTCTATATTATCCGCGATTTATATGAGCCATTTATTGAACAGCCTACGCCAGATTCCAAAAAACAGGTTTCTAACAGATCATGCATCGTATAGAGAAATTTAATCAAATTCTGCTAAAAATATTAGTGTGTTTTAGTATTTTTATCGTTCTCTATAACATTGACCGTACCCTTTCAGTGGAGGATTTCTATGGCAATAGTGATCTGATCCAGGTGCCTGCTATAGTCCACTACCTTATTCATGAGAAAGGCCATATTTCCGACTGGAATTTTTCTCACACTCCTTTTTTCTTTCCTGATCTTGCGATTTCATACATTATCGGGTTATTTACTTCCAATTTTATTGCAAATATTCAAATTTATGCATTAATACAAACTCTCTGTTTTATATTTTTCATGGCTTTTTTATTAAAATTAATCAGCCTTAATGCAATAAAAACAACGACGGCAATATTTTCTACTCTTACAATATTTTTGCTCTCCAGCGAAATGACGAACAAAAATTATCTTGAACTGCTTCCCGTAATGTTTCAAACCGCTAATCATTTTGGAGCTACTTTAATGGTCATTGTTGGTTTGTACATATACATACAAGCTTGTATTCACAAAAAAAATTATCTTTTCGCTCTCTTCTTCATTATTACCGCCTTCGCCATCCTTTCGGATGTTTTGGTAGGATTTTATTTAACTATCCCTTTAACCATGACACTTGTCGTTTGCTGGTCCCTGAATTTCATTTCTCTTCGAAAAGTAATTACATTAGTAACCCTGCTTTTAATGACCACCGCCGCCGGTTATCTTTTATATAAATATATCCCTTTACATTATGAAAGAGAAAAAAGCTTCATACATTATCATCATGGAAGTATAACAAGTTTCATAAACGTAATGACTTATTTTTTTCAAAAATCGACAGGAATTGCCATGTTATGGTTAGGTTTTATATTTTTTGCTCCTTTGTCTTTAATTAAAACCTATCGGTCTGAAGCTGGAACCCATCATTCAGAAATAAAATGGGAAGATTTCATCATTCTATGGCTGGTAATCACTATATTGTGGACAGTTCCGGCTTTTATCATTATGGATAATAATCTTTTATTGGGTTTGAAAGGCAGTTATTTAGGAATGCGCCACCTGCAACCATTCGTAATAATGCCTGTTTTTATTGGATTACCCCTATTGTTATATAAACACACCAATTTTTATGAATTATTATCTAAAAATTCAATCTCTATGATCTGTTTTTTTTTACTAATAATTTCATCCTCTATAAACAGCGCCTCTCACATTAAAAAACGAAGTTTATCGGCTTATTACCCGGAACATATAGCCTGTTTTGATATCCAGGCGAAAAAATTAAACTTGCATGGAGGATTGGGTAATTATTGGCAAGCAAGGCCATTTTCTATTTATAATCACTCAGGAGTACGGATAGTACAGGTCGATGGTCATTTAGAACCCGTATTTGCTCTTAACTCCAGAACCCAATATCGCGCTACTCAACAATATGATTTTATCCTTGTTAAGAGCCCCACATTTACCTTCGATAAAGAATTTATCCTGAGCCATTTGGGAAAACCAACTTCTCAATTCACCTGTCCAGGTAATTATGAATTTTATGTTTATACCAATGGCAGCATGAAAAATATATTACCATCTTCATTTTATTCGGGATAACAACACCCCATAAACCACCAGAAAAAACATCATCGGCAACGCCCCCGCAATCCACGCGGGCCACTGGTAAACCAAAGCGATCGGGCCTAAAAACTGATTCAGCATGTAAAATGCGAAACCTACAATAATACCCGTTAACAATCGCCCGCTCATGCTGGCGGTGCGCAGAGAGCCGAAAATAAACGGCACCCCCAGGCATATCATCACCACGGTTGTCAGCGGCTGCAAAACCCGCGTCCAAAAGGCCGATTCCAGTTCGTTCGACAGCAAACCCGCCTGGCGATGGTAAAGAATATTATTCCACAACACAGAAATAGTTTGCTGATCCGGGTCTATCTGCATTTTTTTTCTTAATAAATCAGGCTCAAAACTAAAACCTAAGGGCTTATAATCATAATGCTTCACTAGGGATTGACTGGTTTCCAGAACAGTTTCGTTCACCTGCTCAAGCTGCCAGCTGCCATCCTTCTGCAATACCCCGCGGGACGCTGTCGACGATGATAACAGGTGATTGTCTTTATCAAAATCAAACCGCTGAATATCCTGAATGATGGAACTCGACAATATGGCTCCGATGTGCACAAAAGACAATCCTTGATGGAGCCAAAGTTGCTGACTACTCCAGGGATTTAAATTGCGCTGCATCTGCTTTTCCTTGTAGCGCAGGGCCTGATACTGCCAGGTCGGAGCCTGCCATTCGCCCACCGCAGTGACCACCACCAACATGATCAACGCGGCTTTTACCACAGCCCAGGCGATGCGCGCAATAGAAACACCCGCGGCACGCATCACGATTAATTCACTCGTTGACGCCAGCCGTCCCAGCCCGATCAATCCTCCTAAAAAACCCGCCACCGGAAAGAGCTGATATAATTCAGCGGGAATCTGCATGCAGACATATTTAAATACCGATAAAATGCCGTAATTAGCCACGCCTATCGACGATAATTCACCAATAATATCGATAAAACTTTCTATGCCAACCAGCACCAGCACCACCAGACCCGTGGCCCAAATCACCGATGACCGGATGTAATGATCAAGAATACGCATTTTTATAACGCCGGTAAGCTAATAATCCAATGGCAATCAGCGCCATGCCCCCATGCAACCACCATAAGCCCACATCAAAATCAATTATTCCTTTACGCACCCAGGAGCGGCCCAGAAATAAAAAATTACCATACGCTATGTATAGTAAAATAGCCGGTATTAATTGACTGAATTTACCACGCCGCGGGTTAATCCGGCTTAAAGGGAATGCCAATAACGATAATACCAAAGCGGAAACCGGCATCGCCATCCGCCAATGTAATTCCGCAGCTACTCTGCGGTTATGGCGTTGCGGCCAAAGAGACGCCGTTGATGCATTACTGGGCCATCCCCGGGCTTCAGGCGCCGCCTGAGCTATCCGTATACCGTAGGATTCATATTTTATTATCTGATAATTGAACAAACCCGGAGTGCCTATATACCGAAAACCATCCTGGAATAACAGGAAATGGCCATTTTGTTCATAGGCTTCCCGAGCCTTTTTGGCGATGGTGATGTCCCATGAACGGCTGCCGTCCGGCTTCGGTTTGCTTCTTTGCGCGAAAAAAAGATTCTGCATCTTGAGTTTGCCACGTTCCACATCATCGGCATAAAAAACCATATCGGGATTGAGCGATTGAAAGCGTTTGGGCATGACTTTTTCAACGGTGGCTTTGGCCAGGGATTCATACAAGATTCGGGTCCGCTGCAAATCCACAAGGGGTTGCACCCAGAGCATTAAACCTCCAACTATCACGGCAATCACAACTCCGGCAGTTAAAACCACGGCTAACAGGCTGGCAGGACCGATGCCGCAGGCAGACATCACCGTCATTTCGTGGTCCAGGTACAGACGTCCAAACACAATTAAAATACTCAAATACAACCCCAATGGCATTAAGTAACCCAATAAAAAAGGAATTTGCAGGGACATGAGCTGCATAACCGCGTTCATGGTGATGTGGCCGCTGGCCGCGTAACGAAGAAAATGCGCAAACTGATTGGTCATAAAAATAATCAGCAATACCATTAAAATTCCCAAAAGGGTGGTATAAATTTCTCTACTGATGTAATTAAAAATGGTCATGGCGTGTGCATTCTAACAAAATTTCCTGTTATGATCACGTCAAGGAAAAGAGTGACAAATATCAAATAAAATGTATAATTCTCTCTATCCAATCTCAATCAAGGACGTGGAGGACAATGATAATTTCCGCAAAAAAGTTCCTCAAACAGCATGGAAATTTTCTGTTAATATCCTTCGCTTCTCTCCTGATTTTGTGTTCCGTTTATAAAGACGTCTTCCGGCTCTTTTTCCACACTCACCACAACCCGCACTCGTATGATTTTTATCAATCTTATCTGGCCGCCCGCGCTTTAATAACGGGAACGGAACTTTATGGTTCCGGTTCCGGAATGTATATTTATCCGCCATTTTACGCTTTTTTTCTGACTTCACTGGCCTGGACTTCAGAAAAAGTGGCGCATCTTGCCTGGCTGGGGCTGAATGTCTCGCTCCTCATCCTCATCCTTTTTCTCGGATTCCGCATACTGGCGTCCGGATTCCAGCTCCGTCTCAACCGCCGGCAGGCGGCGGGCGCCTGTTCGCTGGCTGTGCTGTTAACCGGGAATCAGATATCCATTGAGTTGGCCCAAGGCCAATCTGATTTATTAGTCCTTGCAGGATTCGTCCTTGCCCTCTATTGGCTGGACCGTAAACCTTTTCTTGCAGGCGCGAGCCTGGGCGTCACTGCCTTAATTAAATATCAGGGGCTGGTTTTCCTGCCCTTTTTACTTTTCCGCGCGCGGTGGCGCGTGATTATTGGCTTGTTAACGGGAGGTAGCGCGGCCGCTTTTATTCCGGCTTTAATGATTGGATGGACCCGTAACTTGAATTACCTGAAGATTGCGCTACGCGGTATCGCTAATATCGCCGGTTCAAATTTTTTACCAGTGGATTACGCGGCGAAAGTTCCCAAAATTACCTGGATGGGAAATGTCTCCATCACCAGCGGTCTGACCCGAATTTTCCGGGGCATCGGCTGGCAGAAAACCGATGCCTTTATCCTGGTGATGATCCTGGCTACTTTTGTATTCTTTTTCCTGAGACGGCTGTTTCAAAAATACGATATTGCCTTTATCTGGCGAACACCACAAATATTAGGGAATCCACAACAGGAAAAAGCAATCATGACTTTGGAATGGTGCGCCCTTCTCATCTGTCTGTTGATATTTAGTCCCCAGAGCACGCTGCGCCATACGATCCTTTTGCTTAATGTCAATCTGCTCACCGCAGTCATGTTATTGTTTCCACGCCACAACTCGAAACGCTGGCCCCTCCTGATAGCAACGCTGATAGTGCAATTTGGGCTGTGGCGCTATCCATTTCAGAGACCCCATTTCTATTATGAAAGTTATGTGGGGCTACCCGGGTGGAGCTTTCTGGTTTTTCTGCCGGTCTTTATTCACAAGGGATTGGCGTATTATCGAAATGTCTATATTGCTGTTTAATCATGACAACACTTATCAAAAATCAGTGGAACCTATTATTCGTAATTCTGGCTTTGGCCATGATCATACTGGAGACCTCCAATAATATTTATCGGCTTTTTTACGAAGAGTCGTCATTATGATTTTTATCAATCCTATTTAGCCGCGCGTTCTTTGATATCGGGAACTAACCTTTATAAATCCGGCCAGGGCGCCTATATCTACCCTCCTTTCTTCGCATTTATTCTGACCCCGCTTGCGCAATTGCCTCATAAATTAGCTCATCTCCTTTGGTTAGGCGTGAATGTATCATTCATCCCACTCATACTCATTCTCGGATTTCGGATACTGGCTTGCGGATTTCAGCTGAGTTTCACCCGGTGGCAGGCGGCGGGAGCTTGCGCGCTGGCGGTTTTGTTATCTCTGGATCAGATTCACGGAGAATTTATTCAGAATCAAAATGATTTATTAATCCTCCTCGGAATAACATTGTCTCTATATTGGCTGGATAGTAAACCTTTCACTGCCGGGATCTGCCTTGGCCTGATCTCTGCTATTAAATATCAGGGGTTATTTTTTCTGCCATTTTTAATTTTTCGGGCACGGTGGCGCGTAATCATGGGTCTGGCGGCGGGAGTGGCAGGAGGCGCCTTCTTGCCCGCTTTAATGATTGGCTGGAACCGCAATCTGGAATATCTGAAAATTGCCTTGCGAGGGATGATCAACATGACCAGTTTCACTCATTTGCCGGTGGATTATGCGGCTCGGGTGCCCCTGGTGACATGGGGAGCGAATGTTTCTATCAGTAGTGGCATGATTCGGATTTTCCAGGATCACGGCTGGCCGGAAGGCAATGCTTATCTTCTTCTCATGGTAATAGCCATTTTAACATTCTTTCTGCTGTGGTGGATGTTTCAAAGACAGGGCGTTGCATTTATCCGGCGAACGCCGCAAACATTCGGAAATCCACAGCAGGAGAAGATGATCGTCAACCTGGAATGGTGTGCGCTATTGATCTGTATGCTGGCGTTTACCCCACAAGGGACCAAGCGGCATCTTATTCTTCTGCTCAATGTCAACCTGCTCACCGCAGTGATGTTATTATTTCCGCGCCCGTCAATAAAACGCTGGCCACTGCTTGCCGGAACGATAATGGTGGTATTGGCCATTTGGCGTCTGCCGTTGCCATCCGCTTTCTTTAATTTTTGGACTTACGCCGGGCTTCCTTATTGGAGTTATTTGTTTTTTCTGCCAATCCTTGTTAACAGTGGGCTGGCTTATTACCAGGATATTTATGGATACCTGAAATGTTCACGCTGAACCTAAATTTTCTCAAGAACTTCTTATTGATTACTGTGGCTTTAGGCGCGACCCTTTACAAATTCCACGTGAATATTTACCGGGGATTTTTCGAAAACCGTATTTATGATTTTTATGGCTCCTGGTTAGCAGCGCAAGCATTGTTAAAGGGAACCAATCTTTATAGCTCCGGCGATGGCGGTTATATTTATCCACCTTTCTATGCGTTCTTAATTACCCCGCTGGCGCACTTTCCCGAAAAATTTGCTCATATTATCTGGTTGAGCATCAGTCTGTTACTTATCCCGATAGTCCTCATTCTCGGATTTCGTGCGGCGGCCTCAGGATTTCAACTTAATTTCAGCCGGGGGCAAGCGGCGGGAGCTTGTGCGCTGGCGGTGTTATTATCTCAGGATCAGATCCGTCTGGAGTTTATCGAAAATCAAAACGACCTGTTAATCCTCGCCGGATTTGCACTTGCTCTATTTTGGCTGGATCGAAAGCCCCATCTCGCCGGCGCCTGTTTGGGTCTCACCGCGACTATTAAATATCAGGGATTATTGTTTTTGCCATTTTTAATTTTCAGAGGACGGCGGCGTGTGATGATGGGCTTGACGGCGGGTATAGCGGCAGGCGCCTTTTTGCCCGCTTTAATGTTAGGCTGGGAACACAATCTTGATTATTTAAAGATTGCATTGGGAGGGATTGCCAATATGATCGGTTTCACTCACCTGCCGGCAGATCAGACGGCACGAGTACCCGCGTTGACCTGGGGCTTTAATGTTTCTGTCAGCAGCGGAATGATGCGAATTTTCCGCGACCTTGGCTGGCGTCAAAGTACCGCCTGGTTCCTTCTCCTCGGAATAGCTATTTTTATCATTTTAACCATGAGATGGCTTTTTCAACGACAGGGAATCCCGTTTTTTTGGCGAACGCCACAAACATTCCAAAACCCGCACCAGGAAAAAATGATCGTTAATCTCGAATGGTGCGCTCTTTTGATCTTTATACTGGCGTTTACTCAGGGAACCAGACGACACTTCATACTTCTTCTGAATGTCAACCTGCTTGCCGCAGTGATGCTATTATTTCCAAGGCCACAGGTAAAACGCTGGCCACTTCTGGCGGGAATATTAATCGCACAATTTAGTCAGATGCAATTCATATTGCCCCCGGCTTTTAAACATTTTTCGATGTATATAGGGCTTCCGGGCTGGGGAATTCTGGTCTTCCTTCCCATCCTAATCAGCACTGGGTTGGCTTATTACCGGGATATTTATATTCCTCTTCGAGAAAAAATATGACTCATTCAAATCTTGCAAAACCAGTAATTAATAATTTTTTGAATTATTTATTGATATTTCTGGCGGTCGGCATAATCCTGTTCGAGGCCGGAGGAAATATTTACGATCTGTTTATTAAGGCCCGTCCTCACGATTTTCATAAATCTTATTTAGCCATGAAGGCTCTGATAGCAGGGAAACATCTTTATGAGTCGGGCAGCGGCGGTTATATTTATCCTCCCTTTTACGCATTTATACTCACTCCTCTCGGGGGGTTTTCCGAAAAAATTATCCATCTTACCTGGTTAGCGGTGAATCTGGCGCTTTTCCCGATCATACTGGTTCTGGGCTTTCGTGTGCTCGCTTCCGGATTTCAGCTTAATGTCAGCCGCCGGCAGGCGGCCGGCGCTTGTGCGCTGGCGGTGCTATTATCACAGGATCAAATTCATTGGGAGCTGCTCGAAAATCAAAATGATTTATTAATTCTCGCCGGGTTTGCTCTTGCCCTGTATTGGCTGGATAAAAAACCTTTCATGGCCGGAACCGGTCTTGGACTCACCGCCGCGATTAAATATCAGAGTTTATTTTTCTTACCTTTTTTAATGCTCGGGAAGCGATGGCGTATGGTGGCGGGTCTGATGACGGGAGTTGCGTTAGGGGCTTTTTTGCCTGCTTTAATGATAGGCTGGGACCGCAATTTAGAATATTGGGAGATTGCTTTGCGAGGTATCGGAAACATAACCGGTTTAACGCAGCTGCCGGTTGATTATGCGGCCCGGGTGCCCCTCGTGACATGGGAGCGTAATGTCTCTGTTGGTAGCAGCATCATTCGAATTTTCCTGGATCACGGTTGGCCAAAAATTTATGCTTACATTGTTCTCGCCGGAATAGCAGGTTTTACATTCTTTCTTCTGAAAAGAATGTTTCAAAAAGAGGGTATTGCGTTTATCCGGCGCACGCCGGGAACATTGCGAAATCCACAACAGGAAAAAATGATCGTGACTCTCGAATGGGCCGCCCTGCTCATCTGTATGCTGGTGTTTGCCCCGCAAGGTATCAAGCGACATCTCATTCTGCTTCTCAATGTCAATCTGCTGACGGCAGTCATGATCCTGTTTCCCCGGCCCGGAGCGCCACGTTGGCCTCTGGTGGTCAGTACGCTCACCATACAACTGGTTTTTCTATGCCGTTTCCCATGGCGCGCTTTTTCACATCCCGGGAAATATATAGGACTTCCCTACTGGGGCTATCTGCTTTTTCTTCCCATTCTGATCAGCGCCGGACTGGCTTATTACCGCGCCATTTACCGTGATGTTAAGCCTTCCGTACCCGCTTCCCCAGAAACTACAAATTTGCAGACCTTAACTTCTGTCTAGTGGAAAAGAACCATGATTCAATTTAAATTCGCGCAACAGCTCATCAAAAACCGGTGGAATTTTTTATGGATTGTTCTCGCTGCGAGCCTGATTCTGCTTGAGATCATTCATAACATATATCGGCTTTTTTTCACTAACCGTCTTAACGATTTTTATAACTCTTATGTGGCCGCGCGTGCCTTGATATTGGGAACTCCGCTGTATGAGTCCGGTACCGGCCTCTATATTTATCCACCGTTCTACGCCGTCATTCTCACTCCACTAGCGCACCTTTCTGAAAAATTCGCGCATCTGATCTGGCTGGGCGTGAATGTGTCTCTCATTGTGACAGTACTCTTTCTGGGGTTTCGCGTATTGGCCTCGGGATTTCAGCTCCGTTACAGCCGCTGGCAGGCGGCGGGCGCTTGCGCGTTGGCGGTGTTATTATCACAGGATCAAATCCATTGGGAATTGGTCTGGAATGAAAACGATTTATTAATTCTCGCCAGCTTTGCCCTTGCCCTGTATTGGCTGGATAAAAAACCCTTCATGGCCGGCGCCAGCCTTGGACTCACCGCTACTATTAAATACCAAGGGTTATGTTTCCTGCCGTTTTTAATTTTCCGGGCGCGGTGGCGCGCGGTGATGGGTCTGATAGCAGGAGCGGCGGCGGGAGCTTTTTTGCCCGCATTAATGATTGGTTGGGACCGTAATTTACAATATCTGATGATTGCCTTGCGCGGTATCGCCAATATGACCCGCTTAACGGATTTGCCTTTGGATAATGCGGCACACGTGCCTTCCGTGACATGGGGCGCGAATATTTCTGTCGGCAGTACTATGCTGCGAATTTTTCACGATCACGGCTGGCAGCAAAGCAACGCTTATCTCCTGCTCATGGGAATAGCTATTTTTATTTTCTTTCTTCTGAGAGGAATGTTCCAAAGACAGGGCATTGCGTTTATCTGGCGAACACCGCAATCGTTGAAAAATCCAGAGCAGGAAAAGATAATCGTTAATCTCGAATGGTGCGCCCTGCTGATCTGCATGATGGCGTTTACGCCACAGGGGATGAGGCGCCACCTTATTCTTCTACTCAATGTCAATCTACTCGCCGCAGTCATGTTGTTATTTCCAAGGCCACGAGTGTCACGCTGGCCCTTGGCGGCTGGGGTATTAATCGTCCAGTTGGGACTGTTGCGTTTACCGGGGACAGCTTTGACTCATTTTGAAGAGTGTGCGGGAATCCCATACTGGGGCTTTTTGATTTTTCTTCCGATTTTAATCAGCAGAGGATTGACTTATTACCGCGATATCTACCCCTGTAATTCACCCGATGAATTAAATAATTACTGTATTGTCAGTGATTAATTCAACCGGTATAGTAACTAAACTATGGAAAAAATCTATCAACCAGCCGCTATTGAACAACGTTGGTCCCAGTTCTGGGAAGAGAATAAATTCGCTAATCCGCAGGGTGAAGGTGAGCCTTACTGTATCATGTTGCCCCCGCCCAACGTCACTGGCACTCTTCATATGGGACATGGATTCCAGTTAGCCTTAATGGATGCTCTTATCCGCCGTCAACGGATGTTGGGCAAGCGGGTTTTATGGCAGCCTGGCACGGACCATGCCTCAATTGCCACGCAAATGGTGGTGGAGCGTCAATTGGCCCAGGAAGGCTTAAGCCGCCACGATCTGGGGCGGGAAAAATTTTTAGAACGGGTCAATCAATGGTGCGAGCAGTCCAGTTCCATCATCACCCAGCAAATTCGACGGATGGGAGCTTCCCTGGATTGGGAGCGGGAACATTACAGTATGGACTCGGTGATCACCAAAGCCACTTACGCCGCATTTATCCGCCTGTTTGATGAGGGTCTTATTTACCGCGGTAAACGTATGGTGAACTGGGACCCGCATTTACACACCGCCATTTCGGACCTGGAAGTCTCCACCGAATCCGCCGCCGGACATTTATGGTATCTGCGTTACCCGATCGCTGATAGTGGCGAACATATTGTTGTCGCCACCACGCGTCCCGAAACCCTGTTAGGCGACGTCGCTGTGGCCGTGCATCCCGAGGATCCCCGTTACCAGGCTTTGATTGGCAAAACCATTCGATTACCGCTGACCCAACGTGAAATCCCAATTATTGGTGACATCGCGGTAGATCCTGATTTTGGCACGGGTTGCGTTAAAATTACCCCCGCGCACGATTTTAACGATTATGAAATGGGCAAGCGCCATCAACTACCGGTTATTAATATTTTCACATTTTCCGCGGATCTTAACGAAAATGTGCCGAAAAATTATCGGGGGCTGGGCCGGTTTGCGGCGCGTAAACAGGTGGTAGCGGATATGGAAGCTGAGGGATTGCTGGAAAAAATTGAAAATTACACGGTTAGTTTGCCCCGGGGCGATCGCTCCGGCGTCATCCTCGAACCCATGCTGACTGACCAGTGGTATGTGCGGATGAATGAGATGGCCAAGTCCGCCATTGAAGCGGCGCGTCAAAACAGGCCTGGTTTCGTGCCGGAAAACTGGAATAAAATTTACCTACAATGGCTGAACAATATCGAAGACTGGTGCATCAGCCGGCAATTGTGGTGGGGGCACCGGGCGCCGGTCTGGCATGATCAAAACCAGAAAGCGTATGCCGGATACGACGAAGCGGACGTCCGCAAACGTTATTCTTTAAGCGCAGATATCCATTTAAGTCAGGACGAGGATATTCTCGATACCTGGTTCACAGCAGCGTTATGGCCTTTTTCCAGTCTGCACTGGCCTTCGCCGACGCCCGAACTCAAAACATTTTATCCAGGTCAGGTTTTGGTCACCGGTTTCGATATTATTTTTTTCTGGGTCGCGCGCATGGTCATGATGGGCCTGAAATTGATGGGCGATATACCTTTTCAGGAAGTTTACATCCACGGTCTGGTTCGTGATCAGCAGGGCCAGAAAATGTCGAAAAGCAAAGGCAATATTCTTGATCCGATCGACCTAATGGACGGCATCGATCTGGAAAAACTCATTATCAAACGTACGACCGGTTTGATGCAGCCGCAGATGGCCCCTGCGATTAAAAAAACCACCACTGCAGAATTTCCTCAGGGAATCGCCGCTTACGGCGCGGATGCGTTGCGGTTCACTTTCTGCGCCCTGGCCACCACGGGACGTGACATCAACTTTGATATGAGCCGGATTAGCAGTTGCCGAAATTTTTGTAATAAACTCTGGAACGCCGCCCGTTATGTGCTGATGAATACCGAAAACAAAGACCTTGATACCGAAAACATTCGGTATTCATTAGCGGACCGCTGGATTCGCACCCAGTTGCAAACCACCATCGCGCAGGTTAACGCGGCATTTGCGGAATACCGCTTTGATATTATCGCCCAACTGGCTTATGAATTTACCTGGAATGAATATTGCGACTGGTACCTGGAACTATCCAAACCCGTTCTGACAGACGCGCAGGCAGACCCGGCCCTCCAGCGCGGCGCACGGCGGACACTACTGGAAATTTTAGAAACGCTGCTGCGGCTGCTGCACCCGCTGATTCCATTTATCACTGAGGAGATCTGGCAAACGGTAGCGCCCATGATCCACCAAACCGGCCCGACAAAAAGCATTATGATAGCTCCCTACCCGCAAGCCGATTCCCGCCAGCAGGACCCGCAGGCAACAGAAGCTATTGATTGGCTCAAGCAGGTGGTTAACGGCATTCGCAATGTGCGTGGTGAGATGCACGTGGCTCCGGGTAAATTAATTCCGGTATTTTTCCACAAAGGCTCCGCGAAGGATCGCCAATTCAGCCAGGAAACCGAAGTCCTCGTCAAAAATCTCGCGAAAGCAGGCAGCTTAAACTGGCTGGCGGAGGACGCCTCGCCCTCGCCCGCCAGTGCTGTCATCGTGTTGGGACAACTGGAAATTATTATTCCGCTCGCTGATTTAGTCGATAAAAACGCCGAATTGGTCCGTTTACAAAAAGAAATTGATAAACTCAAGCGCGAGCAGGAAAAACTGTCGGCCCGTCTGGAAAACGCCGACTACACCCAAAAAGCCCCTGCCGCCGTCGTTGAAAAAGAGCGGCAAAATTTCCACCAAATTACCGCAACCCTCGACAAGCTGCAAACCAATTACAAAAAAATAAAAGAATTATAACTATCAGGAGCCTATGTCGTCCCGCAGTAAATATTCGGTCAATCCGTATGTCATTCCAGCGAATATCGTACCGCTGTATTCAGCGGTACCCGCTGAAAAGCCGTGAATAAAATAGCTTTTGAAGATAAAAATGGGTAAAATAAACATCCAGGGGAGAAATTTATGATTAATGAGCGCAAATTAGCCCAAATGGCGGCTTTCTTTATATGGAAACAAGGTTCCAGAATTTCCCATTTAAAATTGATGAAATTACTTTATTTATCTGAACAAGAAGCTGTCAGGCTTTACGCTATGCCTATGATTAATGATAATTTAGTTGCTATGCCGCATGGGCCGGCATTGTCTATCACTTTGAATTTAATGGATGGAGACATGGAATCCCAAATTAATGGTTGGGAAGAGTGGATTTCTGATAAAGAAAATCATGAACTTTCAACTAAGAAAAAAATTTCTAGAGAAATCCTGGATGAACTCAGTGAAGCAGAATTTCAATTATTGGAAAATATTTGGGAAAAATTTGGAGGCATGACGCAATGGGAAATTCGAGATTACACGCATAAGCAGTGCAGCGAATGGGAAGACCCCCATGGTTCTTCTCGCCCCATTTCCTACAAAAAATTATGCAAAGCTTTAGGTTATTCTGACGACCAATCATCTCTAATAGAAAAGAATATTCAAGATCAAAAGCAAATTAGCAATTATTTCTAGTCAAAGGAAAAACAGGATGGTTCCCTTCAAAAATGCTTCTGGGTATACTTTGCTTATTCCTTCAGGCCCAAGTCCAAATTTTCATCTTTTTATAGTGCTTACGAATCCAATTGCATTTAAAGGGTTCGAACATGTTTTGCTTGTAAACGTCAGCACTATTCATCCAGGTATATTTTACGATAAATCCTGTACTTTACATACAGGTGATCATCCTTTTATAAAACCAGATAGTTATATCTTAATATAGTAAAGCCCGAATTTCCAAAACTCATGATATTTTGAAAAATATTCAAAATGGAAAATTTATCCCAAAAGCTCCAATAAGCAAGAAAATATTAGATAAAATTTTTTATGGTTTAGAAATTTCTCCTCATACCTCTCCTCAAGTGAAAAATTTTTACATGCATTCAAAAGAATTTATTACTGCATGAACACTTATGAATTCCAACTGGCCCAGTATTATTAGGGGCTGTTGGGTTAATCCCGTCAGAAGTGGAAGAAATCGCGTAAATCTTTCCATACCTTTGCTTTTAATTGTGGATTTTCCAGCATTTCTGCCAGGGAATGAGTGACCACTTTGGTGGACGCCTCATAACATTGCGCTAAATGCGCTCCCATCAGTAAAAGACGCGATGCCGGGGCCGTCGCCTTAACCACATTTTTATCACCTAACGCTTCCAGAATCGCATCCAGTAATTGCTTCTCAGGCGCACTCACGGGTTCAGCGATTAATGATCCGCTATGGGCAATCTCTCCCCCATTTCCCAACTCATAGCACAATGGTCGCCGCCCGGAAAGAGGCTCCCGCAATCGCCAGCTCACTATCCCCATGGCTTGTAAGTAATTGGTTTTCATACTAAACTGATTAGATCACAATTATCAGGAAGAATCCATGCCCACCATTTTAGTCGCAGGCAGCGGTCAAATCGGCACGGCAATAGGGCAAATACTCACGCAACCGGGAATGAACTACTCAGTCATTCTTGCTGATTTGAATCCCGCCCCACCTCAGCAGCTTTTGCTGCACAGAGGACTGCGTTATGTCCCTCTCGATGTTTCGGATTCTTCCAAAGTGGCCGAAGTCGTTCAGCAGTATCAGGTACAGGCAGTCATTTCAAGCCTGCCTTATTTTTTAAATTTACCCGTTGCGGAATTGGCGCGTTCTCTCAAATTGCATTACTTTGATTTAACCGAAGACGTCGGCATCACCGCCGAAATCGCCAAACTGGCGCAAGGCGCTGATACCGCATTTGTTCCACAATGCGGTGTCGCTCCCGGTTTTATTAATATTGTCGCCCATCACCTTATGCAGAAATTTGAAGAGGTGGATACCGCAAAGTTGCGTTGTGGGGCCTTACCACAACAAACCAATAATGTTTTACAATACGCGATTACCTGGTCAGTTGACGGATTAATTAACGAATACGGCAATCCTTGCCCGGCTATTGTCAACAATCATATTCTGCAGACCTCACCATTGAGCGATCTGGAAATCGTTCAACTGGACGGCGCAAGCTACGAAGCCTTTAACACATCAGGCGGATTAGGCACTCTGGTGGAACAATATGCCGGTAAAGTGCGGCAGTTAAATTATAAAACCCTGCGCTATCCCGGCCATTGCGAAAAAATGCGCTTTTTAATGAACGATCTGAAACTGAATGAAGACCGCGAAGTTTTAAAAAAAATTCTGTTAAATGTAATACCGCGCACCTTCCAGGACGTCGTCATTGTGGAAGTGTCAGTGATAGGCAAGCGAAACGGTGAAAGACTCGAAGAAAATTATTTTAATAAATTTTACCCTTCTACGATCAATAACCAGGCGTTGACCGCCATCCAAACCACCACCGCCGGTTCAGTTTGTGTGATTATTGATTTGGTATTGAACAATCCCCAAAAATACCGCGGTTTTATCCACCAAACTCAATTTACTCTCGCGGAATTTCTCGACAACCGCTTCATGAGGGGGTCAAGTCTCGAAAATCGAAAAATATTAAGCAGATAATATCTGCTTAATATTTTTCGATTTTCGAGACTTGACCCCCTCATTTACTCCGCTTCTTCGGGAGTAATCAGACCTTCGCGAATAGCCATTAAGGTCAGGTCGACATCATTGTTGACCTTCAATTTTTCAAAAATACGGCAGCGATAACTGTGGATGGTTTTGTGATTAATGTGCAGCCGGTCGGCAATCTCTTTGATGGGAACACCGCGGATAGTCATCATCATGACTTCAAATTCTTTATTTCCCAGCGAAGAATAGGAAACGGGTATTTTATCATCTATTTTCGCCAACGCTAAACGGCTGGCAATCAATGGACTTATAACTTTTTGACCAGAAGCGACAGCGTGGATAGCACGAACCAGTTCTTCTTTGGTAGCATTTTTAGTTAAGTATCCCCGCGCTCCCGCGTCTAAAGAACGCAATGGAAATAAATCATTAATCGCCGAGGAAAGCATGATAATTTTGATGTGAGGATCAATGCGCAATAATCTGGCTATTACTTCCAGACCGGTAATATCCGGCAACTTAAAATCCAGTAGCACGACATTAGGATGCAGTTCACGAGTTATTTTTACCCCTTCCTCTCCAGACCCCGCTTCACCAATCACCGTTATACCTTGCGCCTTCAAAAGTAATTGACGGATCCCAGCACGCACCAAAGCATGATCATCAATCAGTAAAACCTGAATCATGGTCTGTTCCTAATTTGCAATTTGATATTATGCAGTGGACCCCCCACTGCATTAAATATCGCCTTGTGAGTATACTCATAAAAAATAATGGTGGCAACGCCACATGTATAGAAATGCCCTAAAAATGGACATGCTCTTGTAGCGAAAATGGTTTCGTTTTACACTAGAATTTATGCAAAATTCATACCTACAGGAATTGGGTATCGCCGCTCATAATCCAGGCGCCAGTGACGGAACAGACTGGTGGTCGTCATGGCAGAATAGCGGCATTATTAATTCGATTAATCCCGCCAATGCTCAAACACTCGCCGGCGTGTACCGGTGCGGTCCGCAGGATTTTCAGCGCATTCTTGATCAGAGCCAGAAGACATTTACGGCATGGCGTGACGTACCAGCGCCCAAACGTGGAGAACTGGTCCGTCAAATCGGCGAAGAATTACGCCGGAAAAAAACCTGCTTAGGTGCTCTGGTATCGCTGGAGTCCGGTAAATCAAAAGCCGAAGGCCTGGGCGAAGTGCAGGAAATGATTGATATGGCAGATTTCGCCGTCGGTCAATCGCGGATGCTTTATGGAAAAACCATGCACTCGGAACGAACCCGGCATCGAATGTATGAACAATGGCATCCGCTGGGGGTGGTCGGGGTGATTACCGCTTTTAATTTTCCAGTCGCGGTATGGTCGTGGAACGCGTTTATTGCCGCGATCGCCGGTAATACGGTGATCTGGAAGCCGTCTTCCAAAGTACCTTTATGCGCTATTGCCGTGCAAAAAATCTGTAATCAGGTAATGGCGAAAAATGGTTATCAGAGTATTTTTTCTTTGTTAATAACCGACGAACAGCAACTGATGCAAAATTTTGTCGAGGCTACGGAAATTCCCCTTATTTCATTTACTGGATCAACTAAAGTCGGACGCCAGGTGAACGCGCAGGTGGCGCAACGGTTAGGACGTTGTTTACTGGAATTAGGAGGCAATAATGCCGTCATCGTGGATCCTTCCGCCGATCTACACCTGGCTATTCCCGCGCTGGTATTTGGCGCTGTCGGCACCGCCGGTCAGCGCTGCACCAGCACCCGCCGGTTGATTATTCATCATTCTATATATGATAAAGTGTTATCTCAGTTACTCAATGCTTACCGGCAAATATCCATTGGCGACCCCATCGAGGAAAAAAATCTAATGGGACCCCTGATTGACCGAAAAGCTGTGGAACAATACTCCGCGGCGTTGGCGAGTATTAAAAAAGTTGGTGGCCAAATCCTATACGGAGGACGAGTGCTGGAAGGCCCCGGTTTTTTTGTCGAGCCGGTATTGGCGCGAGCGGAAAATCATTGGGATATTGTCCAGCAGGAAACTTTTGCGCCCATCCTCTATCTCATCACTTACCAGACTTTAGAAGAAGCTATTAACCTGCATAACAGCGTCCCTCAGGGTCTCTCTTCCGCGATATTTACCCAAAATTTGCAGCATGCCGAGTATTTTCTCTCAGCCCGCGGCAGCGACTGCGGTCTTGCCAATGTCAATGTAAGCACCTCCGGCGCTGAAATAGGCGGCGCCTTCGGGGGTGAAAAAGCCACCGGCGGCGGCCGTGAAGCCGGTTCAGACGCCTGGAAAACCTATATGCGCCGCCAGACCAACACCATCAATTGGGGCCGCGATTTGCCCCTGGCGCAGGGGATCAGGTTTGAGGTTGCCTCAGAGTAGTGGTTATGACCAATTTGTGCTATAATGTTCCGCCGGTTGTTTATTGATTCAACAAACCCACATGGGAAAAACTATATGAGCAAGAAAAGCATTGGTCTCGTTTCTGCAACCTTTTTGGGAATTTCCTGTGTCATTGGGAGCGGCTGGTTATTCTCTCCTTATAAAACCGCCGCTATCGCCGGACCCAGCGCTCTGATTACCTGGGTAGTCAGCGGCGGGATCATGTTACTTTTAGCACTCTGTTTCGCCGAAGTTGCTTCTCTTTATCCCAAACGTGGTCTTTCCGCCATCATCCCCTCGCTGTCACACAATAAATTTTTCGGGTTCCCATTCGCTATCGCTAACTGGTTGGGTATTGTCGCAGTCATTGGCCTGGAAGCGGACGCTACCATTCAATATTTAATGAACCTGACCCCTCATCTTAGACCCTACTTATACAGTAATGATCAGCTCACGTGGGCAGGCAATTCTTTTTCTATTGGTCTGGTTCTTATTTATTGCTTTGTCAATTATTGGGGAGCCAAAGCTCTCACCAAGGCCAATAATGTTATTTCTCTGCTGAAAGTCCTCGTGCCGGTAGTAACTGCCCTGGTCTTTATTAGTATCGCTTTTCATCCCGCCAACTTTACCTCGGTCAATGGAACATTTATGCCTTATGGCGCTAAATCGATTTTAGGAGCCATTTTGACTACTGGAATTATTATTTCTTTCAATGGGTTCCAGTCGATTGTCTCTTTTGCCAGTGAAATTAAAAAACCCGAAAGGACCATACCTTTGGCGCTGTTGATTTCACTATTATTCTGTTTAGGCGTGTACCTTTTACTTCAGGTGGCTTTTATAGGCGCTATTCCTCCCGCTATGCTGACTAACGGCTGGCATCAACTTGAATTCAGCGCTCCGATGATTCAATTATCGGTGCTGCTGGGACTGAGTGTGTTCACCTCCGTCATTTATTTCGGCGCTACCATTGCTCCTTCCGGCGCAGGTGTGGCGTTTACCGGGACGGCAACGCGTATGTTTACCGCCATGTCACGCAGCGGACAGATGCCGGCGTTATTCAACACCAGTCATCCTACTTATAATATTTCGCGTCGTTCGCTGATCGCAAATACCGTCCTGGCTGTTTTATTTTTAGTCATGTTCCGCAGCTGGAGTCAATTGGCTGAATTCCTGAGTCTGTTTCATGTTATTTCTTATCTACCCATCCCGATCGCGCTCTGCGTTTTTCGTAATGCGATCGTCACCCGTAATTATCCGTTTCGTTTATGGGGAGGACGTTTGATTGCCCTGTTTGTATTTACCATGTTTACTTATTTATTTACCATGGGGCACGTCAAGAGTGTGACCAATATTTTCTTATTGTTTTTAATTTTCCAAATAGTATTCATTGGATTAAACGTGAAATCCAGAGCTGAAATTATGGATGCGCTGAAACAATGCCTTGGAATTATACTTTATTTTGCCGGCTTGTGGCTGTTGACTTTCTTCTCACCCACCCATAGCGCTGTCTTTAGCGAGACTACGTTTATGGTGATCGTGGCAGGTTTCTCCATAGTCGCCTTTTTTGGGCTGATTAAATATCAGCACAACAGTACGGCGGAGCTTACCGAAGAACAAAAATTCCTCGCGGATCAGGCAACTGTGGGTTAACCTCGCGTTCAGAAGCTGTCACTTCGTCAAAGCGCTGGTCGTATCCCTTATTCATGGTTCCCATCATTCTGTCCCACAGAGTTAAGTACAATCCATAACTACTGTTGCTGCGCTGGTGATGCAGATCGTGATGAACGGCGGTGTTAATCCAGCGTCCCAACCAGTGCCGTTGAAATTTCCGAGGATAAAGTTCATAACCGAGATGCCCATAAACATTATAAGCTAATGAAAAAATGAAAAATATTTCAACATGCCAGACAGGGATGGGTATGATCATTCCGAAAATAGGGACAATCGCTCCCTGAACCATAGCCTCCAGGGGGCTGAATGAAAAAGAAGTCCAGGGTGAGGAAGTCACGGAACGGTGATGAGTCCGGTGGAACCAGCGAAAAAGTCTGCGGTGATGCATAATTCGATGAGTCCAGTAGAAATAAGCGTCGTGGAGAAGAAGCATTATCAGATAAAAAACGGGTATGAATATCCAGTGATGAAAATAAACCCCAAAATGATGATAGGCGTTAAATTTAAAGAAGGGAAGGATAGCCGTCAGCATGGGGATCAGCATAAAGATGATCGAGGAACTCAGTGAATAGAGTATTTCACGCCGAAAATCCCTGAATAGTGGAGTCGCCTGTTGAATTTTACGTTTCCGCATGGCCTTTCTGAATATAACGCAAAAAATCAGAAAAAATCCACCCGCAATCAAAAAGTAAACAATCATCAGCACTCCTCTTGTGGGTAAGGTATTATATTATACAGGCTTTTCCTTAAGATATCGTTAAAAGAGCATCGGCTTCGCCGAGCGCAGGATCAAAACAGGAAGCAATTTTCGCTGTACTCAGCGGGAGCCGCTGTGATAGAGATTCAATTTGTTAACCCACTTTAGCAATGTGCGTTACTGACGGTACTGACGTAATTTTGAGGGTTACCCTGTCCTCCTCCCGAAAGGATAGATAAATTCGTACTCGACAAAGTTATTTGCACATCCTGCCTGGAGAATTCCGCAATATCTTTTATTAATTTATTAAAAGGCTCTGATAAATAATCCACGCTCTGCACTCCACGATTTTGAATTTTATCTAAAATTTGACGTAACGCCATTATTTTTCCAATTTTTTTAATAATGTAACTGCTCATATCATTGTTCGGATTGCAATTATTACCAGACGTTGCGTCTTCCAAAAAAGCAACTATTAAAGGATATTCTAAATCGTCACATCCAGTGAATCGATATTGAGTAGACAACGACAGACCATGGGCAACCAGCAGTTTAAGGATTCGTAAATTTTTAGTGCCCATCACATGATCAAGAAGCTTTGCATCTTTATACGTCACGGCATGTTTCAGTAACACATCAGCTCCCGCAGCCCATTGAGTCGCCAACACCAAATCCAGCACATTATATTTGTCATGCAGCTTAACCGATAACCTCATCCCAAAATATTTAGGAGCTATCCCAACACGATGACTAATTGACGTTTTTCCGCCTACGAGAATTAAAAATTCTTTAAGCTTAGCCAAATTTCTTTCCCTAATAGAACATGCCATTATTAGAGTAGGATAATAGGTACCTTGCTTCCCAATCCCAATATCCTCAGCCGTTGGGTTATTAAAGGCCTTCTCTGTTATTGGCAATAAAAAATTTATCATCTCCACATTATTGCTAATGATAGCAATGCTCAGGGGTATTACATTCAATCCTAAATTATTCCAATAAATTTGACCTTTCTCATAATAAAGTTCAAAATGTTGATTAAATAATTGTTCTTCATCAAGTCCATGCGTGACATAAACAAGCAAACCATAACTACTCAATAATGCAGCGATCAGTGATAAACTTTCACTTTCGTCGGCGGAATCATCCTGAAATGTTTTGTCCCAAAATGGCTTTTGCGAAATTTCATTACAGATTTTTTTTTGATTGCAGACATAAGCGCAGGCATACATCCACATTGTCTCTGTCTGCATCCGGGTGTCGTTGAGGATAGTTTCCAGTTTACCTGTTTTGACCAGACTGTATTTCCCCTTATTTAAAATATGTCCGTTTAAAATCAATTTTTCAAAACAAAAATCAAGAAAATTCTGGAGATTGCGTTTCTGCGCCAAGGTAATGGCCGTTTCGCCATTAGTCATTTTTTGGAAAAAAACCATATCCGTCACATTTTCCTTACTGTTCACGGTAGACTGCAATTTGCAGTTAATAAAACGTATGGCGTTTTCCTCATCGCTTTTTTTCAACAGGACAAAGAGCGGTGTATAAGACTCATCGATGAGGGTAGAAAAAGAATTAAATTCCTTCACAATATTATTAAATAACGGTAATTGAGCAGGGAACGCGAGATGGGCATAAGAGCGATAATTCAGGTCAAACTCCGGGAATTCTTTTCTGTATAATGTCCTTTTATATGCCATATAAACGCACAAAAGATTTTTACTGACCTGAATCAGATAGGCCAGGTCAGTTTCATTTAAAAAGCCGGCAGTCAATTGCCAAAGCGTCTGGGGAAGGGACAAAGGTTTTTCAGCCTTGCATAAAATATTTTCTTTTTGCTCCTTTAATATAATTTGTTCCCTTACAGAATACAAATTGGCTAACATATCCTTCAGTTTTTCGTCGTACTGGTTACTCAGTATACTCTCTTCGTATTTTTTATATAGAGTATCTAAGTATGTAGGGAGTGCTGACAATTTATCTAGCAGCGCTGCCGGGTCTGTCAAATCATAAGATAACTCATTTCTTTTTCTTTTAGTCATAATAATACACTCCTGTATTTCATTTTATGTTAAACATATCAATAAACTTGTATCACTTTAAAAGAACACCCACGCATAGTCAACACTGACTGACTAATCAAATTTAACAATGTGAGCTGCCGGCGTATTTTGAGGGTTATTCCGTCTTCCCGAAAGGATGGATAAATTCGTACCCGACAAATATATTTGCGCCACCGGCCCAGTGAATTCCTTAATCTCTTTTAATAATTTATAACGATGCTTTGATAAAAACTCCACAGAAAGCCGTCCAGGGTTTTGAATTTTATCTGAAATTTGAATGAAGGCCGCCTCCTTTCCAATTTTTTCAATAATGAAACTGCTAATATCATTGTTATGATGGGAAGATTCTGCCCATAAAGCGACTATTAAAGGATGTTCTAAATCCTCAAACCCATCGAATCGATATTGAGCAGACAATGATAGACCATGGGTAACCAGCAGTTTAAAGATTGGTAAATTTGCAGTTCTAAGTGTATAAGCAAGAGGCGCCGCATCTTTACACATCGCTGCTTGTGTCAGTAACCAATCAGCTCCCGCAGCCCATTGAGTCGCCAACACCAAATCCAGTATATTATATTTGTCATCCAGCATAATTGATAATCCCATCCCGAAATATTTAGGAGCTATCTCAAGAGGTTTTATTAACATTTTTCCGTTTATGGGAAAGATTTTAAGTGAGGACAATTTTCTTAGCCTGATAGCATATTTCACTGCTGTAATATAATGTTTACGTCCATAGGTATCCCCCAGGTATTTACAGGCTTCAGCTGTTGTTGAAAGCAAAAATTTTATCATCTTCCTATTATTGCTAATAATAGCAATGCGTAGGGGCGTTACCCAAAATGCTAAATTATTCCAATAAATTTGACCTTTTTCATAATAAATTTCACAATGTTGATGAGCCAGATCATGCTCATCAAGTTCATTCGTGACATAAACAAGCAAGTTATAACTACTCAATAATGCAGCGATCAGTAATAACGTTTCCCTTTTACCGGAATCATCCCGAAATGTTTTGTCCCAAAATGCCTTTTGCGAAATTTTATTACAGATGTTTTTTTGATTGCAGACATAAGCACAGGCATACATCCACATTGTCTCCGTCTGCATCCGGGTGTCGCTGAGGATAGTTTCCAGTTTACCTGTTTTGACCAGACTATATTTCCCCTTATTTAAAATATGTCCGTTTAAAATCAATTTTTCAAAACAAAAATCCAGAAAATTCTGGAGATGGAGTTTCTGCGCCAAGGTAATGGCCGTTTCGCCATTAGTCATTTTTTGGAAAAAAACCATATCCGTCACATTTTCTTTACTGTCCAGGGTAGACTGCAATTTGCTGGTAATAAAACGTATGGCGTTTTCCTCATCTCCTTTTTTCAGCGCGGTAAAGAGCGGTATATAAGATACGTCGATGAAGGTAGAGTAAAAATTGAATTCCTTCACAGTATCATCAAATATTTGCAATTGAGTAAGGAATGGGGAGGAAGCATAAGAGCGATAATTCAGGTCAAACTGCGGAAAATTTTTTCTGTATAATGTTCTTGTGTATGACATATAAAAGAACACAAATTGTTTACTGATCTTTGTCACATTGGACAGGTCAGTTTTATTCAAAAAGCCGGTAGTCAATTCCAAAAGCGCCTGGGGAAGGAACGAGAGTTTTTTAGCCGTGCATAAAATATTTTCTTTTTGCTCCTTTAGTACAATTTTTTCTATTTCAAAAATCGAATTAGATAATATATTCTCTAGTTTTTCGTCGTCCTGGTTACTCCGTGATATTTGCGCATACTGCCTGGAGAATTCCCTAATATCTTTTATTAATTTATTAAAAGGCTCTGATAAATAATCCAGGATCTGCTCTCCACGATTTTGAATTTTATCTAAAATTTGACGTAACGCCATTATTTTTCCAATTTCTTTAACAATGTAACTGCTAACATCATTGTTAGGATTGCAAGACTCTACCTTTTCCAAAAAAGCAGCTATTAAAGGATATTCTAAATCCTTACATCCTCTGAATCGATATTGACTAAACAACGACAGACCATGGGCAACCAGCAGTTTAAGGATTCGTAAATTTTGAGTGCCAATCACATAACCAAGAGGCTCAGCATCTTTACACGTCGCTGCATGTGTCAGTAACACATCAGCTCCCGCGGCCCATTGAGTCGCCAATACCAAATCCAGCACATTATATTTGTCATGCAGCTTAACCGATAACCCCATCCCAAAATATTTAGGAGCTATCCCAACACGATTAATTACCGTTTTTCCGCGTAGGCCAATTAAATATTGTTTAAGTTTAGCCAAATTTCTTTCCCTAATAGAAAATGGCATTAATAGAGTAGGATAATAGGTTTTTGGGTTCTTAATCCCAAAATCCTCAGCCAATGGGTTGTTAAAGATGTTCTCTGTTATTGGCAATAAAAAATTTATCATCTCCGTATTATTGCTAATGAGAGCAATGCTCAGGGGTATTACATCCAATCCTGAATTATTCCAATAAATTTGACCTTTCTCATAATAAAGTTCAAAATGTTGATTTAATAATTGTTCCTCATCAAGTCCATCCGTGACATCAACAAGCAACCCATAACTACTCAATAATGTAGCGATCAGTGATAAACTTTCACTTTCGTCGGCGGAATCATCCCGAAATGTTTTGTCCCAAAATGGCTTTTGCGAAATTTCATAACAGATTTTTTTTTGATTGCAGACATAAGCGCAGGCATACATCCACATTGTCTCTGTCTGCATCTGGGTGTCTCTGAGGATAGTTTCCAGTTTACCTGTTTTGACCAGACTGTATTTCCCCTTATTTAAAATATGTCCGTTTAAAATCAATTTTTCAAAACAAAAATCCAGGAAATTCTGGAGATGGAGTTTCTGCGCCAAGGTAATGGCCGTTTCGCCATTAGTCATTTTTTGGAAAAAAACCATATCCGTCACATTTTCCTTACTGTTCACGGTAGACTGCAATTTGCGGTTAATAAAACGTATGGCGTTTTCCTGATCGCTTTTTTTCAACACGGCAAAGAGCGGTGTATAAGACCCGTCGATAAGGGTAGAAAAAGAATTAAATTCCTTCACAATATCATTAAATAGCGGCAATTGAGCAGGGAACGCGAGATGGGCATAAGAGCGATAATTCAGGTCAAACTCCGGGAATTCTTTTCTGTATAATGTTCTTTTATATGCCATATAGACGCACACAAAATTTTTACTGACCTGAGTCAGATAGGCCAAGTCAGTTTCATTTAAAAAGCCGGCAGTCAATTCCCAAAGAACCTGGGGAAGGAGCAAGGGTTTTTTAGCCTTGCATAAGATATTTTCTTTTTGCTCCTTTAATAAAATTTGTTCCCTTACAGAATACAAATTGGGTAACATATTCTTCAGTTTTTCGTCGTACTGGTTACTCAGTATACTCTCTTCGCATTTTTTATATAGAGTATCTAAGTATGTAGGGAGTGCTGACAATTTATCTAGCGGCGCTGCCGGGTCTGTCAAATCATAAGATAACTCATTTCTTTTTCTTTTGGTCATAATCATCATTCCTGTATTTATTTTATGTGAAACATATCAATAAACTTCTATCACTTTAAAAGAATACCCACGGATAGTCAAAGCGGTTGTCCGGCATTTATCGCGAATGCTGAATCATGCTCATTTAATCCCCGATAACTCGATCCTTAAAGTGGGTTCCCGGAAGTATTACAGTCTTGAGAAGATACACTCGCACGGCTGACCCTATCCGAGGAATTGGGCCATAGGCGAATTCGTGTCATGCGAAAAATTATTGTGGATAGCGGTTATTGTGCCGTGGGTGAGGAAAATAAAAAAATCCTGAGCGAAACTAAACAACGAAAAATAATCATAGTCAGTTCGCCCAGGATTATTTTTTATAAAGGCTGTTCAGGTTCGGTGTAGCTTGCCATCACGATTTCCAGTTGGTATTGCGCAATGGTGTTCCAATCATCCAGCATAGAGAACAGTTGCAGGCATTGCGCTTGCTCGATGTGCTCAGTGTGACTGGTGATGCCCAGGGCGGACAGCAGCTGTGTTTTTTCCAAACAGTCTTCAATGATTTCCAGAGGTGTTAAACCTCGATGCGAAGGTAGGACGAACGACGAATTTTCAGATACAATGGCTTTAACCATGATCAACTCCTTAGTGGTTGGTTGTGGCTAGTCCCATCATCGTATTGTAGTACTTTGGTGGGACGCTTCAGAGAAGTCTCTGCCTTGATGCCTAAAGCAGCTGGGGGCAGAGACCTCGCCTTAAAGACTACCTTAGCAGAAGTCCCTTTACGCCGCAATGTCCTGTTTTTTCTTAAAACGATTTTTTATGTTTCTTTATTCTTTTATGAGGTAACAAGGGCAATGTCGGTAACGGAGCAGAAAAAATAATTCTAAGTATATGTTCTATAATAATTTTTACTGCATTCTAAGTAATAGTTTTTCACCATCAGAAATAAGTTGCTTCAAATCGCTTTTGTATTTATCTAAATTTTCCATAAAATAGGCATTTTAAATTATTTAGGGTACAGCTCCATTACCTTGTTGTAAAAAGGTATTCGTTCTAATATTTAGTAATACTCTCCAGAAATCTAATTTCATTATACATAAAAAATCTCAACTTCAATATTTTTTTCATGCAATTAATGCAATGGTTCTCATGAATATAATTCTATCAGTTACTTGTGTTGATGCTTTGGAATTAACTTATATCTCAATCTGGAAATACCATCAGCTAAAATGATCTTCATTAGCGATTGATAAGGCACATCTTCTTTAAGTTATATCTATTGAATGAACTACTTTAAGTAATAAATTTAGGCAAAGTGCTTTACTTATTATTTGTATCAGTTATACAATATGAAATCTCATGTGATAAGGAACTTTGATGAACACTCTTCAACTCCAAAAGTTAGCAAAACAAGGAGAATCAGAAACGGTTGAGTTTAAAAAATCAACAGCGTTAATGCGTTCCATTTTTGAAACCGTTTGTGCGTTCCTAAATGGCAAGGGCGGTACTATTTTGATTGGGGTTAACGATAAAGGCGAGCTAGTTGGCCAAAACGTCAGTGATACTACCCGCCAAGAGATTGCCAAAGAGCTTAATAAAATCGAGCCCCCGGCTAATATTGATATTCATCATATTGCGATTGATAAAAATAAGTCGGTAATTGCTATCCAGGTCAATGCCAATCACCATGCTCCTTACGTATATGACGGTCGCGCTTTTCAGCGGCATCAATCTACTACTAGCAAAATGCCCCAACATCGTTATGAGCAATTGCTGGTAACTCGCGGCAGCTTAAATCATGCTTGGGATGAACAAGCCGCTGTTGATTATGATATAGATTCTCTAGATCACCAAGAAATACGCAATACGATAAGGGATGGCGTCAACGAAAATCGTATACCGACTGAAGTCTTGACTTATAGCATTAAAGACACATTGCGTTATCTCAAACTGATCAAAAACAAAAAAGTATTGAATGCTGCCGTTGTACTATACGCCAAGGAAGTAGAGCCAGATTATTCCCAATGCTTAATTCGTATGACTAGATATAAAGGTACTACTAAATTAGCCAATTTCATGGATAGTAAGCATATTTATGGCAATGCTTTTAAAATTTTGGCAGAAGCGAACTATTTCTCAATGCGTCACTTACCAGTGGCTAGCTTTTTTGAATCCGATAAGTTTAAACGCATTGATAAACCTACTTTACCGGTGATGGCAATACGTGAAGCCTTAGTCAACGCCCTCAGCCATAAGGACTATACCAATCGGTCTGCATCTATCTCCTTTGCCATTTTCGATGATCGGCTTGAAATCTGGAATAACGGCACGTTACCACCTGAACTAAAACTGAAAGATTTAAAGAAAAGACATGAGTCGTACCCAAGAAATAAACGAATAGCCAAAATTTTTTATAGCAGAGGCTGGGTTGAAAAAGCAGGTATTGGTACATTAAGAATGCTGGAAGATTGCAAGGAATTAGGTGTTCCTGAACCAGAATTTGAAGAGTACTCTGGAGGTTTTGCCGTCATATTTAAATTCAAGGAAGCCATGGGAGCGGTCGTCACAAAAAATCATGATGAATCGCTTAATATTCGACAAAAAATTATATTACAGTTTTTGAACGAAACGAAAACGGCTAGTATGCAACAAATTTTAGACTACCTTATAATTAAATTTACCGAAACTCCCAGCAAAAAAACAATCATCCGTGATTTAAACCATCTTAAATCTCTAGGCTTAATAAAATCACAAGGGCAAAAAAGAGGCTTGGTGTGGATAACCACTTCCTCTTAGTTTTGAGACATTAATGAGACATTATGGGACATTATGGGACATTTATCACTTTAAAAGAACACCCGCGGATAGTCAAACCCGAGACTGGTAAATTTATTGATAGCCGAATAGAATACCGGGATCGATCAGGAGAAAATTATGAGCGATTTACAGACCATTATTGAAACGGGCTATGCGCAGCGGGAGCAGTTACGGGTCGATAATATCCCGGAAGCACTGCAGAAAGCCATTCAGCAAACGCGGGACCTGCTGGACAGCGGGCAATTGCGCGTGGCGGAAAAAAAATCCGGTCAATGGATTGTTAATCAATGGGTCAAGCAGGCCATTTTGTTATCTTTTAAATCTCATTCTAATCAGGTGGTGGACGCCGGCTTTACCCATTTTTATGACAAACTGCCATTAAAATTCGCCAGTTACGATGAAAACGCCTTTCAAAAATCCGGTATTCGGGTGGTGCCGCCGGCGTGCGTCCGCAAGGGTGCGTATATCGCCCCCAATACGGTGCTGATGCCCAGTTATGTCAATATCGGCGCTTACATCGATAGCGGCACGATGATAGACACTTGGGCCAGTATCGGCTCTTGCGCACAAATTGGTAAAAACGTTCACGTTTCCGCGGGAACCGGGATCGGCGGCGTGCTGGAACCGCTTCAGGCTAACCCGACAATCATTGAAGACGACTGCTTCATCGGCGCAAGGTCCGAAATCGCCGAAGGCGTTATCGTTGAACAGGGAGCGGTTATTTCCATGGGTGTGTTTATCACCCAAAGCACGCCGATCTACAATCGCGAAACCCAGGAAATTATCTATGGCCGGGTGCCGGCAGGCGCAGTGGTGATTCCAGGCAGTCTGCCTTCCGGGGACGGCCAGTTATGGACGTCATTGCGTGGTCATTATGAAACAGGTGGATGCCAAAACCCGTGGAAAAGTGTCGTTAAATGAATTACTGCGTATGGAATAGTTTATGAATGATATGGCTGCGGATGCCTTAAAACTGGCTACTCACCTCATTAACCGTGAGTCGGTTACTCCCGAAGACAATGGCTGTCAGGATCTGCTCATCGATGAATTATCGCGAATGGGTTTTACCATCGAGAAACTCCCCTCCGGCAAGGTTAAAAATTTCTGGGCCCGGCGGGGAAAACAGGGTCCATTGCTGATTTTTTCGGGACACACCGACGTGGTGCCTCCCGGTCCGCTGGAAAAGTGGCACTCCCCGCCTTTCAGCGCCTCGGTGCGGGATAACCGCCTGTATGGCCGCGGCGCCGCCGATATGAAAAGCGCGCTGGCGGCGATGATTATTGCCTGCAAATATTTTCTCGCCAGTCATCCTGAGTCTGCCGGCTCCATCGGTTTTATCATAACCAGCGATGAGGAAGGGGAAGCCCTGGACGGCACCGTGAAAGTCGTGGAATACTTCCAGAGCCAGGGTATAAAGCCCGACTGGTGCCTGATCGGCGAAGCCAGCAGTCAGCAGGACTTGGGAGACACGATTAAAGTGGGACGCCGCGGTTCCCTGCATGGATTTTTACAGGTGATCGGCAAACAGGGGCATATCGCCTACCCCCACCTTGCTGAAAATCCTATCCATCGAAGTTTTAAAGCTCTGGATGAACTGACACAAATAACCTGGGATAACGGCAACGAATTTTTTACCCCCACATCGTTTCAGATCTATAATATCCAGGCAGATACCGGCGCTTCCAACATTATTCCCGGCACTCTCACCGCGCGTTTTAATTTCCGGTTTTCTCCCGCCAGTACCGCCGAACAGTTAAAGCAGCGCGTTCAAAAAACACTGGATGACCATGATTTAAATTACAAAATTGATTGGCAACTGAGCGGCAAGCCCTTCTTTAGCCCGCCTGGAAAACTGGCCGACGCGTGTAAAAAAGCGGTGGAAGAAGTTTGCCACCGCCATCCCGCCGCCAACACCACCGGGGGCACTTCCGACGGCCGCTTTATCGCCGCTCTGGGCTGCGAGATAGTTGAACTTGGCCCCCCAAGCAAAAGCATACATCAGATCAATGAGCATATCCGGCTTGAAGATCTGACGGACTTAACAAAAATTTACGAAAATATTCTCCAACGACTGCTGGCGCCTTAAAAACTTAAGGAAAATCTCCCTTTCGAAATCGCGTTGTCCAAACGTTTAAAACTTGATTGGAGTCTGGTCACTTTGAGTAAAATATCTGTAAGCATAAGATATTCTTTCCCATAGCCACCGAAGAATCCTTTCTTTGAAATCTTAGGATCCTGTAATTTTTCATTAATTGTTTTTTCCAGGTTAGCCAGAAATTGAAGGCCGCTGTTTAAATCAGTGACGGTCTCTATTTGTACAAATAGAGGATAGGTATTAATTATTATTTTATCATCTTTTATTTTCTCTAAAATTTTAAAAATTCTTTCTTTAACAGGATTATAATTCTCACATTTCAATTCTTTTTGATATTTTTTCAAGCCATTCAATGCCTCCGGGGTCACGGAAGCAATGTATCCATAAGAACCAAAAAAATCAACGTTAAAGATATCTTTAGGAGAGACATTAATACACTTCCCAATATCCTCTGGGATAGAATATTGTCGCGCATTAAGCTGCTTTTGGTCAGATATTTTATTAAAAATCTCGAAGTCGAACAGTCTCATGCGATTTGCAGCGTTGAAAAATAAGTGAACAACTTGAGGAGATATATGAATTTCGGGCCGCAGTAATTTTAATAGCTCGCTCGCAGCGTTTTCTTCTGCAATCATCAAGGCAGTTTTGCCTTCCTTATTTTTATCCTTCACATTAAAATTCCCTGATGACAAAAGTGATTTAACAAACTCAGGTTTATTGTTAGCAGCCGCCCACATTAATAAATTATTTCCATTTGAATCAGTTAAATTAATGGGAATAAACTCCTGATCTAAAAAGTTTTCAATAATTTCACCATCAGAAAGGAAATCGGATTTAGATTCCTCGAAAATTCTTCCTTCATATTTTCCTAATCGATAATGACTCAAAAGCGCATCCATATCAGGCTCTTGACTTCTTTCCAGTAGATATTTCTGTGTAAATTCAGGTAAAGAATCAAATTTAAAATAAAAGAATAATAACTGCTCTTCGATAGAAGTTGGAATGCTGATATTAATGCAATCTAATTGTATTTTTCTTAGAATAGGACGGGAAAATTCAAATCTTTCATGGATATATGCAAGCCAGGTTTCTACCAGGCATCCTGTCCCGCGCCAATAAGGTGTTAATTTGCCTGTTAAAGAAAGAACCTGAGCTACTTTTGTAAGAAAAATTTTCGGATCTTTCATTATTTCTTTGCTATCCATTTGGCAAATTTCAGTATGAATTTTTCCAATTTCTGCAATTTTCAATTGTACGTTTTCCGCTCTTGCATGGTAACAATAGTACGAACCAGGCGCCCCAAAAGTAAGAATACACATTTCAACCATTTTCTGATCTTCATGAAACATTTGATATCCATTTTTAGTAAGTTTCACATCAGGCAAATCGAGTTCCCAGGTAGCCCTTACATGAGGAATGATTCCGATATATCGACCTACTAAAACAGTGCCATAATCATATTTCACTATATCATCACGAATTACTCCAAATGGAAAATCGTTATTTGAGACCCTTGATTTATTTGCGTTATTAATAAAATCGACAATTTTTTCAAAGCTGACGAACCCTGTTTTGGATTCCTTGTCCATTATAATTAATTGCTGAACCAGGTCATTATTTTTTAATCCAAAATCCACTTCTTTTTTGATATCAGTAACATTCGAATTTATTGAAGTATCATAAGCAAGATTCAAGAAACTAAATTCATTCGCAGTTCTATAAGGCGCTACTACGCTTCCCCAATTTTTTAAATATTGCTCTTTTGCTTTTTTGATTGATGATATAAGAATGGATATTCGATCTTCGGCGATTACTTTTTCCATTTGATTATTCACAAAATCAGCACATAATTTATCGACTTCCGGAATGCTTAAAGTAAAGCGATAAGCGCGAGATACCTGATGGAATATGACTTCTTCTAATTTAGAAAGGTCAATTTGTTCGGAGATTAACAATTTCCTTGTTTCATCAAAATAATATTCCGGTGGCTGTTTTAGTACATTTAAGAAAGTAATGTTACCTAAATTTCTTGCCCGTGAAGATAAAGCAGATATTTCCTGCGGAGTTAGTTTTGAATGTTGAAAGAGATATTGAAAAACTTCTTCATTAAAAGTTTCCATGGCGGTTGATAAATGTTGAAATTCGATTTCCCAATCTAATTTCTCGTGGAAAATTTTTAATGCGTTAATTGAATTCTGGATAATGGCGTAATAAAACAAATCTTTTTTTATAGGTGTTACTTTAGTGAAAAATTCAGACTTAGGTACAATGAAATTTAAAAAATATTTTTTTGAGGTTTTCTCTTCCGCCATAAAGTTTAATACTTCAAAAACATCAAACTCAACTAATTGAGAAATCAAAACTGGAAAATTTTCTTCTAAATAAGTAGTTTTCTCCTCAAGCGTCTCTTCTTCCATTAATTTTTTAAAAAAATTTTCCATATTATATTTGCGAATAAATTTTCCGGCTTTTAGAAATAAACAGGATTGTGAATATATCTTTAGAATGGGAATATGTTGGGAAGCGAGCTTGCTTTCCGGAACAATATTATCAATAAAATGACTGACTAAATCAGAAAGTAATGATGTTAATTGTCCTTGTTTAAGATTGGATGCTATTGTAGTTTTCATATTTTTTCCCGAGTTTTAAATGTTTTTTTAGTATTATATATAAATTTCTTCCAATGTCCAGTAGTAGCAATAGTAGGCAATATTGATAACAAAGCTCCCCTCTTAAGTTTTTGTTAATACAGGATGATTATAATATTCGAAAATCACCTCCCCCGGACTATACCGCTTGGGTTGTAAAAATGTTAGGATATCCTATGAGTTAAGGAGAGGTGCCCGAGTGGCTTAAGGGGCTCGCCTGGAAAGCGGGTGTGCGTTCAAAAGGCGTACCGAGGGTTCGAATCCCTCTCTCTCCGCCAGTTAATGGCCACAGCGGTCCCCTCGCAACAGGACTCTGTGAACCCCGCCAGGCCCGGAAGGGAGCAACGGTAACAGATCAGCCGGGTGCCGGGGTGCGGCTGCTGTGGTCATTATTATTTATGGTTAAAAAACAATTGTGAGCAAACAATATCAAGTTCTCGCCAGAAAATGGCGCCCCCGGCAATTTACCGATGTGGTGGGGCAAGCGCACGTGGTGCGAGCGTTGAGCAATGCCTTAACTCAAAATTATCTGCATCACGCCTACTTATTTACCGGCACCCGGGGGGTGGGGAAAACCACTATTGCCCGAATTCTGGCCAAATGTCTCAATTGCGAATCCGGTGTGACCGCACAACCTTGTGGAACCTGTTGCCACTGTCAGGAAATTGACAGCGGCCGTTTCGTAGACCTCATGGAAGTTGACGCGGCGTCCCGTACCAAAGTCGAAGACACCCGCGACTTACTGGACAATGTCCAATACGCGCCCGCCAAGGGCCGGTTTAAAGTCTATTTGATCGACGAAGTTCACATGCTGTCAGGCCATAGCTTTAACGCCCTGCTGAAAACCCTGGAAGAACCCCCGGCCCATGTAAAATTTTTATTAGCGACCACGGATCCGCAAAAGCTTACCGGCTACCGTGCTATCACGCTGCCTGCAATTTCATTTATTTGCCCTGCAACCCGAACAAATCAGCTGCGCATTGCGAGTTTATTTTGGCTAAAGAAAATATCGACTACGAACCCGGCGCCACAATGCTTATTAGCCAAGGCCGCCGAAGGCAGCATCCGTGACGCATTGAGTTTACTGGATCAGGGTATCGCTTTTGGCAACGGCAAGGTATTGACGGATGACGTCAAAAATATGCTGGGCACTATCGATACCCAAATTTTATATCAAATTCTGGAGGCGCTGGCGTCCGGGGATGCCAACGCCCTCCTCGCGCATGCCGATAAACTGACCGAACAGGGCGCTGATTTTAGTCGCGCTCTGGGAGATTTGCTGTCTTTGCTGCACCAGATCGCCGTCGTTCAGGCAGCGCCCGACGCGCCCGCACATATGGTTGACGATACCGTCCGCGCCCTGGCGGGAAAAATAACCCGCGAAGACATCCAGCTCTATTATCAAATCGGCCTGGTAGGACAGCGGGATTTACCGTGGGCGCCTTCTCCGCGCAGCGGCTTTGAAATGACGTTATTACGAATGTTGGCATTTATTCCGGAAGACCGGGCGGAGGCCTCTGCCCCGGCCGGCCTCGAAATCTGCGTCCGCCGTCATGGCTGCTTCCCCTGTCGTTGCCAAACCACCGGCAACTTCCGCCTGGCCTGATTTATTAGACCGGTTAGCGTTAGACGGCGCCACCAAAATTCTGGCCAGCCATTGCGCTTTTCACGAACTGAGCGATACGCAACTGAAGCTGCGCCTGCACACCAGGCACCAGCCCTTACTTAATCAAAAACACATCGATCGCATCCACGAGGCCATCAGTAAATATTATGGGCGGCCGATGACCGTAACAATTTCCATTGGAACAGATATTAAAGAAACACCGGCGGATTTAGCCAGGCGTCAACAAGAATCACAACAGCAGGCCGCCGAACAGGCTATTTTGAGCGACCCCGTTGTGCAACAGATGATACAACGCTTTGACGCAAGTGTGATCAAAGAGAGTATCATGTCCGAAAAAAGCGCTTCTTAAACAACCAACAAAGGGGAAAACTATGAAAAATGCAAACATGCCTATGACGAGAGAGGGAATGCCGGCCCTCGATGAAAATTCGTTATTGACGGAAATAAAAAACAGCATCATGGCTATGCAACAGCAAATGCAGGATACCTATGCCCGTCTCGGCGAAACTAAAGTCAGTGGCAAATCTCACGATGAATTTATTGAAATCATCATGACGGCCACTTACCAGTTTGAAGATATTAAAATTAATCCACGCGCTTTTGCCGACGCCGCCGGCAAATTCAGCCAAAAAGAATTTGAATGGCGTTTGACGAGAAGCCTGGAAAGATCTGAGTGAAAAAATCCAGAAAACCACGCAAAGTAAAACGGTGGAGTTGCTCCAAAGCATGAATATCCCGGAAGATATCAAAAATATTACTTTAGACGACGAAGGCCAAAAATAATTCATGCTGAGTCCGCTGACGAAACGTTTAGTGGAAACGCTCCAGGCGCTGCCGGGGGTGGGCCCTAAAACCGCACAGCGCCTGGCTTTTCAATTATTAGCGGCTAAGGGCCGTGAAAAAGGCCTGGCGCTGGCAGGGGCTCTGCAGCAGGCGATGCAACACGTGCAGGAATGCCGTCGCTGCAGACTGTATACGGAAGAAGAGGTGTGCGCGATTTGCCGGAATCCGCAACGCGAGCGAAGTCTGCTTTGTGTGGTGGAAAACCCCGCGGATGTTTTCGCCATTGAACAATCTTCGAGTTATCGGGGGCTTTACTACATCCTCCAGGGTCATTTATCACCCCTGGATGGCCTTGGCCCGCAGGAAATTGGCATTCCGGCGCTATTGGATCGCGTGCGCAATGACGCCATTGCCGAGTTAATCCTGGCGACTAATCCGACCATGGAAGGCAAGGCGACCGCTCACTATATTGCCAGCCACCTCGATACCACACATATTCGTTGCACGCGTATCGCACACGGTGTACCCTTTGGCGGCGAGCTGGAATATCTGGATGGCAGCACCCTTGGTCATGCTTTCCGTTCACGCGCGCTTCTGGAAGTTCAACTTATTAATGAGAAATAACTATGCTGGGAAAACTTAACTTAGGGTCCTTAATGAAAGGCGCCAAAAAAATTCAGGAAATGATCGAAAAGAATCAGGAAGAGCTGGCAAATACCGAGATTGTAGGCGAATCCGGGGCTGGATTGGTCAAAGTCACCATCACCGGTCTCTACGTGGTTAAAAGCCTGTATTTGGCTGATGAACTTATGACCGAACCGAAAGAAGTCATTCAGGAACTGATTGCCGCAGCCATGACCAATGCCACTCAAAAAGTGACTAAAATCACCCAAAATAAAATGAGCGACATGACCCAATTATTCGGCGGATTAGGCGACGATAAAGCAGACTAGGTTGTTTTTATCCTGCGCTCGGCGGGAATTGCTGGCTCCTCACCTTCAAAGTTCTGACAAAATTAAAAGGACCTAATGTCATGAAAGTAGTACCACTCAATCTGAAGACGCCTTTAATTCAGCCGCAGCCCCGCACAATGCGCGAACAGATTAAATTGCTCCTGGATTCCTTCCTGTCAGACCTGAAACTGCCCCGGGACATGCTGGCGCTCACCCTGCAACGCCTGGCCTGCTTCGATTATAGCTTTGAATTATTGGTGCTGAGTTATGTCATCGCCCAGGTGCAGGACGAACAGGGAAACAGCACCAATTCCCAGGCCGCTGCCAACCAGATTATCTACTTTCTCAATTTTGGAGCTGCCTTTACACTTTATCCGCTGCTTTCCTTTATCAAAATAGGCAGCCGTTTGATGGGAGAAGTTTACCAGTCTACCGAAATTAAGGATTACGCTTCAAAATACGCTGCGCAGAGAAAATATTCACGGCTGGTCAGGACTTCCCTAATAGTCGGTATTGGGCCCGCGGCCCTGTCGTCGGCGCTTATGTTTAATGCCGAATGGATTTGCAATAAGCTGGGTCAGGACCCAGGCGTCAGCCGCTTACTGGGACAATTTACGCGGCCAGGAAGTATTCTACTGCCTGTTTTCATGATGCGCTTCCTCAGCGATCTCCTGCTGTTTTTAAATGGAAAAGGTCATATCGTGATGGGGATTACCCTGGGATGCTGGGGATTATCGGGATTTGGTTTATCTTATGCTCTCACATTGGGGAAATGGTCATTGCCGAAAATGGGCATCCCCGGCGCCTTTATCGGCTTCTTCGGGCAAGTGATGGGAAGCTGGCTTATCCTCAATTCAGTCGTCAAATTTAGCCCGAGTTTTGAGGATTATTCTTTTCTCCGGGATTTCTGCAAATGGACAAGTGACGACAGGAAGCAGATCAAAGAATTCCTCCCCTTATCCGCCGCTTACGAGGTCACTATCAGCACCGAGTTATTATGTCAACTATTGACCAACTTGCTGGTGGGACGATTATCCCCCAGTCGGTCGGCCGCACAGAATTTCTGGACCTGGATTTTATTTTTCAGCATACTTTTTAATCAGGGATTGGCTCAGGTCGGCAATCAATTGATCGGCGACGCTCTGGGAAAAAAGAACCTGCCCCTTGCCCAACGCACCGCGAAATTGGCGGTGGTGATGGCCGTAGCCCTACCGGCTCCGGCTTATATCACATTCACTCTGTATCCACATCTGTTAATGGGACTGATGCAGTCCACGGTGGACACAGAGGTTTGGGAATTAGGAGTTCCCGTTATCCGGATGGCATGTCTGTACTCTGTACTGACCACCTGTCAATTTGTGATGATTGAACTTCTTAAACAAACCGATAAATATGTGCGCCCGGTGGCGCTGAGTATTACCGGATTGTGGGTCGGCTTGGGTATTTCTTATTTATTATCAAAAGTCTATGATTTAGATATCATTGGCGTGGATGCCGGCGCAATAGCGGGCGCCGGATTATCTTTGATAGGGACGGTGGGGGAATTCAAACGGCAATTCATTGATAAACCGGCCGTCCGGACTGAACCGTCTCGTGACCCCGAAACCGGTTTTGAAGAACCTTCCAATTCCAGGCCGGTACAACCATCGCTTTCATCCAACCGTTATGGCTGCTGGAACTCTTTTAGCCGGATTTACAACCGTTTGTTTGGCAGCCGGCAGGAACTCGAACCGTCTTCCGAACTCACTCTTCAATAACCTCTTCACGAGGCCAGACACGAAGAACAGCGTGCACCAGAGTCGCCAGAGGTATGGCGAAGAAGACGCCCCAAAATCCCCAAATGCCGCCAAAAATCAGCACGGAGAGAATGATCACCACGGGATGTAAGTCCATGGTCTGAGCAAACAACAAGGGAAATAAAATATTGCCGTCTATGGAAATCAGTATCACGAAAACCAGCATCAAATACCAAAAATGCGCCGTGAATCCCCACTGGGTCAGACCTACCCCCACTATCGGAATAGCCACAATAATAGCGCCGATATAAGGCACTATCACCGATAGTCCCACCAATACACCCAACAAAATGGCATATTGTAAGCCTAACAGTTCGAACAGCAGACTGGCGAGGAAAGTCACGATAAACACTTCAATGACCCGGCCTCTCACATAAGCGCCAATTTTATTATAAACTTCCAAAGAAACTCTTTTTACCAGCACTCGACGCCGCGGTAAAAAACGTTTAAGAGAGTGCATAATTTTATGGCTGTCTTTTAAAAAGAAAAACACCAGCAAAGGGACCAGGATAAGATACAGAATCAGTTCCGCCATATTAGGCAGTACCGCCCATGAGAATTGTAAAATTTTTTGTCCCAACCGGGGTGTTTGTTCTTTAAGATAAACCAGCGCATGTTCCATATTAACATCCGAAAACAGCCAGGAGTGTTTTGACATAAATTTCGTCAACCACACTTGACCCATCATCAGGATGCCCGGCATCTGATCAATCAAATTGACAAATTGACGTCCTATCAATGGAATGATGTATAATATTCCGTAAATAAATAAGCCTAAAAATACAATATAAACCACCCAGATGGCGAGAATGTGCGGACAACCCCGGCGGATCAGGAGCTTCACCGGCGAATTCAGGAGGTAAGCAATAATCACACTGACCAGAACCGGCATTAAAATTTTACCAAAAAATTCAAATAATAAAATAGTCGCCACTAATGTCAGGAACAGGCTGACAACTTCAGGATCAGCAAAAGTGCGATCGAACCAAAGGGTGATGGATTGAAAAATAGGATTTTTCTTGAACATAAGATCCTTATTCACACGTCCCGCAGGCGCAGGCGTCCTGGGATTGCATTATGGCGATCATTTCCATCGCAGCATCTGCCGCCTCGCGGCCTTTATGACCGTGCGCACCGCCCGTCCGGGCCAGGGCCTGCTCTTCATTTTCGGTGGTCAATACACCAAAAATCACAGGGATATCAAAGTCCAGCGCCACACGCTGACAGCCGTAACTTACCTGTTGGCAGACATAGTCATAATGGTCGGTTTCGCCGCGAATGACCGCGCCGAGACAAATAATGGCGCTGAATTCTTCCCGTTTTGCAAATTGTTGGGCGGCCAAAGGCAATTCAATAGCCCCCGGCACCCAGGTCACCGGAAACTGGTCATGAGATAATCCCGCTTCACCGAAGCGCTCCTTTGCGCCCTGCAGTAAGCGTTGCGTGATTTCCTGATTAAAACGGCTGACAATAATAGCAATCTTCATCCCACGCTCTCCACCAGTAAATGACCTAATTTTTCGCGTTTTGCACGCAAATATTTAATATTGCTGCCGCAGGAGCCTGCTTCCAGAGGCACACGTTCAGGAACCGCAATACCATAATTCTCAAGGCTCGTGACTTTATGGGGATTATTGGTCATCAACCGCACCTGACTGACACCCAAAACCCGTAACATTTGCGCTGCCCAGCCATAATCGCGTTCGTCCGCCGCAAAACCCAAGTGATGATTGGCTTCCACGGTATCCAGACCCTGATCCTGTAGCGCGTAGGCTTTGATTTTATTCATCAAACCGATTCCCCGTCCTTCCTGACGCAAATATAACAATATCCCACCCTGTTCGGCAATTAACCCCAGACTCATGGATAATTGCTTGCCGCAGTCGCAGCGCCGGGAACCAAAAATATCTCCCGTCAGGCATTGTGAATGTAGTCGCACGAGTGGTGCGCCCTCCGCATTTATGGGCTCTTTGATAACTGCGAATGAATCGTCACCGGTAAAAGGATTGTTAAAGGTTTGCAGGAGCATCTCACCACAATGCTCGGTAGGCAAAGGTACTCGCGGTCCTGCTGTGAGCAGGGTTTCATGGCGGATGCGATAACGCACCAGATCGACAATGCTCACCATATTCAGGCCATGCCGCCGCGCGAAGACGGCAAGCTGCGGCGATCGGGCCATCGTGCCATCGTCATTCATAATTTCACAAATAACCGCCGCCGGGCCGCATCCGGCCAGGCGGGCAAGGTCGACGCTGCCTTCGGTATGCCCCGTTCTCTCCACCACGCCGCCGGATCGGGCTTTTAGGGGAAATGTGTGGCCGGGCATGATAATGTCGCCGGGGCCGCTGCCAGGATCAATCGCCACCTGTATGCTGCGCGCCCGGTCCTGGGCAGAGATGCCGGTGGTCACACCCTGCGCGGCTTCAAAAGAGACGCCAAAAGCGGTTTGATGTCTGGAGCGGTTATTCGCAGTCATCATGGGAATCTTCAACCGGTCAAAATCTTCTTCCATCATGGGCAGACAAACCAGGCCCCGTCCATATTGGCACATAAAATTGATTACTTCGGGAGTGGCATACTCGTGCGGCGACCACCAAATCGCCCTCATTTTCGCGACCTTCACTGTCCACAAAGATAATCATACGGCCTTGCCGTAAATCATTGAGAGCGGTTTCAATAGCCGCGAACGGACTGTCAGGATTCATAATAGACCCCTCGTTGTGTATGACTGCGATCGGAGGGGAGAAAGAAAAAAGCCCGCAGCACAGCCTGGCCCGGACACATACCGGCCCGGTTCAAACCGCACTCACATCAAACATCCTTCTCCCATCCGGACTTTAACCGTCGGCTCTGGCTCGACCAGATCTGCTGACCTTCCCTTTAACAGGGAAGCGCTCGCGGGCTTGTGAACGATAATGATCATTCAACTACCGCCGGTAAGGATTTTCACCTTGCCCTGAAGGCTGTTAGTGGGGAAATTGTACCAGATTTATTCGTAATGTGTCCATAAGCGCAAAATTTTAACAATCTTCTCTTTTTCCAATACCTGATAGACCAAACGATGCTGGATGTTAATACGTCGAGAATAAGCGCCGGTCAGTTCACCTACCAATTTTTCATAATGGGGTGGATTTTTAAAAGGGTCTGATTTAATGATATCTAATAATTGCTGGGCTTTTGGCTTCAATCCTGCGGAAGCCAGTTTTTTTGCATCTTTTTGAGCGCTTTTTGTGAACAATAATCGATAGCTCACCAATCGATATCCTCATCACATTTTTCTATTGGGGTTTTTAAACCTTTTTTAATACTGGCGCGCATACCCGGAACCGCTAATAAATACAGCGTTTCCTGAATAGCATTCCAGTCAGATTTCGCAATTAAAATAGCATCGCCCGCCTTCCCGGTGATTTGTACGGTTTCGTGATTTTTTTCCACAAATTCAAGCAGTTGATAAATTTTTTTACGAGCCTCGGTAGCAGTCATGGTTTTCATGGGATTCACCTTTTTTAAGATTCTGATTAAGTATAACGTACGTTATCACGGACGTCAAACCTGAGTCAAAAGTGGGCGTTCCCCTCCAGCAATTCCCGCTGGGTACAGCGGCAATTGCTTCCTATTTATATCCTGCGCTCGGCGGAGCCGATGCTCGGAATGAAGGGGAAGACGCTCCGCTCTCTCCCCCTTCTGATCCCCCATCGGGCAGAGAATTTTCTACGAAAATTATTTTTTATAAGGGCGATTTATTTTTTTAAATCAAACAGTTAAAATTCACCGGGAATTACTGGTTCCCCTCTACAAGGTGGTTACGAGATATACATGATTATATCGCTCAGGACAGTCCTATCGCAGCACAAAGAGTTGTTTCACAAATTTACACTAAAACGGAAATGCTAAAGCACTTTCCTGAAGTGGGCTATAAGTATCGTGATGAAGCGAACAGTGAAATACGAATTTTATTATACGGTCATTATCGTATTGCGTATTTTATTAATAAAGTAGCCAATTCATTGGATATTATCGGTGTATTTCACGGTTCGCTGGATATTGAAAAATATTTGTAGGTGAGAAAGGGGGTCAAGTCCGAAATTTTAAGCAGAGTTTGTCTGCGCCAAATTTGTCAATGCCTAAATTATTCTTTAACAAGAATTCCGCTTATGATCAGCAATTCCCGCTGGATACAGCGGGAATTGTTGTAATAGCAGTTATGAAGTGAGATAACTTGTAACAATTGCGTCAAGACTTTCTATTTTTCCTGCTGCAGAATTTACAAAGCCTTTAAATTCTTTATCATCTCTGATCGAATTTTTAGCAGAGGAGTATATTGAATAGAGATATTCTTTCTTAAGACTAGAAAATAATCTATTTTTAATACAAGGGAGCATATAATTTTCCGCGGTGTCTCCTATTGCAGAACTTGAGCAATCCATGCAAACTCATGCACCCACTCAAAAGACCTGAAGGAAGTAGAATCCCGGCCTAACCATTGAGGCAGCTTGCCCACAACTGGAAGATCGTCATGTGTATAACCATAGCTTCCCAATGCTATGGTGAGTGCGGAAGCTATCATCCAAATAGCCTGGTTTCGGCGAGATCTATTGAATATTGATGCCTGGAATTTTTCTTTACATTCAGGAGACTCTTTCCATCGATTCATATCCATCTGGAGCGATTCAGCAAAATTTTGAATTTCGTTCCTGGTTTTAAACAATAATTTAAAATCGTTATGTTCTTCTAAAATATAATCTCTCACCATGGGATTTATAGTATCGTACTGAATACATTCATTCAGTACGCTTTTATAAAGCTCAATCGAACCTTCTTTGAGAGGCTTTTCGTCTGTGATAGGAATATATACGGCCTGTTCATCTGTGCCGTTTTGTATTTGAAGAGTTCTCATTTTTTACCTCATTTGTTAATATATTTTACAATCATGGTACGATCGCCAATCTAACACAAAGAAATACAAGCAACAACGTCCGCTCCGAACTGGGTCCAGGTAATTTTCTCTGGCCGGGATGACCTGTCCTGGGGGTGCGTGAAGGCTGCAGTTCCTGCGGATCCAACGATTTTGGGAGCGATGTAAATCAGCGCGCGTTGTGCTAAATTCGCTGATAAAAAATTGTGAAAGCAATGTCCACCCGCTTCCACCCACAAATCATGACAGCCACCAGCGCCTATAATCGCTAAAATCTCCGGGAGATACAGTCCCTCATTATCGCCGGGAACCGCAATACACTCGACATTCGCCGCCTGCAATTGTGCCAGTTTTTCCGCAGGAGCGTGCGCATGGTGAAAAATAGTCAGGGATTTTGCGGTGCGAAAAACCTGCGCGGTTAACGGTAAGCGTAGCCGGCTATCCAAAATATACAAAGGCTTGGCTACGACTTTATCCGCCAGCCGGACATTGAGTTGAGGATCATCTGCAATAATCGTTGCCGCGGTGGTTAAAATTGCGTCGCTGTGCAAGCGTTGCTGATGAGTGTAGCGCTGACATTCAGGTCCCGTGATCGGCACCGGCGCGCCATGCAATCCCGCAATTTTACCGTCCAGGCTAATCGCCAGTTTTATCGTCACCCAGGGCAGTCCGCGGTTGAGCCAATAGCGGTAACTTTGATAAAATTTTTCTATTTCCGGATCGGGCAATAGTTGGCAGGAAACACCCGCTTCCTGCAAAACAGCCGCTCCCCCTCCCCTCACCCGGGGATTAGGGTCCCTCATTCCAAAAAAGACCTGGCGCACGCCCCTCTGAATCAGTAAATCGGTACAGGGAGGAGTTTTTCCATAATGAGAACAAGGTTCCAGAGTGATATATAATGTGGCGCCCACTGCCTCTTCGCCCAATGACTGCAAAGCCATTACTTCAGCATGCGGTTGGCCGCATGCCCAATGCACCCCTTCGCCGATAATTTTTCCAGCTTTCACAGCGACCGCGCCCACCGCCGGATTTGGCGCGCAAAACCCCCTGCCCTCCGCTGCTAAATGCAAGGCGCGCCGCATAAACCGGTGATTATCATCCAAAATCGACATAGATGACGGTATTATATGCTAATATATTTTCAATGGTTGAAAATTCACAAAATTTATTGATAGAACGGTATGGTGCATGGCCATCACTAGGGCAGTCAGTCTTGACTTTTTATCATAAATCCAAGATAATCTCAAAAAAGCTCTATAATTTTATTTAATAATTAATGTATATATGCCTCAAGAAAAAAAATCCGACCTTAAGATTGAAGATATTGGTAAAAAATTAATAAGCCACATCCGTCAATACATTTTACATGGCACGACTCAGTTAGCTCAAAAAGAAGGACGTGTATCGATCTCATCTCCGGAGTGGAAAAACAATGCTGGAGTACTGTTTAAAGTCAGAGAAAATGAGAGTCCCGCTGCAATTGATATAGATGCTGATGCACTTACCTGGATAGTACTTGAATATTCTGAGATCATCAAAAAATTCAATGTGGGGGCGTGCGCTGAATACGCTTTGTTAGGTTTTGCTTATATGATTAAGCATGCTCCTGAGATAAAAGCGGAAATCTATAATATCGCAAACGGCGATCACGCTTTTTTGGTTCTGAACCGCCAGGAAGGCAGTGACCCTCATAATCCTCTCACTTGGGGTGATGATGCGTATATTTGTGATCCATGGGCAAACAAGCTTTATCCCGCCAAAGACTATCAGCAATCTTTAAAGGGTTGTGCAAGAGGAGGTTTTTGGAAAAAGTATGTTACTATAATAGCTTTTGATGAGAAAAAACATTTCCTGACACCGCATAAACAATTCCATCCTACGGATCATATTCTTAAAACCATTAACCACCCCAATTATCATGCTCATATAAAGGAAAACTATAAAAATAAACTTGAAAGGATTATTAGAACCTTAATAATTTTACATGAAGATTTTACTAAAATCGGCAGAGAACTGTTTGAAAAAAAGGGGGATAGCGATGCAAATAATGTAATCAATAAAAAAAATATCGATATCAATAAATTATTAACAAAATTAATCTTATTATCGGATGAAAAAGAAGCTGTTCGAGAAAACGATTATTTTAAATTAAAGGATTTACTAAAAGGAAATTTGTTGAATGCGCTCTCATCTATACAAAAAATATTAACTTTTACGAAAGAAGAGAAAATTAGCTTGTCAGCTTTACCTAAAGAAAAAACATTTATGTCATTCTTCAGTCAAAAAAATGCCATACTGGTTCAGATTGATAGTATTTTTAAAAAAATGAGCTGCAAAATGCGGTTAATCGAAGAATTTCCAATATTTAATTTTAGGTCATCTCTTGAATTCTCTAAAAATGAAGATAAATGGATCGGTCCACAAAGAGTGGATCTCAACAGAATTATATTCGCGTATGAAGTATTAGAACTGATTTTATGCTCATCGGAAAAAGAAAGAAGCGCTCACTTTCTCACAAAATTAAAGCAGAATGTCACAGACGAAGAAAGATTTACCATCGCCGTAAGCTACATTGGCAAACACCCGAAAGATAATCTGTCAAAGATACTGTGTGAAACCATAAAAATTAATACGGAAGAAGCCATAGAAACAAAAGCTCATGAATGGATTATAAGATACTAAGTATAGCGGGACAGCAATTCCCGCTGAGTACAGCGAAAATTGCTTCCTGTTTTTATCCTGCGCTCGGCGGAGCCGATGCTCGGAATGAAGGGGGAGAATCGCGATTCTCCCCCTTGCGATCCCCCATCGCGGGGATAATTTTCTACGAAAATTATTTTTTTATAAGGGTGATTTATTTTTTAAATCAACCAGTTAAAATTCACCGGGAATTACTGATAGCGGGAAATGTTGTAATAGCAGTTATGGATTGAGATAACTTGTAACAATTGCGCCAAGATCTTCTATTTTTCCTGGTGCAGAATTTGCAAAGCCTTTAAATTCTTTATGATCTCTGATCGAATTTTTAGCAGAGGAGTATATTGAATAGAGATATTCTTTCTTAAGACTGGAAAATAATCTACCTTTAATACAAGGTAACATAGAATTTTTCGCGGTTTCCCTATTCCAGAACTTGCCAATTCCATACAGACTTAGGAGTCCACTAGACATACCTGAAGCAATTAAAGCCCCGGCTAACCATTGAGGCGGCTTGCCCACAACTGGAAGATCGTCATAGGTAGCATCATAGCTTCCTAATGCTGTAGTGAGTGCGGAAGCTATCATCCATAGAGCATGGTTTCGGCGAGCTCTATTGAATATTGATGCCAGGAATTTTTCTTTACATTCAGGAGACTCTTTCCATCGATTCACATCCATCTGGAGCGATTCGGCAAAATTTTGAATTTCGTTCCTGGTTTTAAACAATAATTTAAAATCGTTATGTTCTTCTAAAATATAATCTCTCACCATGGGATCTACAGTATAGTACTGAATGCATTCATTCAGTGCGCTTTTATAAAGCTCAATCGAACCTTCTTTGAGAGGCTTTTCTTCTCTGATAGGAATATATACGTCCTGTTCATCTGTGCCGTTTTGTATTTGAAGATTTTTCATTTTTACCTCCTTTGTTAATAGACTTTACAATCATGGTACGATCGCCAATCTAACACAAAGAAATACAAGCAACAACATCCGCTCCGCACTGGGTCCACACGGTATTATATGCTAATATATTTTCAATGGTTGAAAATTCACAAAATTTATTGATAGAACGGTATGGTGCAGAAAAAATTATCGGGCAATTACAGCCTTTTGTTTCAACACGACGTCAACAGCGAATTTCTGAAGTTCTTGATAGCCGGTTATTGGGCATTCAGATAGCCCTGGAAATGCCCGCCGATATCCATAACGCTTTCGCGGTCATCCGTAGCTGTGAAATTTTCGGCGTCGCCAAAATTCACATTATCGCTCCGGAGAAAATCGTTAGCGGCATGCGGCCGATCAGTAAAGGCGCCATGGATTGGGTTGAAATAGTTTTTTATAAAAATACTGCGGATTTTTTAGCGGAAATCAATCGACAAAATATCCGTTTAGCGGGAGCAATCCCTCAAAGTGGGGAAAGCGTCAACAGTATTCCAATCATTGAACCGTTGTGTTTGTTACTGGGGAATGAACACTGTGGTTTGTCGCCATTGTCCAAAGCAGCCTGCCATTGGCACTACCGCATTCCAATGTTTGGAATGACCGAAAGTTTAAATCTTTCCGTCGCAGCGGCTATCAGTTTATATGAAACCACCCAACGCAAACGTCAAAGTCTGCAAAAATTAGGGGATTTATCACCTGAGGCATGGAAACATTTACAGGCTCGTTACTATTTGAACAGCGTTAACGGTAGACTGATTAATGCTCTGTATCATGACGATTTGAGGCCGTCAAAAGGCGCGGATCATCGCTGAAAATGCTGTCCACGCCCCAGTCAAACAACTGCTGGGCGCGCAGGGGATCGTTAACTGTATAGGCTGCGACGTGCAGTTCGCGTTTTTTTATTTCCTGCAACCACCGTTCCGAGATAGTCTGATGGTCCACGTGAACAGCAATACACTGCAATTTTTCGACTATTTTTTCCAGGAACCTCGCTTACGCGGCATAATATAAGCCAAATCCCAGCCTAATTGCTGGGCGGCCATAGCCCGTAAACAGGAAGGAGAATCGCTGGATATCAATGGCCGGGGTAATCCCCGGGAAGTCCAGTGACGGGATAATAAAACACTCACATAATCCGCCAGCCGTTTCGCCTCTGTCCAGCTACCCTTTAAATCCAGCACAATCCCACACTCTGCTTTGGCGGCCACCTGTAGCCATTCCTCCAGTGTCGGCACTTTTTCACCCGCATATTGGGGACTAAACCAGCTTCCGGCATCCAGTTCGGAAATAATCGAATAGGGAGTTTTACTCACCAGGCCCCGGCCATTGGTACAACGGTCGAGTTTCGAATCATGAAAGATCACCGCTTCGCCATCCAGGGTTAAACGCACATCCGCTTCCACCCATTGTGCGCCTAAATCATGCGCTTTTATTAAAGATGCCAAAGTATTTTCCGGCGCTATCACCGAAGCCCCACGATGGGCGATCAGCTTTGAAACATGCCATTCAGTCTGTTTTATCATAGGCGCTTTATACCATACCTCCCCAGAAAGGTTCAATTGCTTGAACAATAAGTATAGAATACCGCGGACATATTTTTTGAAGGAACTGTTATGCATAAAATGATCGCCCGCTCCCATTACCGGTATGAAACTCTTAATCGTTATGCGCGGCAATTAGGTTTCGGGATGATTCATCATAAAATAGATAAAAAAACCGGTTTAAATGCCATCATCGCTATCCACAGTACCCGTCTTGGCCCGGGACTCGGGGGATGCCGTTTATATCATTATTCCTCTGAAAGTCTGGCCATGAAAGATGTATTGGGACTGGCGCACATGATGTCTTTAAAGTCCGCCTTTAACGATGTACCCCACGGCGGCGCCAAAGCCGTGCTCATTAAACCAGCCCACATTCCTGACCGGGCAGCCTATTTTCGGTCTTTTGGCGATTTCGTGCACAGTCTAAATGGGCTTTATATTACCGCCGTCGATGTGGGAACTTCCACGGAAGATATGGATATCATTGCCGAACGCACGCCTTATGTTATCGGCGCGACCAAAACCCATTCCGAAGAACACGATCCTTCGCCCTATACTTCTTTGGGGGTCATGCACGGTATCACCGCTGCCGTGCGATTTAAGTTAAAACGCCAGGATCTCAACGGCATCCACGTGGCCATTCAGGGCACGGGACACGTCGGTTATCACCTTGCCCAATTATTACACGAATGCGGCGCCCGGCTCACCGTGAGTGACATTGATGAAACTTCCGTGCGGACTTGCGCCGAAAAATTTCAGGCCGGCATAGTGCCTCCCGAAGCTATTTATAGTGTGGACTGTGACGTCTTCGCGCCCTGCGCGATGGGCGGTATTCTCAATGCCGACACCATTCCGCTTATTCGGGCTTCTATCATCGCCGGATCAGCCAATACCCAGCTTGCGCACCATCTTTACGGCCAAATGCTGCATAAAAAAGGAATTCTCTATGCTCCCGATTTTGTCATTAACGCCGGAGGCTTAATCAGCGCGGCTATCGATTATACTTATCGCGACCCGGTCATGGCCGATTTAAAAATTGCCAGGATGTATGATAATATGCTGCATCTCTATGAACGATCGGCACGGGAAAATATTCCCACCACACAAATGGCGGAAAAGATCGCCCTGGAAAAACTTGAAAAAACGCATAGTGGAGAATAGATTTCATGATTATTTTTAAATTACCGGATCTGGGTGAAGGCTTGCCTGACGCTATTATTCGCGAGTGGTATGTCAAAACGGGCGATATGGTTAAATCCGATCAGCCCATGGTTTCCATGGAAACGGCCAAGGCGCTGGTTGACGTGCCCTCCCCCGTCTCAGCTAAAGTAGAAAAATTATTCGGCAATCCCGGCGATACCATTGAAACAGGTCAACCCCTTATCGGTTTTGAAGGGGAAACTCAGGATTCAGAAACGTCCACCAGCGGAGAAACCAATGCTCATGCTGGGACCGCAGATCCTTCCGGGGCTGCGTCGGCCAACGCGGCTTCAGTGGTACGTGCCTTGGCCCAAAAGCTGGGAGTTAATCTGGCGGATATTTCTCTGGAAAGCGATTACATAACTACCCCGGCCAGGGAGCTGGTTGATGTGACTTCTGAAACGGGGCAACCCATTATGGGTTTTGCAGGGGGATCTCAATCTCAGGACAGGACGGCGGCGTCAGCCAAAGCGACTCCGGCGGTACGCGCCCTGGCCAAAAAATTGGGAGTTAATCTGGCGAATATTTCTCCACAAGGCAATTACATTAGCAGCGCAGAGGTAGAAGCCGCCCACAAAGCCACAGTCGGCCACGGCCTGGAACCCTTATCACCCATGCGCCGCGCAATGGTGATCAGTATGAGCGAATCCCATAAAAGTGTTGTGCCCGTTACCCTGTCTGATGACGCTGATATTTCCGCATGGGACGATCAACAGGATATTACGATTCGTTTAATCCGGGCCGTGGCCGCGGGATGCGAGGCGGTTCCGATGCTCAACGCCACTTTTGATGATGAGAAACTGGCGTATCACCTTAACCCGGAAATTAACCTCGGCATCGCCGTGGACACCCCGCATGGATTGTACGTACCGGTGATAAAAAATATCGCTGCGCAGGAAAACGGATTATTACGTGAAAAAATCAATCAATTCAAACAGCAGGCGCAGGAAAAAAGCATTCAACAGGCTGATCTGCATGGGGCCACTATCATTCTTTCCAATTTCGGCGCCTTCGCGGGACGTTATGCCAATCCCATTGTTGTTCCGCCCATGGTCGCAATTATCGGCATTGGCAAAGCTCGTGATGAAGTCGTGGCGGATGCCGGTAAACCGGCGATTCATCGTATTATCCCTCTTTCCATCACTGTCGATCACCGCCTCGTTACGGGTGGTGAATCCGCCCGGTTTTTGAAAACGATGATCGACGCCCTGGCCAAAAAATAATAGAATATCAAGGACGGGGCTGTTATAATGCTCCTGCTTAAAAACACGCCGAGATGGTGAAATTGGTAGACACGCAAGTTTCAGGTACTTGTGGGGTAACACCCGTGGAGGTTCAAGTCCTCTTCTCGGCAAAAATACAACAATTTCCGCTGAATTTTAACCATTTGATTTAATAAAATAAATCACCCTGCGCCATGGGGGTTCGCAAGGGGGAGCTGAGCTCCGCGCTCCCCCTTCATTCCGAGCATCGGCTCCGCCGAGCGCAGGATATAAATAGGAAGCAATTGCCGCTGTACTCAGCGGGAATTGCTGGCAAAAATGTCTTTTAGAACAATAATCTGTTCACGTCCAGGACCCGTCGATAAAATAACCACGGGAATATCCATCAGCTTCTCTATCCTGGCGATATAGTCACGGGCCGCCGGCGGTAATTTTTCATAATCGGTTACACCGGCGGTGGTGCTTTTCCAACCCGCCATTTCTTCGTAGACGGGCTGACATTCCGCTAATAGTTGTGGGTCTGTGGGAGGCATGGTCAGTATCTGGTCCCTAAAACGGTAAGCCGTGCAAATTTTAATGGTTTCCAGTTCATCCAGAATATCCAGCTTGGTCAACACCACTCCGGAAAGGCTGTTCGCCAATACGATTTGCCGCATCAGGGCCGCGTCAAACCATCCACAGCGGCGGGGACGGCCGGTCACGGAGCCAAATTCATGACCGCGTTTGGCAAGCTGACCGCCAATCTCATCAGTCAGTTCAGTGGGAAAAGGCCCGGCCCCGACTCGGGTTACGTAAGCTTTGGCGACTCCCAGCACTTCATCAAGGTAACGGGGTCCAAAACCAGTGCCGGTTGAGGCGGCGCCGGCGGTAGTATTGGAGGAAGTGACAAAAGGATAAGTTCCCAAATCGATATCGAGTAACACACCCTGCGCACCTTCAAAAATAATCGTTTCGCCGCGCAGACGTAAATCATAGAGTAATTGATTGATATCAGCCACCATCGGCGCAATTCGGGGGGCCATGGCACATAAATCATCAAGGACTTTTTGCGGGTCGATGGGAGGCTGCTGGTAATATTTCGTCAACACAAAATTATGGTAGTCCGCCAGTGGCTTCAATTTTTCGGCCAGTCGCTCCGGATGAAGTAAATCGACCACCCGCAAACCACGACGCGCCGCCTTATCTTCATAAGCCGGACCAATTCCCCGGCGCGTCGTACCAATGGCCCATGCGCTGGATTCCCGGGCATTGTCCAAAGCCACGTGGTAAGGCAATAACAGGCTGCAGGCCGGACTGATCTTTAAACGCTCTGTCGCCGCGATGCCTCGCGAAACCAGTTCGTCAATTTCCGACAAAAACGCCTCGGGAGAGAGCACCACCCCATTACCGATCATACACTGTACTGCCGGTCGCATAATTCCCGATGGCACCAAACGTAGCACTATTTTTTGCCCTTCGGCGGTATAAAGCGTATGACCGGCATTATGTCCGCCCTGGAATCGAATCACTGCGGCTGCGCGATGAGTCAATAAATCTACGATCTTACCTTTCCCTTCGTCGCCCCATTGGGCGCCAAGAATTACAATACTTTTACCCATATATTATGGCCTTACTTATTTATTTTTGTTGGTTTGTGTGGAGTGCGTCTGGTTAAAATACTGGAAAAATTGATTATCGGGTTTTAAAACCATAATCGTAGACTTATTAAAAACATCGCGATAAGCCTGGAGACTGCCAAATAATGCATAAAATTCCGGGTCTTTTTGATAAGCCGCCGTATAAATGCCGGCGGCTTCTTCGTCACCACGGGCACGCATTTGAGCAGAAGAGCGGTTGGCGCCGGCGATCATTTTAATCGCGGTAGCGTCCGCCTCAGCGCGGATGCGCTCGGCGTCGGCAACCCCGGCAGACCGGTAACCGGTCGCATCCTGTTCCCGTTTGGTACTCATACTTTTAAATACGGAATCCTGGACATCGGGCATCAAATCAATACTTTTAATGCGCACGTCGACGATATCCAGACCTAAACCCTCTGCGACGGAATTCGCCGAATTACGCAGAAATCCCATGATATCAGAACGCTGGTCGGCAACGACTTCCTGTAAATTTCTCTTGCCAAATTCGGCCCGCAACGCATCATTGATTTTTTGGGTCAAGAGCTGCTTGGCGTTATCGGAATAGCCGCCGGTACGGGTAAAATAAAGAGACAGGTTTTTAATGCGCCATTTCGCATAGTAATCCACATATAAATATTTTTGCTCTTTAGTCAAAATACGCGGTGATTTGTCCTCCAGATCCTGCAGACGAATATCAAATTTGCGAACCGTGACAATAAAAGGCGCTTTAAAGTGCAGACCCGGTCCGTAAATTATCGCCTCACCCTTTGCAGTTTTTTCGATATTGCCTAAACGCAAAGTGATAGCGCAGTAGCCTTGTGAAACCGTAAAAAAAGCCGAAAACAGGAATATTACTAGAATGAGGGCGATGATGCCCCCAGCAATCATTTTTGGATTCATCGCCCACCCCCTTCGACAGGATAACTTGGACGGCTGTAACCGTTACCATCCGTTTGACCTTCCGCAATATCAGCGCCCGAAACCGGAGGTTTTTCCCCGGTGGAAGCCGAAGAGGGGAATGAGGTTTTGGCGGCGGAGTGAATCACCCTTTTTTGCAGCAATTGTTCCAGAGGTAAATACATAACACTCCCTGCTCCACTATCGACTAAAATATTATTGGTATTTTTTAACACTTCAGTGAGCGTTTCCAGATATAATCGTTCGCGCGTAACCACCGGCGACTGCTGATAAGGTCTCAACAAAGCCAGATACCGTGCCGTGGCTCCCGTCGCCTCGGCGATCACCGAATAGCGATAAGCCTCAGCCTCCTGAGCTATCCTTGATACTTCGCCCTGGGCAATCAGCACACGTCTTTTAGCATAAGCTTCGGCCTGATTAGTGAAGCGTTTTTCATCTTCAGTGGCTTTGATCACATCGTCAAAAGCCGCGGTCACTGCTTCAGGGGGTTTTGACGACTGCAGGGTCACCTCCCGGACTTCAATGCCGCTGCGGTAACTTGCCAGGGTTTTTTGTAACAATTTCGTTACTTTTTGCGCCAGCTCTTCGCGGCCGGTGGTTAAAATAGGATCCAGATTCATTTGACCGACTATTTGTCTCAATGAGCTCGAAGCCGCCTGATGCAAGGTCACTACGGGAGTCACCACATGAAACAGATAATCTTTTAAATCGAATATACGGTATTGGACCTGAATTTTAACGGAAACAATATTACCGTCCTGGGTGAGCATTTCTGCCTCGTAAGGAAAGCTGTCAACCCGTTGAATATTGACTGTGTAGTGACGTTCCATTAAAGCAGGAATCCAGTGTGGCCCCGGACCCACGGTTCGAATATATTTGCCAAAACGCAATATGACCGACTGTTCAGCGGGAGACACTAAAAAAATTCCCGCCGCCACCCATATCAGCACCACAATCAGCAATGCCAGTCCGATAAATCGGCCGGAATTCAAATATTCACCGCTCTCCCCCGCTCCCGGAATCCGATTAAATTTTCCAAAGATTTTTTTAAATAAATGTGCTAAATCCGGCGGCCCCTCTTCAGGATTGCTGCGCCAGGGATCTCTCCCGGAATTACGTTTGGTACCATTCGGTTTCATTTCATCACCTCAAGTCGATATACTATCTTAAATAATCATTCGTCTGCAAATAGCAGCAATTCTCGCTGAGTACAGCGAAAATTGCTTCCTGTTTTTATCCTGCGCTCGGCGGAGCCGATGCTCGGAATGAAGGGGGAGCGCTGCGCGCTGCTCCCCCTTGCGATCCCCCATCGCGGGGATAATTTTCTACGAAAATTATTTTTTATAAGGGTGATTTATTATTTTAAATCAAAAAGTTAAAATTCACCGGGAATTACTGTGCAAATAGACGCAGGTAATCGGCGCGTTGAATTCGCAGCTGTAAGAGACATTGACCGGCTTCATTGATTTCTTCGGAAATGACGGCGCCCATGTTATACAAAGTCGCGCGCAGCCGGCCCTGGTCTGGGTTTAGCACCACCTGGCAGTAAACAATTTGTCCGGGCAGCAGTTCACGTAAAGCTTCCTGTAACAGGTCAACGCCCGCACCGGTTCGCGCCGACATCCAGACCTCCACCGGACGGCCTTCCGAGTTGCGGTTTATGCGCGGAGTCACCCCGGAACGCAAATCAATTTTGTTATAAACACGCAGGCATGGACGCTGGTCGGCGCCTATTTCCTGCAAAACTTTCTCGACATCGGCGATGTTTTGCGCATATTGGTGTGAACCGGCATCAACAATATGCAGCAGCAAATCCGCCTGGCGGGTTTCTTCTAAAGTGGCGCGAAAAGCAGCGATTAAATCATGAGGCAGATCGCGGATAAATCCCACAGTGTCGGCGACAATCACCGCGCCTAAAGGTGGGAGCTGAATTTGCCGGTGAGTAGGATCCAAAGTCGCAAACAGTTGATTGGCCACGTAAACGTCTGCTTCGGTCAGGCGGTTAAATAATGTCGATTTGCCCGCGTTGGTATAACCCACTAGCGAAACTGCGGGAATAGCGGCGCGCTGACGCGCTTTCCGCCCCTGCTGGCGCTGACTCATTACTTTCAACAGGCGTTTTTTGACGGACTGGATTTTACCACTGATTAAACGTCGGTCCGTCTCCAACTGGGTTTCACCGGGACCGCGCAAACCGATACCCCCTTTTTGTCTTTCCAGATGTGTCCAGCCACGGACCAACCGGGAACTTAGATGCTGCAATTGCGCCAGTTCCACCTGTAATTTACCTTCAAAGGTTCGGGCGCGTTGGGCAAAAATATCCAGAATTAACTCGGTTCGATCCAGTACACGGCATTCGAATAGTTTTTCCAGATTACGTCCCTGAGCTGCGCTTAATGAGTGGTTAATTAATACGACTTCTGCTTGGGATATTCCAACCTGTCTGGCGATCTCTTCGGCCTTTCCAATACCAATAAAAAATTTAGCGTTGGGCTGGGCCAGTTTGCCGGTCACCACCGCGAGTGTTTTTACAGCCGCGGCGTCTGCCAGTGCCTGAAATTCCTCCAAATCTTCGGCAAAAGCCGGTTGTTGCATATCCATCTGCACCAGAATGGCGCGTTCCCCGCCCCGGTGTCTTTCTATAAAATGCTCATGCGATGCTTTCAGAATTTCCCCCAAATAAAAAAACTCTATTATACGTGTTCTTCTTGATAAACGGGAATAGATAAATTACCATGGACACAATTTCCCAGGATAAAGAAAAAAACTTATGCACTGAATGGAGGCCAAAAAAAATGAAGAAAACCCCTGTTGATATTGATATTTTTGTCAGCCAGCAATTAGTGAAACTCACCGCGGCAGCTTATGCCGCCGCAAAGATCCAGGAAGCCCGCAGGGAGATCAAACACGACTCCAAACCCGGCCCTCTGGGCTTAAATCGCAGGCAGGCGAAGAAATACCGTATTTATGAATTTAGTTTTGGCCCCGGCGACTTTTTTGCAGATATCAAAAATATTTTCACTCAGGCTTTCCCGGAGAATCCCGCCCAGGTTTTTAAAAATCTGCAGGAGTTATTACCCGACGGAGTAAAACTTTTTTACACTTCTGAAGCTGCCAGCCATTTACCCCGCTACGAATTTCATGGGAGAACCATTTTACTGTCGATCCGGCTGGCCGCTGAAAAATTTCTTCTGGAACACGGGAAAGACGGTCGCATACATAAAGTTTTTTCAAAAAGACTCCATAAAAAATTCGAAATTGCTACCCGTGATTTAGAAGGTTTATATTCAGAACTTCTGACGGGATGCTGGTTCCAGTTCTCCGAGGTCGAACCTCAACCAAACAGGTTCGACGAACTTAAAATTCCCTCCAATGCCGCTTATGTCCGTTACGGTCAGCAGTATTATTACATCAACAAATTAAAAAAAACCTGCCTCCACCTTAACCTAAGCAAACAGCAACAGGAAGAATTTAAAAAGGTCATCATTATAGAAGACTCCAAATATTCCAGAATAAAGCAGTTTGAGTTATCCGAACACCAGCTCGAAGAAATTGGCAGGATCACCAACTGTCACAGTTTCGCAACCCCTAAACGCCAATTTAACCAGGTTAAAAAAATAATCTATCAATTCCAAAACGAGGTCAGGGTAGAACTGGTCGATCTTATCCTTCCCTGGGGAGACATGCCCGATGAAAAAAAACTGGAGCAGATCAGTAAACAAATTCTCGAATATGAGCGCGGCGCTAAAAAAGGCATTGCGCCGGAACTGGCTGCCCTGGAAAGAGAACTCAATTGCGATTTATTCCGGCTGCATGAATACTCCGACGGACGCCTACAATTTCAAAGTTATTTTCGCCACTTTCCCATCACGGTTCACCAAAAACAGCGAATCGATCCCCCACAAATTTCCAAAGAATTGTTATATCCTACTCAATCCGCCCACAGCGACGGTTTGACCCTGCCAAATTTTGCCAAAGTGATCGAAGGCGCCGCGGATAATAAATCCTATAACATGACCGTTGCGTTTTCCGGCTTCCGCCATGGTACTCCTTTTGATTTGCGCAAGCCTATTAAGGAAATGTCCGGTACCGAGCGTGAGACATATAAGCACGACAGCCTTTTTCAGGTTTATTTAAATTATTGTCAGGAATTACTGATTATTCGCGCCCAAAAAATTCAGGCTTTATTCTTTGAATACAATGCTTCTGTTAATCGCCCGAAAATGCCGCCTGACGACATTCAGAGGTTAAGCCTGGAGTTAAGCACTTATATTTCCGAAGAACTCGATGAAAAATTGCTAAACGGCTATATCGACATTGCTCACGACACCATGCCGATTTTGATGCGCGCCCTCTCAAAGACCAAATTATTGGAAAAATATAAAAAACTGGAAATGTTTTTATATGGGTGCGTTAATGACATTTTTCTGGCGCAAAATTTCTATACCCACCTTATCAGCGGCCATGACGATACTCATCTTGTCGGTGATAACGCCGGATTTTTACAGTGGGCTGGATTTATAGTGTGGAACAGAGGCAGATTCTGGAAAAAGCCGATAGACGATGAAGCTCCGCAATTCCGCGCCTGCCGCATAGCCCAGTACGCCCTCGACTATTCCGAAAAAAATTTCGGAATGGGTTATCTGTGTTTACCGCTGAATTATCCTGATAAAAGCATTAAAATTATCGGCAATATCCGGTCTTCTTTAATACAGGCGTTTTTCAGAGCGGAGGCCGCCTTTCCGAAAGATAAAATGATTGAATCGGTTTCGCAGCTTCTGAAAGATTCCTTACTTTTTAAACATTATTTCACCTTTAGGGGAGAAGTGACTAAAGTCGCCAAAAAATATCTGGCGGGCTGCAGACCCGGCACGAGAAAAACGGATGAAGAACTGGACCAAATCCGAAAAAATGAATTCAAACCGGCGGAAAAGCAATTTTTTAGTTTTCTGGAATCGAGCCAGGACGAAAAATTAAACAACGCCGTGCTTGGCATGTTTGAGGTGATCAACCCCTTTAAAACATTGAGCGACGCTGTTCTGAATAGTAAACCATCCACAACTGCCGGCATGTTATTACAGGTTATTTTTCACATTTTTGGTAATGGTGAAGGGGAATGGGCCGGAAAATTTAATGGCATGATTCCCGCTTTATTTCAATTCCTGACCCACGAGATCAGAGAAAATAGCGAGGTCGCGGTGGCCGCCAGCTCAGGCTGCAAAAGCGGAAACGATCGCGAGCAAAAAGTGGCGTTACTATTGACCGACATGGTCACGAAAGGAATCACTTCTGATTTATTGGAGAAATTAAATAAAACCCTGGAGGAATTTGGAGATGATATCGCCTGTAACCTGAGCCGGGTCCATACCGCCCTGGAGGGCAGCGCCATCCCCAAAACCTTGGATGATAAATTGGCTTTTAAGAAACTAAAACCCAAAGCCCGGGTTCCGGAAACAATACTACCCTACAAAATAATCCTGGAAGTCGCTAACGATGTGGTTCTGGTATTGACGACGAAACAACCCCATCCGGAGATTCTTGAATTCCAGCTTAATGCATTTCAGTCAGCGTATATCCGATATCAAAATCAGTTATTTTATTTCAACAGAAACAGTAAGACTTTGCAGGAACTGACCCTCGATATTAAGCGTTTTGATAAAGATTTTAATATTAATTTTGACGAGAAGAATTATCCGAAATTGCCGACTGAAGAAAAAGAAAATTATGCCACAAAATTACATAGTTACGCGCTAAACCATATTAGAACTGTTATCGATCCGGGCCATCAAAGACCGGATTTTATAATGATTCCGAAAGAAGAAACCCCCACTCAACCGCCGGCCATGGTGATCAATAGCCTGATCAAAGATAAACAGATGAGTGACAGGCGGTTAGGCCCCCTTTCAGGCGTGACGGGAACTTTTGCTGAAGGCGCCATAGGGTATTATGAAATAATAGGTATCCGGTATTTGTATAAACCGTTAAACATGGGGCGTCCAATCCCAGGCCAGCAGGACGCCATGTACATGGGTTTTTTAGAAAAATTTCCGAAAGAGCGAGAAGGCAATAAATCAGTTCTTTTTGGAACAGGCAAATTCTATCCATGCGCATTTAGAATCTAAATTTCCAGCGAAGGCGGAGTCAAAATCCGGCGTGTCACTGGTTGACGCAGGCTGCACCTTTATTTCCCTGGTAGTGGACACCACCGTGGACAGCTTCTCATTAGGGAATATGGGCGATTCTACCTTCTACTTAGTGACTGAAACAGTTAAAGAATCCAAAGAAGAGGAAGAGAAAGAGTATAAAATTGAATTAATCAATGAACTCGATACCCCCGATAATCCCCAAGAAGCCAAACGCATACTGGCTGAGGGTGGCGTCATTACAAAATTCCCGAATTGCTCAAGACTGGGTCCCAGTTCGGGTGCGGTCGCCATGTCCGCCGGGTTTGGCGATAAAAAAATCAAGGCGCTCAGAGGAACTTTCAAGACAAAAACAGGTATCCCATATCCACCGAACAGCTACGGAATCTTCGCCTGCGATGGATTACGGGAATATTTCTCCGAAGATGAAATCAAGGCATTTTTAGTTAACCATATAAAGGAAGCAAAAGGCGAGGCTACACCCCAATCCGCCGCCCGCGACTTGACCATGGAAGCGTTTAGAAAAGGATCGACGGATAATATCAGCACCATGGTGATCGATTTCAACAAACTCAAGGCATTGAATCCCGGCAAGATTATTCAATTGGCCATTGCCGATGGCCATGGCCCGAAAGCCGATAAAATTTCTCACGCCGCCTGTGCCGTGCTGAAACCCAGGCAGGCTCCGGCGCAGATAATCACGGAACGTCGGGAATATCCATTTGACCATGGACGCCAGTGCCTGCCTATGGATAAGCTCGCGGTGCACAAACGCCACAAAAAATTTAATAAGGAGGAGCATGGCTGGCTTTCCGGGGAACAGTTTATCGCTTTATGGACTCAAAAAATTCCGGATTTCCATACCTGGTACCATATCATATCGCCTTCGACCCATCGCTTTAAGGTCGAGATTAGTCAGTTGTTTTATGCGTATTGTTATGAGAAATGGTTCAAAGGTTTGCTTGAGGAAGATACAGAAAATCAAAAATTAAAAGATAACATACTCGCTGCCCTGAATCAGCTTAGACAGATACCGGAATCTGAACGGTTAGCCAAGGAATGGCTGAAAGCCTATTTTAAACGCGAAAAAATACTGGCGGCGCTGGATCACAAAGACAATTATTCTGGATTAAACGATCCGGAGACTGACTATGATACCGATTCTTCACAGGAAGAGGATGAAGAAAAACTGCCCAGAATAGATCGTGATATAGAACTGGCGACATTATTTCCCAAGCCACTCCCCAGTCCAGGCGACTCAAAGCTTTCCGTCCGCGCCTGGGAGGAGGTACGGAGTCCATCCGATACTATCAGTTCGGATGCGATACCCGAATTCCTTAATACCTGTATGATTCAATTACCAGAACTTCTGTCCGGCGACAGGGAACTTGCGCCTATCATGATAGAGATAAAGGCCGGGAATGAAAAATTAACGCTCAGGCAACAATGTGAAACTATTTTTAAGTTAATCGACAAAGCCTATCAGCTTAAAATAAAATCGGTGAACAGCTCGTCGTTTCTGGCGCATTCCTCCCTGCTATCGAAGGTTTGCAACTGCCTTCATGAAATTTCAGTGGACAGCCCTTTAAAATTTTACCGCTCTTTAAGCTCTATCAATTCGACTATTCAGGGATTATATTTCCGGCATACACCTCAACAGGCGATTCAGGAGCAGGAGACAATACACACAGAGTTTTAACCAGCGGCTCCCGCTGAGTACAGCGGTAGCCGCTTCCTGTTTTGATCCTGCGCGAGGCTTTGCCGATGCTCGGAATGAAGGGGGAGTCGCTACGCGCAACTCCCCCTTGCGATCCCCCATAGCGTAGGGCATTTTCTGCGAAAAATATTTATATTGAAAAATAATTATTTCAATGCCCCATATTGCTGTCGATAAGATTCAACAGCCGGAATATATTGGCGCAATTCCTCACGGGTATGCAGGTATTCCAGCACGTCCTGTAAGGTAACGATACTGCGCACCGGAATTTGATATTCCTGTATCACTTCCTGAATCGCCGAACGTTCGCCCTGGCCGCGTTCCTGCCGGTCGAAGGCGATTAAAATACCCTGTAATTTTACGGGTAACGGCTCGATCATCGTCAAGGTTTCACGCACGGTAGTCCCGGCGGTAATGACGTCATCAACCATCACCATGTTGCCGCTCATCGGCGCTCCCACAAACTGCCCCTGATCTCCGTGCGTTTTTTTTTCTTTACGGTTAAAACTGTAAGGCACAATTCTCGCAAAACGGGAGTAAATGCCGATAGCGGTTGTACAGACCAGTGGAATCCCCTTGTACGCAGGGCCAAATAAAAAATCATACGCAAAGCCGGATTCCTGCAAAGCCGAGGCGTAAAATTCTCCTAAACGCATTAAACTGGCGCCGTCGTTAAACAATCCCATATTAAAAAAATACGGGCTTTGCCTCCCGGATTTAAGAGTAAAACTGCCGAATTGCAGCGCCTGCTGTTCATATAAAAATTCAATAAAAGCGTTTTTATAATTTTTCATAGTTCCTGTCTCAGGCGGGTTTGTGAAAGGCGCGATATGACTCTCCTGCGCCAGTGTTTATCCAATGGGATGCGTCGATATCCGTCAGACTGGCGGCCACGATATTAGCTATCGCCCGGCGATCCTTTATTAATTGATTCCCCGGCGCAAGAGCGGGATGGGAACGGCTGGTCAGCGCCACTATCCAGGTATGGGTGGCGGGATCGGCCCATACTGAAACGCCCGTCCATCCGGTGTGGCCAAAAGAGCCAACCGGGAACAATACTCCCCGATTGGAATAGGCGGAATCAAGGTCCCAACCTAATCCGCGACAATCGGGCATCCCCGGGGGGGTTTGCGGAGTCGTCATTTTCCGGATAGTTAAAGGACTAAGCAAATAGCGTTCCCCCAAGAGTTCCCGCTGAAGGGAACTCTCCTTATGCGATGGGGGATCGCAAGGGGGAGAGAGCGGAGCGTCTCCCCCGCCTGCACCCATGAGACGGGTGTCATTCCGGGCATCGACCCCGATGTCAGGATTTAAGCCGAAAGCCATTGCCGCTGTACTCAGCGGGAATGGCTGGCGTTCCCCAGTGATGCGGCCGCCATTCAATAAACATTCCAGAAAAATTCCCACATCATGGGCATTGGCAAATAATCCCGCCACTCCGGAGACACCATTCATGCGCTCGGTGGTGGGATCGTTCACTCGCGCCCAGCGCGGCTGCTGATCTTCCGGCGAGACCGTCGGCGCTATCCGATCACGCATCTCGGGAGGCGGCAGAAATACCGCTGAGTTCATTTGCAGAGGCTGGAAAATATGCGTTTGGGCATATTGATCGAGCCGCTCACCGGAAATCAGCTCCGCCAAATAACCCAGAATGATGAAATTAGTATCGCTGTACACAAAAATTTTGCCCGGGACTTCAACCAGAGAGAGTTGCTCAATCTGTTTTAGACCCGTGGCGTAGCGTTGATTTTCTTCCGCCGGCGCCGTCCAGGGAGGTGGAATGGCCTGCAGACCGGAAGTATGTGTCAACAGTTCACGCACAGTGATCCTGTCCTTACCATTGCAGGCAAATTCCGGCCAATATTGAGAGACGCAGGAATCTAAATCTAATCTGCCCGCTTCCAGCAGTTGCATTACCGCCGTTGTGGTGACTATCACTTTGGTGAGAGACGCTAAATCGAAAATGGTATCGACCCGCATACCGATCACTTCGGGAACAAGACTTTGATTGCCAAAAACCCCTCTATAAATCAGTTGCCCGCGATGGGCCGCTAAAATAACCATGCCTGGATAGTATCCAGCTGCTATCGATTTTTCGACTACCGTCGCTATATTCGTCAACGAACCCTTACGAATTCCGGCCAGTTCAGCAATATATATTTCCCGCGTTCCCGGTGGAAAGCGTCTGCTTTCCGCTGTAAAAGCCTGCTCATTCCCCGATATATTCATAAAACGTTCCAATAATATGAAAAACCACAATGAATATAACATAAGCTTCCGAACTTTTCGCTGTAAACCCACGCCCTTCAGCGGGAGCCCGCTGTCTTGCATTTAAAGAAATTGATCGATATTTAAATATTAGATATAGTAGTAAACAGACAGTTGTCTTGAGGAAGTAGATGATCAGTAAAATCGATAAAATTGTTTGGTTAAATAGAGTTAAACGATGTCTTAAATGGCAGTACCTAATATTAGCCGCCATGTTCCTGTTTATGTTTCTGCTGGTAAGGTTAATACCCTATCAGCACGATGACATATGGATGAATATTTATCACAATGAAAATTTCACTTTCATTTTAAAATCTTTTAAATGGTCTTATCTCAATTCCAATCCCCGCCCAGGGGAACTGCTCGGTATTTTATTGGCTGACAATCATAAACTATTTTATCCTTTATTTTCTGCTGCCTGGATTCTATTAACCGTGATTACTATTTTCCTAATGGGATTAGGTCGCCTACCGTTATTTCACCCAAAAAAAATGCAGGATACCTTAATCTTAGTCGCGCTATTTTGTAGTTTTTTTTTATTTTCAACAGCTATAGGCGCCCGATATGCATTATTCGCAGTAGCTGACGGTGCTAATCATCTGTTGGCCTTAATCCCTGCCATGCTACTGATTCCATATCTTAATTTAATAAGAAAAAAGAATATCGCAAATACTAAAGTCTGGGCATTAGTTTTTTTTATATTCGGGTTATTAGCTGGTTTTACTGTGGAAGATATTCCCCCAGCCGTTGCTGTCGTGAGTACTCTGTGCCTTATACTCTATAAATTTAAATACCAGGAAAAAATTCCATCCTGGAGTATTACCGCTATACTTGGACTGATCATTGGATGGTTGTTTATTGTACTTGCGCCGGGACCACATATTCATATATTAACTTATGGGTCAGGGCAAATATTTGAATATGTAACTAAAACTCCTTTTATAGTGAAGATTATTCAGTCATTCAGGATTACCGCTTTTTCTATTATACAAAATAGTTCCCTACCTGTCCTTATTTTTATTGTTCTTTTCATTGCTGCTAAACTCAAACTACGCAATCTGACAATCCCTTTATTACTCTTATTGACTTTTTGGGTAGGTAAACAAGCTTTTTCTTATGCGCTGGGATTTCCTGGCGTACCGGATACACGGTATGGGACTAGTCTGTTTATACTAGCCTCTTTAGCTAATCTTGCGGAGCCTTACTTTACCGTGCAATTTCGTAAAATTGCGATCACATTAGTTCTAATTATCATCACAGTATTACCAGTCTATTTTTTTCAAGCCATATTAGTGCATAACCAAGAGAAATATAGAAATCAATTAATTAGAACACAACGTGATCATCTGCCTATTGTTATACCTGGGTACAGTTATCCGTTAAATTTAAATTTGGTTATTATGCATGATAGCGAATGTATTTCCTTTACTAAGATATGTATTTTTAGCTTGCCGCCGAATAGCGTAAAGATATTAGATGCTAAAAGCTTTTTCATACAAGATTACGTCTCTTTTGCTACTTACCTAAAAGCACGGCCCGTGAATAAAGTGGCTGGGTTGGCATTGGATCCTCAAGCTAGAAAAGTGATTGATGAAATGCGTTGGCGCCCTATTAAAATAACATTACCACAATCTACGGGGTATCAGCACTTATCAATTAAGGGGGTATTATTTGTGGTAGTCAAAATGAAAGCTTTTGAGCAGCCACTCGTGCTAAAAACTGTCCCTGAAATTTTATATCCCCTATACCAAATGACAAAAATGCCCTGGTTTGCCATGCATAAAGTTATCCTGAATAATTACCCAAGCAACATGACATTCAATTTGCCTGATGGCCGTATAGTGATAGCTATAGCAATTTAAGACTCAAAGTTCAGAAACTGCCAATCCGTTGATTTTCTGTGCTTTGCTGCCCTTTTTACTAGCTACAGAAGCCTGCCGTTACAAAATCAAACAGCTCATGCATTTAGGAGGAGGCGCTATCTCTTCCCAATCTTGTGCTTGGGAATTTGTTGTATTAGAGTCCGCCTGGAATAATGAGGTTTTTGTGTTTGATACCATAACTGGGGTACTCAATGATGTTTCTAATTTTGTTTCAGCCACAGTTTGATTCGGGGTTTTAATGAGAAGCTTAGGCGAAAGCTTCTCATCTGATCCAAAAAACTGAAAAATATTTTGGACCAGATAATTGGCATGCTCGCTTTCCATTAATAAACCGATGTAACAGTTTGATTTTGAATCTCCCTGGGTCACTTTGTAATCTAAAGGTGTCTTTAGACCAACCAGGAAAGCTAATTTCATCTGTTTTTCTTCTTCAAGTAATTCCTTTATCAAATTGTTAATATCGAAGGAAAAATAAGCTAAAGTTTCCGTAGCATGACTCAGTGTTTCTCCTCTTAAATGTTTTTCAACCATTTCTTGATAGAGATAGATTTCTGATTGAAGTGCATTTTTAAATGGAATATTGGTTTCTAATTTATGATCATTGAGGAGATCTAATCCTTTCTGATATCCCCTTACAATGACTTCGACATCTCCGACATCCTTTAGACCTCCTAGAATTGATGATAACTCCTTTAAATAGGGTAAAGTCAGTTGTGGGTGATGGTACGGAATGAGAGATTTTCGATGTCCTTCTATTACCTTAATTTGTTCTTCAGTAAAACCATCCTTAAAAAAATAGGACTGAAGAGTTTTAATGGAATCATTAAAAATTTCCAAAGTAATTCGGCCGCGTAAGTCACTTATATTTTGGATAATAAACTCAAAAATAACCAAATGGTTTATAGCTAATGGCATAATGTCCCTATAAAAACCAAACCTGCTATTGATAAAATAAATTTTTCCTTTTAGTGTTTCAAAAAATGAGATATTTCCATTTTTATTTAAATTCAACAAAAAATATAAAGATAAAATAGATAAGTTTTCACTTGCCAACTGACGATTACACGCGTCTATTATTTTATTGTAAAAAACTTTAATATACTTTTCGACAATTTCGGATATCTTTGCCTGGAGATCTGGTGAATAACAAAAATCAGCCGATCTGGGGGCTTGATAGGGGATTTCTCGGGGGGTAGGATCGTCACCATAAACACAAGCGATCTTGATTTGTTCGACCCCTTTAAGACAAACAAGATAATCCCCTTGGTCAAATTTTCTATGAAAATAACTTAAGCATACTTTATCCCATATCTCTAATATGTCATTATCAGAAAGTGGCTTCTCTTCCTTTAAATAGCCATGGAGGGAATATTCAAATAAAGGTAACGTTAGTTTTGCTTCCTGTTCATAAGACTTTTGCAAGACAATCGCTAGTAAGAGAGGAACTAAGGGATGTATGGGATAGTCCTGGCTATATAAACTTGAATTATGACTGGTAAGATCTTTGCTCCATAGAACACCTACAAATTCAACCAAATCGGAAATGACTTCATGATGGTCTCGCTTTTTTCTTCCCAATCCGCCCAATTGTTCCTCTTCTTTTAATCTCTTTAAAATAGCTTTTTTTTCTTCTAGACTACAGAGTAGGAGGTGTGTACTCTTTTTTCTTTTGAAAACCGCTGCCTAAATTTTCTATGTGAGCATCTTTGAATAAGTTAAAATCAAGAAAACTCAGATAGGCTTGACCAGCAAATAATTCACTGTTAGTTGTTTCGTGTAAAAAAATGCAAGAACGATTGGGATTTCCATATTTTTCGTTACCGTTCATTTTTTTTGTTCTGGTTCGATGGGTAAATCGACGTACGGCTTTCCTGGCGTCTTTATCAGACAGAGATTCTTGTTGTTTTTCTATGTCATCACTTTTTGTTAAATAAGAAGGCAAAACCACATTACGTGCCAAAAGTCCTGTTTGAGAATAAGCTTTGCAAATTTTCTCTCCTTCTGAAGTGAGATACATCTTTTCACGGGGTTGTAAGCTCAATTTTCCTTGGTATAAAGCAAGTAAATAAGTGTTGGCTTTTTCTAGTTGGGATTCATCTAGAGGCTGGCCATTGGCATAAAGTAATGTGAGAACTTTGTAACAATCTCGAATATCTATTTCTATCCGGTCAGATTGTGTTTCAAATTTATTTTCCTGTTTAATTTCATTTTTAATAATGCAGGATAACACTTTCGAATAAGCGTCTTTTGAGTTAAACGATCGATGTAAATCAGGGCGTTTGCGTGAATTATAATCTCCTTGAGCAGTCATTATGCTTTTTAATTCATGCAGGATCCGGCTAAGCATAAACTGACCCAGAGGGTTGCGATCTGTACCATACAGGTTGTAAGCATCTGAGTAAAGGATTGAAAACCTATGCACCCGAGCAATATCAAAACAATCGCATTCATGGACGATCATAGGCAAAAATGGTTTTTTATATGGGGAGGAGTGAGTTTCATCCTCCCATACCAGGAGTCCATTTTCTCTTTTTTTTAGTTTTTGATAGGGCTTTGAGTTAGTCCAATCTTTGTTAGCAATTGCTTCAGCGAACAAGGCGGCTTTTTTAGGGTCATAATTCAAAACACAAGTCAAATAATAATAAAGCAGACGAGCACTTTCCAAATCCCAAATATCTTCACCATCACCCTCCCGACCAATATCATGAGAAAATAAGGTAATTTGAAGTGGAAGGATCCATTCGGGTGGAAACATCATTGCGTCGCTGTCCCCGAGTATTCTAAAAAAATTAATAAATACAGGCCCCAGGAAAGAGACTCTATTGGCATGCAAACTCCCGTGAGTATATAAATCCTTTCGCATCATATTCTGGTAAAGCCAATTTGCGTGAAGCTCAAATTTGCTCTCTATTGTTAACCCGCTCTTATTACCCGGTAAAAAAAGCTGGCTATTAATTTTTTTCCGATCCAAAAATTTGGTAAGTTGCTGAATATAAAGATTATTGGTTTCAGGCTTTTTTTCAATAGATGTGATTTCTTGATGCATAGGTTGATACTCTTTTAGGTTTTTAATCAAGTAATAAAGACATGTTTCGGGTACATATTTTTAAATATTCGGGTAGTATATACATCTTTCAGGTAAGAATCAAGCTGCTTCTCAACCTAACCTTGTCAAATGCTGCCCTGGTGACTCTATAATTTATTTGTTATAATGGAATGACCAATATTAAGGAAGGTAATTTATGAAATCAGTCAGATTTGCTGCATTGGCTCTCGTATCTGCCACTCTGCTTTCGGGTTGCGTTTATGGACCGCTCTACCCTTGGGCCAATTGTGGTTGCGGATTTCCGCCTCTGATCGGTTGTTATTATGGCAGCCCGTGTACTTCCTACCATCCAAATTATTTTTATCGTTGCACCAACCATAAATGCGTCACATACTCACCCTACGCGCCTAATCGGTGCGATCATGTGCCCTATTATACCGGCTGTAAGTACACGGGGTGTTGTCCCCAATCCTATACCACCTATTTCTAATGCACTAATGCAAATGCACGTGTTTAGGCTTGACCAGTTTTTCAAAGTCGCTGTAGCGCATTTTCACTAATTCGCTGTGATTTCCGGCACTGAAAGCGATTTCATCCTGATACTTGATCACATCATCGACATACACATCGACGTCGAATAATTCTCCGATCGGAGGCACGGCTCCCGTTTCACATCCCGGAAAAGTATCCTCAAATTCATATTCATGCGCCAATTCAACACTGTGAGCCCCCAATTGTACCTGCAGTGCTTTTAGGTCTACTTTATAGTTAGCCGGTTCGACTAAAATGCACAACTTTCCATCGATTTTAACTACTACCGATTTCGCCACTTTCATACCCGGCACGTGTGCCGATGCCGCAATCTCCTGCGCCGTATACGCGGGGGTGTGGCTGATAGTCGTGTATTTTACCCTATGCTCATTTAAATAGCTGGTGAGATTTTTGCTAGGCATACCCCTAACCTCCCGATTTTAATAAATAAAATCTTTACTCTCTTAGATAATTGTAGATGACGATCGCTATAATGTCCAATAAATATGCAGACTTAATATTGACTTAATATTCTTTTGTTACCATTTTTTTTTCGTTTGAAAAATCATACATCTGGGGTTAATTATGCAAAAAGAAACAGAATTCGAACAAAAAAATACAACATTTGATCTGGGGCCATTCTTTCACTCAAGCCGGGTCTTTCAATCAGTGATTTTGAAAACTCCGAGATCGATGACGAATCTCTGCATTTTATCATGACGGCTATTCAACGGAAAAAATATCAACGATTTGCCGTCATTGGCAGACTTTTAGTAAAAGGCCCACATAAAAAAAATTACTTTTTCTTTCAACCATCATTACATTCTGACGCATCTGATCAGAACATGAAGGACCTTGAAGGTATTTATGGAACTGGTAAAGTCGTAAAAGCTGTGAGAGAGCTAACAGGTATCGTGCATGATAAGTCCGCGGAGATTAGAATGAAAGCGGCGATCGAAGCAAAAAATAGTGAATTAGTGGAGATTCTGAATTCTCCCGTGGAGAGTGGATTTTCCATATCATATCATTTCGATGAAAATATTGAGATAATCAACCGGGGTGGCGCGAACAGAAGTAACCATGATGTCAATAAAAATGCTCAATTCGCCTTATTTTACAGAGAATCCATAGTCTATTCCAATTATAATACACAATATTTTGATAATAAAGACTCCTCCACACTGGAATATGATTTAGGCCGATCCGCTATGGAACCTCTCGTGAATGGGCTGAATGCCGCAATAAATAAAAGAGTCAATACTTTCATCACCGACAAAAAATTAAACAATCTCCAACCTAAACAATATTGGTGTCACATTAGTATTCACGAACCTCCGAGTGGCTGTTATAGTTATTATTATGATCGAATGTGGGAAGAACAGATTCGTTTTAATAAAAAAACCTTTGCCGAATATTTAAAAAGAACTCTTTATATCGCCGTTGCATTCAGTGACGATGCAAAACCCGGAAAATTCTGGACCGAACTGAGTGATGCAAGAATCATGTGGAATGTCCTGGATATTGCAGATAAATATAATATTACTTTCAATTTTGATGAAATTCCTTTATCTCTCCCATCCTGTAAGGTACCGTTCCTCATGTGTGCCGCCAGAAGAAAGTGTGCCGATGCTCTTCAGATGGTCATGATGCTGGTGGAGAATGGCGCCGATACGTTTATTTTGGATGATAAAAAGAGAACTGTGCTCGACTACGCGAAGGAGGGTAATAATCTCGATGTTATCGCTTATTTAACAGGAATCCAGAGTTTATATTTGGCTATATCAGCTTCAGATATTAAGGAAATCGATGTTCATTTAAACTCAGGAATAATAGATTGTCGAAGACCTATTTCTAGTGGATTCACCGCTGTTGAGATAGCGGCTACAAAAAAACCCGAGGTATTAAAAAAACTCATTGCGTTTTCAGTAGAAAACCAAATGAGTTTAGACAGACCATTATATTTTGCAGCCTTCAAAGAAAATAACCTTGACAATGTTATCCTATTGCTAAATGCCGGTGCAGATCCAAAACAGTTACTGGCTAGTTCAGAATCACGTTATATACCCCAAAAAAACAAATTAATTTTGGAAAACTGGGGAAATACGCAATTTATTCGCTCTTATTTCTTGAGTTTAAGTACCGGTCTCTCAAAACTTAAAAAATTTGGTAAAACGTATCAGGATGGTTTGGATGAAAAAAATGTCCAGGCTCTGGTCAAATTACAATCCATTCTCGCGACTGCCAAAAGTACTGTTGATTATCAAGGTGAGAGCTTTCAGGTGCTTTTTAATGTCACCCGAACACTTTATAGCGAAGCCCATGAAATTATGTTGTCCAGCAGGCAGCAAGAAGAAAAATCGACATCTTTATTCTCTAGTCTATTTGGACCAGGGCCACTATCTCAGAAAATTGGCAAGGCTATCGAAAGCACCCAGAATCTCTTCTTTTAGGCGGTAACTCCTGTTATGCTGCCCCAATGAAAAAGACTCCGCTGGCAAAAAAGCTATTGAATTATACCTGCAAGGCCATCCACGATTATCAAATGATTCAGCCGAAGGATCGCGTTTTGGTGTGCCTCTCCGGGGGAAAAGATTCCTATACCATGATCTGCATGCTGGAGGAATTACGTAAACTGCGGCAGGATTTCACTCTTCAGGCTTTTACTTTAGACCAGTCCCAGCCGGGATGGGACGATCAGGGCCTGCGGGACTGGTTAACGGCCCGCGATATTCCGTATGAAATTCTTCGGCGCAATACCTATGGCGTCGTCAAGGAAAAAATTCCGGAAGGCAAAACATACTGTTCCCTGTGCTCACGGTTGCGACGCGGCAATATTTATCAGTATGCGCGAGACCACGATTTTAACAAAGTAGCGCTTGGGCATCATCGTGATGATTTAATCCGAACTCTGCTCATGTCGATTTTATATAACGGCCAGATAAAATCCATGCCGCCGAAATTACGCACCGACGATGAGTCTCTCGTGGTCATCAGACCGTTAGTGTATTGTCAGGAAGAGGATATTATTCAGTATGCGCAGCATCAGCAATTTCCGATTATTCCCTGCACTCTCTGCGGCTCACAGGAAAATCTTGCCCGGGTGCGGGTCAAGCGCTTAATTGACGAGCTGGCAAAAGAAAATCCCAAAGTACCCAGCAACATTTTACACGCATTGAGCAGCGTGCAACCCAGCCACCTGATGGACAAAACCCTCTGGGATTTTGTTGAGCTTTAAGGACCCAGGTTACCTGATAGGATGACGATGACAATAACCTTCAATTTCTTTAATTAATTCATTTGGCAAGGTTTGCTTTAAGGAACAAAAAATAGTGGCGGCTTTCAGACATACAATATCTGGATCCACATGACGAGTTCTCCCTCTCTCTTGTGTTGTTAACGCCGATGAAAACGCTAATGAAATAGATAATCCAATGATTTTATTAGGAATATAAATTATAGTCTCAGCAAATAGTGTTGGAATGTACTTTGTTAGATTAAATCCTATTTTTGGATTACAAAATATAGTTAAAGTGTCTTTTGTTTCTAAGCTATGCATAGCCAAAAATTTTTCCTGATTATCAATTATTCTAGCACCTGCAATTTGACTATGTAATAATGGCATTTCTTTTATTTGTTTTTCATCCATTTCGGAAAAACGGCTTTGTTCTCCATCAATCCGGGAGACAAAGTAATCTCTTTGCTCTGAATTTCTAAATTGCAAAAGAAACCTGTCGCCTTTCTCTGTCGTACTAAAATTTATAAAAGGCATGCAAGAGTTATCTGATATACAATCCTGTAACTCTCTGTGGAAATCAATGTAATCAGCATTATTGTCATAATGATTGTCATATTTAAAATTTGAAATGATTATCGCCTCAAATTCTGGTATTGCTGAAATTTCAAACCCTTCAAAGTTATAAGTGAAATATTCAAAACTTTCAAGGATTAAAAACATTGATTCTATTTTTTTAGTCCTTCTCGCGATCTGACTTTCCTCAAAGGGTAAATTTATTAGAAGTTTTGTCGAATTCAAATCTATAAATTTTTTTTTCCAATCATAATATTTCATTTTTGGGACCTCGTTCTATTAATTTTTTTCTATTGATATAATTCGCCGAGAATTGCTGCCTTAGTCAATTAATCCCAATTCGGTAACGGCTTTGCGCTCCTGGCGGAGTTCGTCCAAAGTGATGGCCAGTTTTTGTTGCGCAAAGGCATTGTGCGGAATGCCCAAAACCGGCTTCACAATGTCTCCTTCCGTACGGCAGGGGAAAGAATAAATTAACCCCGGATCAACTCCATACTCTCCCTCGGAACAACGGCACACCGAATAAGTCAGACCCGCGGGGGTTTCCTGGGTGAGGCGCCACAGACTATCGATGACGCCGTTTGCCGCGGAAGCCGCCGACGATGCGCCGCGAGCTTTGATGACTTCGGCGCCCCGCGTCTGAATCATGGGAATAAACTGATTTTGTAACCAGTTTTCGTCATTGATCACCTGCGCCGCCGGACGGCCGTTAATACGCGCATTATAAAAATCCGGGTATTGAGTGGCGGAATGATTTCCCCAGATCGCCATATCCGTTACCGCAGTGACGGGCGCCCCCGCCTTAATGGCCAGTTGCATTCTTGCCCGGTTTTCATCGAGCATGGTCATCGCGAAAAAACGGTTTTTTGGCACTCGGGGAGCGCTGTTCATGGCGATTAAGCAATTGGTATTACAGGGATTTCCGACGACGAAGACGCGCACGTCAGTGGCGGCGTGATCATTAATCGCTTTGCCCTGAGTCGTAAAAATAGCGCCATTGATTTTGAGCAGATCGCCGCGTTCCATGCCCGCTTTGCGCGGCATCGCGCCGACCAGGATTGCCCAATTAATGTCGCTCATGGCCTCAAAGACGTTGTCCGTGGCCGTCACACGGGTGAGGAGCGGGAATGCGCAATCTTCCAGTTCCATGATCAACCCCTTCAAAGCCGGCAACGCTGCGGGAATTTCTAAAAGTTGTAATTCCACATTAACGTTGGGGCCGAATGCCTGTCCGGAGGCTATACGGAAAAGAAGAGCGTAACCAATTTGACCAGCCGCCCCCGTGACGGCCACTTTTACAGTTTTTTTCATGATTGGGTCCTATTATTTAATGTACGAATATTTTCAGCCAGTACTCCGTCCAGGAAGCATCGGCCAAAGCGATAAATTCCGGATTCAGAAGCGAAGCTTTACGGTTATATTGCAATGACCGGCCCTGTAAGTCAACTACCGCACCGCCACATTCGGTTAAAATGCACTGTCCCGCTGCGGTATCCCACTCACTGATGGGACCTAACCGCGGATAAAGATCCGCCCGCCCCTCGGCCAGCCAGCCAAATTTCACAGAGCCATTCACATGCAATAGCTGAAATTCACAATTATTATTAACCAATTGCAAAACCCGTTTGCCTCGTGAATATTGACCGATCACAATTCGCCACGTTAAGTCTGTTTTGGCTGGCAACGGCAGGCGCTGCGGAGCCTGGACTCCCGTTTGCTTATAAGTTCCCCCGCCCTGCCAGGCATAATAAAAGGTATCCGAAGCAGGCGAGTAAATAACGCCCAGCACCGGTTGATGATCCACTATCAGGGCAATATTAATACTGAACTGTTCAAGCCGCGCAATAAATCCGCGGGTGCCGTCCAGAGGATCGACCAGCCAGTAAGGCCCCCACTTCGCCCGTTCGGCATAATCCGGCCACTCGCCTTCCTCGGATAAAACTGGAAAGTCGGGTGCGATAGCCTTTAATCCCGAGGTTATCTCGTGATGCGCCGCCAAATCCGCCGCGGTCGCGGGGGTGCCGTCGATTTTTTTCTGAATGGATAATTCTGTCGGCTGCCGCCAGTAGCGCAATAAAATCTCTCCAGTCCGCTGGACCAGCGCAAGACAATTTTGGGTACATTTCTTCAAATCAAAGTCCATTATCTTCTCTCGAATCTTCATGGTAAGGCAAGGATCAGAAGGATTTTCAAAAAAGCTCACCTTCTTTATGATAAAATGGTGTATGAATATTCCTTTAAGCCTTTATATCCATATTCCCTGGTGTGTGCGCAAGTGTCCTTACTGTGATTTCAACTCGCATGCGGTGCGTGATGCGCTTCCTGAGGATGATTATATCGCAAGATTACTGTTCGATCTACAAACTCACCAGGCGGACTGGCAAAACCGTTCCATTCACAGCATTTTCATCGGCGGCGGCACCCCGAGCCTGTTTTCGGCCAAGGCTTACCGTAAACTCTTTCAGGGTTTACGGCTTTATCTGGACATTCCGCCGGATATTGAAATCACTCTGGAAGCCAATCCGGGCGCCAGCGACCAGGAACGATTTTATGGTTTTCGCGAGGCCGGGATCAACCGGCTGTCTTTGGGCGTGCAAAGCTGGAGTTCTGAAAAATTACGGGCATTGGGGAGAATTCATAACACCGGCCAGGCGGCGCAGGCGGTCGATATGGCAAAACAGGCGGGTTTCAGCAATTTTAATATCGATATCATGCACGGCCTGCCGGAGCAGTCACTGCCGGAAGCTATTGAGGATCTGGACAAAACCATACTCTGCCAACCCACGCATATCTCCTGGTACCAGCTAACACTGGAACCCAACACATATTTCCACCGCTTTCCGCCACATTTACCGGGCGAAGAAATTCTTTGGGAAATTCAGCAACAGGGACAGCAAAAGCTCGCGTGCGCGGGATTTAATCAATACGAAGTGTCGGCATATTGTCGTCAGGAACAGCATTCCCGGCACAATCTTAATTACTGGCTGTTTGGAGATTATCTGGGAATCGGCGCAGGAGCACACAGTAAAATAACCCATCCGGAAAACGGCGCGGTAACGCGTTACTGGAAGGTTAAAAATCCTCGCGATTATCTGGAAAAATCCTCCCTGCTCGACGGCCAGGCTCAAATACCGCGCACGGAGCTGTTATTAGAATTTTTAATGAACGCCTTTAGGCTCCGGCAAAAAATCCCACTGACTTTAATTGCACAGCGAACCGGATTAACCCGGGAATATATTGATCAAAGTCTGATAACCATTCCACAAAAAGAACTGCTCACTATTTCCGAAGATTATGTGGAAACCACTCCATTAGGCCAGCGATTTTTAAATGAATTATTAACCAGTTTTTTACCAAATGAGACAAGCCTTCAGACTCTGCTGACAATAAATACCTGATCATATTTTAATGAGCCATTTCTCAATTACATTTCTCAATTTGACTTGCATTGAAGTAACGATTTTGATAGTATCTAATACTGAATTAAATAATTAAATATACATAAATAAAGCCCGCTGGAGATGAGAATCATGAACCATTATGAAATTGTAAGAAAAAAATCTACACCTTCATTGTTTCAGTCTTTAGAGTATACAGTTGTAACTCTTAATGAAGTGAAACATAAAGAATTAACGGAAAAAGTCTCCTCTCCAGAACCATACACGAGCGGCGTTGAAATACCCACGGAAGACTGTAAAGATGTAATTTTTAATGTAATGAAATATAAAGAATTATTTTCAGAAGGACATTATTCATTTCATGAAGAGAAAAATGAAATTAGCCTTAAACAGCTCTATAGATCCGGAACGGAAAGTAATGGTTTTGGTACCGCTGTGATCAGAAAGCTGGTTTGTATAAGTCTAATGATAGGAAAACCACTGACCACAGAGGCTTCTTATTCATCACATTTTTTTTATCTTAAAATGGGTATGATACCCAGCCAAAGGGAGATTCTTTATTGCACGGTAGCTTATGGGGCGTTTGCCCTCGATGCAATAAGGAAATTGTGTGAATGCACTGATATTAAACAAATAAAAAACTTATCCCAAAATACCAAATCTGACGTATCGAAGATATTAAAAAGAGAAAAATCATGGAGCGAAAAAGAGATAACTGATGAAGATCTTTTCGAGAATCTGGGGCTATTTTCTGAATTGACAAATAAAAAAGTTTCTTATATTACAGAATCTTTTATTCCTGATGTATTAGGCCTGTTAGGCCAGTTGAAAGGGGGTGAGAAACCTAGCACGACCTGGTGGGGTAGCTTAATGATGGTTATGTCGCCAGAAGGTTTGCAACGTTGGGAAAAAGCCATAAAAAATGGGTTTGAATTCAGGTTATTCCGTGATTATTCTCATTTACGACCCTATATGACAAAAGCGCAGCATGAGAAATTAGATAAAATTTTGGCTACGGAAAAAGCCTCCTCCCAAAAACCGAGTTCGTGCTACATGAGTAGTTGAATCAAAAATGTGCCGCTTTTCTTTATGAATGGATTATTTTAATATTAAGGACTTATGAATTCGTACTATGCACTTAATTTTTTATTGATGTGCGTCGGCTTCTTCCTGGTGCTGTTAAACGCCTTCTTCGTCGCTGCCGAGTTCGGGATGGTCAAACTGCGCCATACCCGCATCGAGCAGATTAAAAATATTTACGGCTTACGCAGTAAAATATTGGTCCAGATTAATAAACATCTCGACGCCTACCTCTCGGCCTGCCAATTGGGCATCACCCTCGCTTCACTGGGGTTAGGCTGGATAGGTCAACCAGCCACGGCCGCGCTACTGGCGCCTGCGCTAAAGTGGGCGGGTGTTTCATCCAAAGACCTGGTGGAATTTATCTCTATTTTAGTGGCTTTTTTCTTCTTATCATTTCTGCATATCGTGGTGGGAGAACTCATGCCGAAATCATTGGCTATCCGCCAGTCCGAACGGGTATCCCTATGGACAGCGGTGCCTTTGTATGGGTTCTACTGGTTAATGTATCCCGCTATCCGGATACTCAACGCCTGCTCAAACTACTTACTTAAAGCCGTCAAGCTGGACGAAGCGGAACCCGGAGATAAAGGCTACTCCACGGAAGAAATTAAACTAATTTTAAACACCAGCCATCTCCACGGCGAATTAACTAAAGATGAACTGGAAATTTTAGAACACGCCCTGGACTTGGCCGATTTACAGGTGACTGAAATCATGCGTCCCATTGCAGAAATGACTGCGCTGGAAGCAAACCAGTCCGTTGAAGAAGCGTTGGCCATTATTCTGAAAACCCGCTATAGCCGTTACCCGCTTTATCAGGACGCAGAAGATAACATTACCGGTATCATCCATATTAAAGACTTGCTGCCGGTCATTTCTGAAGGGCAAAAAAGTTCTTTAAACACTCTGGCCCGCCCGATTTTAAAGATAAGAGAACATTTACCGGCTCTGGAGTTGCTGAAAAAATTCCGGGAAGGAATGCCGCATTTCGCTATCGTATTAAGTAAAAGGAATGATCCCATCGGCTTTATCGCTCTGGATAATTTATTGCACATTCTGTTGGGCCGTATTAAAGACGAATTTCATAAAACTCGCGATGACTGGATCGCATTGCCGGATGGTGGATTTTTAATGAATGGCAATTGTTCGATCTACGCCCTTGAGCGCGCACTGGACATCGATATTTCGCCTGAGGATGAGCAGATCAACACGGTCGCCGGCCTGATTTTACAGAAAATACACCGCATCCCCAAACCCGGCGAACACATCACTTTCAACCAATTCGGGGTTATTATCGACCGCATGAAAGGCCCGCGCATTATGAAAGTCCGGGTTTATAAAAAACCCGTTCAGGCATAGATCACATCTGAGAGAGGATAGTGTGGATAAGAGGATCATCCTTCTCATGTTGCTCTATTTCGGAAAAAATTGTAATTTCTTTATTGATCAATTTTAGTCGCATAACGCTATTTGAATTAAAACCAACTTGTTCATTATATAATTTCTCAAATTTTTTGATTAAATATTGATTAATAACTTGCTGGATCGTTAAAATTTGTGATAAAGCTAATGCTGACTTAGCTTCCGGGAGTTTGAAATCAAGGGTATCGCATAAAATCCTAACGGCATCAACGCTTTTTTCTTTAACGGCAGCTTCTAATATAGAGACGACGTCGTAACCAGAACACCGTCTAAATATAGCTCCCCATACCTTACCGAATAAACCGAATATATCTGAACCTTGCAGCAGCGATAGTTGCAGAGGACTGATTAACTTTTTATTCACCAAAGTTCCTTGATGAGGGTCAGCACCATGCTCCAGCAAACAATTGATTATTTCTGTGTTCATTTTAAAATGAACAGCCGCATACAAGGGACTCATAGAAATAGGAGAATCTTGAGATTTTAGAAAGAATGGCCGAGAGAGATTAACATTTATTTTTGCATCCAGAAGCATCCTTACCGCCTTTATTTCATCACTCACTACTGCAGCGTGCAGTAGTGAGGTTCGATGATCGGCCGTGTAAATTGAGATCAAATATTTCAGAACTTTGACTCCGCCATATTTGATAGCGGTATCCGACAGGCAGTATCTGACGTCCCAGGCCGTAATTAGGGCTGGTAACGAAGGGTATTCTTTTAGGAATCGATCCACTTGGTCGGGCTCATCCTTCCGAATCGCGTTTATTAACTGTTTTCTCACCAAGGAATAAGGATTAGAATTTGAACAGAAGATCTTTGGATGGATTGCTTCGCGTAACGTCTCAAGGTCATTCAAACTACAAAGGTGTTCCTGGTTATGAATAAATAACACTTCAAATTCTGATGCGCTTAGTTGAGGGGGTATGAGTACTCTAACGCTATTTTTGTTTGGGTCGTAATTTTCCGGAAGTTCATTATATAATATCCGGTTAGCTATGTATTTTAGCCATTCATCGTCACTTTGTGCTAACAATAAGTCCATCATTTCTAATGAACATGACATAGAAGCGGGCTGAGAGCCCTCAGCAGGAAGAAATAACATCTGGTCATTAGGAAGTAAAGTCATAAAAGAATTGCCATCACTGATATTAGCCTTGAGAATATTCCTGGAATCAGGAAAAATGAATCTTCCAAAGCGCGGCTTGGTGAATTTATTTTCTCCAAAGGATTCAGGTAATTGAGGTTCTTCCGGATGATGACTTTCTTTTATTTCATGTTTATTCAAAAACTGGCTGGCGTCAAAGGTCCAGACAACCACACCCTTTCCCTTTAAGTACCAAGGCGCCTGAGTAAAAATAGATTCCGCTTTTTCCTTTTCATAACCTAAACGCTTTAGCCGTTCAAGGATTGTTCTTTTAATATCGGAAAAGCATTTTCGATTGATTTCGTGGGTTTCCTTAACTACTGCAGACCAAATAGCTCTGGCGCCTTGGGTTGAAGAATTATCCGGGGTATCTCTCATCGTTCCCTGTAATAAATTCATTACCAACTGAAATGAAGGGTTTAACGTGAAACGAGTTCTTGATAAAGAAGGGAAGCCGGAAAAACGTTTAAATAACTTATCCAATCTTTCTGCCAGAACAGCCGCTGTAGGACGGTTCTTAGGGTCACCATACAAACAATCCTTTACAATCATGATAAGCTTCTCCGCTGTACCTTTCGGCATTTGGGAACTGTCCACGTATTTATCTACAATTTTCGTATCACTCCAGAGTAAAAGATTATCAAAAAATTCAGGCTCCTCTTTTTCAGACGGCTGCATGAGAGTGATTATTTCCCATAACATTATCCCAAAAGAAAATATGTCAACTGCTGTTGTTATTTTTTTTTCTTTTTGAGATAATTCCGGCGCTCTCCAGTCCGATACTACCGATACTTCTTGACTCACGATGTCCTCTGACTTTAATAAAGAACAACCAAAGTCCGTCAATTTCACACAAAGGACGCCATTATCGCCTTCATCCAAAAGAACATTTCCACTTTGTAAATCCAGATGCAAAATATTATTTTGGTGAAGATCCTTCAGAGCCATGGCAACTTTCAGAGCTATCCATAAACGTACCGTCCAGGACAAATTTTGACCCCTATTGCGGAGTAGGCGATATAAACTACCACCGGCCATATGTTCCAACACCAGCCAAAAGGGTTTTTCTAATGTAACACCTAATAACTTCACTGCATAATGAGACTCCAACCCGGCGATAATAGCAGCCTCTTTGAAAATATCTTTATCACCGTGCTCTATAAGATATTCCTTAACAACAACGTTTATATTCTGCCATTTAGCAAAGAATACCTCGCTGTTACCGCGCCATATTTGTTTATCAATTTTTATGTCGGATTTAATAATGGCATTGATTAGTTTCTTTCCTCTAATGGTGTCGACTTTAATAGCTGTGACGTCTTTAGTTTTTGCAAAGCTAAATTGCTTTTCTCTGATTATTCCATTTGAAACATGAAAAAAGCTGTTGGTATCTAAAAAAATCCTGGCCGATTGATCAAAGAATAGACAATTCGGCTTTGCGTTTAAAAACTCTCTTTTAGAACTCGAATGACGAATGAAACCTTTAGCATATCTGTTCTCATATTTTCCTATAGAATGATCCATGAGATCATTGATATTGTCGTAGCCGATCCAAAATGGGATTTCACGAGGAAAGTCTAGTTCACGCAGGAAATTTAAACAACGAAGTGCACTTTCATCCCTCTCTATTTTTGTTTGGTTCTCACCAAAACTTACCCCCTTATCAAAATTTCGATCCAAGAAATAAGGAAAAGAAATGCACTCACCATCAGTCTCAAACACCGGCATTTTCAGTTCCTTATTTTCTTCTAAATTTAAAGTTCTAAGATTATATTTGCCGAGTAAATTTTTGTAATACTGAGAAAATTTCCATTCACCCAATGCTTCTAAGACTTGATGACAACGCTCTTTTGTAAAGCGAAAAAAAATTTTATTTTCCTTGACATATATTAAAAAATCTTTTTTCACTTCTTGCACTTTATTCGAAGGAGGGGGCGTTAACTCGTTAACTAATCTTTTAGCCACTTCTTGCCTGAGATCTATCCTTTGCTCTTCTGTGATTTTTCCATTTGAAACACGAAAATAGCAGTTGCGATCTGAAAAAATTTTGGCAGATTTATTAAAGAATAAGCTAGCGGGGTTTGCTTTTTCATGATTAGCATGATAATGATGAATGAAGCCGTTGGCATATCCAGTTCCGTTAGAATCTTGAGTGAAGCCAAGCACGGCCAAAAAATTTAGAGCATGAGCTTCACTTTCTTTTTTTTCTTTTTCCGTTCCGTTATTGCCAAAATTAATTTCCAGTTTAAAATCTCTGGTTAAGAAATAAGGAATACTAATGCTGCAGCCGCCATCCATGTAAAGGGATGGCATATCCACTTTCTGATCGTGTATAATTTTTATCAAATCATTATGATACTGAGAAAGTTGCCAACTTTTCAGTTCCTTTATTACTTCTTCGCAACGGGCTCTGGTAAAATAAAAATAAATTTTGTGATTCTTTCGGGTATATATAAAAAAATCCTGGGTGCGATTAACAACTTTTGGCGTGAATTGATAATTTTTATAAAGTATTGACATTAGCCTTAATAAGGCATCTTGTACAAGTAAAAATTTAAATTCACCAGGCATGATTATTACTTTGGTGTTCCTATTTTCTTTCAGCTCACTGATGAGCACTTCTAATTCTTCAATTTTGTTTTCAAAAAAATTTCTGTACTGCTTTAAATTTTCTCCCTGGCGGATGCGATATAAGATTTCTCCTATATCCCTGAGCAAAATGAGATGGGTAAGCTGTATATAAGGCTGCAGCTGCTGAAAGAATACTTCACATGTTAATATCCGATTGATTAGGTCGCTAGCTTCTAATTTATTTTCATCACTAATAAAAAATTTACGCATATTGTTCCAATGGTGTGTGAGTAGATTATTTGTGTATAATATAATACCAGGTTTCTCTGACTAAATAAAGTATCGACCGCTTCGATCGCTAATTGATAAATATACTATACTGTGATATGATAAAACCATACATATCCTCCAGACTGGCCTTGGAAAATTAAATATGAAAAATGTACATAGTGGCGAATCAAAACAAATTCGGAAATCCAGCACATTTCTGCAATTAATCAATCACGAAAATAAAATAATTAATAAAATTAATGCATTACCTAAAGAAGAGACTGACAAAATAGAAGATATTTTACTGACTGACTGTGGAGATATGGCTTCTATTGTCCGGTTGGCTATTTATAATCCCCGCATACGGCAATGGTGTCGGCTGAATCAACAAAGTACCTGGGAGGAAGGCTTGCAGGAATTGGGACAAGGGGCGCCGTTTGACTATCAATTTAAGGGCCAAAAAAACCTTTCGGCTTTTGATTTGCTGGCTGGTTCAATATTGATTAATGAATCTCTTAAGTGTGAAGAACAATCCGTAAAACATATTTTTATTCTGTTAGCTACAGAACTTTTCCATTCTTTTTATGCAACAGTCCTATTGACTGAGCATGTTTTAGATCAATTAAAAGAGAGTAAAGAGGAAAAAATCATAGATTTTACAACAAAGATTTTGGAAACAACCGCACTGATTCATGGGAGCCCTGGTTATCTCCTTTATAGTCTTTTTAATTATAAACTGTGTGAATTTTTTTTAAAAAAAGAACTGGTCACCAGAGCGGCTGCTGCAATGCACTTATCTTACCGTTTTTTATTGACCGCTATATCATTAGAAAAACATTGTTCTGCCGAGCTGTCAAATGCTCTTTATGGTAAAAATTTCCCTATATTGGAGTTAAAACCGAAAGAGCAAAAAGGAGGGACTCTCTTTTCGCCAATCAAGAGTTTCTATAAAAATCATTATTCTGATTTTATCGATCCCATTGACCTGGCGGCGCAGCAGGAAGCATCCCGCTTAGCCGCCAATTGGGTATCCTCTAAGAAGTAATAGTCAGCGTTGTTTGCTGGACCTGGCCAGAAGTTTGGGTATCTCCTTCCGGGAAACGCGCTTTTTTACTGCTACTGGTCAATAAATTTAAATTGGAATGACCGCTGCCAATGCAGTTATTCGCTTTGTCAACGCCTAATCGCAATTTTCTTTTCCTGGATAATTCAGGTGTGGATTTTTTTATTTCGATTGTCGATGAATTTTTAATTATATCAATGGTCTGGGTATGTCCCAGTTTTTGCGCTATGGTTAAAGCTGTTGACCCATTCTTTGTTTTTAGACTCAAATCAGCATTCGACTGCAGTAGCAACTTGACTACATTAAAATGATTATTGCGGGCAGCTACCATTAATGGGGTAATTCCCTGGGGATGGCTTTGATTAACGTGCGCGCCTAGAGTAATCAATGCTTTTACCATATCATAATTACCTGATCGAGCAGCACGTAACAGCAATGTCCAGCCTCGTTTATCCGGGCGATTGACGTCAATATTATTTGTCCTGATTAATTCAAAAACTTCCATAGGTGTTTTTCTAAGAATAACTTTAAAAATAGAATGATTTTTGAAGTCTGGGGACGCCAAGACCTTATCTATGTTCTTCCTGGCTTTTTGAGCGAAAAACCACGCTGTTTGATTTTTTTCTTGAGCCGCAGAATAAGCGCCACTGTGTTGCGCCACTTCGGTATTGTTTCGAAGGATAGCGGGAGTAGTTGCTACCTGGAGGTGTTTATATCGTCCATGTCCCTCGTTCCTGGCAATTATTGCGCGGATATAATGATACAGAGAGGGTTTTGTATCTTGAATTTGATTATTTCTATCTGGTTTTACATCTTCCAAAAGCTTATCGAGTTTTTCTAAATTTTGAATACTTATTGGTTGAAGTTTATAATCCTGAACTGTAAACGCTATATACTTAGGTGTTACATTTTTCAGGATAAAGATTGCATTTTTATATTGCGCCTGATTGAGATTATCCGGCATTTTATCGAGATAGAAAACTTTATTTTCTTTTTTTGCATTCAGCAGGATTTTTATGTTGAATACCAAAGAGTCATTCTCAATAGGTTGATTTTTTTCAGCACATCGAGCCATTAACTGTTTAAAATCAGTATTATGATGCTTGTGCAAAGCATCCATTATGCCCTTATCCAAATCAATTCGGAGACTTTGAGCAATGCCGTTATCGTTCACATAGTAAAGACTTACCGTATTTGTAACCGTAAATATATAACTATCGTAATAATGAGTTAAATCCTCGGGTAATTTGTCGTCCGATAGACAATATACTTTTCTCACTGCATTATCAAAATATTTTGTTTCATACAACTGAACCCTATTTACTTCTTTTTCCTCGATTTTTTTCAGAATAATAGGCAATTCAACTGAAGCTAAAATAGTTCCTGGTACAATCTTCTCAAATACATATACTTGAACATCCGATCCTTTATTTACAGCTTTATTAAATGCTTCTGAGAGGGCGTCCCAAAACATTTTTACGGGAGAATGTTCATTGCTGGACCATTTCTTCAGTCCCCATAAATATTTATCAAAGGCTAAAGAGCCTGCTAAAGAACTTTCCAAAGCTATATTGCCTGGTTTAACCAGTTTCCTCGCCATTCTTGGCTCAATTTTTGACCATAGTACGGTATCACCGGGGGTGGCATTTAACTGACTATCCATTTTAAATGCATCCATTTTGATTAAGTGTTGCAGAAGATTATCAAGACTCGTTTTATAGCTGATTTCGCTGTCTTCTGCTCCCTGTTTTAGGCAAACAGTTTTTAAACTCGCCATAAACTGGCCAGCTAATTTTTTCAGTTCTTCAAAATTATTAATTTGACTTTCAAGCGCTTCTAGTCTTCTCAGAGTTACAGGGAATTCTTTTTGTTTCATTTCCATAAGGTTTTGAGTGAGTAGATCTTTTAATTTGGACAAGGCTACAATATGTACATCTATATTGTCGTGATATGTCTTCAGAGCTTCATCGGCTAATTTATTATCTATATCGTAATGATCGGGTATTTTTTTCATATTTCTCTCATAATGCATAATATATAAGTTTAAAAGTTAATATTTCTGTATTTTATATGTGAATAATTAAGGGAATATTAAATTTTGACAAAATATGCAGTTTTAAGCGATTAGGTTTTTCGGTATTCCAGGAGTTTGTACAAGCATTATTCGTAACGCAATACTTCTGCAGGCTGGGTGCGAAAGGCAATCAGTGCGGGATAAATCGTCGCTAAAACGCAGAGGCCGAATGCGATGACGCAGACCTGCCAGATATCGGAAAACATTATTTTCGAAGGCAAATAATTCACAAAATAAACCGATTCGGAAATCAGCTGCAAATGAAACACTTTTTGAATGCCATTGACAATCGCCGTAACATTGAGCGCCAGTAGTATACCACCTGCCATTCCGCACAGTGTTCCCGTCAGCCCAATTAATGCTCCCTGTACGATAAAAGTATTCATAATCGTGAAAGGCGTCGCACCCAGAGTGCGCAAAATGGCAATATCCGCGCGCTTTTCATTGACGACCATGATTAAAGTCGAAATCAAATTAAACACGGCAATGGCGATAATAAATAATAAAATGACGAATAACATGGTTTTCTGCATGGCAAGGGTTTGAAAAAAACTTCCAAATTGCTGCGTCCAATCGGAAACGCTGTCGCCGGATGGCAATAATGCCTGCAATTGTTGATTGACCATACCCGCCTGATAAAGATTGCTGATGCGTAAATGTAATCCATTCCAGCGCTGGGTCTGCGCCAATAGCGTTTGGGCGTCGGCCAGATCCATGTAAACCAGCACCTGATCAAAACCAAAACCCTGGCTACTGCTGAAAATCGCAGTCAGCGTAAATCGCTGATAATCAAAGCGCGGCAACAAGCCATCGCTACCCTGAGCGACAAAAAGACTGATCGAATCACCCAATTGCAGGTCCAATTGTTTAGCCAGGGATTTCCCCATCATTAAATTAAAACTGCCCGGCGTTAAGCTATTGATATTACCGGCGATCACCTGCCGGGCTAATCGCGATATCCGCGCCTCATAATTGGGCAGAATACCAACTACATTTACCCCCCTCAATACTCCGCCATTCAGAACCATTCCCTGGCCGGTGATAAATGGCGCCGCGGCCTGGACTTGCGGCGCCTGGTGGATGTCTTTAACAAGATCAGGCCATGACTGTGAAATATCCCTGTCCGCAATTACCGTTACCTGAGGGGCAATCGCAAAAAAGCGATTGCGAATCTGCTCATCAAAACCATTGATGACCGATAACACGGTGATCAAAACCGTTATGCCCAGAGCAATGCCAATAATCGAAGCCAGGGAAATAAACGAAATAAACCGGCTGCGTCGTTTTGCCCGTGTATAGCGCAGTCCGATGTAAAGAGCTAATGGCCTGATCATTTCAGCAATTCCCGGTGAGTTTTAACTATTTGATTTAATAAAATAAATCACCTTTATAAAAAAATAATTTTCGTAGAAAATTCTCTGCGCGATGGGGGTTCGCAAGGGGGAGCAGCGCGCAGCGCTCCCCCTTCATTCCGAGCATCGGCTCCGCCGAGCGCAGGATATAAACCAGGAGCAATTCGCGCTGTACTCAGCGGGAATTGCGGCCTTATCATAGTAACACGCCATTTCGCAGTACCAGTTGCCGGTTCATCTGCGCCGCTAATTGCAAATTATGGGTCACTATCACAAAACTGATATTCAGCGCCTGATTGAGTTGCTTCATTAATTCATAGATATGTTCGGCGGACATCTGGTCTAAATTGCCGGTTGGCTCATCCGCGAGCACGCAGAGAGGTTTGGTCACCAGAGCTCGCGCAATTGCGATACGCTGGCGCTCGCCCCCGGACAATTCCCCGACACGATGCTCCAATCGCGCCGACAATTCCACCCGCTCAATCATTTCTTTCGCACGCCGTATGGTTTCTACCCTGTTTAATCCACGAATTAATAACGGCATGCAAACATTTTCCAGAGCGGTAAATTCCGGAAGCAGGTGGTGAAATTGATAAACAAAGCCTAAACTATGGTTGCGTAACCGGCTTTTCGCTTTTTCATTTAACTGCGATAAATTTTCTCCGGCTACCAGCACTTCGCCACCATCGGGTTTGTCGAGCCCGCCCAATAAATGCAGCAAAGTGCTTTTACCGCTTCCCGAAGCCCCGACAATCGCAATCATTTCTCCGGGAAATACCTGCAAATTCACGTCTTTTAAAACCTCGACGTGGAGTTTTCCATCGTTAAAGGTTTTACGTAAATGCCGACATTCTAAATTATTCATAGCGCAACGCCTCAGCAGGTTGAATACGAAAGGCCACAAACGCGGGATATAAAGTCGCCAATACACTTAAGCCGAGCGACATGACGCAAACAATTAAAATATCTCTGACCAGTATTTTTGTGGGTAAAAAATTCGACCAATAAGCAGTAACCGGAATAAACTGCACGTGAAAAAAATGTTGTAAGGCGTTTACCACCGGATTGACATTCAGTGTCAGTATAATGCCTGCCGCCAATCCTGCCAGAGTGCCGAAGATTCCCAGTACCGTTCCCTGCACGATAAAAATGTTGCGGATGGTGCTCGGCGATGCGCCCAGTGTTCGTAAAATAGCAATATCGGCCTGTTTTTCATTGACCACCATCATCAGCATGGAAACCAGATTAAAGGCGGCAATGGCGATAACCAACAATAAAATAATAAACATCATGGTTTTTTCCAACGCCAGCGCCTGAAAAAAAGCGCCGGATTCCACTGTCCAGTCAGTGACTGAAAAATCACTGGACAATAATCGCCGGATTTGCCGATGGACCTGCGGGGCGTCATCAATGTCGGATAATTTAAGATGCAGGCCGCTCGTCCTGGGTCCCGCCGCCAGTAATTTTTGCGCATCTTCCATATTGATATAAACGGCATCCGAAGCAATGCTGTTACTGACACTGTTATAAATACCGGATACCGTAAAACGCCGGTAGCGTGGAAATAAGCCCAGCGGCGTCGTGGTGGCCTGAGAGGTAAACAGATTCACGGGATCTTTGGGTTTTAAACTGAGCTGATCCGCCAGATTTCGGGTGATCATCACATTAAAGCTGCCGGGAGTTAAGCTATTCACATTTCCGTTCACCGTTTTTTTGGCTAATTGCGATATCCGGATTTCTTCACCGGGCAGGATGCCCATGATAGTCACCCCACGCAGTAAATCGCCTTTAATGAGCATCCCTTCACCGCTCACAAACGGTGCGCTGGCGCGCACCTGCGGAATCTGGCTGGCGGTCTGGGCCAGTTGCCGCCAATTATCGGTGATATCTTCCCCGGTATTGATCGTCACCTGCGGAGCCATGGCAAAAAAATGGTTGCGGATTTGTTCATCAAAACCATTCATGACCGATAACACCGTCAATAGTACGGCAACACCCAACGCAATCCCCAGCGTAGACGCCAGCGAAATAAAAGAAATAAAACCGTTACGCCGTTTGGCGCGAGTGTAGCGCAAGCCAATATAAAGTGGTAAGGGTCTGATCATTTCATTAATCGGCGTGAAGATGATTAAGTTTATCAGCAACCCAAAATTTTATGAGTGATTGACGCGTCACACCTAATCGGAGAGCTTCCTTATCCAGTGAATCCACCATCCATTCAGGAAAATCCACATTTACCCGTTTTGCTTCTAATCCGGGACGCCGGGCTTTAGTCAGGTCAAGCGAATCGATAATATCCTTACCAGCGTCAAATTTTTTGTCAAAATCAGATGCTTTCATAAAGTTCAACCTCTTCTCCTGGAATTTCGGTAAGTCACAATAGCAAACCAATTAAGAAATATGACATACCAAATATTAAAATGCAATATTTTATATACCATTTTTATACCTAAATAAGGTATGACAGGACTGTTCTAATAAGTTATGATTTGGGATGGTCTTTCAGAATGAAATTAATCAGATTTTACAAACCATTGGGGCCCATTCCCAGCCTTTGCTGGACCATGGCAGCATTGCGCTGTTTTTTCTGATGGCCCTGGGGATACTCGCTTTACCGGTCCCGGACGAAACTCTGATGGTTGCGGCCGGCTTTCTCATCAGCCGCGGCAAATTAACACTCAGCTATACGGTTTTTGCCGCTTATATGGGAGCCATGTGCGGCATTAGCCTGAGCTACGCCATCGGACGTTACGGCGGCAGCGTGCTGCTGGAAAAATATGGTCATTATGTGCGATTAACCGCTCCCCGTATTGAACAAACACGGCGCTGGTTCGCCCGAATTGGCATGTGGGCATTATTCATCGGCTATTTTATTCCCGGTGTCCGGCATTTTACGGGTTATCTGGTCGGGACCGTCCGTATCCCATTCAACCGTTTTGCCATTTTCGCTTTTAGCGGCGCCATCCTTTGGGCTTCAGTATTTCTCACCGTGGGCTACCTGATCGGCAGTTGGTATTCTTAGGAACGTGTACGTTCCTTAAGGACGGATTTGCGACAGAAATTCCTGTTCATCCATGATGCGGATATTCAGTTTCCGGGCTTTTTCTAACTTACTGCCGGGATTTGCCCCGGCAATCAGAGCGGTGGTTTTGGCGGATACGCTATTGGTGACTTTAGCGCCCAGTTTTTGCAGGGCTGCCGCCGCTTCGTCGCGACTCATCGCTGTCAGGACGCCCGTAATCACAAACGTTTGCCCCGCCAACGGTCCAGATGCAGCGGAGGACTGAATCGCTGCCCAGTGCAAACCGGATGCAATGAGTTGATTGATAATTTCCACATTGTGCTTTTGGCGAAAAAATGCATGGATATGCGCGGAAACAATAGGGCCAATGTCAGCGACTGTTTGCAGGTCTTCTTCAGCAGCCTGCATTAAAGGCGCCAAATCCCCGTAATTTTCAGCCAAAGCGCGTGCGGTGGCCTCACCGACGTCCCGTATTCCCAAAGCATAGAGAAAACGCGGCAGTGTGGTTTTTTTGCTGCCTTCCAGAGCATTAATCAGCTTTTCAGCGGACTTTTCCCCCAATCGCGGTAACTGTGCCAGGGTTTCCGCTTCCAGCCGGTAAAGGTCAGGGATATTTTTAATCAATCCTTCGGTCAGTAATAATTCAACGACCTTGTCGCCAAGGCCATGGATATCCATCGCTTTGCGGGAAGCAAAATGCCGGATACTTTCCTGCACCTGGGCCCGGCAAAATAATCCGCCCATACAGCGTGCTATCGCCTCATTTTCCGGCTTAATGACATCGGCGCCGCAGACTGGACAATGCCGTGGCATCAGGATTTTTTTGGCGCCCGGGGGCCGGTCGGCCAAAATCGGTCCTACCACCTCCGGAATGACATCACCTGCGCGACGGACGATTACCCGATCACCTTCGCGGACATCCTTACGAACTATCTCATCAAAATTGTGTAATGTGGCGTTGCTGACCGTGGCGCCTCCCACAAATACTGGTTCGAGCCGCGCCACGGGGGTAATCGCACCGGTGCGGCCTACCTGAAATTCCACGGCACGGAGCCGGGTGGCTTTTTCCAGTGCGGGGAATTTGTGCGCTATCGCCCAACGCGGCGCCCGCGACACAAATCCCAATTGTTTCTGCAAAGCCAGGTCATTCACTTTAAAGACCACACCGTCGATTTCAAACGGCAAAGTGTCGCGTTTTTGAAGAATGCGCCGGTAATATTTTTGGCAAGCGCCAATACCGGTGACCAGATCGCGATCACCTGCTACCGGAATCCCCCACTGCTGAAGTACGTTTAGAATTTCCGCATGTGCGGCAGGCAGTCCCGATGGTTCGGCTTGACCAATTCCGTAAGCAAAAAAAGCCAATGGCCGGGTAGCGGTGACTCTGGGGTCCAGTTGCCGCAAGCTGCCGGAAGCGGCGTTTCGCGGATTAACAAAAGTTTTAAGGCCTTGTTCGGCAGCTTCGGCATTAAATTTCGCAAAACCGGCTTTGGGCATGGTAATTTCGCCGCGGACCTCCAGCAACTGCGGGTAATCCGACCCGCGCAACTGTAGGGGAATAGCGGCGATGGTGCGGACATTCTGCGTCACATCCTCACCCACTTCGCCGTCGCCACGGGTAGCGGCCTGGTGTAATTCCCCATCGCGGTAAATTAAACTCACCGCTACTCCATCCAGTTTTGGTTCGCAAACATAAACAATTTCCGCAGTGGTCTTTAACCGCTGATGAATACGTTCGTCGAAACTCTCCAGTTCTTCATCCGTAAATGCGTTGTCCAGCGACAGCATGGGCAGAGTATGACGCACCTGCGCAAACGCTTTGAGAGGCTGCGCGCCTACTCGCTGGGTGGGGGATTGCGGTGTTATTAATTCAGGATATTGGTTTTCAAGCTCTTTTAATTCACGAAATAAGAGATCATATTCTTCATCGGGAATGCCTGGATCACTCAGCGCATAATAGCGATAGTTATGTTCATTAATCGTCCGCGCCAGGTGCTCCGCACGAACGCGAATTTTTTGCGGGACGCTCAAACAAAAAGTTCCATGGTCTGTTGGCTGGTTTCAAAGCTTTTGATTTTTTCGCGAATTTGCTGGATTTTCTCAGGAACTAACGTCGCCTGATTTTCATCCAGTAACGCTCCTCCCAAATCTTCCATTAATTGCCGGGCGGTATCCAGCATTAATTCAAAGTTAACGCTCGGATAAACATGGTTGTTTAAGGTAATAAACAAACTTAAACCTGGACAGTTAAAATCTCCCATATCCGATGGTTTTAATTCGCCGTTTTTGGTGGCGGCGGCGACGCTGAATAAAACCACCCGGCCATCCGGATGATGTTCATAGCGATGAAAAATATTGTTTTCTCCAAATTGCAAACCACAAGTCAATAAACATTGTAAGAGTTCGTAACCGCTATAAGGACGGCCGGAGGGAGCTCGCAAAAATAAAATTTCTCTTTCCAGCGGCAATGCGATTGGCGGGGGCGCCGGTTTAGGCGGGGGCGAAGAAGGTGCATGAGCAGGGTCCGGACTAATGATCGTTTTTTCCTGTGACGCGGTTAATCCTAAAATAACATCCGGATCGTCGGAATGGACCGCACTGGCAGGACGACGCCCCCACCAATAACAGACTGCCGCTAATACCAGTAAAACAATCGCCACGAGTCCCTGTATCATTTTCCTCAACCCTCTTTCTTCGTAGGCCACTTTTGCCCAGCAATTCCCGCTGAGTACAGCGAAAATTGCTTCCTGTTTTTATCCTGCGCTCGGCGGAGCCGATGCTCTTCATTACGGGGGAGAATCGCGATTCTCCCCCTTGCGATCCCCCATCGCGGGGATAATTTTCTACGAAAATTATTTTTTTATAAAAGTGATTTATTTTATTAAATCAAATAGTTAAAACTCACCGGGAATTGCTGAACTTTTGCCCGTTCTGCGTTTGCCTGTTTAGGCACGAGTAGTTACCTTTCTTCATGCTTCGGCCAACGACACGGCTTCAGCCACGTTGACTGAAACAATTCTGGAAACACCCGCTTCCTGCATCGTCACGCCCATAAGACGTTCCGACATGCTGATGGTCACTTTATTATGACTGATCACAATAAATTGCGTGGTTTTCGCCATTTCCCTGACAAGCTGGCAGAAACGGCCCGTGTTCATATCGTCCAGCGGCGCATCGACTTCATCAAGGACACAAAAAGGCGCCGGATTCAGTCTGAACATCGAAAAAACCAGAGCAACCGCGGTTAACGCTTTTTCGCCACCCGATAGCATGTGGATGGTGGCGTTACGTTTTCCGGGTGGTTGCGCTTTCACCATGACCCCTGCGGTTAACCAGTCATCCTCCACCAATTCCAGTATGGCTTTGCCGCCGCCAAAAATTTGTGGAAATAATTCCTGAAAGTGCCGGTTGACCTCTGTAAATGTTTCCTGAAATTTGGTACGGGTTTCGCGATCAATTTTGCCGATCGCGGTTTTTAAAATTTCCAGCGCCTCATTTAAATCAGCCTGCTGCTTGTCCAGATAAGTTTTTCGCTCGTTAACGGTTTGAAACTCGTCAATGGCGGCCAGATTGATCGGTCCCAGCCGGTTAATGCGCGCTGTCACGGCTTCAAGCTGTTTTTCCCATTCCGACGCATTGGCCGCCGGAGACATCGCCGCAGCCACATCACTGACCACCCAGTTTTGTTCAGTCAATTGTTCCTGGATGGTGATTTGACGCACCAAAATAGCCTGGCGTTCCATCTGTAAATTTTGCCATTGGGTTTTAGCCTCGGTCAATTCTGCCTGAGTATCCTGTTGGGCTTTGGAGAGCTGTTTCAATTGCTGATTACTGCTGGTGAGTGCGGCTTCTGCACTCCGCAAAGTTTGTTCGATATTCAGACGTGAACTCAGTTGCTCCTGTAACTGCACGCGCAATTCTTCCAAAGGTTCGGTATTTTCGTCGAGCTGCCGGGTTAATAATTCGCGCTTCTCTTCCTGCTGCTGTCGCTGCCGCGCATCCCGAAGGCTGCTTTGCCTGAGCAAGGCTAACTGGTTTTCGGTGGCGGAGAGGCGCACCATTAATTCGTCGGCGGATTGGCGCTGGCGGTCGGTCTGACGGCGAACGGCGTCGAGTTCCTGACGTAATTGATCGCGCTCTTTCAGGAGCTCGGCCTTCTGGCCAGCCTCTGCCAGTTCCATTTGGCTGGAATGATGATACTGCTCGCGGTTTTTAATCAACAAATCCTGCAGATTCTGAATGGATTGGTCACATTCCTGATTTTCCCGCTGCAGCCGCTGCTGTTGCTGCTCTATTTCCGCGAAACGGCTTTGACGGCCGCTTAATTGCGTTTGCGTTTCAGTCAGGCGCGCGCTGATGTTTTGAAAAGCGCGATGCTGGAGTTCCCGTTGCTCCTCAAGCTGACGCAGGGATACATCTCCCTGCTCTAATTGGGCTTTGCAATTGTGCATTTCTTCGCGGGCAATCAGGATTTGTTGCGTTAATTGCTTTAATTCCTGTTCGCGAACCAGAATACCACTGTCTTTATTGACTGCTTTATTAATCCTGATCCAGTTTTTACCCACCCAGATACCATCGCGGGTGATGATAGATTCATCAATGGCTAAATTTTCACGCGTCTGCCAGGCAGAGGATAAATCCGGCGCGGTATAGACACCCGATAACCATTCGTGCAACGGCCATCGGCTCTGGACCTGGCTGGATAACAGCGGTAATTTGGCAGAAATCACCGCGGGTTGCGTTTCACTCCGCAGGTCTATTAACGTTAAATGACCGGAGGCGATTTGCTCCACCGATTCGATAAAATTTTCGATATTTTCCAGACACGCCGCGTCAAAGTAACCACCCAGCACCGTTTCCACAGCCAGTTCCCAGCCGGAATTGACCTCTAGCACCTGGCCGAGCCGCAGGCAGTCCGTCAATGAATTATCGGCGAACCATTTTTTGGTGTGATCGTCATGGCGCCCCAACGCCGATTGTTGCACGGCTTCCAGAGCGGCGTGACGGCTTTGCAGCGCCTGTAATTGCTGTGTCCGGCTATCGAGCTGCTGTTTGAAATCAGTATTCTGCCGGCGCTGCGAGTGTATGGACTCGCTGATATGCGCCAGTTCATTCTGCGACGTTTCGAGCTGCCGGCGCCATTGCGCGGCTTCGGTGGTTAAAGGCGTGATTTCCGCAGCCAGGGCATCCAGAGGCAACTGCTGCTGGCGCTCCCGTAATTGCTGCTGCCGGGAATTTAAATTGTTGAGTTGCTGCTCGTAATGCTGGAGATTCGTTTTCAAGACCCCCATTTCGGCTGCGAATTGTGAAGATTCCGTCTGGAAAACATCCCAGCGGCGCTGCCACTGCTGCATCTGCTGTTCAATACCCTGCAATGTCTGCCCTGCCTTCTGCGCAGCAGCTTTAGCGGCGGCAGATTCCGGTTCCAGAATAATTAATTCCGCACTCAATTCTTCAATATTTTGCCGCTGTTCTTCGGTATGGTCTTCAAGCTCCTGACACAGTGATTCCACTTCAGAAAGTTCCCTGCGCCAATTTAGAATCTGTTCCTGCCGGTGCTGGATACGCTGTTCCAGACGCGCCACTTCAGCGCCTAATCCATAAAACTGTTTCTGGACTTCGTCACGCTGGGCATTAACCTCCACCTGTTCAACCCGGCTTCTTTCGATACTGGTTTCAATTTCACGTAAACGGGCCAGTTGTTCGTCCTGAATCAGTTGATATTTCGTTAAGGGAGCTTCCTGTGCCGCCAGCTGGCTCTCTAATGCACGCCATTGGAGGACTTTTATTTCAGCCTGTAACTGACGCTCCTGTTGTTTCAGTTCTGTAAAACGTTCCGCGGCTTCCGCCTGGCGTTTTAAGTGGCGCAATTGTTTGGTTAATTCTTCGTTGACGTCGTTAAGGCGGTCCAGATTTTCCTGTGTATGACGCATGCGCGTTTCGGTCTCGCGGCGGCGTTCTTTATATTTGGAGATACCGGATACCTCTTCCAGGTGACCCCGCAATTCTTCGGGTTTTGCCTCGATCAGCTCGGAAATAACACCCTGTTCAATGATGGAATAGCTGCGCGGCCCAAGGCCGGTGCCTAAAAATACGTCCACGATGTCACGGCGGCGGCAACTGACGCCATTCAAAAAATATTGGGATTGACCTTCACGATGCACTTCACGGCGTATGGAAATTTCACTGAATTTAGCATATTCGCCGGCGATGCGCCCTTCGCTATTATCGAATACCAGTTCTACGGACGCCATTCCGACCGGTTTACGCCCTGAGGCGCCATTAAAAATAACATCGGCCATGGATTGGCCACGTAGCTGTTTAGCCGAAGTCTCGCCGATAACCCAACGGATCGCATCAACCACATTCGACTTTCCGCAGCCGTTGGGTCCCACAATTCCCGTTAAACTCGCGTTGATTGGAATGATGGTGGGATCGACGAATGATTTAAAACCAGCCAATTTGATGCTTTTTAAATTCATAGGGCCATACTATATAGTCTAAATTTCACCGTTGCAATCTCGCTAAAATCCCATGACAAAGCCCCCGGCGAAATCATATGATAAGCGGCAGTTCCCGCTGAAGGGAACTTTCCTTACGCGATGGGGGATCGCAAGGGGGAGAGAGCTTCGCTCCTCCCCCTTCATTCCGAGCATCGGCTCTGCCGAGCGCAGGATATAAATAGGAAGCCATGGACCGCTGTACTCAGCGGGAAATGGCTGTACAATAAGCAGAAAGCATTATATCATAATGCATAAAATATTACAGGAATTATTTATGAACAGATCGACCCTGCAAAAAATTGTCATCGCTGTTATCGTGGTGGTGATCCTGGCCGTTGTACTGGCTTTTATAGGCAAGCCTCAAGCTCCCAAAACCCCGGCGTTATCCATCGACACCACGGATCAGCCTACCCGCGGCAACCCGAATGCAAAAGTGCATATTATCGTTTTTGAAGATTTAAAATGCATCGCCTGCCGGAATTTCAATAACACCGTGCTGCCGCGATTAAAAAACGAATACCTTGATAAAGGCGTCGCCAAATATACCGTCATAAATGTGGCATTTATCAATGGCTCCATGCCGGCTGCCAACGCGGCGCGATGCCTTTATAAACAAAATCCCGACTGGTTTTTTACTTTCGTAGATTATGTCTATCAAAATCAGCCGCCGGAATCGGAAGACTGGGCGACCATTCCCAGACTGGTGCAATTCGCTAACGTCATCCCGGGCGTGAACGCGGAAAAGCTCAGCCGCTGCATTTATGACAGTCCTTACACGGGCTTTATCGAGAATAATTTTAAACAGGCGGGTAAATTACAGGGATCGACGGTGGCCACCCCTGCGTTATACGTCAATGGCCGATTTATCGAAAATCCCACCTTTGATAATGTCAGTAAAGCGATCAATGCGGCAAAATAACACCCAGAATTTGCATACATCCCGAGCGGGATATACTCTTCTTGGCGCCTGGCTAATCGCTCTGATTGCCACGTTAGGCGCGCTCTACGCCAGTGAAATTTTAAAAATGCCCGTTTGCGCGTTGTGCTGGGACCAGCGGGTGTTTCTCTTTCCTCTGGCGATCCAGCTGGGTATCGCCACATTCAGAAACGACACCGGCATTGCCCTTTACGCGATTCCTTTAGCCGCTTTGGGAGGATTGATCGCCTTATACCATTATCTGGTCCAGAAGGTTCCAGCCCTGGCCCCCTACACTCCCTGCCGGGCAGACCTTAACGGTGTGAGTTGCGAAAAAATTGACTGGCAGTTATTCGGATTTATCACATTACCGCTATTAAGTTTGATCGCCAGTGTTTTGATTATTGTGCTATTGACCATCAGCATAAAACAAACCAAAAACTTCAGCCCTTCCCATTGAGTACACAGCAACCTACATTCCTCAAAAATTTATGTTATATTTGAGGCTCTGGGTGTTTTTTAAAAAAGTTAACGGTATATGAGGCTAAAAATGTCAAAAGACTTAATTTCAGAAACATACGTACGTATTTAAAAACACTTAGGCTGGAAAGCTGCATGATGAGTCAACATCTGTCCAGCCTGCCGTTAAACTTCACTATCACCAGTCTGAACTTAACCCTGTGTGGAATTGACTCCAAAGATGTCGGTTTTATTTCGCAAAATCATGTCCTGAAAACACTTGTCCTGGATCAGAATCCCAAAATAGGAAATGAAGGTGTGCGGATCCTCTCGATGCACCCCACTATCACCAGCCTGAGTTTGATTGCTTGCGAAATTAGCCCTCAGGGAGCGAATTACCTTTCGACAAATTGGGAGTTAAAAACACTTATTTTAAATGAGAATCCATCCATAAGAAGTCAAGGTGCGATCGCGCTGTCATCCCATCTCACTGTCACCAGCCTGGATTTAAGTTGTTGTAAAATTGGCCCGAGAGGATTGGATTCTTTTTCGGAAAATAGTGTTTTAAAAAAGCTTAAATTAGGCTTAAATTTTTCCCTGATGGCAAAAAAAATTAGCGATTCATGGGTGAACACCACCATAACAAGCCTGAACTTATGGAATAACTTTATTGGTCCTGCTGAAGCTGCTTATTTTTTAAATTGTCCTGCTTTAGAGACTCTTGAGTTATCTAGCAACCCATTAGGAGATGAAGGGGCGGATTTGCTATCCCGGATTCCCACCCTGACTGAATTGGATTTAAAAACGTGCCAAATTAGTTCGAAAGGGGCCGCTTATTTTCTAAACAGCAGCCGGTTGAAGTCACTTAATTTAACAGAGAATCCAATCAGAGACGAAGGGGCAGAAACTCTTTCGACTCATCCGACTTTAACCCGTTTGTATGTAAATGAATGCAAATTTGGTGACAGGGGAGCGATTGCCCTGGCCAAAAATCCGCGTCTGACAGAATTACAAGTGGAATTTAATAACATCGTTTATTGGGGAGCGATCGCTTTGGCTTTTAACCAGTCGATACAGAAACTGGAAATTTCCGCTGGCAATATTGTGTATTCTGCGTTGAGCTTTTTCGGGGGTAATCAGGCTTTAGAATATATCAGGTCTTCCGATCCTGTCAATTTAAAAGCCAATTTAGAAGCCAATAGATTTTTTGATTTTATCACTTTCAGAAACAGAAGCTCTTTATTTCAAACTCAATATCCTAAAGCGGTCAGACAGCAATTATCAGAGCAGGCGCATCTCCCTGATGTATTGACGGATATTATTCAGGAATATAGCCGGGGAGAATATCCTTACAGCTCCCAGTTATTTTATGATTGTCAGCCTCGTCGAAAGAGTTATCAAGGCAATCAGGACCCTCTCTTTTTTGAATTACGCAAAGTTTATTTCAAATAATGGACGAGTTGAGTACCTCTCAATTTTTACTTCTGTGTTTATAACCGCGATAATTCACAGAGAGATCCTGCATAATATTATTCATCCTTCCCCGACGGTCTTCTACCGATTCTAAATTATCCCGAATAATTTGGTCTATTTCAGCTTGTGCTTGCTCAATATCATCACCGTATTTGGTCAATACTTTATCTATATCTTGAGCGATCTTTAGTTTTTTAGCTCTGGAAATTTCAGGAAACAATAAATTTTTTAGATAAGTACCGGTACCATTTTCTTTTTGTTCCTGTGCAAATTGAGCCTTAATTTCTTTGAGATAGTCGCGGAACCTTTTAATTTCCGAAGGTGTTTTATTTTCCTCGGGTGCATGGAAAAAATGATTGCATCCAGAAGTTGCCACTGAAGGTAAGGCCGTCTTATGCTGATATTGATTTTTTGATTGGTTAGACTTAATTACAAAAGAGTTCTTTGTTTCAAGGTGGACATCTTTTAAAGAAGTTTTTTTAAAAATCCCTTTATCTTCTAACATAGGTATCAATTTTTTGCCTTGTAAGTCTCTGGAAATAAGCCATTTCAAAAGTAACATTATTTCTTCTGAGTCAATCACACTATTTGAGTAGAAATAACCCTGAAAACATTTGCTCTCATCATACATAAATCCTATGTCTTTTTCTTTAAATCCTGTGGCTTTTTCTTTCTGCTTCTGACGCAGTCCAAAACAGGTGTTAATATTACAGTGATAAATATTGGAGGAGCTACTCAGGCGAGTGCTGACACCTCGCAAATGCGTTGTGCCAATATGCAGCATACCACTTTTTCCTGATTTGATGACATTATCGGCCATAGTATCATTACGCTGTTGCATACCTTTTTCTTCCAGATCTGCTAAAGAGTACGTTTTGGCTAAATCTACTTTTATTAATTTCATTCCATATTCTTGAGCAATGCGAGGACTCATACATACTGAGGACTCCAGGGCAGTTTTATTTGAAATAGGTAGTTTCATATCCTTTTCTTCAAAATAGTATGTTTCTATTCCCAGGCGATGACATATATTCGTAATCATCATCATCGTTATTAACGAATCAGGTTGTCCATGCATTTCTCCGACTAAAAGAATAAACTGTTCCTTTCCGCTTTTTTTGAAATTCAAGTATTCAGTAACGATATAGGCTTCCAATCGATCATAAAGTGATTTTAAATTAGATATTCCTAGTGTAGACTCCCACGAAGGAGTGTAGCCTTTTTCTTTAAATTGTTGGACAATTTGATTTTTGTTAAAAAAAAGTGCTTTTTTTACAGCGGTTAAACCAGAATTTGACTTTATGTCTGCTTTTGCTCCAGCACGAATTAAGATATCAATCTCGTTTAGAATATTCTTATCATCATATTCAATTAATCGATCCAAACAGGTATGACCATCATAACGTGCATTAGGATTAGCCCCCTTCGTAGCTAAGGACGGAATAATTGAAAATAAATCCAGTTTAGCAGCATAATAAATGGAAGGAACATATCCCTTGGTATAATTATCTGGAGGTTGATCAATATAAACGTATTCAACATTATCAAATTTAGAGACTAACTGCTGGCTATATTTAAAATCAAGTGTACCTAATTGTATAACCTTGCCTAATAAATTACTTAATTGTTTTTCTTTCCCTGGCTGATTTGATTGACTGAGCCGAACCAAAGTGGATGAAAAATTTTGTTTACACTTAGTTAAGCAAAAATCCCTAAAATCGGCAATCGGGTCTGATGATGCAGAATCTTCGTCAGAATCTTCGTCTGCAGACAGTTCATTAAGCCTAACAAGCAACTTCAATAAATCCTTATCCTCCTTAAAGGCCCCAATATAGGAGTCAAAAATTCCATAGGTAATATCAAATAGGTTATTTTGAGATTTTATTTTTCTTAGAGTTTCTTCTGCTTTATCTAAAATGGAAGATTCTAACCTACATTTCTAGGATATTTTTAGGTTTTTTTGAATAAAAATAGTGATTTTTTTAACAAAATTCCCCACTTTGTTGGAATTTTCAATGATTTTTTGAATTCTTTTTCCCACAATTAACAGAGAGATAATTTAGTATTCTCTCAAAGTGGGATTCTCTATCTGAAAATCAGAATAGAATCACCATTAAGTGGGAAATAACATTCACAAAAGCGCCAGTTTAATTCAAAAAAACCTAAAAATATCCTAGGAATGTGGGTTCTAAAGTTGGAACTGCGTTTTTTTTCATATACTTCCCCGGATAAAAATTTGTAATGATAATAACTGACTAATATTAAAATAGAATTAATCCTCAATCTTCAGCGTACTATTCAATAATGCGCGAAAATAAGACAGATTTTGCACTCAAAGTGGCCAAAATCTAGTTTAACTGCACTTGTGGGTAATGAACAGGGTTAGGGTGAGGGGGATTTGTTGAATTTTTGATCTCCCTCACCCCGACCCTCTCCCCCGAGCACGGAGGAGAGGGAGGAATAGAGCGTCATTTCTGATATTTCCCCATTTTTTTGGGGGTGGTTTACTCGCAATGACGGAATTATAAATAATTTATGAATTGTCAACAGACCTTAACAGCGAAAAAATTTAACACGTTATCCAATTTTTAAGACCCGCATCCGGTACTTTTCCCTGGATTCGTTTATGCCCTAAACTTGATATCATTGGCCTCGTTAATAATGACTGGCCCCGGGAACACGATCTTCAGGAGAAAATCTTGTCCAATATTTCCGATGAACCCAATGTGCATCCCGTTCATGATGGTTTCTTCATTCGTTCCATGTCCGATTTGCGCGTCGCCAAAGAAGTGCTGCTACAGCATCTGCCTTATGATTTGCTTAACGCCCTCGATCTCGACGCCATCGAAATCTGCAAGGATAAATTTCACAGCGTCAATCTCAAAGGCAAAATCACCGATATGCTGTATCGACTGCCGCTCAAACAGTCCGCTCAACCCGCATATGTCGCCGTCCTGATCGAACACCAATCGACTCCGCAAAAACACATGCCTTTGCGTGTACTTTCTTACGAGGCCGCCATCATGCAGCAACATTATGAGCGGCACGGCGCCGTGCCGTTGGTGTACACTCTGGTCTATTATAATGGTCAGCAAATCTGGGCTTATTCCCGTGATCTCAAAGCTTTAATACAGGCTCCGGCGGATCTCGTCGCCCGTTACGCTTTACAGCCTTTTCAATTGATCGAACTCAATCAAATCGCTGACCAGGAATTGCGGCGCTACCTCTGGGCCGGCGTTATGGGGCTCGCGATGAAACACATCTATGACCGCGACATTTTACCTGCGCTGCGCGGTTTCATTGATCTGCTGCAGGAACTGGAACGCAACCGCGGACATGATTTTGTTTTGAGTTTATTGTATTATCTGTATACGCGGGGTGAAGTTCGCAATGAAGATCAATTTCAGGCGTTGATCGCCTCGAAGTTACCAGTAGAAACAGGAGATAAAATCATGACCTTAGCGCAAATGCATGAACAAAAAGGCAGGCAGGAAAGCCAGTCGCTGATTGCTCAAAATATGATCCATGAAGGATTTGATCCTGCTCTGGTGGCCAAAATCACCGGCGTCGATGTTCAAACGGTAAAAGAGATGGCTATCGCCGAAACCCACGGCGAAAAAGCTTAACACTCCATCCATCCAACAGACCCTAATGTAATTCGAAATTTTGTTCCAATAGTAATTCGGCAATTTGTACTCCGTTTAGAGCGGCGCCTTTTCGAACGTTGTCACCAACTATCCATAAATTAATGCCATTGGGATTATCTAAATCATTGCGTATTCGGCCCACAAAAACATTATCCTGGTTAGCAGTAGTCAATGCGGTGGGATAATCCTGACCCTCGACTACCGAGACGCCTGGCGCATTCGCAATAATTCGGTCACTTCTGTACTGCTGATTGGCTGTTCGGTTTCGATGGCCACCGCTTCTGAATGCGCAAAAAAAACAGGCACCCGCACTGCCGTAGGATTGACTTCAATGCGGTCGTCTTCAAGAATTTTTTTGGTCTCCCAGACGATCTTCATTTCTTCTTTGGTATAACCGTTTTCCAAAAACACATCGATGTGCGGGAGCACATTGAATGCGATTTGCTGCGGAAATAATTTATTGACGGCGGGCTGACCATTCAATAAGTCAGCGGTTTGCCTCGCCAATTCTTCTATGGCCTTTCTTCCTGCGCCGGAAACGGATTGATAAGTCGCGACGTTAATGCGACGGATGCCCACCTGATCATAAATAGGCTTTAAAGCCAGCACCATCTGAATGGTAGAACAATTGGGATTGGCGATAATATTGCGGTTACGGTAATGGACCAATGCATGAGAATTCACTTCCGGGACTACTAAAGGCACGTCCTTTTCATAACGAAACTGTGAGGAATTATCAATGACAATACAGCCCGCGTCCGCTGCCTTGGGCACATATTCTTTAGACACGGATGAACCTGCGGAAAAAAAGCAATCTGTACTTTGAAAAATCAAAATTTTCCAGATTTTTAACGCGGTGACTGCGTCCCTCAAACTGAACCACTTCACCTTCCGAACGCGCGCTGGCGACCGGATAAAGTTTTTCAACCGGGAAATTGACGTTGCTGCAGAATTTCCAGAAAGGTTTCACCCACAAGTCCCGTCGCACCGACAATCGCTATATTTACTTTTTTAACCATGTTTTCTACATTTCCAAGAAATTGGAGCTGAGGAGGATCGAACTCCCGGCCTTCGCATTGCGAACGCGACGCTCTCCCAGCTGAGCTACAGCCCCAAAACCAAACCCTAACTATTTATAATTGTTCGGCAGTTAGTAACAAAATACCCTGACCGCCCCGCTCCAATTCCAGCCATGTACAGGGTAAATTTGGATATTTTTCCTGCATGACAGCTTCGGAATTTCCCACTTCAATCACCAAAATGCCTTCGGGAGCTAAAAAACGTTTCGCATCCGCTAAAATTTTTTTAACAACATCCAGACCGTCCTCACCCGCCTGCAAAGCCAGCGCAGGCTCGTGGAAATATTCCCTGGGTAGACTGGCAAATTCTGCCGCCCCCACATACGGGGGATTACTAAGAATAATATCATAAAGTGTTGGAGGCAAATCCGCAAAACAATCGGAGCGGTGTAACTGCACACGCTCTTCTAAATCATAACGTTCTACATTGATAGCGGCCACTTCCAGAGCACCCGGGCTGACGTCTGCAGCATCTACCTGCGCATCCGGAAAAGCCCAAGCCGCGGCAATGGCAATACACCCGCTGCCGGTTCCAATATCCAGAATTTTTCGGACTCTGTCAGGTTCTATCCAGGGCTCAAACTGCTTTTCCAACCATTCCGCCATGGGAGAACGCGGCACCAATACCCGCTCATCCACATAAAATGCCCGCCCGCAAAACCATGCCTGTTTGAGCAGGTATGCCAAAGGCTTTCGGGTTTCTATACGCTGTTCAACTAAGGTCAGTATCTCCTGACGTTCTGTGGGAGTTAACACCGCATGAAAAATATCCGCATGGGTCTCCGGTGGCAAATGCAATGCCGTCAACACCAGGTTTACAGCCTCGTCCCACGAATTTTCCGTGCCGTGCCCAAAAAATAATTCAGCCTCGTTAAAACGCGAAGCGCCCCAGCGGACCCAGTCGCCCGCTGTGAGCAGATATGTCATGGCTTCCTGTTTTTCCAGAGTTTTCATAAGTTGCTATCATATCATAACTTATGATGTGAGATGTAAACCAGGTTATGGTAATATGAATTATGGGCGCGAATATTAGAGAGAAACTACTTTTCCACGAAGCGCCGTTGTGGCTCGCCTGGCTAACGGTAGCGGTCTTTTCTGGTCTTCATCTGAGCGACAAATGGTTAGGCGATCTTTCTCACCCGACACGGTTTGTCTTTTTATTCGTCTGGTTATTTATTACGGTTATCTGGAATTCATTTGAAATCGCTCACCACGTGGAAATGCTGACTGAAGCAGTCCGCGAACCGTTGGGAACTTTGATCCTGACCTTGAGCGTCACATCGATTGAAATTGTTACGATCATCAATGTCATGTTCATTGGAAATGATAATCCCACCCTCGTTCGCGACACGATGTATTCCATTATTATGATCGTGCTGAACGGCATCGTGGGCCTCAGTATATTGCTGGGCAGCATTCGGTATCGTGAACAACGCTATAATTTACGCGGCTCGATGGAATTTATCAGCGTTATTCTGGTGCTGGCAGTCATCGCTTTAATTTTACCGGATTACACGAAATCGACCATCAGGCCTACTTTTTCTACGGGTCAGACGCTTTTTCTGGTGTTTACTTCTCTGGCTATTTACGTTATTTTTCTCGGCATGCAAACTGTCAGCCACACCCAACATTTTATTTCCCCTTTTGAATCCCATGAACCCTGCAAGCCAATGAAAATCCATATAAAATATTCGCCCAAATGTGCGGCTCATCACGCATTCTTATTAGTCGCTTACCTGACACCGACGTTAGTGATTGCCAAGCTGATCGCGACGCCCATCGACACGACTCTGGTGAGCCTAAACCCTCCCCCTGCGCTCGGCGGCCTACTGGTGGCTATTCTGGTCCTGGCGCCTGAAGGAGTGAGTGCGATCCGGGCTTCTTTAAGCAATCATTTGCAAAGATCAGTGAATATCGCGTTGGGCGCGGTGCTGGCGACGACGGCGCTCACTATTCCAGTGGTGCTGACGATCGGACTTTTTACCGGTGAAACTATTATCCTGGGTTTAAGCAAAAGCAGTATCACTTTACTGGTTCTCAGTTTAATTACCTCCATTGTGACTTTCCTAAGCGGCCGCACCAGTCCATTACAGGGTGCACTCCACTTATTATTATTTTTTGCTTATGTTATGTTAATTTTTGATTAGTCAGGAGTGATTTATCAAATGGTGACAAGCTTTCGACATTCTCTGTTCATGAATGAACCGGCTTTGTGGCTGGCATGGCTGACAGTTTTGGTGTTCCTGGCGCTGGGTAATGTCTGGCCCGGTAATTTACAACACACCGGACTGCTGCTGATCATTTTTATATATTTATTTGTGATTATTTTATGGAATTCATTTGAGGTAGCGCACCATGTCGAGGCCCTTGCGGAGACCATGCCGGAGCCTTACAGTACGGTGGTTTTAACGCTAACCGTGATTTTTATTGAAGTTTCACTGATCGCTAGCATCATGCTCACCGGACCCGATAATCCGACGCTGGCGCGGGACACCATGGACGCTGTGGTGATGATTTTTCTGAATGGAATTGTGGGTATTAGTTTACTTCTGGGAGGACTGCGCTATCAGGAACAGCAATATAACCTGCAGGGTTCTATCGCCTTTTTAAGCGTGATTATTCTGCTGGCAGTGGTCGGATTGGTATTGCCCAATTTTACCCATTCCACCAGCTCGGCGACCTTTTCGACCTTTCAGGAAATTTTTCTTATCGTGACTTCGCTGGGTATTTACGCCATTTTTTTGATCATTCAAACCATCAGTCACCGCACTCATTTTGTCACTCCGTTTCAGCCCCAGCAAACGTTTACTCCTTTTGATCTGCACATGAAATATCCGGCAAAATCCATTAAATATCATCTTGTTTTAGTGATCGCTTATTTAATTCCTACATTATTTTTAGCAAAACAGGCCGCGATTCCCATTAACTTTTTTCTGGGAAAAACGGGTGCGCCCAGTGCACTCGGCGGATTACTGGTGGCTATTTTGGTGGTCGCCCCCGAAGGTGTCAGCGCAATTCGCGCTTCGCTGGCCAATCAGTTACAGCGCTCGGTGAATATTTCACTGGGTTCGGTGTTAGCAAGTATTGGATTAACCATCCCGGTCATTCTCATCATTGGTTTAATCACGGGAAAGACCGTGGTTTTGGGACTGGATTATACAGACACTACCATTCTGGTGCTGACGGCGATCATGAGCATCCTGACTTTTGTCAGTGGCCGTACCAATATCCTGCAGGGGGCCATTCACCTGCTGCTGTTCTTTGCCTATATTCTCATGATTTTTGATTAGCCGGCTCAAGCCGGCATGATTTAGGGATTGTTTTCGGATGGCTTGAATTGGCTATCTTTTATAAGCGCGTCTCTAACCTGCTCTAAGACCTTTTTATATTTCGGGTCTCGTATTTTATTAGATGAAAGTGATTTCTCGATTTCATCAATCAATAGATACTCTTTTACACCGGAAGTCGGGATATTTAAAAGTCTGATCGCTAAAGCCTTCGCATCGTTATCGTTAATTTGAGGGTGCCTAAACCAGTTCTGAGGGTTAAAATTTCTTTTAGATTCATTGATATAGCCATAAAGAATATCCAGTGGTATGGATCTCTTATCATAATTAAATAACCGTATTCCTGTCCCCAGGTTAGCAGGGATAACGGAAAAATCATTAGAGCCATTTAAACGAATATCTTTTACATCTTCTTTCAACAGATTTAACATTCTGGTCAGTGATGCGAGTTTATTATTCTTTGTAATAATTAATGACATAAGTGGAGACTCCAGCTCCAGGCGATGATACACATGGATATACAGTGACCATACCATATCGGTTGTCAACTGGTAAGCAACATTGAGCGGAAGATTTCCTGAAAGAATACGGGAACTGTCAACAAGCGATTTCACCATGTAAAAAAACCGGGAAATTTTCTTAACCGAGCGAGAATTGACATAATGCAGTAGCAGTAAATTCATAATAAATTGAAAAAATGTCGTTTTAAAATTTATCTTGGGATTAACTTCACATTTAAATTCCCAAACACGTTCAAAGATTATCGAGGCAAGGCATTCAAAAGAATTTTTCCTGAAATTCGTATTTACCAAAATATCCGGAGGGTTTTCAGTAAAGAATGGCTTAAAACCCGAATTTTGTTCAATGGACGAGAGAGCTTCATCAGCTAATTGTAAAAGACCGTATGAAGGGAAAAGCTCACAGAATCTTCTCATTACACTCGGGAACATTGAATCGAATGTATTTAAAAATTTTCTTATCTCTTTTATATACCTCTTTCCATTCATTTTTTCATCTTCACCAAGATATCCGTCGACAAGATCAATTAATCTTTTCGGCATCATATAATAAAGTATTTGCGGCAAAATAATCTGCCGTACAGCAGATCGATTCGTGTATTGCTTTTCCTCCACTAACTTTTGGGTAAGGCGCCAGAGTTTTTCATTTTCAAAAGGAAAATTTAGAAAAGCTTTATTTTCCGGAAATTTAAAATTCCAGTCCCAACTCAATTTTGCCCATTTTTCCAGGAAGAACATTCCATCACTACCATCACCTTCAATCGAATATTCCGAAATAAGCTCCACCAAAACTTCAGGAATATCAAGTTTATAAACAGCAGAAATCAGATTAAAAATTAAAGATATTCTTTTTGTCAATTCATCTCTATATAACTTTTCAAAAAGTCCTCCAACAAACCCGATTCTGGAAGGGATTGCGTCAAGGAGCAGCCTACTAACGGATTTTATTTCGTCATTGGGTATTGGATAGACAAAAAATGAATTATTAATCTGTTCAAGAGGTAGTACTGTTCTTTTTGGTATTAAATATTTATTGTCTTCGTTCATGGATGTCTCTTTTTAAAGTTAAAAATATAATATGGCGAACTTATACAGTATTTTTAGAAAAAAATCAAGAAAAAAAAATATCAATTTGATAGCGGCCTCTTAAATTATAATAATGAGATAGCACTGAATTGCAGACTGCCGGTCACAGGAACAGATTTTTTATCCAAGCCATTTGTTCAGAACGTCAATGATTTTTTTGGCCTGTTCGGCGTTGGAAATGTTGAATTTTGATCGCTGTTGATAGGCGCCGGCTTTCTTTTGGTAGCGGCGAATGCTGTAAGCCTCAGGTCCATAAGCCTGTTTTTTTTTATCCCAGTTTTGATACCGGAACATAATAGTTGTCCACGCGCCGCGAGTCAGTATGACTTTATCAAGCTGTTTTGTGGTCAATATGCCTTCTTCGGTGTACTCGATCGTAATGTCATCAATTGTTTCTGCCATTGTCGACTCCTTTTTTCTAATGTTGTGCGTCGCTGATCATTCCCAATAACGTTCGGCTATCAGGAACTTACTGCCCGATGAAAATCCTTACGCTGCCAAGGATTCTAACATATCCCCCAATGCAGCTTCCAGAATTATCAGCAATTCGCAGCAATATGAAGGGGAAGGAGCGAAGCTCTCTCCCCCTTCTGATCCCCCATCGGGCAGAGAATTTTCTACGAAAATTATTTTTCTTTGAGCCGGCATAATACGTTTAACTGGAATGAGATAAGTTGTTGTTTTCGGATGGCTCGAACCGGTTATCCTTTTTAAGCACATCTTTAACCTGCTCTAATGCTTTTTTATATTTCGGGTCGCGTATTTTGTTCGATGAAAGTGATTTCTCGATTTCATCAATCAGTACATACTCCCTCACACTGGCACAGGGAATATTTAAAAGCTTGATTACTAAAGCCTTCGCATCGCTGCTTTGGTCATTTTGGCCATTAAACCAACTAAAAAAACCTTTAGATTCGTGGACATAGTTGTAAAGAATATCTAATGGTTGAGAATCTCTTATGGTAATTACATAAACGTATCGGGTTGGCAGGTATAATGGAAAAACCCTTATCACCGATAAAATCAATATCTTTCACTTTTTCATCCAACAGACCTAACGTTGTGGTCAGTAAGGTGGGTTTGCTGTTTTTCTTATTATCTAATGATTTAATTTTAGAACTACGTCCCAGACGATCCACATGGGCATAAAGTGACCTTTCTATATTTTTTGTCAAATGGTAAGCCACATTGAGAGGTAGATTCCCTGAAAAAATGCGGGAACTGTCAACCAGAGATTTCAACATATAAAATAGCCGGGAAATTTTCTTAATCGACAGGTTCTTGAAAAAAAGCAAATTATTAATTAAAAGTTGAAAAAATGTTATTTTCATTTCTTCCGGTTCAGAAATTTCGCACCAAACAGAGTCAGTCAAAAAGATTGAGTCAAGACAGTCAAAAGAATTTTTTATAGAATTAAAGTTAATGCTAATTTTGAACCAGTGCGGAAAGGAATTTTTATTTTTAAGCGTAAAAAATGGCGCAAAACCTGAATTATTTTCAATGGCTAAAAGAGCATGCATAGCTGCTCGATAATGATAATAGTAAACTGCAAAACAACTACTTTGATGAACAAATTCAGTCAGGAATGTGTCAAAAAATTTTCTTATTTCCGTTGTATATCTTTCCTCTCTACTAATTTGTTTAACTTCACCAAGGTATGCATCAATTAAATCAATGACCACTTTCGGCATTACATAAAGTATGTGCGGCAAAATAATCCGCCTTACAGCAGCAATTTGGCCTATGGACGGGAACTGCTTCTCCTCCACTAACTGCCAGGTAAGTCGCTGAAGTTTTTCGTCATCATAAGGAAAATTTAGAAAATGTTTATTTTCCGGAAATTTAAAATCCTTGCTCCATGTCAATTTTGCCCATTCTTCCATGAGGCAAAGATGATCATTAATCTCACTTTTATCGTCTATCAAATATTTCAAAATCATTTCTTCCAAAACTTTAGGAAAAAATAGTTCAAGAATGGAAGGCATTCTTTTTTTCAATTGATCATTTCTGTTTGCAAATATTTTTTGCCAAAAAATATCCCCTCGAGCATCGCGCGCGCCGGGATAAATTGAGTCAAGGAGCAGCAGACTAATGGATTTTATTTCGTCATTAGGTAATGGAATAACAAAAAATGAATTATTAATCTGTTCAAGAGGTAGTACTGTTTTTTTTGGTATTAAATATTTATTGTCTTTGTTCAAGGATGTCTCTTTTAAAGTTAAAAATATAATGTAGCGCTTTTGTAAAGTATTTTTAGAAAAAAATCAAGAGAAAAATATCAGTTTGATAGCGGCCTCTTAAATTATACTCAAAACAATCAGGATTATTACACATCATCAGTTACATCAAAACCAGGATATACGAAGGAAGTAGAGATTTTTTTACAGTCCTGTTCTGAAACTCCCACTGAGCGTGCAGTCGCATACCAGGTATTGCGAATCTGATTTTCCATAGATTGAATAATTTGTCGAGCTTGCGGCTTTTCCAGCAGAAAGCGTATGCTTTCTGATAGAAAATTTTCGGCATTGGCGAATCGTCCCTGTTGACCGCAAATCATTGCCAGGTCACGGCGTTCCATACTGATGGGTACAGACACAGTCAAATCATACGCGGGAGACAGTTTCCAATCTAAATCTTTGGCAATGATCGCATGGTTGCGGGGATGATCATCCGTATTGGAAATTAAAGCATTGAAACACATGCGTCTAAAAAGTTCACCAGCATCTTCTTTTGGATTAGCGCAATTGCGGCGTAATTCTTCCGCCAGAAGAATATAGGACCATTTATCTCTTGAAGAAAAAGCAAATTATCTCTCTTAAAGTGCTTTTTAAAGCACAGATTTATAATCCCTGACGTTGGGCGTCGCTAATCATTCCTAATAAGGTTCGGCTATCAGGGCTATCCGGCTGTACCAGCGATAACGCCCGTTGCCAATAACGGACCGCCTGATGGAAATCCTTACGCTGATAAGCGTTCACCGCCAATAAATTCAGGGCATCCACAGGCTCTGTGAGAGATTCCAGCATACCGCTCAATTCGGCTTCCATAACCGGGGTTAAATGTCCCTGGTGGTGGAAAAAATTTGCCTTTGCAAGAGCCAGCATCGTCTCGCCGGAATGAGGTTGAAGCTGACGGGCTTGCGTTAATGCCGACTCCGCTTCGGCGTATCGATGCAAGTCTAAATATAATTTTCCCAGCAAATACCAGCCCTCGCCGCTGCGCGGGTCCTGTCGAAGATGATCACGCAGTTGCGTAATCAGCTCCTGCGGATTTTTGATTTTAGCCATCTGCCGGGCGACTTCGCCATTCTGGCGCTGCACTGCCCAGACTTGCGCAAGCCGGCGACTATCTCCAAAACTTAAATACAATCCAAGGGCGATGACAGGAAATCCAAACAATCCTATTTTCATGCCGTATCCCGCGGGAGGAGCGGGTTTCCGGTACAACGGCCAAATCACGCAGCCCCACGCCGCCATCGTCAGCAAAACGATAATACTCCAAAATAGAACGTTCATGCGGCGATTTTCCGTGGATGAGTGAGGCGCCATAAAATTATACCACCCGTCATTAGTAACAGCAGGGGTATAAGCCACAATCCCATAGTGTAATAATTAAAAGGCGGTTTAAATAAAATAAAATCTCCATAGCGAAGGGTCATATATTCCTTGATCTGCGCGTCAGTTTTATTGGCCAAAACCATTGTATAAACCTGCCGGCGCAAATCTTTAGCCAAATCGGCATTCGAATCCGCCAAATTCTGATTCTGACAAACCAGACAGCGTAATTCACTGATCAGTCCCTGAAATTGTTGTCGCTGCGCTTCCGCCGGGAAAGGATAACGATCCACCGCCTCTGCAAAGACGAGCGAAAAATTCCACAATAAACAGATAATCCAGCCGATTTTAAACATTTTTTATTAGAGCCTGAATTTTGGGTAATACCGTTTGTTTCCAGTCCGCGGGGCTGATCGCGCCGATAAACTTGTAACGGATAATGCCCTGCTGATCGATAATAAAAGTTTCCGGAGTGCCGTAGACTCCAAAGTTAATGGCGATATTTCCTTGGGGATCGTCTATCACCTGGTCGTAGGGATCACCGAACCGGTGCAGCCACGTCAATGCTTTTGGGCGGTCGTCTTTATAGTCAAGTCCAATGAGTTGCGCTCCCTGCAGATTCTGCCGTCCCTCCATTAATACGGAATGCTCGGCCTGACAGGCGACACACCAGGTGGCGAACACATTGAGAATGGTCACACGGTGGTGGAAAATTTTCTCGCTCAAGCTTTCCTGTGGCGGCCGCAGGCTCGACGCCTGAAAAACAGGGGCCGGTCTATTCAGTAACGGCGAAGGAATTTCCCGGGGATTATGATGCAAACCAACCCACAGAAACACGGCTATCGCTATAAAAATAATCAATGGCAATACCCGGATAAAATATTTTAACATTTTAGCCCGCCCTGCGCCGGTAACGGCGGTCGGCGACAGCCAGCAGGCCGCCTAAAAACATCATGACTCCGCCCGCCCAAATCCAGCGGATAAAAGGCTTGTAATAAAGCCGGAACGACCAGGCGCCATCGGGCAACGCCGATCCTATCGCGACATACAAATCACGAAAAAGTCCCGCGTCGATGGCGGCTTTGGTGGTGGCTGTGTCCGCTACCCGGAAATAACGTTGTTCAGGCCACAGGATCCGGAGAAGTTTAGCATCCTGATAAACAGCCATCTGAGCGCGCAAACCTTCGTAATTGGGTCCCTGAATATTCGTCATTTTTTGAAACCGGAATTCATACGGCCCCACGTTGGTGCTATCGCCTGGCTGCATGCTGACATCGCGTTGTTGACTGTAGGCAGTGCTACAGATAATTCCCATTGCGGTAACGCCAATGCCTAAATGCGCCAGAATCATCGCCCACTGACTTAACGCCAGGCGCCGTGGCCTTGGCCATTTCCGCCAGGTGAATCCATGGTTTAAAGTCAGTAACACCAGCCAGAGTGTGAGCGTCAGGGCGCAGAAAATCCATAAAGTATTTTTAACGCCGGCTATCAGGGGCAGTAAAATTGCCAGCACCATTACGATCAGTAAATAAATGGACAATTTTTTTCGTAATTTGTGGATAAGCATCGTTTGCCATTGAAAAAGCGGCGCAATCGCCATGAGAATGAACAGTGGGGCCATTAACGGCATAAACATGAGATTAAAATACGGCGGCCCTACGGATAATTTTCCTAAATGGAGGGCATCGATAATTAATGGATATAATGTTCCCAACAATACCGTCAGCATGGCCACGAATAATAAAATATTGTTGGATAATAACAACGATTCCCGTGAAGCGATTGTGAATTCTCCGTCAGTGGCTAACGTGCGGCCGCGCCAGGCGTAAATCGACAATGAACCGCCGACGACAAATAATAAGAAGCCCAGCATAAATAATCCCCGCTGCGGGTCAGCGGCAAAACTATGCACGGACACCAGCACTCCTGAACGCACTAAAAAAGTACCCAGTAGGCTCAGTGAAAAAGCACATACCGCTAATAAAATTGTCCACGCTTTAAAAAGCTGACGTTTTTCGGTGACCGCCAGCGAATGGATCAATGCTGTCCCGGCCAGCCAGGGCAAAAAAGAGGCATTTTCAACAGGGTCCCAAAACCACCAGCCTCCCCATCCCAATTCCCGGTAAGCCCATGCGCTGCCCAGGACAATGCCCAAAGTTAAAAAACACCAGGCGATGAGGGTCCAGGGGCGCGACCAGCGCGCCCACTGCGCATCCAGCCGTCCGGATAGCAACGCCGCCATGGCAAAAGCGAACGGCACGGCGAAACCCACATAACCCATATAAAGCATCGGCGGGTGTACGGCGAGGCCGGGGTCCTGGAGAATGGGATTTAAATCAGCGCCATCCGCGGGTATGTTAGGCCATAAACGGGTAAACGGGCTGGAAGTGGTTAACAGGAATAGGTAAAAACCGATAGCGATAATCGCCAATACGGCCAGGATTCTGGCAAGGACTGGCTCCGGTAGATTGCGGCTGAACAGGCTGACTGCGGACATCCAGCCCGTCAGAATAAATACCCATAATAACAGGGAGCCTTCGTGTGCGCCCCAAACTGCGCAAAATCGGTATGCGGCAGGTAAATGGCTATTGGAATTTTCGGCAACATACGCCACGGAAAAATCATTGGTTAAAAATGCATACGCGAGACTGCCCATTGCCAGGGCCGCCAATCCAAATTGTCCCCAGGCAGTGTAACGGCTTAATTGCATATAAGCGTTTTGTCCGGTCATTGCGCCGCGCAGGGGGAAAATGACCTGCATCAGCGCCAGGCAGATGGCTAAAAATAACGCGTAGTGGCCTAATTCTGGAATCATGCCGGGTGTTCCTGATTAGGAATTGCCGGAGGTTTATAATTGGCATCGTGTTTTGCCAATACTTCATCGGCGATGAAAATACCGTGGCCGTTCATCCGCCCTTGGGCAACAATCCCCTGCCCTTCATGAAATAGAGAAGGTAATACTCCCTGATATTGTACGGGCAGGTTGGCGTGATAATCTGTTAACACGAAGCCCACCTGTAAACCCTGCCCATGTTCGACGCTACCCTTAACCACCATGCCGCCCAAACGAAAAACCTGTCCGGGACGCGGAGCGTGCTGCACGACCTGTTGGGGAGTTTGGTATAAATTGACGTTCTGACGTAAGGCATATAATCCCAGTCCGACACTCAGACCTACACTGGCGACGACGAGCAGGATAAAACCCAACCGGCGCTTACGGTGATTTAACATATTTATGATATAAGGCTCTACGTACACGCTGCCATTTTCGGCGGGCGGCGACGAACTGGATAAATAGCACTAAAAATACCAATCCGTATGCCGGCCACACGGCTGCGGCATATCCGCCCATCCGCAAAAAAGCATGAAGATCAGAAAAAGTACTCATGATCCGAAAAGCATACCCGTCGATGGAAAGGGGGTCAAGGATTAATAAAGGGGGTCAAGTCTCGAATTGTGAAAGGGAATAGGAAAAGACTTGATCCCCTTTAACCCTTTCCCTTTCACAATTCGAGACTTGACCCCCTTTATTGAATCACTTTTTGGGCCCAGGTGGTTTTTTGTTCGCGATTAAGGAGTTCGGAGCGCAGGCCGATCAGTAAAATAATTAAATAATAAAGGAAAAAGGCTAATAACATGGCGATTAATGGGTACAGCATACTGGGAGAGATGGAGGGAGCGCTGAATTTTAAAAGGGTGGCTCCCTGATGCAGGGTTTGCCACCAGTCTACGGAATAATGAACGATCGGTATGTTGACCAAACCTACCAGGATCAGAATGCCACTGACCTGTGCCGCAAGTTTCGGGTCAGGGATTGCGGTGCGCAGAGCGATAATGCCGGCATAAATAAATAATAAAATAAGTTCGGCGGTCAAACGCGCATCCCATATCCACCAGGTCCCCCAGGTGGGTTTACCCCAAATCGATCCGGTCAGAAGCGCCAACAAGGTAAAACTCATACCTAGCGGAGCACTGAGTTTGGCGACGATATCAGCCACTTTTAGTTTCCAGACCAAATGTACCAGCGCCGCGGCGCTCATCACGATGTAAATTCCCAGGGACCAGGCCGCCGCAGGAACGTGGATAAAGATTATCCGGTAAACGTCACCCTGCTGGTAATCCGCAGGCGCCTGCCATAAACCGCCAACCAGCCCATAAGCAAAGGCGCAGATCGCCAGTACCGTCAGCCAAGGCAACAGCAGGCCGGCCCAGTGATAACTGGTTTGCGGTGAAGCGGCTCGGGATAAGATTTTCCACATACGGTCATTATACATAAAGTCAGCGGTAAGCAATGCCCATTTTGAGGGTGATGGCGCTGGCCCATGGAGCTAAAACCAGCGCCAGGGGCAACAAAGCTCCTAACCACAGCAGTGATGAATCCGGAGAAATTCCAGACGCTACCGCGTTAAGCGCGGAAGTCGCAAAAATCAGGGTGGGAATATATAACGGCAATAATATTAACGCTAATAGCAATCCGCTTTGGCGCAGACTCACGATCAGGGCTGCACCGACAGCTCCCAACCATGTCAACAGTGGCGTGCCCAATAATAGAGTCAACATCAACACTTTCATTACATTCATCTGCAAATGGAACATGGCCGCCATCAGCGGTGTCATGACTAATAATGGCAAAAATAACATGAGCCAGTGGGCGGTAATTTTGGCAAAAATCAATAGCGCTAATGGATAAGGACCCAGCAACCATTGCTCCAGGCTGCCGTCCTCATAATCGGGTTGGAATAACCGGGTTAATGACAATAATACCGCCAGCAGTACCGCTACCCAGACTATACCCGGCCCTATCATTTGCAGGATTTTAACGTCGGGCGTCAGTGTTAAGGGAAATAAAATCGACACCAGAAAAAAAAATAATAAGGGATTCAACCATTCCACCGGCCGGCGCCAGGTGAGCAAGCACTCGCGCTGAATAGCCAGAAAAATAACGCTGATCATGTCCGGTTAGCCATTCCCGCCGGGTACAGCGTCACGAGCGTTCACTTCCGCGGGAAATCCCGGTGTCAGGTCTAATCGTAAAGAGCGCGACGCAGCGGCTTCAGCCAAAGGCCAGTGCGTGCTTAACACCACCATACCGCCCTGGTCAAGATGGCTGGCCAAAATGTTCTGAAAATTTGTGATCATATGCGAATCCAATCCGGCCAGGGGTTCATCCAAAATCCACAACGGCGCTGTACTTAGAAATAATCTTGCCAGCGCCACTCGCTGTTTTTGACCCTGGGACAATTGATAACCCATATAATCGATATGTGCGGTTAAACCCGCCTGCGCAATCGCCTCCCGCCGCGATCTTTCCGAAGATCCCGGCAAATTAAACCGGAGATTTTCACCCACAGTCAATTCGCCTTTGACCGCCTGTTGATGCCCCAGATAATGCAATTGCTGATGATAGATGGCTTTTTGTTTCATCAACAGCTCACTGCGCCAATACACCTCTCCTTCGCCGGCAGGTGCGAGTCCCGCTAACACGCGTAATAAACTGGTTTTACCGCAGCCATTGGCGCCGGTGATCTGCAACAAATGTCCGGGGGTCAGCTCAAAACTGATATCCTGCCACAAGATACGTTCGCCGCGCTGATAACCCAGTTTTTTTACCTGCAACATACTATTTCTAATTTACCGCATCGCGTACTAATTTCACTATCCATAAATAGGCTATTAATGCGGCTATCCATGCTAAAAATTGCCAGCCTTCCGGCACCTGCAAATGACTGAGCAGAATTCCGGTCACTCCAAGCGCCAAAGAAAACACTATCAGGACCCAGGTGGAAATAGCCGCGTCTATGCCCAGAATATGGAGAAGATAGTGAAAATGATCACGGCTTGGTAGTAGCAAAGGTTTCTTTTGAATAAACCTGACTATGCAGACATGCAATAAATCAAATACCGGAAATGCCAATATCCATAAAATGACCACCGGTTTGATGGCGCCTCCGCCCTGCCCCACGGATATCGCCACCCAGGCAATTACAAAAGCGATAAAGGTGCTGCCGGCGTCCCCTAAAAAAATAGCGGCATGTCTGCGCCAGGGTAAACGCATGTTGAAAGCCAGAAACACCAGTAATAAGAGACTTAAAATAATCAGGATGTAAAGATCCGTCTGCCGCTGGGTATGCCAGCACAGATAGCCGAGCAGCATCACCTGGATAAGTGCGATCCCGCCAGCCAAACCGTCCTGGCCGTCAATCATATTCATGGCGTTCAGATATCCCACCACCAATACCACGGTAAAAGGTATCGCCCATGAGCCCAGGGAAATATTTCCTAAAAACAATAAATTTCCTAAAGACGTGACTTGCAAATTGCCCCAGCAAATTAATAATAAAGCGGCCGCTATTTGACCCAGCAGGCGCAATTTGGAGTTTAGTTCCCGAAAATCGTCGACTATGCCAATTGTTAACAACAGACTACCGCCTGCAATCAGGCCCCGGTAACTTTGTAAGGAAAGGGGTAACGAGAGTAAGGCGAAACAAAATCCAAAGAAAATCGCAATGCCGCCGATCAGCGGCACTTCCTGTTCATGCTGTTTGCGTCCGCCCGGACGGTCGACAAATTCCAGCCGAATCGCCAAACGGCGAAACAACCATATAAAAAATATGGCAGCCAAAATAGCAATAGTACTGCTGGTGAGGATAGGCATGGTTTATATAATAACATAGGGAGGGGGTGAGATCAGCAATTCCCGCTGAGTACAGCGGCAATTGCTTCCTATTTATATCCTGCGCTCGGCGGAGCCGATGCTCGGAATGAAGGGGAAGCGCTTCGCGCGCTCCCCCTTGCGATCCCCCATGGCGCAGAGAATTTTCTGCGAAAAATATTCATATTGAATTCCCAATTAGCTTTTGACGACTAACTGCTCCGGGTTGCGTTTCAGAACATTTTGCAGGTTTTTTTCAGTAAATCCTTTAACATGAGTTAAATCATGGATATCCTTAAATGCACCATGATCCCGGCGGTAGTCCACAATCGCCTGGGCTCGGTGTTTACCAATTCCCGGAACTGCGGACAAAGTAGCCTGGTCTGCGGTGTTAATATTTATCAAAGCAGGCCGCGGACCTGCCAAAGCTAACCCGCTCAAAAATAACCCCAGAGAAAGACTGACCAATTGATGTTTTTTCATTACTTAACTCCTTGACTTAATTTAAAAATGGGATACAGGAATCCCGCCACCCACTCAGGATAGCCAAAGAGACCACGCGGCATCAATACAGGGTTTTTTCTCTGGAAAGCAATTCATTAACCCGACTAAAATGGAGCCAACTCTCGATTAGTCTTGACTATTATGGATAGCAGTATATAATAGTCGATATGGAAAGGATATATAGTTCGGTCGTAAAAGACTATTTTGGCCAATACTCTCAGATGATTTTATTAAATGGACCCCATCAGGTAGGAAAAACCACGATTAGTAAATCCCTGGCAAAAGGCGTGGACCATTTTACCTATCTCAACTGGGATATTCAGGAGGATCGAGAACAAATTTTGCGAGGTCAGCGCCACTTGGCAGAAAATACCGGCGTCAACCAGTTAAATGATCAGGGCGTCATCATTTTTGATGAATTGCATAAATATTCTAAATGGAAGAATTTCTTAAAAGGCTTTTTTGACGCCTATAAAGACCACTGTCACATTTTAGTCACCGGTAGTCAAAAATTGATGATCGCACAAAAAAAAGGCGATAGCCTGATGGGCCGGTATTTCCCCTTTCGAATCCACCCCTTTAGCACTGCTGAATGTGTTCGGCAGGATTTACCTGAAGAAATGATTTCACCACCTCTCCGGATTGACAAATCCTGGTGGGAGGCTCTCTGGCAATTCGGTGGTTATCCGGATCCTTTCCTAAAGCAGGATCGCCGTTTTTTAAAGCGTTGGCAAAATTTACGAAGCGAACAAATGTTTCGGGATGATATTCGCCATCTCACTCAAATTCATGAACTGGCGCAAATGGAAATTTTAGCTGAGTTGATCAAACGCCAGGCAGGACAATTAACTAATTATACGAATTTAGCGAATAAAATTAACGTCTCTACCAAAACTGTACAGCACTGGATTACGACATTAGAACGGTTTTACTTTTGCTTTCGTCTTTCGCCCTGGCATAAAAATATTTCTCGTAGCCTGTTAAAAGAACCCAAGTTATATTTATGGGATTGGTCGGAGATTACAGATATAGGCGCTAAAATGGAAAATTTTGTTGCCAGTCATTTGTTAAAAGCCGTGAACTTCTGGACAGACTTTGGTTTTGGGAAATTCAACTTATATTTTATCCGCACTAAAGATAAACGGGAAGTGGATTTTGTGGTTACTAAAGACGATCAACCCTGGTTTTTAGTGGAAGCTAAGTACAGCAACAATCAGAGTATTTCCGATAATTTATACCGTTTTCAAAAAGATCTCAAAGCGGAGCATGCTTTTCAGGTGGTCTACGACCTTGAATATATCGATGCGGATTGTTTTTTACATCGTAACCCAGTGATCGTTCCGGCGGTCACTTTTTTTTCTCAACTAATATAAAAGCATTGGGGTCAGACCCTTACTCACTGGAATATTAAAGACCTGAATTGCAATTGCGGATTTCCATCAGAATTTGGAAAAGCGCCTGACGGGGATGGGTTGCCTGGGTAATTGGCCGGCCAATGACCAGATAGTCAGCGCCGGCTGCCAGAGCATCGCGGGGACTCATCACACGTTTTTGATCTCCCTGCGCATCTGTCGACAGGCGAATACCAGGGACTACCAACAGAAAATCAGGCGGCAAATGTTCCCGCAGAATCCGGGCTTCCTGGGCGGAACAGACGATACCGTCTAATCCAGCCTCACGGGCCAGCTTCGCGAATCTCATGACCATGTCGGAGGAGTTGTCCTGGTAACCGATAATCCTGAGATCGCCATCATTCAGGCTGGTTAAAACGGTGACGCCAATCAGTAAGGGGCGCTGGTTGGCTGGGTATCCCTGGAGAGCGTCATGCGCAGCCGAGAGCATGGATGGACCGCCTGCGACATGGACATTCAACATCCAGACACCCAGATCCGCCGCGGCGCGGCATGCCCCGGCGACCGTTTGAGGAATATCATGAAATTTTAAATCTAAAAAAAGCTTAAAACCGCGTTGCATGATTTTGTGCAGCAGGGAGGGGCCATAATGCGTGAAAAGAATGCTGCCAATTTTCACGTGACACAATGACGGATCCAGTTCCGGCAAAAAATTCAGGGCCTCTTCCTCGGTGGCGTGGTCCAGCGCCACGATAAGGCACGGTTGTTTGCCCATGATTAAATCACTCCCATGGCAATTTTCTGTACCGGACGGGTTGTCATCCAGTGCTGACAACCCGGACAATTCCACGATAATATCGGCGCTGCAAAACCACAATGGCTGCAACGGTACGAAGGCTTGTTGGCCGCCAATTGCTGGATAATTTCCTGCAACATCTTCAGTTTTTCACTGGGTTTGACATGCGTTCCCGTCAGATACAGACTGATCAGTTGGTTTAAACCGCGCAATGAAGAATCATTTTTGACGTGGTGGGCGATAAATTCAATGGCAGATTGATCATTTTTAAAGCGTTGCAGGTAATTCGCTACGGTTAATACCAAAAAAATGTTGGGAAAATCTTTCAGACATTCCTGCAAATATTCCACCAATTCACTTTCACGGCCCAATTCACGATAACACTGACAAAGAGGAGTAATTATTTCTGGAATAAAATGAACATCCTGCACTTTGACTTGCTGGTAATGACGGATAGCTTCGGCATAATGTCTGGTTTGATAGGCTAACCGCCCTGCGATTAAATTGGCGCGTACACAGTTAGGGTCGGCGCTAATCGCCTCATGCAAATATCTTAATGCTGGGGCAATCTGCCCTTTCCTCGCTTCCTGTTCCGCCAATTCACAATGGAACTGCGCCATGATCGAATCGGTGCCTTCGCCGGTTTGCACCGTGATTTTTTTGGCCACTTCAATGGCTTTCAACCAGGCCTTTTCCTGCTGATATATGCGCAGTAAAAATCTCAAACTATTCTGATGCTCTTCATTCCAACCCTCTTTTATATCGACCAGTTCTAAAAAAATCTGTTCAGCACGGTCCAAAACGCCGGCGCGTAAATAATCTTGTCCCAACGCAAACAACGCCTGAATGTGATAACGTTTGTCTAATTCAGGCCTGGCTAATAAATTTTGATGGATGCGGATGGCGCGATCGACTTCTCCACGCTGACGGAATAAATGTCCTAAAGCCAAATGGATTTCAGCCGTATCACTGTCGACTTCCGATAATTTAATAAAGACATCGACAGCCTGATCAGACTGTTCGTTAATTAAATAGTTCAGACCCTGGAAGTAATCGCGCCGTAATTGATTCGATACCTGCGACGTAGCGCCGCGGTCGCGTTTGCCGACGTACCAGCCAAATGTGGCGGCAATGGGTAATAATAAAAAATGCAGGGCCCTGATAACCATGTTTAGTATCCGTGGTCGGGTTGGTGGAGCAATTTTGTCAGTCTGCGATTTTCATGGCGGAGTTTCAGGATACGGGGCGCCGCAATCAGGTATCCCAGAATGACTCCAATGATCAAAGTGATTAAAATTAAAAAGGGCAAAAATATATTGGCTTTTGCCCCGCCGAAATAATAGTCTATTTCCACCGAGCGTGCATTCATCGTGGTAAAAATGATCGCCACGATAATGACTAAAATCCAGATAGCATATCGTATATACCGCATAACACTCTCAGCGAAGGTTCGCTGCCTCTCCCTTGATGGGAGAGGCAGCTATAAAGAGACAACCCGGATTTTCGCAGGAATAATAGGCACAAATTTATTCCTGTGTTTCGTCGCCTTCTTTATTTTTCATTTGTTCTTTAAGCAAATCGCCCAAAGTGGTTTTGGTGGATTCCACGCCTAAAGAACTTTTGGTCGCCGGTTTCGATTGGGTCGCTTTATGCGATACCTGCAAGTTGGCGATTTTTGCGGTCAATATTAATCACTTTAACGTCAATTTTGTCGCCTTCTTTCAGTTCTTCGCGTAAATCTTCGGTTCTTTGATGGCTATATTCACTAATCCGCAGCTGCCCGAAAACTTGATCTGCGAGTTGAACAGTAGCGCGTTTGCCCTCGACACTGGTGACAATGGCCGCAAAAGTGTCATTTTTATCGCGGCCTATCCATAAACTCGGTCACCGGATCTTCTTCCAGTTGCCGAATGCTTAAGGAAATACGTTCGCGGTCTGGGTCAATACCTAAAATAACTGCTTCCACTTCTTCACCCTTGCTGTATTTGCGAACCGCTTGATCGCCCGGCTCGTTCCAGGAAATATCGGACAAGTGGATGAGACCATCAATATCACCTTCCAAGCCGACAAAAATACCGAAATCGGTGATGGAACGAATTTTACCTTTGATTTTCTCGCCTTTTTGGTGTTTTTCAGAAAACTCCTGCCAGGGATTCGGCTTGCACTGCTTGATGCCTAAGGAAATGCGGCGGCGGTCTTCATCCACTTCCAGAACCATGACTTCCACTTCATCGCCTAATTGCACGACTTTGCTGGGATGGATATTTTTGTTGGTCCAATCCATTTCGGTCATGTGCACCAAGCCTTCTACGCCTTCTTCCAATTCTACAAAGCAGCCGTAATCAGTAATGTTGCTGACCGCGCCAAATACCCGCGACGATTTCGGGTAACGGCGAGAAATATTGCGCCATGGATCTTCCATGAATTGTTTCATGCCTAAGGAAATACGATTCTTTTCCCGGTCAAATTTAAGAATTTTAACGCGATGCTCTTCCCCTACTTTGAGGACTTCGCCGGGATGTTTGACACGCTTCCAGGAAATATCGGTGACGTGCAACAAGCCATCGATGCCGCCCAAATCCAGGAACGCGCCGTAATCGGTAATATTTTTGACGATACCAATCACTTCTTGGCCTTCCTGTAATTCGATCTAAGCGGGCTTCCCGTTCAGCGCTGGTTTCACGTTCGAGGATAGCGCGGCGCGACAACACAACGTTATTGCGCTTTTGATCCATTTTGATAATTTTAAATTCGAGGGTTTTACCTTCCAGATAGCCAGGGTCGCGCACGGGTTTTACATCAACCAATGAACCCGGTAAGAATGCGCGAACGGAATCAATTTCAACGGTAAAACCGCCTTTAACGCGTTCAATGATAGTGCCGCTGATCGGTTCGCCGGTTTCGTAGGATTTTTCCAGCTCCAGCCAGGTTCTGGCGCGGCGGGCTTTTTCACGGGATAATCGGGTTTCGCCGAAACCATTTTCAACAGTTTCGATAACGACATCGATGACATCACCCACGGAGAGTTGTTCATCGGTAAATTCAGTAGCTGAAATAATCGCGTCGGACTTTAAACCGGCATTAACCACGACTTGACCCGGAGTTAATGCAATAATTTTCGCTTTAACCAGAGTGCCAGGACGCAAATCAAGCCTGGCGATACTTTCTTCAAATAATTCGGCAAAATTTTCTTTCATATAGACCTTTTTATTGAAACCATGTTTTATCAGATTAAACATGGGTTAGTTAATATTCAAACCTCTTGCGGACCAAAGAGGCTTCCCCAGAAACGCTAAAGGTTAACATTTATTCAGGAAACATTCAATATGTAGGGTTAAGCGAGACAGGGCTGTCCCGAGTTTTTTTATATTTTAATCATTGCCATGTATATGTGAAAATATGTAGAGAGATAACTATATTGATTTAAACCCCCTCCGCGGTATTCCCGGCATCCGCCCAAAGGCTCGCAGGATCTTCACTGCGGGTCCTGTCAGACTCCACTCAGGCCCCGTGCTCGTTACGCGTAATAGCAGGCGCATAGCACGGTTAGAGAGATTGTGCCGTGGAGCTATTCAGGGCGCATGAGTGGAGCCGGTCCGCTTCACTGCGCGCGCGGCCTGAGTTCCGTCTGCCACCCGCGCTCATTGCGAATGGGCGGATGGCCGGGAATACCGCTATGTGCCCCGTCGAAGTTTTCCTCAGGAACGCATCCATGAAATCAGAGGCGAATCATCCCGCTATCCCAAACCAAAGTAGGGAAATTCAGGTAATGAATATAAGGTTTTACCCTTTAACAAGTGCCTTGTATAAAATCGTATCTATGACTCCAAAATAGGTAGTGACGACAATATGGTAAAATTGATTCAATGTGCAACTTAAGAAGGAGATACAGTCAGGTTATGGTTTATAAGGAATTATACAGATGAATTTTGGCTTTTTGTTTTTTTTGGGATCATAGATATGATTTACATGAGGCGCTTGTTAAAGGGTAAAACCTTATATTCGTTACTGAATTGCCTACTTTGGTTTGGGATAGCGGGGATGATTGGCCTCTGATTTCATGGATGTGTTCCTGAGGAAAATTTTGACGGGGCACATAGCGGTATTCCCGGCCATCCGCCCATTCGCAATGAGCGCGGGTGGCAGACGGAACTCAGGCCGCGCGCGCAGTGAAGCGGACCGGCTCCACTCAAGCGCCCTGAATAGTTTCACTGCACAATCTCTCTAACCGTGCTATGCGCCTGCTATTACGCGTAACGAGCACGGGGCCTGAGTGGAGTCTGACAGGACCCGCAGTGAAGATCCTGCGAGCCTTTGGGCGGATGCCGGGAATACCGCGGAGGTGGTTTAAATCAATATAGTTATCTCTCTACATATTTTCACATACACATGGCAATGATTAAAATATAAAAAAACTCGAGACAGCCTTGTTAAGCGAGATGTGCCAGCACTTTTTCCAGAACAGCGGATATACTCAGATCACTGGTGTCGATAATAATGGCGTCACCAGCCGCCTGTAAGGGGGCGACGGCACGCTCACGATCGCGTTTATCACGGATCAACAAATCTTCACTGATCTGATTAAAATCGCAATGAATGCCTAATTTGATTAATTGTTCGTAACGGCGCTGTGCGCGCACGGGCCGGGCTGGCGGTGAGAAAAAATTTTAACTTCGCATCCGGAAAAACGATAGTACCCATGTCACGCCCATCCGCTATTAAACCAGGAAGTTGGCGCAAATCGCGCTGTTTCTGCAGCAATGCGGCGCGGACAAAGGGTTTGGCGGAAATTTTCGAAGCCATTTTCGCGCAGGCTTCGGTACGGATAGCCTGACTGACATCGTGTCCATCACAATTCATCTGCGCTGTCGAACCTTCGCTGTCCGCCGTAAAAGTAATTTTCAAACGATTTAATAAACCAGCCAACTCCTGATCATGCGTGGGCGGAATCTGATAATGCAGCACCGCCCAGGCCACAATACGATACAAAGCCCCACTATCCAGCCAGTGCCAATGCAGGTGATGCGCCAGCCGTTGAGCAATAGTACCTTTTCCACAGCCACTTGGGCCGTCAATCGTTATTACGGGAAGGTCAGCTTCTAAAAACATGCCGACATTAAGCCAAAAAAAACTCATTTATGCAACTTAATTAGAGTATTTCATCACTTACCATTTAAAAAACATAAGGACTGGAATTGCCGCCCGGAAGTAGATCTTTTGTTACCGCTTTGTTACTATGCCCTGAAGTGTGAATTTTGAAAGGTCCCATATGCAGAAAAATACAAAAGAAAATGCGTCTAATCCGGTTGTTGACTTTAAAACAAATCGTTTTCAACAGGTTCCTCAAGTTCTCTTTAACTTTTTTTTAGATTTTTTAGGTATTCGTGCTAATGCACTGTTGATCTCAAGAATTTATTACGACTGGTCTCAAAGCTATTGGAAAAACAGAATCGCTTCTGATTTTGAAGTTATTCCGGATTATAAATCGCCACATTTGCTTACGCCGTTCATCATTTATCGCCATCTCTCAATATTATCTAAAATGGATGAATATCGCATTGGGACAAGATGGGGAGACCCTTTGAATCCCGCTTACATTAAATCTCAATTATCTCAGGAAGAGTTGGAAATTTACGGACCGGAAAAATCATTTAGCTGGGCTGTCCTTGTAGGCAATGGTCCATTAATAGCATGGCTCCTCGACCGGAACCGGGGAAGGGACCGGCAAAAACCTACCTGGGAATTTTTAACATATGTCATAAAAAAGCGATATCAGGAACTGACAAAATTATTAGTGATTTCGGCGGCCGATGAAAAATATTTATTGAATACCGCATTGCTCAATCGAGTCATTGCGCAGGGATATAAAGATTTGAGACAATTGATATTGCCAAAAGTTATGCCCAATTCAGTCCAGGTACAGATAGTAAAAATACTCCTCGCTCACAAAATTCAACCGAATCGGGATACTCTCAATCATGCAGTCAAATCCCGCAATTTAAAGTTAGTCAAGCTGATTCTGCCTAAAGTTCAGCCGGATAAGGATATTTTAGATAGGGCCGCCAGGACAGGTTGTGTAGACATAGTGAAATTGATTATGAACCAGGAGGAGATTGTTCCTGACGGCGAAACTTTAAAGGACGCGATTCTGTCAGGCAGTTTAGAATTAGCAAAGTTTATCCTGCAGTCTAACGAAGGTGGGATTCCTTTATCCTTACCCAGCAATGGGATGCTTGGCCTTTACCTCTCCCATCATAATCTTGGATATAAAGTTAGCCCGGCAGCCGTAATAAATTATTTGCTCGTGAACGGGAGAATTATTTTTGACGACGCAATTCTAAATGTCGCAGTTTTATCTGGCGATTTAGAATTAACCAAACTGATTCTGTCTAAAGACGTTAGGCCTAATGAGAACACTTTTTACCTAGCCGCCGGATCCGGCCGTGGAGACATGGTGGATTTGATGAGAAATTATGGACCTGTTCTTGACAGAGAAATTCTGCGAGGCGCGGCCAACTCCGGGAATTTAGAGTTGTTTAAACGGATTCTGTCTAAAGGCGTTAAACCTGATAATGTCACATTATTCGCAGCCATCCGTTCATTCGACGAACAAATTTTGAAAACCGCGGCCTTATCAAGCCGTTTAGAGATAGTCAAACTGATTCTGTCTGAAGGCGTTACGCCTGATAGGAGCAATTTATCCACCATCTTCAGTTCAAACCCTAACCCGGACCTGGTAAATTTAATCATAGACCGAGGAATGATTCCTGATTTGGAAGCCCTGAAGCACATAATATACAGATTAGACGCTTTAGAGGCGGTAAAATTGATGAAAAAAATGATAGAAGAAAAAAACATGACCTTCAATATGGAAATCCTGAAACAACTCATAACTTCAGCAGCTGGATTTGGATACCATTACCGGCCACAACTCGTAGAATTTCTTCTGTCTAAATTCCAGCCGAAAGATCAGGATTTATTATCTTTCATTAATTTGATGATGGAACGCTCAGTTCATTCAGCATTTATTGAAAATCAAATTCGCCTTTACTTTCCTCGCCTACAACTGGAGGCCTTCTCAATTCAGGAAATATTTACTTCAGCTACCCGATATCGATATCCACGGATTATTGAACTCATGATGGATATAAACCAGACCCTTCAACCTGTCTGTTTCACAGAAAATATACTTAACCAGATCGCTGGAATGGGCGAGGAATCCCTCGTGCAATCTGTTTTAGAGAGTAAACTTCAACCTGACATTTATACGATTACTTCGGCGATAAATTCTGGAAACCGGCGACTTACTAAATGGTTAATTCAAATTTGTCTGCAAAATTATTCTGAAAATGATTTCTCTAATTTAGTCGAATACGGACTGGCCCCTCATGTTATTGACAAAAATATGTTTTGGTTGATGCAGTGGATGATGAGTTTTCCAGGAGAATACATCGTATCAAGAGAGATATTCCTGTTACCGGCGCTCGCAGCGGGCTATCAGGATATGGTGATGTGGCTGACCGCTGAAGAACGGGGACCAAAAAGGGTGAAACTGAACAATGACCATCTTGGAATGGCTGGATTATTCAGTCGCAATTCAGAGTTCATCATTTGGCTAAAGAAGCAGTTGAGTTCTTCCGGTTTGTTCTTATCCTTCAGTTTATTCGTTAATATCGCATCTTTCCTGGTTAAATCCGAACAATCAACACTGGCCAGGACTTCAAAAAAAGCCTACAAATGGTGCAATGACTTCCAGGGTATGCTAACACTTACCGCACCGCGGGCAGCTGATTCCTCAAATACTTCGACTGCCCGCGTTGCAGCCGGGCGGCTATAATGCCTTAGGATAATTTTTCAGTCAGCTCGGGAACAGGGTGAATAGAACTGAGTTGGATAGATTTATATACCGTATTCAACGCCTGCGTTAAAGTGGGCAATAAGGACTGGAATTGCCGCCCGGAACTTAGGCTTTTTCACTTTTTCATTTTCATTTTTTCACTTGACAACATATTGTTTAGGCATACGGTTTCTTGAAGAAAACCCTGAATCGCTTCAGCATCTACAACAACTCCTTGCGCAACCTACCGAGAAACGCACCGAATTAGCACTGATATTTCCAGAAGGTAAAAAATTAATAGACGACATGAAAGCGCCAGATATTGACTTCTCCCGTCTCACTAATGATCAGTTATCCTCCCTGATAATGGATTCTCGGGAGGTAAAAAAAATCTATCGTGAGTATAAAGCACTGGTTCCGTTGCGTGCAATCAGAGAGAATACATCGGATATTCATAGAATAATTGCAGGTAGCAGAGCATCTCGGTATGGGTTAAAGGCCCTCTTCTTTTTATCTAGTGGCCTTGGTATTTCCCCGAGGGTATGAGAGGAGATAGTGAGGATACAGCTTCGTAAAATGAATTATATTCCTCCGATAAGTTTTACTGGGGGGATGATACTCATGACTGAGTCAATCCTAATTTTTTTTGTTCTGATGGGGTGCTATAAGATCTCGACGAGGCTTTGTCAAAATTTTCCATCACTTGTTGATGAAGTGCTGGACATTATCTCTTTCCCTGTTCGAAAATATCGTAAATATAAATTTCCAGACACATTAGCAAGAGTTAATCAGTTTGAAGGAAAAGAAGTATTCTGGGCGTCGCTTCCTCGCCGGGAAAGCATGGATTCAAATTTATTACCGGAACATGATTCAAAATTAAGGGCTGGCCACTCGTGACGAAAAATTTTTATTGAGAAGCATAATCCTACTTTTGCTATGTGTTTATAATTATGATTCTGAATTCCTTATATCGCTATTTTCTTAGGCCTTTTCACTTAGGCATTTTTCAATGCCGCCCGGAAATATTGATCTTTGGTTACCGCTTTGTTACTATGCCGCGAAGTGTAAATTTTGAAAGGTCCAATATGCAGAAAAATACAAAAGAAAACGCGTCTAATCCGGTTGTTGAATTTAAAAAAAATCGTTTTCAACAGGTTCCTCAAGTTCTCTTTAACTTTTTTTTAGATTTTTTAGGTATTCGTGCTAATGCACTGTTGATCTCAAGAATTTATTACGACTGGTCTCAAAGCTATTGGAAAAACAGAATCGCTTCTGATTTTGAAGTTATTCCGGATTATAAATCGCCACATTTGCTTACGCCGTTCATCATTTATCGCCATTTCTCAATATTATCTGAAATGGATGAATGTCGCATTGGGACAAGATGGGGAGACCCTTTGAATCCCGCTTACATTAAATCTCAATTATCTCAGGAAGAGTTGGAAATTTACGGACCGGAAAAATCGTTTAGCTGGGCTGTCCATGTAGGGAATGGTCCATTAATAGCATGGCTCCTCGACCGGAACCGGGGAAGTGACCGGCAAAAACCTACCCGGGAAATTTTAACATATGTCATAAACCAGCGATATCAGGAACTGACAAAATTATTAGTGATCTCGGGGGCCGATGAAAAATATTTATTGAATACCGCATTGCTCAATCGAGTCATTGAGCAGGGATATATAAATTTAAGACAATTGATATTGCAAAAAATTAAGCCCAATTCAGTCCCGGTACAGATAGTAAAAATACTCCTCGCTCACAAAATTCAACCGAATCAGGATACTCTCATACATGCAGTCAAATCACGCAATTTTAAGTTAGTCAAGCTGATTCTGCCTAAAGTTAAGCCGGATAAGGGCACTTTAGATATGGCCGCCTGGACAGGTTATGTAGAAATCGTGAATTTGATCATGAACCAGGGGATTGTTCCTGATGGCGAAACTTTAACCCGCGCGATTATTCTGTCAGGCAGTTTAGAATTAGTAAAGTTTATCCTGTGGTCTAACGAAGGCAGGATTCCTTCGTTCCCCAGCAACAAGATGCTCGAAATGTACCTCTTCAATCATAATTTTGGATATAAAGTTAACCTGGCAGCCATAATAAATTATTTGCACGTGAACGGGAGAATTATTTTTGACGACGCAATTCTAAATGTCGCAGTTCTATCTGGGGATTTAGAATTAACCAAACTGATTCTGTCTAAAGACGTTAGGCCTAATGAGCAGACTTTTTACATCGTCGCCCAATCCGGCCGTGGAGACATGGTGGATTTGATGAGAAATTATGGACCTGTTCCTGACAGAGAAACTCTGCAAGGCGCGGCCAAGTCCGGGAATTTAGAGTTGTTTAAACGGATTCTGTCTAAAGGCGTTAAACCTGATAATGACACATTATTCGCAGCCATCCGTTCATTCGACGAACAAATTTTGAAAACCGCGGCCTTATCAAGCCGTTTAGAGATAGTCAAACTGATTCTGTCTGAAGGCGTTACGCCTGATAGTAGCAATTTATCCACCATCTTCAATTCAAACTCTAACCCGGACCTGGTAAATTTAATCATAGACCGAGGAATGATTCCTGATTTGGAAGCCCTGAAGCACATAATATACAGATTAGACGCTTTAGAGGCAGTAACATTGATGAAAAAAATGATAGAAGAAAAAAGCATGACCTTCAATATGGAAATCCTGAAACAACTCATAACTCCAATAGCTGGATTTAGATTTAATTATCGGCCAGAACTCGTAGAATTTCTTCTGTCTAAATTCCAGCCGAAAGATCAGGATTTATTATCTTTCATTAATTTGATGATGGAACGCTCAGTTCATTCAGCAGTTATTGAAAATCAAATTCGCCTTTACTTTCCTCGCCTGAAACTGGAGGCCTTCTCAATTCAGAAAATATTTACTTCAGCTATCCAATATCGATATCCACGGATTATTGAACTCATGATGGATAGAAACCAGACCCTTCAACCTGTCTGTTTCACAGAAAATATACTTAACCAGATCGCTGGAATGGGCGAGGAATCCCTCGTGCGATCTGTTTTAGAGAGTAAACTTCAACCTGACATTTATACGATTACTTCGGCGATAAATTCTGGAAACCGGCGACTTACTAAATGGTTAATTCAAATCTGTCTGCAAAATTATTCTGAAAATGATTTCTCTAATTTAGTCGAATACGGACTGGCCCCTGCTGTTATTAACAACAATATGTTTTGGTTGATGCAGTGGATGATGAGTTTTCCAGAAGGAGACATCATACCAAGAAGCATATTCCTGGATCAGGCGCTCGCAGTGGGCCATCAGGATATGGTGATGTGGCTGACCGCTGAAGAACGGGGACCAAAAAGGGTGAAACTGAACAATGACCATCTTAGAGTGGCTGGATTCAGTCTCAATTCAGAGCTCATCATTTGGCTAAAGAAGCAGTTGAGTTCTTCCGGTTTGTTCTTATCCTTCAGTTTATTCGTTAATATCGCCTCTTTCCTGGTTAAATCCCAACAATCAACACTGGCCAGGACTTCAAAAAAAGCCTACAAATGGTGCAATGACTTCCAGGGTATGCTAACACTTACCGCACCGCGGGCAGCTGATTCCTCAAATACTTCGACTGCCCGCGTTGCAGCCGGGCGGCTATAATTTTTCAGTCAGCTCGGGAACAGCGGTGAATAGATCGGCCTCCAGGGCGTAATCGGCGACGCGCATCATTTCGGCAGCGGGGTCTTTGTTAATCGCGACAATCACTTTGCTGTCTTTCATGCCGGCCAGATGCTGGATGGCGCCTGAAATTCCAACAGCAATATATAACTCCGGCGCAATCACTTTTCCAGTCTGACCTACCTGCGAATCATTATCGATGTATCCGGCATCGACCGCGGCGCGTGAGGCGCCTATCGCCGCGTGCAATTTATCCGCCAGCGGTTCCAGTATTTTTTTAAAATTTTCAGCGCTCTGCAAAGCACGCCCCCCCGAAACCACCACTCGCGCCGCAGTCAGCTCGGGGCGTGAAGAAACGCTTAATTGACTTCCCACATAATGCGCACGGGGATGATCAAATATTTGCTGTAAGGTTTCAATCGGCGCAAAGGCGTCCGCCCGGGCTGCCTCCGGGAATGCGGTATAACGAACGGTAATCACTTTGATCGAATCGCGGGATTGAACCGTGGCGATCGCATTTCCAGCATAAACGGGCCGCGTAAAAGTATCTGCCGATACCACGGAAATAATATCGGATATTTGGGCGACATCCAGCAAAGCCGCTACCCGCGGCATAATATTTTTACCGTAGCTGGTGGCCGCGGCAATAATATGTGTAAATTCTTTGGCGATATCAGCGACCAATCGCGCGATACTTTCGGCCTTGTCAAAATTGTAAACTTCCGCAGGATTCATCAACACTTTTTTCACTCCAAATTTCGCCGCCTCCGCGGCAATATCGGGAGCACGCGATCCCGCCACCAGCACAGTCACGTCGTCGCTGATTTTCTTCGCGCAGGTAATCGCGCTGGCGGTCGTTTTTTTTAAACCATTATCATCATATTCGGCCAAAATTAAGGATTTCATATCACTTTCACCTCGTTGCGGAGTTTATCAATCAATTGCGAAACGCTTTCAACCTTCTGCCCCAATCGACGCTCAGGAGGAGGCTCGACTTTCTGAATAATCAGGCGGGGAGCGATATCCACTCCCAATGAATCGGCGGAAATAATATCCAGTTTTTTTTGTTTGGCTTTCATGATTTCAGGTAATTTGGTAAAACGCGGGACGTTTAAGCGCAAATCCGTGGTAATCACACACGGCGCTTCCAGGCTCACTGTTTGATGACCGCCGTCAATTTCACGCTCGACTATTATTTTACCGTCGCTGATAGTGACCTTTGAAGCAAAAGTGCCTTGCGGCCAATCCAGGAGAGCCGCCAGCATTTGTCCGGTTTGATTAGAGTCGTCATCAATGGCCTGCTTGCCCATAATCACCAGATTGGGTTTTTCCCGCTCAACCAGCGCCTTCAGTATTTTTGCTACCGCTAAAGGCTGCATTTCCTGATCGGTCTCCACCAAAATCGCCCGGTGCGCACCCATCGCCAATACTCGCCGTAATATTTCCTGACAGGGCGAACCGCCGATGGATACAACCACCACTTCCTCTGCCTGTCCGCTTTCATGCAGACGAATGGCTTCCTCGACGGCGATTTCATCAAACGGGTTGGCCGCCATTTTAACGTTTTGCGTTTCCACCCCGGAAAAATCAGCCTTAACCCGCGGTTTGGTATTCGAGTCGATCACGCGTTTAACAGGTACCAGTATTTTCATCACGCATCCTACATGTTGGGATAATTGGGACCGCTGCCACCTTCAGGTACAGTCCAGACAATGTTGTTCGCCGGGTCTTTAATATCACAGGTTTTACAATGGATGCAATTGGCGGCGTTTATTTGCAGGCGGATTTTCCCCGGGCCCTCTTCCAGTATTTCATAAACTCCCGCGGGGCAATAACGCTGTTCCGGTGAGGCATACTGCTGATAAGCCACACTCATGGCCCGGTCCGGATCGCGCAATAATAAATGTACCGGCTGGTTTTCATTATATTTTATATTACTGAGAAACACCGAACTCATACGATCAAAAGTGACTACGCCATCCGGAGATGGATAGGTAATTTTCCGGCGCCTGGCGGCAGTTTGCGTGCAATAACGATCCTCGCGATGGTTATGCAAGGTCCACGGAGTTTTGCCTCTAAATAACTTTAATTCAAGACCACCCAACACAGTGCCCATCGCCAGCCCAAAACGAAAAAATGGCCGGAAATTACGGGCTGCGCGCAATTCTTCATAAACCCAGGATTCGCGCAACAGGCGTGAATATTGTTCGAGATTTTCCCCACCCTCGCGATCACGCTGCAAAGCCTGATGCACGGCTTCAGCAGCCAGCATTCCTGATTTCATGGCATTATGGCTGCCCTTGATTTTGGGTACGTTTAAAAATCCCGCCGCGCAGCCAATCAATGCTCCGCCAGGAAATGTGAGTTGCGGAATAGACTGGAAGCCGCCTTCATTCAGAGCTTTTGCACCATATGCGATTCGACGAGCGCCGGTAAACAAAGGACGAATCATTGGATGAGTTTTGAAACGCTGCATTTCCTGAAAAGGATCGAGAAAAGTATTGGGGTAATCCAGCCCAACGACCAAACCGACCAATACCTGCTGATTTTCTAAATGATAAATAAAAGACCCGCCGTAAGTATCATTGGGTAAAGGCCATCCTGCCGTATGCTGAACCAGACCGGGATGATGTTGCTCCGGTTTGACTTCCCATATTTCTTTGATGCCAATGCCATAAGTCTGCTCATCAGCGCCCGCACGTAAATTAAAATGCCGTATTAATTCCTCTGATAAAGAACCCCGGCAGCCTTCGGCGAACAAGGTATATTTGGCGTGAAGCTCTATGCCTTCCACATATTGGCGCGAATGTGTACCGTCTTTGGCAACGCCCATATCACCGGTGATAATGCCCTGGATGCGATGATTATCTTTGAATAATAATTTCGCGGCGGCGAATCCGGGATAAATTTCGACGCCGAGCGCAGTCGCCTGTTCGGCCAGCCACCGGCACAAATCACCGAGACTGGCGACATAATTGCCGTGATTATGAAATTGCCGCGGCAACAGCCAGGCAGGAGCCTGCCAGCTTCGTTTTTCACTTAAAAATAAAAACTGATCACGGCTGACGGGGGTATTGAGCGGAGCGCCCTGTTTTTGCCAATCGGGAATCAGCTCGTTCAGCGCGCGCGGTTCAATGACCGCACCCGATAAAATATGTGCGCCGATTTCACTGCCTTTTTCCACTATTCCGACATGAATATCCGGCGATAGCTGCCGGAGTCTAATCCCCGCCGCCAGCCCCGCTGGCCCACCGCCGACAATCAGGACATCAAATTGCATGTTTTCGGCCATACGACTCCTTAATTTTTAGGGATGTGGAGTGATCGTTAAGACTGGTAATTTCTTTTTTATTCGGCCCATAAAACCAGAAAACTCGATACGCTGCAGGCGTATTGTTCTCAGCGTAAGCTTCAAAAATTTCTTCATCATTTGGACCTTTAAAAGAAGTATATTTATGAGTATTAAGACCGGGATGTCTTGGGTTTGTTTCTAAATATCCTAAGGTTTTTCTAACTGCCTTGAGTCTCTTAACTAAAGCTTTATTATTTTCCAATTCCGACAAATCTTGAATAGCTTGATGAGTCAATAATAATTGAAATGACATTATTCAAGATCTTCATCAATATATTTCGCAAAACTATCTTTACTGGAAACACGCCTGGAAGCAACGTCTTTTATGCCCTGGGTTATTTTGCTCAACGCTACTTTATTATTAAACAGCCATTTTTCGCGTGCTGGAATCTCTGTAAAAGGTTCTAAAATTAGACGATCGTCTTTATCTTTTGTAATCAAGAACCCGCTGATTCCATGAGCTAAAGAGCCCAAGGTTATCCTCCCTTTAGCATCAGGCCTTACCATTCTTTTTAACATATTGTCACCTCATTGATAATTATAGAGGAAAGTGGGATAAAAATCAAGTGGGAATTCCCACCTTGCGGTTTCCCAGCGGGGTAAAGGCCTGAATGCCGGTGATGGCGGCGCCCAATATCAGCGCGTGGATATCGGCGGTGCCTTCGTAAGTTTTGACGGCTTCCAGATTTTCCATGTGGCGGATAACGTGGAATTCGTCAACAATGCCATTGCCGCCATGCATATCCCGGGCTTCCCGGGCGACGTCCAAAGCCACCAGGGTGGAATTGCGTTTTATCAGCGAAATGCTTTCCGTCGAGGCTTTGCCGGCGTCGCGCATCCGCCCTACTCGCAGACATCCTTGCAGACCCAAATGGATGCGGGTGTGCATATCCGCCAATTTATATTGTATCAGCTGGTTTGCCGCCAGGGGTTGACCGAATTGAGATCGGGCCAGAACATATTCGCGCGAAGCTTCCCAGCAAAATTCCGCCGCCCCCAGCACGCCCCAGGCGATACCGTAGCGCGCGATTTCCAGACAGCCAATCGGGCCTTTCAGTCCTTCGATCTCGGGAAACATATTTTCTTCGGGCACAAAGACATCGTCCATAACGATTTCGCCGGTCAGGGAAGCTCTTAATGAAAATTTACCTTCGATTTTTGGCGCTGACAGACCCGGCATATTTTTTTCTAAAATAAATCCGCGCACCCGTCCGTCGCCATTTTTTGCCCAGACAATGAATACGTCGGCGATCGGAGAATTGGTGATCCAGGTTTTAACGCCGTTGAGCAAATAACCTCCCGGGACTTTTTTAGCGTGCGTTTCCATGCCTCCGGGATCGGAACCATGGTTTGGCTCGGTCAATCCAAAACAACCTATCCATTCGCCGGTCACTAATCGGGGTAAAAATTTCTCTTTCTGTTGCGGCGTGCCATAAGTATGGATGGGGTACATCACCAGACTGGACTGCACACTCATCGCAGACCGGTAACCCGAATCTACCCGCTCAATTTCCCGGGCCATCAAGCCATAGCTGACATAATTGACCCCTGCGCAACCGTGACCCTGCAGGGTAGCGCCCAATAAACCGGCTTCCCCCATTTCGCGCATAATCGCGGGGTCAAAATATTCATCGCGATAAGCTTTTACCACTCGCGGCATGAGCCTTTCCTGCGCAAAACGGGCGGTGCTGTCCTGGATCAGACGCTCCTCTTCGGAAAGCTGTTCTCTGAGAAGGAAAGGATCCGCCCAATTATAGGGGATTCGAGAAGATGATGGTTTCAATGAGCGCACTCCCCGCAATTCTCGCTGAATACAGCGAGAATTGCTTCCTGTTTATATCCTGCGCGAGGCAAAGCCTCTGCTCGGAATGAAGGGTGAGACGCTCCGCTCTCTCCCCCTTGCGATCCCCCATCGGGCAAAGTATTTTCTACGAAAATTATTACTGATAATGGCATCGTATTTTATTAGCTATTGTCGTTTACTAAATTCCTGCATAAAGGCAATGAGCGCATCGACGCCTTCTTCGGGCATGGCGTTATACAGACTGGCGCGCATCCCGCCCAGGGAACTGTGGCCTTTTAATCCTAACAGACCCGCCTGCTGGGATTCTTCGATAAATAATGACTCCTTTTCCGGGTCCGGCAATGAAAAAATAACGTTCATCCGCGAACGTCACGCCGGCTCGACAGGGTTTTTATAAAACCCGCTTTGATCAATATAACGGTATAATTTTTCAGCTTTGTGCTGATTGCGCGCGCCAATAACGGCAAGACCGCCCTGATGTTTTAACCATTTAAACATCAGTCCGGCCATGTACCACGGAAAAACAGGAGGTGTGTTATAGAGGGATTTGTTTTTTACCTGCACCGCATAATTGAAAATGGACGGGGCGCTGATTGCGCCGGGCGGGCAACCAGATCGTCACGAATGATGACGATAGTCACTCCGGCGATGCCCAGATTTTTTTGCGCCCCGGCATATATTAACCCGAAACGGGAAACGTCGAGAGGACGGGACATAATGCTTGAACTCATGTCGCAAACCAAAGGCACATCCCCGGAATTCGGGACTGCGGGGAATTCAAGGCCGTGGACGGTTTCATTGTCGGTGTAATGTAAATAAGCTGCCTGATTAAAATCCTGCCATTGCGCCTCTGGGGGAATGCAGGTATATGCGTGCGATTCGCTGCTGGCAATCACGTTAACATGTGCGTAACGCCGGGCTTCTTCACTGGCGATTTTACTCCAAAGGCCGGTAACGACATAAGCGGTTCGCGAATTTTCTCCGGCTAAATTCAGCGGCGCCGCGGCAAATTGCCCTCGCGCTCCGCCGCTTAAAAACAGAACCTGGTAGTTAGGGGGTAACAGCAATAAATCGCGGCAATCTTGGACGGTTTCCTCGATAAAATTCATAAATTCAGGACTGCGATGAGAAATTTCCATGACCGAAGTCCCCACGCCGCGCCAGTTATACAAATCAGCGTCCGCTTCACGCAAAACTTCGGGCGGCAACATCGCCGGCCCAGGATTAAAATTGTAAATCATATCCCTCCAGAAGGTGTCTCCTCCGGGATACCGCGGACTGATTCGATGCCGACTAAATGTTCTCCGGAGGACAGGTTAATTAACCGTACGCCCTGAGTGTTGCGTCCAATGACCGACACCTCTGCCACCCGAATTCGTACCAGTGTTCCATGGTCACTGATCAACAGAACTTCATCGTCATCATAAACCTGTGTCGCTGCGACCACTTTGCCGTTACGCTCACTGATCTGAATGGCGCGCACACCTTGGCCGCCGCGGCCAATCGCCCGGTAATCGCCCAATGAGGTGCGTTGTCCATAACCATTGCTGGTGGCAGTGAACAAAGTGCAGCGTTCATCGACGATAATTAAAGTCATGAGTTTTTGCTGGGCTTGATAATTTAATGCCACGCACGCCACGCGCGGTTCTGACCCATAGGACGTACGGTGGACTCCGGAAAACGAATGGCTTTACCAGCGTCGCTGACCAACATGACTTCCTGATTGCCGTTGGTAATGCCGGCGCCAATTAAACAATCTCCTTCGTTTAATTCCAGAGCGACTTTGCCGCTAACCCGAACTTTTGCAAAATCACTCAGCGGCACTTTTTTAACAAGGCCTTGTTGGGTGGCCATAAATACAAAATGGTCGTCTTCGAATTTCTTCACCGGCAAAATCGCGGAAATTTGTTCGTCTTTGGTCAGCGGCAACAAATTGACCATGGGCCTGCCGCGCGCGGCCCGGCTGCCTTCCGGAACCTCATATACTTTCAGCCAATAAACTTTACCTTGGGTGGAAAAGCATAAGATGGTATCGTGCGAATGGGCCACCAGCATATTTTTAATAAAATCCTGTTCTTTCATGGCTGTCGCCGCCTTGCCGCGGCCGCCGCGGTGCTGGGCTTCATAGCTGTTCAGGGATTGGGATTTGATATAGCCTTCCTGGGAAAGCGTCACCACCATGTCTTGTTCGGTAATTAGGTCCGCATTTGTTAAATCTTCATGGGTGTCAAGTATGACCGTGCGGCGCTTGTCGCCAAATTGCTCTTTGATTAACAGCAGTTCTTCACGGATAATTCGGTGCAGCTCATCCGGTTCGGATAAAATTTTCAGGAGATCCTGGATGGTGTTGATAATTTCCAGATATTCACTGGTAATTTTCTCTTGTTCCAGTCCGGTTAAACGGTGCAGACGTAAATCCAAAATCGCCTGAGCCTGCACCGGCGATAAACGGTAAACCGGTGGGTGCAGCCCATATTCCTCGGCCAGATCTTCGGGACGCGTTTGCCGGGAACCGCTTTTCTCCATTAATTGCGCCACGGTTCCGGCGGGCCATTCGTGCCGGATTAAGGCTTCTTTGGCTTCGGCAGGGTTTTTAGATGTTTTAATCAGGGCAATTATGGGATCAATATTGGTTAAAGCCACCGCTAAACCTTCCAAAATATGCGCCCGGTCCCGCGCTTTACGTAAGTTCATAAATAGTGCGGCGCGTAACCACTTCCCGCCGGTGTTGTAAAAAGGCATGGATCAATTGCTTAAGATTCATTAGCTTCGGCTGGCCGTTATCCAGAGCCACGATATTAATGCCAAAGACCACCTGTAATTGGGTATGTTTATAGAGGTTATTCAGCACAATTTCCGGCTGATCGCCGCGCCGCACTTCAATGACCATACGCATGCCGTCTTTATCGGATTCATCGCGCAAGGCGGTAATGCCTTCTAATTTCTTGTCTCGCACCATTTCACCAATGCGTTCCAGTAAGCGGGCTTTATTCACCTGATAAGGCAATTCGTGGACAATAATCGATGCTTTGCCGGAATCTTCAGTTTCAATATCGGCCTTGGCGCGCAGAAAAATACGGCCACGCCCGGTTTTATAGGCTTGGACGATACCCGCGCGGCCATTAATAATTCCGGCGGTGGGAAAGTCAGGACCAGGAATATAGCTGCATTAAATCTGTTCAATTCCAGTTCCGGATTATCGACGAAGGCGACACAGGCATCAATGACTTCATTTAGATTATGGGGTGGAATATTGGTCGCCATGCCGACTGCAATACCGGAAGAACCATTCACCAATAAATTAGGTACTCGCGTCGGCAACACCAGCGGGAATTTTTTCGGTGCCATCATAATTGAGGCCAAAATCAACGGTTTCTTTGTCCAGATCCGCCAATAAGGTATGGGCAAAATGAGACATGCGGATTTCGGTGTAACGCATGGCTGCCGGCGCGTCGCCATCGACCGAACCAAAGTTTCCCTGCCCATCCACCAACAAATAACGCAAGCTGAAAGGCTGCGCCATGCGCACAATGGTGTCATAAACCGCTGTATCGCCATGAGGATGATATTTACCAATCACGTCACCGACAATGCGGGCAGATTTTTTATAAGGCTTATTCCAGTCATTGCCTAATTCCCCCATCGCAAACAAAACACGGCGATGGACGGGTTTTAAACCATCACGCACATCCGGCAAAGCACGTCCCACAATAACGCTCATGGCATAATCCAGATAAGATTGCCTTAACTCATCTTCAATGGTAATCGAGGTTATTTCTTTGGCCAATTGGGTCATAATTTATTCCTGCCTGCCTGAAAATTCAGCCTTATATTCTAGCATACCGCAATAAATTATCCTATTTCCAAAACCCGCACGTGTCATTCCAGCGAAAGCTGGAATGACACGTGCGGGTTTTGGTTAATGTCTTGTGTAAAACCTGATCCCTATTTTAAATTTAATAGTTTGGGCAATTCGTGCGGTTTTTCCTGACTATAATCTTTGTGTACTTCGTGGATATGGGTGTTGTGCAGAGGACGCTCGTCGATGCATTGGCGCAATAAACCCATAAAATGCGGCCCGGCGACTAAAATTAATTCTTCGTATTGATGCGCGGTTCTGCCTTGCTCCAGCTTGTGAAACAATTCGCGGGCAAACACCAGCCCTTCGTGTTGATGCGGATCGGAAGCCTCCACAAAATTGCCATGACCCGCTCCGGCCCGGTATTGACCTTCGCGGTCAGAAACCAGATCGCTGTCTTTTTTTCGACTATTGGGATGGTTAAATTCTTCGATCAGCGTCAAGGTCGGTTTGTTGTTCTTCGAAGGGGTGTACCCGTAAAGAGTTGCATGGCTCGCATTGGAGACCAAAATCCAGGTTTTTTCCATAAATCTCTCAAACTCCGTCTTTACTCAAACTTTGAAATTCCGTAGTATAACTGCTTATGAAAAATATGCAAATAATTGATGCTCTTATTCACGCGCGGTGGGTATTACCTATCGCCCCGCACAATGTCATCCTGCAAAATCATTCCATCGCCCTACAAGGTGATCGGATAGCCGGAATCGCACCCACGCATGAGGCGGCGCAACAATGGCAAGGACGGCGGGAAATTAATCTGACGGAACATGTACTTATGCCAGGCCTGGTGAATGCTCACGCCCACACGCCCTCGAACCTGTTTCGGGGCTTGGCGGATGATCTTCCTCTGATGGATTGGCTGACCCAGCATATTTGGCCCGCGGAGCTGGCGATTTTGAATCCTGAATCCATCGCCGACGGCATGAACCTGGCCATTCTCGAAATGCTGCGCGGCGGCACTACCTGTTTCTGCGACCACTTTTTCTTCCACGATACGGCTGCGGAAGTGGTGAATGCGACCGGAATTCGCGCCAACATCGGCTTATGGGTCGGCAATGTACCGACTGTTTGGGGTAAAAATGAGGCGGAGTATTTTGTCAAAGTTGAAGCTACCCTGAATAGGAACGTCTCTCATCCTCGAATTACCTGGTCTTTGGCCCCGCACAGTCCGTACATCGTTACCCAGGATGCATTCAAAAAAATCAAAAAATTATCAAAACAATTTAATATCCCCATTCATGTTCATATGCATGAAACTCAGGCAGAAATTGAAGACAGTCTCAAAAAATACGGTAAACGCCCACTGCAATGGCTGGATGAAATGGGTCTGTTGTCTCCGCAGTTAATCTGTGTGCACATGACGCAACTGTCGCCGGATGAAATAGAGCTGGCCGCTCGAAGAGGGGTGTCCGTGGTTCACTGTCCGGAATCCAATTTAAAATTAGCCAGCGGATTTGCTCCCGTCCATGAATTACTCAAGGCTGGCGTAACTGTCGCTTTGGGGACTGACGGCGCTGCCAGTAATAATGATCTGGATATGTTTGGCGAGTTGCGCACCGCCGCGCTGCTCTGTAAGGGAATTACCCAAAACGCCACCGCCCTGCCCGCCCCCCAAGCCGTGGCCATGGCGACGATTAACGGCGCGAAGGCGTTTGGTCTTGATAAAGAAATCGGTTCGCTCGAAGTAGGCAAAGCGGCGGACATGATAGCCATTGATTTAAGCTCATATTTTACCCAGCCAATCTATAATCCCGTATCGCATTTAACTTACGCCATGAATCGCCAGCAGGTCAGCGACGTTTGGATTGCCGGCAAACAGCTATTGAAAAAAGGCGAATTTACGCAAATGGACCCCGCCGGCATTATTGCCAAAGCGCAATACTGGGCGGAAAAAGCCATGCCATTTCGCTCCCGCGCCAGCCGGTAAAGTGTCAAATGATAGAATTACCCAAACAAATCACGATTGTGGAAGTCAGTCCCCGGGACGGACTGCAGAATGAGAGCGTGATCGTACCCACCGCGGTAAAAATTGAATTTATTCGAATGCTCGCAGACAGTGGCCTAAAAATCATTGAAAGCGCCAGCTTTGTCTCTCCCAAATGGGTGCCGGCGATGGCGGATCATTCCGAAGTTATCGAAGGTATTCAACGTCAGCCTGGCGTCCGTTACCCTGCCCTCGTGCCTAATCGCCGCGGCATGGAGCTGGCGATCGCGGCGGGAATTAAAGAGATTTCCGTGTTTACCGCGACTTCTGAGACATTTTCCAAAAAAAACGCCAATTGCTCTTTGAGCGAAAGCATGCACAGAATCGGCGAAGTGATCCAGCTTGCGCAGCGCTATCAAATCCCGGTGCGCGGTTATATTTCCTGTGTGATCGCATGTCCTTACGAAGGCGCTATTGACCCTCGAAAAACCACCACCGTCGTTAAACAACTCATTGATAGGGGTTGTGAACAAATTTCCTTAGGCGATACCATTGGGGTGGGTACTCCCGGAGACGTTAAAAAATTACTGGATGTGCTGCTACCGCAAACACCGGTGGATAAAATCGCCGTGCACTTTCACGATACTTATGGTCAGGCGCTAGCCAATATTTATGTGAGCCTGGAATATGGTATTCATATCATTGACAGTTCCGTAGCAGGTTTAGGCGGTTGTCCTTATGCGCGCAGCGCAACCGGCAACGTCGCCACTGAGGATGTGGTTTACATGCTCAACGGCCTCAGCATCGAAACCGGCGTGGATTTGAAAAAATTACTTTCCGCCGGCGCCTTCATTTGCCGGCGCCTCAATCACCCACCGCGCTCAAAGCTGGGGCAAACGGGTTAATCAATTCTATCTCACAATCTGCAAAATCTTTAATATTACGCGTTGCCAGGAAAGCGTGATGAATTTTAGCTATCGCAGTCGTAAATTCACTCCGTGCTTTGGCCCAAAATATTTACCAAATACCGCGCTTAAAGATTCAGGAGCTGAAACCGTTTTGATTAAAATTCTCCGGGCTTCTTCTTCCATAGATATGCCGTCTTTAGCAGCTCGAATCCGTAGACGCCGGTAAATATCTTCGCTTAATTTTCGCACAGTTAAAGTAGCCATCTTTTAAAGATAGCAATTTCAGGCATTGCTGTCAAACGACAGCACAGCAATTCCCGCTGGGTACAGCGGCAATTGCTTCCTATTTATATCCTGCGCTCGGCGGAGCCGATGCTCGGAATGAAGGGGGAGCGCTGCGCGCTGCTCCCCCTTGCGAACCCCCATCGCGCAGAGAATTTTCTACGAAAATTATTTTTCTTTATGAAAAATTAACCATATATTTCATCACTAGTGTCCGGTTTATTTAACTTTGCACCCATTAAAACCTAGTGTTATCAAAGCCTTCAGAGAATTTAAGCCTGTCCACGATTTGAATTTCGATTAGTAAAAATCTCCGTTTAAAGTCAATTTAAATACATTTTCTGATTCTTTTATGGCCTACATTTGCGATGATTCAAATATCATATTATTTGGGAATCATCATGAATTTAGGTAAAACTCTTTTTGCGCAAATCATGGAATATATTCCATGGAAAACTTTTGGACGAATCATTGATCGCTATCAAGGAGATGCCGGCGTACGCACCCTAAACTGTGCCGACGTCTTTCGTTTAATGGCATTTTCACAATTGACTTGGCGTGAGTCCCTTCGCGATATTGAGGCTTGCTTAACGGCACATCATAAAAAACTTTTTCATATGGGTATAAGAAATATTCCAGCACGCTCTACATTGGCTGATGCTCTGAATAAACGTGATTGGCGAATTTATCATGAATTGGCGATGCGTTTAATTTCTCGTGCCAGAAAATTATATGAAAAAGACAAAATGAATATTGAACTTGATGCAACAATATATGCACTGGATTCTACAACAATTGATTTGTGTTTGAATTTGTTTGACTGGGCGCCATTTCGTACAACAAAAGCTGCGATAAAAATGCATACGCTGTTGGACTTGCGTGGTGCAATTCCAGCCTTTATTCACATTAGTGATGGTAAAATGCATGACGTTAAAATACTTGATGTTCTTCCTTTTGAGGCAAACGCATTTTATGTTATGGATCGTGGGTATGTTGATTTTGCAAGGCTCTATAAAATTCATCAGGCTGGCGCTTTCTTTGTTACGCGATCTAAAAAAAATATGAATGCGAGACGAATATACTCAACAAAAACCGATCGTTCCACTGGCATCATTTGTGATCAAGTTATTGCAATAAATGGTGTATATGCTTCTAAGGATTATCCAGAATATTTACGCAAGGTACGATTTAAAGATCCAGAAACAGAAAAAAATTTAGTGTTTCTTACCAATAATACAACGTTGCCTCCACTGGTAATTGCTGCGCTATACAAAAATCGTTGGCAAGTCGAATTATTTTTCAAATGGATTAAGCAGCATTTGCGAATCAAACGGTTTCTTGGAACAAGTGAGAACGCCGTAAAGACTCAAATATGGTCTGCAGTGGCAACTTATGTGCTTATTGCCATCGTTAAGAAAGAACTTCAGCTTAAAACGTCACTCTACACAATATTACAAATTTTATCAGTCTCAATTTTTGAAAAAACAGGGATTTTATGCGCTTTACAAGCAGATGATAACAGTACACTACCGGAGGACACTTATAACCAATTGAGTTTATTCGATTTTTAACCGGACACTAGTGATATTTCATATACATTTATTTTATTCCCAGCGGGAATTGCTGACGACAGCAAAACAGCTTCCTTATTGACTTTATTTAATTATTCTCTATAATTAGTACTATAGTCATATAACTATGGTCATAATATCGGAAATACCAAATGTTAAAAAAAATAGCAGCGGCTCAATTTAAGGCACAATGCCTGCAATTGATGGATAATGTCAAAGAAAAACATATTTCTTTAGTCATTACTAAACACGGTATTCCCATTGCAAAATTGGTTCCTATCGAAGAGACAAAAATTGATTTATTTGGCGCACTTAAAGGCACAGTCAACATTAAAGGTGATATCGTCTCCCCCATTGATGAATCCTGGGACGCTGAATCATGAAGGGATTGCTGTTAGATACTCACGTCTGGATTTGGTTAATGGAGGGCGCGGCGAATTTAAGCCGCAAGCATCAAAAAATAGTGAATGAAGCTGCGCAAAATAGTTACGTAGGAATTGCAGCCATCTCGGCATGGGAAGTGGGAATGCTGGCAATGAAAGGACGCATCCGCCTGGAAAAACCGGTTTTATCCTGGATAAAAGATGCCTTGGCATTACCAGGCATTGAATTACTACCTCTGACCCCGGAAATCGCAGTAGAAAGCACGCAACTTCCTAATGATTTTCACGGCGACCCCGCTGACCGGCTGATTATCGCCACAGCACGCCTGCACCAATTAACTCTATTAACTCATGATGGAAAAATTATAGACTACGCAAAAAAAGATTATATCTCAGCGATCGCAACGTAGAGAGATTGCCTGATCCTTTATTTGTTCCGGCTTTATGTTTTTTTTTCTAAATAAGTTGATGCAGAAAAATAGTAGCCGGACAAACGCGAATGCCTAAATCGCCTATATAATCTTTAACTCCGGTTGCAGAAATTTGCAGGGCTTCCACCTGTGGAAAACGTTTTTTTAAATATTTTAAACTGTCCGAAATCGGCGCATCATTCCATTTGCATTCAATAAATTGGATTGGCTTTTTATTATCAGTAATCACGAAATTTACTTCACGCCCATCAACATCGCGAAAATAACAAAGATCAATTTCTTCACCATAAACATCCTGCTGATAATGACACCATTTCAACAAAGCACAAGAGACCATGTTTTCAAAACGAATAGATTCATTCGGAATTAATGTCCAATCAAACTGATAATGTTTTTGTTCTTTTTTTACAGCACGAATTTTAGGGACGCCAAACGGGGGAATTCGAAAAATAGCATACAATCTTTCGAGAATTTGCACCCAAGTACTGACTGTTTTATGACTGACCTGTAAATCTTCTCGCAGAGCATTAATAGACAGTGGTGAACCGACTAATTCTGGAAGACGCATAGCCAGCAATTCAATACGGGCAAGATCATGCACGTTTTCCAATTGTACTAAATCCTCACGAATCAATCGGGTTCGATATTCACGCGACCATCGTTTCGCTTCAATAGTAGAATTTGAAAAAAAGGGCTCTGGAAATCCCCCTAATTTTAATAAATCTAGAAAATCTTTCTGACTATTGGATTTTAACTCCGCCAAAGACAAAGGATGCATTCGTAAATAATGGTACCTACCCTGCAAAGAATCTCCTGAATAACGGTAATAATCTAAACGCGCGCTGCCCGTAATTAATATTTTTTGATGAGCGGGTTTTATGTCATAAATCCCTTTTAGAAAATTCCGCCATAACCGGTATTTATGTATTTCATCGAAAACCCAAAAGGAAGTCGCCGGTAATTCTTTCTTTAATATTTTTTCACGCTGTTCAGGGACATCCCAATTTAAATAACCATTATCATTCTCAAGCATGCCTTTAGCCATGGTCGTTTTACCCACTTGCCGAGGTCCGCCAATAAACACCATTTTACGGGATAGATCTTTTTCTACTTGTGACAGAAGGTACCGAGCTTTCATGAAATTAATTATACGAGTAATTTTGACTGAAGGTAAAAAAACTAGCATAACTGCCACTTGATGGACACCCATCTACAGCAATTCCCGCTGGGAATAAAATAAATTTAAGTATATGAAATATATGGTTAATTTTTCATAAAGAAAAATAATTTTCGTAGAAAATTCTCTGCGCGATGGGGGTTCGCAAGGGGGAGCAGCGCGCAGCGCTCCCCCTTCATTCCGAGCATCGGCTCCGCCGAGCGGAGGATATAAATAGGAAGCAATTGCCGCTGTACCCAGCGGGAATTGCTGAACCCATCTATTTTTAGGGCTGTTATATTTTGCCGCCGCGCTTGCGTTCATTTTCTTTTAGATATTTTTTGCGCATGCGGATGTTCAGCGGGGTGATTTCGACCAACTCATCGTCGTTGATGAACGCCAGGGCCTGCTCCAGGGATTGCCGGATCGGCGGAGTCAGAATAATATTTTCATCAGAACCTGCCGCGCGAATATTGGTAAGCTGCTTGGCCTTGGTTGGGTTTACGACCAAATCATTTTCACGTGAGTGAATACCAATAACCATTCCTTCGTAGACTTCAACCTGCGGTCCAATAAATAATTGTCCCCGTTCCTGCAGATTAAATAACGAAAATCCGGTGGCTTTGCCGGGACCGTTCGCGATCAGTACTCCGCGGTTACGATGCTGGATCGCCACCGTCACCACCGGGCCGTAATGGTCAAATACGTGATACATCACGCCCGAACCTGAGGTCATCATCAAAAATTGCGCATGAAAACCAATTAATCCGCGAGTCGGGATCACGTAAGTTAAGCGCACCCGGCCTTTGCCGTCCGGCATCATATCCTGGATTTGCCCCCGGCGCTCGGCCAGATGCTGCATGATCGTGCCCTGATGAGTTTCTTCAACGTCAACCACCAATTGTTCGTAAGGTTCCTTCTCCTCGCCATCGATTATTTTGGTAATCACCGCAGGTCGCGAAACCGCCAGCTCATAACCTTCACGGCGCATGTTCTCAATTAAAATACCTAAATGCAGTTCTCCACGGCCGGAAACGATGAATTGATCAGTATCTTCTCCAGGCGCCACCCGCAGTGCGACGTTGGAAATTAATTCGCGGTCCAGGCGGTCGCTAATCTGGCGGCTGGTCACAAATTTTCCTTCACGGCCCGCAAAAGGCGAATCGTTGACCTGAAAGGTCATACTCACCGTAGGCTCGTCCACAATCAGGGGCGGAAGAGCTTCTACTTTATTCGGGTCACATAATGTATCGGAAATATGGATATTGCTAATGCCGGTCACGGCGATGATATCCCCCGCCTCCGCGGAAGGCACCTCGTCGCGTTTTAAACCCATGAAGCCCAACACCTGTAAAACACGGCCTGAACGAGACTTCCCCTCGGCATCCACAATCACTACCGGCGAGTTGGTTTTAATGCGCCCGCGGGAAATCCGGCCGATGCCGATAGCGCCCACGTAACTGGAATAATCCAGAGCGCTGATCTGCATCTGGAAAGGGCTGTTCGGATCCACCTTCGGGGCCGGCACCACGTCCAGGATCATATCCAGTAAAACGTTCATATTGGTTTCGGGTTTGTCTAAATCCTTCATGGCGAAACCCTGGAGGGCGGAGGCGAAAATGACTGGAAAATCAAGTTGTTCGTCCGTGGCTCCCAGGCGGACAAATAAATCAAAAACCTGGTCTACGACCCAGTGCGGCCGGGCGCCGGGACGGTCGACCTTATTCACCACCACGATGGGTTTCAAACCCCATGAAAAAGCTTTTTGGGTGACGAACCGGGTTTGCGGCATCGGCCCATCCACGGCGTCGACCAGCAAAAGCACGGAATCGACCATGGATAGAATACGCTCCACTTCTCCGCCAAAATCCGCATGGCCAGGGGTATCCACGATATTGATTCGAGAACCGCGCCAGGAAATGGCTGTATTTTTCGCCAAAATCGTGATGCCACGCTCTTTTTCAAGATCATTGGAGTCCATGACCCGCTCCACCATGACACTGCGGTCACCGAAAGTGCCGGATTGTCTTAATAGTTGATCAACCAGAGTCGTTTTACCATGATCAACGTGGGCGATAATAGCGACATTGCGAATATTAGCTGACATTGTTAACCTATCATTATTTTAGTAAAAACCATAATTATACCACACTATTCGGGACTATGAACATGGAACTACTTAATTCCGGGCAAATCCTTGAGTCTCTTCACCCGGAGGTGCGTGCTCAACTGGGTGAACTTGTGATTCTGGGAACGGTAGACTCTACCAATGATTATTTATTGAGGCTGGCTCATCGCCAACAGGTTATCGCCTGCTTTGCCGAACAGCAGACGGCGGGGAAAGGTCAGCGCGGCAAACGCTGGTTGTCTCCTCCCAATGGGCAAATTTATTTTTCGGTATTGTGGCCGTTCAATAAATCTCCCGCCGCTATCATGGGATTAAGTTTAGCGGTGGGTGTCGGCGTCGCCCAAGCCTTGCGCAATTACGGAGTCACCCAGCGAATTGCCGTTAAATGGCCGAATGATGTGTATTACGAGAACCAGAAACTGGCGGGCATTTTGGTGGAGACGACCCCCGGAACACAGGGTTTCTGTAACGCCGTGATAGGGATCGGGATCAATTTATATTTAAGGCCGGAACAGGCTACGGAGATAGACCAGCCATGGGCCAGCCTTCACCAAATCATTCAAAAGGACATTGAACGCAACCACTTTGCGGGGATTTTACTGAATGAAATAATTCTGGCTTTAGGGAAATTTTCCACAGGAGGCTTAACAACGTTTTTGGCAGAATGGCGCACCCTGGATTATTTATATGGCAAGCAGGTGACAGTCACCTCCGCACAGCAAACCCTGACGGGGATTATGAATGGGATTTCCGAAAATGGTGAGCTGTTGTTGATTGATGACCAACAGCGGCAGCATATCTGTTTAAACGGGATGGTCCGACTTGTTTCCGCAGCACCGTGTCCGCAATAAATGAATAGCCGGGGGCAACGCCGAAATAACAATGATGGCCAGCACTATCGGTAAGATATACTTGTCAATATTGGGAATGACCGCACCTAAATAATATCCCGCCAAAGTAACACCCCCACACCACACCAGAGCGCCGATCACGTTAAACAGCGTGAACCGGCGATGGGTCATCTCCGCCATTCCGGCTACGATGGGCAAAAAAGTACGGACAATAGGGATTAACCGGCCAATAATGAGGGCTTTGCCACCGTGCTTTTCGTAAAAAGCGTGCGCTTCGGTTAAATAACGCCGCTTGAACCAAAAAGTATCCGGGCGTTTTAGCAGCCAATGACCGATCTTATCTCCAAACCAGTAAGCGATGGCGTAACCCACAATTGCAGCGGCAATGAGCATGGGTGTTAAAAGGAAAATATTAAAAATCTGTTGAGAAGCCAACAACCCTGCCGAGAACAGCAGGCTGTCGCCCGGTAAAAAAAATCCCAGAAACAATCCGGTTTCACAAAGGATTATAGCCGCCAGACCGATATAACCAGCGGCTCTGGTGAGTTGAATAATATCTATGTGATGTAAAAAATCCAGCATCAGGCCCCCGCTCAAATAATTTAGTTAATTATACAGGATTCGCCTCCCCCTGTCACTGCCAAACAGCAATTCCCGCATGTGAGTAGACCCACCCGGTCACCCGGGTATGTCTTGCATATATATGCTTCTTATGTTGTGTGGTGTATGGAAAAATATAAATTTTTGGAATATCGAGCAGTTTACTCAATATCAGTATTTATCCATGCCCAGTGTTCGACTTACGGTATCATTACGTGTGACAACATGATTTTGCCTTGCAACAAACGTAGTGCCCGGACAGGTGCTGACACCCAGCGCAGTGGTTGAAACTTCTGTAGGCCATATCTTTTGTATTGCCTCCTCAGTTTCTTCGGACAGGAATGTCCTTTCGCCTTCCACGTAAGCCAAAATCATTTGCACTAGCACAAGAGGCAAACCAATATTGGGAAAGAAAAATGGCTTTGGCTGGTAAGACGCCATGTCATCGCGGGAAGGAAGGGAATAAATATTTTCGCCCAAATAACCTGCGACGGTTTTTATTAAGTCTGCTAACAGTAATTCCCGTACCCATAAAGAAATTTCATGCCGATAATCTTCGGCATAACAGATAGCATTGCTATAAACTGAACGAGTCAGAGAAAAAGCCTCTTCAAGACGATTTGGATCTGTTAAAATGGCATCCAAATTTGCCTGTCTTGCACCGAGGGCCACGTAATAGGCGGCTTCATTGAGATTTAATTCATATAAACATCCATTTATTCGAAAGCTTCGTGAAAATGACACCTCTATTAGACTGCTATTTAAAAAACCGGGATTAAATTCAGCTAACACCCTAATCCTGTCAAAATCGTATATTAATCTTGGAGTATTGTTCAGTATCACTCCGTAACAAAATTTATCAATCAACAGCTTTTCTTGAGATAATAAGAACAGCGATTCTATGCCTCCCTGATTATGGTTAAGTAATGACATATAAATCAGGGTTTTCACTGAGTCGGCTAAGGGAGCGAATGGTATCTTAGCATTAACCAGTGGTTCCCCAAATTCTATACGCCCTCTTTCCAGAAGGGTTTTTAATAATTCATTATTAGGTTTTATCAGCGGCGGTTTACTGATAGCGTGTTCATATTTGGAATCGAATTCAGCCATAAAAGTATAATTCTCTGGCAGGATTTCTTTATTAAGGCCAAGCTTAAAATATTCTTTACTTTTAAAAACTTCTTCATCGATTTCTATTAAGAACATGTTTAATTTTTGTAATTTCTTCAGCTTTTCTATTGTTATTTGTGGTCTTGCTATTCTTCTTCTCATTGCTCTTCTTCTCATTTATTTGCCTCCAACGTTGTATGATGTTTAAAAAGGTACAATTTTAAAATAGCGGGTAGTTTACTCAGTATCAGAATATGTGTCAATCTGAAAAAAAGATCTTGTCATTACTATAATAATTAATACAATATCACCCAAAAAAACTATGAAGGTTTGGAGGGATTTTTAAATGCGCTGCCCGGCTCTTTTTCAACGCGATAAATTCGGTCGTCCGGGCCATAGTAAACATGATAAATAATCAGATTGGTGCGTTGATAGGCCAGACGCGCCTGCCTAATGGCTACGGAAGTGCCCGCGGTGGCGACCGCTAACGCCACATTGCGGGCGCGCGGCGAAGGATTTACATATTTTGAACCACTATCCAGAAAAATATAGACATCTTCGATTTTACCCGGCTCTATATCAGTGCCATTGGGGGGACCGTATGCGGCGATAACTTTGTATCGCGGCGCGCCTACGAGCAATAAACCATTCTGGTATCGGATAGTGGGATCTTCATGGGTAAAAGACTCTTTTTCAGCCTTCGGGCTGTAGCGGTCTTCAATAGTTTGACAGCCGGCAATTGTAAAACCCGTCAAAAAAATCAGTGCTTTCACACTCTGTTTTTTTAATATGCTCACACAGACCTCGATTACTGAACTAGCAATCAGTATACTAGAGTGGTTTTTCCAAGTCACGAGGGAAATTAAAATGTCATATTATTTATTACTCAGCGCGCTTTTACCCACAGCAGCTATCGTGGCTCTGGGAATGTATGATCGTTTACGCTGGAAACAATTTAGTCAGCAGCAGAACACCGCGCAGGAACACTGGCAACAAATAAATCTGCAACGCCAGGAAATTCAGCAACTGCTCAAAACTCAGGAAAAAGAACAATATGAACAACGTCAGCGCTTTGATCAGCATCAAATTCACAGTCTGACTGTCATTCAGGACAGCCTGCAAAAAGCACTGCAGGAAGTGCGCGGCCAGATCACCATAAGTCTCAGTCAATACGCGCAACATTTGGGAGAGCGAGTCGATGAATTGACTAAAGAAGTGCAACAACGTTTAAAAGAAATCAGCGGTGAGGTTGATCGTCAACTTGCCAGCGGCTTTGAAAAAACCACCGCCACCTTTGGCGATGTCATGAAACGTCTCACCATCATCGATGAGGCACAAAAGAAAATCACTGAACTTTCCAGTAACGTGGTTAATCTCCAGGAAATTCTTGCAGACAAACGTTCGCGAGGAGCATTTGGGGAAGTTCAACTGACAACTTTAATCCGCAACGTCATTCCCGAAACGCATTTTTCGTTACAACATACTCTCACAAACGGCAAGCGCGTGGATTGTTTATTAATATTGCCGCCGCCATCGGGAAATATCGCCATTGATGCCAAATTTCCCCTGGAAAGTTATCAGCAGATGACAGCCATCGGCACGTCCTCCACTGCTAAAAATCAGGCTGAACATCAGTTTCGTTTGGATATTCGCAAGCATATTGAAGATATCGCCGAAAAATACATCGCGCCGCCGGAAACTACCGAAGGCGCTGTCATGTTTATTCCTGCGGAAGCAATTTTTGCGGAAATCCATGCTCATTATCCCGATCTGGTAGAAATGGCGCACCGGCGCAAAGTATGGCTGGTATCGCCCACCACCATGATGGCAGTGCTGACCACAGCCCGCGCGGTTCTTAAAGATGCGGCAACGCGCAAGCAGGTACATCTGATTCAACAACATTTAACCTTACTCAGTAAGGATTTTTCCCGCTTTGAGGACCGCATGAACCACCTGGCCAAACATATTCAGCAAGCACAGCAGGATGTGGAAGAGGTGCATCAATCCTCTAAAAAAATTACCAGCCGATTTAATAAAATTGAAAAAGTGGAGTTGCAGGAATCGATGGATAGCACCGCATTGCCTGGCGAGATTTTATTATGAAAAAAAATATCGTAACCCCACCGAATGTCGTCAAATATTTTTTTATTCTTGCCAGTATTGTGTTAACACTTTATGTACTCATAATGACTCAATCTCTCGTCAAACCGTTATTAGCCGCTTTTATTTTCGCGCTACTTTTAAAACCCGTCAGCGCTTATATGGAAAAAATAAAAATTCCAAGATTATTCAGCGCCCTGCTAACAATATTATTAATGTTGGTGTTCTTATTACTGGTTGCATTTTTTCTTGCCGTGCAAATTAAATATATAACCGCGGATGTGGATATATTTATTAACAGCTTTAATGCCACGCTTAATAAAATCCAGCAGTGGGCTGCGGACCGATTTGGCATAGCGCCCAGCCAACAGATTACCTATATCAAAAATACATCAACCTCCCTATTTAAGAACAGCGTGAGTTTTTTGCAAAATACCCTGATGTTTACTGCGGATTTTTTTATTGGTTTTTTCCTGTTTCTAATCTCGGTTTTCTTTTTTCTCTATTATCGAACTTTCCTGGTGGCTTTTTTAATGAAGTGTTTTAGTAGTTCCACTCATACTGAGGTAAAGATTACTCTAAGAGCCATTCAGGTCATGGTGCGTAAATATATAATCGGATTGTTTTTTGTTATCCTGACGATTGCAATTTTAAATACTCTTGGACTTTTGTTGCTTGGCATAAAACACGCGATTTTCTTTGGAGCGATGGGAGGCATCCTAACCATTATTCCCTATATCGGCATTACCGTGGGAGCTTTCTTACCGTTTTTATTCGCACTGGCGACGACCAATTCGCTATGGTATCCGCTCGGTGTCATTGTGGTATTTGTCGTGGTGCAGTTTCTTGAAGGCAATTTCGTTACTCCGAAAATTATCGGCAGTCAAATCAGTCTGAATCCTTTTGCGTCGTTATTGATTTTATTTTTTGGCGGCATGTTTTTTGGCCTGATGGGAATCGTCCTATCTTTACCCTTATTAGCCATGATTAAAATTATTTTCGATCATATGGATTCTTTAAAACCCCTGGGTTACCTTCTCGGGAATCCCGAGGTCACGCATAAATCTGTTATTAAAAAATATTTTAAAAAACTGCTTACAAAAATGAAGAAATAATCAGGAGAAATTAATGACAACACGTGAACTTAGTGCCATTAAGATATATGTATTTTTATCCGCCCTTTCTCACGGACATTCAGTCCTCACGACTAACCATCGAGAATTCAGTCGCATTCCCGGCCTTGTAGTAAAAACACTCCCTGCTTAAAATTATGTCAGCGGTTGAGCCAATAGCAAAGCAGTGTGGCAGGGATATGTAAAATTTTTAAATGAGGAAATCCTTCCAGGTCATGTATACCAAAATCATTAATTGATTTGGTAATCACATAAGCCTGTTTAATGGATTTATTTTTCTCGCAAAGCTCTAGCAGTCCCTTTACATGTTTATTACTGGTATGTTTATTCCGGTATTTTATTTCGTATGGAATAATCTGCTCTCCATTTTCTGCTATCAGGTCGATTTCGCTATCATTATCTTTTTCTTTATTTTGCCAAAATGTGAACCTGGAATGTGGATAATAGATAAATAAATGCTTAAATACAGCCGCTTCTACAGCTCTCGCAAGGCTATCGGGATCATCTAATAAACTTTTTCCTTTCAATAAGATCGAAGGAACTATCGCCGGATCGGCCAAATAAATTTTATGATTGGACCTCAGAATTTCTTTACCATAACCAAATGGGCGTAATCGATATATCAGGTGGATGTCTTCTAAAAATTTCAGATATTGCTCGATAGTTTGCCGGGAAATTTGCAAATTATTTCTCAACATTTCCATATTGAGTATCCCGCCATCATGCATACATAAATATATAAAGATTTTTTCGAGGTCAGGAAGATTGTGAACTCCAAAAATAGCTGTCATATCCCTATTGATAACCTTCTCAATCAGATCATCTCTCAATAATTTTTGGGCTTTATCGACATCATTTATTATGGCAATTTGCGGGAAACCGCCGCGCAATAAATACTGATGAAAATAACCCACGTATGGTGCGGCTAATTCTGAGACTCGTAAAAAATCTTGTGATTTCCAGTCAAATAATTCTTGTAGATCACTTACTTCAGGTAGCCCAGGCAATACAGGCGAAGATGCCGTGAATTTATCCTTATCCTGTTGAGAGAGTTGAATAAATTCTCTAAATTGATCCCTGCATTTTACAGCCCTATCCTTAAGTTTTTTAAAATTCTCTCTTGTAAGATTTTTTATTTGCTCCTCTATAAATATTTCATCTGTAAAAATTTTGTATTCAAATACTTCAAATTGATTCAATTGAAAATATTCAAAAAATGAAAGGGTCGATAACCGAATTGTATGCCACCGGCCAACACCTGATTCCTGTTCTTTTGAAATCAGTGGCATCGCTGAACCCGTAAAGATAATTCTACGGTTCTTAAAAAAATCCACCTGATGTTTTACCCATGTCCCGATATTGGGGATGAACTGAGCCTCGTCAAGAAATAAATATTCCGGTCCCGGGGCTGCGGGTTCACGCTCTCGCCAGGCTTGTAATACTGAATCTATGCTCACATTTTTAATGATCCAATCATCAAAACTGGCAAAAAGAATATTGACTCCTGGGATACCCTGCTTCAGTAAGGCGTTAATGACTTGCTGCAACAACGTGGTCTTGCCAATTTGCCTGGCTCCCGACAGTAAAACCGCCCGGGGTGCTGGAGGCGCATGCATCCACTGAAACAGTTCATCAAAGGCAGTGCGATGCCAGCCTGACACATTAGAAATTATTCCGTCGCGCCACCAAGGATTATATTTCGAAAGAATTGTGCCAATTTCGGCTTTATTTATTTCCACCGGTTAAATATACAAAAATTATCAAATTAGTGCAAGTGAAATTTAATTAAATCGGCTAAATTACTAAAAATGGCCGGTCTCACTAGCTTAATCTGCCTTAATTATGTTGATGATGGCGGAAAAATCGAGGGCGGCGTGATCGCTGTCGACAAAACTTTGATACAGGGCGGTGGCTTTGGCGGCGAGTTCGGTAGCTATACCGGCGGTTTTTGCGGCGTCCTGGCTCAATTGTAAATCTTTGAGCATCATCGCGCTGGTGAAACCGGGACGGTACTGATTGTTGGCGGGAACATTTTCCAGGACGCCAGGCATCGGATTGTAATGAGTCATCGCCCAGCATTCTCCTGAAGAGTGTGAACTAATTTCAAAAAAAGTTTTCGGGTCTAATCCCAATTTTTTAGCTAAAGTAAACCCTTCACTGACGGCGATCATCGAAATTCCAAGAATTAAATTATTGCAAATTTTTGCTGCCTGGCCGTTGCCGGCCGCTCCGGCGTGAAATACGAACTTTCCTAATAATTGCAGCAGGGGTTTGCCACGCTCAAAATCGGCGGTCTCGCCGCCGGCCATAATGGTGAGCGTCGCTGCGGCAGCTCCGGTTACGCCACCCGAAACGGGGGCGTCCAGCATGGCGATATGATGACGTCGTGCCTGATCATGCAGAAACCGGGTCGATTCGATGTCGATGGAAGAGCAATCGATATAGAGTGCTTCGGGTTTTAACCGCTTAAAAATGCCATTGTCTCCCAGACAAACTTCCCGCACCTGTTCCCCGGTCTGTAACATGGTGAAGACGACCCCGGCATTGTTCACCGCGTCGCACGCAGATGCGGCGGGCACTGCGCCCATTGTCTCACAACGCCTGACCGCTTCGGGCGCCACATCATAAACCTGCAGGGTATGACCATGCCGCAATAAATTTTGCATCATCGGCGCTCCCATATTTCCTAAACCGATAAATGCAATTATCGTCATTTTTTTCCGTCCTCCCGATGCGCAGGCATGTGGTAGCTGGAACCTTCCGGCTGATCGGGCCAGCGCAGGATGATCGTTTTTGTATGGGTATAAAACGCCACACTTTCCGAATGCATGCGGATGTCGCCAAACCACGAACGTTTCCAGCCACCGAAACTCATGTAAGCTGCCGGAACGGGAATGGGTACGTTAATGCCCACCATCCCAGCCTGCACTTGCGCGGCAAAAGTGCGCGCGTTACCTCCGTCGCGGGTAAAAATGGCCACGCCATTGCCGAATTCATGCTCATTCACTAACTTTAAAGCGCCGGCGAAGTCCGCTGCGCGTAGCACCACTAACACCGGCCCAAAAATTTCTTCCCGGTAAATCCGCATATCCGGGGTGACACGGTCAAACAGCGTGGGACTCATAAAAAAACCCTGCTCATGATTAGGCGCCACGCATTCCCTGCCATCAATCACTAATTGCGCTCCTTCCCGGATTCCTGAATCTATATATTCCCGTACCCGTTGCTGATGTTCACGGGAGATTAAGGGCCCTATTTGGGATTTTGGCTCGGCGCCCGGGCCGACTGTAATCGCGCCGGTCTCTCGCTGCAGTTGCAAAATTAATTCATCCGCAACCGGGTCGGTCACCGCCACTACGGCTGAAATCGCCATGCAGCGCTCCCCGGCAGCACCATACGCTGCGCCGGCAATGGATTGGGCCGCCGCCTTCAGATCGGCGTCGGGCATCACTATCGCATGATTTTTTGCACCGCCAAATGTTTGGGCCCGCTTTCCATGACTGACTGCCGTCCGGTAAATGGATTCAGCGACGGGAGTGGAACCTACGCAACTCACTGCGTCCACGTCCGGATGGGTAATCAGCTGTTCCACCACCGTTTTGTCACCCTGGATAACGTTGGCGACTCCATCCGGCAATCCGGACAATTTTAATAATTCAAGCAATTTTATCGAAGCGGAGGGATCTTTTTCAGAAGGCTTTAAAATAAAAGTATTTCCGCAGGCAATTGCGGGAATCATCATCCATACCGGCACCATCACCGGAAAATTAAAAGGAGTGACGCCCACGCAAACACCCAGAGGTTGGCGCAGGGTATAACTGTCTATGCCGGTATTGATATTTTCGCAATAGTCACCCTTCAGTAAACCCGGGATGCCACAATAATATTCCACTAACTCCAGTGCACGCAGTACCGAACCTCTGGAATCTTCCAGAACTTTACCCTGTTCGCGAGTGACGATGCCGGCGATTTCGTCAATATGTTTTTCCAGCAATTCTTTAAACCTGAACAGCACGCGTGCGCGGCGCATGGGCGGCGTCGCGGCCCAGTCAGGAAATGCCGCGCGGGCGGCGGCGACGGCCTGATTAACCTCCTTTGCGTCGGCGAAATTAACTTCGCCGATAATATCGCCGGTGGCGGGATTATAAACCGGTTGATGAGAAAAATTTTTAGTGAAAACCGGCTGACCGTTAATATAATGCGGAACCTGATATTTCATAGCTTTTAAATCCTTTCTTTAAAAGTTTGATTCCAGTTGCCTGGTTCCCAATGATTCACTACCCGAAGTACCGGCTGAAGAGCCTCCGCTTTGAAACAGCCGTATTGGCAGGGATGGTAACAAATGCAAATATTGCTCTGGATGGAAGGCGTTATCGGAAAGTCCTGTATGAATGTCTCTTTTAATTGAAGACGCTTCCTTTAATTCCGCAGGAGTATTTCGTGTTGAACCTTCCTCCGGCCCATAATTGGAGCTCAGATCTAATTCAATTTTCCGTCTGTTAACAGTCAATGCTCTCTGGAGCGCTCTTACACCAACTACACCTAGTTTAGTAGAGCTCAGATGCAATGCTCGAAGTCGAGGATTAGTTTTTAAACACTCTGCCAGCATAAGCGCGCTGGCGTCGCCAATGTGATTACCCGCAAGATCCAGGGCAAACAGGGATGATTTATTTAATGCATTCGCCAATGCTTTTGCACCCTCGATTCCAATTTGATTGCCTTCAAGGCATAAAGTTAACAGTAACGATTCATCTAAACTATTTGCCAATGCTATCGTTCCATAAGGACCAATTTCATTACATCTCAAAATTAATCCCCTCAGCGGCGGCTTTGTTTCCAAAGCGCTCGCCAGAATATCTGCGCCACCGTCACCGATGCGATGGTAGCCAAAGTCCAGGTGGATGATAGGTATTTTTAAATATAACAACATCGCTATCGCCTGTGCACCATCCTTACCACATTCAACCATACTGCCTGATTCGCGGATCATAGAGAAATCTAAAGCGCTGATTTTAAGATTTTTATCTTTCTTTATAAAGAAATTTTCGACAGATTCCAGCAAACATAACATATTGGCTTCCCCAGGAAATTTCTTTTTAATTTCATCCGCTTTTGACTTATCACGCCATATTTGAGGCCCATAGCGGTACATCAACCAACTGCCAAATTGCGCCACTGCCGGAGAAATACCGGATTTCTGCGCCTGAATAAAGCAGTCATGAATATCAATTCGACTATTTATCGTTTGATTTAAAGATCGAAATAATCGGGATAATTGCAGCCATGCGAGATCAGCGTTAAAACAACTTTGAAATTTAAACTCCTGCACAAAGAACGTCAAAGCCTCATGACATTCTGATTCAACGACGGTTTTATATTCTTGAACCGGAAGCACTACATTCAGATGAGTGCACCCTTCTTTATAAATCTGGTCCTGCGTCAATAAAGGCGCTGTTATCTTAACAGAACGCAATTCTTTACAATCCGACACATCCAGTTTCGTTAAGTGAAAAAATGTGAGTGGCACAGGGTTTCCTAACCAGGGTGAAATGGGCGATATTTTAGTGAATGAGAGGTTGGACATAATGATAGTGCGCAAATTCGGGCATTTTGCAGCGATACTGGACATAATTTTTTCTGTCAGTAACGAACAACGCGAAATATTTAAATATATCAAATGTCCGCTTGCAGAATTCAACAAAGGATCTAATAAAGCGTCGGTGAGAACGCGGCAAAAACCGCTGAGTTCAAGTTTAATAAAAGGAGTGCGCTGGTAGGCGCGCAATAAAAATTTTTGTTGACTCTCGGAGTACCGCTGTTCTTTGGAATCGGATAACTGCTTATGCCAGGTGTCAATCAATGACACCTGCTCACGAATTGATAAATTTTGAAATGTTGAAATAGCGGATTCTTTTTTTTCTATTATATTTTCCCTTATTAAATCGAGCTGCTGTTCCTGAATAAATTTTAATGATTCCAGAGCCCGCTCACAACTGTAAAGCTGTCCTTTCCGTATGTTTCGCAAGTTTTGCCTATCAAAACTAACCGGTAATCGCAGACTTTTAGTGAGCGCCGTAAATCCATTATATCGACTTTGCCGGACCAGTGATTCGCGCCTTTCATATAAAGGCTGGTCTTTGTTATCCATTAAACTGGCGAATCGGGCAATCGCCTGTTCAGGTTTTTTAAAATCCGGCGGAAAATCGGTAAACAGCGGCTCATAATAAAAAGATAAATTGGGTTGGACGAGTTTGAGTAAATCAAGGGCGGTTAAATCCTTTATCGATGATTTTTTTTGTTCTACCTGTTCCTGTCGATATTCCCGCAAATGATATTGCATCAAAGTCAGGCGGTTGAAAAGTTCCCGTTCTATTTTGTCGGGAAGTATGATAGCCGGAAAGCTTGGCAGCGGTTCACGAGTAACCGGATCACGCCATGATGCATGCCGATCAATGGTTTGATCATCAAATAAGCCATTCCATAATCGGTGTGGAACAGCGCTTTCCTTCAGCCAATTGGTTAATAACTCATAAGGGTCCAGCATCAGGAATTCATCGATCACTTGCGGATGTAAAGGTTCTTTCATTGAATTGAGGCAGTACAAAATGCTCTTAACCAGCAGAGTGGATTTGGCGGCGGAAAAAAAACTGCTGCTTTGCTTTTCATCCACTGGAAAAAAAGCCCGTTCATTATCAATGCGAATGATGCGATAATACAGTCTGCCTTCGGCATCTGTCATCGGTACTACAATATAATCATCGCCCTTGTCATCTTCCGGATTAATGACCAATACCCGCAAAAATAGACGGCTAAAGCAGGTGGGTTCTAATTGAGTCAGATATTCCGAGTGTATCTTTAGAATGTTTTCCAAATGATTTTCAGACGTATTTGGCAAATACGGAAAAAACTGAATCGCGGACCCATACCCCCTGGTGTCCTGTAAGTTTACCAGCCAATTTGGCAACATTTCTTCACCGCTGACCCGCCAGGCCAGGTCAACAATCTGATATTCAGTCCCTGGCAATTCAGGGTAGATTTTCGCGGCAAAACTGCTCGCGTCTATGCGTATCGTCAAAACCGTATGGCGACCGGATTGGCCATCCGGCTTATCGAGAAAATGCCGTTGACCATCTCCCGTGTTTTTCAGAAGCTGTCTCCGAACGTCGGGGGTAACTGCATAATACATAATATTATCGGTGAGTGGATAACCCACGATCTGACTGCAAAAAGCCAAATCATTGTCGGGCATAGCCGGATTAGCGAATAACCCGGCTAACTGAGCTTGCCATAATCGTTGCTGTTGCGCTTTTGCCAATCGCCATCCATCGCGATCCGGCAGGAGCGTCAAGCGCTGAATCAACTGGTCTATCTGTAGAAACCATTCGGAGGCTGTCGCGGTAATACCCGTGGGTTTTATGGCACGTAAAGCAGGCGATAGATGATTGAGATAATCCTCGCGTTGCTCACGCGGTACCTGCTGATAATATTCGCGATGATAATTCAATAAGTCAGTGATTGAATTTAGTCTATCAAAGGCACGTGTTGTCACGGCATGTATCAATCCGCTAAATTTTAAAGCTTCTTTAGACTCCAAAAGCTGTTTTATCCAATGAACTAATGGATCAGGCGCCCAGATGGAGCTTGCAAGCCAGGATACCAGCGCATGATAGAATGGCTCAAGCAGTAGAATATCCCAGCGTTGCGCAACGGTAAGAATATCCTCTTGCAAAAATGATAATCGTCCTTGGCGCCAACGTAAACGATACAGCGAGTTAACGCCATCGCGCGTATCTTTTGCCGCTTCTGTCGACAATATTTTTTTTTCAACTAAACAGTCGATGGTTTGCAGTGTTGAATAGATAGGCTGCTGGCTATAATGTAATGCCAGATTTTGTAATATGTAAATAGCAGGTTCCCAGTAATTCTTCTTTAATGAGAAATGTTCCCCTGTTTTTTCATCACGCCTTCCCCAAGCATCGAGACCATGCTGTAACTGGATTTGGGCGATTTGTTGTGCGGGGGAACTCGAATCCACACTACCGGATACGAGCCAAGCGGCAAGTTCACTTTGATACTCATGATATAAGACCCGTTGATCATTGCCATACAGATAAGTAGCTTGCAACCAGGAATGGTATTCGGGCCTGTATTCTGTGACCGCCTGTTTTAGTTTTAATAGGAAAGATTTGGGACTGCCACGCATTTCCGGGTCACCCGGATGCCCTTTGCCTTGATGATCTTCATCCAAACGCAATACTGTATTATTCAGGTCGCTTAAACTAGCTACCTTAAATTCGAAGTAGCGATACCAGGCCTGTAAGTATTGGGTTTCCAGCGTCTTCGCTTCTTCCCACTGCGTATATTTTTGGTCGTTCACCAGGCAAATACATTCCATGTCGGAATTGGGCAACATCTCCCCGCGGCTCATAGAACCTAAGGCCAAGAAGCAGAATCGGAGGTTGGCAGGAGCAGGACCTAAACTGGTCGTACAATCCGTCATCAAATTCTTAATGAGTTCCTGCACATTTTGGCTGTAAATCCCGGCTGACGCCAACGGTAGCTCAGTACTGTCTTCGTTTAAATTCTTTGCTAAAATCTCATCATATTCTTTTAGCAATGACCGGTATCGTATCCAATCTCCAGTTATTTTTTCTTCGGTTGACTCCGTGTTGAGGACACGATGGCTGCCTGCGTAAAGTAACTCTAACAATTGCAGTTGCCATTCTGGGGAAAGCCCCGCCCGCAAAGCGGCCTGCTGGGTATGAAAAGCAAATGACCATGCCAGCGCCGGATTATTGGCCTGGCATAAGCGCCTACCGACATGCAAAATGGCAGTTTGCAGTGATTCCCATGTCACATCTGATGATTTGTATTCTGTGTAAATTCGCTGATGCCTGCTCAGATAATCAATGCTGGATTGATATAAAAACTCTAATTCAGTTTCCGTGATATCTTTTGCCCGCTCCCCTATCAGCTTATCATTCGAAGACTCCTGAACAGACGCGCAATGCCAAGCAATTACTGCCTGACGCAAAGCTTCCAATATTTGTTCGGGTTTATTAAGGTCCGGCTTATATTCACAAGCCTCAGGTCGTATATTGTTTGAATTGTTTTTTCTTTTCAGTTTACTGAACGCCGAAGAATGATGCCCTTTCAAGCTCAAATTTTCTGGCCAGTATTTATCACAAAGTTCTTTTGCTTTATCATGGTAGTATAATGCGGTGCCACCGTAGCCGCATTGTTCCAGAAAATTGGCGAAAGGTTGTATTTCAGCGATAATTTCTCGTTGTAAGTCGGTATCCACCCATGTTTTCCCTACCAGGGGAATTAATACTTCCAGATGCTGTAACCAAAGTACATAACTGTTTTTAGAGCCTATCAGACATTCAGATTCCACAGAAATTGTTTTCGCCAATTTACGTATGGATGTCAGAAGTCTTTTAATGGCTCCTGAATCGATAACACTCGTTCTCATACAATATCCCTATTATATGCATAATGTGCAGATTATCCTCTGCCCGGAAACAATTTAACTGGCGTGGGCCTGGGCTTTTTCCAAATCCTCGGGAGTGTTGACTTCGGGGGGAATGCGGTCTTTGGAGATTACCATGTGCATCCGGCTGCCATTCCAAAGAATACGCAACTGCTCCAGGGATTCCAGGCGTTCCAGCGGCGACGATGGCCATTGAATATATTCCTGCAAAAAACTGACCCGGTAAGCATACAGACCCACATGTTTGTAATGTTGATCATTGGGGACTGCTTTGGCAGGATTTTTAAACTGCTCAACATCCCAGGGAATTGGCGCGCGGCTAAAATAAACGGCGTAATTACGCCAGTTCAATACGACTTTAACAACTGCCGGATTAAAAAGATCCTCGCCGTGAGTAATCCGCTCGCAGATAGAACTGATTTTCACATTATCGTGCTTTTCGAGGTCTTCCGCCACCTGCCGAATTGCCTGGGGCAAAATAAATGGCTGATCGCCCTGAACATTCACGATGATTTCGTCGGGCGCGTAATCCAGCGCCAGCGCTGCTTCGGCGATTCGTTCCGTCCCTGATTGATGTTCGGATGAGGTCATACAGACTTTAGCGCCAAAACCCTGTGCCGCCTTGCTAATCTTGGGGTTATCGGTAGCAATTACTACGCTATCAGCGCCGCTTTCCATCGCACGTTCATAGACATGTTGAAGCATGGTTTTGCCTTTAATATTCGCCAATACTTTTCCTGGCAACCTTGTAGAATCGTATCGGGCCGGAATGATGACTCTAAATTCCATTAGCCATTCTCCTCAGATGTTAAGCGCCTGGCTTCGTCAATTAACATAATAGGGATATCCTCTCGGATCGGATAAGCGAGTTTATCGATGCGGCAAATAAGTTCCTGATGTTTGGGATCAAAAATAAGCCTGCTCTTACACAGCGGGCAAGCCAAAATATCAAGCAATTTTTTGTCCAAAAGAAATCTCCTCATTATATGAAAACCAGGACATGCCGCTCAATTTAACACGATTCTAAGAATAATCAAGAGTATTATAAACAGATATTATCTGCTTACTATTAGAAAGACATCCGGCAATCTTTTAATATTTCCTTAATAATGCCACAATACAATTGTTTAATGCATCAGCCTGCCATAGAATGAACCTAATTTAAATATACGATGAGTATGTCCTATGCGAAACAATGAAGCCATTAAAAAATCTCTGAATATAATACAATGTTTATACCTTCTATTAAAAGACAAGTATAAGTGGAAATCAGAAGGAATTAGCGGGCTCCAGGTTAAAGAATTAACTAAAGAAACCATAAATAATGCCCGAATCAGTTGTAATAAATTTATCAGTAAAACAAAAAATTCTCATAATCTTCAGGTTATGCAGAAAATAATCAGTGAAATAGAAAAAATTTCAAGAGTTATGGAGCAGGATGGCAAAGCTCAGGCTGACTATAAAGAGGGATCTTTAGGCGATTCTAAATTAACTTTAAGGGATCTTGCTGATATCAAAGAAAGCCATCTGACAATCCTGTCCATATGCCAATTATTTAGGTTAAAAGTTTTTCTAACCGAAGCTGTAGCAGATACATCAAAGTTGTCTCTACAACCCTTATTTGAGGCTCAAATGTGTTTTTCCAGCATTAAAAATTATATACACGTAGAAGAAAGGAAAAAAAGTGACAACACTTTAACGCAGCTTGTCAAGTTGATAGCGCATGCTAACGAAGAAATTTCAAAAATAAAGAAACACGAACTCAATACAGAACCCTATTTTACTCTTCCTCCTGTCGCTTTATTTAATAAAATCCACAAGGAGTTAAAACTGACATGTGGGAATACGACAAGGCTGCTCATTGATTATTCTTTGGACCCTGAAAAGCCCTTTAAAGACTTCAGTATTGATTATTACCTGCACCCTGAGAGGTCATTTAAAGACTTCTGTAAGGAAAAATTAAAACCATTTCTTGAGTATAAGATAACTACTCTAAATCCCGAAAATGCGTTTCATTGGTGGGAGAGAATTGAAATGGATCTTTGCCTAATCCTTGAAAGTTTTCTAAAGGATGAAAATCTGGAGCCAAAAAAAATTAAATATTTTTGTGAATTTTTCCCAACTTCAAGAATAATAACGGCAGAGGACGTAGGAAAACTATTTTTTGAATCACGATGGCCGAGAAAAGATTATTACAGACCGGTACATAACATACAGCGCGATCCCTTTGAGGAATTTTTAGTTGGAGATTTTAATGATGTTCTTGATAGACAGCTAGGCCAAAAGATATTTGAGGAATCTCGATCATTATGGCGGCAAATGAAACAGATTGAAAAGTCCGAGAAAATGATAACTTGCCGGGACCCAATAAATCAGCAGGAACTTTATCAGGAATCACCTTTTGCTGCGCGCCATAAACTTACTTTGTTTAGTAAACTCCACACTGAGTTAAATCTGACAAGTGGGGATACGACAAATCTGATCATTGATTATTATTCGAACCCTGAGGAAAACTTAAAAGATTTCTGTATTGAAGAATTAAAACGATTCCTTGATCATATAGACATTTATTACACTGGCCCAAGGGGAACGTTCCATAAATGGAATATGGCTTTAAAAGAACTTCGCCAGGTCATTAATAGTCTTTCAGAAGGTGAAGAGTTATACCCAGCATTTATTAAATATTTTACTGGACATTTCACCCATCCGAGAATAGCAACGGTAAAGGACATAGGAACAATGTTTTTTGAATCAAAGTGGTGTAAGGAACATGGTGATGACGTATGTGAGCAATTTTTAATTAAATATTCTAGTGATGAGAGTGATAAGCAATTAGCTCGAAAATTATATGCTGAACTTAAATCATTGTGGAATGAATTTAAATTATGGGAGCAATCTAATCAATCGAAAACCGTCCCAGGCTTCAGCTAAACGCAAAAAAAGAAAGTCCACCACGCCGCGCGTAGCGCGCGTGCCCCAGCGATGGGGTTTCCAAAGGGGAGAAGCGCAGCTCTCCCCTTTGGTCGCCCGCGAGAACTTCGTTCGAGCGGAGCGATTATAACAAGGACGAAAAAAATGCCCGGTTAGGAGGGGGTCGGTTACGACCCCCTCCTAACCGGGCATTTTTTTCGGGACGACAGGATTTGAACCTGCGACCTCTTGCACCCCAAGCAAGCGCGCTACCAGGCTGCGCCACGCCCCGAAATTAAAATGGATGTCTAAATATTATGCTCAGTTAATAGTTCATGCGCAATCTTTTCAAGATCGCGAATCGCCTGCTGAAGTGTTTCCTGAACATGCATAACCTTCTGCGATTCATTACCTGTAGGCTCGACCAAAGATTGCCGGGCGCCTTCAATGGTATAACCGCGCTCATAAAGCAATTCCCGAATGCGGCGTACCAGGAGTACCTCAGATCGTTGATAATAACGCCGGTTGCCGCGCCTTTTTGCCGGACTTAACTGAGCAAATTCCTGTTCCCAATACCGCAACACATGCGGTTTCAGATGGCACAAATCCGCCACTTCACCAATAGTGAAATATAGTTTTTCCGGAATAGCGGGCAACTGATCACTTTTGGTCAGACCCGCCTTGCGTTTCTGAGCCAGCATAATGCTCTACCTTTGAACGAAGTTTGTGTCCCGCATGAAAAGTAACGACCCGCCGGGCAGTAATCGGGATTTCTTCCCCAGTTTTGGGATTACGTCCAGGACGCTGTTTTTTATCCCGTAAATTAAAATTGCCAAAACCCGACAATTTAACAGATTCACCATGCTCTAGAGCCTGGCGGATTTCTTCAAAAAACAACTCAATCAGCTCTTTGGCTTCGCGTTTGTTCAGACCCATGACATTAAACAAATGTTCCGCCAAATCCGCCTTGGTGAGTGCAGCCATGTTCACACCCTCAGTTTTGCGTTAAATTCCTGCTCCAGGTCTTTGATTAAATAATCAACAACAGCCTGAATCTCTTCATCCTTTAAAGTACGCGAAGCATCTTGAAAGGTCAAACCCAATGCGATGCTTTTTTGTCCTTTTTCAATATTTTGCCCCTGATAGACATCAAATATTTGCACATTATTCAATAGTTTTCCAGCTTTTTCAACGATAAATTTTTTAATCGTTACGCGCCGGCGTCGTCTGCGATAACGGTCAGGGCAATATCCCTGCGCACGCCAGGAAACTTAGAAATATTTTTAAATTCATTAAGTTGATGGAACTTTATCATGTTTAAGTTCAATTCAAAGAGATAAACCGGACCCGAAACTCCACATTTCTCAATCAAAGCCGGATGAAGGGCGCCAAGCCGTCCAACCACGCTGGTTATCCAACCATAAATCAGCGCTTTGGCCCGGGTGCAGTGCGGGATGAAGGCCGGGCTGCCAGGAATAATGATCGGGCCGGCCTGATAATGCCAGGAGCGCCTCGATATCACCTTTAACATCGAAAAAATCAGCCGGACGCGACGGGATCCCCCATTGCTCGCCATATGCCGTTCCGCTGACGACACCACCCAACATGGCAATTTGTCAGGGGCTGATTCTCGGGTGGAAAAAAACAAAGTCCGGTCTCAAATAATCTTACCCGGGGAATCTGCCGGTTTTGATTGTATTGCAAAGCCTGTAACAAACCTGGCCATAAGAGGTACGCATAACACTCATGTCACCGGAAAGGGGATTGGCAAGGCGTAATGGCAATGGCTCCGGGTTCAGCAGTTCCTGCCAACGCGGATTCACAAAACTATAAGTAATGGCTTCACTATAACCCTGGTCAGTCATTAATGATAAAAGCCGTGAGTGAGAAATTTCATTGCCTGATTGAAGAGGCATCCGTGCGGCAGTGACAGGGGTTGTAACGGAATATGCTGATAACCATGCAGCCGGCCTAATTCCTCAATTAAATCGGCTTCCAGATTTAAATCATAACGATAGCCTGGAATCTGCACGTTCCAGCCCTCCTCAGACTGCGCCATCACCTTCATTCCCAAAGATTCGAGAATTTCCACCACCCGCGCCCCATCCAACTCAATACCTAACAATCGTGGAATTTGTGTTCGGCGTAATAAAATAACCGGTGGTTTTGGTAACAGGCTATGATCCACCACTTCAATCACAGGTCCGGCTTCACCGCCGACGATGTCCAGCAGTAATTGGGTCGCCCTTTCCAGAGCAGAAACCGGTAAATTCAAAATCCACTCCACGTGAAAAACGGTAAGCCGAATCACTCTGCAAGCCATGACGTCGAGCGGTCAGGCTCAGTGGAATTTGAGAAAAGAAAGCGCTTTCCAGAAAAAGATGTCGGGTGTTGGCTGCTACTCCAGAAGCCGCGCCCCCCATCACCCCCGCCAGCGCCAGAGGTCGCGCCTTGTCGGCAATGACCAAATCCTCTGTCGTCAGTGACATAAGGCGGCCATCCAGCAGGGTCAGGGATTCATCTATTCCGGCCAGACGCACCTGAATCTTTTCATCGATATTCTCCAGATTGAATGCGTGCATCGGTTGTCCCAACTCCAGCATGACGTAATTGGTCACATCGACAACAGGATGAATGCTACGGATACCGCTGCGACGCAAACGCTCCTGCATCCACGTTGGAGTTTGCACAGAATGGTTAATATTGCGGATCACCCGGCCTGCATAACGCGGACATCTTTGCGGCGCAGTGACTTCGACTGTCAGCGTGTCAGCACACGTTACCGGCGCCGGGTCAATTTGCAGAGGCCTGTTTTTAATTTTAAGTAATGCAGAAGATTCTCTTGCTATCCCACTGATACTTAAGCAATCTCCTCGATTGGCAGTGAGCGCAATATCCATGACATAATCATTTAATGACAGATAATCGCGCAGGTCCGCGCCCACAGGCGCGTCGGCTGGCAATTCGATAATGCAGCCTTCTTTATCCTCACCCAAACCGAGTTCCCGTGCCGAACAAATCATGCCATGGGAAGGCTCTCCCCTTAACACGGTCTGCTTAATTTCCAGCCCCCCAGGCAATTTTGCCCCCACAGTAGCCAGTGCTACTTTTAAGCCTGGCCGCACATTGACGCCTCCGCAGACAATCGGCAAAGGCTCGCCCTGCCCTATATCAACCCGGCAACAATGCAGACGTTTGGCGTCGGGATGCGGGGCCTCCGCTTCGATTAGGCCCACCACCACTCCCTGAAATTCACCGGCAGCCGGCTCCAGGGATTCCACTTCCAAACCGGACATCGTGAAGGTAGACGCCAGATTTTCTGCGTCGATGGGTGAGGCAAGCCATTCCTGTAACCACTGGATACTAAATTTCATGGGATAGTCCTAATAAAACTGCGTTAGCAAGCGCAGATCATTTTCAAATAATAATCTTAAATCGGGAATACCGTATTTCAGCATGGCCAAACGATCCAATCCCATACCAAAAGCAAAACCACTGAATTTTTCCGGATCGATATTTACATTTTTTAATACCTGAGGATGCACCATCCCACATCCGAGGACTTCCAGCCAGCTGCCGTCAGCCTTACGAATATCCACTTCAGCGGAAGGTTCTGTAAATGGAAAAAAGCTCGGACGAAAACGAAATTTCAGTTCCATTTCAAAAAATTTTTGTAAAAAATCCTGGAGCAAAGCCTTAAGGTGTCCCATGGTGCAATGCGTATCAATCACTAAACCTTCCAGCTGGTGAAACATCGGGGTATGCGTTTGGTCTGAATCGCAACGGTAAACCCGGCCAAGGGTGATAATCCGCAGTGGCGCCGCCTGATTTTTCATGGTACGAATCTGCACATTCGAGGTATGGGTACGCAACAATAAGCCATTGGGAAAAAAGAAAGTATCGTGACTGTCTCTGGCAGGGTGATAACTGGGAATATTCAGCGCTTCGAAATTATGATAATCGTCTTCAATTTCCGGACCATCAGCCACTGTAAAACCCATCGCCGACAATAACTGAATCACCCGCTGGCGCACCTGGGTGACGGGATGCAAAGCCCCAATATCCTGTTTGCGTCCCGGTAAAGTAACATCGATTGTTTCCGACTGTAAACGGTTTTTTAATACCTGCTCACTGAGTAAAGCTTCTTGCTTCGCCAGTAAATCCTGCAATTCCTGTTTCGTCTGATTAATGTTTTTGCCCATCTCGGGGCGTTGTTCGACGGGGAAATCCACTACCGCTTTCAGCAGAGCCGTTAACTGACCTTTTTTTCCCAGATATTGCACACGCAACTGCTCAACGGCGGCAGGATCCTCCGCTTTGGCGATCAGCGATTTAGCATCATTCAGTAGAGCAGTCAGCTCGCTACGCACAGATTACCGCAGCGCCTGCTGGGCTGTTTCCGCTAAACGGGCAAATGCACCGGCGTCATTCAGCGCGAGATCGGCAAGAATTTTCCGGTCAACGTGGACGTTGGCTTTTTTCAATCCGTTCATTAAACGGCTATAAGAAAGCCCATGTAAACGCGCTCCCGCGTTAATGCGGATAATCCATAAAGCCCGAAAATTACGCTTGTTTTGCCGCCGATCCCGGTAAGCATATTGAGCCGCTTTAATAACCGCCTGCTTGGCAACGCGGTAAATACGGCTGCGAGCGCCATAATAGCCTTTGGCTTCATTCAATACTTTTTTGTGACGGGCCCGGGCCTGAACACCTCTTTTAACTCTTGCCATAACTTTTCTCCGCTTAACTCAATAATTTATCGATATTCGCTAAATCGCGCTCATTCACACGCGCCGGACGGCCAAGCTGGTTTTTACGCTTGGGCGCTTTTTTAGTCAAAATATGATTACGAAATGCACGACGACGCTTAATCGCGCCCGTACCCGTTCGGCGGAACCGTTTAACGGCGCCCCGGTTTGATTTTATTTTTGGCATATAAAAACCTCTATAAATTAAAATTTCCAGGAGTTCCCACTGAAGGGAACTCTCCTTACAATAAACAGATGGCTGTAGAATTTGAATTTCAGAAACTTAAACCGCCTCTGAACCTTCAGTTTTTTTCGCGGGCTTCGCTTCCTGTTTACCCATCGATACCACCATGCCCATTTGTCGACCTTCGACTTTGGGCTCTTGCTCAACGACAATCCGGTGGGCAAATCACTTCTTATTCTGGTCAGCAAGTCCATCCCTAATTCACGATGCTGCATTTCCCGTCCACGAAAGCGTAAGCTGATTTTGACCTTGTCGCCACGTTCCAGAAACTCAATAATCTTTCGAACCTTAACCTGATAGTCCCCAATATCCGTCACAGGCCGAAATTTGACTTCCTTCACCTGGATGCGGCGCTGTTTTTTCTTTTGCGCTGCCTGCTTCTTGCCTTTTTCAAAACGGTATTTACCGTAATCCATAATCCGGCAAACCGGCGGTTCGGTATTGGGGGAAATTTCTACGAGATCAAGGCTGGCCCGCTCCGCGGCAGCCAAGGCTTCTCTAATATTGACCACTCCAACCTGAGTTCCCCTCTTCATCAATTAAGCGCACCTGAGGGGTGTGAATCTGCTGATTCACTCGCGTTTTTTTTCACTAATGACTATTACCCTCCAGCCATTTCCGCTGAGTACAGCGTCATGGCTTCATGTTTATATCCTGCGCATCGGCAGAGCCGATTGCTCGGAATGAAGGGGGAGAATCACGATTCTCCCCCTTGCGATCCCGCATCGTGTAAGGAGAGTTCCCTTAAGCGGGAACTCCCGGTTGTTCTCCCAAACGTCTGCTGCGGATATCCTGCAACAGCTGGTTAACCCATTCTTCCAATTTTATCGTGACTGAAGTTTCACTGCCCAGTCGCCGCACCGCCACCGCCCGATCGGCTACCTCCCGGTCCCCAATGACCAGTTGATAGGGTACACGTGCGATAGTGTGTTCGCGGATTTTAAAGCCAATCTTCTCATTACGCAAGTCCAAATTGGCTCTAACGCCTTGATTTCTTAAAATTTCTCTTATTTCACGAGCAAAATCGGCCTGTCGGTCGGTAATATTCATGATGACGGCCTGAACAGGAGCCAGCCAAATGGGCAATCCTTCCGCATAATGTTCAAGCAGAATACCCACAAAACGTTCCATGGAGCCTAAAATAGCCCGATGCAGCATGACCGGTACCTGTTTAGAGCCATCTTCAGCAATATAATGCGCGCCTAGGCGGGCTCGCCAGAAAAAAATCGACCTGCAAGGTGCCACATTGCCAAACTCTGCCCAGACAATCGCGCAAGCGAAACTCAATTTTGGGGCATAAAATGCCCTTCTCCCGGAGAATATTGCCAGTCAACTCCTGAAGCATTCAGGGCTTCCGCCAGGGCCTGTTCGGCAATATCCCACTCGGCGTCGGTACCAATGCGTTGCTCGGGACGGGTAGATAATTTATATATGATATCGGTAAAACCAAAATCGGCATAAACCTGACGAAGTTGTTGGATAAATGCTGTAGACTCCGCTTGAATTTGCTCGTCTGTGCAGAAAATATGAGCATCATCCTGAACAAAATCTCGTACGCGCATCAACCCATGCAAGGTGCCTGAGGCTTCATTGCGATGACACAACCAAATTCCGCCATGCGAATGGGTAGATCACGATAACTTTTCACTCCCTGTTTAAAAATTTGCACATGGCAAGGGCAATTCATGGGTTTAATGGCATATTGACGGTTTTCCGATTCAGAAAGAAACATATCTTCGTTAAATTTTCCAAATGGCCGGATTTCTCCCATAAACTCACATCCACAAGCTGTGGCGTGTTCACTTCTTCATAACCAAAACTCGGCAGTTTCTCCCGGATATATTCACGCAAAGTCCGAATCAATGTCCAGCCATTGGGATGCCAAAAAATCATGCCGGGCGCTTCCGCTTGAATATGGAATAAATCCATTTTCTTTGCGATCATGCGGTGGTCGCGTTTTTCCGCTTCTTCCAACCGATGGAGATATTCTTCAGCGATTTATTATCTGCCCAAGCCGTACCATAAATTCGTTGCAGCATTTCATTTTTAGAATCGCCGCGCCAATAAGCGCCGGAAACTTTGGTGAGTTTAAATGCATTTAATTGCCCGGTACGCGGCGACATGCGGTCCGCGGCACAAATCAATAAAATCACCTTGTTGATATGCCGTAAGAGTCTCATCGGCAGGAATTTCTTCAATAATTTTTACTTTATAATTTTCGCCCAGTTTCGGAAAAAATTGGATGGCTTCATCGCGGGTCAGCTGACTTTGCGGTGAACTGTTAAATCCGCTTTCACCAGTTCCTGCATTTTTTCTTCAATAGCTGCGAAATCGTCGGGAGAGAAATGGTAATCAAAGGCAAAATCATAATAAAAACCATCTTCGATCACAGGACCGATGGTGACTTGCGCTTCGGGAAACAATGCTTTAACCGCTTGGGCCAGTAAATGCGCGGTAGAATGGCGAATGACTTCCAGCCCGGCAGGGTCCTTTCCGGTAATAATTTTCAGGGAAGCATCGTGAGGAATTTCATAAGATAAATCCACTAACTTCTCATCCACTTCCGCCGCCAGAGCGGCTTTAGCCAAACCTGCGCCAATCGATTCCGCGACTCGCCAGAGCGGTAACCGGTCGGTAAATTTTTTTGGCTTCCATCCGGCAATGTAATACGCACCATTCAATCGTCTCTTTAATAATAAATTTTTGGTAGGCACGAGTGGGATCGAACCACCGACCACCACCATGTCAAGGTGATGCTCTACCACTGAGCTACGTGCCTAAATATAAAATGCGCCAGGAAAGGACAACGGTAGCATAATACCTGGATAGAATCAAGAAGTTAGAATATTATATATTGAGAATGATGGGATTGGAAGGCAGGAGCTCATTTCAGAACTCCTGCTTTATTCTATCAAAATTTTTTGGTCTATTTTCTATGAGCAAATCCATTAATGGATCTTCTCCGGGAAGAGACGGAACGTACAGACTTATGCCCGCGCGAAGAGGCAGTGCGGCCCACTTTCCGTGGTGAAGTACGTGAAGTTAAGGTAGAACGTTTACGGTTCCGTATGCTGCCGCCGGTCGTGCTACGTTTTTTGGTGTTACTCCGGCTTCCGGAAACTTTCGTGCTTCGCTTGCGGCCTCCCTGAATCCGGCTTTTGGAAGAGGATGTACTTCGCTTGCGGCCCCCCACACTCCGGCTGCTGGAAGAAGATGTACTCCGCTTGCCCCCGTGAACCCGGCTGCTGGAAGAGACTGTACTTCGTTTGTGACCGCGACTCAGGCTGCCGGTAGTGCGTTTCAATGGCGAGCCTTTACGTGAAGCGACTGAACTACTCGCCACACTTTTCTTGCGCTTATTTAATTCAGAGATGGATTTCCCACGGCCTGATCCACTTTTCTTGCCGCCGCCTGACATCTTGTTAACAGTGGCCCAGGCCCGCTGTTTCGACATTCGCGCGGAGACACCCTTTTTCCGGTATCCCAGGGCGATATGTTCCGCCTGGCGCTTCTGAGCTTTTGTATATTTAACTTTTGAACCTTGCATAGTTAATTTCTCCTAAAAAAATATAAATAATTATAGTACATTCTATTGACATTTAATGAATTTTAAGGTTCGCCTTGCATAATCCGGTTTCACCCGGTAAAGTTTGCAGGTATATGAAAAAAAATAGGGAATTTCTGTGGGAGCCCGGCCAGCAGGCTATAAAAACTGCGCAAATGACGCAGTTCAGAGGCTTCGTGAACCGTTCTTTTGAATTGAATTTAGCAGATTATTTTGCCCTCCACGCATGGTCAACGGCACATCCTGACCTATTCTGGCAGGCAATTTGGTCTTTTATGTCAGTAATTGCCGCCAGCTCTCCGCGGCAAATAATGGCGCCCGCTGCCATGATGCAGAAAACTGAATGGTTTCCCGAAGCAAAGCTTAATTTTGCAGAAAATTTACTGAAGTTTAGAGACGATAAAACCGCACTGATTTTCCGGTCAGAATCAGGCGCCAGCAGGCTTTTGAGTTATCAGAAGCTTTATCAACAAGTTAGCGGACTGGCAGACTGGCTGCGAAACCATGGTATTTCCTCTGGAGACCGTGTGGCCGGATGGCTGCCGAATTGTCCGGAAACCGTTATCGCAATGCTGGCAGCCACCAGCCTGGGAGCCATATGGACAGCCTGTTCACCGGATTTCGGCATACAGGGCTTACTTGACAGGTTTAGCCAAATTGAACCTAAAATCCTTTTCTCCACGGATGCGCACGTCTACGGTGGGAAAGAATTTCACCATTTAAGAGAGATACGTGTTTTACAGGAAAAATTACCCAGCTTACAACAAACTGTCATCATTTCCGCTAACGCATCCTCAGCCGATCTTAGCTCTTTACTCACTGACACGTATCTTTGGCAGGATTGTTTAAGCCCTTCCCCTGCACCACTGAATTTCGTGCAACTGCCTTTTAATCATCCGGTTTATATTTTATATTCTTCAGGCACGACGGGAAAACCCAAATGCATGGTGCACGGCGCCGGTGGCACGTTATTACAACATCTCAAGGAATTACGCCTTCACACAGATTTACGGCGTGAAGATATTATTTTTTTTTACACCACTTGCGCATGGATGATGTGGCATTGGTCTATCAGCAGTCTGGCGGTTGGCGCTACCGTGGTGCTTTATGAAGGCAATCCATTTTATCCGAAAAAAACCGTCTTATTTGATCTAATCGATGAATATGATGTGACGGTTTTTGGCGCCGGCGCCAAAAAAATCGAAACCGCGCAGAAATTCTCGCTGCGCCCTCGCCAATCACATGTACTGAAAAATTTACGAACTATTTTGACCACGGGTTCCCCTTTACTGCCGGAAAGTTTTGATTATGTGTATCGGGATGTAAAATCCAGCCTTTGTCTGTCGTCCATTTCCGGCGGTAGTGATATTATTTCCTGTTTTGCACTGGGCAATCCGGTTTTGCCCGTTTATCGCGGTGAATTGCAAAGTCCGGGTTTAGGCATGGATATCAGAATTTTCAACGAACAGGGTCAGGAAATAAAAAAAGCCAAAGGAGAACTGGTTTGCGCAACCCCTTTTCCCTCGATGCCCCTTTATTTCTGGAATGATCCGAATGGGGAAAAATATCAACAGGCTTATTTTGATCGTTTTCCCGGAGTCTGGACCCATGGCGATTACGCACAACTTACCGAACACGGCGGTTTAATTATTTACGGCCGTTCGGATGCGACTTTGAATCCCGGAGGAATTCGCATCGGCACAGCGGAAATTTATCAGCAAGTAAAAAAATTTCCGGAGATTTTAGAGTGTTTGGCGGTGAGTCAAATGGGCGCCGATGGTGAGCGGATAATTTTATTTGTGACTTTGCGTGAGGGTGAGATTCTCTCGAAGGAATTGATCTCTTCTATCAAAACCACAATTCGCCGCAACACATCACCTCATCACGTCCCCGCCAAAATTATTCAGGCTCCGGATTTACCCCGCACTCAAAACGGCAAATTGATGGAAATTGCCGTGAAGAAAATCATCAATCACCAGCCATTGACTCAAACCGAAGCCTTGATCAATCCGCAATCCCTGGAATTTTTCAAAACATTAGTTCTCTGAATGCTTTGTTGTGTCTAGACTATCGTGTTAAAATCATTATAAAAATAATTTTGGAAAATTGATTATGCACAGAGAAAAAAAAACAGTAATTTATAGTTTTAATGCAGCAAACTCCGCACAGTTAGCTAAATTGGATGCTTTGCATAAAGAACAGCTTGCTTTGTATCGCTTCCTTAACCGTCCTTATGGTGTACTGATTAACACTTTGGTACTTCCCGGTTTAATCCATTTTTTATTTTTGCGGGAAAATGCCTGGCTTCAATCCTCGTATATCGATCTGCACCGGGCTTTTACTCTGCCATTTTATCAGGAAGCAAAACAGGTATTTGAATATATTACTGATTTTACCAAAGCCTCTATCGCTGCATCCAGAACAGGACTTGATAATATAGAAAATGATCTGAAAAAAATATGCAATAAACTACTACTGAAAACCAATACGGTATATCAATGTTGTGATTCTTTAGAGAAAATTTATTTAAAAAAACCTGAAAGCGTTCCAGAATTTGTCGAAACGAAAAAAATATTTGTGCGTCACCTCAGCGACAGCATCGCTGATTATTCCCCCAAATTGATCAAAGCCATTAATGCTAACGATGTTTATGAATTGGTCCAACAATTAGATCCACAAAAAACCCGCTTAAAAAAAATTCTTTTAATTTCTCATAAGATTTTGGACATATTAGCGAAAGGCTTAAATCAGCGTATTATTGATCCTTTTCAAAGTCCTATTCTCGAAAAAATGTTACAATGGGGATCTCTTAGATTTGGAATACATCGAATAAACCAACTGTTCTATATTTTAATGAGCGCCACCGGAGCTATCGGCCAAAAATTTATACTGGACCCTTTGCTTTTAAAAATACGGCCGGGAAACACACTCCTCGCACACCATCCGACACTTCCTTATCTGAGAGGCCAGCGTAATTCTCATGAAGCCGAAAAAGAAATTAAAGCATTAACTCAAACCGTTAAAAAATTAAAACAAAGTGCAAATTTTAATAAAACTCTGGCACGTTATGCACTTACATTTGCAATAGTTCTGGTGTTTTATAATTTCGTGATAAATCCTATCGAATCTTCTCCGCAAATGACATTGATATATCTGGGAATTATCGCTACGGCACTGAAAGACGGCATTCAGGATTTCCTCGATTGGCGGCAGTCACGACAAAAGAATACTTATTTATTGCAGTATGGAAAATGTTTAAATAAAATTACCCAAGGTTTTACGACTGAATCCTGGCGCTATGTGGAAAACAATCGTGACGCCCAAACAGGCAGTATTTATTTTCACGTGCAATTAAATCGGCAGGGACCGCTTTCGGGTAGAAAGATTGCCAGAAAACTGGAGTATTATCTACAACAACAAGGTATTGCCACATATCATTCCAATGATGATCAGGTTTTCATTTCTGCGGATGAAAATTTAAATGCGACGCGCGCGGAGCACATTGCTGCAAATTTTTCCGTCGCTATTGGGCGGCTTAAAGATATCCACGAATTAAAATTGCAAATTTTGAAAATCATAAAAAAACTGATGTCTCAATCTGATTTATTCGAAATCAATTGTCAGGATAATAAAGATTTACCGACTGCTCGTTTTCACCTTGAAATCGCTGAATCTTTCCTTTCCAAACTGGCGGTTTTTTTTGAAGAAATGCAGAGTGCTGGTAATACCCTCGTACACGAAGCCCCTTTATTAATAATTACCGGACATTCTCCCCTTGAAGATAAAAAAATCATAAAGGTTCTCGAATCATTATCAAAAAGACCACGACCCGTTACCGAGGCACACGCTGGGGAAGCGTCCACTTTTAGCTTATGGGAAAGTCTCTATTCTGCGCTTTCCAGAAAAAAAGACCGCAAAAATAAACTGCCGGAAAATTCAGAAAAAAAATTTGAAACCAAAATTTCATCTCAGGCTGAAATTCGCTGGGGCAAATATCGTTATATTCCCAACGATGAAACATGTCCCGTGCAACTGATGAGACCGGCGATTTTAGCGCAGAACCGCCACTATGTTACGTTTGATCTCGAACAGAAACACATGCCTGCCGGCTATCCGCCGGATTTACACCAAAAATTGCGCCAGTCGGCTTTGCAGGCGCCGATCGGTGCAAAGGAACAGGGCTGGAAATTTGTCAGCGCGACGCTTTGCAACGATTTAACCACCGGCGAAAATCGCGTGCATGCTTCGGCCAAGTTCAGAAATTACGGCGAATTTGGTGATCTTCGCCTTTTCGCCCGCAGTGTCATCGCGCACACGGCGGACGGCGACAAAATTCTGCATCGCGTCGTTGGCCTCAATCCGCATGCTCATAAATAAGGATTTTGCCAGACGCATTGATTGATTGCTTTTGCCGACAGATCAATGCGGCAGTGGACTTGCTGTGCGCTCATATGAGTTTGCGACATTCCAGCGTCGACCGGTATCTTCAGGCTCACCATGGCGTCATACAATACCTTCGCCGGGGCGCCCACAATAGTGAAGATTTTATTTAAAAGGCAATCGTATGCCGTCAAACCATCGCCATCCGCGTCGCTGCTGTGGCAATAGATGGATTCCACTTTATAAACAATAATATTGCGCTCCAAATACTGCGGGCGAACTCCGGCTAATTTAAGCGCTTCCGTCAAGGATTTTGCCGGAATATCAGTCGCTGTTTTTTCATCAGCCTGCGCCGTGAACCACGGTAGTAATAATAATCCACAGAATAAAATAGCGTTAAGTTTTCGCATGTAATAAACCTAAAAATTCAGATCGGGTGCGGTCGCTACTGCGAAATAATCCCAGCATGACCGAAGTGGTCATGCGCGAATTTTGTTTTTCAACACCACGCATCATCATGCACAAATGCGCGGCTTCAATAATCACGCCGACACCTTTGGCTTGAGTGACCGCCAAAATGGCGTGCGCGATCTGCTGGGTTAAGTTTTCCTGGACTTGCAATCGCCGGGCATACATATCGACAATACGCGCAAACTTGGACAAACCTAAAATTTTACCATCCGGAATGTAGGCGATATGACATTTACCGGTAAAAGGCAACAAATGATGTTCACACAACGAATAAAGTTCAATATCCTTGACGATGATCATCTCATCCATATTGGAATGAAATATGGCGCCATTCACAATACCGGCTAAATCCTGCTGATAACCATTGGTCAAAGCCCGCAGCGACTGCCAGGCACGCTGCGGAGTGTCCCGTAAACCTTCGCGCTCGGGGTTTTCACCCAGATCCCGCAATAACTGCCGAATAAGTTTTTCCTGGGTTAAATGAGCTGTTAATTCTTCGATTATTTCAGTCATATTTATTAGTTATCCCGGCGGCCAGTGCATAGTACGGCCGCCCAATAAATGCAAATGGATATGAAAAACTGCCTGTCCCCCACCCTCGTTAACGTTTATCAGTACACGATACCCGGATTCAGCAATGTCTAATTCGGCGGCTATTTTTTTGGCGACTTGCAGTAAATGTCCCACCACCAATGTATCGTCCGCAGTGACGTCATTGAGTGTGGGGATATGACGGCGCGGAATAATTAACACATGCTGCGGGGCTTTCGGGTGCAGGTCTGGAAAAGCCACCACCTCCTCATCCTGATAAATCAGTTTACCTGGAATTTTACCTTGAGCTATTTGACAGAAAATACAATCCTGCATACCTATTCAACTCCTTCCGTATAATTTCCCGCCAGATTACCCAATTCGCGAATAGCCACGGAAATAATCGCGAACTCTTTTACACCGGTATTACGCAAATCAGTCAATATACTGCGCCAGCGTTCTACCAAATGTTGACGGCGTTCGAGCCAGGCGTCTACTTGCTCGACAATCGTGGATTCGGCGTTAATGCATTGTAGAACATTAGCCGTTAACTGCCGCTCCAGAGTATCCAGCTCCGCTTTATATGAGGATTTGGCTAAAAATACCCAGTAGCTATCGCCCCCCACATAAGCGTTAATCTGTTGACGGAACCAAACTAATTTTAGGCGGTCCAGTAAAATAAAATAAACTTGAGCAACGCGATTTATCTCGATTTTTTCACAATGAGCGACTTCAATAATATTTAAAGCGTGGTACATCGGTTCCGCACAAGCCACTCTCAAGGCGATATCCGGAGGAACATTCGCCGTGATCAATAGATCACGACGGGACTCCAAACGATCCTTGTCGTCCCCCAAAACGTATTTCGGTAAACGCCGGAACAAATAAATGATGGAATCGGCAAAATCCTTGATAACCGTCGGGAATGTCAATGCCCTGGCGGCGATACCGCAATAACCAGCGCGATGCCCGCCGCACAAGAGTCACAGCCTCTTCATTAATTTGATACTGAACGGTTGCGTCGATCTTGTAGTCCAGCGACTCGATATCCACATAAAATTCCCCCATGTAAAAAATAGTGCGAGCCGCCGTGTAAGCACGCACCACCATCGGCACGGACGCGCCGGTTTCATCCTGCATTTGAAATACAAAGGTGACACCCATGTCGGCGACCAGGCGGTTACTCAGTTGCGTCGCAATAATTTCGCGCCTCAAACGGTGATGGTTCATCACTTCGCTATAATCTTTGCGTAACGGTATGGGGAATAAATCTTTGATGCAATGGCTTAGATAAGGATCTTCCGGTAAATCCGAGTCGATAATTTGCTCTTTTAGCGTGGTTTTGCTATAAGCCAGCAAAATAGCCATTTCGGGTTTGGTCAGTCCCTGATTATCCATTTTTCTCTGCAGTAATTCTTTATTGCTCGGCAAAAATTCCAACTCACGATTGAGCTTTCCAGCCTGTTCCTGAGCAGTAATATGGCTGATAAATAAACCCAAATGACGTTTCGACAATGCGGATAACCAACTGATGGCGCGATTTTGCTGATAGTTATTTTGCAGCACCAGATTCGCTACTTCATCCGTCATCGCTGCCAATAATTCATTGCGCTGCGTCTCGGTCATATTGCCGGCAGCAACCACCTGATTCAATAATATTTTGATATTGACTTCATGGTCCGAACAATCCACACCGCCGGAATTATCCACGAAATCAGTATTGATTTTGCCACCGCTTAATTCGTACTCAACCCGGCCCAACTGCGTACAACCGAGGTTGCCGCCTTCGACCACAACTTTTGAACGCAATTCATTCCCATTCACACGCACCGCGTCGTTGCTACGATCACCGACATCGAGATGGGATTCGTTGCCGGCCTTCACATAAGTGCCTATACCGCCATTCCAGATCATATCCACCGGAGCTTTCAGAATAGCCCGGATTAATTCGGTAGGGACCACGATGTCTTTATCGATACTCAGCGCTTTTTTAGCCGCGGCTGATAACGTAATCGATTTCACCGCGCGCGAATAAACGCCGCCTCCGGCGGAAATCAAATCCCGGTTGTAATCACTCCAGGTGGATCTGGGTAAATTGAATAAACGCTTTCTTTCGGCAAAACTGATTTCCGGATTGGGATCGGGATCCAGAAAAATATGCTGGTGATTAAATGCGGCTATTAACTTCAGATGTGGAGATAACAACATACCGTTTCCAAATACATCTCCACTCATATCGCCAATTCCAATCACGGTGACTTCCGCCTTATCGACATTCACACCCAATTCCTGAAATTGTCTCCTTGCCGAAACCCATGCGCCGCGAGCGGTAATGCCAATTTTTTTATGGTCATAACCCGTGGAACCTCCGGAAGCAAAAGCATCTCCCAGCCAGTAATTTTTTTCCACCGCAATGCCGTTGGCGATATCAGAAAAAGTCGCCGTACCTTTATCGGCTGCGACGACCAGATATGGGTCCGGCTCGTCATAGCAGAGACAATCGGCGGGAGGGATAATCTCATCCCCTTGCAAATTATCGGTAATATCCAGCAATCCATGGATGTATTCACGGTAACAGGCGATACCTTCTTCCAGAATAGCTTCGCGCGGACCATCCGCCGGTAATTTTTTAGCAACAAATCCACCTTTGGCGCCGGTGGGTACAATCAGGGCGTTCTTGACCTTTTGGGCTTTCATTAAACCCAAAACTTCAGTGCGGAAATCTTCACGGCGATCAGACCAGCGCAGCCCGCCGCGCGCGACTTTTCCGGCGCGCAGATGCACGCCTTCAAAGCGTGGCGAATAAATAAATATTTCGTATTGCGGCAACGGTAAAGGCATTTCAGGAATTTTACCGCTATCCAGTTTAAAGGTGAGATAGGGTTTGGCATGTCCAATGGTATCCGTCTGGAAATAATTAGTACGCAAAGTGGCATTGATCACGTTTAGGTAGCGTCGTAAAATCCGATCGTCGTCCAGACTGGTCACGCCATCCAATTGCTTGTAAATATTGCCTTCGAGGTTCGTAATTTTTTCAATGCGGTTTTCAATGTCTTGCGGAGCAAAGCGGTAATGAAACAATTCTACGATAAATCGGGCAATCGCAGCGTTGTTTACCAAAGCCTGACCAATATACTCATGGCTAAAAGTAAATCCGGTTTGCCGGAAATACCGTGAGTAAGCCCGCAACAGGGTAATTTCACGCCAGCTTAACTGCGATTCCAGCACTAACCGGTTGAAAGAGTCGTTTTCAGCCTCCCCCAGCCAGATTTTATTAAATGCCTGCTGGAAAATACCTTTTACCTGCTCGACTTCAAATTCCGGCTCACGGCTATAGGTCATGCCGAAATCATTAATCCAAATGGGGCCGCCTTCTTTGGGCGTTAGGCAATAGGGTTGTTCGCTCTCCACTCGTAAACCCATATTTTCCAGCATGGGGAGCGCATCGGATAATGATACCATGGCCTTGCTGTAAAGCTTAAAATGAATTTCGTTTTTCGAAGCTTTTAAAGGCCGGTAAAAACTCATACCCAGCATCTGCGGAGTCAACGTCTCAATATGTCGCAAATCAAAGATGGCATTTTCCGGGAGATAAGCTTCCCGGTAGCCCGCCGGAAAGGCGTTCCGGTATTGAATAAAGAGTGCAATACCACGTTCTTCACCGAAGTTTTCAATCAGACCGGCGCGGAGGCCATCCTGCCAGGATTGCCCCGTGTGAATAAGTTTTTGTTCAATCTGTTTTAAATCGTAGGGAGTTCTTTTATGAGAATCAACCCGGACAACATAATGAATCCGCACCAATAAAGAGGATGAAAATTGTGTGCTCAATCCCACTTCCAGACCCTGCAAATCCTCTTTCAGGATTTCCTGCATCCGCTGCACTAAATCAGCGCTAAAGTTTTCCCTGGGTACGTACACCAGACAGGAAATAAAACGCCCATACATGTCTTCACGAACAAATAAACGAATTTTGTGGCGTTCCTGCAAATGTAAAATGTTTAGGCAGAGGGTAAATAACTCCTCGTTGGAAGCATGAAATAAATCATCCCGTGGCAACGTGGACAAAATGTGCAATAAATCCTTACCCGCATGACTGCGGGGCGGTAAACCCGATTGGGCGATAACCGCCTCAACCTTTTTACGAATCACCGGGATCATTTTCGGGCTGCCGGTATAAGCGCTGGAAGTATACAAACCAATAATCCAGCGTTCACGGATAAACCGGCCCTTACTATCAAAAATTTTTACTCCGACAGAATCGGTGTAGGAATGACGATGCACCGTTGATCGGGTATTTGTTTTGGATAATACCAGAACCTCTTTTGACATCGCTACCTGACGGGCGGCGGTCGGCAATTCAGAAAAATACCGGACCATTTTACTATCGGAGCAATCTCTTAAGACACCCAAACCGGAGTTGACGTTCAGATGTAAGCTTTGTTCTTCTCCCTCACCCATGACATCATACTCACGCACCCCCAAAAAGGTAAAATGATCTTCCAGTAACCATTCCAGAAAAGCGATGATCTCTTTGATCTGCGACTCATCATCCTTTGAGTCCCTTAAATCCTGGATGGTTTCTTTGACTTTTCCTTGCATGGCTTCCCAGTCACTGACCGCCAGACGCACGTCGGTTAATACCCGAATGATATTTGATCGAATTTTAACCAGTGCTTGTGGATCGACCTGACGGTCGATTTCCATGTATACCGGTGATTCTAATTTCGCCTGCTGGTGGCTTTCGGAGAACGGAAGGATATCAATGGCATTGCCTTCCTTATCGCGGATAACCTGCATACCCCCCATATGGATCATTAAGTGAACGGTCAATCCCATTCGATTCATTTCCATGCGCATGGAATCGACCAGAAAAGGCATATCATCCGTCACCACTTCCATGATCGTATGTTCAGACTTCCAGCCATGTTCGCTAAACTGAGGATTAAATATCCGGACTTTCAACTCCCCCGGTTGCCGGCGCATCATGAGTTGCCAATGAGAAAGCGCGGCGCCGTATAAATCCTCAATATTGCGTATCTGCAGATCTTCCAGGGAGGAGTGGGCATAATATAATTTAATAAATTTGATTAAAGCACTCACATCGGTATGCTTTTCCTCTCCTAACTGCCGTGCGTGGGAAATAATTTCACCAATTAAGATTTGCGGAGAAGCCTGTTGTTCAAAATCTATCATTGCGTACCTTTTTAATTGAATATCAAAAACTTAAAAACTACAGAGAACTGTTTCTTAAGAAAAGCTTAATATAATATTAACTTTCGACTTGCAATTTAGCAAAATTTTAGTTATCATATTGTTAAATTGGCTTTTTTTAAAATGACAGGTTTCCCTGAATTTAGTTTTCACGATTTTACTCTCCTGTTACCCAAAAAAAAAGCACCTTCGCTTTGGGTCGACTTACAATTAAGAGGTTAAGCATGCGTATTTTACTGGTTGAGGATGATGAGCTGCTCGGTGATGGCATACGTACGGGTTTGAGGCATTATGGTTATACGGTGGATTGGGTTAAAGACGGGCGGTCGGCTCACCGGGTTTTGACCACACCCCATGAAGATTTTGATGTCATCGTTCTCGATCTGGGATTGCCTAAAATGTCCGGACTGGATTTGCTGAAAAGTATACGGGAGCGGCATATAACTGTGCCGGTAGTCATTCTGACCGCGCGTGAATCGGTTGAGGACCGTGTTAAGGGTCTGGACGCGGGCGCGGACGATTATCTCACCAAACCTTTCGATCTGGACGAACTTTGCGCCCGTATGCGTGCCTTGCAACGCCGCTCCAAAGCGCGGGCAAACCCGGTGATCGGTTATGGAGACATCGAATTAGACCCGGCGTCGCACACCGTGCAACAGGCCGGAAAAGACGTACCCATCTCCCGCCGCGAATTCGCCCTGTTACAAAAATTACTTGAAAACACGGGTCGAGTGATTTCGAGAGAACAACTTAATCAAACTTTGTATGGCTGGGGTGAAAATATTGACAGCAATGCACTCGAAGTACATATCCATAACTTGCGAAAACGCTTCGGAACACAATTAATACGAACTATTCGCGGCGTAGGCTATATGATCTCGAAAGAAGAAACATGAGAGCATGACTCCTTCCATCCGCACATTTCTGCTGATTAATTTATTCCTCAGTGTGACACTGATCACCTCTTTGGCTATTATCGGCAATCTCGTCCTGTCCCATAAAGATATTCAAAAGCAGCTGGATACGCAATTAGTCCACACCGCAATCAGTATCCAGGCCCTGCTGAGTCTGGAGTTGAAAGAAAATGATTTAAGTATGATTCAGAAGAGTCTGGATATTAACAGAAAAAAAAGCCTACGAAATCTGATCTCCCCTGCCAGTCTCGCGGCTCTGCCTAAAAATGCTCCTACAGGAGCGCATAATTTTTTTATCGAATTTCAGGTATGGGATGCCTCTCACACCCATTTATTGCTGCGATCCCCGGGCGCTCCTGAAACACCCTTTTCAGCGAGGAAACCAGGATTATCTAACGTCACTTTGGATAACCAGGCCTGGAGAGTCTATACCGTTGAAGATGACATCACTCATTACGTCCTGATGATTGCCGAACATGTTAATTACCGGCAAGCATTGGAAAATCGTCTGACCCAGGATTCCATCTACATTATGCTACTCAGTTACCCTTTCCTGGCCTTATTAATCTGGTTCATTGTGGGTAAGGCTTTGCATATTTTAAAACGGGTCACTCAGGAAGTCAGTCATCGAGCGCCCAGTTATCTGGAATCTTTTGATCTAAAGGCTGTGCCGTCCGAAATTGTGCCGCTTATTGAGGCGCTTAACCATCTTTTCGGCCGTCTACGAGATGCTTTTGAACGTGAAAAGCGGTTTACCGGGGATGCGGCTCATGAGCTGAAAACCCCTTTGGCAGCCATTAGCGCTCAGGCGCAAGCGGCTTTGCGGGTAAACTATCCCGTCGATCGTGAAACGCTGACTAAAATTTTAGAAGGCGTCAATCGCAGCAACCACATTATTCAACAGCTGCTCACCCTCAGCCGGATGGTTCCGGAAGCAGCCACGCAGGATGCCACTGACTTCAGGCTGGCCCGCGAAATTGCGGATGTCGCCGCCATGCTGGCCCCTGAAGCCATACAAAAAAATATAGAATTAGAATTTTTATCTCCTGATAATACCGCCACTGTTCATGGAAACTCCACCGCAATCGGAATTCTTATCAGAAATCTGATTGATAACGCTATCCGTTATACTCCCCGCAATGGCTGGGTCACTATTGATATTAAAGATACCCCTAATGAAGTGACTTTTGTGGTGACTGATAGCGGACCGGGTATTCCTCCGGAATTACGTGGACGGGTATTTGAAAGATTTTATCGGATTGTCGGTAATCAAAGCCCTGGCAGCGGCCTGGGATTGGGAATTGTCCAGCAAATTGCTAAATTACACGGAGCAGAAGTTGTATTATTGACCCCGGAGTCAGGAACCGGGCTGGAAGTTCGAGTAACATTCAGGACTTTGAATAAAAGACTATCGGAATGAAGAAGGGGGAGAATCGCGATCCCCCCCTCCTGGCAAAAAGGCTAATTAATAACCGCCGCGTCCGCCGCCGTTGCCACCGCGGGAATCGCGATCGCGGTTGCCGCCGTCGCGACGAGCTCCAAAGCCGCCGCCGATCTGCCGCCGCCTGAACGGCCCATACCGCCGCCCATACCGCCGCCGCCGCCGCCTTCACGTTCTTTGGGAGGCTTGGCAATGCTGACTTTAACGGTACGGCCATCAATTTCCTTACCATTCATTTCCTGAACAGCCTGTTGGGCCGCATTTTCGCTTTCAAAAGTAATAAAGCCAAACCCTTTTGAACGATTTGTAGCACGGTCTATTACAATCACTGTACTAGAAATCTGCCCAAATTTACCAAAGTGTTGTGCCAATTGATCTTCAGCGGTCCTGTAGGACAAATTACCTACATATATTTTATTAGTCATGTTTAAATACTCTCATACAAAATGTCAAAAAATGCATAGCAAATCATTCAAAAGAGAGCATAAAACAGCCCGCTCAAAATGCTCGCAACGCTACCCTTTGTTAATTTAGCATATCCAATATTTTTTGTCTACAGGAAGCTCATGAGTATAAAGCAGGATTTTAGCGTCTAAAAAGTTATTCACAAATTCTGTGGATAACTTTGTGAGTATCCCGGATAAATCTCATAATTATCCCACTAATCTGCGGACTTAGAACAAATTGGGCCGATTTTAGCCATGATAATAATTTTTAAATTAATCAAATAGTTACTTAAATTTTTTTTATTTTTATTCTATCCCTATAGAATATTTGGCTCAAAACGTTATAATCGTTTCCATTGATTTGGACCCTGTGTGCAAAACGGATATGGCAACTTTCCGATAATTTTGAGTTAATTAAACTAAATATGGATACACTCGTACTCACGGCGAACAGGCGATTAGCTGAAATCATTCGTCAGGATTATGCCGCACAACAACAAATCCACAACCTTCGGGTATGGGAGACTCCTGCCATACTGCCATTGCAAACCTGGCTTCAAACTCTTTGGCGCTCTCATCCTCTGGAATCCGATCTCCTGTTGACTCCACGACAGGAACAGCAACTATGGTCTGAAATTATTCAGAAAACCTGTCACTCTGCCTATCCTCTGCTTCACGTCGATAATACTGTCCAATTGGTCCAGCGAGCCTGGGAATTATTTAATCATTGGGAACTTTCATTAGAAATGCTGAAAAGCGAGACCACATCGGCAGAAGTCACTCTGTTTGTGCATTGGGTCGAACAGTTCATGGATCGTTGCCGCGGGCAACACTGGTTGAGCGAAGCGGAATTGCCTCTTCGTCTTCAGCTTATCCGGCACGCGCCATCCGTGAAAAAAATAGTACTTACCGGTTTTGATGAAATATCACCCGCTTACGAGCGCTTATTTAAGACACACGATCAAAGCACTACCGTTGAATGGGTGAATAATTGGCATCCTTTCCCGATGGCGGATCAGGATATAAATATGGCGTCATCTGCGGTAATAGCGCCGAGTCTGGAATCGGAAATTATGCAAATGGCTCAATGGGCAAAAAAATGTCTCGAAGCCTCCCCCCGGCGGCACATTGGTTGCATCGTTCCGCAATTGACGACCCATCGGTCTTTAACTCTGAGTATTTTTACCCGTATTTTTGCCCCTGAAAATATCCTTCCCGGCGTATTGCCTTCGGAATTGCCATTCAACATTTCCGGTGGCCAAAGTCTCGACCAGTTTGAAATAATTCGGTTGGCTCTCCGGGCGCTGTCGCTTGATCCGACGAAAATAGCGATAGAGTCACTCAGTTATCTGCTGCAGTCCCCTTATCTCTGTCAAAACGAAAGCGATATTAATTTAGGCGCGCAACTGGACGCGCAATGCCGCGCTCTGGGTGGATTCGAATTGCCGTTGACGGTTTTATTTAGCGCGATGGCACACTGCCAGGCAGATTATCCCGGGCACACGTGGCTACAGCGCTGGCGCGCATACGCGGCCCTCAGTACGGTTTCTGAGAGTTTGCAATTACCCAGCGCCTGGATAGAGCATTTCAGCCAACAATTAACCGCGTTGGGATGGCCGGGAGGCCGGGGTTTGAATAGCCTTGAGTATCAGCTTATCCAGCGATGGCGGGAGCTCTTAGTCGAATTAGCCGAACTGGATATGATTAGTGGAAATGTCACTCGCACGAAGGCGCTGCATTGCCTGCAACGTTTAGCCGCGCAAACAATTTTTCAACCCCAAACCGAATCGAAAAGTCCCATTCAAATTCTCGGAGTCCTGGAAAGCAGTGGTTTTTATTTTGATGCGATGTGGGTGATGGGCATGGACGATCGAAACTGGCCGCCGCCCGCAGAACCCAATCCCTTTCTACCCTATCCATTGCAAACGCGACGGCAAATGCCCCACGCCTCGACGCAACGCGAACTGATTTACGCACAACGAATCACCCAACGTTTATTAAATTCCGCCGGGGAAATCTGGTTAAGCTGCTCCCCGGCAGAACCGGATCAACCCGTGCGTTTTAGCCGTTTACTTCAGCCATTGCCGCTGAGTACAGCGGCAATGGCTGAAGATTCACAGAACTTTCCGCCCTTCCTCTCTTACGCTGAAAATATTTTTGTATCCGCCCGCAAGGAAACTTTGCCGGAAGAGCAGGCTCCCGAGGTCGCTCTGACTGAAAAAGTTGGCGGCGGCAGTGGGATATTGACGCGACAGGCGGAATGCCCATTTCGTGCTTTTGCTACTTTCCGGCTTAACGCCGTGGCGCTGGAGGAGCCCTCGTTAGGCATCTCCGCCCGCCAACATGGCATACTGATCCATAACGCTCTGGAATATATCTGGAAAACTCTTGGTAACCAGCAAAACCTGTTAAAGATGAATGACGCGGCTTTGCAAAAAATGCTGACGGAAATAGTCGATTGCGTGTCAGAAGAATTATTATTGCAGCAGGAATCGCCATTTACTTCTATTGAAAAAAAACGATTAATCACTTTGTTGACTGAGTGGCTGGCGCTGGAAAAAAAGCGGCCGCCGTTTCAGGTCATTGAACAGGAAACTGAACATACACTGGAATTATCGAGTTTGCGTCTGCGAATGAAAATTGACCGTATTGACCAGCTCGAAAATGGCGGCCAGTTGCTCATTGATTATAAAACCGGGTTAACCAGCATACAGGACTGGTTGACAGAGCGTTTGCGACAACCGCAGTTACCTTTATATGCTTTAAATATCTGTCACCCACAAAAACTGGTGGGATTGGCTTTCGCGCAATTGCACGTCAGTAAACCGGGGTTTAAGGGGCTGCATGAGGAATCTCTCGACACCGCGCGTTATTTCCCGTCGGGGATCATCAATGTCGATAGCCACAAGGAATACTTTGCACCCAGAACATGGACGGAGTTACTGAAGTATTGGCGTACTGCGCTGGAAAAATTGGCCGACGAATTTCAGCACGGCTTTGCAGAGGTTGATCCCGCCGATAATGGAACGCCCTGCCAAACATGTGATTTACAGTCTCTTTGCAGGGTTCAATTATGAATACAGATGAACGGGCGCGGCGCGATGCTTTAAATCCCATGCAATCTTTCATTGTCCAGGCGCCCGCGGGATCCGGCAAAACGGAATTGCTGACACAGCGATATCTTTCTCTATTGAATCACGCGTGCGATGCTCCCGAAGAAATTATCGCCATTACTTTCACGCGTAAAGCGGCAGCGGAAATGCGTGAACGGATATTGTCGGCCCTGCATCGTAATCAGGAAAGCCCTCTGGTGAAAGAGCTGATGGAAAATCCACAAAGATTGCGGATTTTAACGATTGACGCCCTGTGTGGTCAGCTCAGCAGCCGCCTGCCGCTACTCGCCGGATATGGGGCGCCCGCGCGAATTGTCGAGAACGCCGTTCCCTACTATCAACAGGCCGTTCGGGAAATTTTGTTGCAGGCGACACCTTTAGAGTTGCTGGCGCATCTGGATAATAATGCCGAAAAATTAATGCAATTATGCGTGGAATTACTGGCCAAACGCGAACAATGGCTGCCGTATTTAGTGGTCAACGCTTCCCAACCGCAAGTACGGCGGCGTCTCGAACAGGGTCTGGCACAATTAGCGCAGGAAATTTTAGAAACCGCCCAGCAACGTCTGGGACCTGAATTAAAATCGGAATTACTGCCTTTATTACGCTTTGCCGGTAAAAATCTGCTGTCAAAACAGGCTTCGCACCCTCTGACGCTCTGGGCGAATCGCGACGATTTCCCAACACCCCAAGCCGCCCATTTGGAAATCTGGCGTGGAGTGGCGCAGGCCCTGTTAACGGCAAAAGGCGAATGGAGGAAAATAATTGACATCCGCACCGGTTTTCCGCCGAAAACGGCGGAAAAAATCGCTTTCGAAGCAATACTCGCCCGCCTCAGTGACGATGCCGGGACCTGCACACAACTTCGTCAAATCCTGCAATGCCCTCCCACCCAGTATGAGGACAGTCAGTGGCGAATTATTAATATTCTGATCCAGGTATTGCCTCTGCTTGCCGCGCAACTGCAACTGATTTTTCAACAGTATGGTGTGATGGATTTTATCGAACTGGGATTATCCGCCAGCCGGGCATTGGGTGAAGAGCAACAACCCACGGATTTGGCCCTGTCTCTCGATTACCGTATCCGCCATCTGCTGGTGGATGAGTTTCAGGATACATCCATTGCACAGTTTAAACTGCTGGAAAAATTGCTGTTGGGATGGGAACCGGGTGATGGCCGGACTGTGTTTTTGGTAGGAGATCCCATGCAATCCATCTACCGTTTCCGCAATGCCGAAGTGAGTCTTTTTTTGCGGGCGAGGCAACGAGGCGTCCAGCAGATACCCTTGACACCGTTAACGTTAACCCGAAATTTTCGCTCTGGTGAAAATTTAATTGCATGGTTCAATGCCGTTTTTCCGGAAATTTTACCTTCCATCGCCGATTTAACCAGCGGCGCCATTCCTTACACCGCAGCCCTGGCTACTCAACCGCAAATTTTTTCGCCGGCGATTTCCTGTTACGGTTACCACGACGCCGTCAGTGAAGCACGGCAAATTGTTAACATTATCGAAGAATGCCGGCAGAAAAGTCCGGCGGCAAAAATAGCGGTACTGGTTCGCTCGCGCCCGCATTTATTTAAAATTATTCCCGCTTTGCAAGCGGCGCAAATAAAATTTCAGGCGGTAGAAATTGAACCTCTGGCCGACCGGGCTGAAATTCAGGATCTGGCCGCACTCACGCGCGCGCTCCACCACCGCGCCGACCGCATTGCCTGGCTGGCGATTTTGCGCGCGCCGTACTGCGGTTTATCTTTGGCGGATCTGCACGCTGTGGCGCAGGCTGCGAAATGCCGCACGATTTACGAAGCGCTGCTGGATTTTTCGCAATTAAACCTCAGTGAGGATGGGCAGAAACGGTTGCAGCGAATCGTTCCAGTGCTTTCACAAGCGCTGTTCCATCGTGGCCGATCGCCTCTCACAGACTGGGTCGAAGGCGCCTGGATGGCTCTCGGAGGACCCGCCGGCCTCAATCATCCGAACGAACTGCTGAATACGCAGACCTATTTTCGGTTATTAATGAAACTGGAACAGGAACAGCAAACGCCCGACGCTGCCCTGCTGGCTCAGCGTTTACAAAAATTATATGCGGCTGCCGATGTGCGCTCCGACGCCAGTTTACAAATTATGACTATTCATAAAGCCAAGGGTCTGGAATTTGATCATGTTATTCTTCCTGAACTGCAACGAAAACCCACTGCGGACGGCAGTCAATTATTACTCTGGCTGGAGCGCCCGCAGTCTCGGGGCGGCAGCCATTTAATTCTCGCACCCATTAAAGAAGCCGCGGCTGACAGTGATCCTATGTACGTTTATTTAAAACAGATTGAGCAACAAAAATTGCTTTATGAGTCGCAACGTTTGCTCTACGTCGCCGCCACGCGCGCCAGGCAAACTCTGCATTTACTGGCGGTTTTACCGGAGGTTCCTCAAATTAAAGAATGGCAACCTCCTGCCGGCAGTTTCCTTCAAATGCTCTGGCCGTATTTTCGTGAACTGGGTTTTAATGCGGGAGCCTTGGCCCCTGAATCGAAAGTATTGACACAATCGGAAAGTACCGCCAAAAATCCGCCTTTCCAGCGCTTGGTCGCTGACTGGCAGCCCCCGCCACTTTTGAATAAAAGCCTCGCGCAGGAGCCATGGACGCCGTGCGCAACGGGAATGGCGGATAGACGGCCCGCCTGGACCGGCGTCGTCATTCATGAAGCGCTGGCCGAGCTGGCGCAGCGGTCTCCGCATTTTTCAGATGTTCTGACAAACGCGCGCTGGGAACAGCGCTTGCGGCAATTAGGCATGTCCACGGTGGATCTTCCGGAGGCGATGATCCAAATACGCGCCGCTCTGCAAAAAACCCTTGAAGATCCGCGCGGATTATGGATTTTGTCCGCCGCTCACCAGGAACGCAAAAACGAATACGCCCTGAGCGCGGTGATCGATCAACAGATCCAGCACGTGATCCTGGATCGAACCTTTATTGACGAAGTCGGAACACGCTGGATCATTGACTACAAAACCAGTGTTTTTAGAGAAGCAGACATCGATTTTTATTATCCACAACTGGAGCGTTATGCCCGAATTATGGCGCTTCGGGAGCCGCGTACTATCAGATTGGCCCTTTATTTTCCGCTATGCTCCACCTGGCGCGAGTGGACATGGGTTTAATAATTTCATTATCGTTTTGAGTATATGCTGGAGCAATATGACCGACATTTCCCATAAATTAATTGTAGCGATCTCCTCAAGAGCATTGTTCGACCTGGATGAGAGCAACCGGGTTTTTGAAAGCCAGGGGGTAGAAGCATATGCCCGATATCAAATCGAACACGAGAATGAAATCCTTAAACCCGGCGTCGCTTTCCCTCTGGTTACAAAATTTTTAAACCTGAATCAATATGGAGATCTGGTAGAAGTTATTTTGTTATCGCGAAATAGCGCGGATACGGGACTGCGTATTTTTAACAGCATTGAACATTACAGTCTGGCCATCACCCGCGCGGCTTTTACCGGCGGACAAAGCCCTTATCAATATGTCAGCGCTTTTGGCTCGCACCTGTTTCTTTCGGCTCACAGCCAGGATGTCCGCGATGCCTTACAATCAGGTTGTGCGGCGGCCAATATTTTACCTTCCAATAATCAGGAGCATCATTCGAACGAGTTGCGTCTCGCTTTTGATGGTGACGCCGTACTGTTTTCCGATGAAGCGGAACGCGTCTTTCAGGAACAGGGGCTCAATGCTTTTACCAGCAGTGAAAAATTGGCGGCTCAACAACCCCTGTCCGGCGGACCCTTTAAAGGTTTTCTGTCCGCATTGCAAAAATTGCAACAACATTTTCCACCGGATCAGTGCCCCATCCGCACCGCCCTGGTGACGGCCCGTCAGGCGCCAGCCCATGAGCGCCCGATCAGGACACTGCGTTCCTGGCAAATCCGCATCGATGAGGCCCTGTTTTTAGGCGGTCTGGAGAAAAGTGAATTTCTACATGCCTTTGGCGCGGATATTTTTTTCGATGACCAAATCGGCCACTGCGAGAAAGCCCGTGCCCACGTCGCCACCGCCCATGTTCCCAACAGTTGGAGTTTTCAATGAAACTGTGCATTCATTATTCCTGAATAAATATTCCGAGAAGGGTTGTTATTGCAGGTAATTAAAAATGCTTGTGAGTTTAGGCATTTTTTCGCATAAATCGGTTACCGCTTTTCGTTCCTCAGACGATTTAAATAAACCGTATTGATAGGGAAATTCGCCTTTTGCGTAATCGTAAACCAGATTAGCCAGAACGTTTACATTATTCAAACACTCTGATATTTGCTCTCTGGTTTTAAGAGCATATTTTTTCTGAAACAGACGATTTCTCAGACCCATTCTTTTTAACAGGCGAGTATGAGAATGGGATAAATGATTAAGATCCAGGGAAATGGCGCCACACAAACCATTTAATAAACTCTGGTTAGCCCATAAAAAATAAACGGCTGAAGCTGTCCATAGTCGTTGAGAATTATCTTCCCAGAGAGAAAGACGGCATATGCTTTGGTTCAGAGCCAGGGCGCTAACGCCTGTGTCAGTGATCCCGGCATCACTTAAGCTGAGTTCGGTTAAAGAACTATTGTCCATGAACGCAGCAACCCCGTCGTCTCCAATCAAATTCCCCCCTAAATCGAGATTTTTGATGGTTTTATTTTTTGCCAGTTCAATTGCCCCCAAACAAGTGATGTGACATTTTATTAATCGAAGCCCAATAAGAGAGGTATTATCCCTGAAAGCCGCTGCACCGCCATCACTTATTGCATTTCCGGATATGCCGAGACTGGTAATGACTTCATTTTTTGCGAGCGCAATGGCTCCCTCTTCTCCGATACCACAATAAGCCAGATCAAGTTTAGTGATGGACGGGTTATCCTTAAAAGCAGCCGCACCCCGATTGCCAATTATATTTTTAACCAGCTCTAATGAGGTAATCGTATTATTGCCGGCGAGATCAATAGCTCCCTGTGCTCCGATACCACAATAAGCCAGATCAAGTTCAGTGATGGACGGGTTATCCTTAAAAGCGGCGGCGCCCTGATTGCCGATTATATTTTTACGCAGCTTTAACAAGGTAATCGTTTTATTGCCGGCAAGATCAATGGCTCCCTGTGCTCCGATACCACAGTTAGCCAGATTAAGTTCGGTGATGGACGGGTTATCCTTAAAAGCGGCGGCGCCGGTATCTCCAATTTGATTACCCGTCAATGCCAGATAAGTAATGACATTACTGGAAGCGAGCGCCATGGCTCCCTTTTCCGTGATGCCGTTGGCATAAAGCGATAAATTTGTTATGGTTCGATTATCTTTCAAAAGCCTGGCGCCATCATCTCCAATTTGATTAAAATTCAGATCCAGACTTTGTGAGGGTCCCATTCCGATAACCAATTTCGCAATTTTTTTCCAAATTTATATGGGGGAGAGACAGTTTATTTTTAAGTACCTCCAAAACTGCTTCCTGGATTGGCCGATTGCTACAAACAAAATGTATTTAATTGCTTATTATTTGTGAGCGCATCCAGTCCTGTTCCACTCATATGAAATTTATTCTCCAAAATTGAGAGACCCGCCAGGCTGGTTCCTGCCAAATACAATGCCTGCTGATCTGTAATTTCACAAAGATAAAAAGCAAGTTTTGTGGCCGGATTACTCGCCAAAAGACAGGACATCCCTTTATCGCTCATCCTGACCGAATGGAGTGTAAGCTGCTTTATGTCCGGGAGGACTTTTGCCAGTAAAGATGTGCCTTTATCGCTGAGTTGGGTGAATGAGATACCCAGCTCTGTAATCCGGGGATTTCGGGATAAATACCCACAAACATCTTCCAAATTAAAACTATATTTATTTTCTCTATAGTTTAAATCCAGTTTCTGTTCAGAACAGTTTAGTTCAATTTCCGAATCTAATTCGAATTGTTCTTCATTTGATAATTTTTTCATTTTTCTCTCAGCAATTTATTATAGACGACAGACTCTGTGTTATGACCGGAAATCAAAACGCTTTCTTAGCTCAGGCATTTTTTCGCATAAATCGTTTACCGCTTTTCGTTCCTCAGACGATTTAAATAAACCGTATTGATAGGGAAATTCGCCTTTTGCGTAATCGTAAACCAGATCAGCCAGGACGTTTATATTATTCAAACACTCTGATATTTTCTTTCTGGTTTTAAGAGCATATTTTTTCTGAAACAGATGATTTCTCAGACCTATTCTTTTTAACAGGCGAATATGAGAATGGGATAAATGATTAAGATCCAGGGAAATGGCGCCACACAAACCATTTAATAAACTCTGGTTAGCCCATAAAAAATAAACGGCTGAAGCTGTCCATAGTCGTTGAGAATTATCTTCCAAGAGAGAAAGACGGCATATGCTTTGGTTCAGAGCCAGGGCGCTAACGCCTGTGTCAGTGATCCCGGCATGACTTAAGCTGAGTTCGGTTAAAGAACTATTGTCCATGAACGCAGCAACCCCGGCGTCTCCAATCGAATTCCCTCCTAAATCGAGATTTTTGATGGTTTTATTTTTTGCCAGTTCAATTGCCCCCAAACAAGTGATGTGACATTTTATTAATCGAAGCCCAATAAGAGAGGTATTATCCCTGAAAGCCGCTGCACCGCCATCACTTATTGCATTTCCGGATATGCCGAGACTGGTAATGACTTCATTTTTTGCGAGCGCAATGGCTCCCTCTTCTCCGATACCACAATAAGCCAGATCAAGTTTAGTGATGGACGGGTTATCCTTAAAAGAAGCCGCACCCCGATTGCCAATTATATTTTTATACCAGCTCTAATGAGGTAATCGTATTATTGCCGGCGAGATCAATAGCTCCCTGTGCTCCGATACCACAATAAGCCAGATCAAGTTCAGTGATGGACGGGTTATCCTTAAAAGCGGCGGCGCCCGGATTGCCGATTATATTTTTACGCAGCTTTAAGAGGTAATCGTTTTATTGCCGGCAAGATCAATGGCTCCCTGTGCTCCGATACCACAGTTAGCCAGATTAAGTTCGGTGATGGACGGGTTATCCTTAAAAGCGGCGGCGCCGGTATCTCCAATTTGATTACCCGTCAATGCCAGATGAGTAATGACATTACTGGAAGCGAGCGCCATGGCTCCCTTTTCCGTGATGCCGTTTGTATAAAGCGATAAATTTGTTATGGTTCGATTATCTTTCAAAAGCCTGGCGCCATCATCTCCAATTTGATTAAAATTCAGATCCAGACTCGTGAGGGTCCCATTCCGATAACCAATTTCGCAATTTTTTTCCAAATTTATATGGGGGAGAGACAATTTATTTTTAAGTACCTCCAAAACTGCTTCCTGGATTGGGCGATTGCCAAAACAAAATGTATTTAATTGCTGATTATTTGTGAGCGCATCCAGTCCTTTTCCACTCATATGAAGTTTATTCTCCACAATTGAGAGACCCACCAGGCTGGCGCCTGCCAAATACGATGCCTGCTGATCTGTAATTTCACAAAGATGAAAAGCAAGTTTTGTGGCCGGATTACTCGCCAAAAGACAGGACATCTCTTTATCGCTCATCCTGACCGAATGGAGTGTCAGCTGCTTAATGGCCGGGAGGACTGTTGCCAGTAAAGATGTGCTTTTGTCGTCGAGTTGGGTGAATGAGATACGCAGCTCTGTAATCCGGGGATTTCGGGATAAATACCCACGAACATCTTCCAAATTAAAACTATATTTATTTTCTTCATAGTCTAAATCCAGTTGCTGTTCAGAACAGTTTAGTTCAATTTCCGAATCTAATTCGAATTGTTCTTCCTTTGATAATTTTTTCATTTTTCTCTCACCAATTTATTCTATACCAACATTGTTTTTTAACCAAATAATCTTTTGAGTATAGACGACAGATCTCTGTTAACGGAAATCAGTTATGACTGGAAATCAAAACGCTTTCTGAGCTCAGGCATTTTTTCGCATAAATCGTTTACCGCTTTTTGTTCCTCAGACGATTTAAAGAAATCGTATTGATAGGGAAATTCGCCTTTTGCGTAATCGTAAACCAGATCAGCCAGGACGTTTACATTATTCAAACACCCTGATATTTGCTCTCTGGTTTTAAGAGCATATTCTTTCTGAAACTGACGATTTCTCAGACCCATTTTTTTTAACCGGCAGGTATGAGAATGAGATAAATGATTCAGTCTTTTAAAGGCGGCGCCGCACAAACCATTTAATAAACTCTGGTTAGCCCATAAAAAATAAACGGCTGAAGCTGTCCATAGTTGTTGAGAATTATCCTCCCACACAAAAAGACGGCATATGCTTTGGTTCAGAGCCAGGGCGCTAACGCCTGTGTCAGTGATCCCAGCATGATGTAAGCTGAGTTCGGTTAAAGAACTATTGTCCATGAAGGCAGCAACCCCGACGTCTCCAATCGAATTCTCCTCTAAATCGAGATTTTTGATGGTTTTATTTTTTGCCAGTTCAATTGCCCCCAAACAAGTGATGTGACATTTTATTAATCGAAGCCCAATAAGAGTGGTATTATCCCTGAAAGCCGCTGCACCGCCATCACTTATTGCATTTCCGGATATATTGAGCCTGGTAATGACTCCATTTTTTGCGAGCGCAATGGCTCCCTTTTCTTCGATACCACAATCAAAGAGATTAAGGTCAGTGATGGACGTGTTATCCTTAAAAGCAGCCGCACCCGGATTGCCGATTATATTGCTATTCAGACTTAACGAGGTAATCGTTTTATTGCCGGCGAGATCAATGGCGCCCTCTTCTCCGATACCACAATCAGTCAGATCAAGTTCAGTGATGGACGGGTTATCCTTAAAAGCAGCCGCCCCCCGATTGCCGATTCTATTTATATCCAGGCATAACGAGGTAATCGTTTTCTTGCCGGCAAGATCAATGGCTCCCTGTTCTCCGATACCACAGTCAGCCAGATCAAGTTCAGTGATGGAATGATTCTCCTTAAAAGCGGCGGCGCCGGTATCTCCAATTTGATTACTCGCCAATGCCAGATGAGTAATGACTTTACTGGAAGCGAGCGCCATGGCTCCCTTTTCCGTGATGCCGGTTGCAATAAGCGATAAATTTGTAATGGTTCGATTATCTCTCAAAAGCCTGGCGCCATCATCTCCAATTTGATTAGAATCCAGATCCAGACTCGTGAGAGTCCCATTCCGATAACCAATTTTGCAACTATTTTCCAAATTTATATGGGTGAGAGACAGTTTATTTTTAAGTACCTCCCAAACTGCTTCCTGGATTGGCCGACTGCTCAAACAAAATGTATTTAATTGCTTATTATTTGTGAGCGCATCCAGTCCTTTTCCACTCATATGAGATTTAGCCTCCACAATTGAGAGACCCACCAGGCTGGTTTTGCCTGCCAAATACGATGCCTGCTGATCTGTAATTTCACAATAATTAAAAGCAAGTTTTGTGGCCGGATTACTCGCCAAAAGACAGGACATCTCTTCATCACTCATCCTGACCGAATGGAGTGTAAGCTGCTTTATGTCCGGGAGGACTTTTGCCAGTAAAGATGCGCCTTCATCGCTGAGTTGGGTATCTGAGATCCCCAGCTCTGTAATCCGGGGATTTCGGGATAAATACCCACGAACATCTTCCAAATTAAAACTATATTTATTTTCTCTATAGCTTAAATTTAGTTTCTGTTCAAAACAGTTTAGTTCAATTTCCGAATCCAACTCGAATTGTTCTTCTTCTGATAAATTTTTCATTTTTCTCCCACCACTTTATTATAGACGACAGACTCTGTGTTATGATTGGAAATCAAAACGCTTCCTGAGCCCAGGCATTTTTTCGCATAAATCGTTTACCGCTTTTTGTTCCTCAGACGATTTAAAGAAACCGTATTGATAGGGAAATTCGCCTTTTGCGTAATCGCAAACCAGATCAGCCAGGACGTTTACATTATTCAAACACTCTGATATTTGCTCTCTGGTTTTAAGAGCATATTCTTTCTGAAACAGACGATTTCTCGGACCCATTCTTTTTATCAGGCGGGTATGAGAATGGGATAAATGATTCAGCTCCAGGTCTCGAAAGACGACGCCACAAAAACCATTTAATAAGCTCTGGTTAGCCCATAAAAAATAAACGGCTGAAGCTGTCCATAGTCGTTGAGAATTATCTTCCCACAGACAAAGACGGCGTAGGCTTTGGTTCAGAGCCAGGGCGCTAACGCCTGTGTCAGTGATCCCGGCATGACTTAATATTAGTTCGGTTAAAGAACTGTTGTCCATGAACGCAGCACCCCCGGCGTCTCCAATCGAATTCCTCCCTAAATCGAGATTTTTGATGGTTTTATTTTTTGCCAGTTCAATTGCCCCCAAATAAGAGATGTGACATTCTCTTAATGCAAGCCTAATAAGAGAGGTATTATCCCTGAAAGCCGCTGCACCGCCATCCCTTATTGCATTTCTTGATATATCGAGCCTGGTAATGAGTCCATTTTTTGCGAGCGCAATGGCTCCCTCTTCTCCGATACCACAAAAAACCAGATCAAGTTTAGTGATGGACGGGTTATCCTTAAAAGCAGCCGCACCCCGATCGCCGATTCTATTGCTATACAGCCTTAACGAGGTAATCGTTTTATTGCCGGCGAGATCCATGGCTCCCTGTGCTTCGATACCACAATCAGCCAGGTCAAGTTCAGTGATGGACGGGTTATCCTTAAAAGCAGCCGCACCCCGATTGCCGATTCTATTTTTACCCAGCCTTAACGAGGTAATCGTTTTATTGCCGGCAAGATCCATGGCTCCCTGTTCTCCGATACCACAGTCAGCCAGATCAAGTTCGGTGATGGACGGGTTATCCTTAAAAGCGGCGGCACCGGTATCTCCAATTTGATTAGCCGTCAATCTCAGATGAGTAATGACATTACTGGAAGCGAGCGCCATGGCTCCCTTTTCCGTGATGCCGTTGGCATAAAACGATAAATTTGTTATGGTTCGATTATCTTTCAAAAGCCTGGCGCCATCATCTCCAATTAGATTAGACATCAGATCCAGACTCGTGAGAGTCCCATTCCGATAATCAATTCCGCAACTTTTTTCCAAATTTATATGGGGGAGAGACAGTTTATTTTTAAGTACCTCCCAAAGTGCCTCCTGGATTGACTGATTGTACAAACAAAATGTATTTAATTGCTTATTATTTGTGAGCGCATCCAGTCCTGTTCCAGTCATATGAGATTTAGCCTCCATAATTGAGAGACCCGCCAGTCTGGTTTTGCCTGCCAAATACAATGCCTGCTGATCTGTAATTTTACAAAATTTAAAAGCAAGTTTTGTGACCGGATTACTCGCCAAAAGACTGGACATCCCTTTATCGCTCATCCTGACCGAATGGAGTGTAAGCTGCTTTATGTCCGGGAGGACTGTTGCCAGTAAAGATGCGCTTTTGTCGTCGAGTTTGATGAATGAGATCTCCAGCTCTGTAATCCGGGGATTTCGGGATAAATACCCACAAACATCTTCCAAATTAAAACTATATTTATTTTCTCTATAGTTTAAATACAGTTGCTGTTCAGAACAGTTTAGTTCAATTTCCGAATCTAATTCGAATTGTTCTTCATTTGATAATTTTTTCATTTTTCTCTCACCAATTTATTATAGACGACAGACTCTGTGTTATGATTGGAAATCAAAACGCTTCCTGAGCCCAGGCATTTTTTCGCATAAATCGTTTACCGCTTTTCGTTCCTCAGACGATTTAAATAAACCGTATTGATAGGGAAATTCGCCTTTTGCGTAATCGTAAACCAGATCAACCAGGACGTTTACATTATTCAAACACTCTGATATTTTCTCTCTGGTTTTAATAGCATATTCTTTCTGAAACAGACGATTTCTCAGACCCATTCTTTTTAACAGGCGGATATGAGAATGGGATAAATGATTCAGCTCCAGGTTTTGAGAAGCGCCACACAAACTATCTAATAAACTCTGGTTAGCCCATAAAAAATAAACGGCTGAAGGTGTCCATAGTCGTTGAGAATTCTCTTCCCACAGAAAAAGACGGCATATGCTTTGGTTCAGAGCCAGGGCGCTAACGCCTGTGCCAGTGATCCCGGCATGACTTAAGCTGAGTTCGGTTAAAGAACTATTGTCCATGAACGCAGCAACCCCGTCGTCTCCAATCGAATTCCCCCCTAAATCGAGATTTTTGATGGTTTTATTTTTTGCCAGTTCAATTGCCCCCAAACAAGTGAGGTGACATTTTATTAATTCAAGCCCAATAAGAGAGGTATTATCCCTGAAAGCCGCTGCACCGCCATCACTTATTGCATTTCCGGATATATTGAGCCTGGTAATGACTCCATTTTTTGCGAGCGCAATGGCTCCCTTTTCTTCGATACCACAATCAGCCAGATCAAGTTTAGTGATGGACGGGTTATCCTTAAAAGCAGCCGCACCCGGATTGCCAATTATATTTTTACCCAGCTCTAATGAGGTAATCGTTTTATTGCCGGCGAGATCAATGGCTCCCTCTGCTCTGATACCACAGTTAACCAGATCAAGTTCAGTGATGGACGGGTTATCCTTAAAAGCGGCGGCGCCCTGATCGCCGATTATATTTTTATCGAGCCTTAACGAGGTAATCGTATTATTGCCGGCAAGATCAATGGCTCCCTGTTCTCCGATACCACAATCAGCCAGATCAAGTTCAGTGATGGACGGGTTATCCTTAAAAGCGGCGGCGCCGGTATCTCCAATTTGATTAGCCGTCAATCTCAGATGAGTAATGACATTACTGGAAGCGAGCGCCATGGCTCCCTTTTCCGTGATGCCGTTGGCATAAAGCGATAAATTTGTTATGGTTCGATTACCTTTCAAAAGCCTGGCGCCATCATCTCCAATTTGATTAAAATTCAGATCCAGACTCGTGAGAGTCCCATTCCGATAACCAATTTCGCAACTTTCGTCCAAATTTATATGGGGGAGAGACAGTTTATTTTTAAGTACCTCCCAAACTGCCTCCTGGATTGACTGATTGTACAAACAAAATGTATTTAATTGCTTATTATTTGTGAGCGCATCCAGTCCTGTTCCAGTCATATGAGATTTAGCCTCCATAATTGAGAGACCCGCCAGTCTGGTTTTGCCTGCCAAATACAATGCCTGCTGATCTGTAATTTTACAAAATTTAAAAGCAAGTTTTGTGACCGGATTACTCGCCAAAAGACTGGACATCCCTTTATCGCTCATCCTGACCGAATGGAGTGTAAGCTGCTTTATGTCCGGGAGGACTGTTGCCAGTAAAGATGCACTTTTGTCGTCGAGTTTGATGAATGAGATCCCCAGCTCTGTAATCCGGGGATTTCGGGATAAATACCCACAAACATCTTCCAAATTAAAACTATATTTATTTTTTCTATAATTTAAATCTAGTTTCTGTTCAGAACAGTTTAGTTCAATTTCCGAATCTAATTCGAATTGTTCTTCATTTGATAATTTTTTCATTTTTCTCCCACCACTTTATTATAGACGACAGACTCTGTGTTATGATTGGAAATCAAAACGCTTCCTGAGCCCAGGCATTTTTTTGCATAAATCGTTTACCGCTTTTCGTTCCTCAGACGATTTAAAGAAATCGTATTGATAGGGAAATTCGCCTTTTGCGTAATCGTAAACCAGATCAGCCAGGACGTTTATATTATTCAAACACCCTGATATTTTCTTTCTGGTTTTAATAGCATATTCTTTCTGAAACAGACGATTTCTCAGACCCATTCTTTTTAACAGGCAGGTATGAGAATGGGATAAATGATTAAGCTCGAGGTGTGGAATGGCGCCACACAAACCATTTAATAAACTCTGGTTAGCCCATAAAAAATAAACGGCTGAAGCTGTCCATAGTCGTTGATAATTTTTTTCCCGCAGAAAAAGACGGCATATGCTTTGGTTCAGAGCCAGGGCGCTAACGCCTGTGTCAGTGATCCCGGTAAGACTTAAGCCGAGTTCGGTTAAAGAACTATTGTCCATGAACGCAGCAACCCCGGCGTCTCCAATCAAATTCGCCCTTAAATCGAGATTTTTGATGGTTTTATTTTTTGCCAGTTCAATTCCCCCCAAATAAGAGATGTGACATTCTCTTAATGCAAGCCTAATAAGAGAGGTATTATCCCTGAAAGCCGCTGCACCGCTATCCCTTATTGCATTTCCGGATATGACGAGACTGGTAATGACTCCATTTTTTGCGAGCGCAATGGCTCCCTCTTCTCCGATACCACAATCAGCCAGACCAAGTTCAGTGATGGACGGGTTATCCTTAAAAGCAGCCGCACCCCGATTGCCGATTATATTGCTATTCAGACTTAACGAGGTAATCGTTTTATTGTCGGCGAGATCAATGGCTCCCTCTGCTCCGATACCACAGTCAGCCAGATCAAGTTCAGTGATGGACGTGTTATCCTTAAAAGCAGCCGCACCCCGATTGCCGATTATATTTTTATACAGCCTTAACGAGATATTTTTATACAGCCTTAACGAGGTAATCGTATTATTGCCGGCGAGATCAATGGCTCCCTGTGCTCCGATACCACAGTTAGCCAGCTCAAGTTCAGTGATGGACGTGTTATCCTTAAAAGCAGCCGCACCCCGATTGCCGATTCTATTTTTATTCAGCTTTAACAAGGTAATCATTTTATTGTCGGCAAGATCAATGGCTCCCTGTTCCGTGATGCCGTTGGCAGAAAGCGATAAATTTGTTATGGTTCGATTATCTTTCAAAAGCCTGGCGCCATCATCTCCAATTTGATTAGAATCCAGATTCAGACTCGTGAGAGTCCCATTCCGATAACCAATTTCGCATCTTTCGCCCAAATTTATATGGGGGAGAGACAGTTTATTTTTAAGTACCTCCCAAACTGCCTCCTGGATTGGCCGATTGCTCAAACAAAATGTATTTAATTGCTGATTATTTGCGAGCGCATCCAGTCCTTTTCCACTCATATGAGATTTATCCTCCAGAATTGAGAGACCCGCCAGTCTGGTTTTGCCTGCCAAATACAATGCCTGCTGATCTGTAATTTCACAAAATTTAAAAACAAGTTTTGTGGCCGGATTTTGCGCCAAAAGACAGGACATCCCTTCATCGCTAATACTGACCGAATAAAGTGTAAGCTGCTTTATGGCCGGGAGGACTGTTGCCAGTAAAGATGTGCTTATGTCGTCAAGTTTGGTGAATGAGATACACAGCTCTGTAATCCGGGGATTTCCGGATAAATACCCACAAACATCTCCCACATTAAAACTATATTTATTTTCTTTATAGTTTAAATTTAGTTTCTGTTCAGAACAGTTTAGTTCAATTTCCGAATCTAATTGGAAATCAAAACGCTTCATGAGCCCAGGCATTTTTTCGCATAAATCGTTTACCGCTTTTCGTTCCTCATACGATTTAAATAAATCGTATTGATAGGGAAATTCGCCTTTTGCGTAATCGTAAACCAGATCAGCCAGGACGTTTATATTATTCAAACACCCTGATATTTTCTTTCTGGTTTTAAGAGCATATTTTTTCTGAAACAGACGATTTCTCAGACCCATTCTTTTTAACAGGCAGGTATGAGAATGGGATAAATGATTAAGGTCCAGGTTTTGAAAGGCGCCACACAAACCATTTAATAAACTCTGGTTAGCCCATAAAAAATAAACGGCTGAAGGTGTCCATAGTCGTTGAGAATTCTCTTCCCACAGAAAAAGACGGCATATGCTTTGGTTCAGAGCCAGGGCGCTAACGCCTGTGTCAGTGATCCCGGCATGACTTAAGCTGAGTTCGGTTAAAGAACTATTGTCCATGAACGCAGCAACCCCGTCGTCTCCAATCGAATTCCCCCCTAAATCGAGATTTTTGATGGTTTTATTTTTTGCCAGTTCAATTGCCCCCAAACAAGTGAGGTGACATTTTATTAATTCAAGCCCAATAAGAGAGGTATTATCCCTGAAAGCCGCTGCACCGCCATCACTTATTGCATTTTTGGATATATTGAGCCTGGTAATGACTCCATTTTTTGCGAGCGCAATGGCTCCCTTTTCTTCGATACCACAATCAGCCAGATCAAGTTTAGTGATGGACGGGTTATCCTTAAAAGCAGCCGCACCCGGATTGCCAATTATATTTTTACCCAGCTCTAACGAGGTAATCGTTTTATTGCCGGCGAGATCAATGGCTCCCTCTGCTCTGATACCACAGTTAATCAGATCAAGTTCAGTGATGGACGGGTTATCCTTAAAAGCGGCGGCGCCCTGATCGCCGATTATATTTTTATCGAGCCTTAACGAGGTAATCGTATTATTGCCGGCAAGATCAATGGCTCCCTGTTCTCCGATACCACAATCAGCCAGATCAAGTTCGGTGATGGACGGGTTATCCTTAAAAGCGGCGGCGCCGGTATCTCCAATTTGATTAGCCGTCAATCTCAGATGAGTAATGACATTACTGGAAGCGAGCGCCATGGCTCCCTTTTCCGTGATGCCGTTGGCATAAAGCGATAAATTTGTTATGGTTCGATTACCTTTCAAAAGCCTGGCGCCATCATCACCAATTTGATTAAAATTCAGATCCAGACTCGTGAGAGTCCCATTCCGATAACCAATTTCGCATCTTTCGCCCAAATTTATATGGGGGAGAGACAGTTTATTTTTAAGTACCTCCCAAACTGCCTCCTGGATTGGCCAATTGCTCAAAAAAAATGTATTTAATTGCTGATTATTTGTTAGCGCATCCAGTCCTTTTCCACTCATATGAGATTTATCCTCCAGAATTGAGAGACCCGCCAGTCTGGTTTTGCCTGCCAAATACAATGCCTGCTGATCTGTAATTTCACAAAATTTAAAAACAAGTTTTGTGGCCGGATTTTGCGCCAAAAGACAGGACATCCCTTCATCGCTAATACTGACCGAATAAAGTGTAAGCTGCTTTATGGCCGGGAGGACTGTTGCCAGTAAAGATGTGCTTATGTCGTCAAGTTTGGTGAATGAGATACACAGCTCTGTAATCCGGGGATTTCCGGATAAATACCCACAAACATCTCCCACATTAAAACTATATTTATTTTCTTTATAGTTTAAATTTAGTTTCTGTTCAGAACAGTTTAGTTCAATTTCCGAATCTAATTCGAATTGTTCTTCATTTGATAATTTTTTCATTTTTCTCCCACCACTTTATTATAGACGACAGACTCTGTGTTATGATTGGAAATCAAAACGCTTCCTGAGCCCAGGCATTTTTTCGCATAAATCGTTTACCGCTTTTCGTTCCTCAGACGATTTAAATAAATCGTATTGATAGGGAAATTCGCCTTTTGCGTAATCGTAAACCAGATCAGCCAGGACGTTTATATTATTCAAACACCCTGATATTTTCTTTCTGGTTTTAAGAGCATATTTTTTCTGAAACAGACGATTTCTCAGACCCATTGTTTTTAACAGGCAGGTATGAGAATGGGATAAATGATTCAGCTCCGAGTTTTGAAAAACGCCACACAAACCATTTAATAAACTCTGGTTAGCCCATAAAAAATAAACAGCTGAAGGTGTCCATAGTTGTTGAGAATTATCTTCCCACAGAAAAAGACGGCATATGCTTTGGTTCAGAGCCAGGGCGCTAACGCCTGTGCCAGTGATCCCGGTATGACTTAAGCGGAGTTCGGTTAAAGAACTATTGTCCATGAACGCAGCAACCCCGACGTCTCCAATTGAATCCTCCCCTAAATCGAGATTTTTGATGGTTTTATTTTTTGCCAGTTCAATTGCCCCCAAACAAGTGATGTGACATTTTATTAATTCAAGCCCAATAAGAGAGGTATTATCCCTGAAAGCCGCTGCACCGCCATCACCTATTGCATTTCCGGATATATCGAGTCTGATAATGACTCCATTTTTTGCGAGCGCAATGACTCCCTTCCCTTCGATACCACAATCAGAGAGACTAAGGTCAGTGATGGACGGGTTATCCTTAAAAGCAGCCGCACCCCGATTGCCGATTATATTGCTATTCAGACTTAACGAGGTAATCGTTTTATTGCCGGCGAGATCAATGGCTCCCTGTGCTCCGATACCACAGTCAGCCAGATCAAGTTCAGTGATGGACGGGTTATCCTTAAAAGCGGCGGCGCCCTGATCGCCGATTATATTTCTACGCAGCTTTAACAAGGTAATCGTTTTATTGCCGGCAAGATCAATGGCTCCCTGTTTTCCGATACCACAATCAGCCAGATCAAGTTCGGTGATGGACTGATTATCCTTAAAAGCGGCGGCGCCGGTATCTCCAATTTGATTAGCCGTCAATCTCAGATGAGTAATGACATTACTGGAAGCGAGCACTATGGCTCCCTTTTCCGTGATGCCGGTTGCAGTAAGCGATAAATTTGTTATGGTTCGATTATCTTTCAAAAGCCTGGCGCCATCATCTCCAATTTGATTATAATCCAGATCCAGACTCGTGAGAGTCCCATTCCGATAACCAATTTCGTATCCAAGGTCCAAATTTATATGGGTGAGAGACAGTTTATTTTTAGGTACCTCCCAAACTGCTTCCTGGATTGGCCGACTGCTCAAAAAAAATGTATTTAATTGCTTATTATTTGTGAGCGCATCCAGTCCTTTTCCACTCATATGAAGTTTACTCTCCACAATTGAGAGACCCGCCAGGCTGGCGCCTGCCAAATACGATGCCTGCTGATCTGTAATTTCACAAAGATAAAAAGCAAGTTTTGTGGCCGGATTACTCGCCAAAAGACAGGACATCTCTTCATCACTCATCCTGACCGAATGGAGTGTAAGCTGCTTTATGTCCGGGAGGACTCTTGCCAGTAAAGATGCGCCTTCATCGCTGAGTTGGGTGTCTGAGATCCCCAGCTCTGTAATCCGGGGATTTCGGGATAAATATCCACAAACAGCTTCCAAATTAAAACTATATTTATTTTCTCTATAGTTTAAATCCAGTTTCTGTTCAAAACAGTTTAGTTCAATTTCCGAATCTAATTCGAATTGTTCTTCATTTGATAATTTTTTCATTTTTCTCTCACCAATTTATTATAGACAACAGACTCTGTGTTATGACCGAAAATCAAAACGCTTCCTGAGCTCAGGCATTTTTTCGCATAAATCGTTTACCGCTTTTCGTTCCTCAGACGATGTAAAGAAATCGTATTGATAGGGAAATTCGCCTTTTGCGTAATCGTAAACCAGATCAGCCAGGACGTTTACATTATTCAAACACTTTGATATTTTCTTTCTGGTTTTAAGAGCATATTGTTCCTGAAACAGACGATTTCTCGGACCCATTCTTTGTAACAGGCGGGTATGAGAATGGGATAAATGATTCAGCCCCAGGTCTTGAAAAGCGCCACACAAACCATTTAATAAACTCTGGTTAGCCCATAAAAAATAAACGGCTGAAGCTGTCCATAGTCGTTGAGAATTATCTGTACACAGAAGAAGACGGCATATGCTTTGGTTCAGAGCCAGGGCGCTAACGCCTTTGTCAGTGATCCCGGTGTGACTTAAGCTGAGTTTGGTTAAAGAACTATTGTCCACGAACGCAGAGACCCCGTCGTCTCCAATCGAATTCCCCCCTAAATTGAGATTTTTGATGGTTTTATTTTTTGCCAGTTCAATTGCCCCCAAACAAGTGATGTGGCATTTTATTAATTCAAGCCCAATAAGAGAGGTATTATCCCTGAAAGCCGCTGCACCGCCATCCCTTATGGCATTTCCGGATATATCGAGCCTGATAATGACTCCATTTTTTGCGAGCGCAATGACTCCCTTTCCTTCGATACCACAATCAGAGAGATTAAGGTCAGTGATGGACGGGTTATCCTTAAAAGCAGCCGCACCCCGATTGCCAATTATATTGCTATTCAGCCTTAACGAGGTAATCGTTTTATTGCCGGCAAGATCAATGGCTCCCTGTGCTCCGATATCACAATAAGCCAGATCAAGTTCAGTGATGAACGAGTTATCCTTAAAAGCAGCCGCACCCCGATTGCCGATTCTATTGCTATCCAGCTCTAATGAGGTAATCGTTTTATTGCCGGCAAGATCAATGGCTCCCTGTTCTCCGATACCACAGTTAACCAGCTTAAGTTCAGTAATGGACTGATTATTTTTAAAAGCGGCGGCGCCGGTATCTCCAATTTTATTACCCGTCAATACCAGATGAGTAATGACATTACTGGAAGCGAGCGCCATGGCTCCCTGTTCCGTGATGCCGGTTGCAGTAAGCGATAAATTTGTTATGGTTCGATTATTTTTCAAAAGCCTGGCGCCATCATCTCCAATTTGATTAGAATCCAGATTCAGACTCGTGAGGGTCCCATTCCGATAACCAATTTCGCAACTTTTTTCCAAATTTATAGGGGGGAGAAACAGTTTATTTTTAAGTACCTCCAAAACTGCTTCCTGGATTGGCCGACTGCTCAAAAAAAATGTATTTAATTGCTGATTATTTGTGAGCGCATCCAGTCCTGTTCCACTCATATGGAATTTAGACTCCATAATTGAGAGACCCGCCAGGCTGGTTTTGCCTGCCAAATACGATGCCTGCTGATCTGTAATTTCACAAAGATTAAAAGCAAGTTTTGTGGCCGGATTACTCGCCAAAAGACTGGACATTTCTTTATCGCTCATCCTGACCAAACGGAGTGTCAGCTGCTTTATGGTCGGGAAGACTTTTGCCAGTAAAGATGCGCCTTCATCGCTGAGTTGGGTTTCTGATATCCCCAGCTCTGTAATTCGGGGATTTCGGGATAAATACCCACGAACATCTTCCAAATTAAAATTATATTTATTTTCTCTATAGTTTAAATTTAGTTTCTGTTCAATACAGTTTAGTTCAATTTCCGAATCTAATTCGAATTGTTCTTCATTTGATAATTTTTTCATTTTCACCCCCATCTTACTAATTTATTATTCATTTAACCGGTTTGCTCATTCGAGGTTTTTAAAATACAATACGGCCTGTTGTTAGTCAAGAGAACAAATTATGACGTCCAGGGAAAACAATTTGATCTGGATTGATCTCGAAATGACGGGTCTGAATGTCAATCAGGATCATATCCTCGAAATCGCCACGATTATCACAGATTCTCACCTGAATATTCTGGCCGAAGGACCCGTGCTGGCTCTCCATCAGAGTGAAGACCTGCTGGACAAACTGGACTCCTGGAATTTAAAACACCACGGTCAATCGGGTTTACTAGACCGCGTACGGGCCAGTCAACTGGATGAAGCGCAAGCCGAAGCCGCCACTCTGGAATTTTTAACCCAGTGGGCGCCTCGTGGAAAATCGCCGATGTGTGGAAATTCCATTTGCCAGGACAGACGCTTTTTGGCAAATTATATGCCGGCGCTGGAAAATTATTTCCACTACCGAAATTTGGATGTCAGCACGGTGAAGATTCTCGCCCAACGCTGGGCGCCGGGGGTGGCCGCGGCTCTTACCAAGAGCGCTGAACACAAAGCACTGCAGGATATTCGCGATTCTATCGATGAATTAAAATATTATCGCCAGCACTTTATTAAATTTTAGAGGAAAAATGAATGGCTAATGTAATTTGCGTTATTATCGCCTATTTGATAGGTTCGCTAGAGACCTCTGTATTATTATCAAAATTCTTTAAATTCCCGGACCCGCGGAGCCAGGGTTCCCGCAGCGCCGGGGCCACCAATGTTTTACGCACTACCGGGAAAAATCAGGCATTGTTAACCCTGATCGGCGATGTGCTGAAAGGCATGGTCGCGGTGCTCATTGCCCGGCTGTTCCATGCCGAACCATTCTTTTTAGCTCTGGCCGCACTGGCGGCGGTTATTGGCCATATTTTCCCCTGTTTTTTTCAGTTTAAGGGCGGCAAAGGCGTCGCTACTGCTTTCGGTGGTATTTTAATGCTGACGCCATTTATTGCTTTATTACTGGCGGTACTTTGGCTGGTCGTGGTATTCGCTACGCGGTTTGTTTCCCTCGCCTCATTGATCAGCGCGGCTGCGGCGCCCATTTTGGTGCTCATTTTCAGCAGTCTGAGAATGGCATATTTCCTGCCACTATTAATAATGGCAGGTCTGATTATTTGGAAACACAAAGATAATATCCGGCGGCTACGTCTGGGTACTGAAAACAAAGTAAAATTAAAAACTTCAGCAAAGATCTAATCTGAGTACTCGTCATCGCGCCTGAGATTTCCTGGCCATCATCTCACAACGGGATTTCACTTCAATCGCCAGGGTATCGCGTTGCCCGGCTTTAAGATGGAGATAGCCTGTGTAGGCTACCATGGCGCCGTTGTCCGTGCAGAATTCGGGACGTGGATAGAACACTGTTCCACCCAGCGCCTGCATTTCCAGCCGCAACCGTTCGCGTAATTGCCGGTTGGCGCCGACACCACCAACCACCACCAAACGTTTGCTTTGCATTTGCCGTAACGCGCGGCGGCATTTAATCCATAACGTATCGACAACCGCCTGCTGAAAGGCACTGGCGATATCGGCGCGAACGTGGGGGTCCTGCGCATGTTGATGAAAGCAATTCGCAGCAAAAGTTTTCAATCCGCTAAAACTAAAATTTAAATCAGGGTGACTGACCATCGGCCGAGGGAAATGAAAACGGTCCGGGTTGCCTTCTTTGGCAAGTTCCGATAAAGCCGGTCCACCTGGGTAAGCGAGTCCTAATAATTTGGCGGTCTTATCAAACGCTTCTCCTACCGCGTCATCCACCGTTTCACCTAACAACTGGTACTGCCCTTCTCCTTCAACCGCAATTAATTGCGTATGCCCGCCGGAGACTAACAGCGCTACAAACGGCGGCTCAGGAACTGGGTCTTCCAGCATCACTGCCATTAAATGCGCTTCCAGATGATGGACTCCGATGGTTGGAATATGCCAGGCCCAGCCTAAACTGCGCGCCACCGTCGCGCCCACTAACAGGGCGCCGATTAAACCAGGGCCGCGTGTATAAGCGATACCGTGGATATCTTCCCGGGTTAATCCGGCTTTTTCCAGCACGGCGCGAATCAGCGGTAAGGTTTGGCGGATATGATCGCGCGACGCCAACTCCGGCACCACGCCGCCATATTGAGCATGCAATGGAATTTGACTGTGTATTAGATGCGAGCGCAAACCGCGCTCGCTGTCATAAATAGCTACCGCGGTTTCATCACAAGAAGTTTCTACGCCTAAAACAATCATTTAACTCTTTGGATATCGGCGCCCAGCGCTGTGAGTTTATCTTCAATGCGCTCATAACCGCGGTCGATATGATAAATACGGTCAACCACCGTTTGACCTTTTGCCATTAAGGCCGCGAGTACTAAACTGGCTGAGGCGCGTAAATCCGTGGCCATGACCGGCGCGCCGGTTAAATATTCGTGACCATTACAGAAAGCCTGGTTGCCGTCAATTTGAATATCGGCGCCCATGCGCATGAGTTCATTGGCGTGCATAAATCGATTTTCAAATACGTTCTCCACAATCACCGAATTTCCTTCCGCCAGCGCGTCCAGGGCCATAAATTGGGCCTGCATGTCCGTCGCAAAATCAGGATAAGGCGCCGTGCTAATGTTGACGGCGCGCGGGCGCTTGCCGTGCATATTCAGTTCCACCCAGTCCGCCCCGGAGTGGATATCAGCGCCGGCCTCCAGTAATTTGTCCAACGTTGCCGTCAATGTGGAGGGGTCTGCGTTTTCTATACGGACCTGGCCACGAGTGATGGCCGCCGCCACCAGGAAGGTTCCTGATTCAATCCTGTCAGGCATCACCGAATAGCTGCCGCCCGCTAAATTTTCCCTGCCTTCAATCACCAGGGTGTCTGTCCCGACGCCCTCGATGTGAGCCCCGAGAGTAATTAAAAAATTAGCCAAATCACTGACTTCGGGTTCACGTGCGGCGTTACGAATAATGGTCCGGCCCTCCGCAAGAGTCGCGGCCATTAATAAATTTTCAGTACCGGTGACCGTGATTTTTTCGAGAGTTAATTCCGCCCCGCGTAAACGTCCATTCACCTGCGCATGAATAAAACCATTTTTAATGACGATTTCCGCACCCAGCGCCCGCATACCTTCGAGGTGAATATCCACCGGGCGCGGACCTATCGCACAACCTCCCGGCAGGGAAACTTCCGCTTTTCCGCATCGGGCCAGCAACGGACCTAACACCACGATCGAAGCGCGCATGGTTTTTACCAGTTCATACGGCGCCTGCGTGCTGATAATGTTTCCGGCGTCTATTTCCACCTGGCCGTTATTCATGCTGACTTTCGCGCCGAGGCGACTTAACAAATTGTTGATGGTCACCACATCCCGCAAACAGGGCACATTCTTAATTGAGACTGGTTTTGCAGACAGTAACGAAGCGGCCAATATCGGCAAGGCCGCGTTCTTGGAACCTGAAATTTTAACTGTTCCCGACAGGGGTTGGCGGCAGCCGTTTATAATAAATTTATCCATGCGTTCTTCTCAATTTATGCTTCGTTTTCAAATAGGACAGACTGCAGACCAAATACCTGCGCCATACGTTGAAGAAAATCCGGCACATGCTGGAACTTCAACGTTTTTTGCACATCCCGGGCATCTTCCACCCACGCCACCAGTAATACCAGACCGGAATTGTCGCTGGTTTGAATGCCCTGTAAATCTATCGGCACAACGGCCTGCGGGTGCTGCGCCAATAAGTGTTTACCCTGTTGACGCAATTTCACGACGTTTTTGAAATTCACCGCACCCGTGACTTCCAGCGCCGACCGGTCCCGGCTAAAGTTGATAGCCACTGTCTGGTCATGGTGATGTATTTGCTGAATGTTTCCTGATAATGTCATGATTTTTTATGTATTTTTATTATGAGCTTTCAGCCTCTGCAATAAACCCGCCATCCCCTGTTGGGACAGTACGTCCGAGAATTGGGACCGGTAGCTTTGCACCATACTGATATTTTCAATACTAAAATCATAAACTTTCCAGGAATCACCGCTGCGCACCACGTTGTAGTCGACGCGAATTTTTTGACCGGAACGGCGAATGATCATGCTGCGCACCGTCACGGTACGGCTGTTGCTGTAATCGCCACGGATGGGGAAAAACTGCACCTTATCATCATCGTATGAAGCCAGCGCGGCCGCATAAGTCGACGTCACCAGCCGGGTAAATTGGCTAATAAACTCACTTTTCTGCACAGGGGTTGCTGAAGTCCAGTATTGTCTACCCACCACGGCCATCGACATCCTGTCCAGATCCACATAAGGCAATAATACGCGATTGACTATGCCATAAATGACGCCGTCGCCATTCTTAAGCCTGGATTTATTTTGTGCCAGACTGGTTATCATCTGATTAGCCGCGTTATTTAAAACCGTCACCGGAGAGACAGGCGCGGCCAGAGCAGATCCTAATGACAACGCCATACTCAAACCAAACACTATAAAAAACCAGTTCCTAAACTTCACGAAACACTTCATAACATATCTCCTTTAATAAACGCTTATATTCCAACAGATAAGCACAGACCTATTGCGCCGGATTCGCGGGCGCCGGATTCGCCGCCGCTTGTGGCTCCTTGCTTTTGTCAGATTTCAGGCTAAATAATAACTGCCCAATTAAATTTTCCAGAATTAAAGCGGAATGGGTGGTGTCTATATGTCCGCCAGGCTGTAAACTCTCCGTTTCAAATCCGGGTGACAGGGCCACATAATTAGAACCCAAAATTCCCTGAGTATAGATACTGGCGCTGGTATCCGTGGGCAGGGCATTGTATTGATTTTTAATCAATAATGTCACCCGCGCCCGGAAGCTGTTTTTGTCCAAACTGATATCGGAAACCCGGCCGACGTTGACCCCCGAAACCTGCACAGGCGCGCGAATCTTCAGGCTGCCGATATCGTCAAAATCCGCGGTGACCGCATAAGTTTCACCTTCAGAAGATAAACTTAATCCACTCACTTTGAAAGCAAGGAAAATCAGCCCCAAAAAGCCGATAACCATCAACAAACCCACTATCACTTCGAGCGTTTTATTTCGCACGGCTACCAACCCCCCATCATTAAAGACGTTAATACAAAGTCTAACGCTAACACCAATAGCGACGAAAATACGACTGTCCGGGTCGTCGCCTTGCTAATACCCGCGGCATTAGGCTCTGAATAAAACCCCTGATAAACAGAAACCCAGGTTACGACAAAACCAAATACCAGGCTCTTGATGACGCCATTCAAAATATCTTCGCGAAAACCCACCGCGGACTGCATGTTAGACCAGAATGCGCCGTCATCCACCCCCAGCCAGTCAACACCGACGAAATGCCCACCCATTATCGCGACCACGTTAAACAGAATCGCCAGTATTGGCATGGCGAGCAACCCGGCCCATAATCTCGGCGCTACTATCCGCCACATGGGATCCACCGCCATCATTTCCATACCGCCAATCTGTTGAGTGGCGCGCATCAAACCTAATTCCGCCGTCAGCGCGGAACCTGCGCGTCCGGCAAATAACAAGGCCGCAACCACAGGGCCCAGTTCTCTTACCACGCTTAACGCGACCAGCTGTCCCAGTTCCTGCTCTGCGCCAAATTTTCGCAGCGTATTATAGCCCTGCAACGCCACCACCATACCGATGAATAATGCTGATAATAAAATGATCACCAGCGAAAGAACCCCGATTTTATACAGTTGAGTCGCGAATAATGGCCATGCCTGCCGCCACTTAGGCCGGCAAAAAATTGACCGGAACAAAAAAATTCCCGCCAGTCCCAGGTGTCCGCAAAAATCAACGCCTTTGCGGCCAAACTGCTGTAGTTGATTCACAACCCTAAATCCTCCCGATAATTTTTTGCCGGATAATGGAAAGCCACGGGACCGTCCGGCAGGCCATGCGTAAATTGCTTAACCTGGGGGATTCCGGAATTTAAGAGTTCTCCGGGTGGCCCCTCTCCAATAATGCGCCCACCGGCCAGAATATAAATATAATCAGCAATCTTTGCGGTTTCCGGTACGTCATGTGAGACTAATACAGAAGTTAAACCCAGCGCATCATTCAATTCCCGGATTAACTGGACGAGGACGCCCCTCGAAATAGGGTCCTGACCGGTAAAGGGTTCATCGTATAACATCAGCTCCGGGCCCAGTACCGTCGCGCGGGCCAAAGCGACGCGGCGCGCCATCCCTCCTGACAGTTCTTCAATTTTTAAGTTCAGCGCACCACGAAGACCAACCGCGTTTAATTGCATTCGCACTAAATTCTGGATCATGTCTTCGGGTAAGTGGGTATGCTCTCGCAATGGGAAAGCGACATTCTCAAACACATTCAGGTCAGTGAACAATGCTCCTTCCTGAAACAATACGCCAATTCCTCGCCGCAGTTTATACAAGCTTTTTCGGGATAACTTTGGGACATCCTGATTATGGACCAGGATATTTCCCGAATCCGGTTTCAGCCGGCCGCCGATGAGATTCAGAAGCGTTGTTTTCCCTGTGCCGCTTGGGCCCATAATCGCCACAATTTTATTGCGCGGAATATCCAGATTGATGCTTTTAAAAATCGGTCGTCCGGATATCGAATAACTTAATTGTCGAATCTTGACGATAGAACCATTCGCTTCCACACCCTCTCCCATGCCATCCATAAATCTGTTATAATCATAGCCTAACTTTAGGTCAATGGACAATCCCCATGCAACAAACAAGTATAGAGCCTCAAAGTGAACAATTTTGTCAGCTTGGTAGGGCGGTCATTCGCACAGAACTGGAAGCAATCGCCGGTCTGGAAAAGCAGATTGATCACAATTTTTCCAATGCTTGCCGAATGCTGTTGCGCTGTCAGGGCAGAATCGTGGTCATGGGCATCGGCAAATCCGGCCACATCGCGCGCAAGGTCGCCTCGACGATGGCCAGTACCGGAACACCGGCGCTGTTTGTGCATCCCGGCGAAGCCAGCCACGGTGATATGGGGATGATCATCCCGCAGGATGTGATGATTATTTTTTCCAATTCTGGTGAAACCCCCGAAATCCTGGATTTACTGCCTGCGCTTGCCAGGCTGGGCGTGACCCTTATCGCCATCACGGGCAATCCCAAATCCACACTCGCGATGACCGCCAACGCACACATCGAAGCCAGTGTCACCCAGGAGGCCTGCCCTCTCGGTTTGGCTCCCACCGCCAGCACCACGGCCGCGTTGGTGATGGGAGATGCTTTAGCCATCGCCCTTCTGGAAGCACGCGGGTTCACCGCTCAGGATTTTGCCCTCTCCCACCCCGGCGGCTCACTGGGGAGACGGCTGCTGTTACGGATTGATTCGCTGATGCATAAGGGTGAGGACATCCCCAGAGTTCCGGCAGACTGTCTTGTGAGCGACGCATTGATCGAAGTGACCCGCAAGCGTTTGGGCATGACCACCGTTGTCGATGACCGGGGCTACTTAATCGGTGTTTTTACAGACGGCGATTTGCGGCGCGCTCTCGATAAGGGCCACGACATTCGCCAAACTCCAATCAGTCAGGTCATGACCCGCCAATGCATCACGCTGACTCCGAAATTATTGGCAGCCAGCGCTCTGCAAATTATGCAGGCTCGTAAAATCACCGCTGTGGTAGTCACTGGCGATGACAGGAGGCCGGTGGGAATTATTCACATTCACGATTTACTGCAAGTGCGGGTGGCCTGATTATGATTATTAAATGTCTCATTCTCGATGTGGACGGTGTGCTCACCGACGGCGCCATCTGGCTCACCGAAGAAGGAAAGGAATTGAAACGTTTTCATATCCACGACGGCGTGGGCATGAAACGTCTGCAAAATGCCGGCGTAATTATCGCCATAATTTCGGGACGTTCCAGCACCGGCGTCGCGGCACGCATGAAGGAATTACAGGTGCGTCATGTCTATCAGGGCTGCGGGGATAAACTGGCGGTATTTAACGAATTAATCCATCAGTTGGGCATCAAAGCGTCTGAAACAGCCTATGTGGGCGATGATTTACCTGATTTGCCAGTGATGCAGGCGGCAGGATTGAGCATCGCAGTGGCCAACGCCTGTCCCGAAGTCAAAGCCGCTGCCCAATGGCACACTGAAAAAACCGGTGGCGCGGGCGCTGTCCGGGAAGTTTGCGACCGGTTACTCACGGAATACGGGATACCTGGCGCGTGATTCGTTGGTTGGCCATTTTTTTCATCATCATCGCCGGAATGAGCCTTTGGGTTTTTCTCGGCGCCGGGCATGTGAAACCTCGACCCGCCCCCGCGGCGGTTCTGGATGGTTACATGATCGATGCGCATTACACCCAGTATGATAATCAGGGACAAGTACACGTATTCATGGATACTCCGAAAATGACCCATTATGCTCAGGACAGCACTTCATATTATGAAAATCCCGAAGTGCTGGCCTACAGTAAAAGGCGCATTCCATGGACAATTAATGCCCAAAAAGGCACGGCTATCCACGATAGCGAACGTGTTGATTTATCGGGTAATGTGATTATTCACCAGGCCCCGCAACCGGCATCCCCGGAAACCACCATTCGCACGACTGAAATGACCATTTTTCCTCACCGTTCTTTTGCAGAAACCAGTCAACCCGTAGTCATTTTTCGTCCCGACGCCCGGATTGAGGCGGTAGGCATGCAAGCCGATTTTAAAACAGGATTATTCACATTACTCACTTCAGTAAAAGGTAGCTATGAGCCTCCACAAAAAACCACTCCGTAATCGGCGGGAATTGCTGATACTTATCCTTCTCATCGGTGCAGGCTGGCTGACTGGCGCTAACGCGCTGGATACAGACAGGTATGCCGTTATGCATGTGCTTTCCGAATCCGCTACTTATGATCGTAATCAGAACACCATTACTTATATTGGTCATGTGCAGGGCGATCAGGGTTCCTCGAAAATAGATGGCGACAAAATGGTTGTGTATAAAATGCCAAATAGCGACAGTAAAATCCGCCAGGTGGTTATTTACGGCAACCCGGCGCATTACAGCACTCTGCCCTCTCCCAATAAAAGCCGCCTTTACGTGGAGGCTTTAAAAATTACTTATGACCCTGAGAAAAAGACTGTATTATTGGAGAAACAAGGCCGGGTTAACCAGGATGGCAATATTTTCAGCGGACCTCATATATGGTATGATATGAATAATGAAATTGTGCATTCACTGGCAGTCCCTGGCAAGGAACGTACTGAAATGATTATTCAGCCACAACAAAACAACCCCCCCAGGAAATAATGGATTTATGGCCCAGCTCACCACTCAAAATCTCAGCAAACATTATAAATCAAGACAAGTGGTGAGAGATGTTTCGGTATCCATTAGCAATAACGAGGTGGTGGGTTTATTAGGTCCAAACGGCGCAGGCAAGACCACCACATTTAATATGATTATCGGTCTGCTTCTTCCCGACGGTGGGCAGGTGTTTCTCGATGATCAGAAAATTACCCGAAAACCGTTACATCAGCGCGCGCGCCTGGGATTGAGCTATTTACCTCAGGAACGATCCATTTTCCGAAAACTCACCGTCGCTAAAAATCTGATGGCTATTCTTGAGTTGCGGGACGACCTTTCCAGTCAGCAAAGAAAAGAAAAACTCCAGCATCTCATGCATGAATTTCATATCGAGCACCTGAAAGACAGTGCCGGGATCAGTTTATCCGGTGGTGAAAGCCGTCGCGTTGAAATCGCTCGCGCTTTGACGCGGGATCCCAAATTTATATTGCTGGACGAACCGTTTGCGGGTATCGATCCTATTTCAGTGGTCGATATTAAACGGATTATTACCCACTTATCGGAACGTGGAATCGGCGTACTCATCACCGATCACAATGTGCGGGAAACATTAGATATTTGCCAGCGCGCCTACATCGTCAGTGAAGGAGCCATCCTGGCGCAAGGATCACCTCAAGAAATTTTGAGCAATCAACAGGTTCGGGAGGTCTATCTGGGAGAACATTTTATTCTTTAATTTTCAGGAGAAAACTATGCAAATTCAAATGACCGGTCAAAATACCGACATTACTCCCGCTATTCGCAACTATGTCGAAAAAAAAATAAAACGGCTGAATGCCCTATCCGATAAAATCACCCATATTCACTTCACTTTCCACGTTGAAAAAATCAACCAGATCGCGGAAGCTAACCTGACCGTACCCGGACTACAGGTTCATGCCAAGGCGAGTTCAGAAGATATGTATGAAAGCATCGACAAACTCGTCGACAAAATCAGCCGGCAGCTCAGTAAACATAAGGAAAAAATGAACAAAGCCTGATTATGTTAAAAAAAAAGCTAACCATTCTTAATAAGCTGGGGTTGCACGCGCGAGCCTCAATAAAATTAATCAATATCGCTAACCGTTTTCAGAGTGAAATTACCCTTCATTATGAAGGCCATGAGGTAGACGCCAAGGATATTCTCGGCGTTATGGCGCTGGGCGCCAGTCAGAATGCCGAAATTGAACTGGTCATTTCCGGCGAAGACGAAGCGGCTGCCTTAGAAAAAATCAGCGAACTGATTCAGAACCGCTTCGGCGAAGCCGAATAAAAAATCAATCAATTATTTCAATCTTTCAGCAATTCCCGCTGAGTACAGCGAAAATTGCTTCCTGTTTTTATCCTGCGCTCGGCGGAGCCGATGCTCGGAATGAAGGGGGAGCGCCTCGCGCGCTCCCCCTTGCGAACCCCCATGGCGCAATGAATTTTCTACGAAAATTATTATCCTCACCTACAGAATTTTTTGAATAATTAATGTAAATTTAATACTATTTTAATATTTTTAAGTCAAAATAACTAAATCCAAAGAATAATAACCCATAAAACGAGAAATAAGTTATGAGCAAGACAGAAACGTTAGCAGATCAGGCTGTTCCCATGGATATCGATACAAAGGAAATTCAGCAACCCAAATCAAATCTCACTGTAGAACAGTCAACACTTAAAATACAGTCATTTTTTAGGGGATACCGCGCCAGAAAGAATCATGGTTTCAAGCTGTTACCTGATGAAAAGAGACAAATATCCAAGGCGTTCGTGGTCGGCAATGATCCCGTGTTTACCGGTCTCAATACGCTTGTTAAGGAAGAAAAAGAGTTAAATCCATTTGCTGTCGTTGGCACTTCCGTATTGCGTGGGTTAGACATAGCCATGCAAATTAGAAAGGGCAAATTTTCTTATGATGAGAAAACTTCCAACTCTGGTTTACCAAAGCTCATTATTGTCGATAACAGTCGGGAGGTTAATGCTTTTTGGGGAAACTTACGGAAATTTGTGAGTCAACAGAACTTTGATCAAAAACAGTTTCTGAAAAATCTACCTGTCTTTTTGGAAGAAAACGAAAAATTATATCGTAAAGCCGAGGATAATGCCCTTGAAGATGAAGAAGTCACGTATCCAAATCAAAATATTGTCCTTTATTTTGAGAACTTATTAAAATCTTACGGATCTGATGTTTTACGTGTCATTTCTTCAACCACCATACTGGCTCAGGATTGGAAAGATACCAAATTTTTTAACAAATTAAAAAATGTTTTGGATTATCTGCAAATAAAAGATGTTTATATTTATCCCTCTAATATTGCCTCATATATGACTTCTTTTGAAGATCGACAAACAGTTTTACAAAACGTGGATATATTTAAACCAAAATTGTCTATATACAGTGATTTATCATATTCTTATGGAATGCCCAGAAATTATTTAATTACGAACAAAAGTAAGCCTGAAAAAGTGGCCAGGTGGCTGGATGAAATGGAGGATTCAGATTCTGAGCCTGATACGGGTTCGGATGCACATCTTTATTCTTTCCTATCTTAGAGGTGAATGGTTACGAGCCGGTTAATGAGCCGTCACCGGCAGCAGTGAGGAGTGATGGTTCACGATCAGCCAATGCCCGTGGGATTGATGATAGACAAAGCTAAAACGGGCTTCAAGGGCCACGGGTTTATTGTCTTTGTCGGTAAATCGAAACACATACACGCCGCTGTTGATGGCCATTTCCGGGAAAATTTGCGTGATTATTTGCCGGGTTTCAACTTTCATATTCCTGTTGGCGGTCAATTTGGCAAAATAATCATTCATGGCCTGACGGGTAGTGATCGGCATAGGCGACAGGGTAGCCAGAAGGACCGCTTTCGGCGCATACAGAGAAACTACCGGCTGCGGATTGCCTTTAGCCGTTTCGATCGCATGTGTCCATTGGTCATAAATTTCATGAACCTGTTCTGTCTGGGTTTTGCCAAAAGCGGCGGTTACCACCAAAACGAATAAAATAATGACAGAACAAATCCCTGATTTTCTCATAACAATTTCTCCCTGAGTGTGAGTCTATAATAAACATTAAATCCGGGTAAATCAAATTCTACGAAGAGCATTAATCAATCCATACAGGCTGATAAGAAACCATGCGATTTCGATGACGCCGGAAGCCAGATTCCAGTAAAAATAGAGAGAGATTAAAATCAAACCGGAGCCAATTAAATTCAATAACGAATAACTTACCCAAGCCGATTTCATTTTACCGACCTGCAATAACACATAAGCGAGCAAAACCAGAAAAACTCCTATGACTCCCAAAATGTTTGCAAACTTCTCTAAAAAAATTAAAATCATATTAAAACTCACATTCCAATTCATAACCGGCAAATTTGCGTATGTTAATAACGCCGGTATCCAAAAGTAAATATTGGCCTTTAATGCCATGCAAAATGCCGCTGATTAATGCCGTTTTATCAAATGATAAACTCACGATTTCCTCGGGATAACGTTGCACAGGATAAACCAGTTCTGTGATTTCGACATTCGACAGCCAAATAATATCATCCGCGAAAGAGATTGTGGCTTCACGTATGGCCCCTTCAGCCTGACTCATCAACGCGGCATGTTCCTGCCATAAATTGACGGCGCCGGCAGATCTCTTTAACAATTTTCGCCAGTCGGTCCGATCATTGACAAATTTTTTTAAACACATCTCGATAATACCGGATTGATAACGGTTGGTTACCTGAAAAATCGGCAATCCCTGACAGGCGCCCTGATCGATCCAGCGGGTGGGTAATTGCGTGCGACGGGTAATCCCTACTTTTAATCCGGAGGAATTGGCGAGATAAACGACATGCGGCTGCGCGCACTGGCTGTGAGCCCAATCATTTTCCGGACACAAGCCTTCGTGCACCCGGCATTTTTCCGGATGAATCGTGCAGAAATTGCATTCCGCCAACCGCTGCATGCATTAGGATTATGGAAAATGTGGGTGTGAAGGTTGTGTGGAAATGATTGGGTTACAGTTAGTGGTGTGGTGTTGTGGTTTATTGCTATTTTTGCATGGAGGTGGGATTATGGTGCAGTTATTATGTATTGGCGTATTGGTGGTGTTTGTTAGGGATTGTGTATTTTTAGGTAATTAATGTTGCTGATGTGGTGTATCGAGATGTGTTTAAAAAAATTTGCTATGAATCGGATTGACTGGCGATAATTGTTAAAGAAATATGAGGCGCTATAGTATTATGGCAGGTATATGCCGCGTTGATGAGCTGTAGGGGTTGTGTGTGAAGCTACGATCTCTTCGCGGTTGATTATTTGGCTGTGGTATGTCGATATAGCAGTACTGGTTTTTATGCTGTCAACGTTATCCCTCGAGGAAATCGTGAGTTTATCATTTGATAAAACGGCATTAATCAGCGGCACAGGATAAACCAGTTCTGTGATTTCGACATTCGACAGCCAAATAATATCATCCGCGAAAGAGATTGTGGCTTCACGTATGGCCCCTTCAGCCTGACTCATCAACGCGGCATGTTCCTGCCATAAATTGACGGCGCCGGCAGATTTCTTTAACAATTTTCGCCAATCGGTCCGATCATTGAGAAATTTTTTTAAACACATTTCGATAATACCGGATTGATAACGGTTGGTTACCTGAAAAATCGGCAATGCCTGACAGGCGCCCTGATCGATCCAGCGGGTGGGTAATTGCGTGCGACGGGTAATCCCTACTTTTAATCCGGAGGAATTGGCGAAATAAACAATATGCGGCTGCGCGCACTGGCTATGAGCCCAATCATTTTCCGGACACAAGCCTTCGTGCACCCGGCATTTTTCCGGATGAATCGTGCAGAAATTGCATTCCGCCAACCGCTGCATGCACGGATAGCAATAGCCCTGCTGGTAACTTTGTCTGGTTTTACGCCCACACTGGATGCAATGGATATTACCGGTAAATCGTAATCGCAAAGGTCGCCCCAAACAGGAATTTAAAGGAATTTTCTGATCGTTCAACACCCAAGTGTACTCTACCAGCTGTCCGGGCTGGGCGTTCATTTTTCTTAAATTTCCGGTGATTATATGGGTCATTATGGATAAAAAATATATTCTTTTACAGGCTTACCCTGAATAAAGTGTTCCTGAATAATGCGTTCCAGCACCGCCGGCGTGCAGGAGTGGTACCAGATTCCATCCGGATAAACCACCGCAATCGGGCCTCGCATGCAAATACGCAGGCAGTCGGCCTTGGTGCGGTAAACCCCTCCTTCGCCGGTTAAGTTCAGTTCCTTCAAGCGATTTTTCAAATATTCCCAGGATTCCAGACCCTCTTCCATTGAACAGCATTTCGGTTTACGCTGATCGCAGCATAAAAAGATGTGGTATTTGATATGGGATAATCCCAGCTTCTCAACTTTCTCCGATAATTCCCGGGAAATTTCTTCAACACTCATGGTCCGCCCTTTAAATTTTTAAATTCGACCATTCTTTGCAATGAGACGCGAGCTTGCTGCATTATCGCTTCCGGCAGAAAAATTTCATTGCTGCCGCTCTGTAAAGATTCAGCCAAATTTTCCAGTCCATTCATCGCCATCCAGGGACAATGTCCACAACTCCGGCAGGTAGCGCCATTGCCGCCGGAGGGCGCTGCTAAAAACTGCTTGCCGGGAGAGGCCTGTTGCATTTTATAAAAAATGCCCGTCTCGGTGGCGACTATGAACATCTGTTGCGGTAATTTTTGGCTGGCGAGTAACAATTCCGAGGTGGAACCCACGACATCCGCCATTTCCACAACCGCCTGTGGAGACTCGGGATGCGCTAAAATCGCCGCTTGCGGAAATTGTTGTTTGAGTTGAGCCAGGCCGTTGGCCTGAAATTCCTCATGGACAATGCAGGCCCCCTGCCATAGCACCATGTCCGCACCCGTTTTCGCGGCCACATAACGACCCAAATAACGGTCTGGCGCCCACAAAATTTTATGACCCTCTGAATCAAGGTGGTCAACAATTTCCACTGCGTTGCTGGAAGTGACCACCCAGTCCGCGCGAGCCTTGACGTGCGCGGAAGTATTCGCATACACCACTACCGTGCGGTCCGGGTGTTGCTCGCAAAAATTATTGAATTCGGCGGCGGGACAACTTAAATCCAGAGAGCAGGTTGCCGCCAGATCGGGCATCAGCACCCGTTTTTCAGGACTGAGAATTTTGGCGGTTTCACCCATGAATTTAACCCCGGCGATCATCAAGGTACTGGCGGGATGTTGCTGTCCAAATCGGGCCATCGCCAGAGAATCGCCAATGAAACCACCGGTTTCTTCCGCCAGCTTTTGAATAGGCGCCGGCGTGTAATAATGAGCGATAATAATAGCGTCTTCTGCTTTAAGCAAAGCCTTCATTCTTTTTGTTCATCCGACATGGGATGATGATGGGCTTGCCATTTTTCAAAACCGCCGATCAGGCTATAAACCGTTAGAAACCCCTGATCCTGGAGATGCTGGCCGACGGACTGACTACTAATGCCGTGATAACAATAAACTAAAATCGATTGATTTTTAGGAGTGGTTTGACAAAAACCTTTCATATCCGCTATGGATAACTGAATCGCGCCTTCAATGTGACTCTGATTGAAACTTTCCTGATCACGCACATCAATAATCACCAGTTCACCACCAGCCAGCAGCCGTTCCGCTTCTTCAGGGGATAATTGTTTAACCATGACTGATACCTTCCTCAACATCATTTAATTAGAGCAGTTATACTAGCATTTTTTTACCGTTCCAGATAGTCCATCCATAAATCGGTCAGTGTTTCCTGGCACCGGTTTTGACTAAGACGTTCTTCCAGATTCACAATATCGATTCCGGCTAAAGGCTGGTGCTGCCAGGAGCAGGCGTACACCGCTTTACTGCGCTTACCGGTCGCCGGATCGATCTGCCATTGCAGACATTGCGCGCAAACGCCTTTGAGCATGCATTGCATAGGCCCGTAAACCGAACCCAGCACGGGTATGGACTTGGGCCACGGTGGATTTAATCCGCCAATCTCTCTCTGCAGACAGCCTGAACCCAACACCCATACCTGACCGACTCCGGATAAATCAGGAAACTGCCGGATGGCGTGAGCTACGTCGCCGTTCTGTAAACTTTGGTCCTCTGACCGGCGGGCGCTAATGACGCCCCGGCGGGTTAACCAGATAATTTTTTCCGCCACGGACTCTATTTTTTCCTGACAATATAAGTCCCGCGCCTGCTCAAAATAGCCCAGATACCAAATCCGGTGGCCTTCGCGCACAAATTTTTCGGCCATCGACATCAAAAACGCCGGTGAAATAATATCTCCGATCACCAGAATCGTTGACGGCGCCAGATTTCGCGTAGTGTGAGCTCCCGTAGGCCCCATCAGCGCCAGCGGATCATTCGGCTGCAGCCGCTTGACCAGCCGCGAACTGGCGCCTCTTTCCACCACATAAAAAGACAGCAGTTCCGGATCTTTCGGATGGGGCACGCCCAGCAACGCCAGTGCTTCCATTTGGGGGAAGCCAAAATTCTGGACACGGTAAAATTGTCCGCCGCCGCCTTTACGCCCGGCAACGGGCGCGCGCGCCACGAGTTCAATCACGCGATGATTATGGCGTATCACCTCGACCACCACGGCGCTGAATGAATGCTGGATTTTGTCGCGAAAGGTCTGATATTCATTCACATCGCCTGTAATCCGGTGCGGCTCTAATACCCGGCAAATTTCAGGATATACCCGCTGCGCCGAAGCAATCGCCTTTACCACGCTGCCATGAAAAACAGGATGGGTATCGCCCAGAAAAGTCACCGTGCGGTGATCTTTGGCATAACTGGTAAAAGCCCCAAAATGCGGATTTTTCACGTGACTCACGGTGTCAATTTGGCGCAAATAACCGTTTACCCGCTCATAACGCCGATAGGTAAACCGGTTTTGGCGCAGAAAAGTACCGCGATGCTCAAATTCATACGCTACGTTTAGGCGCGCGCCGGTCGCTACAAAAATGGCGCGGGCGGGCAAAGCCTGCTCTTCGTCAGTCGCTATCCAGCGGCCTTCTTCATCCCAAACAGACCATTGACAGCGTAACGCCCGCACCTGGCCGTCCTCATCCAGAAGGACCGCTTTGGGCTCCAGTCCTTCCGCATAGTAAATGCCCTCCTCAAGCGCACGGGTAAGTTCCTCATGGTTGCGGCGGTATGCCGGAGATTCCTGTAGCGTGCGTCGATAGGCAATGGTCACCCCACCCCATTGGCGGATCAATTTAATCAAATCGGGATCACGCTGCTCCCTCAAGGCCTGGCTGCGCTCATTGGCCAGCTGCCGCGCATGTTCCAGATATTCGTCCAATATCGCTAAATCGGCGGGTAAAAAGCGTGATCTTATGGTTTCTTGCCCAAAATGACCTATAAGGCTTTTATAACGGGCGGCCATTTTCTCAATCTGCACAATATAATAAGCCTGGACCTCGGTGGCGGTATCGACCGCCGTGAGACCGCCCCCGATGACCACCGCAGGGAGACGGACCTGCAAATTTGCCAGCCCCTCCGCCCTGGCAGCGCCGGTAAGGTGCAGGGCCATTAAAAAATCATTGGCCTGGCGCATTCCCGGGGCAAGGCTGTGCGGAATATCCAGGGCCTCAGGCAGTCCGGCGCCTACCGCCAGCGCGAGGTGGTCAAAACCCAGAAGCCAGGCATCTTCTACTTTTAAAGTTCCACCGAAACGAACGCCGCCAATTACCTGAAAATATTGTCTTCTTAATAGGGAAATATAAATTAATTTCAGGAAATTTTTATCCCAGCGCACAGTAATACCATATTCGGCAACTCCTCCAAAACCTGAAACCCATCGATCTGACAGGTTTTCAGTAATGTCGGCATAGCGGTATATGGGTTGGGTCAGATACTGATCCGGCAGTGGTTCAATTTTCAGACCGTCCATCCCGACCACTGCGAAACCCTCCATCAGCAAATGGTGGGCCAGACTAAAGCCCGCCGGTCCCATCCCCATGACAAGGACTTTTAAACCGTTATAAGATTGAACCACCCATTGGCGTGGGCGCAAAGGGTTCCAGCGTGTCAATAAATCATAAATCTCCACTCCCCACGGCAGATGGAGGACATCCGTTAATATTCCGGTCTCAGTTTGGGGAATATTCACAGGCTCCTGTTTCTGATAAATACAGGCTTTCATACAATCGTTACAGATGCGGTGGCCGGTCATGGGACAGAGAGGATTATCCACCATGATCATCGCCAATGCCGCGATGCCGAAACCCGCTTTTTTCAATACGTGCATCTCGGAGATTTTTTCTTCGAGCGGACAACCCGTTAAAATTTCTCCGACCGGGTTAATTTTAAGACCCTGACTTAAATCGGTTTTTTTAACCGGAAAGCCTCGTGAACAAAAATCACCCTGATTGGAATGGCAATAAACGCAATAGTCGATCTCCGCCATCACCTGCCGCCGGGACATGCGCGGATCCGTTAAATCAAATCCATCCCGGTAACGTTGCGCAATTCCCTGCAGCCGGCCAAAGGGATCTTCGGGTAATGGCTGAACGCTCACCAGGTTCTCAAAATTTAAACGCCGGGGCAGATGGAACATTTCCCAGCCTTTGACACTGCTGCGACCCTCCTCCGTGGTCATGGCCGCGACACACCATTCGACCAGGGTGTTGATACCATCCCGGCAATTATCCGCATCCTCCAGATAGGCCATCCCCAGTTGCGCCACCGCCAATTGCCGATCGCTTAAATTTAATTTTTTAGATAAAATTTCTTCTTCAACAATTTGATTTAACTTGGAAAAAGATTTTCGATTTTCCTGAACACTCGCGGCACGGCGGGCCTGTTTTAGCACATACCAGGATTTAAAGGCGAAGATGGGCTGATGCGCCAGCGTTTTGGCATGCAAACAGTCGACTTCTTCTTCCACCGCAAACAGTTCAGCGAGAAAACCTTCCAGGACCACGGCGCAATCGATCAGGAGCTGGCTGACAATTTCGGAAGAGGCCAATTGAGCATTTTTCCGATAGGATAATAATTGACCATGCCATTGCGGATTAAGCGTTTCCAGGGCCTTCAGGAACCGCTGGTCCAGCTTCTGCAACCCTGGAACGCTTTGCAGCTCTTGAAAATCAATTCCTTTTAGGTTAAGTTGGTTTTTTATCATCATGGAGCATTGTATCAAACCATGCGAAAAATTAATAAACATTATGTGAGTAATATCGACATAAAGTTAAAGGAATTTGACGAGGTCAACCCCAAATCTCCTTCCCAGCAGGCAGAGATCACCAAATACAAACGTATTCGCCGCCTGCGCGACAAAAAAACGCCCTTACGCAAAGATCAAAACGATATCTTTAACGATTTCTAATTAATCAATTCTCTGCGCCATGCGGGATCGCAAGGGGGAGCTAAGCTCCGCGCTCCCCCTTCATTCGGAGCATCGGCTCCGCCGAGCGCAGGATATAAAAAGGAAGCAATTCCGGCTGTACTCAGCGGGAATTGCTGTCATCTGGGTTCTACTGTTTCCATGAGATAAATTTTCTGATTGCCCTTAACCCACCTCTTCAATGGAAGAAATCGTGTGCCATTAGGAAATAAAACTTCTCGCTCCTTTAGATATAATGACAGCTTAGAAATATCTTTTCCAGAACCCTTATTAATAACCTTGATAATAATATTGGGGTCTGGACGACATATGTCTTCTTGATCAACGGCGTCTTCCGGAAGGGGTTTTCTCATTCTCATAGAACTAAACAAAGCGCTTTGATAGAGAATCTTACCATTTTGTAAAGCATCTACTATTCTTTTATCTTCTTTTGCAGAAAGTTCCCTATGCAATCTGTTTTTCTCATCGCTTTGAAGAGTTCTACATACCATTGTATCTTCTTGCTTAAAAGGAAGTCTGTTAGTTTGCTCTGAGATAAGCGTTGACAATACCCAAAAAACTGCAGCCCAGCTAGCCTTTATTGACTCCCCATGCGTCATAAAAAAAACATTGAGGAAAGCATGAAAATCCAAAGAGCTATAATGACAAATAGCTGTTTTTCCTGCCGGATGCAATTCCTTTATCTCCACCTCTTTAGCCTTTTGTACTGCTTCCTGAAAATGCTCATGAAAATCCCTTTTGAAAACCGGATCCTCTTCCATAAATTTCATACATTGATCTAAATCAGTATTACTAAACTGGATTTTCCTAAAGTCCGGATTGTTACGAAGACATTCACTGGCATTATAATCTCGCTTGTTAATTGTAGCGATTAAATCTCCATTAATGTGATCAAATGTAACAATCTTATCTAACGCACATCGCAAGAGCATTTTATACAATTCTGTTGCAGCATCATCAAACTGTAAGTTTTTTCCTATCCCATTGAGTTCTATTAATTTTCTGAAAATAATAAAATGCTCGCAATATTCTTTTTCTGACAAGAGATAGCTGCTAACAATATTCAATGAGTCATTGATTATTATTCCTAATGGAGATAAGAAGATTGATTCTAAAAACAAAAAATAGTTTATTGCCAAACGGTTTATTGATTCTAAAGGCTTAGACTCTATTTTCTCATTCAGTAACCGGCATAAAATAACATCCTCTTTTTTTGCCGCATAATGCACTGCGCCCCACCCTTCTTTATCGGGTGCTCGCAAATTTGCTCGTTTTCTAATTAAGAAATCTATAACGGGTATCGGCTCCATTGCTCTTGTAATAGCCAACATCAGGGGGGTTTTTCCATCCAGGGTGAGATCGTTAACGGTCGCTTTATACTTCAGTAATTGAGCCATGCTCTCGCAATTGCCTCTTATTGTGGCAACGTGAAAGGGGTGCAGCCCATCAGCATCATATATGTTGAACTTTGCCTTGAGAGCAAATAGAGGCCTAAGATCATGGTTATAAGCGGCACGTATATGTAAAGCCGTTCCTCGACTTGTCGAGTATCTACTAAATTTTAAAAAATCTGTAAATTGAATATTAACGTCTTCAATAAACTCCTTTTGCTCCTCTTTATCGAATTTAATCCAACGATTTTTCATTAAAAAATGCAGCTTTTTAAAGTTGGATTTTAAACATTCCGGCTCTTGGTCCAATATTTCTTCTGCCTGGTCCCAATCATCATCCTCCTCTGATTCTGTCAGCAAATGTAACAAAGGATAGGATTTTAGATCAGAGGATGAAATCGGTTGGGAAAAAATATCGTTAACATTACCGATTTCCTTTAAAGTCCTACCCATATCAACCCGAAAGTTTGAATAATCCAATAAGTGGAAATTTTCCTCCACCAGCTCCTGAAATGTCATATTTTCAGAGACTTTTAAAACTAATGGATAACTCATTTGTCTATGAACGATATCTATTTTTACTGTCTTCATTATTACCCCTTTTTACCGCTTAAAATTTTACAAGGGAGACATTATACAGCAAAAAAAAATTATTTGCTAATTTTTGGTACTGAGCTGCGGCGCCCGGAAATCAACGGGGCCTAAAAATCCATTTCAATTGATTCATCGGCTTCTACTGTTTCCATGAGATAAATTGTCCGATTGCCCTTAACCCACTTCTTCAATGGACGAAATTGTGTGCCATTAGGAAATAAAACTTCTTGCTCACCTGGAAAAAATGACAACTTAGAAACATCTTTTCCAGAACCCTTATTAATAACCTTGATAACAATGTTGGGGTTTGGAAAAATTGAGTCTTCTGGATTAATGGCGTCTTCCTCAAGTGGTTTTGTCACTCTCTTGGAACTAAACAAAGCGCATTGATAGAGAATCTTACCACTTTGTAAAGCATCTACTATTCTTTTATCTTCTTTTGCAGAAATTTTCTTTTCGAATGTGCTATCCTCTTCGCCTTCAAGACATCTACATACTATTGTATCTTCTTGCTTAAAAGGAAGTCTGGAAATTTGCTCTGAGATAAGCGTTGACGATACCCAAAAAGATGGAACCATGATAAGATCTGCTTTCTGCCCATGCGTTATAAAAAAAATATTGAGGGGAGTATGATAAATAGAACAGGTATAATTACTAATAGCTGTTTTTCCTGCCGGATGCAATTCATTTATCTCCGCCTTTTTAGCCTTTTCTACTGCTTGCGGAAAAAAATCATGATAGCATTTGAAACCCGGATCCTCTTCCATAAATTTCATACATTGATCTAAATCAGTATCACTAAACTGGATTTTCCTAAAATCCGGATTATTACGAAGACATTCACTGGCATTATAATCTCGCTTGTTAATTGTAGCGATTAAATCTCCATTAATGTTGTGATCATATGTAGCAGCCTTATCTAACGAACATCGCAAGAACATTTTTAACATTTCTGTTGCAGCGTCATCAAACGGTAAGTTTTTTCCTATCCCATTGAGTTCTGTTATTTTTCTCAAAATAATAAAATGCTCGCAATATTCTTTTTCTGACAAGACATAGCTGCTAATAATCTTCAATAAGTCCTTGATTCCTAATGGAGATAAGATTAAGTTTAAAAACACAAAATAGTTTATTGATTCTAAAGGCTTAAACTCTATTTTCTGATCCAGTAACCGGCATAAAATACCATCCTCTTTTTTTGCCGCATAATGCAGTGCGCCCCACCCTTCTTTATCGGGTGCTTGCAAATCTGCTCGTTTTCTAATTAAGAAATCTGCAACCAGCATCGGATTCTTTGCGCTTGTAATAGCCAACATCAGGGGGGTTTTTCCATCCAGGGTGAGATCGTTAACGGTCGCTTTATACTCCAGTAATTGAGCCATGCTCTCGCCATTGCCTCTTATTGTGGCAACGTGAAAGGGCTGCAGCCCATCAGCATCATATATGTTGAACTTTGCGTTGAGATCAAAGAGAGGCTTAAGATCATGGTTATAAGCGGCACGTATATGTAAAGCCGTTCCTCGACTTGTCGAGTATCTACTAAATTTTAAAAAATCTGTAAATTGAATATTAACGTCTTCAATAAACTCCTTTTGCTCTTCTTTATCGAATGCAATCGCAGAATTTTTCATTAAAAAATGCAGCTTTTTAAAGTTGGATTTTAAACATTCCGGCTCTTGGTCCAATATTTCTTCTGCTTGGTCCCAATCCTCATCCTCCTCTGATTCTGTCAGCAAATGTAATAAAGGATACGATTTTAGCTCAGAGGATGAAATCGGTTGAGAAAAAATATCGTTAACATTACCGATTTCCTTTAAAGGCCTATCAATATCAACCCGAAAGTTTGAATAATCCAATGAGTGGAAATTTTCCTCCACCAGCTCCATAAATGTCATATTTTCAGAGACTTTTAAAACTAATGGATAACTCTTTTCTTTATGAACTATATCTATTTTTACTGTCTTCATGATTACCCCTTTCTACCGCTTAAAACTTTATTTAAACCTTACAAAGGATACATTATACAGAAAAAAAAGATTATTTGCTAATTTTTTGTACTGCGCTGCGTCGCCCAGAAATCAACGGGCCTATTTTTCAAATAATTTTTGCAGTTCTCCGCTGGCGTACATTTCGCTGACGATATCACAGCCGCCGATGAATTCTCCCTGCACGTATAACTGGGGAATGGTCGGCCAATTGGCGTAATCCTTGATACCCTGACGGATTTCTTCATCGTCCAGGACATTGATGTCTACAAACTTAACACCGCATTTTTGCAGAATCTGCACAACTCGGCTGGAAAAGCCACATTGAGGGAAGTCGGCGGTGCCTTTCATATAGAGGACAACTGGATTTGAACGGATAGTCTGGTGGATTTTTTCTTTTACTGTCATGATCTAACCTCTTCAGGAGTTAATGTCTGTAACGATAAAGCGTGGATTTCGCTCTGCATCCGTTGCCCAAGCGCGGAATAAACCAAACGGTGCCGCTGAACTTTATTCTTTTGGTCGAACAGTGGGCTGATCACCACTGCTTCAAAGTGATGGCCATCGCCGGTGACTTCCGCCGTACTCTCGGGAAGACCGGCCTCAATCCACTCTTTGATTTGTTCAGAGGTAACCATTTGGTTATAATACCCGAAACTGGTTATTTTTTAAAGTATGGTAAACCCGGATGTTTCACCATCGGGCGCAGTAGCCTGATGGTGAAATATCCGGGTTAATTGGCGGCGGGGGATTTTTTCATGACTTATGTGGTTACCGAAGCGTGCATCCGTTGTAAATATACAGATTGCGTCGAAGTTTGCCCGGTGGACTGTTTTCGTGAAGGACCAAATTTTTTAGTGATCGATCCTAATGAATGCATCGATTGCCATTTATGCGTGCCGGAGTGCCCGGTCAACGCCATCTTTGCCGAGGACGAAGTGCCGCCGGACCAAAAGGCCTTTACCGCCCTGAATGCTGAACTCGCCAAACAATGGCCAATGATCGCCGTAAAAAAAGAAGCGCCGTCAGACGCGGAAGAATGGAAAACGGTCACGGATAAATTATCCCAGCTGGAACGTGAGTGGCCAAAATAATTTCCAGAATAGCGCTGCTTTCTACGGGTGATGAACTTGTCAACGGCGACGTGTTAAATACCAACAGTCACTTGATCGCCCGGCAATTATTTGATCACAATATTCAACCTGGCCTTCATATCACTGCCAGCGACGATCAGAGTCAGATCGAATCGGCCATGCGATTTTTATTGGCGGACCACGCGGCACTGATTATTACCGGTGGTCTGGGGCCGACCTCGGATGACCGCACCCGTTTTGCTCTTGAAGCTGTCTTAAACACCCGGCTGGTTTTTGATGAGGTTTGCTGGGAAAGGGTGGTAGAACGTTTACATCGCCTTTCCTTACCTGTTCCCGAGACTAACCGGCAGCAATGTTTATTCCCCCCGGACGCCGTTATTTTCCCCAACCACAATGGTACGGCCGCGGGATGCCGCGTAATGCACGGTCACCAGCCGATTTTTATGCTGCCGGGACCACCCTTTGAATGTCTGCCGATTTTCGAAAGCCGTGTTTTACCTGACTTACTCAATTCGGATTACGCTCAACCTTTATTTCGCTGTGAATGGTTACTGCTGGGCGTGAGCGAAGGCAGCATCGCAGAATTACTCGACCCTTTGGTAAAAAATTCCGGATGTTATGTGGGTTATCGGATCAATCATCCCTATCTGGAAATTAAATTGCAGTCCGCCGATCCGGAGTCACTGGAAAAAATGCGTAAACAATTAGAGGTGATTATTGGCGCACAATCCGTCAGCGAATCCAGACAAAAAGTCTCGACGCAATTGAAGCAGTATATTCGCGAAAATTCCTGCGCCCTGCAAATAAACGACCAGGCCACCGGAGGTCTGTTAGCGACGATTTTACTGGACCCGGCGTCCTATCCGTATCTGGATTTTACCTGCAATCCGGTTAATCCGGACGCGATACGCATCACCCTGCGCGGCCTGGATAGTTATTGGCGCAACCAGGCGCAATCCCAAACCCTATTGATACTGGAAATTAATACCGGAACGTTTCACCATCGCAGCGAGCTGATGATTCCATTTCGCAGAGAAAGAACACCCGCTTACGCCGTGGAATTTGCCAGTTGGGAAATACTAAAGTCTATTAAAACCCTGTCACCAACAAAAAAGTAACTTGATTTATACATCATAATTTAGTAAACTCATTATCTATTTTCTTAAGTCGGCCAAATAATATTTAACAATGAAAAAAAAAGGTGGAATAAAATATGCTTAACGTTCAGGTAGCAAATCAACCAAGGCAAACTACAGCCGGAATTGGAGGTGTAGTCGGCGGATTAATCATCATAGCCGGCGGTTTATATGACGCAGTTATTAATCACCCAACCAGAGGAGCGTTTTTTAGTTTGACTGGCTGCACTCTGTTTTTGCATCATCTTAAAGATTTTCTCCCCCAACAGATAAGAGGTCACGTAACCACTTTAAGAAACACTACCGGAGTTTTTGCGGTAGGCGTTTTAGGGCTTGAGCGTAGAATGGCAATGTTTAACGGGAATGCCGAGCTAAATACAACCGAACACAAATTCGTACCGGCTACCTACGCTTATCAATAATGCAGGCTCTTGAAAAATCTACCACTCTTCTACCTGACAAAAATTCGTGAACAAGCTCAAACTCCCTCTCCCCTTGTGGGAGAGGGTTGGGGTGAGGGGTAGAATCAAGCAGTTAGCAATAGGAAACTGCTTCGTTCAACCCCTCACCCACCGCGCTTCACGCGTCGACCTCTCCCACAAGGGGAGAGGTGAAAAATGTCGAGTACTGAGCAAATACCAGAAAAATGCTTGACTTATCCTCCTGATTATTGTATAATTTTCACTCAATTAGCGTGCATTTCGACTTGTTGCGCGTTCGGGGCATTTAAGTACTTGAAAAAATTGAATAAAATAAACTAGTTTATAAACCTGGAGAAAGTGATGAAAACGATAACTACTGTGGCCGCAAGAGAAAATTTTGCTGAATTAATCAATCAGGCTTCCTACGGCGGCCGGCGTGTCATTTTAACCCGCCGCGGCAAACCCGTCGCTGCACTGGTGTCTTTGCATGACCTGCGCACTCTCGAAGAAAGCGCCAACGCCGACACGAAAAAAGACGATAAATAACCCCTCCGCGCAATGCCCAATGCTCCGTTTCCATGCTTTTCAGCAATTCCCGCTGGGAATAAAACGGATTTAAGCTGATGAAATATAGGATTAATTTTTCATAAAGAAAAATAATTTTCGTAGAAAATTCTCTGCGCGATGGGGGATCGCAAGGGGGAGCAGCGCGCAGCGCTCCCCCTTCATTCCGAGCATCGGCTCCGCCGAGCACAGGATATAAATAGGAAGCAATTGCCGCTGTACCCAGCGGGAATTGCTGCCAGGCTTTCAGGTCTTTTGACTGGACTGTTTCAGCTTAACATCGTGCAGCAGCAGTAAAGTTTGATTAAGAACTAAAGGCAGGATCGCGCTGAATACCAACAGATTGCACAGTTCCATCAGGTGATGGTTCAGCAACCATTGCGCGTGAAGAGTATGACTGGACGATATAAACAGCATAATCACTATCTCCATATATAAAATCAGCAAAGGCAGGAAACGACGGCGGGCAACTGCCGCGCTATCGTAAAAGGCAGCCTGCACCGAATTTTCATACAAAGCTAATAAGGGAATGGTTAAATAAAAGAAAATCAATAAGACAATCATGGGAATACCAATCAGCAGGAGCATGGCGATACCTCCCGGCGCTCCCGTTATTCCCAGAAATAACACCAGCCACTTGCCAATGAAAAAAATCACGAAGCAGACAATGGCAAGCAGCAGCCAGGTTAAATAAATCCGTAAAATGCTTTTCAGGGTGCGATCCCAGGTCTCGCGCCAGGTCTGGGGCGCTTCGCGCAGCATGGCGTCTATCTGGCAAAATGCCATCACCAACAGCAGAATCGCAACGGCGATAGCCAGAATTCCTATGAGCCATTGAATAAAGACGGGGGCATTAGGCAAATGCGTCAACAGCGAAATGATCGCAACAAAAATGATAATCAGGGGAAAAATCTGCCGTAAGGTGCGCCACGCATAGCGAAAGCTTAATGTAAAAAGCGGGTCGAACGAACTGGCTGCGGGTGGATATAGCATCAATACTCCAAATTCACGTTTGAATTTCAGACCATTGCGGATGCGGCTTAAACCGCTCGCCGTATTGTACCTGAAAACGCCGCAATTTTTCCTGCATTTCCTGAGGACCGGTTTTACGGATGTATTCCATCGGTCCACCGCGAAAAGGCGCGAAACCTGTGCCGTAAATCATGCCAGCATCCAGCAGGTCCGCACTGGCCACTACTTTTTCAGCCCAGCATGCTACGGCTTCGTTGCATAATCGTAAGATCAACCGGTCGGCCAAATCCGGGGCCGGGAATGAGGCGGCTTTGTGTATTATCGGAGCGCCTTCGCGATTATAACGGTAAAATCCGCGCCCGGTCTTAACGCCTAACTGTTTTTCATTCACCATTATCGCCAACTTTTCGGGCACTTTAAATCCATAAACCGGCGCCAAATGGTTGGCCACTGATAAACAGATATCCAGACCGACCTTATCGGCTAATTCAATGGGACCCATCGGCATGCCGAAATTTTTCGCCGCCAGATCGATAGCGGCCACCGGAACACCTTCTTCATGAAGAATAACCGCTTCCAACAGATAAGGCATTAAAATTCGATTGATTAAAAAGCCAGGGCGACTCACAACCGGTAATGGGTAATGGCCCAACTGATTAATAAAGCCTGCGGCATTGGCAAGTGTCTCATCGTCACCTGTTTCCGGTCTCACAATTTCCACCAGCAACATTTTCGAAACGGGATTAAAAAAATGGAGCCCGATCAATCGTTCTGGATTTAGCAGCGTTGCCGCAATGTCCTGCAACGGGATACTGGAAGTGTTCGTCGCGATAATAGCCTCTTTTTTGACTCTGGATTCTATCATTTTAAATAATTCCTGCTTAACCGCGAGGTCTTCAAATACGGCTTCAATAACAACGTCCGCCCGAGATAATCCCAAACCGGATGGGTCCGGTTGCAGGCGGTCAAACGCTGCCTGGATTAATCGCGGCTGCTGGAGTTTTTTGAGAAATAACCGCCTGGCCCGGCCAATAGCCGGGGCGATTTGCTCCGGAGTCTGATCCTGTAAAGTCACTCTAAAACCTTTGTATGCGCACCAGGCGGCAATATCTCCTCCCATAGTTCCTGCGCCAATGACATGGATGTGAGCGGGTTTAAATTTTGAATTTTTCGCGAAAGCCTTGAGCTGATCCTGTAAGAAAAAAACCCGTACCAATTCCCGGCTGGTGGGGCCTACCATCAAATCAGAGATAGAACGCGCTTCGCTCATCATCGCTGCTTCTCCCAGGACACCGTGATTAACCCAATTGTTGATAATGGCAAACGGTGCGGGATAGTGAGCCGGATTGACTTTTTGTTCCAGTTTTTTCTGAAATATCTTACCCAATAAAGGACGTACCCAGGCGGCATTGCTCCACCCCATGAGACCCCGCGGACGGTGGGGTGGCGGCGGCTTCAATACATAAGTGCGGGCGGCCTGCTCCAGATGCCGTTCCGGCACGGCGGCATCCACCACACCCAGCCGGGCAGCGGTTTCGGCGGAGACGGATTGGCCGGTCAGCATCATACGCATGGCCTCCGGAGCGCCAATTAGCCGGGGCAGCCGCACTGTCCCGCCCCAGCCTGGATGCAAACCTAATTTGACTTCGGGTAATCCCAGTTGCGTGGCGGGTCCCTCTTCGGCAATCCGGTAACGGCAGGCCAGCGCCAATTCTAAACCGCCGCCCAAACAAAATCCGCGGATCATCGCGACGGTTGGAATGGGAAGTTGATTGAGACGTTCCAGAATAATCTGCGCCTGGCGGATCAAATCGTAGGCTTCATCAGCGTTTTTAATAGCGATAAATTGTTTAATATCCGCCCCGGCGATAAATCCCTTTTTTTTTCCGGAGAAAATGATAACTCCGGCGGGCAGATTTGATGAAATTGCTGTCAGGATAGTTTCCAGTTCGGAAAACACTTCGCGATTTAAAGAATTCACTGAAGCGTCCTGGCGATTAATGGCCAACCATAAAATGTGATCATCATCGGTGTGTAATTGCCAATGTCGGTAGTCCTGCATCATACTGTTCTCCTTATTCATTATTAGTTTAAATCCAGATGAAGTTTCAATGCCGAACTAATGCGTGTCATCATTTTTTGATTCAGGCTACCCAGACATTTTCCTGTTATTCTAATTTTTGAAATAGTTCTTACCTGATGACATTGTGCTTTGGAACGCCTGGACAATCCTGAATCCTGAGTTTCAAGCAGAACCTCGAATGGATAAACTTTATGAGTATTCGAAGTAATCGGCACAATGGTTAATGTTGAACTATTGGCATTATTAGCATTGTTGCTAACAATCAAAACGGGACGCTTCTTGTTAATCTCAGAGCCGACCGTAGGATCCAGATGAGCGTAGTAAAACTCACCACGCTTCATCTTCTTCAATCCCATCTGCGGCAGTGGCCTCAAAGGCCGTGTCAATCTCCTGATTCGCTTCGCGATAACACTCGGCAAGATAACGCTGCTGAAGCAGATCAAGAGCCTCCTTAATCACTTCAGAACGGGTTTTATACTGATGTTCCGCTTGATAATTTTCAATAAAATCATATTGTTGCCTGGGCAATGAAATGGATAGTTTCTGTATATTCATAAAAATCTCCTAAAGATTTTGGGATGCTATTTTTTTCCTACCAATTCCTCCTACTTATAAGTATACCCCAGGTAGCAAAGATATGCAACTTCGTTCCCGTAACCATTCACCATGTAGAGGGGAACGCCCAATTTTTCGTCAAACCTGAGCCAAAATTGGACGTTCTGCGTATGTAAATTCATGTGGTGAATGGATACCCTTCGTTCTTCTTAATCCCGTTCTACCAGCATGGCTCCGCCCTGACCGCCGCCGATACAGATGGCGGCGATACCACGGCTGGCGTTATTGCGCTTTAATACATTTAACAGATGCAACACGATGCGCGCGCCACTGGAGCCTACCGGATGCCCCAATGCAACCGCGCCGCCGTCAACGTTTAAGCGATTCTGGTCCAGCGCACCCAACGCCGCCGGCAGACCCAGGCGTTCGCGGCAAAAAGAGTCACTTTCCCAGGCCGCGAGACATGCCAGCACCTGAGCAGCAAACGCTTCATTAATTTCCCAATAGTCAATGTCATTTAAGGTTAATTGATGCCGTTGTAATAATGGCGTCGCCGCCATTACCGGACCCAGCCCCATCACTTCAGGCGGCAACGCCGCCCATTGCACATCGACTATGCGGCCCAACACCGGCAGCCGATACTTTTTGATGGCTTTTTCACTGGCTAAAATAAGCATTGTTGCGCCGTCCGTTATCTGGGAGCTGTTCCCGGCAGTTACCGCGCCGAAAGGTTTATCAAAAAATGGTTTCAGCGCTGCCAATTTTTCCAGTGTGGTGTCTCGCCTTAAACCGGTATCCGTAACATAACAATGACCGAAAGAATCGTAGAGTGGGGTCATCTCGGTGAGATATCCCGCGTCCTGCGCCGCCGCCAGGCGCTGGTGGCTAGTGAGCGCGAATTCATCCATTTGCAGACGGGAAATATGGAATTGATGAGCTAAAATTTCGGCAGTTTGCCCCATGCTTAACCCCACGACCGGGTCCGACAAACCACGCAGGAGAGCGAAAATCGGACTTAAAAATCCGGGCCTGAATTCAGGGACCAAAGCGAGCCTCTCCCACCATGATTTAGCGGCGCGAAATCGCCCCAGCCAACCCGCCATCTCGGGACGCCAGAGTAAAGGCGCATGACTCATCGCTTCTGTGCCGCCCGCCAGTATTAAATCGTAACGGCCCAACTGAATGTCTTTCATCGCTGAATCCAGCGCCTGCATGCCGGAAGCGCAGTTGCGCTGCACCGTCCAGGCAGGAGTTTCAACCCCACAATCGAGCCTTAATCCGGCAATTCGCGCTATATTCGCTTCGTCTTCACGCGGCATGACGCAACCGATGATAACTTCCTCGATGGCGTTGGGCGCAAATGGCTGACGCAACAGCAAGCTCCGTCCGGCATACACCGCTAAATCAGCGGCGCTGAAAGGGCCAGGTTGTTCACGCGCCTTTAAGTACGGCGTGCGTAACCCGTCAACAATAGAGACTGTCCGACTCATAACTCCTCCTCGGTAAACTCATCGACCTGAATCGCTTCCCAGCATAAATCCGCTATTATTTGTAACTGGTCGCGTTCCTGCTGATTTATCTTTCCGCATTGCCAGGCATAGCGAATATGTGCGATTAAATAACTTTCGCCGGGAGCAGGTAAAGGAATCCCGGCTTTATTGAGGGTATTTATTTTTTCAAGCAAAGGCGCCCCGGCCACGACCGCGCGCAGCGCCTGTTCCATTTGCCAGGCCGCGCTGCCAGGACTTAAATAACAATGTTCTCCTAAACGTTCACGCAATGAAATATTCCCACAAAGCGCGTGGGTAATGGCGGCCCCCGCCTCGTCCGCCGGACCTTTATAGGCAGCACCCCAGGGAAATATCAAGCGGCGCAGGATTCCGGCTATCCATGGCGCCGGGAAATTAGCTAAAAAATCCATAATAGCTTCCTGAATTTTACCAAAACAAAAGGTAACGCCCCACTCCATAAAAATTTTTTCATCCGCCTGTTGACCCTGGTCCTGATAATATTTTAAAACCGAAACCGCCATGCACTGATAACTGAGTATATCGCCTAATCGCGCTGACAAGGCTTCTTTAATTTTCAGGCGCTTCCCCAGCACCAGCAAAGTGACATCCGTTAGGACCGCGAAGGCATTACTCATCCGGGTGAGTTGACGGAAATAGTAAGGAGAGTTCCCTTCCGCGGGAACTCCTGATTTTTTTCTAATATAAATCCACTTGCCACCCGTAATCCCATAAATAATCAACCGCGAAAATTGACTGAATATAAAGCCAATATGCCGGAGGAATATTTTATCAAAACCATTCACATCTTTATTCATCGCCGCTGACAGTTCATTACGTAAATAAGGATGACAGCGTAAAACTCCCTGCCCATAAATAATTAATCCTCGCGTCAAAATATTCGCACCCTCCACGGTAATATTCACCGGGGCGGCGTTATGCAAATGGCTTAAATAATTGCGCGGTCCTAATTGAATACCGCGACCGGCATGAATATCCATGCTCGCAGCGACAATTTGCCGGGAAAATTCCGTCAGATGATATTTGGTGATGGCCGACCCAACGCCCGGACGAGCTCCCGCCTGGATTTCTTCAATAGTCGATACCCTCAACGCTTCACTTAAATAGGTTAAACCGCCGATCTTGCCCAGCGCCTGCTGGATACTTTCAAATCGTGCGATAGGGCGGTGAAATTGATGCCGTACCAGCGCATAGGCGCTCGACATCCGGGTGCAAAATTGCGCCATGGAAGTGGCTAAAGCCGGTAAAGAAATACCGCGACCCACCACCAGACATTCCATCATCATTTGCCAGCCCTGACCACGGCGGTTGGGGCCGCCAATTAATTGGTCCAGAGATATAAATACGTCTTTCCCTCGCACCGGGCCGTTCATAAAACCCATATTCAGCGGTGAGTGCCGCGAACCCTTCTCTATCCCCTGCAAATGCGCGGGAACCAGGGCAAGGGTAATACCGACGTCCACGGTTTCTCCCAATAAATGTTGCGGGTCAAAGAGGCGAAAAGCCAGACCAATTAAAGTCGCGACGGGTGCTAAAGTGATATAACGTTTATTCCAGTTTAATCGCACTCCGAGGACGCTTTTGCCGTTATATTCGCCCTGGCAAACCACGCCGCTATCGGTAATGCCGGCGGCGTCGCTGCCCGCTTCGATACCGGTTAACGCAAAACAGGCCACCTCTTCGCCGCGCACTAAACGCGGTAAATAATATTCTTTTTGCGCTTCGGTTCCGTAATATTTTAAAAATTCGGCGGGACCCAATGAATTGGGCACCATCACGGTAATCGCAGCGCTAATACTGCGAGAGGCGATTTTAGCGATTATCGCGGAATGGGCCAGCGGTGAAAAACCATGTCCCCCGTATTTCGGGTCCATTTCCAGAGCCCAAAATCCCTGAGTTTTGATCATATTCCATGCCGCCGGCGTTAAATCATGGTCCTGCCAGGAAATACGCCATTCATCCAGTAAGTCACACAGCGCCGGGACCTGCTGATTCAAAAAAGATTGTTCCGCCGCAGTCAGAACGGAGCGTTCTTTGTTGAACAATGCCGACCAGTCGGGATCGCCGCTGAATAATTCATTTCCCCACCAGGCGCCTCCTGCGTCAATAACCTGCTGCTCCGCCGCAGACAGCGGCGGATTTTGGCGCTGGAACCACCGTAAAAAAGGCTGAGTCAGGACCCTGAGACGTAATGGTTTTAACAATGAGAATGCAGCCGCTAATCCCCACAAAACCCATAAAATGATTAAGATGGCCGGTGACAACGCTTTGAAATAAGTGATTAACGCTATCACTAACCCGGTTGTGGGTAACCAGATTTTTACGGAAAAGCGGAAAAAAATCATGATCCACAGAATTGCGATTAAAACTATCCCTGTCGCCGGCATCGTCATATTTTTGTATATCGAGCTTCCAGGTAAGCATAGGCCGCCCGCAATCCGTTCGCTTCTCCACCGACCGGCCGCCCCGGCAAACGATCAAAATTCCATGCGCTGACGTCGAAATGCGCCCAGGGAATATCATCCGGCACAAACTGTTTTAAGTACAACGCTGCGGTAATGGCGCCTGCGTATGGGCCCGTCGACGCATTGCAAATATCGGCTATTTCACTTTTTAGATAACGTTCGTAAGCTTGATACAAGGGCAGTCGCCACAATGGATCGCGGCTTTGCTCGCCTGCACGGGCTAATCCCTGCGCCAGATTTTCCTGGTTGGCAAAATACGCAGCGACATCGGGTCCGACAGCGACGCGCGCGGCGCCGGTAAGCGTCGAAAAATCCAGCAATAAATCAGGCGATTCGCTGACGGCTGCCGCTAAAGCATCACACATAACCAGACGCCCCTCGGCATCCGTGTTGCTGATTTCAACGGAAATGCCGGCGCGCGTGATAATGACATCGCCCGGCCGGTAGCTATTGCCGGCTACCATATTTTCCGCAATCGCGAGAAGAACCCGCAGGCGCACCGGTAATTTTTGCGCCATGATCGCTCGCGCCAGACCTAACACGTGCGCAGCGCCGGCCATATCTTTTTTCATGTAACGCATGCCTTCCGGGGATTTCAGATTCATCCCGCCGCTATCAAAACAGATACCCTTACCCACCAGAGTAACGAGGGGTGCAGCCGGATCCCCCCACTGGAAGTCGACTAATTGTGGCGGACGGGCGCTGCCCCGGCCAACGGCATGAATCGTGGGATAATTTGCCGCTAACAAATCATCACCCACGATTACCTGGGCGTTACTGCCATAAGTTTTGGCTAAATCGACCGCCGCTTCCGCCAAAACGGCGGGACTCATGTCTTCAGTGGGGGTGTTAATTAAATCTCTCACCCAATAAATGCTTTCCACCATATTTTGACAAAGTTCGGGGTTTGCGGCGGGAGGAATGTATAACCGGGGTTTGCCCGATTCCGGTTTGCGATTTTTCTTTTGGTAACGGGTAAAGCTATAGCTCCCTAATCCCCATGCGATGACTGCTTTCGAATCTATTAAATCCGACTGGTAATTCCCTTCAGGAAGACGCGAGGGTAAATCGCCAAAAACCCAAAAGTCATCCGCCACACCAAGGCCCACCAAAACCTGCGCCAGTTTGCCATTCTGATCCGGAACCAAGCAAACAGTACCGGGTTCCGCGCTAAACCGATTGGCTTTAAGCCATTGCTGCACATAAGAATCCTGAAGGGCGTACCACGCGTCAAAACTGGATTTTATCAGTGGCTTGACCGTAATCATTTCATTGGCGGGTTGAGTTATAAAACATTTCAGCATAGCGGCGGCTCTCCCATAATTCTTATTAAAGCGCTAATTATCGCATAGCCAACCGCTGAAAGCGAAGCAACGCAATTCCCGCTGGGTACAGCGGCAATTGCTTCCTATTTATATCCTGCGCTCGGCGAAGCCGATGCTCGGAATGAAGGGGGAGCGCTGCGCGCTGCTCCCCCTTGCGATCCCCCATCGCGCAGAGAATTTTCTACCTAATCTCTTTCAGGATTTATTGACGGAGTTTGTCGGGATAATTCAACTTTAGGGTTCGCAGGCCTGGGAGGAACCCTGGAATTCTGAAACAGGGAACCAAAAGCGCTAGAGACCCTGACAGATAAATCGGATAAATTCGAGACCACTTCCATTTTAAGCATTTTGAAACAAACGCTATTTCCCTGACTATCCAGGTCTCTAAGAGAACTGATTTTTCTGGATGCAACAATCTGCCTGGCAAAATTGTACTGGTTTTGTGAAACATACCAGGTTAACAGATTTTCACCTGATCGATCTCTGGAATTAGATTTTATAAAACTGTAATTTAAAAAATTATCAATTATTTTTTCGTCAGATAATAAAATGGGCGGTTTTTTTGTAGAAATAGTTCGTTTTTGGTAGGGACCCAAATTAAATTCCTGCAACAATGTATCCATTTCCGGTTGTTTATTTAATTCAGTGATATATTGCTGGATACGTTTTGGTAAAGATTCCAATTTGAAAAAATATAACAAAAGCTTCTCTTCGATTTCTTGCGGTAATGCGATATTCAGAACATCCAATTGAATTTTTTTCAGAAGGGGTATGCGTGAAAAGCCCTTTTTAAGGAAAACATATCCCAGCCAGGTCTCAACGAGCCGGCCGGTACCACGACAATAGATAGTCAGCTTACCCGTATGAGACAATACCTGAGCGATTTTTTGACAGAACGGGGCAGGATTCTCATCTATCATTTTTGAATCCATACGGCCAAGCTCCTGATGCAATTCCCGGATCTTTGGGAGCACTTTATCGAGAGGCCCCCCGCCATGATTACAATACAGTCTTTGTTCATAGAGTGGATTTAAGTTTATGGCAAAGTTGCTTAAAAATTTTCCATCGAAAAAAAAGTGATAACCATTTTCTTCTAAAGTACTATTTTCAAAATGATAAGTTTTTTTAAATAAGGGGGCAATATAAGGAACAACGTTCGTATACATCCCGGTCAAGCCGGTTCCGCAGACAAAATTTTCCATTGTCCTTTTGACCCCAAACTCCTCCCAGGTACCTCCTGGAAAACTCGCGCTGACAGCGTCCACGATTTCATCAAATGAAAGAAATTCATTCGATTTTAAAAGCAAAGATTCAAGCAGATCCCTTCTTTTAAAGCCGGATTTTATTTCTATTTCTATATTATCACCTTCAAGGTTCGGGGGTGGAGACTTATACAGCCAATGTAGCCCAAACAAATGATCGGGATTTCTATAAGGCGCCAGGAGAGCCCACCGGAAATAGCGTTCCTGAGCCTCTTTCATCAAGGATTCTATTTGATCCATCAACTCATTTTGATTACCATATTTTTCCTTCACAGCTTTTATGAAATCTGAGCAGAATTCGTCAACTTCGGGAATGCTTAAAGTGAGGCGATAAGCGCGGGCAACAGAATTAGTAACTGCTTTTTTTAAAGGGGCCGGTTTGATTTCATTTTTAGATTCCAGGTAATTTTTAATGATGTCATCAAAATAATAGGCGGGCAAACATCCCAGATAATTTAAAATAGTCACATTACCCAAACATCTTGCAAGAGAGGCTAATTCTTCCCGGTCAGAATCAGAGGGCTTAAATTTTGTTAATAAATACTCGAAAACTTCTTCGGCGTGGTATTCTATCGCCTTAGTCAAATGAGAAAATTGAACGGTAAAGATTCCTCTTGTCAGTAAAACATGCACCACGTTGAGGGCGTTATGGGTCACGGCATAAGAAAAAAAATCCATCTTAAAATTCCCATCCCTTAATACATACGGATTGACCGATAATAAATAGTTTACCGTGGCTTTTTCTTCAAGAAGAAAATTTAAAATTTCAAATTCATCATCGTCCGCCAATGTGCAGACAAGCCATTCAAAATTTTTAAACAGAAGTTCGAGTTCATTTGTGAGTGAGTGGCTTGGACAATCTTTTAATTGCCGCATTATTTTCTCAACAATACAATCATTAATCATTCTTTGGAATAAACTTATTTTTCCGTAAAAAATTATCGATTTAATACATTGCGCAAATACGGGAAAATGCCGGGTGATTTTTTTGGGTAAAGAATACGAATATGCGAAATTTTCTAAATGCAGGTCAATTATTTCAGAAATCTCATCTGTCAACCTTTTCTGGTTGTTATTTTTAACTTCATCAAGGGACGAATCTCTATTCATTTATTCATTCTCGTATATAATATGCAAGGTACTAGTTCTTTTAAAACGGTACTAGTCTATCACACTTTATCCCTCATCTTATAAAATTTTACTATCTCACCAGCAATTCCCGCTGGGTACAGCGGCAATTGCTTCCTATTTATATCCTGCGCTCGGCGGAGCCGATGCTCGGAATGAAGGGGGAGCGCTGCGCGCTGCTCCCCCTTGCGAACCCCCATCGCGCAGAGAATTTTCTACGAAAATTATTTTTCTTTATGAAAAATTAATCATATATTTCATCTACTTAAATTTATTTTATTCCCAGCGGGAATTGCTGCTATCTCACAAACCAGCCGCCCTGACCATCGATATTAAAAATTCCCCACAGGTGACTTAATAAAGAAGGAAGCGTTTCCGCCAATTTCCACGGTGGATTAACAATCAGTAATTGGCAGCCGAGCAATCCTTTGGATCGCGGGTCTTCCGCGGCGATGGTCAGTCCTGTTATTAAATAACGATCGATGCCATTTTGTAATGCGACAGTCTGTAAATTCCAGCTTCGCTGTGTGGTGACCGGATACCACACCATATAAATGCCATGCGCCCAGCGTTTCAGGCATTTTCCCAGCAGCGCCAGAATTTTATCGTTCTCATCTTTTTGCTCAAACGGCGGGTCAATGAGAACAATGCCGCGGCTGACCGGTGGTGGTAAAATGGCAGGAAGAAATTCATAAGCGTCCCGGTGATGAATGGCAATGCGCGGTTTTCCCTGAAAATTCCGTTTTAATCGCCGACAGGTTTCCGGATGAAATTCGTTGATAATCATGCAATCCTGCGGACGCAGCATTTGTCTGGCAAATTCCGGTGAACCAGGATAATGCAGACATTTATTTCCCGACTGATAGGACTTTAATATTTGTAAATACGCCTCCAGGCATTGCGGATGAGGCACATCGCTATTGATCAGCCGCTGCACCCCCGCGCTCGACTCACTGGTTTTTTCCGCCTCAAGGGAAGATAAATCGTAAACCCCCTCCCCGGCGTGAGTGTCGATATAACAGAAAGCAGAATCTTTTAGACGCAAATAATCCAGAATAATGGTCAAGACACCGTGCTTAACCACCTCCGTAAAATTCCCCGCGTGATAAATATGCCGGTAATTCATTGTTTCTCCATAACGATTTCTAATTTCGCTTGATGGGCACTGCGCTCTCTGATTTTATTTCTTCTATTAAAGACTAAAAGTGTTAAGGTTAATTTAATATTAATAGTATAATAATATTATGAACGATAACTAATTAATTAAAACACAAAACTAAAAATGAAATCAAAACCAGTAAAAGTTACTTTGCTTTATTATCCACCTACCCTTACTCATTTGGCCGGTCACGTCGCTACCATAATCAAATTTCCTGATTATAAAGGCAAAGGATATCCTCCCAACATGGCGAGGGAATTAGATTTTGGCGGCGCCCAGTCTCTAGAAGGTAGTGAGGTAAAATTTGGCAAACCCATAGAGTACCGTCTTCCCCCTCCTCCCAAAAAAGCAAAATTAGAGGACATTGGTAATGCAATAACAGACATTAAAACAGCTCAGTTTAGTCTATTTAACAATAACTGTACGGATGCGGCTATCCAGCTTCTTCGAAAATTGGGTTATGAAAGATTATCCCTACCCAAAACTATTAGCACCCCCTATGATTTAAAGAACCAAATTGAAGAAAATTACTGCCTTCAAAAAAAAATAAATAATATATTTGAGCATAAAACTTGGGGTAAAGATGAAAAATTCGTGTGGGAGAGGATGAAAAATAGACTTTCTCCCATTTTTAAATTAGAGGGTTATCAATTAAAAGAGAATTTTCCAGATGTTTTTAATTGGAAAGAGATTCATAACTCTCTAAACAATTTGATGGCAGAGAATATGTCACCTCGCAGCTCATTCTTCCAATTTTTTACTCCTGAAACTTCCGAACGCTACAAGAAATTATCGGACTTACTGACTTTAGTTGATATGTACACTTTTCCAGAACAGGAAGCCGAAGAATTTAAAAAGAAGCCAAGCCACGGAGATTAAACTACTTTATTTTTTTAGTGCAGTATACTCAAAACTCATACTTTATACTACTGGATAAAAGAATCAGGTAATATTATAATCGCAAAGTTATGAGTTCAACTATAAAAAAACTGTATATTAAAACCCATGGCTGTCAAATGAATGAGTACGATTCCAGTAAAATGGCGGACGTTCTCAAGGCGTCGCATGGGATGGAATTGACCGCCCTGCCCGAAGAAGCCGATGTGCTGTTGGTAAATACCTGTTCCGTCCGTGAAAAAGCCCAGGAAAAATTATTTTCTGAATTGGGACGGTGGCGGCCTTACAAAACCGAACGTCCGCATGTACTGATCGGCGTTGGCGGCTGCGTCGCCAGCCAGGAAGGGGAGGCTATCGTTAAGCGCGCCCCTTATGTGGATCTGGTATTTGGCCCACAAACTCTGCACCGGCTGCCGGAGCTTATCGAACAGGCCATGAAAACTCAAAAAGCCGCCGTCGATATCAGTTTTCCCGAAATCGAAAAATTCGATCATTTGCCGGAACCCCGCGCCGAAGGGCCCAGCGCGTTTGTTTCGATCATGGAAGGCTGCAGTAAATATTGCAGCTTCTGCGTGGTGCCTTATACCCGCGGCGAAGAAATCAGCCGGCCTTTTGACGATATTATTACCGAGATCGTTATCCTGAGCGAACAGGGCGTGCGCGAAGTCACTTTGCTCGGCCAAAATGTCAATGATTACCGGGGGCTCATGCACGATGGAAAAATCGCGGATCTCGCTTTGCTCATTCATTATGTGGCCGCTATTAAAGGCATTGAACGCATCCGCTTTACCACTTCGCATCCCTCGGCTTTTTCCGATAATTTAATCATTGCATATGCTGAAGAACCGAAGCTGGCCAACCATCTGCATCTGCCCGTGCAAAGCGGTTCAGACCGGATTTTGGCGGCAATGAAACGCAATTACACCGTGCTTGAGTATAAATCCAAAATCCGTCAGCTACGAAAAGTACGGCCCGATATCAGTATTTCTTCCGATTTTATTGTCGGTTTTCCCGGCGAAACCGAAGCGGATTTTCAGGCCACCATGAATCTGATCACCGAGATCGGCTTCGACCATTCGTTCAGCTTTCTTTACAGTAAACGGCCAGGGACCCCGGCCGCACAGTTGGCCGACGATTTGCCTGTTGAAGTGAAAAAGCAACGCCTGGAGATCCTGCAAAATCAACTGGCCCTCCAGGGAATTCGCATTGGCGAAGGCATGGTCGGCACCCGGCAGCGAATTCTGATCACCGGCACATCCCGCAAAGATTCGAAGGAACTGTGTGGACGCACCGAAAACAACCGTGTAGTCAATTTCGCCGGACCCACGAACTTGATAGGGCAAATGGTTTCTGTCAAAATCACCGCCTCAAGGCGCAGCACTCTACGTGGAAGAATATAAGATTGTCTACTCCCGAATCCCGACGACACATTACCCTTGTTCCCGCTGACAATAAACGTCTGGCAAAATTATGCGGTGAACTGGGAGAAAATCTGCATATCATCGAACGTCACCTGGGCGTTGAAATCAATAATCGCGGCAATGAGTTTGAGATTATCGGCATTCCAATGTCGGTTGATAAAGCCTGTGAAATTCTTCAAAAATTATATGCTGAAACCGGCTCCGGCAAAGAGTTAACCGATCAGCAAATCCAGCTACTGATGAAATCCATGGACATGAAATTCGAATTTAATACCGCGGAATTTCAGAAAAAACTGGATGAAGCCACATTGAAATTAGCGCTCACCAGTATTAAACCACGTACGGCTAATCAAATTCATTACGTGCGCTCTATTCAAAAATACGACATCAACTTCGGTGTTGGTCCTTCAGGCACCGGAAAAACTTATCTGGCGGTGGCCTGCGCGCTGAATGCTTTGTATACGGATCTGGTGAAACGCATTATTCTGGTTCGTCCTGCCGTGGAGGCGGGAGAAAGCCTCGGTTATTTACCGGGCGATTTAGCGCAAAAAATCGATCCTTATCTACGTCCCCTTTACGATGCTCTGTATGAAATGGCCGGCACAACCTCCGTATCCAAACTCATTGAAAAAGGCGCCATCGAAATCGCCCCGCTGGCTTACATGCGCGGACGTACTTTAAATGACGCCTTTATTATCCTCGATGAGGGTCAAAATACTTCGAAAGAACAAATGAAAATGTTTTTGACCCGAATAGGTTTTGGGTCCAAAGCGGTGATCACCGGTGATATTACCCAAATCGATTTACCGTCGAAAATGGAGTCCGGCTTGCGTCACGCGATTACCTTGTTGCGGGATATTTCCGCTATTCGTTTTTCATTTTTCCAGTCCGCCGATGTCGTTCGCCACCCTTTGGTTCAACAAATTATTGAAGCCTATGAAAAAGAAAGCAGTAGTTAAGCTAAAAGTGACTTTTCAAAATCGCGCCAAACAGGCGCAGACGCCCACAAAAACTCAGTTCAGGCTTTGGGCCGAGGCCGCCCTGGTCACTCCATCCCTCACTTCTCCTGAAATAACCATCCGCGTGGTCGATACGGCTGAAAGCGCCGCGCTCAATAAAAAATTCCGCCATAAAACCGGACCAACCAATGTGTTATCATTTGGATATGCGCCGATACCCGGCGAGAATTTCGCCTCTCTGGGCGATCTGGTCCTCTGCGCGGATCTGGTTAGGGAAGAAGCGCATGCGGAAAAAAAACCATTGATAGCGCATTGGGCGCATCTGACAGTCCATGGATTATTGCATTTGCAGGGTTATGATCATATCGACCCTCTCGATGCAAAAACCATGGAACAACTGGAAATTAACATTCTGACGGCCCTGGGCTTCGCAGATCCCTACCATTATCAGAAAAAGGATTGAATATGAAATTAAACCCCCTATGGTCAAACTGGTTGCGAGGGCGGTGTGAACCGCAAACTTTGGAAGAATTATTGACTATTCTGCAACAGGCTCAAAAAAATCAGTTGATCGATCAGGAAGGCATGGATATGCTGAAAGGCGCCCTGCAGGTCTCGCGTATGCAGGTTCGGGACGCCATGATACCCCGTCCACAAATGGTGGTGATCGATGGCTATCTGACACCAGAGGAAGCATTGCCGCAGGTCATCGAAGCCGGCCACTCCCGTTACCCGGTAACCGGTGAAGACCGGGATGAAATTTTGGGAGTTTTATTAGCCAAGGACCTGTTAAAGTCTAATTTAGCCGACACTCCCGCTGCGACCCAAATCCGTCAGCTGGTTCGGCCGGCGACATTTATTCCTGAGAGCAAACGTTTAAACATTTTATTAAAAGAGTTTCGCTTTAATCGCAATCACATGGCTATCGTCGTCGATGAATACGGCGGCGTCGCGGGTTTGATTACTATTGAAGATGTGCTGGAAGAAATAGTCGGTGAAATTGCCGACGAATACGATATTGAAGAGGAGCCTTCGATTAAAACAACCCCTAAAAAAAATGAATTTATCGTCAGGGCGCTCACACCGCTGACCGAATTCGATAATTATTTTCACACGCATCTGCACATAGAAGGAATCGACACCATCGGCGGATTAGTCCTCAAAAAATTAAGCCGTTTACCCAGACGCGGCGAATCTGTCCTGCTGGATTCCATCAAAATTACCGTACTCGAAGCCAGTAAGCGTGACATTCAAACACTTAAGGTCATAATACCCGAGTGATGCAACGCATTTTTTCCCTCTCCCTTGATGGGAGAGGGGGGAATTTAGTAGGAAAAATATATGCTATCTTTAATACTAATTTTTTTATTGGGCGCCGTTTTACCGTTTGCGTTCGCGCCGCTCGGTGTTTATGTGTTTGCGTTTATCGTCCCCGCGGTCTTGCTTTATCAATGGCAGAAATCGACACCCTGGCAGGCTTTTATAAAGGGGGCCGCATTTGGATTGGGTTTTTACGGCGTCGGAGTTTCCTGGGTTTATATCAGCATTCACACGTATGGCAATGCCTCCGTGCCGGTGGCCGGCTTAATCACTTTGTCGATGATCCTCTTCCTGACCCTTGGCCCCGCGACTCAAGGTTATCTGTTGGTGCGCCTGTTCGGCAAAAAGAATCCGCTGATCCTCTGTCTGGCCGCTTTTCCCGTGATGTGGGTAATCTGGGAATGGCTGCGGAGCTTACCTTTAAATGGTTTTCCCTGGTTATATCTGGGTTATACGCAAATGACTACCCCACTGCGCGGTTTTGCGCCAGTCATCGGAGTCTATGGTGTTTCACTGATGGTCGCGATCATTTGTGGCTGCGTGGTCCTGATGTCTACCCGGCAATGGCCGAAAATTAAAATCCAGGCGCTCGTCATTCTGCTGGCCATTCTGGGCGTGGGATGGGTACTGTCGGACAGACAGTGGACAAAACCCGCCGGCCCGCCGCTAACCGTCTCTTTGGTGCAGGCCAATATTTCCCAGTCCCTCAAATGGCAGCCAGGGCAGTTTGAGCAGATCCTGCAAACATACCAATCTTTAACGGCGCCCTACTGGGGAAAGAGCCGGTTGATTATCTGGCCGGAAGCGGCCTTGCCGGCTTTTCCTCACCAGATTCCCCGCATTCTGGAACAACTCGATCAAACCGCGGCCAGCCACAACACCACCCTGCTTTTGGGAATTTTATTGGGGGAGCCGGACAGTAAACAGTATTTTAATGGCATTCGGTTGCTGGGAATAGACCAGGGCGATTACCGCAAACGTCATCTGGTGCCATTTGGCGAATACACGCCGTTAAAGTCCGTATTCGCCTTTTTAATCAATTACTGGAATATCCCCATGTCGGATTTTAGCGCCGGGCCCGCGAAACAACCGCCTTTAACCGTCGCCGGGATCAGGATCGCCCCCTTTGTCTGCTATGAAATCGCCTATCCGTTCGAGGTGTTGAAATATTCCCACAATAGCCAGCTTATTGTGAATATCAGCGACGATAGCTGGTTTGGAAAATCGATGGCCTCCGCCCAGCAGGCCGAAATGGCCCGAATGCGCGCCCTGGAAACCGGACGAATGGTTCTGCTGGGGGGCAATACCGGTATAACAGCTATTATCAATCCATTAGGCGATATTGTTAATGTCATTCCTCCTCATCAAAGCGGGGTATTAAACGGCACGGTTACCCCTATGCAGGGCAACACCCCGCTCATGCGCTGGCATCAATTCCTGGAATTTTAGTACTCTTAAATCACTTGTTTAATTTCCCTAAGTTGATACCCCTTATTTGATGGAGAAACCCAAGGTCCGTTTGTTTTTTGAAGAGCAAAAACTATGACGCCTATGCACATAAAACCATTTACCTGATCCCTGCTACAAAAAAATTTCCATTTCAGTCTCCAGGATGATATAATTATTATACGCCGTGACTGCGTCGATATTAGCAGGTACGGGATTCCCGACACGGCGTCGTTTTATTTTTTCGGCCATTCTATTAAACCATATCCATTGATTTTTCCACCAGGATTTTTTCTAAAAGACGTCTTTATAAGGTCAAAAAATCTGTCGTCTTGCCTGGAGAATTTTCTATAAACCGCACCTGCAACCATATCGGCTAACTGTATACCTACGCTTAAATGAGAGGGGGCAAGGAATACTCCTTCTATAAGGTTCTGATAAGTGGAAAAGCTCTTCTTTGATCCCGTTAGCAGTTTTTGATGTAGAAGGCGTAATTGGTGGTCATCTTTTGGCTGCCTATGGTCGCAAATGATAATACCGTTAATTTTGCTTCCAATATTACGAGATAAATCTTGTAGATAATATTGAAATCGCTCGGTTATTTGTTTATAAGCATACCAATATAGATCATTTTCACAATTGACATATTCATACTTATAAGCAGACTTAACGTCCACGACAGCACAAATTAAACGGACAGACTTAAATTTAGTTATTAAATCATACAAATCTTCTCGCAAACGCTCCTTCTGATCAGCATTCAGATGTGAAAGAGAATTTAATTGTTTCCCGGGGGCAAAGTAACGCCATTTAATCTCGTCAATAATTTTAAATCGGTTCTTTAAAAAAGCTAACTCTTTATCAACTTCATGCCAAAGATCGGAAGGAATAACAATCCCGCCTAGTGTAAAATGATTGACATCTTTAATTTTATTTTTTGGCGGAATAGTGCCGGATTCATCTATAAACAGTAATTGCATGGTTATATTTTTCCTTTTTGCAGGGTCTTTTTTTTTAGGATTGCTGCATAGCAAGGCCAAATAGACCGCCACGTTTTAAATATTCTTCAAAAGCACTCATTTTGAACACCTCTACATAAGCTTAACTGGAAACAGCCAAAATAATTAATTAAAGATGTCATTATATGTGTAATATTAACTTTGTGAATACCTCATGCAATGCAGCGGCTAAGTGTAATAAAGAAAATCGACTCCGCCGAACGCGGCATAAAAACGGGGAAGTAATGGGTCTTCATAATAAGGATAGTTCATAACAAATCTATCCTTGTGTAAAGGATAGATTTTGGTTGGCAGCTTTAAAGCCGTAACGGGTGCTCGTCTTCGTTAACGCATTTTAAAAGAAGAGGGGGATTGGGGCCTGATTGCGGCGGCGGCAATGGTCTGTTTAACGCCAGGCAGCTGCCGCGATACTTTCAGGGCGGAGGTTATCTCTTTTTGATGCGGACTGGGCTGGAACGGGACGCCTTCAGGGCCAAGGGTATCCGCCAAAAATAATGAGGCATAGGCAAACATACCATTCCGGGGCTGGATTATTTTCTGGTCACCGCGCTGCATTAAAAAGGCAGCGTAGCCTGTCTTTTCCTGCACTGCCTGGCTACTGAGACCAAACCTCTCGTTAAATTTGCCCGCCAGCAGGTGCGGGTCCGCCGCTATTTTATGCGTTTCCAGAAAGCGCTTAAACAGTTCATTATTAATATATAAAATATTGTTATCCAATATATGCACGCCGGCTTCGTGATTATTGATGGCGATGGAGCCACTAGCAATGCCTTCCCGCAGCCATATATACATTTGATCCTCTAATTCCATTTCCGCAGGAGTGATCACTTCCACAAGAATTTGCGGCAAGTGCTTCATAAAATTGAGAAGATCTTCCGAGCGGATTAATGATAACGACCGGCTGATTTTACGACCGCCTTCACCCTGCTCGCCACGAAGTGACGCCAGCCAGTCTATAAATAATTCAAGATCACTGCTCAACCATGCAAAACCTTCGTGAGGCATCATCTGCCGGGCCAATAAGGCGGCGGCGTCATGATTCAGTGCCTGATAAACGCTGGTTTCATAAGGATATATTTTATAAAATTCCAGATGTTGTTCCACCATGGAACCCAGATAAGGATACCAGGCTTGCACATAATTCCCGGCGTTGGTGCAGACGGCAATTTCCTGCTGACTGATCACTTTGGCCACATCAAAAAATAATCCGGCGGTAAAAATGGCATAATTGACCAACGGATCAGCGTCGATTTTGGAACCCGCCTCATTGGCAAACTGGCGCAGCGCCAATACTCCCCGCGCCAGGCCTAAATTAAGCAATCCGCCCAACCCCCCGGAAGGCTCCTCGGCAAGAACCTGCACAAACTCGGCATAATGATTGATCGCAGGCCGGTACAAAGCTTTAAAATGAGCCTCGGGCAGTGCGCTTAACTCCTGAATTTCATTAAATAAAGTTTGATGGCGCGTAGAAGCCAGCAGTTTGGCGCTGGGCCAAACCGGTAACACCTGGCCTAATTGGTATATTTTGGTTTGCATGACTTTTTGCAAATGAGTCAAAGTACTGCTCAACATGGCTTCCATCCCTTAGAAATTTAAAATGAAAGCCAAGGAGCTTAAACGATTAATCGCTAGTATACCATACTCTAAATCCTATTGCATAAGTAAGCTAATCAGGTAATCTATCAGGTAGATTATCTGAGAAAGAGTACAGTTATGAACGATCAGTATGATTTCGCTTCCATAGAAGCTGCGGCGCAAAATTATTGGGAAGAGCACCATAGTTTCGAGTGTCCAAAAGACCCGGAGCCTAAACAGGAAAAATTCTATTGTCTTTCCATGTTTCTCTATCCGAGCGGCGATCTGCACATGGGGCACGTGCGCAATTACACGATCGGCGATGTGATTTCCCGTTACCATCACATGCAGGGTAAACAGGTACTGCAACCCATCGGCTGGGATGCGTTTGGCTTACCCGCGGAAAACGCCGCTATCGCCCATCGCCTGTCGCCGGCGCAATGGACTTACAACAACATTGAAAAAATGCGCAAGCAGTTCCGGCAACTGGGCTATGGTTACGATTGGCGGCGGGAAATCGCCACCTGTGAACCGGAATATTACCGATGGGAACAATGGTTATTCGTCCAGCTTTACAAACAGGGACTGGTTTATAAAAAAAGCGCCGTGGTGAACTGGGATCCGGTGGATAATACCGTGCTCGCCAATGAACAGGTCATCGACGGAAAGGGCTGGCGCTCGGGCGCGCCCATCGAGAGACGGGAAATTCCTCAATGGTTTTTTAAAATAACCGCCTATGCCGACGAATTGCTCAACGATTTAGATAAATTGACCGGCTGGCCTCCCCAGGTGGTCACCATGCAGCGCAACTGGATCGGCCGATCGGAAGGATCCAATATTCATTTCCCCCTGGAGGACAGCGAAAGTTTAACTATTTTTACAACGCGCGTGGATACACTGATGGGGGTGAGCTATATCGCTATCGCTCCCCAGCATCCGCTAGCCCAAAACGCCGCCAAAAATGACCCGGCTTTGGCGCATTTCATCGACGAATGCCACCACACCAAGGTCGCCGAAGCCGATATCGCCACTGCGCAGAAAAAAGGTATTCGCCTGCAACAGAAAGCTCTTCACCCCATCACCGGCGAGAAATTGCCGATCTGGGTGGCTAATTTCGTATTGATGGAATATGGCTCAGGCGCGATTATGGCAGTGCCCGCGCACGATCCACGCGACTTTGAATTCGCCGCTTTGTATGATTTGCCGGTAAAACCGGTCATACAACCTGTGGATTCGGCATGGGACTTTACCCAGGGGGCTTTTAATGGTGATGGCATTCTGATCAACTCCGGGCCGTTTAATGGCTTAACCACTGCGCAAGCCCGGAAAAAGATAATAGAATTTCTGATCGAGAAAAAACTCGGCGAGCGCCAAGTCCATTTCCGGCTGCGCGACTGGGGGATTTCACGGCAGCGTTATTGGGGCGCGCCGATTCCCATCATTCAATGTCCTCGTTGCGGCGACGTCGCCGTGCCTGAAAAAGATTTACCCGTGATTTTACCCACGGATTTGATTCCTGACGGACACGCCTCGCCGCTCGCCTCCATGCCTGATTTTTACAATGTGCAATGTCCGCAATGCGCAGGTCCGGCCCGGCGCGAAACCGACACGATGGATACCTTCGTCGAATCTTCGTGGTATTACGCCCGCTACGCCTGTTACGATCAGGACCATGCCATCCTCGACGAACGCGCAAACTACTGGACGCCGGTGGACCAATATATCGGCGGCATTGAACACGCCATTCTACATCTGCTGTACGCGCGTTTTATGCATAAATTACTGCGCGATCAGGGGCTTTTAAACAGCGATGAACCCTTCACACGCTTGCTCACGCAAGGCATGGTGTTGAAGGACGGAACCAAAATGTCTAAATCCAAAGGCAATATTGTCGCGCCGCAAAAAATGCTGGAAAAATATGGAGCGGACACGGTGCGCTTATTTATTATTTTTGCCGCGCCTCCTGAACAAAGTCTGGAGTGGTCGGACAGCGGCGTCGAAGGCGCTTACCGGTTTTTGAAAAAACTATGGAATTTTGCGTTCCATGTGAAAATGTCCCTCACCCCTTCACCGGCGCAGCCGGCGGAACTATACGCGCTCTATCAGCAAATTCATCAAATATTGCAACAGGCGCGGCAGGATATGGATCGTCTGCAATTAAACACCGTTGTATCTGCGTCGATGAAATTGTTAAATTTGCTGATTAAACTTCCTCTGGATGCCACGCATTCGCCGGTTATTCATGAAGGCATGAATATTTTACTGCGTATATTGGCGCCGATTACCCCACATATTACCCATCATTTGTGGCGGGAACTGGGATACGGAGAAAATATTCTCAAGGCGCCATGGCCCCAGGTTAATTTGCAGGCGCTGCAAATTCAGGAAATCCAGATAATGGTGCAAATTAACGGGAAATTACGCGGTAAAATTACTGTTGACCAGAATGCCACCGCCGAAGAGATTGAAAAACTGGCTTTGCAGGAAGACAATGTGCGCCGGTATATCGGTGACCAGACCATTAAAAAAATTATTGTGGTGCCCAAAAAATTAGTGAGTATTGTATTATGAAATGGGTCCTGCTATTGGTTTTAATTAATTTGAGCCTGTTGACTGGCGGCTGCTATTGGCATCTGCGCAATGCCAATGAAATACCACCGCAATTGAAGGTGATTTATCTCGATGCGGAATATTTAGAAAACCGCTTCGATGCGCAGTTACTGGATTTACTCCGGGCGCTCCGAATTACTCTGGCGCCAAAGCCGCAAGCGGCGCCCTATACTCTGCATGTTTTTGATTATAGTTTGCAGCACAACAATCCGGTGGTTTCCTCAACCAATGTCGCCATCACATACGTTTACACATTGGCGGTCACCGTCAGTATTACCGGCGCCAACGGTCGGATTGTCGTGCCTCCCCATAAAATTAGAGCTACCCGCTCCATCATTGTAAATACCAATCAAATTTTTACCGTCAATTCTACCAGTGTTTTCGAGCAGGATTTGCAAAGGGAGGGTATTAATCTCATTTACTACTGGCTGACCAGTGCGCAAATTCGTAAACGCTTAAACCCGCCATTGAACAACACAACGGAGCCGCCTCATGCAACTCCACCTGCAACAACTCTCCCAGCATCTTAAAGGAACACTGCTGCCGGTTTATCTGATCAGCGGCGACGTACCGCTATTGCGTCAGGAAGCACGCGATGCTATTCGTGACGCCGCGCGCCACGCCGGTTATCATCAGCATCAGCGTCTGGAAGTCGAGACAGGTTTCCACTGGGCGCAACTGATGCAGGCCGCCAATAATTACAGTCTCTTCGCCGATCAGACGCTCATTGAATTGCATAATCCCGCTGCAAAATTCGAAACCGAGGCGGGCAAAATTCTGTTATCCTACTGTGAAGCGCCGCCGGCGGATAAAATATTATTAATCGTCACCGCCAAACTGACCGGCGCTCAACAAAAAACCCGTTGGTACAAGGCCATTAGCGATCTCGGTGTTATTTTACCCATTTGGCCGGTAAAACCGCAGGAATTGCCGCAATGGATTCAGGGGCGGTTGCGGCAGGCCGGCGTAAAAGCGGACGCCGCCAGTATCCGTTTTCTGGCCGAATTTACCGAAGGCAATTTACTGGCGACTCAACAGGCCATCACCAAATTACGCTTGTTGTATCCGGAGCAGGCGATTAGCGTCAAGGAAATGGCCGGAGCTATCAGCGACAGTGCGCAGTTTAATGTATTCGAACTCAGTCAGTATATTTTACAAAATGATTGCCGCGGCGTGATTCGGGTTTTGCATCATTTGCGCGCCTGCGCGACCGAACCGACATTAGTGCTGTGGTTATTAGCCCGCGAGTGCCGCGAATTGCTGAATATGACTGAACAATTACAACAGGGCAAAAATCTGCAGGCCGTGCTGGCCGCGCATTGGTCCAACCTAAAGCCGCTTTATCAAGCGGCGCTGCGCCGGGTGAACGCAGCAAAGCTAAAAAAAATATTATTAGCCTGTCAGGAAGCCGATCAAATAATCAAAGGGGTGGCACCCGGCGATCCCTGGAATGCATTGACGCGTGTGGGTTTAGACCTCGCAGGCGCCCGGTGATGGGCGCCATCGGACAGCCATTCCCGATGCGGGAACTCATGATTACCGGAATCTTTGGTGGCACGTTTGATCCGATTCATTGCGGTCATCTTGCCGTCGCCGAGTTTTTATCGCGCCATTGCCCATTGACGGAAATTCAATTCGTTCCCTGTCTGCTGCCACCCCATCGCCGCAAACCGCTGGCCAGTCCGGAACAGCGCCTGGAAATGATTCGTCTGGCAATTGTCGGACACCCAAACTGGCGGGCGAATGACATTGATTTTCAACGGCCGGGGCCTTCGTATATGGTAGACACTTTATCCCTATTGCGTCAGCGGCAGCCGCAAACCCGCTGGTGTTTAATTCTGGGTTTGGATGCTTTCGCTCATTTCGATGAGTGGCGGGAATGGCCAGAAATTCTTAAATTGGCAAATCTGATTATTGTTAATCGTCCGGGATTCCAGCTGCCGGACGCCGAATGGAGTCAAAAATTGCTGACCACGGCGCAAATCCACTCGCCGGGTAGCTTAACACAGTCCTCGTCCGGAAAAATTTTAATCCAGAATATGCCACCCTCCTCCATTTCCGCCACCGGCATCCGGCGGCAAGTTAATCGATCCCTCCCGGACCATACCCTGCCACCCGCAATTTTGGAATATATCCAGAGTCAGCATTTATACCAACGCTATACTCAAAACGATTAGGCCATTTTTATCAGTTATACCGCTATAATTATTTCAAAAACTCCTTTATCTCGGGTAAATTCTTTTTTATTTGGGGAAGAACTTCCTTCCATCGACGTCTCCCCTGCTCACTAAGCTTATCATCAAAAAATCGATAACAATATGAGGATTCTCTCTTATAATCTTGCACGATTGGAATTAACTCCGCGGGGAAGAAGGGTAGACAGGATAAGAACATCTTCTGTATTGCTTTATTTTGTTGTTTTTTTATCTTTAGGATCTTTTTAGATAAACATTCTGAAACTTCCCGGTTGTCACCTTCCATAATCAAATTATTTAAAGCCTGATTACCTACAAAAAAGGACAGGTAAATATCCTCAATTTTGTTGTCTCTTAAAGTCAACTGCCTTATGTTTGCATTTAAAGCCAGGGCAATGATTCCCCAACTAAGACTAGTCTTGTTATTCGCAAGACATAATTTTTGTAGCCGGTTATTTTTGGCTATATTGGCGATTGCTGTATCACTAACAAAACAGGAATCTAAAGTCAAATTCGTTAAAGCCGGAAAATTGGAAAAATGTTTATCTACCGCGTCTCCCTGTAATTTATTATCAGATAAATCAAGCGTCTCCAAAATAGAATTAGTTGATAAATAACCAAGCCTTTTTGGGCTTAGACGACAGCCGCTCAAATTTAATTCTGTTATAACAGGATGATTCGATAAATCCAACACATTTTCATCTGTTAAGGCAATCCCGGCTAAATTCAAAATTTTTAAATTTCTAAATGCTGCAATATGACCAAGATCAATATCACGGGTTTTCATACGAGTAAAATCAACCTGAGTGAGACCAGGACAATATGTCGACAGGCTCATCATTTCTTGAGTTTCCAGGTGATTTAGCGATAAATCTAGAGTCTTTAAATTTTGGTTAATCGCATAATTGGTCGATTGTGAACGGTCAATTTTAATGGAACCGCTTAATGCCAGATTAATTAAATTAGGGAAGGATAAAAGAGTAAGTAGCCCTTCGTAGCCTACACGATTATGAGATAGGTCAAGCGTTGTGAAGGTTTTATTCTTAAAGACTTTTAGCCCGTTAAAACTAATATTACATTTTCTCAGTCTCAGCTCCTCAAGAGGGAGTGATGACAACGTTTCCGCCCCTTCATCACCTAATGAGGGGTTATAACTTAAATCCAGAGCCTTTAGCCATGGCATGTTCCGAAATAACTTTGCCTCATCAGGACCAAGCCCACACGCTCTTAAAGCAAGAGAGGTCATTTTGAACTGAGGAATCATCTCACCAGGAATCTTGTGGTCCCAGATACGCAGGCTGGTTAACTTTCCCAGTACATTAATTACTGCGTATTCTAATGTCCCAACATCGCCTCTATCGATATAAAGGGTGTGAAGAAATGCATGGGGTCAAGTCTCGAATCGTGAAAAATAGGGTTTATAGTATTAAATAAACTCAATTTTCACGATTCGAGACTTGACCCCATGCACTTCACGCCTGCTCTTTTTAATTTGCGCGCGCTGGAGCCGGTCAATATAAACTGCCATCCCATTTTTTCTTCAATCAAACTATGTACTACGTTCAGCAATTCAGGCAATTTTTGAACCTCATCAATGATAATAGTTTTAGCCTTCGATCCACGCACGGTTTCCTCCAAACGCTCTGGATAAGCCTGATATTGCCGAATCACGTCTGGTTTCAAAAGATCAATTCGCAGCGCCTCCGGATAATAAAATTTTAACCAGGTAGATTTACCCGTTCCGCGAGGACCAAACAGGAAATAAGTCTGGTCGGTGGGCTTTAAAAAACGTTTAATATATTCAGACATCGTGCTTTTTACCAGCAATTCCCGCTGAGTACAGCGGGAATTGCTTCCTATTTATATCCTGCGCTCGGCGGAGCCGATGCTCGGAATGAAGGGGAAGCGCGGAGCTTAGCTCCCCCTTGCGAACCCCCATCGCACAGAGAATTTTCTACGAAAATTATTTTTCTTTATGAAAAATTAACCATATATTTCATATACTTAAATTTATTTTATTCCTAGCGGGAATTGCTGCTTTTTACCCAAAAAATTCACCTGACAGGTCAATTTTAGCAGTAAAAATGGAGATAGCAAGTTAATTTTTTGGGTTATTGTAGGCAGGACGTGGCGCTGGATTATCGCCAACGGTTATATCGACCTCGGGTCCCGCGCTGCAACTGTCATGAGTACATAATTTTATTTTGAGGACGTGCACGCCATCCCCCAGTTTCAGGGTGGCGTCTCCGCTGGCCTGACTGCCTTTCGCCCGGGCCGTGACTCCTGAAAAGACGACAGTTTTATCGTTATCCAATACCTGCCAGGTCAAACTGGGATTGCCGCTCCACATGTCCCAATGAAGAACGACCGCTTCACCGGATTCATATTTCTTTTTCATCCACGCAATGCTGGCGATGCCTGGCTCGGGAATATTTTCGCAAGCGCTTGAGTCTGCTTTCGCCCATGGATTACCGTCTGTAAAGTTGGGGTCGGGAGCCTGACCAATTTCAGTATACCATTTGGCGGCATAAATTTTTCCGTCAGTATATTTTACCGGGTAATTGACGGCTGGATTTGTGGATGGCATGTAACTCACTGCCGGGCTCCATGCAGGGCAGTCTGCCGCATGAGCCGATTGTGGTGAAACCGCTAAAGCCAGCACAATGCACAGTACGGCGCAAATTGTCATTAATTGTAATTGTAATGAATTTTTCAGTAAGGTTATTTTGCTATTCGCTAATTTCTCTTTCATAAATCCTCTGTCCGGTATTAAATATTTTACACAATGAATATTTCATTTGAGTCATTTTATACTTTAAAACCTTAAGAGACTATTAAGACAGAGCGAAAATGCGATACGAAAAAGGCGGGTGACAAAAACTTATGGATTTATTTTTGAGCACTTATAAAAAATGACCGGCACTCGATCGTGATTAAGCACAAAAGTGACATTCACCCCACCTACAGAATTGGTACTGGGGACGTCATAATAGATATAATTGGTATTCAATTTGTTTTTATTCGCATAATCAATGGCATGCCTCTCTACTATTACAAAACCTCCCACTACTTCGGCCTGACCTTCCAGCTTCATGAGGGTCCATTTATAATTTTGTTTATCTAATATTTCACAACCCCAGGCTGGCGTAGGCGGCACCTGCCCCAGCGTAACAGGCGCCCCGTTCGCAAGGTGATTTTGATGAAGCGCATTTTTAACTCCTGATGACACAGAAGTATGTCCAAAGAAGCAGGCTGACAGAAATGGCAAAGTGAACAATATTGCCGGTCGAAAAATATTTCTCATAATATCCCCCAAAAGTTGAATGAGTATAAATTTTTTTGCGTCCTAATTCAATACCTTGACGCGTCGTCCCGCGGAATGACGCAACGAGGTATTTTTATCATATACAGGGATTATTTCACTTAGCTGAATACCGGGGATACTCACCTTTACAATATTCAGTGACAATATCACTTAAACATTTTGGAACATGGAAGAAACCTAAAGTGTCATTAACCCTTTTGGGCAATTCTTTTTCGTAGTGTTTACAAAAAGATTCATTTCTAGCAGCTATTTTTTTTATTTTAAGTATAAGATTTTCACTTATGAATTTAGGATTTATTGATAACAATCTTAATGATCCATTTGTTTCCAAAACAGAAATAAATTCTCTAGCAAAGATATCTCCATTAGCATCATCTGCGAAATTAAAATATATCTTTTGCAAAGTTGAATTTTTTTCTAACGATTTTGCAATACAGATACCTCCCCGATCGTTAATAAGGTTATTTGATAACGATAAAATTTGTAGAGTTGTATTGATTTCAATTGCTCTGGCTAAATGTTCTGCTCCAGAATCACCTATTTGATTCACCATCAAATCCAGGTATGTTAATGTTTTACTTTCTCCAAGAGCTTCTGCTATGGCAATCGCGCCATTATCTTTGACGTTATTCAATTTTATTGTAAGGCTTTCTATTCCAGAGGATTGAGAATTATTTTTATTCCTGATGACGTCGGCTAAAGTGCTTGCACCATGGCAATCGATGCCATTGTTTATAAAACATAATTCCCTTAAAGAACTGTTTTCTTTTATTCCTTCGGCAAGGATGGAGACGCGGTCAGAGCTAAGAGGAACATTTGTCAAGAATAATGTCGTAAGGACTGTATTACCCGGAAGCGATGATGCTAAACGTATCAAATTTTCAGGCTCAATGTTCTTATTTACTATTCTGAGTTCAATTAAAGAGGAGTCATTAGATTCCAGTCTATTGATGACATCATCCATCTCATTATCCCGGGCTGTTTCCACTTTTTTTTCTTCGGGCGTTTTTTTATTGTTATAAACATAGTGATCTTTTAATTGCTCAGCCAGAATACGGACTTCTTCTAATGATTTTTTTTTCATAACTTTATTCTCTCTTTTTAGCCTGGTTCATAATTAAATATAAGATACAATGCACAGGGTTTCCAGACGAATTGTATCAGTTAAAGAATGTATGGGGTCAAGTCTCGAATCGTGAAAAATAGGGCTTATAGTATTTAATAAACTCAATTTTCACGATTCGAGACTTGACCCCATGCACTTTCGTGTATATTAGGACTGATCAACGATATTGAAATAATATTGATATTCGGAAGAATGTACCAATGGAGTTGTATTAACACGGTTATAACAATAAGAAGTTAATTTAGCGCCGCCGAAGAGATAAGCACCGTCTTCGATATAGATATCACAATAAGATGCACTACTGCCTTTACTACTAGCTCCAATTAAAAATTCTACTGTACCATTGGCCGTGCTGCCGTTGTTATCCCGGGTTTCAAAGTGACAACTATGAGAGTCGCAGTAATAGTTCTGAGCAACAATACCACCGGTATGTCCTGCTTGTACATAAGTGATAATAGGCGCGACTTTATTGTAGTTGGCATTCAATTCCACATCGAATTTATCAGTAAAAGGAACCACTTGATTTGCATAGACGCCTTCAAAAAAGAAAAGTGCAGATGCGGCTAATAAGGATATTTTTATTTTTTTCATTTTTACCTCTATAATTTTTTAGTAATAAAATTTAAAAACTTTGTTATTATAAAATAATTAAACAAATTTGTCGATAATTTATCACTCAGCAATTCCCGCTGTCGCCAGAGGGAATTGCTGGACCCGATTGCCTTGGGCAATGCATGGGATCAAGTCTCGAATCGTCAAAAATAGGGCTTATAGTATTTCATAAACTCAATTTTCACGATTCGAGACTTGACCCCATGCACTTTTCACTAAGCTGAATACCGGGGATACTCACCCTTACAATATTCAGTGATAATATTATTTAAACATTCTGGAACATTATGGAAGAAACCTAAAGTGTCATTAACAATTTTGGGCATTGCTTTTTCGTAGTGTTTACAAAAAGATTTATTTCCAGCACATATTACTTTTATTTCAAGTAAAAGATTTTCACGTATGAAATCAGAATTTACTGATAAGTATCTTAATGATCCATTTGTTTTCAAAACAGAAATAAATTCTCTAGCAACGACATCTCCAATAGCAACACCTGCGCAATCAAAATATATCATTTGCAAAGTTGAATTTTTTTCTAACGATTTTGCAATACGGATACCTCCCCGATCGTTAATAAAGTTATTTGATAACGCTAAAGTTTGTAGAGTTGTATTGATTTCAATTGCCCTGGCTAAATGTTCTGCTCCAGATTCCCTTATTTCATTCAGCATCAAATCCAAGTTTATTAATGTTTTACTTTCTCCAAGAGCTTCTGCTATGGCAATCGCGCCATTATCTTTGACGTGATTCACTCTTATTGTAAGGCTTTCTATTCCAGAGGATTGAGAATTATTTTTATTCCTGATGACGTCGGCTAAAGTGCTTGCACCATGGCAATAGAGGCCATTGTTTATAAAACATAATGCCCTTAAAGAACTATTTTCTTTTATTCCTTCGGCAAGGATGGAGACGCCGGCAGAGCCAAGAGGGATATTTATCAAGGTTAATTTCGTAAGGACTGTATTACCCGGAAGCGATAATGCTAAACGTATCAAAGTTTCATGCTCAATGTTCTTATTTTTTATTGTGAGTTCAATTAAAGAGGAGTCATTAGATTCCAGTCTATTGATGATATCATCCATCTCATTATCCCGGGCTGTTTCCACTTTTTTTTCTTCGGGCGTCTTTTTATTGTTATAAAGATAGTGATCTTTTAATTGCTCAGCCAGAATACGGACTTCTTCTAATGATTTTTTTTTTCATAACTTTATTCTCTCTTTTTAGCTTGGTTCATAATTAAATATGATACAATACACAGTGGAATTGTATCAGACAAACATTTTCTGTCAAGAGAGGGAATTGCTGGCCACGATTGCCTTGCGGCTTAAATTAAACTATAATAGTTAACACCGTTTTAATAGGAATAAATTATGCAAAAAAATATTCATCCCAAATATCATGAAGTCACTTTTAACTGCACCTGCGGGCATCAATTTAAAGTGAACTCGACCATTGAGCAGGATGAGGTGCATCTGGACATTTGTTCACATTGCCATCCATTCTTCACGGGTCAACAAAAAATGATAGATACCGCCGGGCGCGTCGAAAGATTCCGTCAGCGCTACGCGAAAAAAGGCGATAAAAAAGCAGGCGAAACTACCCGGTAACTATTCACCATGTAGAGGGGAACGCCCAATTTTTCGTCAAATCTGAGCCAAAATTGGACGTTCTGCGGATGTAAATTCATGTGGTGAATGGATATACTACCCGTTAATTTGCGTCAGCAAGGCCAGCATCGCCTCTTGCAGGTCCGGTAATTTTTCCGGGCCTTTCCGCCAATTGCTCAACTGATGACGCCATTGTTTGGCTCCTTTTTGTCCCTGAAATATTCCCATCAGATGCCGGCTCATTTTCCAGAAAGGCACTCCCTGACTTAACTGATCAGCTATGTACGGTAAATAGTCCAAAACCACCTGACTGCGCCTCAATCCCGGCTCTTCCGACAGTAAAAAAGGATTGTCATAAGCTTCCCGCCCGATCATAACACCGTCCACCTCCCGTAAATGATTCTCGGCATCCTTCAGAGTCTTTATACCGCCGTTAATTATAATTTCCAGTTCGGGAAAATCGCGCTTTAACTGATAAACCACGTCATACCGCAAAGGCGGCACGGTACGGTTTTGACGCGGACTGAGTCCTTTCAACCAGGCTTTGCGGGCATGAATAATAAAAGTTTGGCAACCCGCGGCTTTAACCGTCTCAATAAACGCTGTCAAGGCTTCATAACTGTCCTCATGGTCCACGCCGATTCGGGTCTTCACGGTCACCGGGATTTTTACCGCCTCACGCATGGCGCTGATACATTCCCCTACCCGTGCGGGTGTTTTCATCAGACAGGCGCCGAACTGCCCCGAGTGTACCCGATCGCTGGGACAACCGACGTTCAGGTTTACTTCGTCATATTCAAGGCTTTCCGCCATGCGTGCGCAAAGCGCCAGGTCGCGGGGAACCGCTCCACCAAGCTGCAATGCCAAGGGCCTTTCTATGGGAGAAAAATTTAGATGCCGGGCGCCATCCCCATGAATCAGGGAGCCCGTTGTCACCATTTCGGTGTACAGTAAAGCCCGACGCGTAATTAACCGCATCAGCACCCGATAATGACGGTCAGTATAGGCCATCATCGGAGCAATCGAAATTTTCCGGTCTAATGTCATTTTTTTATTCTAACATGGAATCAGGGAATTGCTGGTACAGGACGGCAAAAACCAGTATACTGGCGCATCGTTTATACTAGAGAAAAATATGCCCGTTTTAGCTGCTTTGATTTGCATAGTTCTGGGCGGAATACTCAATGGCTCTTTCGCCTTACCCACCAGGCACATTCAGCAATGGAACTTTGAAAATATCTGGCTGAATTATTCAGTGTGGGCGCTATTATTGTTGCCCTGGATAAGTATTTTTACTCTGGCGCCTCACGTATGGGCCGTCTATGCCAATATCCCGGCCGGTTTACTGTGGATATTAATCGGCGGCGGAGCGTCGTTCGGAATTGGCCAGGCTTGCTTTGCCCGGTCTTTAAAAATGATCGGTTTTGGACTGGGATTTGTGATTAATATCGGTCTGGGAACCGCGCTGGGATTTTTACTCCCGCTGGCGGTTTTGCATCCGGAAAAAATTTTTACCGCGTTCGGCGCTGTCACTTTAACCGGAATCGTTTTAATCGTTATTGGCCTGATCATTTCCTATTATGCCGGAAAACGGCGGGACAGTGAAACCCGCAGGGCCCAGCCCGAGGCGCCGCCCGCCCGTCAATACGAAAGGGGCGTCATTCTGGCGGTAATCGCCGGGATCTGTTCAGCCATTCAGAATTTTACTTTCGCCACCACGGGCAGCTTACAATCCATGGCCATTCACGCCGGATTAAATCATTTAGCCGCTTCGATGATTATCTGGCCGGTTTTTCTCACTTTTAGTTTTATCCCTTATGCGCTTTATATGCTGTATTGTCATCACCAAAATAATTCCTTCGCCTCTTATAAAGTTTCCCGCAATGCCGTTAACTGCCTGTTAACTCTGATTATGGCGTTGTGCTGGTACAGTTCTTTGGTACTTTATAGCCAGGCTTCGCTGTGGATCGGTGGTCTTGGCCCGGTGGTGGGCTGGCCGTTGTTTATGGTTTTAATTATTCTGGTTTCCAATTTTTGGGGATGGCGGCATCACGAATGGTCGCACGTAACGGCAGGGATTAAACATCAGGCGTTATTGGCGATTGGCATGCTGGTACTGGCCGTGGGAGTATTGGCTTATAGCGCTACTTTAACCTAATAGGTAAAAAATCATGGCATATTTTATTGGTATCGAAGGCGGCGGCACTAAATTTGTCTGCGCATATGGGTCGGGCCCCGGCGATTTACAGGGGCGTACGGTTATTCGCACAGAAACCCCTGAAATCACCATGAGGGAATTGGCGGATTATATTCGCGAAGTGCAAAAAAAAGTGAAAATCGACGCTATCGGCGCTTCCATATTTGGTCCGCTCGATTTGGATCACGCATCATCAACCTACGGATTTATTACCACGACTCCGAAGCACGACTGGATTAATTTCGATTTCGTCGGCACGTTAAAGCGCGAATTTAATTGTCCAATCGGCTTTGATACCGACGTCAACGCGGCGGCCATCAGCGAATACCGGTGGGGCGCGGCGCAAAATGTCAGTGATGTGTTGTATTTAACCATAGGAACCGGGATCGGCGGTGGCGGCATCGTCAATCACCAGCTGGTGCACGGTGCGATGCATCCGGAAATGGGACATATCTTAATTCCCCAGGAAAAAAACGATACGTTTGCCGGCGTTTGTGAATACCATGGGAATTGCCTGGAAGGGTTGGCATCCGGTCCGGCATTGAAAGAGCGCTGGAAAGTAAAATCCGCGCTGGATTTGCCGGAAGATCATCCCGGCTGGCAATTTGAAGCCAGCTATTTAGGCAGGGCGCTGGCTAATTATACGCTGATTTTGTCGCCGAAACGCATTATCCTCGGCGGCGGTGTTATGCGCCAGGATCATCTTTTACCAAAAATTCGCAGTCAATTCATCAAACATTTGAAGGGTTATATCCGGAATCCCACCGTTATTCAGGGGTTGGAGAGCTATATTGTCAAACCCGGATTGCAGGAAAACGCCGGCGTGCTCGGCGCCATTGCAGTGGCGGAAATTCAAAAAAATAAGGAGAATAATCATGGCAAATAATGAAACTGGAAAAATTTATGAGCGTCCGTGGGGGACTTATGAGACGCTGCGTATCGAAAATAATTATCAGGTTAAATCCTTAATGATTAAACCCGGCGGCCGGCTGTCGCTGCAAAAACATTTTAAGCGGGCGGAGCACTGGGTGGTGGTCGCAGGCTCCCCCACTCTCACTGTCAACGATCAAACCCGCGTTTATCAGGTCAATGAACATATTTTTATACCTCGTGAAGCCGTGCACCGTATTGAAAATTTCGGTGAGAAAATCGCTAAAATTATCGAAGTTCAGGTCGGCGATTATTTGGGTGAAGACGATATCGTCCGCCTGGAAGATGTGTATGGCAGAGATTAGGAAGTGAAAAAATTCAATTTTACTGGGTATGTTAATATTCAGCCCGCAATGTAATTTTCGTCATTTAGTCCTTCTTCTTTATGTGCATTTGCTGGCAGCGGTTCTCCTGTTATTTCCACGCCGGAATGTGAAACGCTGGCCGGTTTTAATAGCTGTTCTGATTTTCCAGTTTGGCAAGTTGTTCGATGATCTTACCATCCATCCCTTACATCTAGAATGGAGTTGTTTTGGAGGCCCTTGTTGGACTCTTTTGATTTTTCTGCCGCTCATTATCAGTAATGGCCTCGCTTATTGCTGCGATATCTATGGTAACGATGCGGCGCCCATAGAGGCAGAGGCGGTATGCGCATCTGAACCGAATACCTGTTCGCAGCAATTCCCGCTAAAGGAAAAATCAGCCATATCCGCATGAAATATTGAAATAATTATTTTTCAATATAAATATTTTTCGCAGAAAATGCCCTACGCTTCAGAGTTTGATTCTGCACAGTAATCTCTGTAGTATGTGTTATCAAAATATTAAAAATTAAGAGGATAAAAATGAAATACATTACCGACTTGCAAAGAATAGGTTATGGAATAAATACACTGCTATCAGACGAAAAACTTAAACAAAGCCAGTTAAAAGTGCTCCTTCCGCTGGTTGAATATTTAGTTGAAAATGATTTCCCATATAGAGAAAGCTTCTATGTGCAAAAATTCGCTGATGATGTAAAAGCCGAGATTGATAATATAAAGAAAGAGTTTAAAGAAGAAGAAAGCAAAGTGCTTCTCCCACCCTTAATTCAGCACCTGGAGAAATTAACAAAATGGCAAGACGATTGGTATCAGCATGATACGGCCCTTGAAGGTTTTGATATAACCCTTAAATCTCTTAATCTTCCAGAGTTGCCGTCTTCTTACCTTGCAGATGATGAGAATCTTTCTAGAAAACTAATGAAAGTTTGGATATTCATGCTGGCTGACCGGAATGTAAAAGAAATATATCCCCTCCTCTCTAAAGAAGATAAACGGTTGATGGACCGTTGCGTTCGACCTGTCCATGATGGTTACCGTTCGTTAACAGGCCGCTGCTTTAGTCTTTCAATCTTTCTTGGTCAATATACTTTTAAGCAGATCGATGAATTAGGGCAGCTTGATAACCTGCTTGATACGCTATTACATTCGAATACAGAAAAAAATTGGTGTTTGTTAAACGCTCCCCTGTTAGGAATTATTTTGCTTCATAACAGAAGCCGCATAAAGTACCTAAATTGCCGTATTCCCAAACTGCAGAATCAACTCACTGAATTTTGCCAGAAAAAGAACATTCACCTGAAAGACATGACTTCTGAGCAAATCTGTGAACTATTTTATCTGGAAGAAGCGAAGTTTATGTTCCCCAGGAAACCTTTATTTGATACCCTGGAGCCACATTTATTAAGAGATTGCATCCATATAGTCAGTGAATATTACGGTAACAATGCCAGCTTTTTCAAACCCTGCGCAAAACCACGCTATGAGCCTGCCTCAACCCAAAGCGAAAATGCGCCGGCGCATGGGGGTTCATAACCAGAAATTCCCGCTGAGAATAAAGCGAATTTAATATATGTTATCAAAATATTAAAAATTAAGAGGATAAAAATGAAATTGATTACCAACTTCCAAAGAATAGCTTATGAAATAAGTACAATGGCGTTAGACGAAAAACTTAGAAAAAGTCGGGAAAATCTGGGCCTTCATCTGCTTGCATATTTCAGGAAAAATGATTTCCCATATAGAGAAAGCTTCTATGTGCAAAAATCCGTCGATGATGTAAAAGCCGAGATTGATAATATACAGAAAGAGTTTAAAGAAGAAGAAAGCAAAGTGCTTCTCCCACCCTTAATTCAGCACCTGGAGAAATTAACAAAATGGCAAGACGATTGGTATCAGCATGATACGGCCCTTGAAGATTTTGATATAGCCCTTAAATCTCTTAAACCAGAGTTGCCGTCTTCTTACCTTACAGATGATGAAAATCTTTCTAGAAAACTAATGAAAGTTTGGATATTCATGCTGGCTGACCGGAATGTAACAGAAATATTTCCCCTCCTCTCTGAAGAAGATAAACGGTTGGTGAGCCTTTCCGTTCAACCTGTCCATAATGGTTACCGTTCATTAACAGGCCGCTGCTTTAGTCTTTCAATCTTTCTTGGTCAATATACTTTTAAGCAGATCGAAGCATTATGGCAGCTTGATAACCTGCTTGATACGCTATTACATTCGAATAAAGAAAAAGATTGGTGGTTGTTAAACGCTCCCCTGTTAGGAATTATTTTGCTTCATAACAGAAGCTGCATAGAGTACCTAAAATGCCGTATTCCCAAACTGGGGAATCAACTCACTGAATTTTGCCAGAAAAAGAACATTCACCTGAAAGACATGACTTCTGAGCAAATCTGTGAACTATTTTATCTGGAAGAAGCGAAGTTTATGTTCCCCAGGAAACCTTTATTTGATACCCTGGAGCCACATTTATTAAGAGATTGCATCAATATAGTCAGTGAATATTACGGTAACAATGCCAGCTTTTTCAAACCCTGCGCAAAACCAATCTATGAGCCTGCCTCAACCCAAAGCGAAAATGCGCCGGCGCATGGGGGTTCATAACCCTCTATTTTTCACTTTTTTTGGGGAGGTACAAATCGGTAACAGTACCTTCGAATATTTCCGCCGCCATCATCACGGATTCCGACAGGGTTGGATGCGGATGAATGGTTAGCGCGATATCTTCGGCGTCGCAACCCATCTCAATCGCAAGGGCCAGTTCGGAAATTAAGTCTCCGGCCTGAACACCCACTATCCCGGCGCCAATGATTCGACCGTCCGAATTAAATATCAATTTCGTCAATCCTTCACTACGATTCAACGATAATGCCCGGCCCGAAGCCATCCATGGAAATACCGCAGTTTTATACGCTATTTCCTGTTCTTTAGCCTGGGTTTCCGTCACACCCGCCCATGCAACCTCAGGGTCGGTGTATGCCACGGATGGAATACATTTCGGGTCGAAGAAATGTTTTTTTCCGGCAATAACCTCGGCGGCCAGACGGCCTTCCGCAGAGGCTTTGTGCGCCAGCATCGGATTACCAACAATATCACCAATCGCATAAATGTGCTCTACGTTAGTGCGCATTTGGTTATCCACGGCAATAAAGCCTTTTTCGTCAACTTTAACGCCGGCTTTTTCCGCACCGATTTTTTTGCCATTCGGAACTCTGCCAACAGACATTAAAACACGATCAAAACGCTGCGGATTAGTTTTTGGACTTTGTTCGCCCTCAAACGTTACCCATAAACCATCTTTTTTTGCCTCAACTTTGGAAACGCGTGTCTTCAGCATAATATTGGCATAACGTTTCGCGATACGTTTATATAAAGGCGCAACGATGTCCGCATCCGCTCCGGGGATCAATTGCGGCATCATTTCCACAACACTGATTTTGGCGCCTAACGCATGGTAAACGGTCGCCATTTCCAGACCGATGATTCCGCCGCCCAGTACCAGCCATTCTTCGTCAGAACCTTCCAATTCCAAAGCTCCGGTAGAATCGACCACTCGCGGATCATCGGGAATGAACGGCAATTTCACCGGCAATGAACCGGCGGCAATAATAGCCTGCTCAAACTCAATGACCTGTTTGGACTGGCCGTTGGTGACGGTTATCTCATGAGGACCGCTGAACAGTCCTTCGCCCGTAACAACTTCCACCCGCCGCTGTTTGGCCATCATTTTTAAACCACCCGTTAATTTTTTTACGACGCTCTCTTTCCAGTTTCGCAATTTTTTCGCGTCAATTTTTGGTTTTGAGAAATCCAAACCGAATTCGCTCATCTCCGCCGCCTCCGCCACCACTTTCGCGGCATGAAGCAATGCTTTCGACGGAATACACCCCACGTTTAAACACACGCCGCCGAGTGTTTCATAACGTTCAATTAAAATTACTTTTTTACCTAAATCCGCCGCACGAAACGCCGCGGAGTATCCGCCGGGCCCGCTTCCTAAAACGACGACCTCTGTTTTTAATGATTCCGATGCCATGTTTTTCTCCAACATTATAATAGTAAAGTTCTGATATCGTTGAGACGGCTAATTAAATACATGATAAATCGCGCACCATCCGCGCCATCGACTACCCGATGATCGTAAGATAATGATAACGGCAACATTAAGCGCGGCAGCCATTCACCGGTCTCTTCCTGGTATAACGGTTTTGTTTGAGTTCGGGATACGCCCAGGATCGCCACTTCCGGCGCGTTGATGATCGGTGTAAACGCCGTGCCGCCGATTCCGCCTAAACTGGATATGGTAAAACAACCGCCCTGCATATCCGCCATTCCAAGGCCGGTTTCCCGGGCTTTTTTACTAATTTTCGCCAGTTCCGCCGCCAGAGTAAATAAACTTTTCTGATCCACATCGCGAATGACCGGCACCACTAAACCATTGGGTGTATCGACAGCGACGCCGATATGAAAATATTTTTTCAGAATTAATTGATCATTACTCGCTGCCAGTGACGAGTTAAAATGCGGGAATTCTTTAAGTGCGGCGACCACCGCCTTCATCACAAATACCAGCGGTGTGAGCCGGGTTTCGCGGCCTTCGATCATCGTTTTTTGCTGTAGGCGAAACGATTCCAATTCGGTAACATCTGCTTCGCCAAATTGCGTGACGTGCGGTATAGTCACCCAATTACGATGCAATCCCGCACCGGAAATTTTCTGAATTTTCGATAATGGTTTGGTTTCAGTAGGTCCAAATTTGTTAAAATCAATAATCGGCGCGGGCATTAAAGCGATTCCGGCGGCTGTTCCTTCCGCTAACGGCAAACGCTGTTTAACGTATTGTTGTAAATCTTCCTTTAAAATACGGCCTTTTGTGCCGGAACCCTGAACTTTTGCCAGATCGATACCAAACTCACGCGCCAAACGGCGGACGCCAGGACCGGCGTGAACATCAAATTCTTCTTCCCCGGATTCTTCTGCCTCAGGTTCTTCTTTCTTTGGCTCTTTTTTCTCGGGTTCTTTTTTTTCAGGTTCTTTTTTCTCTGGTTTTTTGGCTGCAGCGCTTTTTTCAGTAGGGGCGGATTCCTCTGCGCCCTCCACTTCGATTTCGGCGATTAAACTGCCTGCGGAAACTTTATCGCCGACTTTAAGAACGACTTTTTTCACCACACCGGCAATCGTGGAAGGCACTTCCATGGTGGCTTTATCGCCTTCCAGGGTAATCAATGAGGCGTCTTTTGCAATGGTGTCACCGGGTTTTACAAATACTTCAATGACATCGACACCGGAAGCGCCACCGATATCGGGCACCACAACTTTTTCTAAATTTGACATTAGTTTCTCCTTATATTGTTGCCGGCAGCGGGCGCTCCGGGTCAATACCCAATTTTTTTATAACAGCCGGTAAATCCGCAGCTTTAAATTGACCCTGCTCCGCCAATGCTTTTAAAGCGGTGTAGGCGATCATTTTCGCATCTACTTCAAAAAAATCACGTAACGCTTCCCGGGTATCACTGCGCCCGAAACCATCCGTGCCTAACACGACGTAAGGAGCCTGTACCGCTGAACGAATTTGATCGGCAAACAGACGGATGTAGTCTGTCGCCGCGATCACCGGAGAATCCTCTTCACCTAAACATTTTTCCACATAAGTTTGCTGAGGTTTCGCCTTCGGCAATAAACGATTATGCCTTTCAACCGCTATAATATCTCGATGCAATTCATTAAAACTGGTGACACTATAGATATCAGCGCCGACATCGTATTCCAATAAAAGATCCGCCGCAGCCAGCACTTCCCGAAAAATAGTTCCGGAACCTAATAAACGCACGCGTTTTTTGGATTTTTCTTTGGTTTTTTTAAATAAGTACATCCCTTTGATAATGCCACTCTCCACACCCTTAGGCATCGGTGGGTGCACATAATTTTCATTCATTAAAGTGATGATAATAAAATATATCCTGCTTCTCATGAAACATCCGGCGTAAACCATCCTGAATTATAACCGCCAATTCATAGTTAAAAGTGGGATCATAAGACACGCAATTGGGTACGAAACTAAACATCAGTAAATTATGGCCGTCCTGATGCTGCAAACCTTCTCCCGCTAATGTCGTTCGGCCGGCAGTGCCGCCCAGAAGAAAACCGTGCGCACGGCTATCGGCCGCTGCCCAAACCAGATCACCAAAACGTTGATAGCCAAACATGGAATAATAAATATAAAAAGGAATCATCGGTAAATCGTTGACTGTGTAGGAAGTGCCGGCGGCAATCCAGCTTGCCATGGCGCCTGCTTCACTGATGCCTTCCTGTAACAATTGGCCTTTGCTCTCTTCTTTATAATACATTAACAAATGCGAATCTTCGGGTTGATAACGTTGTCCAAAAGGGGAATAAATGCCAATCTGACGGAATAATCCCTCCATACCAAAAGTCCGGGTTTCATCGGCGAGAATGGGCACAATATATTGTTTAATGGATTCCTCTTTTAATAAAGCACCTAAAATTCGGCCATAAGCCATGGTAGTTGATATTTCCCGATCCTCAGTGCCTTCTAACTGAGACTGAAACACGGATAATTCCGGAGTGTTTAGGGCTTTGGTTTTAACGCGGCGTGCCGGCAAAAAACCGCCTAATTTTTTGCGCTGCGCCAGCAAATATTTAATTTCCTCGCTATCTTTACCGGGATGATAGTAATCCAAATTTTTGGCCTGCTCATCAGTCACCGGCAGATGAAAGCGGTCGCGAAATGCTTTAACAGCTTCCTCAGCCATTTTTTTAGTATTATGCGCGATGTTTAAACCTTCACCGGCGGCGCCCAGCCCATAGCCTTTAACGGTTTTGGCTAAAATAACCGTGGGTTGGCCGATATGCCCCACCGCGGCCGCATAGGCCGCATAGACTTTTTGGGGATCATGACCGCCATCCTGCAAGGCTTTTAATTCGGCATCGCTCATATCAGCAACCAGTTCTAATAACTCGGGATATTTACCGAAAAATTTTTCGCGTAAATAAGCGCCGTCTTTGGCGCTAAAATTTTGATATTCACCATCCACCAATTCCGCCATACGTTTTTTCAGAAAACCTTTTTTATCTTTGGCAAATAAACGATCCCATCCACCACCCCAGATGACTTTGATGACGTTCCAGCCAGCGCCACGAAAAACGCTTTCGTATTCTTGAATAATTTGTCCATTACCCCAGACAGGTCCATCTAACCGCTGTAAATTGCAGTTAATCACAAAAATTAAATTATCCAGTTTTTCACGACCGGCAATATTAAGAGCACCCAGAGACTCCGGTTCTCCCATTTCGCCATCTCCGCAAAACACCCAGACTTTTCGCTCCGATGTATCACTTAAACCACGATTTTGCAGATATTTGAGAAAATGAGCCTGATAAATTCCCATCAAGGGGCCGAGTCCCATGGAAACAGTGGGAAACTGCCAAAAATCTGGCATTAGCCAGGGATGGGGATAGGAAGAAAGGGCTTTAGCGTTAAAAGCTTCCTGGCGAAAATGATCTAAATGTTCTGCTTCCAGACGTCCTTCTAAAAAAGCACGGGCATAGATACCTGGAGAAGAATGGCCCTGATAGTAAATCGAATCCCCCCCGAGCGAAGAATCCGGCGCACGGAAAAAAAACTGTAACCCCACTTCGTATAGAATCGCGATGGAAGCGAAGCTGGACAAATGTCCCCCCACGTCGGGATGTTTTTTGCCGGTCTTCAGGACAGTCACAATCGCATTCCAACGCATGATGTTCGTCAGTTTTTGTAACATTCCGTCGTCTTCAGGCATTTTAGCTTCCGAATGCACATCAATGGTATTCCTATACGGGGTTGATATGCCGGCCTGAGTCACTACCCCGGTTTGTTCCGCCCGCGCGGATAACTGGTTTAATAAGAATTGGGCGCGTTCCCGGCCTTCATGCTTAATCACCGATGTCAAAGCATCGAGCCATTCTTTGGTTTCGACGGGGTCAAGATCGTCCGAAGAATTGGTTAAATCATGCATATTATGCTTTTCCTGTTTTAGTATTAACACATGGTGATTTTAACCCATCCAGACTGCTTATGTCTCTACTTAATCTCTACGCAGGCGGTCAGACATGGCTACGGGGGTGGGATAACGCATGACCACCCAGTATGACGAAACCATAAACGATAAAATAGCGGCGGCCTGGATACAATTCGCAGTGACGTCACTAATTAAATGGTAGTCCATGCCCACATAAGCAATAATCAGGGAGAATTCGCTGATTTGCCCTAATCTCACCCCAACTTCCCAAGCCACGGATTTGGTTTCTCCTACCTGCTGTAACAGGAAGCGAAAAGCAACCGGTTTTGCCAGTAATAACACACCTGCCAGCAATATGGCTGGAAAAACGACGGTGGATAAATAATTCAAATTGAATGTGGCGCCCACGGAGAAGAAAAACATCACCAGAAAGAAATCCCGAATCGGCTTTAAACTTTCAGCGATATAAACCGCGATAGGACTGGCCGCCAAACTGACTCCCGCAATAAATGCGCCAATTTCCGCCGAGAGACCAAAAAAAGCAGCCAATTGAGCCAGGGTCAGACACCATGCAATAGACAACAGGAATAAATATTCTTTTATCCTGTTAAATTTTGACAGTAACCAGTGCAGCACAAACCGTTCCGCAGCATAAGCAAAAAGTAATAACGCAGGCAATGCAACGATTACCAGGCCAATATCCATATAAATATTTCCAGAAGCGGCTAAGGCTCTTAACATCAGCAAAACAAATATCGCTAATAAATCCTGTAGTAATAAGACGCTGATCATCACTTCACCGGTATGTTGATGATGCAGAATTGTCGTCGGTAATAGCTTTATGCCGATAATCGTGCTGGAAAACATCATGGCCGCGCCGACCACTATACATTCCGGGATGGTAAACGCAAAGAACCACATTATCAAAAAGCCAATGGCGGCAAATATCACGGAACTCATAAAACCCACCCAACTTACTTTTTTCAGCATATGCCAAAGCTTTTGCGGAGGTAAATGCAGTCCCAGAAGAAATAAAAGAAACAGTATGCCGATATCGCCCACATGGCGAACCATCTGCGGATCACCAATTATTTTCACACCCCATGGACCCAATATACCGCCTAATATCATGTAAGCCACGAGCATGGATTGGCGAGTGAGTAAAGCAAATGTGGAAAGAACAGCAGCCCCGGCAAAAATAGTAAAAATGGCAAATATAAGTTGGTGTTGTTCAGGCATTTTTAAATATTAGCATGATTCCGCGATTATTGTCATATATTCTAATGCTTCCCCATTTTAATGTAAATTATAAATCTATAAATTAAGAGGTTTTTAACACATATTAATAGATAAATCAGGCTTTGATGCGCAAAAAAAAGGGAAAAATTGCAAAAAAATGAAAATTTTTTACCTTAAATCTTGATTTAATGATTATTTGTTATAATATTATCAATATCTTCACAAGAAGATTACTTATATAACAACTTTAGGAGAAATGATAATGACCGAAGGAACAACCAAAAAGAAACGTGCCAGTCGTCCTGCAAAAAATGCTCAGGTCGCACGTTTACAAAAAGAATTGGCAAAAGCTCGCAAACAGGTGCGCAGCGCAGTTCAAGCAGCTTTAAAAAAAGCTAAAAAGCAATTGACCACTAAAATTAAAGCGGAACGGGCTTCTGCAAAGAAAAAAATCGCTGAAGCTAGAAAATCTGCTTCCAAAACAGTTTCGTCAAAAAGAAAATCCTCCAAAAAAAGCACTTCAAGCTCGAAACGGGGATCCACTTCACGGAGCAAAAAATCAGCCTCTAGCCGAAAAAGTCCTATTCATAGAACTACCAGTTCCAGAAAAGGAGGACTGAGAAAAATGTCTTTGAGTAAAGTTTCGCGCGGCAAGAAACGAACTCTTTCAGGCAAAAGTCTTTCACATCGCAGTAAAAACGCGGGAAGATCTTCTTTAAGCTACATGGGCGTTAATCGCGTAAAAACGGGTTCCAAATTTTATTCCCGTAAAAGCGGAAAAACACCGACTCGCCGCATAACCTCTCGTCGTGGAAGCGTTATGAAAAAGAAATAAATTAATATGCCACGAAAAAAAGCCGCGTGTTTCAGCGGCTTTTTTATTTAAGGACTTGTGACAAGCCCTAAGTCTTTAAATTCAGCGCCTGTTCCAATAACTCTACCAGATTTCCAGCACTCAACGCACCCGAATCTGCAAATACCACAGTTTTGTTGCGAATGATCATTACCGAAGGCACCGATTTGACTGCGAATTCTTCCGCCAATTCTTTTTGATCATCGACATCGACATTGGCAAAAATAACGTTTGGATAGCGCGGCGCCACCTGTTCGATAACTTTGGTAAAGGAACGGCAGGGCACACACCATTGCGCCCAAAAATCAACAAGCACGACAGGATTGTTATCGACTATTTCGTCAAAATTATTCTGATTTAAAACCAGAATATTATTAACAGGATGTGATTCCCTCATTAAAATAGCCGTCAAGCTTGCTCGAACTTCTTCTATCGAGCCTTCAGCGGAGATTTGATAAAATCGTGGCGCCCCGGCATCATTCATTTGGGCCCACTTCCGGTACCAAATGATCAAAGGTTCTGTTTGTTGATGATAGACCATCAGCCGTTCACGAACAGTTTGCTCAAGGTCATCCTTGCGCTGGATCAGCGGCTCACCCGTCATGTCATCCTTACCCGCCACCTTGGGGGGGTTATAAAGACGATGATAAACTCTGCCGGAATCCGGGTGAACTAAACGTCCGGTCATACGCTCGATGAGAATATTGTCATCGATCTGTAATTCAATCACGCAATCTATAAAAATTTGTTGCTGCTTTAACGCTTCCGCTTGCGCCAGAGTACGTGGAAAGCCATCCAGTAAAAAACCATTTTGGCAATCCGGCTGGATAATGCGTTCTTTAACGAGTTCAATAATGACATCGTCAGGAACCAGTTGTCCCTGCTCCATAATGGATTTGGCTGATAAACCCAGTGGAGTTTGAGCTTTCACGGCTGCGCGCAACATATCGCCGGTCGATATCTGCGGTATTTTTAAATACTGACTTATCCCCTGCGCCTGAGTGCCCTTTCCTGCTCCTGGCGGCCCCAATAATATGATTCGCATGTTCTCACCCCCTTTCCGAACACATAAGTTGTAATTCCCCGCTATCCGTCTCCACCCGAATTCGACCGCTGTCAGAAACGATAATTTTAGCGCCGTACCGTTCGGGTTTATAACCAGGGCAGTAATAGAAGCTTCCCCTCTGCCCCTGTGTGAAGCCGGTTGGCATCCATTTTAGAGCATCATTATGGCCCAGGCTACCTTGCCACCAAAAACGATCACCGGCGGTCAACGCCGAATATACCCGCAGCACCTCACGATTTTGATCGAGCAGCGCTACCCGCCCTATCTGCCATTGACCATCACAATGTGTCCCATCCCGGCTGCCGCAAAATACCACCACCTGGGCCCGGCTGATCGCCTCGCTACGCGCAGCGTGGAGCTCTGCGATAATCTGATTCACCGTATGAGTCCTTTTGTTTTGGGCCACGAAATGGCCCCAGGCCGGAATTCCGGTCAACAGCAAAATTAACCCAATACCGACACATAATAACAATTCGAATAATGTAAACCCCTTCATAGTTCCCCAGGCGGCAAAGGAGAGACATATAAGTGAGGCCAGATCCGAAGCCGTTTAATGGTATTATGGCCCACTCTTATTATTTCCAGCGGATAACCCGCGATTCGCGCACAAATACCCGCTCTGGGTATGGCTTCCAGATATTCGATCACCAAACCACTCAATGTGCGAGGGCCATCGGTGGGGAATTTCCAGTTCATTATTTCATTAATACTGCGAATATCCATACTCGCATCCACCAGATAACTGCCGTCTTTTTGTGGGGTAACTGAGCGGCTGGACTCAATGTCGTTGACAAATTCACCCACAATTTCCTCTAATATATTTTGCAGAGTAATCAGCCCTTGAATATCGCCGTATTCATCCACCACCATGCCTATGGTTTGATTTTGTTGACGGAAATTTAATAATTGCTGATTGGCAGTGGCTTCTTGCGGAACAAAATAAATTTCCTCAGCTAACGTCATTAATTCTTCTTTGTTAATGGTTTTTTTCTGCAGCACCATTAATACCCGGCGCAAATTAAGCATTCCCACTGCGTGATTAATATCATCCTTGTATAATGGCACAAAGGAAAAAGGACATTCAAATAATTGCGCTAAAATATGCTCCCAACTTTCATCCATATCAATACCGAAGATTTCATTGCGCGGCACCATAATTTCTTCAACAGTTGTTTGCTCCAGATCCAGAATCCGCAATAACATTTTTTTATAATCAGCGGATAATTTTCCCTGATTTTCATCCAGAAGGGTTTTTAATTCTTCAAGACTTAGAGATTCCGACCGTGCAGGAGGATGCCGAACTCCAAACAATCGCAATAATCCATTACCGATCAGATTGACAAAAAAAACCAGAGGATAAAAAACCTTTAACAGAATTTTTAATACCGCGGAGGCAGGCCGCGCCACCTGCTCAGGGTACAAGGCCGCCAATGTCTTTGGTGCACTTTCTCCCACTATTAACACCAGCAAAATAAGGATAGCAGTCGCTACCAATACTCCGGCTTTTCCAAAAAAATGCGCAGCAATCACTGTCGTAATGACAGAAGCAAAAATATTTGCAAAGGTATTAGCAATTAATATCATACCGAGCAAACGGTCCGGCCTGGATAACAGGTTCATCGTGCGCCTGGCGGCGGTATCACCTTTACGCGCCGCGTGAACCAGGCGGTAGCGATTTAACGACATGACCCCCGTTTCACTGGCGGAAAAAAATGCCGACACTAAGATTAAAAATATCAGTAAAAGAATTAAAAGAACGTAGCTCACTGTCATATAGTCAAGCTTGTTAAATAAACGATAATCAGCAATATTACTCCGAACACTGTTGAATTGATGGCTTGAGCGCCTCTCCAGCCCCGCCAGTGCCTTCCCAGGAGCAATACCAAAAAAGTGACCCAGGCGGTCACTGCCAATAAGATTTTGGGCAGGAGAACAGGATGTTGCCAAAGCAAGTTATGATAGAAATAAAAACTGGTGGCCAGCATCGCTGTGAGCAGGATAAATCCCCAGCGATTAACTAAAAATAAATATGCCTCCATGGATTCCACGGGTGGCAGTTTATGAACCCACACGCCGGTTCCCCGATTTCTTAACAATCGCTCCTGCAGGGCCAGCAATAAGGCCAAAAGTCCGGCAATTGCCAAAACAGTCACCGTTAATACCGACAGCAATAGATGAAATTTCATATACGGATTGTGCGGGAACACAGGTGAACGGGAATAAAGGCTGTTGTAATTCAGCGCGTCAGGTAAAAGTGTAGTCATTGAAAGCATTATAGCCACCCGGAAATCATACAAGAGCTGGAGTCTAAACACAATATTGGATATAATCATCAGCAATTCCCGCTGGGTACAGCGGCAATTGCTTCCTATTTTATATCCTGCGCTCGGCGGAGCCGATGCTCGGAATGAAGGGGAAGACGCTCCGCTCTCTCCCCCTTCTGATCCCCCATCGGGCAGAGAATTTTCTGCGAAAATTATTTTTCTTTATGAAAAATTAATCATATATTTCATCACTAGTGTCCGGTTAAAAATCGAATAAACTCAATTGGTTATAAGTGTCCTCCGGTAGTGTACTGTTATCATCTGCTTGTAAAGCGCATAAAATCCCTGTTTTTTCAAAAATTGAGACTGATAAAATTTGTAATATTGTGTAGAGTGACGTTTTAAGCTGAAGTTCTTTCTTAACGATGGCAATAAGCACATAAGTTGCCACTGCAGACCATATTTGAGTCTTTACGGCGTTCTCACTTGTTCCAAGAAACCGTTTGATTCGCAAATGCTGCTTAATCCATTTGAAAAATAATTCGACTTGCCAACGATTTTTGTATAGCGCAGCAATTACCAGTGGAGGCAACGTTGTATTATTGGTAAGAAACACTAAATTTTTTTCTGTTTCTGGATCTTTAAATCGTACCTTGCGTAAATATTCTGGATAATCCTTAGAAGCATATACACCATTTATTGCAATAACTTGATCACAAATGATGCCAGTGGAACGATCGGTTTTTGTTGAGTATATTCGTCTCGCATTCATATTTTTTTTAGATCGCGTAACAAAGAAAGCGCCAGCCTGATGAATTTTATAGAGCCTTGCAAAATCAACATACCCACGATCCATAACATAAAATGCGTTTGCCTCAAAAGGAAGAACATCAAGTATTTTAACGTCATGCATTTTACCATCACTAATGTGAATAAAGGCTGGAATTGCACCACGCAAGTCCAACAGCGTATGCATTTTTATCGCAGCTTTTGTTGTACGAAATGGCGCCCAGTCAAACAAATTCAAACACAAATCAATTGTTGTAGAATCCAGTGCATATATTGTTGCATCAAGTTCAATATTCATTTTGTCTTTTTCATATAATTTTCTGGCACGAGAAATTAAACGCATCGCCAATTCATGATAAATTCGCCAATCACGTTTATTCAGAGCATCAGCCAATGTAGAGCGTGCTGGAATATTTCTTATACCCATATGAAAAAGTTTTTTATGATGTGCCGTTAAGCAAGCCTCAATATCGCGAAGGGACTCACGCCAAGTCAATTGTGAAAATGCCATTAAACGAAAGACGTCGGCACAGTTTAGGGTGCGTACGCCGGCATCTCCTTGATAGCGACCAATGATTCGTCCAAAAGTTTTCCATGGAATATATTCCATGATTTGCGCAAAAAGAGTTTTACCTAAATTCATGATGATTCCCAAATAATATGATATTTGAATCATCGCAAATGTAGGCCATAAAAGAATCAGAAAATGTATTTAAATTGACTTTAAACGGAGATTTTTACTAATCGAAATTCAAATCGTGGACAGGCTTAAATTCTCTGAAGGCTTTGATAACACTAGGTTTTAATGGGTGCAAAGTTAAATAAACCGGACACTAGTGATATTTCATCTACTTAAATTTATTTTATTCCCAGCGGGAATTGCTGTATAATCATCAACATGTTTAATCAATTGAGCGAAAGATTATCTCAGGCTGTAAAAAATTTACGGGGGTTAAATCGTCTCTCTGAAACCAATATTCAGGAGACACTGGAACAAATTCGCAAAGCCTTGCTGGAGGCGGACGTTGCCCTGGCGGCGGTGGACCCGTTCATCAGTGATATTCGTCATAAGGCCATCGGCCAGACTACTATCGGCAAAACCCTGCCGGGGGAAACCCTTATCAAGCTGGTACAGGACGAACTCACCCATCTCCTTGGCGATGCGCAAAGCGAAATTAACCTCAACGCCCCCAGCCCTATCATATTATTGATGGCCGGCCTGCAAGGCTCAGGTAAAACCACTTCCGTGGCCAAACTGGCCCGTTGGCTGCAAACCGTCAAAAAGAAATCAGTCATGCTGGTTTCAGCGGACGTGTACCGTCCGGCTGCCATCGAGCAGTTAGCCACATTGGCCCGTCAGGTGGGCGCCCACCATTTGCCCAGCACAGTTAACGATTTACCGGTTGACATCGCCGTTCAGGCGCTTGCACAGACAAAAAAACAATTTATAGATGTGCTCATCATTGACACGGCAGGCCGTCTGCATATCGACGAAACGCTCATGACGGAGATTTCTCAAATCAGCGCCGCCGTGAATCCCACAGAGACTTTGCTCGTCGTCGACAGCATGACCGGTCAGGATGCAGCCAAAGTCGCGAAATCGTTTAATGAAACCCTGGCTTTAACCGGTGTCATCTTAACGAAAACCGACGGTGACGCGCGCGGCGGCGCCGCCTTATCCATGCGCATCATTACCGGAAAACCCATAAAATTTCTCGGTGTCGGCGAAAAAATTGACGCTCTGGAGCCCTTTCACCCTGAACGCGCCGCTGCGCGCATTCTGGGCATGGGTGATATCGTCAGTTTGGTGGAAGAAGCCCAGCAGAAAATAGACAAAGATCAAGCCATGAAAATGGCAAAGAAAATGCAAAAAGGGCAGCGGTTTGATTTCAACGATTTCCTCAATCAGCTGGAACAGATGAAAAAAATGGGTGGCATGCAATCCATGTTGAGCAAACTGCCGATGATGGGCCAAATTCCGGCAAAAGCGGCTGCATTAATGGATGATAAGTTATTTGTGAAAATGGAAGCGATCATCCGTTCCATGACTGAAAAAGAGCGTATTTTCCCCGCCCTCATTAATAACTCCGGTTCTCGCAAACAGCGGGTCGCTAAAGGCTCGGGCACCACCCCACAGGATATTTCCAAATTCCTTAAGCAGTTTACCCAAATGGAAAAGATGCTGAAAAAATTCCAGGGCAATAAAATGGCAAAACGTCTTCAGCAAATGCAAGACCAGTTACCCCCGGAGTGGCAGGGAAAATTATAAATTCCCGCGAAGAATTTTCTACGAAAATTATTTTTCTTTATGAAAAATTACTCCAATATTTCAACCATTTAAATTCACTTTATACTCAGCGGGAATAGCCGCGCGAATTTATATTTTCAGATTCCCGTTGTTTCTGAATAATAATAGCTTTTAGTTCTCCCTGATTAACATAGCCATTATTTCTCTTACCATTCTCCATTACGATTTTAAAATTTATTACCCCGTCCCGAAGAGCTGTTTTCACTAAAGGGTCAAGTCTTAATTGATTTTCGAATATTATATTGAACTTTTGGATGCAAAGCCCCTGATGCGAAAAAGTATAATTACTCAGTAATAATTCCGAAATATCTTTCGCAGTCATTAATTTTTCTTCCAGGACCTGTATTCCAAGATCACTCAATAGAATGCTCAAAAAAAGTTTTTCCAAATGGAAAAATATTACTGACGGAGGTAGAAGTTCTTCCAAAGTAAATAATTTTTTCTTTAAGGCTGCTCTTGCCTTGTCATTACTCAGTAACGTACTCAGTAAAATCAGCGTTTTTTCATTTTTTGGTAAAGACAGAATTTCTTCCATAGTAAATAATTTTTGCTCCACCCCATCTATTGCTTTGGCTATAAGAAATTCTTTTTTAAACGAAAATAATCCATTGTTCGCAAGTTTTATGCTTGAACCGGATTCAGATATCTGGTTTTTAAGTTGATTTAAATTATATTTTTCATTGCAATAACGACTATCAACTACAATATATTGATACAAAAATTTTGATACAGTAGAAATAATATTTAATTCTCTATAATTTAAAAAATTAATAACTCCAACCAGCAAACCATAGTGCATGGTATTTAAGAAAATTGAAGTAACAGGAACGAAGGGAGGATGAGAGCCTGCATTTAAATTTTTCTCAGACAAAGAAAGCCCTATGGCTAAATTGAAATTATCTTCATCACTTTCATTTTGTGAATATTCTATTGAGTGATTTTTCTTACTCTCTTCTTTTAAATCCTGCTCATCAGAATTTTTTAGAGACAGACGAATCGCTTGCTGAAGCACAACATCTTCCATACCATCGTCCATAGCATCGTCATCGCTTTCTTCATCCTTATCACTGACTATTTTAATTTCCGGGCTTTTAGGCAATTTTTCTCCAAAATTATATTTTGTCAATATCAATTTATTAAAATGCACACTGGAAATATGAAAAACAGAATGATGCATAGTCTTGTTTGACTTTAACCAACTTGCAAGCTCTTCTACTGTGGGATAGAGTAAAGATAACTGCTTATTCCCCTCCTGATTTTGTTGCCAAATGACATGATAACTCATGACGCCTGACGAATCCTTAAACTGATGACGCAAACTGGCAAACGCTGTCATTAATTTGAGTGAAGGCCAAAGTTTAAGTTTTTCAAAAGAGTCACAGCGGTATAATTCAAGATGATTCGAGAGAGTTTCAAATTTAGTACACATCTTATTGAAAGATAGCCAATTGCCAGTTTTTTTTCCTGCTAAAAATGCATCAACCAGTTCAGAATAAGGAGATGACACAGAATTATTGAATTGTTTTTTATACAAAGTATCATATAAAGTTTTTTTGTTTTCTATTGCTTTTTCATCGCTATCACAAAGAGCAAAATCATTTTCAAACATCGTGAATATATCATCACGAATAACAGAACAAAACAAATTGAATTTTTCTATCTCATAACCGGTCAAATAGTTATAACACCGTTGAAGAAAATTAACCCAGTACTCTCTGGTAATACCATTGGATAAAAACATGCAACTTCCATCGCCTATGACTTTTTCCAAACGAAAAACCAGATCGACAGAATTCAATTTTGCATAGTATTGGTCTTGAGGATTAGATTTTATATCCTGATTTTGCTCATTTAAATTCACCTCTTCCATTAAAGTCAAATAAGTTGAATTTCCGGAAGAATAGAAAGGGACTAATATCTCCAGTTTTCCTTTGTCTGGAGACGACTTATGATCTTCTTCATAAACAGAATTTTGTGAAATATCGCCGTTACCATTTCTTTTTCTTTTCATAGTTTTTCAATCCCTCATTACCAATAAATTTCTTTAATCTTACCCTGCCTTTAAGAAATCTTCAAGATTTGATTGCCGCTCATTCACGGCTGTCCCAAGTTTTTTTATATTTTAATCATTGCCATGTATATGTGAAAATATGTAGAGAGATAACTATATTGATTTAAACCCCCTCCGCGGTATTCCCGGCATCCGCCCAAAGGCTCGCAGGATCTTCACTGCGGGTCCTGTCAGACTCCACTCAGGCCCCGTGCTCGTTACGCGTAATAGCAGGCGCATAGCACGGTTAGAGAGATTGTGCAGTGAAACTATTCAGGGCGCATGAGTGGAGCCGGTCCGCTTCACTGCGCGCGCGGCCTGAGTTCCGTCTGCCACCCGCGCTCATTGCGAATGGGCGGATGGCCGGGAATACCGCTATGTGCCCCGTCGAAGTTTTCCTCAGGAACGCATCCATGAAATCAGAGGCGAATCATCCCGCTATCCCAAACCAAAGTAGGGAAATTCAGGTAACGAATATAAGGTTTTACCCTTTAACAAGTGCCTTGTATAAAATCGTATCTATGATTCCAAAAAAGGCGAATCATATGAAACCGTCGGTTTGCTCAAAATTAGTCGGTGATGAGACGTTTTGGACTGAATCTATTAAAAAAATTCCAACAAATTTGCGGATATCGAATCGGGAATGCAAAAATAGCACTTAAAACTTTACGGAAACTATTAGGGTCTGTTTACAATTCATTAATTATGTTTTACACAAGAATTTTGTCATTGCGAGCATTAGCGAAGCAATCCAGTTTCCTACTTTAGACAAGCTCCGCACTGGATTGCTTCACTGACGTTCGCAATGACGGCGAATAATTAATGAATTGTAAACAGTCCCTAATAGGTAGTGACGACAATATGGTAAAATTGATTCAATGTGCAACTTAAGAAGGAGATACAGTCAGGTTATGGTTTATAAGGAATTATACAGATGAATTTTGGCTTTTTGCTTTTTTTGGGATCATAGATATGATTTACATGAGGCACTTGTTAAAGGGAAAAACCTTATATTCGTTACTGAATTGCCTACTTTGGTTTGGGATAGCGGGGATGATTGGCCTCTGATTTCATGGATGTGTTCCTGCGGAAAATTTTGACGGGGCACATAGCGGTATTCCCGGCCATCTGCCCATTCGCAATGAGCGCGGGTGGCAGACGGAACTCAGGCCTCGCGCGCAGTGAAGCGGACCGGCTCCACTCATGCGCCCTGAATAGCTCCACTGCACAATCTCTCTAACCGTGCTATGTGCCTGCTATTACGCGTAACGAGCACGGGGCCTGAGTGGAGTCTGACAGGACCCGCAGTGAAGATCCTGCGAGCCTTTGGGCGGATGCCGGGAATACCGCGGAGGGGGTTTAAATCAATATAGTTATCTCTCTACATATTTTCACATACACAATGATTAAAATATAAAAAAACTCGGGACAGCCTTGGCCGCTCATTCCTCCCTCTTCCTTTTTAGGCTCTAATCATGTAGTATTTGTTTAATTCTTTTTAAACCGGAGCGGAATGCATTATGGTAGTTATTCGTTTGTCACGGGCTGGGACTAAAAAAGTTCCATTTTATCATGTTGTTGTCGCTGATCAGCGTAAACCTCGGGATGGGCGTTTCATCGAGCGCCTCGGTTATTATGACGCTGTCGCAAAGGGCCGCTCAACAAGAATCGAGCTTAATAAAGAACGTATAGAATACTGGGTCACCAAGGGCGCACAACCTACGGCCCGCGTCGCTCATGTTTTAAAAGAATTCGTCCAGTTTGGTTTGACCGGCGCGTATCCCGCCAAAAAACCCCGAAAAAAACCGGCCCAGCCGGCGGCTGAGGCGACCGAAACATCTGCCGAAGGCTGAGCAGTAAAACCGGAAGTTCGTGGAGCAGCGCATCATAGTGGGCCATTTTGGCCATAGTTACGGTATTAAAGGCTGGATAAAAATTCATTCTTCCACCAGCCCTATTGGCAATATCCTGAAATATTCTCCCTGGCAGGTGCTGCATCAGGGTATATGGCGCACCGCTGAAGTCACTGCGTCAAAACTGCACGGAAAATATATTATCGTTAAACTCGCCGGATGCGATAATCCGGAAACCGCTAAAACCTTTACGGGCAATCCCATCTCCATCAATTTTCAACAGCTTCCTGCATTGCCCGCCGGAGAATATTACTGGAACGATTTGATCGGGCTGCGTGTCATCAATCAGGAAGGAGTGGATTTCGGCGTTATCGATTCTCTGATAGAAACCGGTTCTAATGACGTTCTTGTCGTTAAAGGCGACCGGCGGCGTTTACTGCCATATACCGATGAGGCGGTAAAAGATATCAATCTTTCCGACAAAAAAATGATCGTCAATTGGGACGCAGATTTTTAAATATGCAACTTCATATCATTAGTTTATTTCCCGAAATGTTCCAGGCATTGCGGTATGGTATCGTCGGCCGCGCATTAGAGAATCAGCTCCTGGCGTTACATCACTGGAATCCGCGGGATTTTACAACTGATCCCCACCACACAGTGGATGACCGCCCTTATGGCGGCGGCCCGGGCATGGTGATGAAAGTCGCCCCGCTCCGTGACGCGATACGAGCAGCCCAAGCCCAATTCAGCGTATCCCCCCGGTGCTTTATTTATCACCGCAGGGGCGGCCCCTCAACCATGCGCATATCGTTGAGCTGGCCAGGCGGCCGGCCATGATTCTGTTATCCGGCCGTTACGAAGGCATTGATCAGCGTTTGATCGATAAAGAAGTGGACGAAACCTGGTCGGTGGGCGATTATGTGGTTAGTGGTGGTGAATTGCCCATTATGCTGCTGATTGACGCCATGACCCGTTTATTGCCGGGCGCCCTTGGCGACGCCGAATCCGCCACGCAGGAGTCTTTCAGCCAGGGCCTGCTGGATCACCCTCATTACACACGGCCAGTTGAAATAGATGGCATGCGCGTACCAAAGGTACTTCAAAGCGGCGACCATCAGGCCATTGCGCAGTGGCGCTTAAAACAATCGTTAAAAAGTACTTGGCAAATGCGTCCGGATCTGTTAAAAATAGCGTTTACCGGTGATCAGGAACAGAAAAAGCTGTTAGACGCGATTATCCGTGAGAATGAGGAATAAACTATGCAAAATAAAATTATTCAGGCGCTCGAAGCCGAGCGTATGCAGGGCAAGACAGTGGCGAACTTTTCTCCGGGCGATTCCGTTATTGTCCATGTAAAAGTCAAAGAAGGTGAGCGCGAGCGTATACAGGCGTTTGAAGGCGTCGTTATCGCTACTCGCAACCGCGGCCTCAATTCAGCCGTTACTGTTCGTAAAATATCGCATGGCGAGGGCGTAGAACGTGTATTCCCTATCTACAGCCCGATGATCGAAAAGATCCAGATCAAACGCCGTGGCCATGTACGCCGGGCGAAATTATATTATTTACGAAATCTGGAAGGCCGCAAAGCCCGTATTAAAGAAAAACTCACCAAAGAATCCGGCGCAGAATAAGCCCTCGATTAAAATATTTTCTGATTTCGCTCAGTCGCGTATTCTGCGTTCTGTGGTCGGGAATTTGGAGTAAAGACCGGCAAATAACGCGATAACCATGCCGCTATCAAGAGCCCTATCGGCAAAATAGTCAGAGCGATCTGATATTGATGCGCGGTATAGTGCGTGCCGTGATGGCTGGACAATGCCAGAAAAAAACCCGCCAGAGGCTGTAGCAGCGGAGCACTCCCCACGGAAAGCATATTCACAAAACCGACACTGGTAGCGCGCATGTGCGCCGGCGCAATCTCATTGGCGATGACAAAAGTGAGCACATAGGCGCTGTTAGTGAATCCCAATAACAGCATGATCACGCCCACTCCCCATACAGGCAGTTGAGGAACATAAAGCACCAGACTGATCAGCACCATCGTTAATAAAGCCCCCCACAAAGTCACCTGCCGTCGTATTGAGAAACGGCTATCCACCCAGGCTAAAACAGGGCCGCCGATGCACACACCGATAAATACCAGATTACAAATAAACGCCGCCATTGTTAAAGAAAGACCATGAACTGTCTGCATAAATTGCACGCCCCACAAAGCGATAAATACCGTCTGCACCGCAAACATCAGTCCGGAGTAAACGCCATTAATCCAGGCGGCTTTACTGTGGGTGAGGATTTTAATATCGCTCCAAAAATGAGAAGGCGGCAAATGCGCCGGGACGGCGCCGGGGGGAGAATCGCGTACAATACACCATAATAACAGGCTTATCGCCGCCGATAGCAACGCGGCTCCCTGAATGGAGGCGCGCCATCCGTAATGGATGACCAGATGCGCCAGTAAAGTCCCACCGAACATGGCGCCGAACATGCCGAGGGTTTCCGCCACAGCCACCATTACCGCAAAACGCCTGATCGGAAACCAGCGCGAAATGAGACTCAGCGAGCCCACAAAGGCAAATGCCGCACCTGATCCCATGATAAGCCGTCCGGCAATCGCCCATGACAGATGGGTTGAATTGGCAAAAATACCGCATCCTACCGCACACACCAGGGCGCCCAGGGAGAGCAGAAGCCGCGGTCCAAAACGGTCGATCAGAATACCCGCCGGGGCCTGTAAAGTCACATAAATATAATAATAAGTGCTGGCTAATACGCTCGCGCCAAGGGCGTTTAATGTAAAACTTTCCATTAAACCACCGACGATATCAGCCGAGGAAAGCTGCAGGAAGAATTGGAACAACAAAAATACCGCGGACGTACCCCAAACGACCCAAGCCACCGAGGGAGTAGACATGCCCATTTTTTCCATTATTTTCATTTAATAAATTATATAGACCCAGAATTATTATTGAAATGGAAATTAAGATTAATTTAATATTTTAAATGTATTATTTATTATCTTTTAAAGTTATAGAAGTTTAATATTCAATATTGGGGTGAAATAGTATGAGCCGGGGTTATAGTAGCAACAGCAATTCCAGCATTTTCGATGATGATTTAGAGGCAGAAACCAGTGAAACGAAGGAGGAGACCAAACTTTCGGATCCCACCGCTGTCATCGAGATTTTAGATAAAGCCGGGCTTAAACCATTGGAGGTTCCCGTTTCCCAGCGCAGGCCCGGAGAAAATCTTTATAATCCTCATATCGAAAAATTACTCGAAAAGGGTCAAACATCCTGTCTCGACCCCGGAGAAAGAAAAATATTTGCCTTAGGCAGTGACGGTTTTCTACGGGTCGGTAGCCGGAATCCCAAACACGGTAACCGTAATCCAACGCGCCGTAACGAAACCGCCGTAGACACTATCAATTATCTCAAGCACATACCTCAGGAACAATGGCTATTTGTGAACCCCGATGCCAGCTGCGGACACCCCACTTTATTAATTCAGGATGATGAATTCAACGGTCAGGCTTATTTCGGCGGCTGGTTAGTAAAACGTCTGGATGGCAACGGAGAAGTTATCGAGGTATTGTTCCAGTCCGGCAGATTGACCAGAGGCTTCAACGAGAATCAAATGGCGGCTGTTAAAAAGGTTGTGGAGAGAATACTCAATGAAGCCTACGGCCCTATTAAAGTAGTCATTCACGAAAACTATTCAACAGCCAATGCAAAATTTTGGAAAAGATCCGCCTGCGAAGATAAAGACAGCCCGAAAGACAGCCCGCAGGTTCAGAAAAATTATGCCAATCTGGTATCCGGCACTGAATTGATAGCGATCACTGAAAAGGCCATAGAAAAACATAAAAAATATGCCTTGAATGAAGCTAAAGGCAGCATTTTTCATAGACATAATTCCGACGGAATTGAAAAGAACCAGTTACTGTTAAGTCAACTAAAAGCCAATAAAACTGATTTTGGCGAGATGTTAAATTTATTAAGAAAATATTTCAATGATGAACCGCTTGATGGAGAACACAAAATAAAATGTGCAGCCAGAAGTCATGCGCATTCCTTTATTAGTTTTTTTATTAATGAATTGCCTCATCCTTTAATCAATTTGATCAGCGTGACCACTTACGTTGAAGACTCTGGTACGCAAGTAAATCTGAATCAGATATTATATTCTCAGACTTCAGATTTTACGGAAAAATCTACGGAAAAATTAAGAAAACAGGTCTTTCAGTATTTTAAAACAATGATAGTGCAGCCTATCCAGAAAGATACGGAAATAAATATTCTTCTGAATAGGCCCTGCGGATAATCCCCACACAAAATGTTATCATGGTGCATGACCGAACATTACCTATCAATCATGGATATTTCGCAACCGGCTCTTGGCGTTATCGGCGATTTTGCCGCCATTAAAATCGCAGGCGCTAAAGCGGATTCGTTTCTGCAGGGGCAATTCACCTGTGATATCCGCACCCTCAAACCAGATCAAGCCACTCCCGGAGCCTGCTGCGACCATAAAGGACGCATGCTGGCGAATGGCTGGCTGGCACGCTGGCAGGAAAATTTTATGCTGTTTCTGCCGAAAAATATGCTCAATCTCACCATCGAACATTTGCAAAAATTTGCGGTATTTTCTAAAGTAAACTTGACGGAAGAATCGGGCTGGGCGGCGCTGAATTATGCAGGCGGCTCTCTTCCCGCCCTGCCCGCCGGCGAACTGATCCATAGCCAACTGTCTTACCGGCCATTCCCGCTGAGTACAGCGTCCATGGCCTCCTGTTTATATCCTGCGCTCGGCAGAGCCGATGCTCGGAATGAAGGGGGAGGAGCGAAGTTCTCTCCCCCTTGCGATCCCCCATCGCGTAAGGAGAGTTCCCTTCAGCGGGATGCTCATGACTATTTTTTACATTGGATAATGGGACCTGAAGAATCCGTTTGGTTAATGCAGAAAAAACTGATGGAAAACGCTGTTCCTATGAAACCATCCATTCTGCAATTATTCCTGATAGCGGCACAGACTGTATTTATTCAGCCGGCGACACGCGCACTATTTACTCCGCAAATGATTGGACTGGAAAAACTGGGCGGCGTCAGCTTCAGTAAAGGCTGCTACGTGGGACAGGAGATAATCGCGCGCACCCAGCACCTTGGCCAACTGAAACGTCACCTACAAACCCTCCGGCTCGACACGGGTGAAGCTCCGCAGGTGGGCGATCCCCTTTTTAACGATAAAAACGAAGAAATGGGGCATATCGCCGCCGTGGCGGCTGATCCACAAGGCGGGTACCGGTTACTCGCGGTCGTTCAGGACCGGGCGCTCCCTGCCCCATTATTCGCCGGAAAAAGCCTCGCATCTAGAATCAGTCCTTAAATCTCAGGAGTGGAAATAAAATAACATCCCGAATGGAAGCACTGTCCGTGAACAGCATCACTAAACGGTCAATGCCAATACCCTCGCCCGCCGTGGGCGGCAATCCATATTCCAGGGCGGTGATATAATCCGCATCGTAAATCATGGCTTCCTCGTCCCCGCCAAGGCGCGCCTCAACCTGTTGGTGGAAACGCCGGGCTTGATCTTCGGGATCATTGAATTCAGAAAATCCATTGGCCAGTTCGCGTCCGGCGATATACAGTTCAAACCGGTCGGTAATAAATGGATTTTGATCGTTAGCGCGGGCCAGCGGTGAAACTTCCGCTGGATATTCGGTAATAAAAGTCGGTTGCACCAATTTTTCTTCCACCAACGTTTCAAACAATGCGCTTTGCAATTTACCTAATCCGGCGCTGTCGGGAACACCCGTGCTTGTATTTTCGCGCTAATTCACGGGCCTGATGTTTCATCATCGAGCTGCGCCATGGTAATTTCAGGACAATACTGAACTATGGCTTCTTTCAACGTCATGCGCTGAAATGGCTGACTTAAATCGATCGCCAATGCCCTGATAAGTTAATTGCAACGTGCCCAGCACCGTTTTCGGTCATATGACGCAACATGTCCTCCGTAAATTGCATCATTTCCATGTAATCCACATAGGCCTGATAAAATTCCACCATGGTGAATTCAGGATTATGCCGGGTGGAAATACCTTCATTACGAAAATTGCGGTTTATTTCATACACTTTTTCAAATCCGCCGACCACCAGACGCTTTAAATAAAGCTCGGGAGCGATTCTAAATAAAGTTCCATATCCATGGCATTATGATGCGTGATAAACGGTTTGGCGACGGCTCCTCCGGGCTGAGGTTGCATCATCGGCGTTTCCACTTCCATAAAACCGTGATTGTTTAAAAATTTGCCGAAGCTCACTGACAATGCGTGAACGAATCTGAAAAATTCGCCGGGAACTTTCATTCACGATTAAATCCAGATAACGCTGGCGAAAACGCAGTTCCTGGTCGGCAAGCCATGAAATTTGTCCGGCAAAGGCCGCAGCGATTTTGACAATAACTTCAATTCATCCACTTTAATCGACAACTCACCGGTTTGAGTTTTAAAAATCACACCATTGGCGCCGATAATATCGCCTAAATCCCAGGTTTTAAAATCTGCATACACGCCTTCCGGCAAATGGTCGCGGGCAATATAAAGCTGAATTCGCCCGGACATATCCTGCAAATGCACAAAGCTGGCTTTGCCCATTAAACGCCGGGTCATCATTCGGCCGGCGACTTTTACAAGCGCCATTTTTTGCGCCAGCACGGCTTCTCATCCTCTTTGGCAAAACGCTGATGCAGATCGGCGGCCAAAGCATCGCGGCTGAAAATCATTGGGATAAGCGCGACCTTTTCGGCGTAAATTCTGCTAATTTCGTTTTGCGCTGCGTAATTTGTTCGTTTGATTCGATTTCTATCATGACTAAACCCCCTGTTTTAAACTGGCCTCGATAAATGGATCAAGGTCTCCGTCTAACACGGCCTGAGTATTGGTTGTTTCTACGCAAGTGCGCAAATCTTTGATTCGCGCCGCGTCCAGTACATAGGAACGAATCTGGCTACCCCAGCTGATGGCCGATTTTCCTTCTTCCAACGCCTGCAATTCGGCTCTTTTCTTTCTGTTCCTCCATCTCGTACAATTTGGCTTTCAGTTGCTTCATCGCGGAGGAACGGTTTTTATGCTGGGAACGGTCGCTTTGGCATTGCACCACAATTCCGGTCGGTAAATGCGTTAAGCGGATCGCGGAATCGGTTTTATTGACGTGCTGCCCACCCGCGCCGCTGGCCCGGTAGGTGTCGGTGCGAATATCGGCGGGATTAATTTCAATATGGATATCATCGGAAATTTCAGGGGAAATAAACACTGAAGCAAACGACGTATGCCGGCGGTTGCCTGAATCGAAGGGCGATTTTCGCACCAAGCGATGCACGCCGGTTTCCGTGCGCAACCAACCAAACGCATATTCTCCCTCGACATGGACGGTGGCACTTTTGATGCCGGCCACTTCACCGGCAGATAATTCGACAATGGTGCTCTTAAAACCGTGCCGGTCGCACCAGCGCAAATACATGCGCAATAGCATTTCCGCCCAATCCTGCGCTTCGGTTCCGCCGGAACCCGAATTGATATCCATGAAAGCATTATTGGGATCCATGGGGTGGGAAAACATGCGTTTGAATTCCAGGTTTTCAATACCCCGCTTTAGCTTTTCCACTTCTTCAATCACGAATTGCAGAGTTTCCTCATCTGTCTTCCGCTTTAGCCATTTCCAGTAATTCGGTATTTTCCCGATATGATCGTTCAAATTGTTCGTATCAGCTCAACCAGTCGTTTCAAGCTGCGCGCGCTCGCGGCCTAATTCCTGAGCATGGGCAGGATTTTTCCAGATTTCAGGGTTTTCCAGTTCGGTACGCACTTTCTCCAATCGCTCGCGCTTACCTTCGTAGTCAAAGATACCCCCGAAGAGCCTGCAAGCGATCATCTAAATCCGTCAATAATTCAAATAACCAGTTGGTTTCAAGCATAAAATATCCTGTTTTCGAGAAAATAAATCAGTTCAGCCTCGCGCCAGTCTTATCGTGTGGGAGCTAAAATATTATTATTAAAGTAAAATGTCAAACTGCACATATTTTAATTTAATAATTCATTAATATTTATCCCATATAATAAGCGCATAATAAATTCATAATATGTGAGATAAATATGCAAAAATACGAAAAACCCGAGGTTTCGGGTGGCCAGGGGGACATTTATTTGGTTAGAAATGGAAACGAGCTATTAATTAATAAACGTCCTAAATCTAAGACAGACGATGGTATCATTGCTGAGGAAGCAAAAAATATTAAGTTAGTTAATCCCGATAATAAGAGTCCTAATCTCATTTCTATGTTTGGGATGGATGAAAAAGGAGGAATAGTTTTGGAATTTATGAATTGCGGGAATGTCCTGGAATTTATAAATGCAAGCAGTGAGAAAAAGGAATACGTCAGTTTGAAGTGTTATTTGGCAATTATTTTGCATGCATTGGAGGGGCTGGCAAGTATTCATAATAAAAATTTTATTCTCATAGACTTTAAAGGGGAAAATATACTTTTACATTTTAATGGTGATCAAGCTAAAGTTAAGATGTGTGATTTTGGCTCAATGGCGCCTTTAAATACTGATTTTGAGGATTATTATCAAAAGGCCTCGATTTTATACAACGAATTAAACTTTGAGACTCCAGCAAAAGCCAGTCCGACGGTGGACCTATATAGCTTTGGAGTATTCTTAAAAGAAATATTAGACGGTAAAAAAACAAAGATGCAAGGGCGACGCCTGGATGATGAAGCAGTCAAGGCGATAAACGAGAAGCACCAGAAGATCTTATCTGAAATTAAAATTTCACCTCAAGATGTTGAGAATGAAAAAATAATTTTACAGGCCCTCGCGGACCTTCACCATCGTTGCACAGGAGAGGAAGATGCCCGTCCACAATCAACAAATGAAGTTATTAAAATATTGGAAGAATGCATTAAAAAGGTTGGAGGATTGGCAGAAATAGATAAAAGTTTAAAAGAAACATTAGAAAAATATTATAAATCCAGAAAACCTTTACCTCAATTGGATACTCTGCCTCAAATTAAATTTCAAACCGAGAATGGAAGTTCAAATGAAGTAAAAAATAATGGCTCAGCGCCCACTCAATCTTCAGATGTTTCTCATGGAACAGCGAAACAATCTCAATCAGAATCGGACCACTTGCTCTCCAACGCGCGGTTCGTTTTAATGAGTGACAGAAGACATATTCCTCCGCCAGTTGGCTTAATCACGGGAGAAGTCAATCTTTATTTTTAAACCTCAGTAATTCCCGCTGAGTACAGCGAAAATTGCTTCCTGTTTTTATCCTGCGCTCGGCGGAGCCGATGCTCGGAATGAGGGGGAGAATCGCGATTCTCCCCCTTGCGATCCCCCATCGCGGGGATAATTTTCTACGAAAATTATTTTTTTATAAGGGTGATTTATTTTTTTAAATCAAACAGTTAAAATTCACCGGGAATTACTGTTTAAACCTCCCAATCTCTCTCCACCCCAGATGGATCTGTTTAGCGAATTTGATTGCTAATATGTAAAAATGATGGTAAAATTTACAGCTTAGTAGTCAATTTTGCCGAAAAAGGATGAAAAATGAATTTTAACAGGGGCTTACAAAAACCTACGCGCTCCTTTTTTCTGTTTGGGCCTCGGGCTACCGGGAAAAGCACCTGGCTTAAAGCTTCTTTTCCAGAACATTATTATTTGGATCTGTTGCGTAACGATACTTATTTTGACCTGAGCAGTAATCCCGCGGCGTTACGGGAAAAAATTTTAGCACAGGATCCCTTAAAAACCTGGATAGTCATAGATGAAATACAACGGCTTCCAGTTTTGCTTCAGGATGTGCATTCTCTTATAGAAGAAAAACAATATCGATTTGCTCTCAGCGGTTCCAGCGCTCGGAAATTGAAACGAGGCCAGGCTAATTTATTAGCCGGCCGCGCTTCAGTGAAACATTTATTCCCTTTAACATGGTCGGAATATAAAGAGGCGGCTACCCTGGAAAACGCTTTGGCTTTCGGAACTCTTCCTAATGTCATTGCCGACCCAATGAGCCGCATTGAACAACTGGAAGCTTATGTAGGTACATACCTGCGTGAAGAAATAAAGGAGGAAGCACTCACCCGCAATGTCCCTGCTTTTGGGCGTTTCCTGGAATGCGCGGCCATCATGAACGGACAGGTAACCAATCTCAGTAATATTGCCAGGGACGCAGGAGTTTCCCGAAGTACAGCTTCCACTTATTTTGAAATTTTAGTGGATACACTTTTAGGTTTTTGGTTACCGGCCTGGACTCCACGAGCCAAAATCAAAGAAATCGCCCATCCTAAATTTTATTTTTTTGATACCGGAGTATTGCGCGGAATTCAAAAAATGCTTCGCGAACAGGTCAGCGCGGAACAAAAGGGAAATTTATTAGAAACATTTTTAATGAACGAACTCAACGCCTATAGGGCTTATGCTGATATTGGGGGAGATTTTTACTACTGGCGCACCACTGGCGGAATTGAAATTGATATCATCTGGCAGCGCGCTTCCACTATCGTAGCAATTGAAATAAAAAGCAGTACTCGCTGGAAGACGGATTTTGAGTCCGGTTTCCGAAGTTTACTTTCTTCCTCAATAAAACCCAAAGCCTGCTATGGCGTCTATTTAGGAAATGATATTCTTAAGAAAGATTTCGGTTGGGTGTTGCCCTGGCAAGAGTTTTTGTTAAGGCTTAATAAGCATGAAATTATAGAATAAAGAAAATGCAACATCCGGGGTTTTTCAAAAAAATTTAACAATTCCTTAGCTATTGAAAATAAATGAAAATCTGACTTTAGTCAACGATCTGCTATGGGACGTCTTTTTTAGCTCGTAATTCTCTTCTTTTCAGTTCAATTTTACGTATATTTAATAAATTCTTAACATTAGTTTGGCATCATATTCTCTATAGAAAAGATAACACACGTTTACCTATAGAGAAGTTAAAAATGTCAAAAAATGATAAACTCGTACCAGCCAATCAGACTATTCTATTCTCCAATGCAGTTAAGCTTTTGCAGTTTCATGCCGCTAACAAGAATTCTTTGGGTAAAACCACCGCTCCTGGCTATGACAGGAATAAAGCCTATTTTGATGAAATCATTTATAAACTGATGTACCCGGTCGCGGGGGGATATTGTGCTGGTTCCTGTGCAGTCAAGGCAAGAACTTTGATCATCGAAAATAACGAGCAGAAAACTAAAAATTCGGGGCCCGTTCATAACAATATCTGGTTTAAAGAAACCAGACAATTATTAGCTAAATGGACTGAGGGAAATGATAAAAACTATACTGATGAACAACTGAATAATATATTTTTATTTATTGAACAAATTTGTTTAGCTCACGATTACAAAACCTATTTTCCAAAATCCAAAATTTTCGATATAGATTCAATATTACCAGTATTGACCGATAAAACAAAAATTCCTGAATTTAAGTCACTTGGCCAAATTTTTGGATTTTATCGCACCGCTGAATTGACTAATATTTTAAATTCCATATTAAAAAAAGATCGTTTTATATTTTTGGGCTCTCATGCCCATGTCGGTTTACTATTTATCAATGACAAAAATAATATTGAACTTTTCGATATTAATCATGATCAGGATGATGTCATTTATGAAAACCTGGAATTTGTCGTTAAGTATTTTTCAACTGAATATCCAGACCTTAATCCGAATGTCTTATTGCCGTTACGCTTGTATGCATTTACCACCAATCCACTCGATAATGATTTTCCATCAGTTCATGAAATTGCAAAACTTTGTGAAAATGGTGTCATTGCTTATTCACCGGAAATACCTGGTTATCTGGGAGGTATATCTTCACTAGATTTATCAAGTACTGATGAATATATAACATATTTTGCAGAACAGATCTCCGGTAAAACCGATTCCTTGACCAGCAGAATGATCGTAATTGCCAAGTTAGGAAACGAAAATTTGTTCTGTGAGCTACAAGACGAGATCAAGGATATTGACTTAAATAAATCCGATCATCTTTCCCAAAATATGCTAATGCATGCCATTATCGCAAAAAAGTATTCTTTTGTTGAATTATTATTAAAAGAGAAAATGAACCTGAACAGCCAGGACATTTTTGGCTGGACAGCATTGATGTATACTTCAAAAAGAAACCAAGTCAAAATTTTTACCCAGTTATTGTCCGCAGGATGTGACCCCTTCATAAAAGATAAATCGGATAAATCGGTCATTACTCACATAAAAGAGGAAAAAGAAAATTCTGTCATGATAAACGCCCTGGTAAATCATCAATTTGACGATGGCAGGAATATACTGATGGAGGCTGTTATAAACAAAGACATTCAAAGTATTTCCGAATTACTCACAGTCGTTGATGTGAATAGTACCGATAAAACAGGACGGACAGCATTTTTCTATGCGACGGCGGCAGGAGAAGAAAAGATTGCGCGAATGCTCATATCGGCAAGAGCAGACCTGTCCATTCAGGACAAGTCCCACAAAACCGCAAGACAATACGCCGTGGAAAAAAATCAGAAGACCATAGTTGCACTAATAGACTGGTCGCTCGCCGTTTCAACAATTCTGAAAGGAGTGTCTGACAGTGATCAATTACTTTCCGGAGGAAAAACCTTTTTGATGATTGCCAGTAAACGCAATGATATTTCGTCCAGTCGCCTATTACTGGATTCTAAAGTTGACGTCGATGAAACAGATGAGCTGGGTCGAACGGCTTTATTTTACGCAGCCTCAGCCGGACATAAATCCGCTGTGGAATTATTACTATCAGAAGGAGCAGATCCGGCAATCAAAGATAAATCTGGAAAAAATGCCAGAATGTATGCCGACAAAAACAATCATCATTCCGTTACCTCACTCATAGATTCATGGCTCGCAAAAAAGAATGTTCAACCTGGTTCACCTGATGATAGCAAATCGACTCCCGGAGGAATAACTCCATTAATGATAGCGAGTAAAGATAACAATATCTCAGATATTAAGAAATTACTGAATGCCAAAGTGGATGTCCATGCTAAAGACGAAAAAGGCCGAACCGCTCTGTTTTATGCGGCGGCGGCAGGTCATGAAGAAGTGGCTAACTTATTACTGGGCGCAGGCGCGAGTCCATTAATTAAAGATAAATCAAACAAGACTCCAAGTAATTATGCCGATACCAATAAAAAATACGTTATGATGTATCGTTTGTGGGATGCCGAGTTTGATTTCCAAACTAATCCCTCATCAATTCTCTCGCCCTGAAAACCACTCCCTTTATTGAAATTTTAATTATACCCGGCACGGAGTGAAAATTGCGATTCAATATCTGCTAAAGATCCACTATTGCACGGAAAAGCACTGGGTTTATATGCGATGGAATAAGCTGGATAATGGTCGCCGGCAGTCAGCCGATGGCGAAGAAAATTGTGCATAAAGACTTTGAAATTTCTTTTAATCATCGCAGCCACTATTTGTTCGTCATCTTCCAGATTATATTTTTTCAGAAACTGGTTTAATACATTTGCGGATAATAAATATGATAAATTTAATTTTTTTAAAAAAGACACGGGTGGTGGATAAGCATTGATCCATTGTTTATCGTATTTAATAACCGGTAAACAATGATCCACTCCTAAAATTAGAAATTTTAATAAAAATTCTGCAAAAACGAGATTATCCTCAATATCCGTGTGATAAGGGTGATCTTCGTGCTCAGCCAGATCTTCATGACCTAAAATATGTTTATCCGACGGGCTAAAATCCGCAAATATTTTAAATCCTAATTCTTCAAAAAAATTTTCAACGTAACATAAATACCATGCGGATCTAGGATTTTTGTAGGAAGCCATAATCTCCACACTTTCCACTTCTCCTAACCAAACGGTTTCACGTTTAATAAGCGACGCCAAATATTCATCTGCAAAAAATTTTACGCGACCTGTTTGAGAAAAAAATACCAAACACGGACAGGCGGATAATGATTTATTATTATTTTTCCCGATAAAACCTATGGAAATACAATGCTGCAAATCTGGTACACATAAAAAAGTATTTTGATCAGAAGCATATAATCGAACTGTTTCGCCGAGTCTACAGAGTATAGACTGATGAGAAATCGCTGGAGGAACCACGTTCATAAAAATCTCCTTCAACGTAAAAAAATATTTACATGACAGGTGTTATAGTACTCTTAAATAAAAAATCAGACAAGCCGGGAAATGCGCCTTTTATCGATGAAATACACGTCGCTAACCAATCCTACAAACACGCAGGAAAAAACATCTGTCTTCTTATGCTTTTTTCTCAGTCCTGAAACGAGTATAATTAGGGTCTGTTTACAATTCATTAATTATTCGCCGTCATTGCGAACGTCAGTGAAGCAATCCAGTGCGGAGCTTGTCTAAAGTACGAAAGGAGAGGGAGTTTGACCTCATTCACGAATTTTTGTCATGTACAGAGTTATTTACGGAATAAACCATGCAAAAACTGGCTGAATTAATTACCGAAATCCAGGACTTTCCTAAACCTGGCATATTATTCCGCGATATTTCCCCTCTGCTTAAGACAAAATTCCGTGAAACCATCGATGCTATGAGCGCCCTATTTTCGGGGGCTGAATGGAATAATATCGACATGATAGCGGGAATAGAATCGCGCGGTTTTTTATTCGCCGGGGCGCTCGCCTACAAACATAACAAAGGTTTGGTAAAGGTTCGCAAGTCCGGAAAATTACCGAATATAGCCGGAAAAATTCATTATGGTCTCGAATATGGCGAAAGTACTCTGGAAATGCAACAGGGCAACGGCGCGCGTTTATTAATTGTCGATGATCTTCTGGCTACCGGCGGCTCTCTGCGCGCAGCGGCAGAATTGGCCACGCAAGTCGGTTACGAGGTAATGGGTCTGGCTACGCTTATTAATTTGGCGGCGCTCAATACTTTTTCCTGGCACGGTTTGACCTGCCGTTCAGTGATTGATTATAAGGAGAATTAATGATGGCTATCGGATTATTTATTGGTCGCGACGAAAAAAAACAAAAAGGCCTGACTTATTTTACAGAGAATTTTCCCAGGCAACTGTCTGCGCTTGAGCCGGGCCTGGATTTGCGTCTTTATCCTGATATCGGTGATTATAATGACATTGATTTCGCCATAGCCTTGTACGCCCCCTTTGGCATTTTTGCGCGTCTGCCCAATTTACGCGCCATCGCATCTCTGGCCGCCGGGGTTGATCACCTGCTTGCGGACCCGGATTTACCCAGGCATATCCCAATCGTTCGCATCGTCGATCCAGCCATGTCAATCGATATTACTCAATATGTCGTCGCCGCGGTATTGTATTGGCTTAAGCGCTTCGATCTCTGGGAAAACAATCAAAGTCAGCAAATATGGGGAAGGACGCTGCCCTTTAATTTTGCAGATCAAACAGTTGGCGTTATGGGTATGGGATTTTTAGGTAAACATGCCGCGGAAACGTTGCAATCACTGGGAGTCAAGGTGATTGGCTGGAGTTATTCTCCAAAGCAACTTCCGGGCTTTCCTCACTTTAGTGGGCCCACTGAATTGAGTACTTTTTTATCTAAATCCAATGCCCTGGTTTGTATGTTGCCGTTAACTCCTGAGACCCGAAATATTTTAAATGCCAAAAACTTCGCCTGTCTTCCTCACGGTGCGTATTTGATTAATCTGGGACGCGGGGAACATGTCGTTGATGACGATTTGCTGGCGGCATTAGCCTCGGGACAATTGTCCGGCGCCTGTCTGGACGTTTTCCGTGAGGAGCCTTTACCGCCGGATCATCCGTTCTGGAAGCATCCCCGCCTTCGTGTGACGCCTCACATTGCCTCGGTCACCAATCCCGCCACGGCGACTGCCCAAATTCTGGATAATTACCACCGCGCCATGTCGGGCAGGCCATTAATAAACACGGTGGATATTCAAAGAGGCTATTAGTAGACTGTTTTTATAATTTTGACGATTGACTCAAACTTCCTATTCCCTCTCCCACTTGTGGGAGAGGGAGAGATCGGTCAAAATTAGAACACCTTACTAGATTGAGTATCATCCCTCTTATTCGGCCAGATCCTGCAGCATTTTAATGCGTTTTTCCGCCAGCCAGGTTTTCCAGCTGTCTTCATTCACTTGCGGGTATTTAACTTTTCCGAAAGCGACCCAGGCGTCCCGATATTTCAGCCACATTAACTGCGTTTTTTTAACTCCTGCGCGATCCACGGTGCCCATGGAAAAATCACCATTTTTTTCAATTTCACTATATATCTGATTGAGTTGCCGGTCAATTTTACCGACACTCTCAGCGTTATAAGCAGGTAAGTGACCTTTGGATAAATTCTGCAAAGAAGTGATCAAATCATCTCGCAGAGTAGCTTCTTCTTCAATTTCCATCGCCGCGCGGGCAGTACCGCTCAGGTCCACTTCGTTGGAAACACGGGCTGTAAAAAATTTATCTGTGGCAATCTGTAAATTCTGCCATGCCTGTTTATCCGCTTCGTTCCAGGAGGCCATCAGCGCTTTTAGCTGCGCCTGCCGCTGCGCCTCTGCCTGCCGCTCTTTCCGGGAAGCGCAGTTTCCCATCATATAGCCACTGGTAATATCGTCACAGATGTCAAAATCCGCGCCTTGCCAATTTTTATCGCGCAGCTGTACCAAATGATCTACCCGTCCATCGATCTCGCCTTGTGAAAAACCGGATTTACAGGCGAAATAGATGGCGAGCTCCCAGTTTCGCGGCGTCCCTTTAGCATTCGCATAAATCATGGTTAATGTTGGGTAATCGCCGGTGGCGTAAGCGCATTGACGCGCTTTAACGTAATCAGCCGGCTGACCAAGGCCATAATAAAGATCGCCGGCATTGCACTTTTCCAAAGTCCGTTGAGCAGGAATCGGGGTTTTGGCCGCCTGCTGACAAATTTTTTTTACCTTCTCGTGAACCTGGACATAATAGGGATCCGCGAAAGCGATACCAGCGAAAAGTGTAGCGACGCCGGACAGAATTAATTGACAAAAAAAGGGTAATTTCATTCGGAGTTTCCTCTATTTTCGGTATCTGAAGGGTTACTATTATATCATTTATGTGAGAGATAAGTTATCCCAGTCCGGCTCAGTTTTTCCTATTTCCTGTTCGAGGAAAGAGCCGGGCAATTCTCCCCCTTCCGCAACAAATTGTCTGACCAAACCGGCCACTGCCCCTGTTAACCCGCGAATAACTTTCACCTGGGTTTCGGTAAAATCGACAGGGCCTTTAAAAGCCGCAAGCAATGCGTCTATGGCTTCTTTTTCCAGTTGTTCCTGACTGATTCTACCCATAACAACAGGCTGGGGATGCAAACTCGCCCGGTAATTCTTTAAGGCCTGTAAAAATACTTCTCTGAATAAAGACTGCTTTTCTTTACCCGTCGATTTCTTAAAAGCTAACATTTGAAAAAAATGCCGGGTGTTGGTAGCCTCATGGTCCTGCTTGAAGCGAAAAAAAGCGGATGTCATTTTTTTCCCTAAAGAATAACCCAAGGCTCGTTCACTAATACGCAGTAACGCTTGCGGGGAAGGTTCGTTGACTATCATTTTTTGCATTCGCGATAAAGTGGCTTCTGAAAGAGAAGTATTATTTTTCTTTCCCGCCGGGTTTTTGGATGCCAATAATAAACATCTCCCTTTACTTTCCCCTACTCCGGTTAATAACTCATTCAGTTCCTGCTCTTCATGAGATTTAAGTTCGTTTAATTCCTCAATGATCCCTACCCTTTCTTCGCGACTTATTTGTTTTAATCCAGCCGTCAACACCTCAGTTCCCGCACTCACCTTATAATAAACAGAATGATTCTGCGAGGAAAACTCATACTTGCGCTTACGATTTTCTGCCGTGGTTTTTTGCTCCAGCGAATCTAAACCTAACACTCCGGCAATTAATCCTGCCTGCTGACAACAAACCTCAAACCAGGTCGATTTGCCCACTCCCGGAGGGCCTTCTACCAATAAACCTCGTTTGTAATTGCCGGAGCATCCCGTTTTAAGGGCTTCTTTTCTCATCATTAACATAAAAGAGATGCTATTTAATACCGGCAGGTATTCACTGGGAATCTGCAACGAATGACCATTTAATGATAACGACATCAGTGAGGCCGTTGATTCCCGGTAATCTCTACCAACCCGGGAAATGAGCCACTGAGTGAAAGACTCACGCACAATGGCATCCCTTATTCCATAAGCATAAGCGCTTTGGCAAGTGTCAAAGAAGATTTTTTCCAAAGGTTTTCCCTTGTGATATGCCTCCATAAATTTAAAACGCTCGGCGCTATCGATAAGATCTCTTAAGGAATAGGCGCCCTGTACGTTGATTTCAATCACTTTCAAAAATACCTCCACCAGAGGTTTTAATAACAAATCCTGTAAACCGGCATTCTTCAGCAATTGCACGAGCTCTGCTTCACTCGGCATTTTAAAAATCAGGGTTTCACATTGCAAAAATTCTTCATGCTCATAGCGGTTAGGAAAATAACTGGGATTTCCCGCCACAATCACTTTATGCTGGGCGGTTAAAGTATATTTCTTCTGCTCATATACGACAGTCATTGTATTCGTCCACATTCCCCTCAGGAAGGCATAGGTCCCGGGTTGTTTCATATTCGCTTCATCTAAAAACCAGATCTTTAGAGTTTGATTGGAAGAAGAATCCTGCAACCAGCGTGGCAACTGATTCCATCCCACATAAAGCTGAATTCGGGAATTTTTTTTAAGCTCTTCGAAAAAAAATGTTTTTCCGATTCCAGACAGGCCCACAATGCTCAGAATAGTGAGTAACGGCCTTTGGAGCAATGCCCACACCTGATTCATACGTTTGGGAAACTGCGCGGTGCGCTTTCGCTCCGTAAGTCCCTGGGAAGAACCCAGAAGACTGACTAACGCGCCATAAATTAACTTTAATTTTTTTTCAGCCAAAACAGGCGCCCGGGTCTGCCAATCCTGACTGACTAATTGGATGAGCTGATCACCCAATAACTCATGAAGTTGCTTGCCATTAAAACAGTTCAGTAACTGCCATTGATGCTCCCGAAATCCTTCCAGGTTACCAATACAATGCTTCGCCCAGAGTTCTTTCAATTTGTAAATCCGGGGAGGCAGAGCGTCCTTGGATCGAAAATAATATTTGCCTAACACATTCAACCAGGAATAACTGACGCTCTGCGGCAAATAATGGGCTGCTGTTAATCCTTTGAGAGGATTGTGCGGATGCAAATGAGGGTGGGCCAGAGTCAGCGCCACCCTACAAAGCTTTAACCATTGCCGGGTGAGCGGTAACGGGGGATTGCCTACTCCCGTGACGGGCGTCCATTGGAGCAAGCGTAAAAATTCCTCCCAATTTTTTTCGTCCTGAGGAGGATAGCAAATCTTTGCGAAGGCCATTTTCCCGATCAAACGCTGCGTGACCTTTTTCAGATCGGGTTGGACCAGTAACAATTGGCCAGGCTTCAGGGCAATACGTTCGCCGTTAATCTCTAAAAATGGATTTTGAGGAACCAAGGCTGCGAATAATTCCAGAAAAAGAAATTCAGGCAGTTCGCCATTAATAATCACTCCACCGCCCGCTTTTAAGGTCCTCAATAACAAACCCGGCTGGTAAGTAAATTTAAGCGCTGCATCGCTTTTCTGCTCCAGTTTCAGTAACGCCAATAGCTCAGAATAGGTTGTCAGGGCACTGACCGGAATAATCAGATAGTCTTTGTATTTTTTTAATAATTCCTCACAATCGTGATCCGGGTCATTGGTGACGCGGCAGGATGCGGAGGAAACCGAATCCTGATAAACCTGAATCATTTCGCCGGTATTTTTTCCCAAACAAACACCGGGAGCTAAATGAATCGTTACCGGCTTCTTATGCTCCTCGATAAAATCGTATAACAAATATTGCTGATTAAAATTTAAAGTTTGCACCAGGTAAAATTCCTGACGCGCGGCATCATAATTTTTTAAATAACCTTCCATTTGATAAGCGCCTGATTCCTGATGAATCACCAGGCGACTTTTGCATTCATGAATATTATCGGCTCGCAGATAGATGCGTTCTTTAGATGGAGTAGTGCTGTTATCCGTTATTATCGTTAATAAATTTTTCATGTCCGGCAAAGCGGGAGAAGTAAAATCCGGATACAGTCGTAATCCCGCGGCTTCATTCCATTGACCGTTAAAGTAAAAACGTCCTTCGTGATTGATTTGATCGCACAATATTTCAAATTCCCGATCATTTTGGGGCGCGTTGCAAATTTTTACGCTCATGGGCGCCGATAAGGAGTTTCTTGAGGAAATCAATTCCAGCAACCAGCCGTTCTCCATTTGAATGCTCTGCTGTCTCAGGCTTACACGAATTAAAATTTCCGCCTGGTAGTTGGCGGGATTTTTAATGCCCCAAACCCGTTCCGGTTGATGACCGAGAGGGGTTTCGGGAATTTTTGTCCAGCTCGGGAATTGATAGAGCTGACAACGCGAAATAAATATATCATTCTGGATAATATCCTGATATCCGAGGCCAATCACCTGTACTAAATCTTTGGAAAGCGGCACACCGAGTATTTGCGCCTCCGGATCAAACAGGGATTGATAAGCGGGCAATTCCGACGGAAGGAACCGGGTTAAATTCACGATAATCGTTCCGCCCTTTTCAATCAAATCCTGCAACGGGCCTGATTTTTGCCGCTTTTTTTGGATTTTCTCATCAAAAAAATAAGGGCGAAGATAACGCGCAAAATCCCGGGGATGGTCGATATAAACAAAATCACCTCTCTGTTCCCGGATAAAATTAACCAGATAAAATTTGGCAGCCAGGGGAGTGAGATGCGCGGGCAATATGATGAGCGGGGTTTTATTCTTTAAAACTTTCGACATCGACCACAATTTTTCGATTTTTTTTAAAGAAATGGGTTTCACTAAATAAGAAATTAACTGATAATCCAGACTATGCAGAGGGTCTCCTTTAAAGTCCAAAGCAGGCGCCGGCGTAACCGGCTGTTTTTTTAACTCAGACAATAAAGGTCCGATTAACAGCCGCGGGTCGCGATCTTCCTCCCGAATTTGGGTTGGGGGTATGCCACCTTTCAAATCCAGTTGATAACGTTGTCCCGATGAAGTCGCCAATTCAATACGGGCATGGTTATCACCAATGATATAAACCACTTTTACCCCCAGATATGACGCCAATATCCAAAATGCCAAAGATCGGTGTTCACACACACCTCTTTGTTCCCGCAGCGCTAACAAAAACTGGTCTATTGTACCGGTCTTCGAATCGGAGTAATCCAGCGCTTTTTGCTTAAATTCACGGCAATAATGAATCAACTTGCTGAATTTAGTGGTGAGCGAAGATCCCGAATCTAACAAAAATTGCAAATTCGGGATGGATTTAATTTCACGGCTGACGATATGAAACAGTTCCTGAGGGAGCAGCGCCTGCTTTTCTGCAATCAATTCGGGGGCCTGTTCATAAAAATGAGTATAGTGGTCATCGGCCTGATAGCGGTAGATCACTTCAAGCTTCGCCTCATCCAAAGGTTTTATCGCCCTAACATAAAAACGGCGTGATTCTGCATGCCAAAGTAATGTCAGTACCGAAGGTGGTTGGGATGCGATTTCAAATAAACAGGGTCGCTGTTTGGAATTTACCCGTAAAGGGCTTTGCATCGGTAATAAACACCAGGCATCACTCGAAACGGGGCCGCTTAAAATGCCCACGCTATCGCCGTCCTTTATTCCCTGCAGCCATTGGTTTTTGACTAATGCACTGTCGGTTTGAATAACCTGTGTCTGATTTCCTGTCGGCGGGACAAGTTGATGAAAAGTTAAAAGCCGGGATTCGGAATTATAATCCAACCTGTCGTAAACCGCCCAAATCAAATTGCGCACATCCACACGATCCTCAGTCATAATTAAACATTTCCAGGGTTGTTCTGCTTTGACTAAAATGATTTTCTTCGGGACATCCAACGGCGGAGACATCGTGAATGCGGATCGCTGGGGTGTAAAATAGGAGATTTTTTGCAGAGAAATTAAATTGCCAGGCGTTACATCATTTTTAACTTCATCTTCATCGCTATCATCGTCGTCTTCTTCCCGATTGTAATCTTGAATTAAAATTACTCCCTCACCGGGTTCAAATTTTGATAACCAGTCATCTCCATTTTTTATAAATTTTAATTTGCCACAACCGGTATAGCGGAATATCAATTTCTCATCTTCGGGAGCTCCATCTTTATTTGTAACTATAAAAGTGATAACTTCCAGGAAAGGAGCATTTTTTATTTCAACTACCCAAATATCCCCCATATCATTTTGATCTAAAACTTTAAAAGTAAGCACTAATTTTCTAACTTTCTCTAATTCCGGTAAATTTATTATTTTTGGCTGTTTGCTAATAAAAACAAGCTGCAGATACTGTAAGTTATGATATCGAGAAATAGCCGGAAAATAAGCCTCTGTCTCTTTACGTTCCATATTTATTAATAAAGACAGTAATTTTAGATTAGGTAAATTTTCTGGTAATCTGATCTCCGGTTCATAAATCCAGGTTTCAAGAATACCAAATACAAAACTAAGATTTTCTAAATTCTCACCTCCTTTAAGGGTGATAATGGAATTACAGGGAGGGTACTCATTCAAACTTTGTTTTTTTCTACGATTTCCGAAATTAAAACCATATAAATTTAATGAAATTAAATGATTGGGTATTTGTAAAGTGCAATCATTTTTAACATAAGGTAAATGACACGAAAAATTTAATAAATTGGGTTTTGAAGTATAATTTTCAAAAATACATTTTAAATCTTTAGCTTTACATTCTTCCAAAAATAAATCTTTCTCTAAAAAAGAAGTGTGTATCATTTTCCACAACGCCGGAGTCCATAATGGAAATTTATTTTTATTTTCAAAGTAATCAGTTTTTCTTTTTTTCTGACATTTTATTATTTCGTCTTCCAATCTAACATTGCAGGCTATCAGTGATAAGTTTTCGTTAAATAATTTTTTGAATAATGACGGTGAGCAATACTTATTCCCCGCTAAAAAGATATCGTAATAATGCAGTGATTTTATACAATCAAGTAATTTTTTTCTTCCAGAAAAAGTTTGCCAGTCTGGATACAGGATAATTGGACAAGACGTCGCTATATCGGTCAAGGAATCCGAATCCACAGGATCCAGAGCAAATTCATGGGTTAATAAACTCAAACGCACAAACGCATCGCCATCTAAAATAATGTGGCCTTTTAAGCCTTTCTCCAGCAAAAGCCGGCGAACATCTTCCGAATAGGCCATAACACTGGCGGCACTTTTTTCCCATAGTTCATTCACAGTGGAAACAGGCTTATTCATCGCTGAAAATACATCATCCTGCCAGAGGTAGACTTCACAGACGGACATGAGACAATGCAGGAAAACAGTCAGTTTCGTGAGCATTGATTTATCAACAAAAAACGTTAGGAGATCTCCGCAACTGATAATGATTTTATCGCGAGCCACATGGGGTTGCTGTTCAACTTGCCGAATCCATATATTCTCTTCCTGCTCGAATAGAGCGCTGACTAAATCTACCTCACCCGGCCCTGTCGGCATTCTTAGGGTTGAAGATGATTTTGAATGAGAAAATGAGAATAGGTGAGCTTGTTCCTTAGCAATGTTCCACAATACATAATTTATAAAATCCTTTATGAGTGTCTCTCTTTTCATTGGGTAACCTTTAATAGTAAATTAAACAGGCTTATAGTAATTTACCCATTTAATTCTGTCTATCAAAAAGTATCCCATATAAAAATCAGGCGTCCTGAAGGACGCCTGATGACTTTCTTTGGCTTTTGTGAATTAATGGCTTTCGCTTACGCCAGAATTGTTATACGTTGTGTTCTGGCCATTATACATCACACCCTGGCCGTTATAAGCTCCGCCAGAATTTCTGTACACCACACCCTGGCCGTTATAAGCCCCGCCAGAATTGCTGTACACCACGCCCTGGCCGTTATAAGCCCCGCCAGAATTGCTGTACACCGCGCCCTGGCCGTTAGAAACCATACCAGAATTGTTTTTGTAAACAACGACTTGATTTTTGTGCTTGTTACAGGTATGTTTGACAGGCATGAACATCGGAGTGGGATATACCCAGCACCCGAATCTACCCGTTTCGTTTGACCATCCCGCTCTTACAGTCACGTCCCACACAGTCTGACCAATATAGCCGCAACCAGTCACTACATTCGATCCGGTGGGAGCGTAAGCCATGAAATTATAATTCGGAGTTATCGCCCCATTCACCTGGAAAGTAAAGTGTCCGCCAGGAAGTATTGTTCCCTGAGCCACAGGATTATACATATACCCACTGCTGGCCGTGAAATTGACTGCCTGACGGTAATCATTCACAAAAGTGACAGTGCCCGCATAGCCTATAGCACTGGCAACTAACAACGAAGCCGCACAAAAGCCTACTAATAATTTTTTCATAAACATCTCCTTTTCCAATGAGTCTTTATGTGTAAATATAGATCATTTTTTGAACAAAAAAAAATATTATATAAAACAGATGATTAGATCAAGTTATCAGGAGTTCCCGCTGAAGGGAACTCTCCTTACGCGATGGGGGATCGCAAGGGGGAGAATCGCGATTCTCCCCCTCATTCCGAGCAATCGGCTCCGCCGATGCGCAGGATATAAACAGGAAGCCATTGCCGCTGTACTCAGCGGGAATGGCTGTCAATTTATCAGGATAGGGTAAAGAGAAAGGAGGAGCAGAATCGCCATAGTGGTATTAAATACTCGTAAATAAAGAGGGCGATGCAGGAACCGTTGAATCCAATTGCCAAATAGAGTCCATACACCTCCGCTAAAAAAGACAAAAATAATCAAAACGCCGACCAAAACGGCGATATTTAGGAAAAAATGCTGAGGAGGCACATAGGTCGTGACGCAAATAATCGACATTGTCCATGCTTTAGGGTTTGCCCACTGGAAAGCGACAGCCTGGAGAAAAGAGACTGGTTTTTTGGCATCATCTTTCACATGGATATGGTCGGATCGCAGTATCCGCCAGGCCAAATACAGCAGGTAGACGGCGCATACATACCGCAAAGCAGTATACAAAACCGGCCATTTAATAAACAGACCGCCCAGCCCCAGGCTGGCCACGATTACCAGAATGGCGAAGCCGATGGTGACTCCGCACATATGCGGCAGGGTACGCCGGAACCCAAAATTAACACCCGAAATCAATAACATAGTATTGTTAGGTCCGGGCGTAATGCTGCTGACGAAAGCAAAAGTCAGAAAGGCAATTAAAAGACTGGACGTAAATATCATGTTTGCTATTTTACAGCAATTCCCGCTGGGTACAGCGGCAATTGCTTCCTATTTATATCCTGCGCTCGGCAGAGCCGATGCTCGGAATGAAGGGGGAGCGCTTCGCGCGCTCCCCCTTGCGATCCCCCATAGCGCAGAGAATTTCTACGAAAATTATTTTTTATTATAAATACATTTTAAAAGAATGTCAACCGGGCTTTAGTGGATTTAGAATATGAGTTAAGCCGAGGGATTGGGGACAATCCGGGCTTACCTCGTTCTGAATCACGTTTTATGTTCCTGTTTCGTGAAAAAAATCACGAAATAGGAACCTAAAATGTGAAAAATTTCACGTTTTCAGAACATAATCTTGCCTTCCGGACTGTCTGCGGCTAATATTGCGTTATGGAACGCGATATTTATCAACAATTACAGATCTGGAAATCCAGATCTGACCGTAAGCCTTTGATTTTGCAGGGAGCCAGACAGGTTGGAAAAACTTATATCCTTAAAAAATTTGGCCAGCAGGAATATCCACAACTTATATATATCAATTTTGAGAAAATGGGTAAGGTATCTTCACTCTTCACTGAGGATTTGCAGCCGGAGGATCTTATCCGGAAATTAGCGCTTTACTTCAATACCTCCATTGAGGCCGATAAGACTCTTATTATTTTTGATGAAATTCAGGAATCTCCCGCCGCCTTAAACAGCCTAAAATATTTTTATGAAGAAGCCCCTCAATATCATATTATTGCCGCCGGTTCCCTGCTGGGTATTAAATTAGCGCACACGCATGGTTTTCCGGTAGGCAAGGTAACATTTCAACATTTATATCCCTTATCTTTTATGGAATTTTTGCGCGCCCTGGGCAAGCAACAATGGGTTGAAATGCTGGCCAATATTCAATTGCCCACACCCATCGACGAGTTATTTCATCAGGAATTAATTGAATTATTGAAAAAATATTTTTTTATAGGCGGTATGCCGGAAGCGGTGGATCGTTACGTGCAAACTCAGGATTACACATTGGTTCAACAAATTCAGGCGGATATATTGCGCGCTTATGAACTGGATTTCGCCAAACATGCTTCACCGACGGAGATTCCAAAAATTTCCACCGTATGGGTGGCTCGTCCCCAGTCAATTAGCGAAAGAAAATAAAAAATTTATTTATTCAGCATTAAAAGCCAGCGCACGGGGACGCGAATATGAAAATGCCATTCGCTGGCTGGTCGATGCGGATTTAATTTTAAATTGCACACCGGTTTCAACGCCGCAATTACCACTACGTCACTATAGGGATCACCAGGCTTTCAAATCTTATTTACTGGACGTTGGCCTGCTGGGCAATATGAGCCATGTCGCTCCTAAAATGTTATTGGAAAAAGAACAATTTTTTAAAGAATTTTCCGGCGCATTGACAGAAAACTATGTCGCCCAAACATTAATGACTACGCTTAAAAAATCACTGCACTACTGGAAAAGCGAAGGCAAAGCCGAAGTTGATTTTTTAATTGAATTTGAAAATGAAATTTTTCCGCTGGAAGTCAAGGCCGGCTTCTCATCACGAAAAAAAAGCTTATTGGTCTATGCCGATAAATTTCAACCTACCGTTATGATCCGCACCTCTTTATTAAATTTAACTAAAAACGGCAATATTATTAATATTCCCTTATATGCGCTGGAGCAACTAACGAGATTTTTTCTTTAACGCCGCGTTGAGTTTTTCTCCCAGCAGGGATGTATTCGCCGGTTTTTTTGGCGCGGGGGTAACACGCTTCGCGGGAGTGACACTGCCGGCGGCGGTTGCCAGCTTCATCGTCAGGTTGATGCGTTTTCGCGGTAAATCTACCTCGATTACTTTGACGGTGACAATATCACCGACTTTGACAGCTTTGTGAATATCCGCCACATAATGATTGGCAACCTGGGAAATATGCACCAGACCGTCCTGATGAACGCCAACATCGACAAATGCGCCGAAATTGGCGACATTGGTGATGACGCCTTCGAGGATCATCCCTGGTTTGAGCTGCTCAACGTGATGAATGCCTTCTTTAAATACCACCGCTTTAAATTCCGGACGCGGATCGCGGCCAGGCTTTTTTAATTCAGTCAAAATATCTTTTATGGTCGGCAATCCAAAATCACCGGTGACGAACTGCTGCGGATTTAAAGAGTTTATTAATTCATTGTTCCCCATAATAGAACGAATCGGCTGCTTCACGGCATGGATAATTTGGTCAACCACCGGGTAACTTTCAGGGTGGACCGCGGAAGCGTCCAGCGGATTATCTCCACCCACAATGCGTAAAAACCCAATCGACTGTTCATAAGTTTTTTCCCCTAATCGGGAAACTTTTTTAATCTCACCGCGATTTTTAAAAGGCCCATGCGCTTCCCGGTATAACACGATTTGTTTGGCGACATTTTCATTGAGGCCCGAAATACTTTTTAACAACGGCACCGAAGCACTGTTAACGTTGGCCCCTACCGCATTGACACAATCTTCGAGTACCGCCGATAAACTATGGCCTAATTTGACCTGATTGACGTCATGCTGATACTGGCCCACACCGATCGACTTGGGGTCAATTTTAACCAGTTCCGCTAAAGGGTCCTGCAAGCGGCGCGCAATAGAAACGGCGCCGCGATAGGAAACATCCAGATCGGGAAATTCTGCGGCAGCCAGCGCCGAGGCAGAATAAACCGACGCCCCCGCCTCCGAAACCACGATTTTTTGACAATTTAAATCTGGATGCCGCTTGATCAATTCCGCGGCAAGCTGATCTGTTTCCCGCGAAGCCGTACCATTGCCAATACTGATCAGTTCGACGCGAAATGTCTGACATAATTTGGCTAAAATATGCAGGGATTCTTCCCACTGATCGCGCGGTGCGTGGGGAAAAATGGTGGTGAAGGTGAGTAATTTTCCAGTGCCGTCGACGATCACTGCTTTAACACCGGTTCGTAATCCGGGATCCAGGCCCAGGGTGACGCGCTGGCCGGCGGGAGCGGCCATCAGCAATTGTTTGAGATTATCCTGAAAAACATGAATGGCTTCCGCTTCAGCCTGCGCCCTCAATTCCGTCAATAATTCCAGTTCCAGTTTCGTTTGAATTTTAATTTTCCACGCCCATTCTATGGCTTGCCACAACCATTCATCGGCCGGGCGCTGATTGTCGCACAATATTAAAATGCTGCGCAATTAATTGATGGCAATGCTGTTCATCTCCCGCTTCGGGAAAAGTTAATTTTAAGCCGCAAAATTTTCTGCTGACTGCCGCGGAATAACGCCAATGCGCGATGAGAAGGAATTTTTTGAATCGGTTGGGAAAAATTCAAAATAATCCGAAAATTTTATTCCTGCTTCCTCTTTATCTTTGACGACTTGGCTGCTGAGATACACCATGACGCCAGAAATATTGACGCAGTTCACCCAGCAAATCCGCTTTCTCAGAAAATTTTTCCATTAAAATTTCCCGCGCTCCCGCCAGGGCCGCGGCGGCATCGGCAATATTTTTTTCCGCATCGATATAAGCCTGCGCCAGGACATCGGGGTCCAGTTGAGAATTTTGTAACAGCGCTAACGCCAGAGGTTCCAACCCTGCTTCCCGGGCGATTTGCGCTTTAGTGCGGCGTTTGGGTTTATACGGTAAATATAAATCTTCCAGAGTGGTTTTATCGGTGGCTGCCAATATCCGTTCTTCCAAATCAGGCAGTAAGTCTGCCTTGCTCATCGATAGTTTTAATAATGACGGTACGGCGGGCTTCCAGTTCACGTAAATATTCCAGACGCTCCACTAACGTTCGTAACTGCGTATCGTCAACGCCGCCAGTGACTTCTTTCCGGTAACGCGCGATAAAAGGCACCGTCGCTCCTTCATCCAGTAACTGAATGACAGAGGTCACCTGTTGCTTTCGCAATTTTAACTCTTCCGCTAAAACCTGTTCAATTTTCATGCGATGTATATTTTTTCCTTTATTTAGGCGAGATCGAGATCGTTCTCAAGAGCATGGCGTTTCAGTTTGGCTTGTTCGCTGCGGGCTTCCGCTAAAGTCTTTAGATAGGATGGACTAATATCACCGGTAACATAATCTCCGGTAAAGACCGAATCTTCAAAGCGTTCAACCCGGTACTGCGCCGGCGCCGCCTCATTGACGGCATCGTATAAATCTTCCAGGTCCTGGTAAATCAGCCAGTCGGCGCCGATTAATCGTTCCACTTCCAGGACAGAATGATCATAGGCGACCAGTTCTTTGGGGTTGGGCATATCAATTCCATACACGTTGGGATAACGCACCGGAGGCGCTGCCGATGCAAAATAGACTTTGTTGGCTCCGGCCTCTCGCGCCATTTGAATAATTTCCTGAGAGGTGGTGCCGCGGACTATGGAATCATCCACCAGCAACACATTTTTATTATTAAACTCGGCTTTCATGGCATTGAGCTTCATTCGTACCGAACTGCGGCGCATTTCTTGCGCCGGCATGATAAACGTCCGGCCAATATAGCGGTTTTTAATAAAACCTTCGGAATAAGGCACATTCAGGCGCTGTGCCAAAGGCAACGCGACGGTGCGGCTGGTATCAGGGATTGGAATAACGACGTCAATATCATGATGGGAACGCATCCTCAGGATTTTATCCGCCAATTTTTCTCCCATTTTAATTCGCGCGTGATAAACAGAAATATTATCGATGACAGAATCCGGCCGGGCCAGATAAACGTATTCAAATAAACACGGCGAATGGTAAACTTTTTCCACGCATTGTTCACGATGGAATTCGCCCTGCTGATCGATATAGATAGCCTCCCCCGGCGCTATATCGGCAATGACCGTATATCCTAACGCATCCAGGGCGATGCTTTCGGAAGCGACCATATAATCAACGCCTCGCTGAGTGTCGCGCCGGCCATAGATTAAAGGACGGATTCCATAAGGATCGCGAAAAGCCAGTATCCCATACCCCGTAATCAGAGCGATAGCTGAATATGCGCCGCGCACTCGTTGATAGACGTTGCGCAATGCCGCAAATAATTCTTTAGGGAGCAGCCTGACTCCCCCTGTGCGTTGTAATTCATGAGCAAACACATTCAGTAACACTTCGGTGTCGGAAGTGGTATTCAGATGGCGCAAGTCGGTGCGGATTAAATCCTCCGCCAAAGTGGCGGCATTGGTTAAATTACCGTTATGCACGATACTGAGTCCATACGGTGAATTGACATAAAAAGGCTGCGATTCCGCCGCACTTTGACTGCCCGCGGTCGGATAGCGGACATGTCCCAATCCCATATGCCCCTGCAGACGCTCTACATCGGATTTGTGCAGCGCTTCACGCACTAATCCATTCGCCTTGCGCAAAAAAATCCGCCGGCCATCGCTGGTTAAAATGCCGGCGGCATCCTGGCCACGATGCTGAATGATTGTCAACGCATCGTAAATACTCTTGTCCAACCGGAGATACCGAAATTGTCCCGACGATTCCACACATATAAATGTTTACTCTTTCCTCTCTTTTTTCTCTTGAGTCCACCCGGAAATATGCACTATGGTTTCCGGTAAAATATCCTGTAGCCAATCCACAACCGGTTTAAACGGTGGAATTAATTGCGACTCCTTCACCACAGGTTCTTCTTTCAGAGGGCTGCCTTTCACCCAAAGCAAAATCAGTGCGATGATCAAAATTCCACGGGCGATTCCCAACAATAAACCCAGTAGCCGGTCGGCGACAGGAACTCCCGTACGGCGCCATAACTGGCGGATCAGCACATTCAGGGTGATGCCCAAGATCAAAATCACGATAAAGATACCGGCAAACGCCGCGACATAAGCCCATGTCGATGACTGAATAAAGGTCAAACGAGTCGCCAATGGAGCGGCAAATTTAAACGCCAATAGCAGCGCCGCTATCCAGGTGATGAGAGAAATCACCTCGCTGACAAATCCCCGTACCACTCCAACTAAAAGCGATATGAGGATAATGATGATAATCGAATAATCAATCCAGTTTAAATTGAGCCAGTCGATTGCGTGGGTGCTCAATGATTTGTCTCCCTCACTAAACCGGAAAGTTGAAATTTATTTTGCACTCTTTGCTGAATCTTTTGCGCCTGTTGCTGGCTGGCTAGCGGGCCGATATAAACCCGTGTCAGCTGATTGGCGCCGCGCTGTGTAAACACCGGGAATCCGCTGGCGCGTAATTTTCCGGCTAATTGTTGCGCATATTCAGCCTGGGCAAAGCTACCCACTTGCACCGCCCAGTGACCATTGGGGGCAACTTTTGCCATAGTTTTGGCGGGTGGCGGCAACACGCGGGCAGCGGTGGCATGCGGCTTAACCGGAGTTGGGGGAGAAACGACCACAGGCGCCGGAGTCTCAGTCTGAGCCGGTAATGCCGGCTGTGTTTGTTGCGGCGTTACCGGTAAAGATGTTTCCGGTATGGCCGTTTCGCTTTGGGGTTGGGTTAAACCAGGTTGATCCGTCGCTCCGGGGGTTTGCTCTGCCGGTGAAGGGGCAGAAGAAGACGAAGCGGGTGGCGCCACATTTAGGGGCGCCGTTGGCGTTACACTGGCCGCCGGTGCAGGAATGTTTTCGGTCACCGCTGTGGATTGTACTGCGGTCTCGGCCTGAGCCTGAGGCGCTGCGGCCTGCTCTGCTCCCGCCACATCATTTGCATTATTAGCCACGGGGGGCGCCTGATTAGCCACTGGTGGAGGCGCAATATCCGTCGGCGTTGTGGAATTCACGCTTTGGTGAGAATGATTAAAAATAAAAGGTAGAAAAATCGCTAACACAATCAATAAAACAGCACCACCCGCCAAACGTTGCTTTAGCTTGGCGCGAGAAAGTTGGCCGCTGCTTATTTGCTCATCAATGTCTCTCATAGTTGCCTCTCCTTAGTGATAACCGTCATACCCAAATAATTTCGAGCCGCCGCGACGGTATAAAATGAACCAAAAACTAAAATGGAATCTAATTCCAGATCTGCACCTGTAATGGCTGCCTGCAGCGCGTGCTCCACTGTCGCGAACGAATAACAACTGTTAACGCCTTGCGCGGACAGCGTTGCATGCAAATGCGCGGCTGTTGCACCGCGTGATACCGACAAAGTCGCTACGTACCATCTATCGACATAGTGTAATAAAGAGCGCACGGTTTCCGCAATATCTTTATCGCCTAACATACCAAATACTGCGATTCTTTTTCCGCGCACCGGCGCCTCACGCCATTGTTCCGCCAGCCAGCGTGCACCCTGCGGATTATGGGCCACATCCAGATAACAATAACATTGAGGAGAGATTCGCATTTTCTCAAAACGTCCCGCCAGACTTGCCTGCGCCAATCCCTGGCGCACGGCGCTGTCCGCGACCGGCAAACGATTCTGAAGACACTCGACCACCATTAAACTGGTCGCGGCGTTTTGATGTTTTAAAGATATTGCCGGCAAGTTCTGATATTGACTTTCCATGCCCTGCCATCGCCAACCGGTTTCCCGGGGTGAGTGTTCAAAATGAAAGTTTTCCCCGAGGGCATACCAAGGCGCGCCAAGGTCGGCGGCACGCTGCCGCAAATTTTCGGGCGGCTGCGGATCTCCACAAACGACCGCACGCCGGCTACGAAAAATCCCCGCCTTTTCCCGGGCAATTGACTCACGGTCCGGTCCCAATAATTCGGTATGGTCGAGATCAATGGTTGTAATCACGGCGACGTCGGCGTCAACAATGTTCACCGCGTCCAGCCGGCCGCCCAAACCCACTTCCAGCACCACCAGATCCAGTGATGACCGCTGAAAAATCTCCAGAGCAGCCAAAAAAGTAAATTCAAAAAAACTGAGGGAAATATTGCGGCGATGTTTTTCCACGGCCGTAAAAGCCGCGATTAATTCTTCATCTGTCGCCATTTCCCCGGCAACCCGAATCCGTTCATTAAAAGCCATTAAATGGGGAGAGGTGAAGGCGCCAACCCGATAACCGACTGCCGGGAGTTCCCTCTGAAGGGAACTTTCCTTACGCGATGGGGGTTCGCAAGGGGGAGAGAGCGGAGCGTTCCCCCTTCATTCCGAGCATCGGCTCTGCCGAGCGCAGGATATAAATAAATACTTTCTAAAAATCGCACGCAGGAACCTTTGCCGTTGGTTCCCCCGACGATCACCACCGGGCAGGTAAAGCGATGCCATCCCAATGGGTTCACCACCGCCTGAATCCGGTCCAAACTAAAATCCATTTCGCGATGATGAATTTGGCTGATGTAATTTAGCCAATCATCTCGTGTGTTACACAATGGGGGGTTCAGGCGCATGCGTTAATTTTGCGATTAAATGTGCGATTTTATGACGAAGTTCCCGGCGGTCGACGATCATGTCGATAGCGCCATGTTCCAATAAAAACTCGCTGCGCTGAAAACCTTCGGGCAATGTTTGCCGAATGGTTTGCTCAATGACGCGCGGACCGGAAAAACCAATTAAAGCGCCGGGCTCGGCGATAATAATATCTCCCAGCGTCGCCAGACTCGCCGAAACCCCTCCCATGGTAGGGTCGGTAAATACAGAAATGTAAGGAACGCCGGCTTTGGCCAGGTGCGCTAATACCGCACTGGTTTTTGCCATCTGAAACAGGGAAAACAAACCTTCCTGCATGCGAGCGCCGCCGCTGGTGGAGAAACAGATATACGGAATTTTTTTAGCCAACGCCGTCTGCGCTCCCACCACAAAACGTTCACCAACTCCCGCACTCATGGAACCGCCGATAAAATTAAAATCAAAACTGGCTGCGACAACCGGCATTTGACAAAGCGTTCCCGCCATCACCACGATCGCTTCTTTTTCATGGGAACTTTTTTGCGCCGCTACCAGGCGGTCCCGGTATTTCCGGGAGTCACGAAATTTAAGCCAGTCTTTGGGACGAACGCTCTGACCCAGTTCTACCCGGCCTTCAGGGTCCAAAAATACTTCCAGCCGCTTACGTCCGGAAAGGCGCAAATGGTGATTACATTTTACGCAAATCTGGAGATTACTGTCTAATTCTGCTTTATAGAGGGCGGCCTGGCAAGAATCGCACTGGCTCCAGACGCCTTCGGGAACGCCTTTTTTTTTGGCGGTTGAGACCTTCGGTAATAGCTTTTCAAACCAGCTCATCAGTATCCTCGGGTTAAAAATCTGATAAAGATTATACAAAAAAATCCCGGAAGACGCCAGCAATTCCCGCTGGGTACAGCGGCAATTGCTTCCTATTCATATCCAATAAGTGCATTTTATTTTGTCTATCATTAAACCCTGGCATAGAAACATCCACCGGGCCAATCGCAAAAGCCCAAAAATTTATTTTTGGGATTGGTCAATGATTCAGGATCAGTGTAGCCGAACTTATATATTCGCGGTTATTTTAAAAGAAACTGAATCCCGATAACCCTTATAAATACCATTAATATTATTTATTGAGTCTTGTATATTTATCGTTTGATCTAAAATAAAGGCATGCGCGTAACCGGCATCGATAGAAAATATTTTACTTAGTTTATACCCTAATGATGCGCCAAGAATAATGCTATCACCTTGTGTAATTTGATAATTGGGATTTCCGGGCGACTGCACATAACTTCCCGCAGTCCGAATTATCCATTTTGGAGATAAATTATAATAACCGCCTACCGTCCCTACCCATGAATTGTGAAAGTGTAAAGGAATGGTTACATCAGATAATATAACCGGAGTGGGGCCTATTTGGGTCGCAATATTATGACCATTGATCTGATTGTAAATATCCCATTTTATCCATTGGACCGTGCCAATCATACCAGCGGATTTAGAAAGAAATTGATTGACGGAAAGTACGTATCTGGCGGGCGTCCAATAATCAAAAGAAAAATTATTTGAATTAAGTGGAGGGTTGCTTTCAAGTTGACTTGTTCCATGGAAGTGATAGGTCATTGAGCTGCGGTAATTAAATCCGATTTGTGTGGTAGAAAATGGTTTTAAGAATAAACCGAGATCGCCGCCCCAGGCGCTCGCATTGGCTTTATCCTGGCCTTGAACATCGGGGACATCCAGGTTTGGAAATCCTGAAATAGGTGTGAAGAAGAAATTGGCTTGTGAAAAATTGAGGCTGGCGCCTATTGAGAAATAATCATTTAATTTAATGCCTAAAGCCGGGATAAAATCAATATCTTTAATATTATTATCGGACATGACATAGCGCAAAATAGAATTTTGATCGGCATCACGATTAAAATTATTTGCCAGGACCGCCAGTCCAAAGAATAATTTATCTGATGCGGGTACTCCAAAGTACCCAGATGGCAAAAAGTAATTTGACTCTGATTTACTGATGCCGGATTCACTAAAGCCACTACTCGATTGCGTGGCGCTACCTGTAAACTGGCTATGAAATTGTGCAACGCTACCGAGCGCTATTAATTGGGGATTTTGCAGAAGAGTTAAAGCGGCAGGATTATTATAACCCGCAGTAGCGTCATTAACTACCGCTGTTCCCATGGTTGCTTCAATGAAGGAAGCATTGCTGACCCGTGGTATTAATAAAAATACTACGAAAATTTTCCACGGTAATCTGGAGATAAGTTGGTTCATCCCGGTATTTCTTTAATTAAGGAAGAAAAAAAGGTCCAGGGGAAACAGTCGGAAGATCGTATTCTTCGGGATATTTGACCTCAACCAGATAGAGACCATTCGGCTGGATGGTGATGCCGCCGTGCCGGCGGTCGCGGCTTTCCAGAACCGCTTTAACCCACTCAACGGGCTTCTCACCACTTCCTACCGCCACCAATACACCGACAATATTGCGGACCATGTGTAATAAAAATGCGTTGGCGTGCACTTCGATAATTACCATTCGGCGGTAACGGGTGACTTCCAGCGTAAAAATTTCCCGTATCGGGGTAGACGATTCGCAAGCAGCCCCCCTAAAAGCGCTGAAGTCATGCTCGCCCAGAAGATGCTGTCCACCCTCCTCCATCAGCCTTTCGTCCAGCAGACGGTAATGCCAACCTACCGCATGACGCAAAATACCCGGCCTAATTTCATGATTATAAATAATATATCGATAACGCCGTGACAGCGCGGTATGACGGGCATGAAAATTTCGCCAGACGTGCTTCGCCCAACCCACACTAATATCGGCAGGCAAATTACTGTTAGCGCCAAACACCCAGGCATGATCATTACGATTGGCATGAGTATCAAAATGGACAATCTGGCCAGTGGCGTGGACACCGGCGTCGGTGCGGCCCGCGCAGACCACAGCGACGGGATGGTTCGCAACGCTCGAAAGCGCTTTTTCCAGACATCCCTGAATCGTGGGCAAACCCTCCTGACTCTGCCAGCCGTGATAGCGGCTGCCGTCGTATCGCACACATAAGGCAATACGTTGAGAATGTTCCATTACTGATTAATTTTCTTCAATAAAGACCTGGCTTCCTGACAATGCTCCTCACTACCTTCGCCTAAAATTTCAGCGAGCGTTTCACGGGCGGCGGTATAATCTTCCATGGCGATATAAGCCCGCGCCAGATCCAGCTTTGCGGGAATGCCTTCGCTGCTACCCATAAAATCGTATTCGCCGGCGGTATCGTCTTCAATTTTGATTGTTTTACCGGAGTCCGGAGTCTGTTTGGGGGGCGCGGCAGTTTTGTTTTTTGGAGTTTTTTTGGGACGGCGCGCCATGGATAATAACGCCAGTAAAACGACCAGGACAGCCAATCCATATACCGTGTATTGTAATTGGCTGATCTGCTGGCGGAATTGGTCCGCCTGTTGCTTTAGTTGAATAATTTCATCGCTTAAACTGATGATTTTTTGCGAAAACATCTCCAGTTTTTTTTCTGTTAGCCCTGACTCTTCCGCTGACTTGTGCTGAAGCGGAATTGGAGATTCAGAAACCGTTGTCGCCGCAGCGGCGGTCGCAGAGGCAGGCTCAACCGCTTTCGGTGTAGCAGCCGGCGTCACGTCATCGCTGTCATTAACATCCTGTTGCTGATTGGCAGAAACTGCCGGCTGATCATTAACAGGCTCCTTATTATCAGCCCCCACCGCTATCAGCGGCGCTGATAATAATGTCATCAGCATGATCATTCTTATTTTTTTTCCCATAACTCCTCCTTAAAATAATTTACTTATCATAACGCTAATACTACTATACCCTCAATGGATATTGATGAAATTGCTCAAAAACTGAAAGCGACGGGTCTTAATCACCGCCCGTCGCAATTAACCATGATCCAGGAAGCTTTCAAGGCCTTACATAATAACCGTATCATCTGTTTAGAGGCTCCTACCGGAACCGGTAAAACCATCAGTTACGGCATTGCCGCTTATCTGGCGAAGACCGACAAACAGGTTGTCGTTATGAGTACGGCGACTATCGCCCTCCAGGAACAACTTTATCAAAAAGATCTGCCTTTACTGAGTAAGGTGCTGGGGGTTAACGTCCGCGCGGCTCTGGCGAAAGGCCGTCGCCGTTATGTCTGTCATGCGCGCGTTTTTAATGACGATCTGCAGGTAGATATCTTCAGCCGTCAGGATTACCAGCAGCAATTACGTACCCTACTTGAAAACGGCAAATGGGAGGGCGATCGCGATCAACTGGATATGCCCATGACCGACTCGCAGTGGGCGGAAGTCAGCACCGATAGCACGGGATGCAGTGGTAAATTGTGCGCTTTCTATCAACAATGCGCTTTTTACAAAGCCCGGCAAAGATGGCAGCAAACGGATGTTGTCATCACCAACCATAGTCTGTTACTTTCCGACCTCACCCTGGGCGGAGGCGCTTTGCTGCCGCCCATCGATAAAAGCGTTTACATTTTAGATGAATGCCATCACTTTCCTGATAAAGCTTTGGATCATTTTGCACAATCCGCGCCGCTACTGGATTCCCTGGAATGGATTAACCCTTTCAACTCGGCTGTCAATAAAGCGGTGCAGAACTCTTCCTTAAGCGAAGCCAGGCAAAAATTATTGCAGGAATGTTCGCACCAGCTGGTTCAAACTTTACAACCGCTGCAGCAATTATTGCAGCAAAATTCTTCCCTGTTTACTGAAAACTACAATAAAGAAGCCACCTGGCGTTGCACGGAAAATCAGGCCGATGTCTTTGCATTGGCGCAACCTATTCACCAAGCCAGCACGAAGTTTGCGAGTGAGTGCGGTCAGCTACTTTCTGAATTTGAAGAAAACCTCAAAATGGCCGGTAACGACGCGGAAAAACAACAACGCATGACCAAATTAATCGCACAATTTGGATTTTTCAGTAGCCGCGCCGATAATCTTTCCCAGACTTTCCAATTATTTTGCCAAACACGGCAGGCACAGGAACCGCCGCTGGCCCGATGGTTTATCAAAAACGCTCGCGGCCAGTATTTCTGCCACGCCGCGCCTCTGAATGTGAGCCAGCAATTAAAGACCCTGTTATGGGATAAGGTAACGTCCGGCGTCCTGCTCTGTTCGGCGACAGTTCGCGCCGTCGGCGACTTTAGCGATTTCCGGCGCAAAACCGGACTTCACCAGAACCCTCTACTCACTGAAATGGCGCTTGAGACCTGTTTTGATTACAGCAAGTCCGTTTTATTTGTGCCAAACATGCGCGTGGAACCGCAGGGCAACGAACAATCCCGGCATTGGGAAGAAGCCATACAATTGCTGCCCGAACTGATTTTACCGCGCGGTGGCACTTTAGTGTTATTTACCAGCAAATCGGCCATGGAAAAAACTTTTGCGCGCATGCCCACGACGCTTCAGGCGGATATTTTAATGCAGGGTGCGCTCGGCAAGCCGATATTGTTGGCAGCGCATAAGAAAAAAATAGAGGCAGCTCACCGTTCGATTTTATTTGGCTTGGCTTCTTTTGGGGAAGGCCTGGATTTGCCTGCGGATCTTTGTCAGCATGTCATTATTCACAAACTTCCTTTTGCAGTGCCCACCACACCCGTTGAACTCACTCGCAATGAATGGCTGAGTCAAAACCGCCGCAATCCTTTTGAACTGGCGACTTTACCGGCCACCTCAATTCGTTTAGCCCAATATGTGGGGCGTTTGATCCGTCAGGAAACAGATATCGGTATTGTCACGATTCTCGACAAACGTCTGTACAGCAAACCGTACGGCGCCAAATTACTCAAAAATCTGCCGGGTTTCCAACGATTATTAAACCACTCTGTGGAAATCCTGAAACAAACCCCCAGTGTCGCCCATCTATTCAAAGCCTAGAACCTAACGCATATTCTGTTTACATGTCATTTTATACAGCCAGTAACAAAGCCAGGCGGTCACAATAATAGCCAGCACTGTGGCGATGGGAGCAAAACCGGCTTTGACCAGGGTCAGGGCATCGGAGCTGCCTGAAAGTACAAAGGGGATTGCCAGGATCACACCCATTAATGCGGCGCCGGCCACTAATCCGCAGGCCACTAAGGTGCCGCTGCTGAAAGCTTTGTCCAAAGCCTCGGGAGCTTCAACCGGAGAAACACGTTTGGTGATCCTCAATTTACACAGATAATTTAAAATTCCACCGATCACCACCGCTGTCGGAATTTCCGGCGGCAGATAAATACCAATGCCTATCGCCAGAATCGGCAACCGCTTGCCCACTTTTTTCAGGCGTTCGTCGATGACAATCGCAATCACTGCGATAATCATTCCGATACTGATGTCGGTCATCGGCAATGAGTGCCCAAAAGCGCCATTGGCGATGGCGGCCATCAGCGCAGCCTGCGGAGCGCCCAATGACTGCGACGGATTCATGCCAGGCCTGGGAAAAGCACCGCCGATACCATAAGCCTGGAATAATAATTCCAATACCGGACCGACGACACACGCAGCCACCAACACTCCAACCAATATCATCACCTGTTGTTTCCAGGGCGTGGCGCCGACCATTTGTCCGGCTTTCAGGTCCTGCATATTTTCTCCGGAAATGGCGGTACTCGCGGCTACGATAGTGGTAATGATCAGCACAACGGCTACCGCTGCTTTGATGGCCGCCGGATTATGCTGTAAAACAGACCCCAATACAGCTAACAGGATTAAAGAAGCCAGAAGTACGCAGCTTATCATTAAACCCGACAGTGGATTGTTGGTCATACCCACTAATCCACTCAAATAAGCGCAAACCGCCGCGATAAAAAATCCTATGATTAAAATGTAAACCACGGAAAAGGCGGACAGCCCATAGTGTATAGCCGGACCGAATTGATCTATTTTTAGGAGGGATAGCAACACCAAAAAAGTGAATATCGCGAGCACCACGATGCCGATGAGTACGAAATAAAAGGGAATATCCCGTTCAGTCCGGGGCAATTTATTTTCAGGAGTATTTGCGTTGCGGCGCGCCTGCCCCAGAGAATTGATAGAAGCCGAGATACTGGATACAATCGGTTTGATCAACTTAAATAATGTCCAGACTCCTGCCAGCAGCATGGTGCCCACGCCGATGTAACGAATGTGTTGCGCACGCACCGTCATGGCCATATCATAAAAATTGGCGGCATGGGGCAAACCATAAACATGCGCCAAAATAGGCAACCCCACCAGCCAGGCGAGTATCACACCAACCAGCAAGGCCACACAGGCCTGCATGCCGATAATGAAACCCGCGCCGATCAGCGCCGGAGATAAACCAATTCCCATGCCGATGAAAGTTTTACCAGTGACTGTCCACAGTTGCACACTATCGGAAAGTGTTTTAAAACCGGTCTGACACAACGTAATCACAGCGCCTACCGCCCCACCCTGCACCAGTTTGCGCATTTGCGCGGTTCCTGCTTCTTTGGCTTTGAGAACGTTGCCAATAGCTTTGCCCTCGGGAAAGTTTAGCGACGGATAATTTAACATAATACGACGTAAAGGAATGGAGAACAGTACCCCGAAGAGCCCGCCAATGGCGGAAAGCAATACTGTTTCCCAATAATGGAAATAATTCCAGTAGCCCGTCATCACCAGCGCGGGCAGCACGAAAGAAATGCCTGCCGCCAGCCCTTCTCCAGCGGAGGCGGCCGTCTGGACGATGTTATTTTCGAGGATATTGTTTTTCCTGAAGAAGCGCAGCAGGCCCATTGAAATGACTGCCGCGGGAATAGAAGCGGCGATGGTCTGGCCCAGCTTTAATGCCAGGTAAATATTGGATGCACATAAAATGGCAGTCAGAATGACCGCCAGAATAACGGCTTTAAGGGTGATTTCAGCAATGGATGAATTTTTACCATCTATTTCAGCAATGGATGAATTTTTGCCATCTATGTAATTTTTATTTACCTGCATGATGCCTCCATCTGTGATTAAAAAATCAGGCTGAACAAATATTAACCATTTTTGAAACTAACACAGTTCCTAAAATTTGTCAATAATCTGTACACAGCCCGGTTGAATAATCTACCAGAAATCGGTGGTTAGGGGTAGATTTTTATAACCACTTTGCCTCGGGCTTTACCGGATTCCAATAAAGCATGAGCATCTGGAACCGTTTCAAGACTAAACTGATGACTATCAATCAGGGGCTTGAGCCTCCCCTGGTCAACAATTTGAGCGATTTTAGCCAGAATTTTACCGTGTTGTTGACGCCCCACATTTTTTAATATGGGCAACAACATAAAAACGGCGTGTAAACCAAGCGCTTTATTATGTAAAGGTGTCAGATCGTGGGTTGAACGCGCCGCTGTTGTTACCACAGTACCATTCATGGCGGCTGCGTAGAGTGAACGATCCAAATTGGAACCGCCCACGGTATCAAAAACCAGATCAAAACCGCGCCCCCGGGTTAACCGCTGAACATACTGCTCCACCGCTTCTTCTTTAGCGTTAATGACTTCATCCGCACCCAATGACCTTGCTAATTCAAAATCCTCAGGGTCCATGACGGTAGTAAAAATCTTCGCCCCTTTCCATCTGGCCAGTTGCACGGCAATGTGGCCGACGCCTCCAACTCCACCATGGATAAGTATTTTTTTATTTTTAGTTAATTTAGCCTTTTGAAACAAAGCCTCCCAGGCGGTAATGCTTACCAGGGGTAATGCGGCTGCTTCCAGCATACTTAAAGAATGCGGTTTTTTTGCCAGAAGCCGGGCGTCTGCCAGCATATATTCAGCGAGTGTTCCATCGGAACCTTTTAGACCGCCTGCGCAGCCATACACTTCGTCTCCCACATTAAAACTTTTCACATCACTGGCAGTTGCTTCAACCACTCCAGCGACGTCGCCATGCAGAATTGCGGGAAATTCCGGGCGCTATTTCAGGGACTAATCCCTTTCTTATTTTACAATCAATCTGATTGACGCTGGTTGCGCATATTTTTATAAGTACGTGTCCTGCTTTAATGGCCGGTTTTGCAGTGTCTATTAACTCAAATACTGAGGGATCGCCAAATTTTTTAATAATCTGAGCTTTCATACTCTCTCCATGTAGAATTTAATGCGGAATAAATAATTAGCTTACGATAAGTATACATAAAATATTACAAAATATAGTTAAAAAATCCGATTTCTTTTCCGGGAAAGAAAAATTATAATGATCAGTTCGATCAGTTAGAAAATTTTAGCAAGGAGGCTAATATGACCACTCGATCTGTTACTCACTTTAACGATATTTTAAGAGAATGGCAATCCCCCACCATGATTCCGGTGGTGCTGCAACTCTTGAACGAAGAGTTGAATTACCTGGAAGGCCGGCACAAGGCCAATTCAGCGATATCTACGTTCAATATTCAGGCGTATCAGCGTCTTTATCGACATTGGGAAAAGGATAAAACCCTTAACCAAAAACAAAAGGGCTGGGTACAGGAAATGGGTGGATACCTCAATATTTTAAATCAGACTATTTTTAGTACCCCTTTTAAGAATAATTCGGATTCTGTAACCCAGACTGAAAAAAACTCTTTTGAATTAAAAATGTAAAGTATTCTTTTCCCTCTAAAAGCAGGGGCTCACAGATGTCTCACAATACCCTGCAGAAGAATATGAGCGCCCTGAGTTGAGGGCAGATGATATTTGGCGAATAAATTTGGAGTGCCCACATGAATTCCGATATTTTGTTGCGGATATAACTTATACATTTCTTCGTCACTATTATCATTACCCAAGGTGATTAGCGCATCTTTGTCACTGATTCCCAGTTCACGGCTTATTTTTTCTAATACATAACTCTTAGTGGCTAATAAATGGCGAATTTCCAGTTTATTATTTCCAGTATAAATAATAAAAGGGGTATTTTCGAGAAGTTGTCCTAATAAGGCGGATAAATCATTAGATTTCTCCTTAGCCAAAAGAGGCTCAGCCTGCCAATAATGCCAAACTATTGAAAATTGTTTTCGCTCTACATACGAACCAGGCAAACATTGTGTGTACATTTGCAATAAATGCAAAACATCTTTTTCGATAGATTGAAATTCTTCTAAACTAAAAGAATTATGCCAGATATTAGCGTCTTTATTCATTTGAATTAAAGCACCATTTTCTGACGAGATTTAATCGCAATCCACTGAAAACGGAATCACAAAACTTTCTGGTTTTATCAGTAATTAAAGTAAGCTCAATATTTTTTTTCTGCGACAATTCTTTTAATAATTGATGACATTCGTCACTGGGTCTCATGTTTTGTTGAAAATGGATATGCGGTATTATTGTATTATCAGAACCCAGAAAAATAAAACAACGATCTGCGCAAGAAATTTCATTAATTATTTGCGATTGTAAATTTCCGCTTAATGGCTGAGAATATTTATGATTTTTTTCTACAATTTCTTCCCAACTTTTAATAAAAGTACTTTTCCATACGAGATTATTATGTTCAATAATTCTTTTACGTAAAATTGTCATACGTTGGCCGCGCTCATCTGCAGACATGATAATACCCTTATGAATCGTTTCCGCGAAACCATTTATATCATATGGATTTATCAACAAAGCTTCGCCCATTTCCGTAGCTGCGCCAGTCATTTCACTCAGAATTAATACTCCATCATTATCATCCCGGGCAGCTATATATTCCTTGGCGACTAAATTAAGCCCGTCACGAAGAGGGGTAACCAAAGCAATACTGGCAATTTTATAAAAATTAATAATTTCATCTTTAGAAAAAGAGCGATAAAAATACTGAATTGGAATATAACCAGGAAAACCATATTCACCATTAATTTGACCCACAATTCTTTCCACTTTTTTGCGTAATTGACAATAACTTTTTAGTTCCATTCGAGTAGGAACACTAATTTGAATAAAGGTTACTTTGCCAATATATTCCGGATACTTTTTTAGAAATTCTCTAAATGCATTTAATCGTTCAATAATACCTTTGGTATAATCCAGCCGGTCAATTCCTAAAATAACTTTACGATCACCTATTTGATCATAAAGGGATTTAATATTTTTATTCAATTTTATATCTTCGGATTTTTTGGGTATCATATTTACATCAACACCTAATGGATTGGCAACTACCTTAACTCGTCTTCCTTCATGAAGAATTTCATCGATGTGACTATGGTTACCTAAAATGCGAATAACACTATTTAAAAAATGGCTTACGTAATCATAGGTGTGAAAGCCAATAATATCCGCTCCTAATAATCCGCGGAGAATTTCGCCACGCGAAGATAAAATTCGAAATAAATCCGCAGAGGGAAAAGGAATATGGTGAAAATATGCAATGGATAAATTTGGATTCCCTTGCCTTAATAGAGCGGGAAGCAACATTAATTGATAATCATGTACCCAAATTTTATCACCAGGACGCGCAATCTCTAATATTTTTTGCGAAAATTTTTGATTGACTGATTGGTAAGAATTCCAATCTTTGTTTTTATAATGCATTTTGTTGGGAAAATAGTGGAATAGAGGCCAAATTACATTATTGCAAATGCCTTTATAAAAAGACTCATATTCTTTTTTGTGAATATTAACCGGAATTAATCGCTCTTTTTCTAATTGGTCTTTTAAGTCCGCAAAGTCTTCTTCGCAAGGATTAATTCCCGCATGACCAAGCCATAATACCTCTTTAGCCTGGTGTATTTCTCTAAGACCGGCAACCAGTCCACCTGAGCTCGTATTTAACTTAAAACCTTTAGCTTTTAATTTTACACAGGTCACGGGTAATCGATTTGACACCAATATTAAACGTCCTTGTTGATTACCCATTGATTTGCCTCTCCTTCAAAACTACTTAAATTATAGTAGTGCTTTATTGTTCCAGCCAATGATAATAAAGACGACTCCTATTGATATTCTGCGAAATTATTCTCATTTTTAATAATAGGAATGATTTGAAAAATATGCGCTACCGATTTATTTGGATTAAGCTCTATATAATTCTTCTTTCCGTGCCATATGTATTTTTCATCTGATAATAAATCCAGAACAGAATAACTCTCATGCTCCTCAATTCCTAAAGCCCACATGTGTAAATTAGTCATTCCTGAATGAGTATGATGCGGATTCAGGTTCACCACGACTAAAATAATATTTTTTTTATCCGGAGTACCTTTACTAAAAGCAATCAACTCCTCATTCTCAATTGGATGAAATATTAAACTGAGATTATCATGCAGGGCGGGATTATTTTTACGAATATAATTAATTTTTTTAATGATTTCGCAAATACTCGAAGTTTGATTTAAATCCCATTCTTTAAGTTGATATTTTTCAGAATCAAGGTACTCTTCGCTGCCTAATTCTCTATTGGCTGAAAAACAGAGTTCATATGCCGGACCATAAATACCATAATTAGAAGCCAGGGTAGCCGCCAAAACCACACGAATAATAAATCCTGGCCGGTTTCCCGCCTGCAAAAATTCATGGAGAATATCAGGAGTATTAGGCCAAAAATTAGGACGAAAATATTCGCGGACCTGAGTTTGGGTCAATTCAGTCAAATATTGAATTATTTCAGTTTTATTATTACGCCAGGTAAAATAAGTATATGACTGACTGAAACCAATTTTAGCCAAATAATACATTACATTTGGCCGCGTAAAAGCTTCAGATAAAAAAATGACCTCGGGATACAAATATCTGACTTCGCTTATCAGCCATCGCCAAAAAATAAATGGTTTGGTATGCGGATTATCAACCCGGAAGATTTTCACTCCATGCTTTATCCAAAAAAAGACTGTGTTCTTCCAGTTTATCCATAAATTTTTCCAATCTTCTGTTTGAAAATAAATAGGATAAATATCCTGATATTTTTTTGGGGGATTTTCAGCATATTGTATAGAACCATCAGGGCGTTTTTTAAACCATTGAGAATTTTCCTTGACCAATGGGTGATCGGGCGTACATTGCAAAGCAAGGTCTAACGCAATCTCTAAATTTAATTCGTTCGCTTTAGAAATTAGTTGCTGAAAATCCTCCAGAGTGCCCAATAAAGGATTAATGTCGGTGTGCCCACCTTCTTCAGATCCTATTCCCCATGGACTTCCTGGCTCATCAGGTTGTGCAACAGGAGCATTATTTTTGCCCTTTCTATAAGTTTTACCAATAGGATGAATGGGGGGTAGATACAATACGTCGAAACCCATGTTGGTAATGTAGGGCAAATGTCTAATAAGGTCCTGAATGGTCCCATGTTGCTGGTTTTTTCCTAAAGAGCGCGGGAATAATTCATACCAGCTGCTAAAGCGGGATTTAATTCTTTCGACGACGACTGGTAAATGCTTCGGATACTCAGTGAGATTTTCAGTGTCCGGATACTTATTCATTAATTGTAATAATTCATCACTTAGAGCACAATCAAAAGCCTGTTTAGTATCTGAAACTTCGCTCAAACGATGATAGAAATAAAGTAATGTTTGGGAATCCGCAGAATTAGCTCTTGAAGATGCCGATTTGATGAGTTCGGCGCCGACACGCAGTTCTAATGATATATCCTGATGAGCTTCCTGCCAGCGCACTAAATTTCTGCGCCATGAAGAAAAGTAATTGATCCAGCTCACTATAGTATAATAATAATAACTTAATTCAGTGACGGTGAAACTCGCTTCCCAAAGATCATTACCTAATGCACGGAACCCAGTAGACTGCCAATCTGCTGTCTTTGCAGAGCGGAAATTAAGCGAAGCCCCCAATTCATCATGCCCTTCAGCAAAAATTTTTGCCTGGACAACGATTACATCGTTAATACAGCGTTTAATCGGAATATTGCCACAATCGATTTCGGGATTAACGTTCTCAATAATAATTCGCTGATGCCCAAATTTATTGTCCTTATCCGTGATATCAATGAGTTCTTTAAACATAAGAAATTCATCCTAATTAATTAGTGGAAGATCCAAAAAGTAACCCAACTGGAAAATTACAAAATATTTTTTGAACCGATAATTTATTTATTTTATTTTTTATTTCTGAATAAATAACTTCGTTAGTTAAAATATTTTTCCAGTGTAAAGGACTTTTATTAGGTAAAATCAATACTGTTTTATTAAAATTAATTGCACTAACAGGCAGAACTAACGATTGAGTAATTTGAGTAATAAAACGCGGGATAATAATTATTACCCAATTATTCTGATAGTATCTGCCAAAACTAAAAATATTTTTTTTAAATACACCTTTCACTTCTATAGGAATGTAGGTACCATACTGAAATAGTGCTATTTTTTCGTTTCTGAAGCGTAAACTATGATAAGCAAGAAATAACTTTATACGGCCGTCAGACCAATTATTACAGATACTTCTGATTAGATCAGAAGAAATTTCCATTAATGAAGTAATGGTACTGATGGGTTTATCAAAACTAACAGGATTACGGTTATCGGGATTCTACCAATTTTAGATTCCATAACTCAGTTCCTTGATAAAAGTCCGGGATTCCCGGAGCGGTAACCTTAATCAATAATTGACCTAGCGAATTTAAGGCCCCATAAAAAGCGATTTTTCTCTGAAATTGAAGAAATGATTTTAGAAAAGGTCTATAGACAAGTAAAGAATTGATAAAAGTTACTAAAGATGATTCATAAACTTTATCGGGTTTTTGCCATGAAGTATAAGTTTTAGCTTCCCTGGATGCTTTAACCATATAGTTTTTGAACCTTTTGATAGATATTGGCCAGGCGCCTAAAAGATTTTGAAATAAAAAAATCTCAATATTTAGATCTGGAATGTAGCTATCAAACATTTTTACTTTTAGCGGGGTTATTAATTTATCCCAGAGAATTAAGTGGTTAATCCATTCTTCTGGAATTTCTGATAATACATTGATTATCATTCTTATATCTTCGCTCCGTTTAGTATCATGTGTCGAGGTCGCATTTAAAGAATAGGGTGAGAAACGACATCGATTTTGTAAAAATAAATGAAAATAAGATATATTTCCATAATTTTTTGTCATGTTAGGATCGCTACCCACCTCATTGACAGAAACTAAAGGATTATAAATATAACAGGTGGTGTCCTCAAATCCTTTCGCCATAATTGGGCCAGTATATTGTTGCCATTGCATGATCCATTTTAAGCAATGTGATTTAAAGCGTTTTTTACTCATGAGTAAAATTTTCTTTACAATATTGAATTGTGGAGTGCACTTACCCCTTAATTTTTTTTTGGCAATAGATAATGCTCGATTTAAATACATTTTGTCATTCTTGCTGATATGCACCGAATCAATATATGTACGATAAACCGGAAGACAAGCGGATATTTCTTCTATTATCCGTTGATACACTTCTCGCTTTGAAATTTTTAAAGGATTTATAAGTTTCACTATTTTAAATATTGAGTGAACCAATAGCTCTGTTTCAAATTTAAATAATTCCTGGATGACCCGTTTTTTACATAGGTAACGCATTTCAAACCATGAATATTTAAGATCCGTAAATGCGTGATAATGTTTTACTAATTTAAAATACCCTTTTTTATCTACAAATATAGAATTAATCATATTAAGAAAATCATAGCCGGTCGTTCCATCAATATTCCATTGCGCTGGTATTATTTCATCATCTGCTAATATTTTTTCTGCAATAATATAGAATTCTTTTTTTAAAATTTTTCTGGAATCAGACTTAATTCTTTTAAAATAGTTTTTAGGATTATATAACCCATCAATATGGTCAATACGTAACCCATATATTATTTTTTCTTTTAATAACTTCCAAATTAATTTATGAACTGCTTCAAAAACATTTTTATTTTCAATTTTAAGGCAAACTAATTCATTAATGTCGAAAAATCGGCGATAATTAAATTTATTATTACTAATAAATTTTACATCAAAAAAATCTTTGTACGGGGATTTTTTTAATTTTAATAAAAAATCTTTCCACAATTTGTTTTCTTTAGAAGTAGACATGTGATTGGGAACAAAATCCATAAGTATAAACATATTGTTTTTATGTAAAATATTTGTAAAATTTTTTAATTGATTAAAATTCGTAATATTTTGATTAAGAGAATTGTGATCAGTCACGTCATATCCATGTTTACTTTCAGATGAGCTTTTCGTTAGCGGAGAAGAATATATATCCGAAATACCTAAATTTTTCAAATAAAATATAATTTTTTTAGCTTTCTTTAAAGGAAAATCAGCGTTTAGTTGTAAACGATAAGTCGCTATAGGTATATGGAAATCAGACACCGGGTGAAATCTCCATATATTTATTAATAAGATTACTGACGGAAACCATATCGGAAATATGAAAAGCTGAAATCAAATTTTGAAGTATCTCATTATATTCTTCGAAGGATGTGAATTTCTTTACTCTGCAACTTATGTTTTTGTCGCCAAAATTAAGTACGGTAAATATATAACTCACTTTTTCGGTAGTAATTTTCGAAGTAAATATACTATGCCCTATATTCAAACTTGCCTTACCATTTTTATATTGATTATAATTTAATGTTTCCACATTATAGCAGAAAAAAGTAGAATTATTTTTATAATTTTCGAATAAGGTGCTAACTGCATAACGAGAAACTATATCATCCCAATACATAATAAATGGCTTTACAAAATTCAAATAAATAAATTTTCCATCCTGATATTGTTTTATGTTACTTTTACAATGCATTAACTTTTCAAGTAAAGTATTCTCTAATGATTCAGAAAAATATTTTTGTGCAAGTTGTATCGCTCTTGCTGCATATTTGATTACCTGTACTGTTGTTATCCCGGATAATTCATCAAAAAACCAACCACAACTAGTGTACATTAACATTGCGTTTCGTTGTATTTCTAATAAAATTAAAGCATTGACAGTTTCTTCTTCATTTAAAGCGTGGTTGACATTTTTGGCAAAAAAAACAGATAACGAGTCCGATGATCTGGATAATATAACATCGATATAATCATTTCTGGCTTTGACAGGGTCTGTAAATATTTCCAGGCCTTTTTGTGCATATAATCCCCATAGCTTATCACGAAGCCAATCGAAGGCTTCACGTAATGGCGCACGCCAGTTTTGTTGCCAATTACGATGTTCCCCACTACTGCATCCACAAGCACTTTTCCATCGTTCTATTCCATGAATACAGCTCCACGAGCTGTTATCAATAATTTCTACTTCATGACTGGGTGGATATTTTGCTAAAAATTGTCCGTAATTAATCAATTTTGCAAAATTATTCTGTTCAATATAATTTAAAGCATAAGCTAAGGCCATATCACCGTGAATATGATGATGCCCATAAGTTTCCCCATCAGTTGCTATATTAGCAAGCTGTATTTTATTTTTTTGATCAGTGAATATGTTATTTATACTGCCTACAAGATTTTCGCCTTTATCCAGAGTAGACGAGAAAGCAACTCCCTGGGAAACCTTACCATCATAAAAAAATATTACTATGGAGCGATTGTTGGGTAAATTAAGCAAATAAGGCATAGTGGGATCAATAAGTTTGGGCTGAACTTTTTGCCATTCATCACTACCTATTTTACGTATCTGTCTGGCCTGGTGTTGAGCTAAAATTGTAAATTTAATTCCCTGTTCGGCCATAAGGACTAAAGAATCAAAGTTTACAGCCGTTTCCGGCAACCACATGCCTTCCGGTTTCCTGTTAAAGCGATGTTCGAAATCCCTTATTCCCCAAATAATTTGGGTTAATTTATCATTCGTATTGGCAAGAGGTAATATTATATGATTATAAATTTGTGCTATAGCGTTACCATGCCCCTCAAATTGTTGCTGGCTGTCCTTATCTGCTTTAATAATAGCTAAATATAATTCCCTATTTTTCTCTTCAATCCATGATAATAAAGTAGGCCCAAAGTTAAAACTTATCTTTGAATAATTATTAACAATTTTTACTACATTTTTTTGTTCATTCATAATTTTTTCATGAGCGTTAGGCTGATAACATTCTTCAGTAATACGTTCATTCCAATCATGGTACGGCGCAGCTGAATTTTCTTTTTCGACCGTTTCGAGCCAGGGGTTTTCCCGAGGAGGTTGATAAAAGTGTCCATGAATGCAAATGTAATGATTCATATCAGAATTGATCTGGTTTTAAAATAATAACACTTAACGGGGGGAGTATGAGTTGTAAGGAATGAGCACGATTATGTAAAGCTTCTGGAAATGTTTTCAGGTCATTCTCATTTTTTTTATCGCTGCCGCCATATATTTCCTTATCACTATTCAATATTTCATGCCATATTCCTTGAGAAGGTACTCCAATTTTATACTGGGGGTGAGTATTCGGCGTTGCATTTATAATAATTAATAACATCTTTTTATCGCTTGAGTACCTTAAATAAGAATAAATACTCTGGTTATAGTCAGAGCAATCTATCCATTCAAAACCAACGTATTCATGGTCTCGTTCATACAACGCAGGTTCATTTCGGTATAAATGATTTAAATGTTGCACCCAAAGTTTTATCCCTTGATGTCGTTCATATTTTAATAAAGACCAATCCATACTGCTTTCATGAGACCATTCGTTCCATTGCGCAATTTCGCCTCCCATAAAAATTAGTTTTTTGCCCGGCTGGGTATATTGATATCCGAATAACAACCTTAAATTTGCAAATTTTTGCCAGTCATCTCCTGACATTTTTCCGATAAGAGATCCTTTGCCGTGCACCACCTCGTCATGAGATAAAGGTAAAATAAAATTTTCAGTATACGCGTAAAGCATACGAAAAGTGATTTGGTCATGATGAAAACTTCTAAAAATCGGGTCTTTACTTAAATAAGAAAGCGTATCGTGCATCCATCCCATATCCCATTTATAACCAAATCCAAGACCGCCTAAATAAGTAGGCCTGGAGACCATTCCCCATGCAGTGGATTCTTCAGCAATCATTTGCACGTCAGGAAAATTTTTATAAATGCTTTCATTAAGCTGACGTAAAAAATCTTTCGCTTCAAGATTTTCTCTGCCACCATACTTATTAGGTATCCATTCTCCTGGTTTACGTGAATAATCAAGGTATAACATGGAAGCGACTGCATCCACTCTTAATCCGTCAATATGGAAAAATTCCAGCCAAAACATTGCACTGCTGATTAAAAAACTTCTTACCTCATGTCTTCCATAATTGAAAATCGCACTATTCCAATCAGGGTGGTAGCCCAGCTTTGGATCCGCATGTTCGTAAAGATGGGTACCGTCAAAAAAATACAATCCATGTTCATCGTTTGGAAAATGCGATGGAACCCAGTCTAAAATGACGCCGATTTCATTTTGATGTAAAAAATCAATTAAATATTGAAAATCCTCTGGATTTCCATACCGGCTGGTCGGCGCAAAATATCCAGTAGTCTGATATCCCCAAGACCCAAAAAATGGATGTTCACATAAAGGCATAAATTCTACATGTGTAAAACCCATTTCTTTAACGTACTCAGTTAATGGCCTGGCGATCTCTCGGTATGTTAGGGAACGGTTATCCTCTTCCACAATTCTCAGCCATGAACCGAGATGTAATTCGTAGATAGAGAGCGGTTTTTGATGACTTTGACGGGATCCCCTTGAATTCATCCATAGATCATCATTCCAGGAAAAATTATTTACCCAAACCTTTGTTGCGGTACGAGGCGGCGTTTCGAAGTAAAACCCAAATGGGTCGGCTTTTTCGCAGGTAAAATTTCCCTGATTTGAGACAATATAATATTTATAGCATTGTCCAATAGAGATATTTTCAAAAAAACCATACCATATTCCTGAACTGTCCTCCGGATGCAAGGGATGGGATTTTTTATTCCAGCCGTTAAAATCACCTATTAAATAAACCTGAGAAGCATTTGGAGCCCAAACCGCAAAATTAAACCCGGGTTTTTTATGTTTATCGACAGATGGATGTGATCCTAGAATTTGGTAAAGCCGACTATGCGTTCCTTCATTGAACAGATAAATATCTTCTTTAGTTATTAAAGAATGATTAGACATACTACCTACTTTTTACGAATCAGGGAAATATTATAAATTGTAGTACATAGAAATTTATTTTTGGCCCATTTTTCAAAACTAAATTTAAATTTCTTTTTCCAGTTGGGATAGGTCTTTCCAGAGTTGGGAATATTTTGTGGCATAGTTTCAAGCCATAAATCTTCTAAATTGATTAATAAATATTTGCTGGGATCATTGGCCAGTCTGTATAATGAATCCTGTAATATATGTTCTAATTGATGAATCGATAATTTCATTTTTCCAGAGGGATTGAGCGTTTTCCTGCGCTGCCATTCTTCAGCTGCGGTCAATTTTGACAAAAATCTGCTTTTTCTTCGAGATATAATGTCTAAACCTTGCACGTAAGCGGCAAACGTAGGCATATCATGTGTATTTAAACTGCTTATCGCTGAGTACAGCGGCAATGGCTTCCTGTTTATATCCTGCGTATCGGGGGAACCGATTGCTCGGAATGCCCCCCGTCTCATGGGGGCAGGCGTGGGAGAATCGCGCCCTCCTCGCTTCGCTCTCCCCTCCTTGCGATCCCCCATCGCGTAAGGAGAGTTCCCTTCAGCGGGAATTCCTGGAATTTTTGTAAGATTTTTTTTAAAGGCGCTAATCTCATGCTGGAGGATATGCATAAAATATAAATGATGCTTTATTATTTTTTTATTGACATAATGCGGCACATTGCCGAGATTTTCACCTATAATCTCTGTTTTATAGCGCTGCGATTCCAGAGATATAATGGCATAGAATTCTTCTGCTGAATAATGAATATAGGCGCCTTGACTGGCTTTGAAATCTTTGGGAATGCAGTATAAACGATGCAATCCCATGACATGATCGAGTCTCAATAAATTTACATAAGGAATTATTTGGCGCAAAGTTTCTATAAAGTATTGATAATTAGTTTCTCTTAAAAGGTGAGGTATTAAAGGTGGAAATCCCCATTTTTGTCCTTTGGTGAACACGGCATCTATCGGCGACCCTATTTGCAAACTATGAGCGAATAAATGCTGATTTTTCCACACATCATAACCATGAGGGTGGACTCCTAAAGGCATGTCTAAATACAAATCAACATTTTTTCTGGTAAACTCGTTGGCCAATTCTTTAATTTGAAGTTGAATTTGCCACTGGCAGTAGAGAAAATAATTTTTGGTTTGAGGCTGGTAATCACCATCATGGATAATGCCTGATTTTAATTTATCCGGCCATAAAGGCCATGGTTTCCCCTGTATTTCATGCACCGCAAGAAAATTTGCATAATCAATGACTCGCGGATTGTTTTTACAAAATAATTCAAATTCTTGATGACGCTCCAGGTCGGCGTTCGAAAAAAATTCATTAGATAAAATTTCAATTATCTTTCTCTTGAGAGAATAAATTTTAGAATAATCAACAAGGGAATTCGCCTCCAATTTTTTTATTTTTTCCTGAAAATTTTTATTATGATATAATCTTTGAGCGGTAATATTACTTGAAAATTCGGGTATTTTAACCATGTCTAAATAGAATTCATTGAAAAATAATTTGCTGATTGGCGAATATGGACTTGATTCAAAATCTTTTTGTAAAAATTGCGAAAAAATCGGTAAAGTACCAATTAAATTTCCATCATGATCAGCAACCCAATGCATTAACAGATTAAGATCAGCCAAATTACCGGCTCCAAAATTAGCTTTGGAACGCAATGCATATATAGGGGCAAATAATCCCCATTTTTTTTGCTTATCTTTAGATAAATAAGCGTGTTTTGGGGCGGAAATTACCATGCAGGAAAAATTACTGTCTTTTACCTGTATATTTAATTGATGATAGCCTAAAGGTAAATTTGTTAAATATTCTAATGATTTGACCACATAGTTATTATTATCAAAACTTTTTTTTTGCAATATTTTACTTTTTGAGAGCCGGTAAGTCCAGGTTATATTATTTGAATCATCCAAAAAAAGATGACAATGAATATTGGAATGACTAAATTTTTCTGGAAGAAGTAGTTTTACTATTAATTTTCCGTTCCAGGCTACCGTAACGGGAGGTAATATTTTTTGAAAAATAGCCTTGCATTTTGCCAATAAAACATTTTCTATTTCTTTTTCGGAGTTTATATCAACATTAAAATCACGTAAAATTGCTAATAAAGTCTCTTTTTCTACTAATTTTTTTTGTCTGAACACATCATAATAAGAAGTTTGAATATCATACAGATTGGCTAATTGATGCAGATCACCCAATTTGTTGTGATTCATTGTAATAAATCTAATAACCCTTTGCAGGGGATTAATAACCAGTCAGGTCTATTGTTTAGTTCATAATTAATTTCGTAGATAGTTTTTTCTAGCATTAAGGCTTGCAATAGAATAGAATTTTCTTCAGCATTGGGAGATAATAAATTATTTTGAGAAGAAACTTTTTTATAGCCATTTAAAAAATAAGCGCAACACCATCCGTACCAAAATTTCCCCCAATACTCCAGATTTTCGTTAGATTTGTTCATGACATCGATATGTGTAGCATAATGAAAAGAACGCAGCATGCCGGCTATATCACCTAAAGGTGAACGTTTAATTCGGCGTTCGGACAGCGATCTGGCCGGTTCTCCTTCGAAATCAACAATAAAAAAATCTTTACCTGTAAATAGAACTTGTCCTAAATGAAAGTCACCGTGACAACGTATTCTCATCCCGGATATTTTATTTTCTAATAATTTTTTAAGTACAGCATCTATAGAAGGTTGCGATTTCAACACTGAAGAAATTATTTCCTGGCTGGATTCGTCCATTTGAGGAATTTTTTTATTAAGTTGGTGGATGGTTCTTCCAAGAAGCCCTTTAATAGATTGATATAAGCTACGCTGATATAGTGTTGAAAAAGGTAACGGAGCAAAATTTTCATCTTTATCGTCAGAAGCTAAAGCAGCATGCATTTCTGCTGTTCTTTGCCCTAATAAATAAATTAAATGAATATATTCACCTAATAATTCTTTTATTTCTTCAGAAGCCTGAATTGGAGGGCCGAATAATCGCAGCGGCGATGGGATATATAAATCAGCTCTTTTAACAGGATTCACAGATAATACATTTTCAAAAAAACGATTTACATTCTCGATTGTATAATCCCAGGCATTATATTCATGAGGGATATATTCATGTAACGCGCTGAGTATAATAGTGTCGGTACGTTCATCTTTATATTCAGTGTACCCAAGAAGTCGTGGTGTATTTTTAAATTCGGATTTTTCCGTTAAAAATTTTCCGATCTCTATGTCCGGATTGATTCCCTGCTGACAGCGCCGATAATTTTTTAGAATAAAACTCTGGTTGAATATAATAGAAGTATTGCTTTGCTCAGTTTTAATCGGTTGTGCTTCTAATTTAGATTTATAGCGAATTTTATGATGTGACTTTGCAATTAATTTACCGTTTATTCCTTTAATTTTTTTATTTTCAGCAATATTATTCAGAAGTGTTAATGTAAACTCACGTTTGAAATAAGCATCAATTAAATATTGATTGGATTTTGTCAAATTAGCAATAATCGATTGTGGATATTGTTTCTTTAATAATTTGGCCTCTGATTCATTGACTGAAGCAATAGATAAACAATAGATTTCTTCTTCGTCCTTGAACAAATTAACGTGAATGAGAAGTGTAAATATATTTTTATTTTTCATTGGGATGGATAACATTTCGATTACTTTTAATTTCTTAATATTGTGTCCTTTAGCTGCAAACCACCTTTGTTTGACTAAGTAAAAAGACAATATTTTCTCAAGATCGGAACGATTTCCTGGTTGTAATAAGTCTTCGCAATCAGAACAATCTAATTTCTGCGTTACATAGGTGGCCGCCATTGCGGTTTGGTCATCTTTTTGCTTTATTAAAAACCAAAAAAATCCATAAGCATTTATGGAAATGGTGTAGGGTGTTTTTTTTATAGTTTGGAAACTGGTATGTCCAAATAATTCAAACAGTTCCTTTCCTTCCCATTCAGCCAGATCCAGTTCGGCTTGTTCCGGGTAACGGGAAAAATTGACAACGACTAGAATTCTTTGAGTTTGATATTCATTAATGAATGCAAAAATTTTAGGATTGTCAGGAAATAAAAGCCGTATAGTGCCTAAAGCAAATGCCGGGTACTCTTTTCTAAGCTCAATCAAATGCCTGGTCCACCATAACAAAGATTCTGTGTTATTTTGTTGATTAGCGACATTGACCGTTTCATAATGGTATTCGGGGTCTACAATTAAGGGCAAATATAAACTTTGTGGGTGAGCTTTTGAAAACCCTGCATTTTTAGTTGGCTCCCATTGCATGGGTGTGCGTACGCCATTCCGGTCTCCCAGGAAAAAATTATCTCCCATGCCGATTTCATCACCATAGTAAATAACCGGAGTCCCCGGTAAAGAAAACAGCAATGCATTGAGCAATTCAATTTTTTTTCTATTATTATTTAACAATGGCGCCAAACGCCGGCGGATGCCTAAATTAATGCGCGCCTTGGGATGTTCGGCGTAATATCGGTACATATAGTCGCGCTCTTCATCAGTGACCATTTCGAGTGTTAATTCATCATGATTTCTCAAAAAAATAGCCCATTGACAGTTGGCAGGAATGGCAGGAGTTTGCTGGATGATATCGACAAGCGGAAAACGATCTTCCATTCGTAACGACATAAACATTCGTGGCATTAACGGGAAATGAAATGCCATGTGACATTCGTCACCTTGTCCAAAATAGGCTACCGCATCTTCAGGCCATTGATTTGCTTCCGCCAACAGCATCCGGTCACTAAAATTTTCATCAATATGTTTGCGCACTATTTTTAGAAACTGATGTGTTTCTTCAAGATTTTCACAGTTGGTTCCTTCTTTTTCATACAGATAGGGGACCGCGTCCAGGCGTAACCCATCTACGCCTAAATTTAACCAAAAATCCATCCAGTCTAATACAGCTTTTTGCACATCCTTATTTTCAAAATTTAAATCGGGTTGATGTGAATAGAATCTATGCCAATAATAAGCATTAGCGACTGAATCCCAGGTCCAGTTAGAACTTTCAAAATCTTTAAAAATTATCCGCGCATCTTTATATTCTTCGCCAGTATCACTCCAAACGTAAAAATTTCTCCATTTTGAGCCTGCTTTGGCCTTGCGGGCCCGTTGAAACCAGGGATGCTGATCTGAAGTATGATTCATGACCAGTTCGGTAATGATACGAATGTTACGACGGTGAGCTTCATGAATTAAAGATTTCACATCATTTAAATGGCCGTAGGTGGGGTTTACACGGGTATAATCGGCAATATCGTATCCGTCATCTTTTAATGGCGAGGGGTAGAAGGGCAGCATCCAGATAGCCGTTACACCAAGATCCTGCAGGTAATCCAATTTTTCGATGAGACCAATAAAGTCTCCACTACCATCATTATTACTATCATAAAAAGCTCGTATATGAAGCTGATAGATAATGGCTTCCTGATACCATTGCGGTAGAAATTTAGTCATAAATCTCACTTTAATTTAGGTAATGAAATAATTAAATCACATAAACCCCATCTTAGCGAATTGAAGCCCGGCCGCAATTCCCGCTGGGTACAGCGGCAATTGCTTTTGGCTTAAATCCTGAACTCAGGGTCGATGCCCGGAATGAAGGGGGAGCGCGGAGCTTATGCTCCCCCTTGCGATCCCCCATTGCGCAGAGAATTTTCTACGAAAATTTTTTATAAGGGTTATTTATTTCATTAAATCAAATAGTTAAAATTTACCGGGAATTACTGATCTTTAGGGAGTTCCTCATGGTTTATTCTCTTTGTCCCCTCCACCCCAAAAAAATCTTCGCTTTGACCCTGATTTAATATTGTATTAATAATTCATATTTATAATTACGCTAACGATTAAGACGTAACCGAGAGGCAAAAAATGAAACATGGGTGGGAGCTATATCTAAAGCAGTATTTGAAAGAGAAACAAGCCAAAAAGGCCAAACAGAAAGCGAAAGTCAAACAAATCAAACCAAAAGTGGAAGCTAAACAAGCCGAAAAAAAAGTGGAATTTAAACAAAGCTGGCAGCCAAATCCATCCCAGGTTGAAAAGACAGCACAAGATATAGTAAGTAAAGCGTACTCTTCCTCCGGAGTATATAGTTTTTCCAGTATTAAAAAAAAACCAGAGTTTGATAAACACTTCCTGATAAGAGCCTCAAAAGCCGCCACCTTTTTAATGGATAAAGACCAGGTCATCATTCAACTCAAAAAACTAAATGCGCTACTGGTCAAAGAGGCAGAAAGGCTAGAAATATTGGCAAAAAATAAGGATGGGCACAATATATTGGCCCCCTGTAAAATTGATGAAAAGTACACGCCTCACCGTAAAGTCTTACGCAACGTACTCGAAAGAGAATTAGGCAAAGTTGGTTTTCAACCCAAATTAGCTAAAGTAAATGAATTCCTAAATGGCGGCATGTTTCGAGAAACCATACGGAATGGTCTATTAATGAAAGATTCCGGTCTCAGATATGTTAATCATGGTGAGTTTACTCATCCCATTCAATGGTTGATGATTGCATGGCAGCAATCAGAAAGCGATTTTTTAAATCGCGACTTTCCAAAAAATATTACGAAACCTGCAGAAATTTCCACTATTGATTTCTTCAAATCATTTGGAAAAGAAACTGCCATCGTTGAAAATATTCCGGGAAAATCAGTTTTTAATTTTACTTCTGTGGAAAATGGATTGTGGGACTGTATAGTGGATGAATTGCCGAATTACGATGAAAAAAGAACTTTAATAAACGTCCCATCTGAATGGGAAAACGATCCCCGTGGTTTTTGTGTGCCCAATAATTTGCACATTTTCCTTTTTTCTAATGATATCCCTGAACTTTCCTTTTTAAAATCTTTGATATTATCCAGAGAATTGAAAAGAATTTCTGAAACTCAAGCACAAGGACTCATGGGAAAACCATTTCAAGGAAATAAAGATAAATCATACTATTCTTCAACCGGGCTATTTTCTTTGAAATTACCTAGTGAACTTTTAGAAGGCAAAAATAATTTAAGGCATTTGACCTTACAGGTACACGAAAAGGATTTTGAAAAAATCACACCCAGATTAGTCAAATCTGGTGAAACCTTAGATTCCAAATTTAATTCAAAGTTACGCCAGGCCCGCGCTTATTTTAGAAAGAATAATTATGCTAACTGTAAAGATATTCTTCTCAGCATTAATGTTTATCCTGATGCCGTCTCACTTCAAAACGCTTATTACAAAATAGGCATATGTTTCGCTGGAATGAATCTCATTGATTCCGCCGAACTCTATATGCGCAAAGCTTTATATACGACAAATGAAATTGAAAAATCGAATGATCCTTTCCTAAAGGATCTGCTTTCCAAAAATGATTTAATTTCTAAGAAAAAAATTATCACTGAATTAGGAACTTATCAATTTCTCTTAAGGGCTAAACAGGATGCGAAAATAGAGAGACAACTTAAAGAATCTCCAAATTCCCTTGCTTTCTAGTGCTGGTTTGTGCCGCTTATTTTTGACTTTTTAACCTTTAGTTTCTATACTGATTTATAATTGGCTATGAATCCTTCCCAGGCAGTTATTTTAACCGGAGCAAACCTGTGAGTACCTATCATGATTTGATGAATTTCCCGATTCGTAGTCCTAAAGAATATCATCTGCTTCCTGATGCATTGGCTGTTTCCTCCGATTTAATAAAAAAACTAACACAATTCAGACTGATTGTTTTTTTGGATTACGATGGGACTATAACACCCATCATGCCTCATCCAGAACAGGCCATCATCAGTGAAGAAATGCGGCAAGTCATTTTAAATTTATCACAAGTGACTCCTGCAGGAATTGTCAGCGGACGTGATAAACATAATATACAGAAATTGTTGAATTTGCCTAATTTATACTATATTGGCAATCACGGTTTTGATATTGAAGGGCCGCCGCCAGACTCTATTCACTATGAAGTAGGAATCGAGTATTTACCGATATTGAAGAAATGCTATCGCGAACTTCAGTCTAATTTATCAAAAATTCCGGGCCTTCAATTTGAACCCAAGCGGTTGACGGATACAATTCATTACAGATTTACTGCGGAAAAAGATGTGGATCTTCTATTCAACATTACCCGCCATACCGTTGATAATTATCCCCAACTTAAAATCAGTACAGGGAAAAAAGTATTAGAAATTCGACCCAATGTTGATTGGGACAAAGGCAAGGCAGTTCAATGGCTGGCGGGAATTTTAGGATTTAATCAACCGAATACACGCATTCTTTACCTGGGCGATGACCTCACTGATGAGGATGCTTTTCGAATTCTACCTAACCACGCTATGGGTATTTTAGTAGGTAATCATTCTGATCAAACGTATGCGCAATATCATCTTGAAGATCCAGAACAAGTAAAAATTTTTTTAAAAAATTTAACTCAAAATATATTAAATGCGACCAAGTCATCATGACGGATATATTGGGAAAAACTTTATTATTGAGCTACAATTAAAGATCAGAAATTTTTCTTAGACATGAGTTTCTTTATTTATGGCTTTAGAAGAAAATTCTCCTCCATCCATTGAGGATTATGGTCTTATAGGAGACTGCCATTCCAGTGCTTTAATTTCAAAGAATGGCTCTATTGATTGGTGCTGCATGCCCAGATTTGATTCTGCCAGTTGCTTTGGTCGATTATTGGATTGGAACAACGCCGGATTTTGTCAAATATCCCCTACCGGCGCTTTTAAAACTTCACGTCGTTACTTAGATAATTCGATGATTTTAGAAACCAGTTTTCAAACGGATGAAGGAGAGGTTCGTTTGATTGACCTGTTTACCATGCGTAGAGGTGGTGAACACCATCCCTATCATCAGTTATTGCGTATGATCCAACCCATTCGTGGCACTATGGAATTAGAAGTTACCATTGTACCCCGCTTTGATTATGGCGCCATCAAACCCTGGATTCGGCAATATTCAGAAAATTCTTTTATTGCGATTGGTGGTTGTGATGGTTTATTAATATCAACAAATCTGCCGATATGCATGGATTGCCGGGATAAATTATCCCTTGTACTTAAGGTAAAAGCAGAACAAAATTATTATCTTTCTATCGTTTATGCCAAACCTGAAGATTTGGACGAATGTGTTATCTATGTACCGACCCTGCAACAACAGGCATTAAGATTCAGTGAAACCGTCAACTGGTGGAAAGGCTGGAATCGACAGGCGAATTTTCAGGGAAAATATACCGAGCTCGCTTTACGTTCTGCTATGGTTTTAAAATGTTTATGCTACGCACCGACTGGCGCTATCATTGCCGCGCCCACGACTTCTCTTCCCGAAAGTCTCGGAGGCTCCCGGAATTGGGATTACCGTTATAGTTGGATACGTGATTCCTGTTTTTCAGTGCGCGTTTTAGGAATTTTAGGTTTTATCAAAGAAGCCGATGGTTTTCGCCGTTTCATTGAACGAAGCTGTGCCGGATCTGCCGCAGAACTGCAAACATTATTTGGAGTAGACGGGCGGCGGCATCTCTTTGAGCGTACTTTAGATTATCTGGATGGTTATAGAGGCTCCAAGCCAGTGAGAGTAGGCAATGCAGCACATCTGCAATTACAACTCGACGTCTATGGGGAGTTACTGCTTTTAGCATGGCTTTGGCATGAACAGGGATGTTCTCCTGACGATGATTATTGGCTTTTTTTGACCGGAATTGTCGAGACTGTGATTAAAATCTGGGAGCATCCCGATTGTGGAATTTGGGAGGTTCGCAGTGAACCGCGTCATTTTGTTTTTTCCAAAGCCATGTGCTGGGTGACACTTGATCGTGGAATTCGTCTGGCTATTAGCATGAATAAAACCATAGATCTGGACAATTGGAAAAAAGTGCGCGACAAAATTCGCCAAAGTATTGAAGAAAATGGCTATGATGAAGATCGGGGAGTTTTTACCCAGGCATATGGATTTCCGGAAATGGATGCTTCCCTATTACTATTACCTATTTTCGAGTTTGTTGATTATCGGGATCCCCGAATGATCCGTACAGTAGAAACTATTCGCAAAGAACTCGGCAAAAATGGATTATTAATGAGATATCCTTCTTACACTGACGAGCTGGCGGGAGAAGAAGGGGTTTTTTTAGCCTGCACTTTTTGGCTGGTAATCTGTTTAGCACGTCAGGGTCAATTAACTCAAGCTGAGGAAATTTTCATTCAGGCAATTTCTACAGGCAATGACCTGGGACTTTTTTCCGAAGAATATTTTACAAAAAGTAAACTTATGGGTGGTAATTTTCCTCAAGCGTTAACTCATTTGGCTGTTATAGCCTCAATCATTGCCTTACATGAAGAAACCATCAAGATAATAAAGTAACAAATTCGTAATTGTGAAACACTCATTCAATGGCTGCCGCCAGGACCTCCTTTGGTATAGGCTCTCTGAACGGCAGGACGATTTTGGATATTCAGCAACCAGCGTTTAATTTCCGGGAAATTACTAATATTTTGCGATTGCCACTCATGTAAAGCTATCCAAGGATAAATTGCCATGTCAGCGATAGAATATTCCTCTATCAAAAAATCGCGGCCTGTTAAACGTTTTTCTAATACATTATATAGCCGGGCCGTCTCTTTTACGTATCTATTAATAGCGTAAGGGATGCGTTCCGGCGCATATCGTGAAAAATGATGGTTTTGACCAGACATAGGCCCCAATCCTCCTACTTGCCAGAATAACCATTGTAAAGCTTCTAAACGTGCCCTAAAGTTTTGTGGCAAGAACAGTCCGGTTTTTTCAGCTAAATAAAGCAGGATCGCTCCGGACTCAAATATATTTACCGGTTGACCTTTGTCATTAGGGTTATGGTCAACAATAGCCGGAATTTTATTATTGGGCGATATTCGTAAAAATTCAGGTGAAAATTGCTGATTATTAAAAATATCTATACGAATAAATTGATATTCCAAACCCGACTCTTCGAGAAAGATCGCAATCTTGTCACCGTTGGGAGTCGGCCAGTAATATAGGTCAATCATAAATAAATTCGCCCCTCATTTTCAATAACTATTATAATTATAGCAACTGGGTCACGGCTGTCCCATTATAATTTGCATATATAATTTAAGAGGCCGCTATCAAAAAGCAAATTACCCAGACACTGCTGGTTGCCGGAATCATCTGTTGAAGCAAAATCCGGAGGAGCAGGGTTGACCGGCCGCCGTAAACCCATCCATGGGGGCTGCGATCGCGACATCCTGTCGCTCACGCCCGGTCAACCCTGCTCCTCCGGATTTTGCTTCAACAGATGACTCCGGCACCCTGATGCGGATTCATTGCCTGTCGTGATTTCTTTTTGCTTTTTCCTTTAACCCATGCTTTGCCAATCATCCACCCTGTCCAAAACTTTCCATCAGGATACTATTCAAAGTCCTGATATTGTTCCACAGATAACAATTAACAAAACTTCCATGAGTGGATATAATTTTTTCCGGTCTATACGTGGATCTTCCAGCTCACCAAAACAACGGATAAATGAATTTGGCGATACTTCCTGCATCGGCTATTCCTGTTAAAAATAAAAGATAATACCTGTCAATCTCTCATCCGTAAATTTTTAACAGGGTCTTTAATTTAACAAAGCACCGGCCTAAAGGAAAAATCAAAAATAAATCACGACAGGCAATGAACTCGAATCAGGGTGCCGGAGTCATCTGTCGAGGCAAAATCCGCAGCGACAGGGTTGACCGGGCGTGAGCGACAGGATGGCGCGATCGCAGCCCCCATGGATGGGTTTACGGCGGCCGGGCAACCCTGTCGCTGCGGATTTTGCCTCGACAGATGACTCCGGCAACCAGCAGTCTAAGGGTAATTTTCTTTTTGATAGCGGCCTCTTAAATTATATATGCAAATTATAATGGGACACCCCCTGGCAACTGGATTTGCAGCAAATTGAAGTCGGACAGTGAGTATGATATAGTCAAAACGATTAGGTTTTCGGTGTTTCGTTTTGAGTATATGGTAATTCAACATTTCTTTTAATTTCAGGGTTTAACGATGGTTTATCTAAAAAGGCTGCTATCCAGACTGTTTTCCCAAAAAGACTGTACGAAAAATAAAGCGATTCTTTCAGCGAAATATTATCAGGTCTATAATCGAAAATTGGATTTTGATTATGTTGATACCTTCAGTGCTTACATTCAGCATTGCAAGGTTAGCAAAAAAAGCGAGGAACTAGGCGTATTTGTGGATAAATATGCCGTTCGTACCCATGTCGCTAACCTGATCGGTGAAAAATATTTAGCGAAATTGCTGGGCGTATGGAAAAATGCAAAAGATATCGACTATGACAGTTTACCGTCCCGATTTGTTTTAAAAGCAAATCATGGTAGCTCATGGAATATTATAGTTCCGGACATACAGAAGCTGGACCGAAAAGTTGCCCAAAAAAAACTTAACTGGTGGCTGGCAAAAAGTTATTTTAAAGTGTCATTAGAGCCACATTATCGAAAAATAAAACCGAAAATCATTGCCGAAGAATTTTTAGTCGATAGCAATGGTGAAATACTGGATTATAAGTTTTTCTGTTTTTATGGTAAATCTTATTTTATCCAGGTTGACATCGGCCGTTACACTGAAAACCACTCACGGATTTACTATGATATGGATTGGCGTCCACTGCCGTTTACGATCAAGTTCCCGCGCAGCCACAGAACATTAAAACGCCCAGAAAATTGGGATGAAATGCTAAAAATAGTCAATCAACTGGCCAAAGGACATGAGCATGTTCGTGTGGATCTCTATAATATAGATGGACGGATTGTGTTCGGAGAGCTGACGTTCACTCATCACAGCGGTCTTGAAAAATTTTACCCGGACGACACCTATAATTTTCTAATCGGCGATATTATTGCTAAAAGGAAAACATTGACCGACTGGAATCAGCATTTAAGCTCCGTAAATAATTATTTTTCAATATAAATATTTTTCGCAGAAAATGCCCTACGCTATGGGGGATCGCAAGGGGGAGTTGCGCGTAGCGACTCCCCCTTCATTCCGAGCATCGGCTTCGCCGAGCGCAGGATCAAAACAGGAAGCGGCTACCGCTGTACTCAGCGGGAGCCGCTGACGACTCGCTATAAATGTACTATATATATAGGGATGTCCAAATATAATAGAAAATTTCCCATTGGAGCTGAAATGGTTTCTGGAGAAGGAACCCATTTCCGGGTTTGGGCCGCTAATCATCAGAATGTATATCTTATTATAGAAAATGAAGGAACGACAGAAGAATATCTAATGGAAAAAGAAAAAAACTCATATTTTTCCTTATTTTTACCACACGTTAGAGAAAATTATTTATATCGATTTAAATTCCTGAATGAACCGGGGTTGTGGTCGGATCCCGCCTCCCGTTACCAACCTTTTGGCCCGGATGAACCTTCATGTATTGTTAATACAGAATATCACTGGACAGATGATCAATGGCCTGGAATAACTCTTGAAAATCAAATTATCTACGAAATCCATATCGGAACATTTACACTCTCCGGAACCTTTAGTGAGGCAGCCGCTCATTTAAAAGAGCTGGCAGATCTCGGAATCACTATCATTGAATTAATGCCCTTAAATGAATTTCCCGGAAAATTCGGCTGGGGATATGATGGTGTAAATTTATTTGCCCCCGCGCATATTTATGGGACTCCTAATCAATTAAAGGCGCTTATTAACCAGGCGCATGAGCTGGGAATAGCGGTGATATTAGACGTGGTTTATAATCATTTTGGCCCTGAACATAACCATTTACTTCACTTTTCAAAAGAATATATAAAAGAAATAAAAATGACGGAATGGGGAAATTCTATAAATTTTGACGATTTTTCTTCCCGCGAATTCTTTTTAACCAATGCTAAATACTGGATAAGCGAATTTCATTTTGATGGTCTACGAATTGATGCTACTTATTGTTTATTCAGTGATACCCTCGTTCATATTTTAAAAGATTTGTCTTTTGCCGTTAAAAAAAGCTCCCAAAAGTCTACTATCATTATCGGTGAAGACGAGCCCCAGAATTCTCAATTATTAATGCCTTATGAAGCCAATGGGTATGGATTCGATGCTCTTTGGAACGATGATTTTCATCACAGTGCTCATGTTCGACTTACCGGTAGAAACGAAGCTTATTACTCTGATTATCGGGGTAGCCCGCAGGAATTTGTTTCACTGATGAAATATGGTTTTTTATATCAGGGACAATTTTGCTCATGGCAGAACAAAAATAGAGGCATTCCTAATTACCATTTACCGCATCAATCCATGGTCATCTATCTTGAAAATCACGATCAGTTAGCGAATTCATTTGATGGTAAAAGAGTTAAACAAAAAACTGATCCTGGTAACTATCGAGCGATGAGCTGTTTATTATTATTATCTCCCAATACTCCGTTGCTATTTCAGGGACAGGAATTTGGTTCAGAAAAACCTTTTTTATTTTTTTCAGATCACAGCCCTGAAGTCAACAAAGCTATAAGCGAAGGTCGCCGGAATTATCTTAAACAATTTCTCTCAATTTCGGATTCGAATGCGGCTCAAAAAATTCCCGATTGTTCTGATCCAAAGGTTTTTAAAAGCTGTCAGTTGGATTGGAGTCAGAAGAACCCTCAAATATATGCTTTATATAAAGATTTAATCAAAATTAAAAAAAATGATAAAATTTTCAAACAATGCCAAAAATTAAAAGTTGATGGCGCAGTTTTTGGTCCAGATTTATTTTTAATTCGTTACTTTGCTCCTGAGACAGATGACCGTCTGATCATCATTAATTTTGGCTTAGATTATGCATTAGATCCAGCCCCAGAGCCTTTAGTAGCGTATCCAAACAACCGGCCCTGGGAAGTATTATGGTCGAGTGAAGAAATAGAATACGGCGGTGGAGGCACCATTAACTTGCGGATCAACCACTGGAAGATAGCCGGTCATTCTGCAATGGTTTTAAAAATTAAGGCTCTGTCACAAAAAGATAAGGAATAATTATATGCCACATATCATTACTATTATTAAAGATCCCAAAGGGGATGATTTAATCCACAAAGAATGGCTTATGACTAATGCTCTTGGAGGTTTTGCTTCCGGATCTATATCAAATGTTTTGACGAGAAAATATCATGCTTTGCTCATAGCTGCATTACATGCTCCTTTGGGCAGAACTATTTTACTCAATCATGTAGAAGAGAGTATTATACAAAATAAAAAGGAAATTATTCTCACCCAGCAAAGACAGGGTCCGAACGAAGCTTTACCCGATATACCTTTGACCGAGTTCAAATTAAAAGACGGCATCCCTTTTTGGTATTATAAAATTAATGATACCATTATTGAAAAGCGACTCCATTTAATCAATCACCAGAATACAGTGCATATCACCTACCAAATTATGTCTGGCAAACCAGTTCATCTTAAATGGCACCCTTTTCTTCATTTTCGTAATTATGAAAGTCCAGTCAATATTTCTATTCCGCAAGAGGAATATTCTATTAATTCACATAATAATCGCTATGAAATATCTTGCCCGACATTTCCATTATTGCGGATGCTATGTAGTGAAACAATACCTTTTACTCCAGAATTAAAAAAACTGGAAAAAGTGTATTACGAGTATGAAGCAGCGAGAGGTTATGAATCAATAGGTAGCTTAATAAGTCCTGGCTGTTATAGTATTGAGCTTATTCCCAATAAAAAAATAACATTTGTGGTATCTGCAGAGGATTGGGAAACTATCGAAGCATTATCTCCTGCCGAAGCCTGGCAGGAAGAAAAATTACGTAGAAAAAATGTATTAAAAACCGCCGGACTCATTGCAAGCTCATTGAGCACTATCTCTAATACTACGATCGGAAAATTGGTATTTGCAGCCGATCAATTTATTTTTAAACCAATAACGCGGTTTCGCGAAATCATTCGTTTGCAGGCAGCCGGGGAAGAACCGGGCTCTGTAGTTGCCGGTTTCCCCTGGTTCACCGATTGGGGAAGAGATACCATGATTTCTTTAGAAGGATTAACATTGTCGACCGGAAGAACAGATCTGGCCTATTCAATTTTACGAACTTTCGCTCACTATGTTAAAGATGGCTTAATACCCAATATGTTTCCTGATAAACAAAATGAAGCCTTATATCACACCGCGGATGCCACTTTATGGTTTTTTCACGCGACCGATCGTTACTTACAAACAACTCAGGATTTTTATACCTTAGAACTTCTCATCCCCAAATTTAAAGAAATTATCGAACATCATTTGAATGGCACACGTTTTGGAATAAAAGTTGATAAAGATGGTTTATTATCTCAAGGGGCGAACGATTTGCAATTAACCTGGATGGATGCCAAGGTCGGCGATTGGGTCGTTACCCCACGACGAGGGAAAGCCGTAGAAATAAATGCATTATGGTATAATGCTTTGAGACTTATGGAAGAGTGGACAGGAAAATACGGTGAAAATGCTGAACATGCTAAAGAATCCTTTAATCAGAAATTCTGGTATCCTGAGGGGAATTATCTTTACGACGTGATAGATTGCATTGATCATACCGAAAAAAAAGATTCTTCGCTGAGACCCAATCAAATTTTTTCCATTTCGCTAAAACATCCCGTATTGGAAATCAATCGTTGGCAAACTGTCGTCGATATTATTCATAAAGAACTCCTCACCCCTGTTGGACTACGTACACTTTCACCGACTCACCCTGATTTTAAAGCCACTTATGAAGGTGATCTCAGATCTCGCGATGCCGCCTACCATCAAGGAACGGTTTGGCCTTGGTTAATAGGCCATTTTATAGATGCCTGGTTAAAGGTATATCCCGATGATTTCGAAAATGCGAGATGTTTTCTAAAAGGTTTAGAAGAACACTTAAATCACACCTGTGTGGGAAATATTGCGGAAATTTTTGACGCCACACCGCCATACAATCCCCGGGGTTGTTTTGCCCAAGCCTGGAGCGTAGCTGAGGTACTGAGAAGTTTAATTAAGGTTGGAAGTAAAGGGTAAATAAATTTTCTCGATTTCAGTCAAAAATTAACTATCACAGTTCGATGGTATGCCACTTATGGCTAGAAACATCGGAACTGGTGGAACCGCTAGTGAGAAAAGAGCGGTAGTAATGACCAGGGCTACTATCAGGACTAGAAGGCAGACTGGTGCGGGGAGAAGGCAAAAGACTACTGCCAGCACTATGGACCGGACTGTTATCTTTGCTAACGTCAGAAATGGTAAAAAGACGAGTGCCAGGAGTATGATGCGAATCAGAAATCAACTTGAATTCCTTAGAATCTTCAATAATGGGCGGTTGAAAAACCGTGGAAGTACGCCTGGTAGCCATAAATCCTTGATTATTTCCAGACAGGTTCTGAATGACCGATGATAAACCACGTTTGATGAAATAATATTGGGCCTCGCTCTTGCTTAAATTCCACGCGACGTTTTCCAACCTTTGCTCCGTCTTAGGTGCATAATCAAAATCCACCTTCCACTTGGCAATTTGTTCATCTAATTGAGCAAAAGAAAAATGTACTTCATCTTCAGCAAGCTCTTCAAAGTCACAAACCTTATCATCTCCTACAACACAGGGATACGTCATCAAATTTCCAGTACGAGAACTCACAAAAGATTTCGGAATAGAACGTCTGTAAATTTCATCCACAATTCTTTTAGATATAACAAAACGTGTATTATTATCTACAGCCTGAGAAACATCGGATATATCACGAATATAATGTTTTATAAACTTATATACATCGAAAGGAATTATCACATACTCATCAAGCAGGTAATTCAATTTTCGAAGATTATCAGTATCAATTTTTATCTCGTTTTGTACACCCAAACAATTAAAAAAACAATTTGAAGGGTGATCAGCAATAATTTTCAAAAAATTACAACAGGATTTGAAATCAGAATCCTGGCAACCAATACTTTTGGCATGCAATCTCACTGCTATTTTCTGTAAAGAGCTTACGGAAACAGGACTTCGTACCCAATAGTATTTAAAACTATCAATGTCGTTATTTTCCGCGAAAACAATATAATCTTTATGATCTTTTTGGATGACAAATCCTTTCTCTACCCTTTCTTTTTTTTGCAATATCGCTAATCCCTGCTTTAATTCTTTAGTTCCAGTTTGCTGATGTAAAACTTTTACTACTTCAGGCGTTACTTCCAGTGAATGCTCCCGAAAAAATCCTGAAAAATGATATAAAATTTTCTCCCTATATTTATTAGGTATTAAAATTTTAAAAATTCTTCTTCCATTATCTTCATTGCTTTCACGTACATTTAAAGTTAAATTCCATGGTATTATTCTTTGTTTTTTTAAATAAATGCTTATTCTCTTTGCATAAGTGGATTGCGAATTTTTAAAAAATAATTCCAATAATTTTAAATAAAGAATATCAATCTCTAACCATTCACTTCGTAAGTCTTTAATTTTTTGCAATGAGAGATAATTCTTAACAAGGATGGCGACTCCCGGGAGAAAGACAAAATTATCATGGCCAAACCACTCTGCAATGGATTTATCGGTTACTGAGGGAGCAATCTGTTCTATTTCTAGAATAAGATTTTGATTCATATTAAAATCGAGTTCGTGCAAACATTCGTCCCAAATCTTCTGAATTCTGGCATGAGCTTCCGGTAATGCAAGCACCTTCAGCATTTTTGAATCCGCAAAATCAACAACACATTTTATTGATAATTGATTCAAAGCGTTTGACAAAATGGCTGGATTTGGCTGATCCTTCCCCAAGGATCTTGGAATAAATTGGTCATATTTTTCTTCAGTTTGAGCATAATATAGGATAGCAACGGCTTGCGTATGAGTTATTAACACAGAAAAAGGCAGAGCTTTTTTAAGCTGTTGCAATTTTTCTAATTCAGCGACAACAAGAACATTGCCTTTTTTTCCCGTTAAAATAATACGGTCTTCTATTGTCATTATTTTATTAAGGGCTTCAAAAGCCCCCCGAGGATTCGAACTATCAAATCCCAGAGCTTTCATTTCAGAAGATGAAATAATCAGGTATTGTTTCAGGAATAGATTATTTACAATTTTTTCATCCTCTGGCGCTAATCCTTCTATATAATATCCACAAGAGGCTGGCCATTAGGTAAATAAAAGTTCTCCAGATTTGCAGGGTGATCTACCTCAAATTCAAACTGACCTTGCAATAATTGTTCAATTTTATTAACTTGCTCTAAAATTTCCACCTTACCTTTTCCAAGAGTGATACGGCTAATACCGAATCCATTGGCCTTTTCACCAAATATCCGCTTTAAAGCTATAGTTATTTTTTTGGAGGCATCCTTTTCTTCGGCCAAGAGACGGGCTATGGGAGTATTATGAAGAGCTCTATATAGGCTTTCATAAAAAACCGGCCCCAAAAAAATTTCCTGTTGCACTTTCATATACAATCTCCTTATCGGAAAAAGGTTAACCTTGCGGCACCTATACGGCTTTGCTAAAATACAGAAGTTCGTTTATTTTAGCTTCTTTCATTTCAAAAGACCAATTTTATGGAAATATGGAGTATTGTAAATGGATAAAGCAAATCGAAAACTGCCCAGACTACTTTCTTTAGACGTATTTCGCGGTTTCACCATTGCCGCGATGATCCTGGTCAATAGCACCGGCATATACAATACTCAAAACTATGCCTTTCTTAAACATGCTGAATGGAATGGATGCAACCTGGCTGATTTAATATTCCCATTTTTTTTGTTTATTATGGGTGTTGCTATTCCTATTGCTTTTTCCAAACGCCTGGAAGCGAAACATTCTTTAACAAAAATAATCTTTAAAATTATTAAACGGTCGTTAATTATTTTTTTACTCGGTATTTTTTTAAATGGTTATCCCTACTTTCATATAACCACCATGCGTATCTATGGAGTATTGCAACGCATTGCATTATGTTATTTGTGTGCCGCTATCCTGTTTTTAACAACCAGCAAAACCACACAAATTATTATTTTCTTTACCATATTACTGGGATATTGGCTGCTCATGACCCTGGCGCCAGTGCCAGGATTTGGTGCAGGCAATCTCTCTCCGGACGGCAATCTGGCCGGTTATATTGATCGATTGGTATTACACGGCCATTTCCACCTGTTTGGAAAAACCTATGATCCTGAAGGATTATTGAGTACTCTCCCCGCTATAGCCACGACACTTTTGGGCATTTTTACCGGTATGTGGTTACTATCTAAAAATGAACCGATGACAAAATTCTGGGGTATGATTATTATGGGGATAATCATGGCTATTTTTGGTTGGGTTTGGAGTTTATGGTTTCCTATTATTAAAGATCTTTGGACCAGCTCCTTTGTGCTATGGACCGGAGGCTTAGGATTATGCCTGTATGCTCTTTGCTATTGGCTACTGGAAATTAAAGGCTGGCGTAGCTGGTCTAAACCTTTTGAGATTTTTGGATTGAATGCAATTGCCGCCTTCTTTTTGCATGTTTTCTTTTATAAGCTGCAAAACCTAATTCATATCACCCAAAATCATCAGCAAACTAATTTACGTGCTTATATAGTCCACCATTTATTTGGTTGGACTTCTTTACCTAACGCCTCGCTTCTTTACTCGATCAGTTATCTTTTATTCTGGTTATTAATTTTGTGGATTCTTTACCGGCATAAAATTTACATTAAAATTTAACAGCCGATTCCGTCAGTCTGGATTTTTAATTAAAGTTGGCCTATAATTTTTAAAGAAAAAAGGTATCTATGTTCAATAATGGAAATACTTCCTGGTTGTTGCTCTCATCGGCATGGGTATTATTAATGACCCCTGGTGTTGCATTTTTCTATTCCGGCCTTGTTTCAACGCGAAGTGTCATTAACACCATTAATATGAGTTTTATCTGTTTAGCAGTTATTCCTTTATTGTGGGCATTAATTGGATTTAGTTTAGCTTTTTCCGCTGGAAATATTTTTATTGGTAGCTTTCATTGGGTGGGATTAAAAGGAATCAGCATCGCTACGCACAATAAAACCTCTGATGTTCCTGAATATGCTTTTGTCGTCTTTCAAATGATGTTTGCTGTCATAGCACCCGCTTTAATTTCAGGCGCCATTGTGGGACGAATGAAATTTAAAGCCTACGTCATTTTTATAATTTTATGGAGTTTATTAATCTATACACCTATCGCACATTGGGTATGGGGACCGGATGGCTGGATTGCGAGATTAGGCGCTATTGATTTTGCAGGAGGTACGGTTGTACATATTAATGCGGGATTCGCAGCGCTGGTTGCCGCCCTTATTCTGGGACCCCGACTGGCTTCCAATGAACATATTCACGAAGTCCCTCACAATATTCCATTTGTAATCCTTGGTTCTTCTTTACTCTGGTTTGGGTGGTATGGCTTTAATGCGGGTTCTGCCCTTGCAGCTAATGGTCTTGCCAGTTTGTCATTTGTAACGACTACGCTGGCTGCATCCGCATCCATTTTTACCTGGACAATATGGTGTTGGCTAAGAGGCCAGCCATCTTCCGCCATTGGCAAAGCATGTTCTGCTGTTATAGGATTAGTGACCATTACCCCAGCCGCGGGTTATGTAACACCCATGGGAGCCATACTGATTGGTTGCGTGGGCGCCTCCGTCTGTTATTACATGATGTTATACCGAAGTAAATTGCTTAGAAAAATTGATGATACTTTGGATGTCTTTATCTGCCATGGAATGGCGGGCGTCACAGGATCGATCATGACAGGGCTTCTGGCAACTAAAACGGTTAATTCTGCCGGTTTTAATGGTCTTTTTTATGGGAATCCGCAGCTAGTCGTGAAGCAATTAATAGCAGTCGGCGCAACGATATTAATGACGGTGACAGGAACAGCTTTAATATTATTTTTTTTGAAGACTTTTATGCACATTCGTCCCAGCGCGGAAGAAGTCGCTCAAGGCATAGACATGAGCGAACATGGTGAAAACGCTTATGAACGTTTACCCCGATTAAAAAGCGGGAGAGGTCACGTCTAAACCTGCCCCACTCTGCTGGATTGTTTGCGATCCCGGTGTGGCGAGCAGCCTATCAATTTGGTATGAAGTCCAAAATTTCGCTCATTCAAATAAAGTAATAACCCTGGCCAACACTTCTTCCATCACCGGTTTTGGCGCCCGCTCTATCTTTCTTCCCCGGCGTGCAGCTAAATCCATTGCACGTGGTTGATCGCATCGCACAACGCCGGTCGTATTGGTGTCAGTTAAGCGAACTGCAAAGCCTGCCATTCTGGCAAAGCTGCCGCCATTGGTAATGGGCAGTACTATGGGTGTTTTGGTCAGCTTGTTAAAAGCAAGTGGCGAGACTATTAAAACCGGTCTGGTTCCCTGCTGCTCATGCCCGGCAGTCGGATCTAAAGATACCAAATAAATATCTCCTCTATCCATTAAATCAACTCTTTACCAACAGGCTTGTTGCGCAACCAGGCTTTATCTTCTTTGCTGATTTTTGTCGATTTATCGCATTGAGCTAATAATTCACCCAAAGTGTACTTCGCTTTGGAAGCGGGTTCTATAACCAGTTTTCCATGGCTTACAGCCACTCCAACTTTGGAGCCGGCATGCAAATGCAGGACTTTAAGGACGGCAGGCGGCACAGCCAACATAATTGAGCCGCCTACTTTTCTAAGATTGGTTATGTGCATGGCATTTCTCTCTTTACAATTGTTATACATAAATATAATATATTTTATGAGAAACGTCAATAACTGATATTCTACTCACATGCTTTGGCGCTGACGTTTTTTGACAAAGGCATACATAAAATGTAGGATAGATTTTTTTTAAATATATTATAGAGAATTAATATGCGGGCTAGAATAAATATACAATCTTTTTCAAGTTCAATAGTATCAATAAGTCAGTTTTGCGGCAATAAATTGTATGAAGCGGGAGTTATTGTTGTCAATTATTTGGGAGCTGGCGCATTATCATTGCATTATCGATATCTTTCACGAAATCATGCCCTTAGAGATACCTATAGCATTCTTTCAAAATTGATCGACGCGCTATCAAAAAAAAATTCTTCTCTAGAGGATATCGGAAAACTATTCAATACATTACCTATTAAATACACCCCTCCTCCAGGCACTCTGCCTTCAGGCGATATTGCACAGCAAATTAATACAAAAAATCAAGAACTGTTAATGGCTCTTAACGCACAACGACTTAGTTGGGCGAAAATGTTGAAAGGTCCAGAGGGCGCTTTGCAGGAACTCATTCCTTTGATTTCTGAGTTATCACGCCTTTATGATATTTATCGTTTTCCCAATTATTCTGGAGCGCCTCGATATTCTTGCTGCATAGAGTTAGATCCTGAAGCAGAATCGAAAAAATGGAAAAAAGTACCCAGTAAAGAAGCCTTAAAAGAAGTTCCTCCTTACCTTTATTATTATTCTCATCCGATGGATGGAGACAGTAATGATAATTGGAGGGGCTTTCCATCGCTTGGAAGCAAAATCTATTATGCTTCAAACTCGCCCTGGACGAAAGGAATTGATTTTTTGGATCGCTGCCTTAAAGAAGAAAAAAAATTACGAGACATGAACGTTGTGAGTATTAAAGAATTCATCAAGCAACTACACCAAATTAGTATTGCGGGAGGGAGTTCAAAAGGCAGTTTTCGTAAAGAAAATGTGGTTGTTGTTATAAATGGTTTCAATAATTTAAATCTTGCCATTGAATATGGTAAAGACAGCGTTCAAAAAGCATTGCTTATTGAAATACGTAATATAAGCAATCGGTGGGATGAATGGGAACCTCAAAAAATGAATTACTTAACACCAGAACAATGGACAGCTTATGAGGCTGCAATAGGAATTGCTGCACCACAATGGACGTATGTAGATAACTTCATAGATGAATTTTGTGCGAAGTTGGTTGTGCATTTGAAGGATGATCGATTTCATCCCTTTCAGGTTGCCGCTTTTATTCACTGTGGTATTACGACAATTCATCCTTATGAAGATGGAAATGGGCGGTTAGCCCGCCTGCTAATGAATTATTACCTTATGGAAAATGGATTTTATCCTATTGTTATTCCTACGGACAAGGAGTATACAAAAGTTTCTCTCCAATCAGTAAAACAACGAGAAAAAGTATTTTCAGATTATTTGAATAAAATTTATCAACAAATCATAGAGGGAATAAGTACTGGACAGAGCATAGTGAAAACTTCTGGAGAACCTCATAAGCACCACTTACCTATGGAAAAAAATATAGGAAAAAATGAAAACAGTGGGTCCCTACTTTTTGATAGTAGGATGAATCCAAAAAGCCCGAGCTCAGTGATGATCTATGAAAACGGCGGGCGATTTGAGTTATTTGCTAACCCTGAAGAACAAGTTTCTGAAAAAAACGATCAATTAAGTACTCAAAGTCTAGTGCTTTCTTCCACGAAATGATGTTTTCTTTATGAAAAATTAATCATAGCTGTCTGGAAATTCAAAACCGGGGTTCTTTTAAAGTTTAGTCTCTGCCAAAGCCTTTTTAGTAAATTTGATTACCGGCACCGCTGAAAGCAATGCCTGGGTATAGGGATGTTGCGGTGAGGCGTAAAGAGATCTTTTGGGGCCGATCTCTACAATCTGACCGTGATACAGCACCAACACTCGATCACTAATATACCTGATCACACCCAAGTCGTGTGAAATAAATAAAATAGTGAATTTTAATTTTTGCTGAATTTCCTGCAATAAATTGATAATTTGTGCCTTGATGGACGCATCCAGAGCACTCACTGACTCATCACAAATGAGTATTCGCGGCTCCAGAATGAGCGCACGGGCAATATTGATACGCTGACATTGTCCACCGGAAAATTCCTGGGGATAACGATTAAGCTGGTTTGGATCCAAACCAACGAGCTGAATCATCGACCTGACTTTCTCAATAACGGATGCCTTGGCCATCCGCGGGTAAAGCGTGATTAACGGCTCCGCGATAATCTCGGCAATAGTCATGCGCGGATTAAGCGCAGCAACGGGATCCTGAAAAACAAACTGCAGATGTTTATGTACCTCGTTCCATTGTTTGGCGGTGGCTTCCGACAAATCTATCCGGCCATCAAATATGGCGCTTCCCGAAGTGATGGGATTCAAACCACATAATGCCCGCGCCAGCGAAGATTTACCGCTGCCGGATTCACCGACAATCCCCAGGGTTTCACCTTCAAATACATCAAAATTAACCCCATCCACGGCACGAATCACCTTACCCGCTTTGAAAAGCCTGCCTTTTAACTTAAAGTGAATTTTCAGGTCTTTAATTTCCAGAATTTTTTTCTTCATAGACCACCTTCATCGTCTGCCTTAAATGCGCATTTCATAACATGGCGAGGAGAAATTTTTTGCAATGGAATTAAATTACTGCATTTTTCATTGACTTTCGGGCATCTTTCCTGAAATGGGCAGCCCGTTGGCAGATGCAGCAAATTGGGCGGCTCTCCGGAGATAGTTTTCAGATGATCCCCATCGTGATCCGGATTCGGAATTGCCGCCAGCAATGCTTCAGTATAAGGATGACAGGGTTCGGTAAACAACCGTGATACAGAAGCCGTCTCCATTAACCACCCGGCATACATAACATTCACTTGATCACAAATATTAGCCACGACTCCCATATCATGAGTGACAAAAAGGATCGACATATTTAATTCCTGCTTTAATTCCTTTAGCAATGCTAAAAATTGTGCCTGCACGGTCACATCCAGAGCCGTGGTGGGTTCATCAGCGATGAGTAATTTTGGCCTGGTTAATAAAGACATCGCGATCATCACCCGCTGGCGCATGCCGCCCGAAAATTCGTGTGGATAGGAATGGATTCTTTGTCCCGCGTCTGGAATTTTGACACGATCGAGCATATCGATAGAGTGTAAAAGCGACTGCTTATAACTCATTTTCTGATGCACCATCAATACTTCGGTCATTTGTGCGCTTATTTTGAGATAGGGATTCAGTGACGTCATCGGATCCTGGAAGATCATAGCCATCTGGTTGCCGCGAATTTTGTTCAGCCTGGCAGTGCTTAAGCCAATTAATTCCTGACCCCTAAATTTTATTGAACCCGTCATTTTACTATTGCCGGCTAACAATCCCATAATAGCCAGCATCGTTTGACTTTTACCAGAGCCGGACTCACCCACAATACCGACAACTTCGCCGTCATACACTTTAAAGGATAAGCCATTAACTGCTTTCACCTGACCATCCTGAACACTGAATTCAATGGTCAGGTCTCGAACTTCTAATAATGGTACAACGTTTCGGTTCATAGGCTTCTCTGCTAACGTGGATCTAACGCATCACGCAATCCATTGGCTAAAAAAGCGAAAGATAATAAAGTTATAATCATTAATCCAGCCGGAAATAATAACAACCACCATGCCTGCATATTTTGCGCGCCATCTGCGATCAGCAGACCCCACGATGTCATGGGTTCGGTAACTCCTAAACCAAAGAAACTAAGCACAGCGGACAATACAATCATATTGGGTATTGTAAGCGCCGCATAAACAATCACAACGCCTAATAAATTAGGGATAACATGACGGCCAATAATTTTGAAACCACTCACACCATAAATTAATGCCGCCTCAACATATTCTTTGTGTTTGATACCGAGCGTTTGTCCACGCACAATGCGTGACATGTCCAGCCAGGAGATGGCAGCAATCGCTACAAATGATAACGCTAAATTGTTGCCAAATAGAGTAATCAGCAAAATGCAAAAAAATAAAAATGGGATTCCATACAACACATCGACAATCCGCATCATGATGGTATCTACTTTGCCACCCACATAACCGGCGATCGCACCGTAGAAAATGCCTATTAATATCACGACAAAAGCCGCCGCAAATGCGATTTCAAAGGTAATGCGTCCACCTATAAAACAACGAATTAATAAATCTCTCCCCAGGTTATCAGTACCAAACCAATGCTGACTATTGGGCGCCTGCAGAATACTGCTCCAATCCGTCTTGTCATAAGCAATATGACTGAACATCGGCTCAACGATACAGAGGATTGCCAAAATGAGGATAATGATCGCGCTGGCCATCGCAAGTTTATTACGCGACAGGCGCCTGAATGCGCTTAACCAGAAACCTCGGGTTTTAGGAATATCTAAATGTAGATTTTTAGTTTTAATAAATATCATTTTTTTTACTGTTTAATTTTGGGGTCTAGCAACATATAAACGAAATCCACGATAAAATTAAAAATTATAGTTAGGGTGCTGCCTAAAATGGTGATGGCCATAATCATATTGTAGTCGCGATTAGTGGCGGCATTTGTGGTCAATAAACCAAGTCCGGGCAGAGTGAACACCTGCTCAGTCACGACCGCGCCCACCAGAATTCCAGCAAACATGGGGCCCAGTAAAGAAACCACCGGCAATAACGTGGGACGTATGGCGTGTTTAAATAAAATTTTGTTGACCGGCAAACCCTTCGCGCGGGCAGTGCGAATATAATTGGAATTCAGCACATCGATGATGCCGCCACGTGATACAAAGGCAACACTGGGTAGATAGGCAAGCGTTAATACCAGCACCGGCAAGCACAGATGCGCAAAATCGCCCTCCCCCCAACCGCCGGCAGGAAACATCCGAAAAGCCACTGCAAAAATTAATACGAACAAAGGACCGGTAACCATGGTTGGAATTGCAGTGAGGACAATGTTGCTGGACATCACCAATTTGTCAAACCATGAATTTTTATAAAGTCCGGCATAAGCGCCACAAATAATTCCTGCCGGCACTACAATAATCATTGTATAAATACTGAGACGCAACGTTACCCAAAAACCTCCCATGTTATCTGGAAATAACAGGCCATTAATAGACTGATCCAGATACTTCATGGAAACACCAAAGTTTCCATGAATTAAATCTTTTAAATAAAGTAAATATTGCTGCCAAAGTGGTAAATCGAGCCGGTATTGCGCCAATAATGATTTAAGAGCTTCCGGTGATAGCGCCCGCTCACCCTCGAAAGGATTACCAGGCGCCAAATGCACCAGAAAAAATACCAGGGTGATGATCGCCAACAAAGTAGGGATGGACACCAGGGCGCGCTTAATGACAAATTTCAACATTGTTTATCTTACTCTTTTAATTGAAACCATTTAGTCATCACGTGATCCAGATGATTATCCTCGATATCGTAATTCATCACCTTTGGATTAACCAGGCGATAATAAGTCAATTGATACAACGGAATTCTCGCATAATCATTCATAGACAACGTTAACGCTTGACGGATTAATTTAATCCGTAATTGCGGAATCCTTAGCGTTTTGCGCCTGATTGAGCAGGTCATTATAGCCCTTAAGACAGTCATGGGCATTATTCTGCGGATTACCGCATTGATACAGGGCGGTATAACTATCAACGGAATCATAGTCAGCAACCCAGCCATCACGCGCAATATCATAGTTACCGGTATGCCGGGCCTGCAGAAAGGTTTTCCATTCCTGATTGCTGGTGATGGTTTGAATACTGCGAGGACCAAATACCTGTTGCCACATGGCCGCGATAGCCAATGAATTTTTTTTGGTATAGTCCCTGGTATTATAGGTAATAGTCACCTGCAACGGATGATTCGGGCCATAACCCGCCTCTTTGAACAGCCGCCGGGCTTCTGCGATTTGCCTGTCCCGCGGCCAGTGTGACCATTCGTAATCTAATCCGGCAAATTGTCCACCCTCAATGGTTGAAGTGGCATAAGCATACAATGGCTTTTGATCCTGACCCATGACTTCTTTAGCCAAAGCTTCGCGATCCACCGCCATCACTAATGCCTGACGCAATTTGAGATTGTCCTTATATTTGGGTGATTTCATATTAAAATCATAATACTCAGTGGCTTCCCATAGCACTGTGTGTTCCTGATCAGGCATTTGCGCTTTGATAGTTTTATATTGATCGATGGGCAGCAAATACGTCACATCAATACTCCCGGTTTTATACTGGCTTAATGAAGCATTGGCATCGACAATGGGGAAATATTTCACCCGTTCGATAGCCACATTGCCGGCGTCATAATAATAGGGATTTTTACTTGCCAAAATATAACCCTGCACGACGCGTTCATCCAGTTTATAGGCGCCTGAGGTGATCATGTTCTTAGGGTCGGTCCACGCCGAACCAAATTTGCCGATGTTGGCTTTGGAAACAACCGCCAAATCCGGCTGCGCTACAATGGATAAAAATGAAGGATCGGGATTAGTCAACCTGATCTGGACGGTATGATCATCCACCGCCTGGATACCGAGTTGTGAAGGAGGTAGTTTGGCATCCAGAATGGCCTGACCATTTTCCAGATTGCTCACCAGGAAATTATAAGGAGATGCTGTTTTGGGATCACTCAATCGCTGGTAACTATAGACCACATCGGCGGCGGTGAGCGGTGAGCCATCCGAAAATTTAAGGTTTGGGCGCAGGTGAAATGTGTAGGTTTTATTGTCTGGAGATATCTCCCATTTGTCCGCCAACCCGGGGGTGGGATGGTTATGTTGATCCTGCGAAGTTAACCCTTCAAATAAATCATAAATCACCCTGACGCTTTGCACATCCTCGCACATTTGAGGATCCAGTGTCGCAACGTCGGAACCCAGATCAACATTAATCGTGCCGGTATGATCTTTTTTACTATTGTCTTTACCGGAACAAGAGGCTAGCCCAAGGGACGTGACCGCTATTGTTATCGCAATTATTAAGTTTCTCATAATCTTCACCTGCATTTTATATACAATAGATACCCAGTACCGATTGTACCAAAAAGATACAAAAAAGGCAAATTAATTCTGAAAATTTTTTAAATCATTGATTTTAATTATATTATTAATATGTATAAATAATAAATTTCAACCCCTATAATTTCAGTGAGGCGTATGTAACAATCATCCCTGTTTAATTTAAAAAGGAGTTTTTTATGTCAAAAGAAGAATTGATTTGCCGGATCGTCCGGAAACTACTGCCCAGGGTTTCCGACCGGAAAGCCTGCTGCGGATAATGACGAAGCACGACAGCAATCTGCCCAAACTCAGGGAAGTTGTTGCTTATCAACACGAAGGGGTTATACGGCGTTTTTGCTACGATAACCCCTCGTTTTCTCCCGATCAAATACAGCAGGATTTTCAGGATTTGCTCGCCTGGTTGTGGCTCAATGTTAAACGCAGAAAATCGGGCCGGAAAACCTACCTGTTCGGCCCCCTGAAACACCTGGATAATCTCTGGCATTTATTTATTTTACATACCCGTGATTATTCATCTTTTTGTAACCAGTTTTTTAACGAGTATATTCACCATGAAACCGAGCCGCCTGGCGAGGAATATCTTCTTTCCGAACCGGATCTGGAAGAATTCCTCTCTGACGCCTACGATCAATTAGGTCAAGGCTGGGTAGGCAGGCGGTTTCCAACAGGAAATACATGAGCAATCAATTTGACGTAATTATTATTGGAGCCGGACAAGCCGGCCCTCCCCTTGCATTCAAATTTGCAAATTTGGGCAATAAAGTGGCTCTTATCGAAAGAAAATTGTTCGGCGGTACGTGTGTGAATACCGGATGTATTCCCACAAAAACCATGATCGCCAGCGCTCATGCGGCACATTTTGCAAGACGTGCAGAAGAATTTGGAATACGGATTGACGGAAATATCATCGCTGATATGAAAAAAGTTAAAGCCCGCAAAGATGGTATCGTTCATTCTCTCTCAAATGGTATTGAAAAATGGCTGCGGGATACACCCAATTGCACGGTATATAAAGGCCAGGCACAATTTGAAAATGCACACAGTATTCGAGTCGGAGATGAAATATTAGAAGCACAAAAAATATTTATTAATGTTGGGGCTCGCGCCTTTGTCCCCAATATGAAAGGACTTGAAAAAATTTCTTATTTTACCAATTCGAACATCATGGATATTGATTTTGTTCCAGATCATTTAGTCATCATTGGTGGTAGTTATGTTGGCCTTGAATTTGCACAAATGTACCGTCGTTTTGGCTCTCAAGTGACCGTGATTGAAAAATCACCGCGATTGATTCCAAAAGAAGATCCTGATATCTCAGAAGCTGTTAGAGAAATTTTACAGGATGAAGGAATTGATATCCGATTAAACTCAGAATGCATTCAATTTGATAAACAGAATGAAAAAATTATTGTTGAAATGGATTGTACTGATTCAAAAAAACATATTTCAGGATCACATATATTATTAGCCATTGGCCGTATTGCCAATACACAAGATTTGGGATTAAACAAAGCTGGAGTAGAAACTGATGAACACCATTTCATAAAAGTAAACGATCAACTGCAGACGAATATATCCAATATTTGGGCATTAGGTGAATGCAATGGAAAAGGAGCTTTTACCCATACTGCCTACAATGATTATGAAATTGTTGCCGCTAATCTGATTGATGGTCACACTCGACGAGTGAGCGAACGCATTTTAACTTATGGTTTATTTATCGATCCTCCTCTGGGGCGCGCAGGTTTAACGGAAACCGAGGTGCGCGCATCGGGGAAACCTGCCCTGATTGGGAAAAGAGCCATGACGCAGGTGAAACGGGCTGTCATCAAAGGTGAATCTCGCGGATTTATGAAAGTGATTGTGGATGTGGAAACCAGGCAAATTGTAGGCGCGGCAGTATTAGGCGTAGGTGGAGATGAAGTTATTCAATCTATCCTGGATGTGATGTATGCCAAAGCCCCTTATACCGTCATTCAAAATGCAGTGCATATCCATCCCACGGTAACCGAATTAATTCCAACGATGTTAGGAGAATTAAGGACCCTAAAGATGGAGCAACGACAATAATGTTTTCAGATTTCTTATATCTTGGCTCACAATCATTAGCGCGCCGGCGCTTACTGGATTATGCTAAAATCAACTACCAACTGATCAGCCATGGCAGCGATGAACAATTAACCTATACTCCCCATAGCTTTCAGGAACATGTGTTGGCTATCGCGCAGCATAAAATGCAAAGCCTGAATTTTCCTGCTCCTTCCTCTCTGAATACAAATTATCTCTTCGCATTGACTGCGGATACTTTAATGAGAAACACGATAAGTGGAGAAATTTTTGGAAAACCGTTAGATCGAAATCATGCTATTTCCATGTTGACTCATGAGCGTCAGGGGCCTATTGAAGTGTTGACGGGTTGTTGTCTGGAAAAATATGATAATCATCATAATCATTGGTCCATAGCAGAATCAGCGCACTGGGTTTCAGGCGCTATCATAGAATTTTATGTGGACGCTGACTCTATTGAAGAATACCTTTCAACCTTTCCTTATGTTTTGCAATGCTCCGGAGCTGGAGTCGTTGAAGAACACGGATTAACTTATTTAAAAAGTATTTCCGGGTCATACACTGCTGTGCTCGGCCTGCCCTTGTATGAACTTCGCGCGGCACTTAAAAAAATGGGATTTCGTTAATTTCTGGAGAAGCGTCAGTGCTAATCCTGAAAAAGATTCCGCATTTTATTGTATTAAATATATATTTATCGATACATTATCTAAATTTTGAATATAATTAAATAGAACTGGTTAGTTCAGAGTTTTAATTAAAAATTATTTCTGAGGAGAAAAAAATGAAAAAGTATTTAAAATACCTTATGGTATTATCTGTTTTAGCAAGCCCTTTGGCCATGGCTCAAAATAATCCATCAATGAATTCATCCACCGGAACAGGATGTGCCTCATTGGCAAATACCGATTGGAAAGCCTCGAGTATTGTTTTAACTGACAATAATAATAATCAAAAAAATTTAGTCATTAATAAAATACACTTTGATCAAGTGAATAATAATAATGGAATGAACAATATTACCGGAAATTACCAATATACTTTTGATGGACAAAATTATAATGGAACATTCGGCTCAAATAATAACAGCAACAATGCTAACAGCTCAAACATGAATAATAACACGATGAATAGTAGCAATACTGTGAGCTGCGATGAAAGTGGTGGCAATATTAGCAAACTGTCATTTTCATTTGATAATAATCAAACCACAGTTAATGTAACAAATCAAAATAATCAGGCAAATCCAGGCAGTTTAAATATTGATGCCTCTGGGATTTCAATGAACAAAAATAGTGTCACTTACACCAACAGAGACACTACTTCCTTACAAAAGCAATAACCATCAAAATGGGTATGAGTTATTATCATACCCATTTTTTTTATAAAAAAAGTGGATCAGCTTACTTTTTAAACCGCGGAAATTCAAAATGGACTCCTTCTCTCAGATTTAGCCGTAAGTGAAGCCCGGCTTGCTTTGCCCAACTTCTATAATATATCCATCAGGATCGCGGATATAGCAGCGCGTCTCGCCGTATTTGTCCTTTGGCTCTGTGATAAATTCGGCTCCTCGATTTCGCCATAATTTGTAGCACGCTTGAATATCTGCAACACGGATATTCATAAAGCTGCTGAATGAATTGGGGCCAGGGACGCTGAGAGTTACCGATGGTTTATCAGGTGTCGGGCCGCCCCCGACGTTGAGAATGAGCCACGTGTTCGCGATCTGGACGTACCCCGGCGCGCCTTTACCATCGCCTCTGCTCAGAATGCGAGCTCCGAATATCGTTTCGTAAAATCGAGCCGATCGTTCGATATCAGCGACAGTGAGAAAGTGTGCGACAGAAAATCCATCCTGCGGCGGCATTTGATAGCTTTTCTGCTCAACCTGTACTTTGTTCATAGACTACTCCAATTAGAATGTGGATCGATGATAACAAAAGCAGTATTATTATCGCTTGATGCTTGAGAGTAACGGCCGCGTCCTCTGCGGTCATGGGCGATGCAACGAAAACCGTGAGCTCTGAGTTTCTTTATTTTACATACTTAAGATTTAACGTCAAGGCAGTCAAGGCATTAAATGGTTTCCTTCTTTAATAGCGCTTTTTAAATAACCGGTAAAGAAGACATTCTCACAATTTACCGCAAGGTAAGCATTTTGAGTATTAAAGAAATTAAAACAGACTGTTTTTCCGCCATACCAATGTCGCCAGGTACAAAAAACTCTGCCTTCGGCGTCAATTTTATAATTTCCCACATCTGTTTGTGGTCCATTTGTAGATTTTGCTCCCAGTTTACCACTCAGATTTCCTTTATCATCCATATAAAATGAAAAAGCTCTCGGGGATTCATTAACCTCTTGTCCATTAAAAAGTTTAGAGGTAATCGACACGGCGGTTTTATTTACAAAAGCATTAATAACCTGATCTTTATTCAAAGATTCCAAATTAGCAGCAAAAACAGTGCTACTTATTGTCAGGACAGATACCCATAAAAAAGACGTTTTCATATCATTCTCCTTATGCTAAAACAACAAACATAGAAGCTTTCATGCTTCAACCGGTGTCAAGTGAGACTCAAGATTTCCAGCAATTCCCGCTGGGTACAGCGGGAATTGCTTCCTGTTTTTATCCTGCGCTCGGCGGAGCCGATGCTCGGAATGAAGGGGGAGGAGCGAAGCTCTCTCCCCCTTCTGATCCCCCATCGGGTAGAGAATTTTCTGCGAAAATTATTTTTCTTTATGAAGAATTCATCATTTATTTCATCTACTTAAATCCGTTTTATCCCCAGCGAGAATTGCTTCAAGATTTCCTTTCATTTTCAGGAGATTTTCCTTCAATTGTCCAATTTCTTTGGTAGATAAATTCGCGAGGGCAATCGGACGCATGGTATCCATCATTTTATAAATTTTGGCAAGTACAGTGCGGCATTGTTGCGTAATAAATAAGGCATTCGAACGTCTATCTTTAGGATCAGAACGTTTTTCAATTAAATCTTCGGCAACTAATTTATCCAATGGCCGAATCAAATTTTGTGGCTCTATTTCTAATAGATTGGCAATTTCAATTTGAGTAGCTCCAGGGACTCGCTCCACATTAATAATAATTCGGCGCTCGATATTTGAAATGCCGATCAACCTGGTTTGGCTGTTTAATAAGCGCCGCCACAAGAGCGCGGTATCGCAAATTAAAAATTCAATATCATCATTCATGAACGCCAGCCGCCATAAATTTGTGAGGTTTCGAAAGCCCTTGCGCTTGAATAGTCAGAACAGCACCCATTATGGTTATCAGCATGCCGGACATCATCATAAGATCGAGCGTAGAATGCCAAATAACCCAACCAATTAATGCTGAAAAAATAATGTTAAACAAATAAAGAGAAGAAACAGTTTGTGCGCTGACAAATTTTGTCGAATATACTAATGCAATCTGAACAATAAAAAATAATGCACCAATTCCTAATAAAACCAATAATTGGTAGGTGGAAATTGAGTGCCAAAATGGTACGGCAACCGTAGCTGAAATGGGCACAGAAAATAAGAAATAGTAAAAAGCACTGGTCAGCGCGCCATCCGTTTTGGAAGTTTGACGTATCAGCATGATCGAAGCCGCCATACAAATTGCCGCTCCCAAACCAAGCAAGGCGGCTATTTGGAAAACTTCACCATTGGGTCGCAATACCAAAGCCACCCCAATCAAACCCATCAACAAGGGTAGCCATAAACGATGGTTGATTTTTTGTGACAGAAATAGAAATCCCAGAATCGGCATCATCAGCGGAGCCGTGTTAGTCAGCAACGCCGCATCCAGCAAAGGAATAAACTTCACGGCAGAAAATAAAAAATAGCTAATTCCCAAGCTGAACAATGTTCTCACAATATGTATTTTTATATTTTTTGTTTTCATGAGCTGTATGGCTCGCGCACGCCCCTGCATAAAGATTACCGGGAGAATCAGCATTAAGCAGACCATGCTTTGAATAAGCACAATGACTGGAATGGGGATCTCGCCACCCAAACCCTTCACAATGGCTGTTTGGACGGCATAAACGAATGCGCTACTTAGGGTTAGAGTAATCCCCATCATTGTTGCTTTCATAATAATCTAATTTATAATTAATATTGATAATAATATATCATTATTATATTAAAAAATCAAGCCATCTCATGAAAGAAATTGGATGATCTAACCTTGAAGCTATATTCGAATATAGATACAATTCTTATTGTAGATGTCTGGAATCCCACCCTGATTCATGAAGAAATTCGTGCTCTTGAATACATCATGCCGGAGTTCTACCAGCGATGCAAAATGCCGTAAATAATAATCACTATAAATTAATGGTTGCCATTATTTATACGGTCGTATTATTTTTGGATCGCCTGGATTTAACCATTGTTAATGTGACACTACCGACAGTCGCTGAATTTTTTAACGTTTCAATTGTTCGAACAGACTGGATCAGCTTATCCTTTCTGCTCGCATTGGCTATTTCCATACCGATCAGCAATTGGTTAGGAAACCGGTTTGGATTAAAGAATATATATATACTGGCTATTATTTTGTTTGGATTGGGTTCCACACTTTGCGCCTTGGCTCCCAGTCTGGAATCACTGAACATTTTACGATTTATTCAGGGATTGGGTGGAGGGATTATCATCCCTGTTGGTATGACAATGCTCTATCAAACTTATGAAAAATCTGAATATGCCAGTATAACTAGTTTTACCTTTTTACCCGCTTTAATAGCACCGACAATAGCACCATTTCTTGGAGGGATTCTTTTACACTATTTTGGCTGGCGGTTTGTGTTTTTATTTTCAGGACCTATTTGTCTCATTGTATCAGTGATTGGAATCATAGCACTTAAGGAAAATACTCATAAAATCGTAAAACCATTAGACTGGATGGGATTTTTCCTGGGTTCAGCATTGCTCATTGATGTTTTTTATATCCTGTCTATCTCAAGTAAATCGGGAATGTTCAGTATTTTTTTATGGGGAACGCTTGTTTTTATCGTATTGTTGACCTTATTTTTAATACGGGAAAAAATTTACTCTCATCCACTGATTGATTTCAGACTTTTTAAAAATCCCGTTTTTGTGAACGCGAACTGGATTCAAATTTTTTTTCAAATTTGTCATTTCGGAGCCATTTTCCTCATTGGTATGTATCTACAGGTAGGGATTGGATTTTCACCCGCAAAAGCAGGACTGATAATGGGTTTTCAGGGAATTGGTGCGATGACAACCAGTCGATATTCGGTTATATTATTTAATAAATATGGAGCAAACATTCCCATAGCAATCGGCATGTTAGGTATTGCTGTTCTGACTCCCTGTATTTTGCTAATACAAACACCCAACATGTTATTTTTCGGATTGATTTTGTTTTTTGTCCGGGGAGTTTTTAGCGGCGTGTGCGGTACTCCTATTCAGACTTTAAGTGTAATCAATTTTGACAGCACCCAACTAGGACAAGCCAACAGTGTATTCAATATTTGTAGACAGATTGCCATTAGTCTTGGCATTGCCCTATCTTCTGTTATGCTTTTTCTGGGGTTAAAATCTGTTGGATTATCCGGTATTGGTTTTATCCCTCACGATCAGGTCATAAAAGTATTCTGGTTCGGTTTTGGGATAATTTCCATTATTGCACTGGGAGGAGTTGCTTTCGTTTGGCAAACCAGCTCCCAGGCGTTTAGAGGCAACTCTAAGGCTCTGTCACAAGAAAATAACTGAAGATTGTGCATTTATATACTCAACAAGTTCTGGAGAATCACTTTTTCTAAAATGCCTTCTACCAGCGACAAAGAATTGGTTGCTGTTTTTATTCTGTGGATTGATAGTTCGGGGAATACCACTCTCGATAATTTTAGGAATATTCTTATTGCGCCTGGTTATACAGAGTTCATCTTGTTTATTTTTAAGTTTTTGCTCATACGCTTTTATTTCTTTCTGAGTTTTTTCGCGATATTGTAGCGTTTTATCTTTGCTTTCCTGAAATTTAGAATTAAATAGGGTCACATCCTTTTGCGTTAAAGAACCATTTTTACGTTTTTCGTCAAGTATGGATTGGCGTTTTGCCGTTTCGTTCATTTCTTTTTTTACAAAATCTTTAAATTTGTTGTTGATTTTTGATGTTTTATCTTGCAGCATTTTCTCATCTACAGCAACAAACTCCATACATTCATGCCAGGAGCGAGGGTTATCCCAACTACCATATGCAATTCCAGGAATAAGCTCACGTAGGATCTTCCCGTCAGCAGTGGTTATCCTACAGGGGTCAATACAGTATCCTATTTCGTTGTTTGGTATCTCTTGTCCCTCTAAATAAATAACATCTGTTTTTTTAGCATACAGGGTGGTTATAAACTTTACCAATGGCGCATATTCTATGTTATTATGAACATCGCCGATAAAATAAAGGGAAGCATCAACAATATATTTAACATTGCCAGACTTATGAACATGCGCTAAATCATAAATAGTAGCCTCATTAGTGTACAGATTATTGTATTCATGAATAAAAGTAGACTCCGCTAAGGAGGCTGGACAGAAAGTAGGTTCAGGTTCAATTCCAAATCCCAATAAATTACTGCGGGCAAATACTTTAGTGGTCAGTAACAAAAAATAAAAAGGAAGAGAAAACAGATTAAAACTACCCGATGATTTTTTCATATTTTAATACTCACAGTTAAATTTTTCTACAAAAATACCCTATTTAATTTAAAAAAACAAGACAATCTGTTCTTTTAATATTCAATATATTGGTGAAGCGGATTATCAGTCCAAACTATTAGATGCTAAATACCCCGCTCCTCTCCTTATTTAATACGGCCAAAATGCTTCGCGAATCCTCGTCGATCCGGAGATACGCAATCATTATGACTTTAAAACGATCACAACATTCACTCGAGCGTATAAACAACATCAATTGATGGCTATTATGAATAAATGTTATACTTGCAAAAAATTTATTAAAGGGTAGCAAATATGAATAATTCAATTAGAACCTGGAAAGAATTTAATGAGAAATATGCATCTGTTGATGTCAAAAAAATCGAACGCCAAGCATTATACAGCAAAAAATTAACTGAAGAAGAAAAAAAACAATTAGCCACACGTTTCGAGGGTAGAGAAATAGAATTAGAGAAATTTGCATTAAAAATGCAAAGATTATGGCAATACCAGCGCAATCGCATTAGGTTAAAAACAGTCAATCTAAAGGCCAATCACTCTATGGAATTTGATGAGTTAGTGCATGGACAAAATGTAAGAAAATGTATTAATAAAGATAAACTTGAATTATTAGAAAAAGCCCTTCAAAAAAGCGATTGGAAAAATGACATTTTTTATGACAAATACTTACCTCAATTAGCTTTAGCACTTTTTGCCGCAGAAAAAATTTCTCTTCAACAGATTAATACGATATTAGAATTCAGACGGCTTGGGCCTTCTAGAAAAGTTCATCATCTTGCAGATAAAAAATCTGATTTTGACAAAAATTTATCTTTTATATTCGAAAAAATGAATAAAGCGCCAGATGATCAATTAGACGAAGGAAAAGAGTTAATTGAATTATCTGAATCTAAAGCTATAGAAAAATTGCTACTTTTAAAACAGCTCATTTCCGCCTTACCATTCTCTGAACAAGTTATCGCGACTTTTGAAACATATAAATATATTGCTGATGAGGGAATAAGAAGCCTTGATGAAATATCTTTGGGAACTTCTTTATCTATAGCAGGCTATCCCATAATTAAAGAAAAATTAGAACTGGATGATGATTATTGGGAAAGATTTTTATGCATTTCTGTATCAGCTGGTGTGCGTGATGCCTTAGGTATTGTATTTTTTGGAATAAATAATTACATGCGTATGATTCCAACCTTTGGAGAAAAAACTCCTCAAGAAATAGAGATAGGCGTGCGGCAAAAGAAACGCTATGGCGCTTTAAATTTTCCTGGAACGGTTGCTTATAAGGGAATTCACAATTACAAACGTGTCAATGATTTTGAAGCCACCTCTCATGATATTTATCATGCCCATGTAGCCTCTTCTTATGGAAAAGAAATTCAGAATGCACTTCTTGATTTAATTGATTTAATCAGAGGTACAGTTTTACCCGATATTATAACAAATAAAACCCAAGAAACTAAATTAATTAACCCAGGAAAAAAATTTCTTTCAAAAGAAATTTGGGATTTAATAGATGGCGAATTTGTAGAATGTTACAGTACACATTTTTATAATAAAAAATTATTTCTAACGAATGAACTTGATTCAAGCACAATCACTCTATATTTTTTTCTTTCTCTGAAACATTTATTTTCTGAAAGAAGGTTTATAGATTCAGGGTTAAGCTTATTAGGAACCATCTTTATTTTAGACACCCTGGCGAATTCATCAAAATGGAAAAAAAATAAAATTGATGTTTTTAATTTTTTTAAATTTGCTACGGTGGATTTTACTTCTCTACAAAAAGAATACAAAAACATTTATGTGTTTTACCAAAAAATGGCTGATGATCCTCTAAAGATTAAAATATTAAAAGTCATTCTTTATAAAAGTTTAAATCAATCTGATCTATTTTCTTTAGATATCCTCAAAGAAAACGAGTCAAAAATCCTGGAAAAACTTAAGTTTAAAAAATATTCTCCCAAAGAAAGCAATCCACTCCATAATAATTGTATTTACTTTACTTACTCTGGGAAAAAGGTTACTACAGAATCTGCAGGTAATATCATTCAAGAAATCAATAAGGAATTTTGCAAGTCATAGGATATACTCACAGCAATTCCCGCTGAGTACAGCGAAAATTGCTTCCTGTTTTTATCCTGCGCTCGGCGGAACCGATGCTCGGAATGAAGGGGGAGAATCGCGATTTTCCCCCTTGCGATCCCCCATCGCGGGGATAATTTTCTACGAAAATTATTTTTTTATAAGGGTGATTTATTTTTTTAAATCAAACAGTTAAAATTCACCGGGAATTACTGAAAATATACTCAAAACGATTAGGTTTTCGGTGTTATAGCGCCCAGTGACCAGTGAGATTGAAACGTTCATTAAGGCAGCGCCGTAATACTTCTCGGCTTACTCCCGTCTTGTGATACAAATGTAAAACTCCCCATAGCCGTCCAAATTGAGCTATTTCTGTTAGTCATAATAAATCCTTAATAAACCCTTAATGTATTAATAAGCATTACAGTATATAATATACACTTCTTGAAACAGTAAAAAGATTAATAATTTAAAATTGAGATAATATTATGAGTAAAAAAAGAGATATTGAACAGGCATTAGGAGCTGCGAGCGGCGTGGATAGTGCGGGAGAAGACATCAGCCAGTTATTTTTCACTTCATTAACAAAGAGCCTTGAAGGAATTGGTCTGGGTACTGACGCCTTACAAGGGGCCTTGAGAATGGCTATTGGCCAAGATCATAAATTATCACCTAAAGAACGAGCCAATTTTCGTGATCAGGCTGCTATAAGCGCCGGCGATATGAGCAAGACAGCATTTGAACTATTTAAACATGCTACCTTCATCGCTTCAAAAGCAACTGGAACTGTTATTCCCGGCATAGATTTATTGAATCAGTTTTTTACTCTGAGAATAAAATTACGGGATAAAAAACCATTACCCATTTTCAGTGAAGCTACAAAAATTATCCTAACGACAGCCGGGATTATTTTAATTCCTATTTCAGGAGGAACCTCGGTCATTTTGTTGGGAGTGGCTAGCGCCATAAATGGCGGGGAATTGGCAATCACAATATTGAATAAAATCCATGAAAAAATTTATCTGAAAGAAAAACCCGCGGACCTGGAGATAAAAACTCTCAGCGACCTGGCGGATACCGGAAAAGAAGCCTATATCAGACAAATTACTGATCAAATCGCCAATGATTTTAAAAATTATCTGGAAGAAAGTTTGTGTGAACAGGAGGAAAAAGCAGTTATTTTGACTGAAGCAGAAAAATATCTGCCGCAAACTAAAATCGGTAAAGAAACATTTGATGTCTTCGTTGAGCCTCCGGTTAAATCAAAAGACGATTTTGCAGGAGTCGAGCTTACAGATTTTAGTACCAGTCCTTTACGAAGTTGCAGTTTATTAACCCAACGAAATAAATCAGATCAGCAGGTAAAAGTTTTTACCTCGTCTCAGGAATCGCAGGTACAAAGCTCTCTTGGATAAGGGCTTGTCACAAGGTGAGTAAGTTGGCGGAACTTCCCCGCCAACTTCTCTCATCGGATACGCCTATAAAGGTCAGTGTGATGACTGCCATTAACAAACCCCCAAGCAGCCAAGAAATTACCGCGGCAGGCCCCGCGATTTGGGATGTGTATAATGGCCAGAATAACCATCCAGAAGCAATCACACTGCCAATCCCGACTAAAAACAAACCAAAAAGAAAATTTCACGTTTAAATTGCATATTTAATATCTCAACCCAAAATTTGACGCCCACACAGCATTAAGGTTTTCTTAAATTGAAATAATTTATGATCAAAAAAAATAAAAAAAATAAAACTTAAAATTTAAGATTTTCTTAATATTACTATATTAAAACAGAATAGCGAGTGTGTAAAAAATAAACTAAAACAGGGGTGTTATTATGTCGTTAGAAATTTTACTTTTTGGATTTCGAGACAGTGAGCAATTCCATGTCGCGGCTAGATTGACTCAAATTCCGCCTGGCGAAGATAATTGCGCTAATTATATTAGCTATTATGGTTATCAACCTAGATAATTACAAAATAAAAGGAAATGAAGTAAAGGCGCCAACCGACATACTGTTTGGCTGTATTGGCGGGGGAGGCGGTGGAAAAGTATGGGATTTGTACGACGCATTCTTAGAGACTTCGGGATTTAATTTTGCTCCTCAGAGCTATGATAACGACAACTTAATTTTACTGGATAAAGTTGTCATTCCAACGTAAAAGAGGACAAAACAGAGTCTGAGTGTGTGTATAGTGAGGAAAAGATCAGAGAGCAATGGTCTCTTTTTAGAGCAAAAAACTATGGTGATCGCCCTCCCTCCATACTTGCAAACCGCGAGTTTAACATTGCATTTAGACATTGCGGTACCATTATCCAAAATATTTTTGACAGAGAAGATTTAAGAAGAACAATACCTGAACCGACAAATCCAAAAACCAATAAACCCAATCGTCAAACTATAACAAAGTCTATATTGGGAACATTCAAAAAAGCAGCGGCAGATTCAAAATCGACAAAGAATTATTTGGAAATCTTAAACGCCAAAAGAAAAGAGGGATTATTCAATTCATTACAAAATTATAAGAAAAAAAGAGAATCCCAGCCTGAATATAAAAATATATTTAGATTTGGTTTTAGCAAAACAGATAAAGTCAATGCTGTTGATAAGGCAATGAATATGATTTCAAATTCTCCATTCGAACGTCTCAAAGAAAATGAACATGCGGCCTTATTTGAAAAGGAGCAGTGGCATGCATCTACTTCTTTATACCATAAATATATTCGTCCCTATGGAACTTTACTGGAGACAATAATCACAGAAAAAAGAGGCTTTGAACCTGTGAAACCAGGGCTTGTTTCAATATAAATAATTTAAAAATAGAGGTTAATTGAGCTCTGGCCCCAATTCGTGTTCTGATTAGTAATGCCCACCGCAAAGACCAGACGTTTTGGTTTAATCAATAAAAATCTATTTTTAAGATATCCTTAATCTATCAATGCTATTTTAGCTACAAACTTAAATCACTATTTTAAACTAATAGAAAATAATAATTAACAATCAGGAAAGAATCATGAACAATTTTTTAGGGCAGCTATTTAATACAAAACCTACAAATGAAGATCTACAAAAACCTAACCAGGATCAAATCCGGGAGTTAGAGAGAGAGATTTTAACAAATTTAATAAAAGAAAATATTAATTCGAGATCCTGATCAAATAGAGGAAAAAGAAAATAATGATTCAGATTCTCTGAAAATAATAGAAATAGCCAGCGTACATTTAAGAAAAATATTTAATAGGGACGATAAAAGCGATACTCCTTTTGAAAAGGAATTAGAGTTACTCCCTTTAAAAGGAATACTGCGTAATTACGCTTCTTTTAAAGACGATACTATTATTAATGATACTGCCCATAACCTGGAGAGCCAGTCAGAAAGTTATGAAAATTTACTATCTGAATTAGGAAAGAAATTATTGTCTACAATTGGCCATGTTTCCAATAAATGGCTTCAAAATGAAAATGATCAAAATACAGGGGTTCAATATGAAAACCTTAAAAAACTAGATGAACAATCACCTAATTATATAAATTCTCTAAAACTCTCCAGCATGAAATACGCCGCAAAAATAAAAATTTTAAAAATAGAAATACAAAAAATTAAGGATTTTCTTTGCCAATTCGGCGGCTATGGTGACGAAATAATTGTCGACAAAATTAAATATGCGAATCTATATGAAGAATTAAAAGCTTTGAAGAATCTTCATGATAATATATCAAAAAAAATAAGTTATTTTCAAAAATTAATTCCAGTTCATAACGAATTGATTTCTTACCTCAATATACTTGCTCCTCAAAATTCCAAAGGTTTAGCATCTTTTGGTGAACATTTAAAAAAATTAGTAGCAGAAAATAGATTGAATATAATAGAGCAAGAAAAATTGGAACAAAAATTTTTAGAGAAAAATAAAAAACAGGAAGAAGAAGAAGAAGAAGAAAAGCGGGATTCACTAAAGATAACAAGAAAATCAATAGATATAATAATTACAGGCCAAAATAGTGTAACTCTAAAAGATGGTTGCGTAGTACCAATAGCAGATAACGAACAAAAACAAAAACAAGAACCAGTACCAGAAAAAAAATATGACATTCTTGTTGATCCTTTTAACGAGGCTTTAAAGGCCGCCCAACAGAGCATCTTAAAAACCAGAAAATATTTAATACCTGCGAAAAGGGATAAAAATCTTCGCAATAAGTTACTAAGAAACTTGCTGCCTCACATTTTAACAGCAACTACTGAGAAAGATTTATATTACAGGCTTCATTTCATTGAAAACGAAACTTTTATGCATCAATATAATTTGGTGACATCAATTTCAGGCAATGCTTTTAAAAGAAATAAAGACCTTAGTCGATTAGCTAAAATTTTAAATCCCGGTGAACATACTTCACAAATCATGTTTCTCATCCAGGAATTTTGCAATTTCCGGCTAACATATTTGCATGATTTTAATGCTTGCGGCCAAGTTAATGACAAAACAATACGAGAAATGAATTTAGCCTTTGAAAATATAATAAAACATCTGAAAGAGGAACCCGTTTATATTAAAACTTTGAACGCTGTTGAGGCGTGCCGTGGCTCATTGATTAGAGAAGGTAAAAAATTGAAGACTTTTCCAAGCGTTAATGACACTAATCATGTTCGCCTCACAACAAATTTATCAAACGGGAGTGCTAGTAGTAGTAGTAGTGATATATCCTCAATCCTTCGTTACGAAACCATCGCGCAATGATGGTTAAGCGATAGACTGCACCAGCGCCTGACTCTCCCGCCACGCGTTCTGCAGTTGATTCTCATCGGGATTGGCAGCCGGTTCTCGCAAAAAACTGATCAATGACAAACCGGAAACAGGCAATGCCTGTTGTGTCACCAATTCTTTGATTTGGTCAATACTCAGTTGTTCGCGGACGATGGATTCTCCCATACCGTGTTGCCATGCAACTGCCACTAATAATAGCTCAATGGTTTCGCGCCACGGTTTAAATGCTTCCTGATAAAACTGACTATTGAACAACAGCTCAGACAAGCGCCACGGACGTTCGGCCTGTTGACGCTTTTGTCGCGCCGTTTCCAGCCAGTGCGCAGGGATGGAAGATGATTCGGGAGCCACGTTTTCGGCACTGCCATACAGTGCACGCATTTGCGGATGCAGTGTCAGTAAACCCGCTTGCGCCAGCCGTTGAATGATCGAAAAAGTCTGGATATTCAGCATTTCCAGCGCAGGCGCCTGTTGCGGATAACTGGCGTTGACAATAGCCTGAGTTTGTTCGCGCAATGCCGGCGAATCGTGTTCGGACACCGCCAGGATGACCGGCGGTGCGGGGTCAGCTTCACGAATAGCCAGATAACGAATCTCTTTGGGCAATTGATCAAATTGTCCGGAAGCCGGCGCTGGAGAGGCTGTCTGCTGAGCGTTTTGAAGTAATTCCGCCACCTGCTCCAGGAACGCATTGCGGCCGGAAGGCAGATCCATGCTGCGCAGATCATTATCGCCATGCAGCACTCCCTGAGCCAGAGTCTGTTTTTGACTGAGCAGGTGGATCATGCGGTGTTCGATACTATGTTGCGTAATTAAGTTGATGACCGTCACGTGCCGGTTCTGATGCTTTCGCCAGGCGCGCGCGATACGCTGAGCCAGTTTGGCTGGATTCCACGGCAAATCCAGATTAATCACTACATTGGCAGCCTGCAGATTAAGCCCAACGCTGCCGGAATCGGTCGATAAAAACAGGCGGCAATGTGGATCCTGTTTAAACCGGTTGATCTCCTGGCGACGTCTTTGCTGGGTGACATCGCCGGTGTGCCAGGCCGCGCCTAAACCCATTTTTTGCGTCAGTTCCCGCACCAATTGCAACATGCGTGTCCATTCGGAAAAAATAATGATTTTAGTCGCGGAATCTGCGAGCAGTTCTTCGAGAATATTTTCCAGTTCAATCAGTTTAGGGCAATCCCGGCAGTCCGGGTCGAGAATATAAGGCGTATCGCATAACATGCGCATACACGATAAGTGCCGCTGCAGTTTTTTAAACTCTTCGGGAGACAGTGGGCGCCGTTCGGCGACTTTAGCCAGGCGGCTGACCTGTTTTTCATGTTCCTCATAGCGAGCGGTTTGCTCCTCCGTCATGCCCACAAAATATTCCTGGGTAACGCAGGCCGGTAGTTCGTTTTCGACGTCCTGCTTGCGTCGCCGCAATAAAAGCGGCTGTAACCGCTGATGGAGCTGATCCAGATTTTTATAAGCGACCGGCTTGCCTTTATCATTTAATTCATAAAAATCGCGGTTAAAACGAAACAGCGGCCCAAACAATGCCGGATCGAGAAATTGCACGATTGAATACACATCGTCAATGCGATTTTCCAACGGCGTGCCGGTTAATACAAAGGCATAACGGCTGTGCAACTGCTTGATCGCGTGAGCGGTTTTGGTTTGCCAGTTTTTAATCCGTTGCGCTTCGTCGAGTATAATTACGTCCGGCGCAATGAGGCGTTGAATTTCAGCGGCGTCGGCGACAATTTGTTCATAGTTGGTCAGATAGAAAAATGTGGATTGCTGATATTGTTTTAAGCGGTGCGCGCGCTCACCGGCCACAATTAAATACGGTAAATCCACAAATTTTTTAATTTGTTCCTCCCATTCGGTTTTTAATGACGCGGTTGCCACCACCAGGACGGTTTTAATGTCTTTCGTGCGCCGCAAGAGTTCGCAGGCGGCAATGGCCTGGCTGGTTTTGCCCAGCCCCATGTCATCACACAACAGGGCGCGCTCGTTGAGCGCGAGATGCAACATACCTTGCTGTTGGTAAGGGTATAGCGGTAATTTGACCACGTCCAAACTGCGTTTGCCTTGTTGAACATCCTGAAAAAAAACTGCTTTATCTTGCTGCTTTTGTTGTTGACGGCGGCATTCCTGAATAAACGGTTCGATATGGCTGGAGACACGAATGATGGTGCGCACCGCAGGCCTGGCTGTTATCAATTTCTGCCGCAATCGCGGCCAACTGTTGAGTGGATTCTCCAATAAACGCCCATCCGTAGAAAAAAAGCTGTCTAATAGCCGTTTTGCCGGCGAACGGTTCGATAGCGATGCCGGCCACTGCACACAAAGAGAGTGTGATTTATCGCATCGATTGATATAAATTTCAATCCGCGGACTCCCCGCTGCAAGAGCCTGCCCGAATTTCTGACGGCCGCGTTTGCGCAATTGCACAAGGGTTTTTTCGATGTGTTTGCAAATGCCGAGGCCGTTGTGCTGAAAATCCGGGCAATCACAGGAATTCACTAAAGCGGATAAATGGCGAATTTCAACGTGATAACTGTTTTGCGGAGTGGATTGCACGCAAAACGCGCCAAAATAAGGATATTGAGATTCCAGAGGCCGTACCGACATCGGTTCGGTTTCTCCACGCCAGCGGCGAAGCGCGATCTCATCTTCATCGGTGGTATTCCATCCCAGCGGTTTAGGTTTTGACGCGATGACGCTTTCCGCCTGACTGGTTTTGCGTTTTCTGGTTTTAGCCTGAGCAACAGACATCGGCTTTCCTCCGGTAAATTGATTGGCGTTATACTATTGAATTCTATGGAATGATGCAATAAAATTTTAGGGGGGGACAAGTCTCGATATTTAGATATTCGAAACTTGACCCCGAGATCCGTAAAAAACAGAATTGTCATTTCGAAAATGGAAAATAATCATGAAAACGCTAAAATATCCAGTTGAATTAATTTTTGAAAAGAAAGGATATACTGTTTTATTTCCTGATATGCCTTATGGTGCAACCGCTGGTTCAACCAGGAAAGAAGCCCTGGAAAACGCTGCGGATTGTCTTGAAGAGATTATTGCTTCTTTAATGAATGATAAAAAAGCTATCCCTTCCCCCAGCACTGCGAGAGGAAAATCCACGGTAATATTGTCCCCTATTTTTACCGCTAAGGTTTTGTTTTATAAAACCAAGGGGGCAGGCCTGACCCCAGCAATTTCATAAAATTAATTTAAAGTTTATCTTCCTCGTCGGGTTCTACATCAGGAACGGCTTCCAAAACCTTTAGAAATTTCGCCCTACTTCCACGCTTGCTGCGGCTTTCTATAAAATCTTTCACGCCTAACACTGATAATTTTTCTGCAACGGCCAAGGTAATGAGCTGATTTATAGAAATATGCTCTTTCCTGGCAAGCTCTTTAGCAGCCTGGTGTAAAGAATTCGGTAATTTTATACTGATAGCGTGCATGGCTGTAATTCTCCCATTAATATTAGTAATTCTCTCGGTGTCACGGCGCATCTGGGGTGCATCAAGTTTTATTAGCGCTTATCCATTTTTCAAATTGATTTAAAAATTTTTCCAAAAATTTTCGGGTTTCTTCATTTGCGATCTCACCGGTTGGAGTGAATAATTCTCCGGCGCGTCCTATATATGCTTCGGGCTGCTGAAGGGGTGGCATATTTAAAAAAACCAGCGATTGTCTCAAATGCTGGTTGGCCCCGAATCCACCAATGGCTCCGGGAGAAACACTCATCACCGCGGCAGGTTTTTTTTCCCAAATACTCTGACCATAAGGACGGGAACCCACATCAATGGCGTTTTTCAATACCCCGGGGACCGAACGATTATATTCCGGCGTCATGAATAATACCGCATCAAAGTGTTTTATCTGGTTGCGAAATTGGGTCCATTCCGCGGGAGGCCCTTCGTCGTCCAGGTCCTGGTTATAAAGCGGAAGCTGGCCGATTTTAACGATTTCAAGTTTCAAAGATTGAGGGGCCAGCGAGATCAGGACCTTGGCCATCTTAAGATTGAAAGATTCCCTGCGCAAGCTGCCAACCAATACGGCAATGTTTATAGGCATAATCAGTCACTCCCTGAAGATCAAATCCAAAATAAAGAATGGCCATTCTAGCAAAAACAGACAGCGAAAAGAACACGGGGCATGCCTGACCCCAGCAATTCTCCCTGTTAACTTTAGTCTTTATTAGAGATGTAGCTGAATACGTATTTGTTGCCGGGTTTTGCTATCGCCACTGGGGTGTGAAAAGTTATAGTCATTGATCCCGTGCCGTTACCTTCTCACTGAGGTAATTTATATTACTACGACGCTCACGATATAAAATAACTTTTAAGTAGACACTGGGACAGTTCTGATCTGTATATTTATAACCCCCGCTTGTAAGGGAATTGCCTGCACCTTCTACCCATCCGCCCGCCCCAATCTCCGAATCATACGAAGAATTAGACGAAGCACACATCAATTGATAGTTAACCTGATATTTCGGAGGAACATTCTCGATTGCCACTGCGTAATCAGCCGCCTCCGCTGTTACGGCGATACCCAAACTGAAAAATCCACCTACTAATATATATTTGTATTTATTAATCATATTATTTTATACCTCTGTCAGTTAATTTATATTTAAATATTAGACCACCAACCTTAAGAAATCATTAAGAATTAAGAGCCCATTTATAAGAAGATGAATTTCAGATAAACTACAGTATAAATTATTTGTTACCGGGAGCGTCATGCGGCAAAAATGGTTCATTGCAATTCTCGCCAGCATTTTAGCAGGCTGGAGCTTTGTGGTTCAGGCAGATGAACAACCTGAACAACTTTACCAGATCGAAATCATTGTTTCTTCCCATATTACCAGAGACGCCCTTGGCTCTGAGTATTGGCCCTGGCTGCCTCCACCAGCAATACCGCCCGGCGCCGTGGAATTAACGGATCAACAATTACTGGCTCAATCTCAATGGGTTTTAAAATCCACCGAACAATTGCTTAAGCACAATAATAATCCGGTGTTGTTACACCTGGCCTGGCAGGAATCCGCGACTGATTTACGTAAAGGCAAAATTTTTCATCTGATTGGCGGGCAGGATTACGGAAATAATCTCTATCAGGTCAATGGCACATTAGCGATACGCCTGGAACGGTACTTTAGCATCCATTTTAATCTGCAATTTCTAATGCCCCGGGAACAGATTCAAAACCTGAATTTAACCAATATCGTGAGTAATCCCGATAATACCTACGCAACTTTTAAAATAGACGAAAACCTGCGGATGCGCAGTAACGAATTAAATTATCTCGATCATCCGCTTTATGGTATTTTAATTGAAATTATTCCTTCACCCCCACCGGACAGCCAATGAAAAGCAGACCCGAAAAACCTGTAAAATTGGCTGTAATCTCCTGGTGCCTTTTTGACTGGGCGATTTCGTCATTCCCGGTTTTAATCACCACTTTTATTTTCGCCACTTATTTTACGGAAAAAGTGGCTGTAAACAAAATTATCGGCACCACCCAATGGGGAGAAGCGAATGGACTGGCGGGGCTGATCATCGCAGTATTCAGCCCCATATTCGGCGCTATCGCCGATCATCAGGGACAGCGCAAACCCTGGCTGAGGATGCTGTTGCCGGCAGTCATTATTTCCGCCGCAGCGCTGTGGTTCGTAAAACCCTCGCCCGATTATGTCACCTGGGCATTATTCTGGATTGTGATCGGCACGACAGCCCTGGAAACAGGCACCCTTTTCTATAATGCGATGCTCAATGAAATCGCACCCCGAGACTGGCTGGGAAGACTGTCCGGTTGGGGATGGGGAGCGGGTTATGCGGGTGGACTGGTGGCGCTGATATTCACACTGAATATTTTTATCCTGAACGATAGCGCCTGGTTAGGATTAAATCACGCAACGGCAGAACAGATCCGAATATGCGGTCCTTTCGTGGCCGTGTGGATTATTTTATTTTCCTGGCCATTATTCGCATTTACCCCCGACCGACCCAGTACCGGCGTTAGCCTGATTCATGCGACTCGCATGGGTCTGCGAACTTTAGGCAATACTTTGCGGATATTACCTCGTTATCGAAATATTTTAATTTTTTTACTGGCGCGGATGTTATACATCGATGGCTTAATCACCATCTTCGCATTTGGAGGTATTTACGCAGCAGGTGTTTTCGGAATGGATACGGCTCAGGTCATCCAGTTTGGTATTTGCATGAATATTGCCGCCGGCATTGGCGCGGCAATTATGGGATGGCTCGACGACGCCCGCGGCCCAAAAATTACCATTCATTGCGCACTGCTGTTAATGATTATTTGTGGTCTCGGCATGTTACTGGTTCACAGCAAATCCTGGTTCTGGATTTTTGGTATGGGACTCAGTCTGGGAGTCGGTCCCGTGCAAGCCGCCAGCCGGTCATTGCTGATCCGCATTGCACCACAGGAATTAATGACCGAATTTTTTGGTCTTTACAATTTCTCCGGCAAAGCCACTTCATTCATGGGCCCCTGGATGTTGGCGCTGGTCACGGGGGTTTTCGCCAGTCAACGCGCCGGCATGAGTACTGTATTTTTTCTCATGGCGGCCGGCGGAATTCTGCTATTTTTTGTCCGCGTTAAGCCCGCCGCTATGCAAAAATTCTAATTCGTTGCCCTGCAAATCTGGTCCGCCAGATAGCCCACGGTACTCACGTAGTAGTTGGAATCATTCCAGCTTTGCAGGGCCCTGAAATTATGAAATGTCATGAGCACAAGGCCGTCACTGCCCGGCTGAATAAGAGAAGCTTCCATATCACCGGCCAGGCCTGACGAAAGCCGGGTTGATCCGAACTCCCAATCTGCGCCATTCGCTTACCGGTTTCACAATGGTTTTACCCATCAGGGAAGGATCAAATCCCGCGGGCAGAGTCACTTCCACCGCCCAGGGTTGTCCCGTCTGCCAGCCATTTTTTGCCAGATAGTTGGCAATCGAGGCAAAGGCGTCGGGAAGACTGCTCCAGATATCTTTACGCCCATTGCCTTCGTAGTCTACTGCGTATTTATACCAGCTGCTCGGCAAAAACTGGGGATGGCCGCTGGCCCCGGCCCACTCACCCTTAAAATTAGCCAGAGAAATTTGCCCTTCCTGAATAATATGCAAAGACTTTAATAATTCGTTGCGGAAAAATGCTTTGCGATTACTGGCGTATGCTAAAGTCGCCAAAGAATCCGGAACTGAAAAATTCCCCAAAATAAGGCCATAATCGGTTTCAAGGCCCCACAACGCAACGATAAAACAGGGATCGACGCCATATTTTCGACCGATGGCATCTAATAAAACCTGATGCTTTCGATAGGCCTGACGCCCCAGCTGAATCCTCGCATTATCCGCGCGGCTCTGTCGATAGGCCAGGAAAGTGAGCCGATGTTCGGGCTGGGTATTATAATATTTGAGCACTTTGGGGTTAGGACCGGGAATGGCGCCAAATACCCTGTCGAAAACCTGCGGCCTGACGCCATCAGCGATAGCTTCTTCGCGCAATTGCCGCACCCAGACTTGCCACGACTGCTCATGCTGAGTCACAGCAGAAACTGTATGGAAAATAAATAGTACGGCGAGAAATAATCCAAACGAAAATCGTTTCATACCAACTCCTGAAATATTTTTCGATTTATGCAACTTTATGATAATATAATAAATAGATCAAGACAGGAGTAGTTCTATGAATGAACCTAAAACTGGGGGACTTGCCGGCGTTGTCGCCGGGCAAACCAAAATTGCTACTGTTGGTAAAGAAGGCGTGGGCTTAAGCTATCGCGGATACAGCATTGAAGATTTAGCCGGCAACACCTGCTTTGAAGAAACGGCTTATTTATTAATTTACGGCGAATTACCCTCTAAACAGCAGCTCTCTCAGTACCAGCAAAAATTAATTCAATTGCGGCAATTGCCCAAAGTTTTAAAACAGATTTTAGAACAAATTCCAGTGACGGCTAATCCCATGGATGTCCTGCGGACAGGCTGTTCACTGTTGGGAATTCTGGAACCGGAAACGGCGCAACATTCTGCTCAGGAGATAGCCGACCGGCTCATCGCCCTGTTTCCGGGCATGTTGCTCTATTGGTACCACTTTCAGAACAGCCAGCGTCGTATCAATACCGAATTAACCACGCCGGGCACGGCGGCCTATTTTTTAAAATTACTTCATCAGGATCAGCCACAACAAATCCTGGTGGAGGCGCTGAATACTTCGCTGGTTTTATACGCGGAGCACGAACTCAATGCCTCTACTTTCGCCGCACGGGTAACCGCGGCGACCTTCTCTGATTTCTATTCCGCTATCGTCAGCGCGATCGGGACTTTACGCGGTCCCCTGCACGGCGGCGCCAACGAGGAATCCCTTAAACTGATTGAGAGTTTTGAAACTCCCGAAGAGGCGGAAACGGGAGTTAAAAAAATGCTGGCGGATAAAAAAATAATTATGGGTTTTGGCCATCGGGTTTATAAACATTCGGACCCGCGTTCGGATATCATCAAAATATGGGCCAAAAATCTCGCGCAACAGCATCACGACGGGCAAATCCTCGCCATTGCTGAAACTATCGAAAAAATCATGCGTGATGAAAAAAAATTATTTCCCAATCTGGATTTTTATAGTGCGCTGGTTTACTATTTTTGCGCCATTCCCATCGGGTTTTTTACACCTCTTTTTGTGTTCGCCCGCACCAGCGGTTGGGCGGCGCATATCATTGAACAACGCGAAAATAATAAGCTGATTCGTCCCATCGCCGATTATATCGGACCACCGCTACGACCGATTGTGCCGATTGACAAGAGAACCTCACCATGAATATTAACGATAATAAAAAACCACCCTTCGATAAAGAAATCGTTAATATCGCTGAATATGTCTGTAATTATATAATCGATAGCCCACTGGCTTACCAAACAGCTTATTACGATTTATTGGACTCACTGGCGTGTGCATTCATGGCGCTGAAATTTCCCGACTGTACTCATGTTCTGGGACCGGTAGTCCCCGGAGCGGAACTCAGCAACGGTTCTCAAGTCCCCGGTACGCCTTTTAAACTGGAACCCGTACAGGCTGCTTTTAATTTAGGAACCATGATTCGCTGGCTGGATTATAACGATACCTGGCTGGCGGCGGAATGGGGACATCCTTCTGATAATATTGGTGGTTTACTCAGCACTATGGATTATTTAAATCGACAAAAAAACCGCCCCCTCTTCACTATTCATGATTTATTGACACTCATGATCAAGGCGCACGAAATTCAAGGGATTTTGGCTCTGGAAAATAGTTTTAATCGAGCGGGACTCGATCATGTGGTGTTGGTGAAAGTCGCGACTGCCGCTCTTGCTACCCGCCTGTTGGGTGGCGAGCTTGCGCAGGTCTGCAACGCGGTTTCTCAGGCCTGGCTGGATGGCCAGTCCCTGCGTGTTTACCGTCATTCTCCCAACACCGGTTCTCGAAAATCCTGGGCGGCAGGCGATGCCACCAGCCGCGGAGTGCGCCTGGCTTTACTGACCATGGCCGGTGAAGACGGCTACCCAAGCGCTCTCAGCGCCAAACAATGGGGATTTTATGATGTTTATTTTGAAGGGCGGCCCTTGCGAGTCACCCGCCCCTATACCAGTTACATTATGGAAAATATTTTATTTAAAATTGCCTTCCCCGCGGAATTTCATGCACAAACCGCTGCGGAAGCAGCGATTCAGCTTCATCCCGAAATAAAAGATCGTCTGGAAGATATTCATAGAATCCGCATCAGAACCCAGGAATCCGCCATGCGCATTATCAATAAACTAGGGCCGCTGCATAGCCCCGCGGACCGAGACCATTGTTTACAATATATTACGGCTGTCAGTTTATTATTTGGGGAACTGACCGCCGGGCATTATGAAGACGACGTCGCTAAAGATCAGCGGATCGATTTCCTCCGCCAAAAAATGCAGGTCCTCGAAAGTCCTGAATTCAGCAAAGGCTATTTAGATCCTGATAAACGCTCGATAGGTAACGCCATTCAGATTTTTTTCAAGGATGGCACCTGCACCCAGGAGATTATCGTTGAATATCCGATCGGCCACCGCAAACGTCGCGAGGAAGGCATGCCGCTGTTAATGAAAAAATTTACTGATAGTGTCCATCAACATTTTGATAAAGACCAGGCGGAAAAAATATTGGAACTCACTCATAACCAGGATCAATTTTTAAAAACTCCCATCCATGAATGGACGAATTTATTATACAGGAAATAAATATGACCACAGAACCCATGTCATTTTTTGGAACGCAGGCACGGATTTTAATAAGCGAATGGAAAGCGTTAGCAAAATTAATTATAAGCCACAGCATTCCCGCTAAAGAAAAACCGATTCTAAATATCGAAGATTTGGAAAGTTTTGACATCGCGAATCTGGAAGATATCAATTTTGGCGTCCCCGATGAATTACCGCATATCATGGCGGAAAAAAATATCCAGACTGCCCTGCAGGGACCTTTTGGAGGGTTAATTAAAGATAAAATGGCTGCGTACGCGCGTCTCACCCAGGTTCGCCTGGAGATTCATCTGAGCAAAGAAGAATTATTTAAAAACAAGCGTGCCAAACCTGAAGCGGAACGGATTCCCGAAAAAAAACTCGAAAAATTGAATTTTTCCTTACTGGACAACATACAACATCAGCTCGATGAATTATCCGAACAGCATAATGAGCAATTGCGTGAATTCATTCAACGCTGGACGGAAATACTTATCGATTTTTTTGCCGAGTCTAAACTGTTATTAACAGAGCGTGAAATCACGGAACTCCAGGACGAAGACGTTGCGACGGATTTATTGCCGCGATTTATTGAAGTCGGCCTGAAATTACCTCAAAAAGATTATAAACAAATGAATTGCGCGGATTACCTGTATTTAAAAATGTTATTGACCACACAAAGCGCCCTGAGCCGTCAACACCTGCCACACGATGATGCGCAGATTCAGCAAAAATTACAGGGGTTTAAACCCCAGTTAGCAAAAATGCAAAAAGAGGAACAAAAAATTCTCGAAGAACAAAAAAACCAATCCTCAACGATTTTAAATGAGGTATCATACTAGAATGAAAAATACTTCAGCACATTTACCTATCGCCGTTTTTGATTCCGGGGTCGGTGGATTAACGGTGTTGCGGACCCTGAAAGAGCATTTACCCCAGGAATCTTTTTTATATCTGGGTGACATGGCGAGGGTGCCGTACGGAACGAAAAGTCCTGCCGCGGTGGTCAACTACACGCTTGGCGCAGCCCGGCACCTGGTTTCCCAAAATATCAAATTACTGGTGGTGGCCTGTCATACCGCCAGCACTCTGGCTTTACCCGCGCTTGAGCGGGAGTTTCCATTGCTCCCCATAGTCGGGATGATAGAACCCGGCGCCAAAGCCGCCTGCGCCGCCTCTCAAAATGGCCACATCGCCGTGATTGCCACCGAGGCCACGGTCAAGGCACAAGGATATCAAAAAGCAGTTCAGCAGCTGCGCTCGCCCGCGCAGGTGGTGGCTCAGGCGTGCAGTATTTTCGTCGCATTAGCCGAAGAAGGTTGGGTTAAGGGCCCGATTGCGGAATCCATCGCCAGACAGTATATCAGTCCCCTGTTCGAATCTTTTCCGCGTCCCGATTGCTTATTATTAGGATGCACGCATTTTCCGCTGTTGCGGGAATCCATTCAAAACGTCATTGGTAAAGAAACCCGTATTATTGATCCCGCGATTGAAACTGCCCTGACAGTAAAACAAATACTAAAGGACCGGGATTTGATCAATACCCAGCCTGCCGCAAACGCTCTCAGCCAATTTCAGGTTACTGATTCACCGGAACGTTTCGCCTACGTTGCCGGGCAATTCCTCGCGACTTCGATCAGTCTCGAGCAAATCCAGTGTATTGGGCTGCAACTTTAAATAATAAGGAGATGTCTGTGTTTAAGAAAATTTTATTTACAGCGGCTTTCGCGGTAACCATCAGTGGGTGCCAATCCAGTCAATTAACCCCCGAAGCTGAAAAGGTAATACTTGCGCCTAACCCTCCTTCTGCGGATTGTAAATACCTCGGACCGCTCACCACCGACAAACAGGCCAGTTTCATGAGCGTCGGGTTTTCCACAAATAGCAGAATGGAACAAATAGCGATGAACGACCTGAAAAATCAGGCCGCCAAATTAGGCGCTAATTACGTGCAGATGTTTACCAACCGTTCGGGCAGTGACAATCCGGAGCAAATTAATGTCTCCTACTCCGGCAAAGCTTATAAGTGCCCTCGGGGTTACTAATTTAAGATTTCCTTAATATTTTTGGATTACAGTCGAAGGTGCGGCATGTATCAATTATTTCCGGGAGGTCGATTTATATGAAAACCAAAATATTATTGATAGGGTTGTTGGTTAGCGGATCAGCGATCGCCAACTGTCCCCGATACAAGACCGTCACATATAATTGCACGGAATTTGAGAATAATATTCAATGTTCCTGGAATCCTGCCAATGGTTATTACCAGGGTAGCGCTAATCACGGCGATTACCCGATCCCGGCGGGAACCAGGGCAGCCCGATTTTTGCGGGCATTCTGGACGCCCAACGCCCACCTTACCTCTGATCAACTTCTGAGTTATGGGGTTACCATCTGCCAATATGCCTATCATGGCCAGATTATTGTCCTTTACCAGAAAGACCGCAATCCGAATATTGCTGATCCTCGCAGAAAAAACAGGGATCTCTGGTTTCTCAGTGACTGGCAGGGCGTCAAGGGTTACAGTTGCACCGCCGGTGAAAGAATCTGCGATTTTGATTACGGCGAACGATTTTAAAAGAACCCCGGTTTTGAGTTTTTAGCCCTTTCGTCCAAATGACGGCCTCCTTTTTAAGATTACCTTAATTTAAAAATTGTATAATTTATATTCAATTTTAATGATGGGTAGCTTAAAATGTCAAAAAATGAAAAGATAAATATCACTCATATTCAACAAATGCATAAACCTCCTTTCGTAGAGAATATTTCTTTAAGCATCCAGGAAATGGTCGCGTATTCTCAATATAATGTCGCCCAATATATTCTTGAAAGTAAGGATAGCATTGTATTGATGGAAGGTTTGAGTGAGGATTATGATTCAAAAAAATTCGAGTCCTGTTTAGAAAATAGCCCGACTATTCCGTATATAATGGGCAGTTTTCCTGAGGGAATTCCCAACTCATTTTCAGAGCTCACTCCAGTACAAAAAGAATTATTAGTGAGCTACGGCGCTCCTGTCATTCTCTTTTTTCTTGGAAATTTGGAAGCCGTTTATAAAACGGCAGATATAAAACAGTCTCAATCCGTTAAATCAGTAATTACTTCTTTCCTAAAATCCAAAACTGACTTTGAGGAAACATCGTTTTTTGAAACAGTCGAAACAAATGCTCTTAAATGGGCAAAACATGCCGCTCTCCAAACCCACAAAAATGAGATTTTATTAATTTATGGCGCCACACATGATTTTGAAAAGCGTTTGTCCAAACTCAATGATAGTAATTTTGTATTTAAAGCAAAAATTTTTACTTTAATAGCTCCGGATTTGCAAAACTCAATCATAAATAAAGGATTACACCACTTATTGGATAATAATTCGATTAAGTTAGATGAATTAATCAGGCGTCACTCGGAAGGATTAACTTTAATCCAACCGCCCCCCGTACTACCTGTACAAGAAGATGATAACCTGGAAGCAAAGAAAACAGTTTCCACGGGAGAATATAAATTATTTAAATGCGCAGATCAAACGGAAAATTTAATATCCATACCACCACCCTCGCCCCTTTTCCGCTCAACAAGTAGATAGGCTAATTCCCGCCTCCTGAGCTGGAATTAAGAAAGTTTTGGATTTCCGCCAAAAATTGCGCGCCGTAGTTTTTTAGTTTGGATTCTCCAACCCCGCTGATCTTCAGAAATTGCTGTTCGGTTTGCGGCGCCTCCGCCGCCATTTGCGCCAAAGTCACATCATTGAAGACGATATAGGGAGGAACTCCGGCGGCGTCAGCAAGGGTTTTACGAAGTTTCCGCAGTCTCTCAAATAAACTGCTGTCGTACACAAAATTAATCGTTTTGGGTTTGGCGGCCTTACGTCCCTCCGCTTTCCTGTTTTTAGATTCGGTGGGTGCTTTTATTCGCGGTTTTGCCAGACTTAAAGAAATTTCATTGCGCAATAATGGTCTGGATTTTTCCGTTAATTTTAATATCGAATAATTAGCAATATCCTGCTCCACGTAGCCCTGATGTATCAATTGACGAAAAATACTGTGCCAGGCTTCCTGAGTCAGATGCGCGCCCACTCCATAAGTAGATAGCGTCTGGTGACGCAATTGCTTAATCCGTTCTTTATCCGCACCGCGGAGGATGTCGATAATATGGCCCACTCCAAAACGCTGCCCGGCACGGTATACGCACGACAACGCTTTTTGCGCGTCTTCCGTGGCATCGTAGGTTTCGGGAGGATTCTGGCAAATATCACAATAACCACAGGACTCTGCCAATGTTTCATCAAAGTAATTGAGTAATACCTGACGGCGGCAGGTTTGCGCCTCGGCGAACGACACCATGGCGTTTAATTTGTGGGTTTCAATTCTCCGCTGGAGCTCATTATTATTTTTTTCAATTAAGCCACGCACTAAAGCCACATCACCCAAACGATATAACAGTAACGCCCTCGCTGGTAAACCGTCACGCCCCGCTCTGCCGGTTTCCTGATAATACCCTTCAATACTTTTGGGTAAATCATAGTGGACGACAAAACGCACATTGGGTTTGTCAATACCCATTCCAAAAGCAATCGTGGCGACAATGATTTGAATATCGTCTTTTTGAAAAGAATTTTGCACTTGACGGCGTTGATCAGTCGTCATACCCGCGTGATAAGCAGCCACGGACAAGCCTTCTTTCAGTAACTGCTCAGCCAGTTCATCGACATGATTTCGCGATAAACAGTAAATTATTCCCGACTGTCCCGGATATTCGCCTAAAAATTTTACTAACTGCTGAAAAGGTTTGTATTTTTCAAGGACGGCATAGTGAATATTAGGCCGATTAAAACTGGCCAGATGGAAATCAGCCTGCTGTAATCGCAAACACTCGCGAATATCCTGCTGTGTGGGCCGGTCGGCGGTCGCAGTGAGTGCAATCACCGGCACCTGTGGATAACGATCGCGTACTGTCTGTAACTGTTTGTATTCAGGACGAAAATCAGGACCCCATTGGGAAATGCAATGGGCCTCATCAATAGCCAGTAAAGCGATCGTAATCTGATCCAAACGCTCCAGAAACGCCGGTGCTACCAAACGCTCAGGGGCAATATAGAGCAGGTCAATCCGGCCATGAGCCAAGTCCTGTAAAATTTTTTGTCCCTGACCGTAGCTCAGCGAGGAGTTGTAAGCGACAGCGGCGACGCCATTAGCCCGCAAGGCGTTCACCTGATCCTGCATAAGAGAAATTAAAGGTGACACCACAATACCCACGCCCGGGCGTAACAGGGCGGGAATTTGAAAACAGAGTGATTTGCCACCGCCGGTCGGCATGAGAACAAAATTGTTCTGTCCCGCTAACAGGCTGGCGATAATTTTTTGCTGTAAAGGCCGGAATTCATTAAACCCAAAAATCTGCTTCAACACACTTTCAGGAGTGGCTCCAGCGAGGCTACCAGAAGAAAGGTTCATCGACAAATAATAACAGGATAAACCCTAGTAATAAATATACCGGGAAAATAGTAAACGCGACATGATAATTAAAAACTGAAAAATAGCGTATGCCCGCCAACATTTTGCCATCCCAGTCCCAAAGTAAAAATTTCCCGAATAAGGAGTCGGTGATGGCGGTGACGGCGATGATGCCGGTGTTGAGGATAGCGGCCACTATGCCAATTACTTTTAACGCATTAATTTCTTTTGCGATTGCAAAGCTCAATACAAAAGCGCTGCTGGCCAGACCAATCATGGCGAGAAAAACCGCGTTTAACCAGAAAGGGACGTGACTCAGGTAAATCAATGGCACAAAAATAACTTCCTGTACCAAAATAGCCACCATCATCAGCGCACGCCGGCGTTTCATGCAGCCGGATAAGTATCCAATCAGGGGGCCACCCACACCCAAACCCAGTAATAAAGATCCCCCCAATTCGAGCAGTTCCTGATGGTTATAATGGTATGCCTCTTCAAAAAACGGTTTGCCGGCGACACCGCCCAGGATGATGAGCGGCGCCAGCGCCAGCCCGCTGTACACAGCCAATAGCCAGTTCTGGGGGTTCCGCAAGGCCTCAAGGAGATTTTCCCATTCCGGTAAAACAGGCAACTGGTTAGAGTCGCGCATAATGGTGGCGAATAAAATAGCTAAAATAATCGCTCCCGCACCGGTGAAAATGACCATTTGTTGCCAGGTGTAATATAACCAGCCGTCTATAGACGGCAAGTCTCCAAATATGGAACCCATCAGCACCACTGTGGTAAAAAGTCCGGCCATCAGTCCGTATTTATTAGAGGGCATCACCCTGGCCACCATTTTGCTATAGCCCGCGGTCACAAAAGCCACGCTGGTGACCAGAAAAATTCGCGAAATTGTTAAACAGACGGTGGATTGATTATTGATGTGCGCAAAAAAATAAATTCCCGAGATACAAAGGCCACTCGCCACAATCGCCGTCAGCGTCTGAACGCTGAATTTATCCAGGATTACCCCCGCCACAAACAGTTGGGCGATGAGGAAAAAAAAGAACCATATATCTGCCAGATTGTTAAAATTTCGTAAATGGCCGGGAGAGGAATCCACTAACCAGCGCGCCATATCCTGGGGAAAAAGCTCCAGGAAATGACTCGAAAGAAAAAAAACCGTACATAACGACAATACCAGCCAGAGATAGATATATTTTTGAAAATTTGTATCATTTTCCATCATTTGCCAATTACTCAGGGAAATTATTTAGTTTGAGATCTATTATAACACTCCTAAATTTGCTTTTGCAGTACCTCATTATCACCCAAAAAGACTTTCCCCACAAGCGGAATTGCTGGCATGGCGCCGTCATCGCACGACTTGATCGTGGTATCCCGGAATCCTCGACAGAGTTACTCTAAATCATTATAATCCAGGTTCTACCTGACTCAGGAGCAAGCTTATCTCCTCCTGATTAGGCATGTCAGACCGATGTTCCTGGAATAATGCTAATCTGTAAGGATACTCTCCCGAGGTATAACCCTGAATAAGGTGAGTTAATACCAGAGGACAATGATTTAATAATTCTTTTTCTACCTCTCGCTGGTATCGATTTTGAAATAAAGAATTTCTATGGGTTACAAATTCAAAAAGTCTCCTCCTCTTTAATTCCGTTCTTACCCTAAGGGAAACATTTTCTAAAGCCTGATTACCCAGAAAAAAGCACAAGACTGAAAAATTAATTGTTTCATATGAAAATCTCAGTTTCTGTATAGTCTGATTAAACGCCAGAGCAAATGCTCCCCGATAATTAATATTATTTTCTCTAAGATTCAATTCTCTCAGGTACGAATTTTGCAGCAATTCCCGGTGAATTTTAACTATTTGATTTAACAAATTAAATCACCCTTATAAAAAAATAATTTTCGTAGAAAATTATCCCCGCGATGGGGGATCGCAAGGGGGAGAATCGCGATTCTCCCCCTTCATTCCGAGCATCGGCTTCGCCGAGCGCAGGATAAAAACAGGAAGCAATTTTCGCTGTACTCAGCGGGAATTGCTGCGAATTTTGGGCCAGAGCGATCGCCCCCGTGTCAGTAAGGCCGCAATTACGTACATTCAGACTGGTTAAACTGGGGGTGCTTCGAAAGCAAATCTGCCCCTTCATCTCCTATTTCATTTGATTCTAAATTAAGTTTCTCCAGATGACGGGTCGTTAAAAAATAAGCGGCTCCTTGAGAAGTGATTTCGCAATACCCTAAATTCAGGTCAGTGACATTAGGAATTTGGGATATCCTCAACGCCCCTTCATCTCCTAAAGGATTTGTATCTAATACAAGAGTCCTTAATGCAGGACAATTTAAAAAGTAAGCCGCCTTCACTGGATCAATATTGCTGTTATTTAAGTCCAGGCTCGTTAACGTGGCGATAGATAACAGGGCACGAACACCTTTTCCTTCCAAATTATTTTCAGATAAATTAAGTGTTTTTAGGACACGATTTCTCGAAAGGGCGCCCGCACCGGCATCTCCTATTGAATTGGATTCTAAAATAAGTGTTTCTAAAACGCAATTTTTCGAAAGAAAATCCGCTCCTTTAGAAAATCCCCAAACAGTGGTACTGTAAAATCCGTATCACCATGGGCCGGAGCGTAGATCATTCCTTTTTTAATAAAGAAAAAGAAAGATATGGGAGCAAAAGCTGTAAGCATTTGATTTAAAACGCGCTCGGAGAGATTCGAACTCCCGACCGCCTGGTTCGAAGCCAGGAACTCTATCCAGCTGAGCTACGGGCGCTAAACTTTGAATAATGCGCGCCCGGAGAGATTCGAACTCCCGACCCCCTGGTTCGTAGCCAGGTACTCTATCCAACTGAGCTACGGGCGCATAACTGACACTGGCGGAGAGAGAGGGATTCGAACCCTCGATGGAGCTTTAGACCCCATACTCCCTTAGCAGGGGAGCGCCTTCAGCCACTCGGCCATCTCTCCAAAGAGAGTCATCATACTTACCCCACGGAATAGAATCAAGCAAAAAAAACCCCAGCAAGCTTTGGCTTGCCGGGGGTTAGAGATGGAAAACCCATCTGACTATTTTTCTTCTTCCTCAGGGGGCCGGTTGTAGTTTCCTTCTTCGCTAAAATTGCCTTCTTCTGCAGAAGCTCCGGGCGCACCGCCCCCCTCTTTTTCCTGTTGAATTCGTTGATAAATTTCTTCCCGATGAACGGAGACTGTTTTTGGAGCATCAATGCCCAAACGCACCTGATTGCCTTTAACGCCCAGGACAGTCACCTTTACTTCATCACCAATAATAACTGACTCACTTATCCGTCTCGTTAAAATTAACATATTCCTCTCCTTTTTTCCGTAAATTATCTCTCTCTGCTCTTTTCCTCTTAGCCTACTACAATTTTAGTACAATTTAATAGGCAATTGGCGCCATCTCACCGATAAATTATAACCACTTTATTTTATATTGTTTTTTTATCGCTCAGAAAGGCGCTGTGCAGTATCCTCGCTCCTAATTCCATATATTTTTCATCAACAACCGCGGAAATAGTGACTTCCGAAGAAGTGATCAGATGAATTTTTATTCCTTCCTCACCCAAAGCCTGAAACATTTTTGACGCCACACTCGCATGTGTCTTCATGCCAATGCCTACCAGGGATAATTTGGCAATCCGCTCGTTAACCAGCACCTCACAATAGTGAAATGACAATTGCTGAAGAAGCTGGTTCGAAATGGATAATGCCGCTGGATAATCCTCCAATGGCACGGTAAAACTAAAGTCGATATGTTGATTATCCAGAGGTGGCGTTTTAACCATCATATCGACTTCGATGACCGCGTCCTGAATCGCCAGCAACCAATGATCTATCCAGGGGGAATCGATTGGCAACCCCCGCACCGTTAACTTGGCCTGATTTCTCGCAAATGCGATGCCGGAAACAATGGGCTCCAGCACCTCGGCGTCGTGAAAAGTGACCAGAGTTCCCTCGCCTTCCGTAAAACTGGATAAAACCCGCAATGGTACACGGTGCCGCTCTGCTAAACGCACGGAAGACGTTTGTAGCACTTCCGCCCCCAGACGAGCCAATTCGAGCATTTCATCAAAAGTAATTTGGGATAACCGTCTGGCGTCCTGCACCACCCGGGGATCGCTGGTATAAATGCCTTCAACGTCCGTATAAATTTGGCATTCGTCGGCGTGCAGGGCAGCGGCTAACATGACCGCTGTCGTATCCGACCCTCCACGGCCAATGGTCGTCACATTTCCATGGATATCGACTCCCTGGAAACCGGTGACTACCGGCACAATGCCTTGTTCTAAATCCGCTCTAATCGGAGTGGTATCAATGTGGGTAATTCGTGCTTTGGTATGGCGCTGATCCGTCAAAATTCGCGCCTGCGCGCCATTATAAGAACGGGCGCGACAACCCGCGGAATTGAGCGCCAAACTCACCATCGCTGCCGAAACTTGCTCTCCAGTGGCTGTCAACGCATCGTATTCACGAGGTTCAGGATTGGCGGTGACGGAATGGATTAGGCTTATCAGACGATCCGTTTCATGCCCCATCGCCGAAACCACCACCACGACATCGTGTCCCGCCTGCCTGGTCTGGTGAATTTTACTCACCACCCGGCGGATGCACTCGACATCGCCTACCGAGGTTCCGCCAAATTTTTGAACATATAAAGCCATCAAAAATTCTCATTTCTACAGCCATTCCCGCTGAGTACAGCGGCAATGGCTTTCTGTTTATATCCTGCGCATCGGCGGAGCCGATTGCTCGGAATGAAGGGAGAATCGCGCGATTCTCCCCTTGCGATCCCTATCGCGTAATAAGAGTTCCCTTCAGCGGGAACTCCGGTCTTTTACCCAATCCGGCACAGACTGTAGAGCCGCTTTTAGCGCCTGGGGATTTTCGCCACCGCCTTGAGCTAAATCCGGCCTTCCACCGCCGCGGCCATCGATCTGTTTGGCGACGTGGTTAAGTAATTCTACGGCGGTGAAATTGGATAAACAATCTTTGCTAACTCCAGAAATTAAATTGAACTTTTCCTTCACTGAATGCTGGCCAGGATCAATCGGCCGATCGGCCCAGCTGTTGCTTAAGTTGATCCATGGTTTGCCGTAAAGTTTCACGATCGCCCCCGGCCATTTCCACCGCCAACACCTGAATATCTCCTACTTTAACGACTTGGTCAATTAAACCTCGGCTTTGCTGGTTAGCCAAAAATTGTTTTAATTGTACCACTTCTTTAGACAAAATGCGTTGTTCATTCAAAATTTGCGTTAGTCTTTCCACTATTTTATGCCTTTCGACTTTTAAAGTGTTGCCAATTTCTTGAAGTTGCGTCTCTGTCTGGTTAACCCATTCAAAGCTTTGATTCCGGTCATCGCTTCGAATCTGCGCACGCCGGCGGCTGAGGGCGTTTGCCCGATAATTTTGAACAGGCCAATTTGACCGGTTTGATTCACATGCGTGCCGCCACAGACTTCATGCGAAAATTCCCCCATGCTCACACTGCGGACTTTGCTGCCATATTTCTCTCCAAACAAAGCCATGGCCCCTTTTTGTTTGGCCTCTTCTAGATTACTTTCTTCGACATGTACCGCTACGTTGGCGCGAATGGCCTGATTAACCAAATGCTTCAACCGCCTGAATTTGTGCCGGCGTTAACGGCTTCGGATGAGAAAAATCAAACCGCAAACGATCGGGGGCGACCAGTGACCCTTTCTGTACCACATGCTCACCCAGAACGCGCCGTAAAGCCTCGTGCAATAAATGGGTGGCCGAATGATTCAACACGATATCGTGACGGGTATTATCAACTTCGGCTCGAACCTGATCCTTTAATTGAAGTTTGCCCTCCAACAGACCCGTCCGTAGTGCAGATACACGGCCCCATGTTTTTGCGTATCTTCCACCCGAAAGTACCCATTGGGACTCCGGAAATAGCCGGTATCCCCCACCTGACCACCCGACTCCGCATAGAAAGGGGTACGGTCCAAAACCACAATGCCGCGCTGTGCCATTCTCCAAAACAGTCACGGGTTTTTCATCTTCCAGCAGAGTGGTGATCACCCCCTCCCCATGCAGAGATTCATACCCCGTAAATTCGGTGGCGCCGGGAATATGCAATTGCTGAATGTGATTCATGCGAAAATGCTGGGCCTGTTGGGATTGCTGACGCTGCCGCTCCATGCGATTTCAAATCCGGGATAATCCAGAGTTAGCCTACTTTCTCTTGCCAAATCAGCGGTTAAATCGATTGGAAAACCATAAGTATCATAAAGTGAAAAATACCTGCTCACCCGGAATCTCGGTTCCATCCAGTTTGTCCAAAATTTCTTCAAAAACTTTAAGTCCATTCTCTAACGTATTGGAAAATTGTTCTTCTTCGTGAAGAAGGAGTTCCTCAATCTGCGGCTGGGCTTTTACTAATTCGGGATAAGCCTCGCCCATTATCCGCACCAATGCCGGCACTAACCGATAAAAAAATGGCTGCTGTTGATCCAGTTTATAGCCGTGACGCACGGCACGACGGATAATTCGCCGCAGCACATAACCGCGTCCTTCATTAGAAGGCACTACTCCATCCATAATCAGAAAGGAGCTGGAACGAATATGGTCAACAATCACCCGCATCGAGGCCGATTGAAAATCCTGGCAGCCCGTTATTTCACTCAACGCTTTCAGCAAAGCCTGAAAAGTATCGATGTCATAATTATCATGCACTCCCTGCATTACCGCCGCTATGCGTTCCAGCCCCATACCGGTATCGACACAGGGTTTGGGCAGCGGGTGTAATTTGACCGGCGATATCCCGGTCATATTGCATAAACACCAAATTCCAGACTTCGACATAGCGGTCGCCATCGCTGTCAGGACTGCCCGGCGGGCCTCCGGCGACGGCCGGCCCATGATCATAAAAAATTTCAGTGCACGGTCCGCAAGGACCGATGTCCCCCATCGACCAAAAATTATCTTTTTCACCGCAGCGGGTAAAACGCTTCGGATCGATATGCATTTTTTTCAGCCAGATTTCTTCGCTTTCCGCGTCATCTTTGAAAACAGTCACCCACAATTTTTCCGCGGAGATTTTTAATTCCTGGGTTAAAAAATTCCAGCCATCCGAATCGCTTCCTCTTTGAAATAATCTCCAAAACTAAAATTTCCCAGCATTTCAAAAAAAGTATGGTGCCTGCGGGTATGTCCGACATTTTCTAAATCATTATGTTTGCCTCCCGCGCGCACACAACGCTGCACGCTGGCAGCGCGTGGATAGGGTCGCTGTTCGAGACCTAAAAAAACATCTTTAAACTGCACCATTCCGGCATTGGTGAACAACAAAGTGGGATCATCAGCGGGAATTAATGAACTGCTGGGCACAAGAGCATGCCCAAGTTTTTTGAAATAATTTAAAAATTCCTGACGTAATTGCTGGCTAGTGACTGGCTTCATAACCTCTCCATAAATATGCGGACCTGTTCCGGTGTAAAACCCCGGTAAATTAAAAAACGTATTTGTTTGGCCCTCTCTTCTTTAATATCCCGGAGATTTCGGTGATTAAATTTTTTCCGCCAAACCCGCTCCAATACTTTCATCCACTCTTCACTGTTTTCGTTGACCACTTCAGCGGGAATCTCCCGGATTCCCCGTTCCGCTAACTCTGCCGCGATGCGCCTTGGCCCATAACCCGCTTCACTGCGGTAACGAATATATCCATTTAAAAAACGTTCATCACTTTGGAGTTTATCTGCGGATAACTCCTGCAGCACGGCGCTGACCTGTTGCGTATCCCATCCCCTGGCAGCCAGCTTCCGCCGTAATTCACGTTTTGAATGTTCACGGCGGGCAAGGAGCCTAAGAGCTTGCTGACGAATGGTGTCAATGACTTATACCTCGACGGTTTCTTCCAGCAGTCTCTCCGTTTTTTTAGGCAACAGCTTTTCGCGTAAGGCTTTTTCTATTTCCTGCGCCACAGCAGGGTTGTCTTTCAGGTATTGACGGGCGTTATCTTTGCCCTGGCCAATCCGCGTGCCATGATAGCTATACCATGCGCCTGATTTTTCAACAATTTCGTTTTCCGAACCAAGGTCAATCAATTCACCTTCCCTGGAAATACCTTCACCATACAGAATGTCAAAACCTGCCTGCCTAAAGGGCGGAGCCACTTTGTTTTTAACGACTTTGACTCGCGTTTCACTCCCTAAAATATCCTCACCTTTTTTCACTGAACCGGTACGGCGAATATCCAGACGCACCGAAGCGTAAAATTTTAAAGCATTACCACCAGTGGTGGTTTCCGGATTGCCAAACATCACGCCAATTTTCATGCGAATCTGGTTAATAAAAATGACCAAGGTATTTGATTTTTTAATATTGGCAGTCAGTTTCCGCAATGCCTGCGACATCAAACGCGCCTGCAGACCCATGTGAGAATCGCCCATTTCGCCTTCAATTTCCGCTTTCGGGGTTAGGGCCGCGACGGAGTCGATAACAACGATATCCACCGCGCCGGAACGCACCAGCATGTCGGTAATCTCCAGGCCCTGCTCGCCGGTGTCCGGCTGGGAAATCAGCAGCTCATTCACATTAACGCCAATTTGCTGGGCGTAAACAGTATCCAGCGCATGTTCGGCATCAATAAAAGCGGCGGTACCGCCCAGACGCTGACAGGCGGCGATGACTTCAAGAGTCAGGGTGGTTTTTCCGGACGACTCCGGGCCATAAATTTCCACAATTCTGCCTCTGGGAAGACCGCCAATGCCTAAAGCGATATCCAATCCGATAGAGCCGCTGGAAATAGCTTCAATATCCCGGGCGACGTCCCCATCGCCCAAACACATTAACGAACCCTTGCCAAATTGCCGCTCAATTTGCGCCTTGGCGGCGCCCAATGCTTTTTGCTTATCGCTATTCACGCTCACTTTTTTCTCCTGTTTGAGAGTTGACATATTCCCAGCAATTGCCGCTGAGTACAGCGGCAATTGCTTCCTATTTATATCCTGCGCTCGGCGGAGCCGATGCTCGGAATGAAGGGGGAGCGCTTCGCGCTGCTCCCCCTTACGATCCCCCACGGCGCAGGGAATTTTGCTTTATGAAAAATTACCGCAATATTTTATCCACTTAAACTCATTTCATTCTCAGCGGGAATTGCTGGACATATTCTAATAACCAGTGGATGGCGAAACTCACCGAATCCACCCGAATCTGTTTGCGGCCGCTGGTGAAATGGCCCACCCGGCTTTGGCAAAATCCCCGGCGGTCCGCCAGGGCAAAATAGACGGTTCCCACGGGCTTCTGCGGACTGCCGCCGGTAGGCCCGGCAATTCCGGTAATACTTAAAGAGATATCCGCATCACAGCGTTTTATAACGCCCTGAGCCATTTCGACGGCCGTTTCAGCGCTTACCGCACCGTATTGCGCAAGGGTTTTCGGGCTGACGCCTAACATTTCAACCTTGGACGCGTTACTGTAAGTCACAAAGCCCCGGTCAAGCCAGGACGAACAATCCGGTATTGCGGTGAATTGATAAGCCAATCCCCCGCCGGTGCAGGATTCCGCCAACGCCAATGTTAGCCGATGCCGTCTCAATGCGATACCCAATCGCTGGCTTAAATGAAAATTATTTTCCATAGTTCCACAGCATATTTTCTCAATAAAAACCTATTATGCCCCACTCAGCGCAATTGGCAAATACAGTAAAATACCAAAATATAAAAGGTCGGGGTATAATCCCCCATTTTAAAAGCCGCAAGGATTTAATGATTATGACTGCAATCCTGAGTCCACTCAATCAGCATACGCCAATGATGCAACAATATCTGCAGCTTAAGGCGCAATATCCACAGACACTACTGTTTTACCGGATGGGTGATTTTTACGAATTATTTTATCAGGATGCCGTGCGTGTCGCCAAATTACTCAATATCACTTTGACCCAACGCGGCCAGTCCGCGGGCGAACCCATTCCCATGGCGGGCGTCCCTTATCACGCACTGGAAAATTATCTGGCCAAACTCGTCCGGCTGGGCGAGTCCGTGGTTATTTGTGAGCAAACCGGAAATCCCGAAGCCGGTAAGGGACCGGTGAGCCGGGAGGTCACGCGGATTATAACGCCGGGCACGGTCAGCGATGAAGCCCTGCTGGAAGAGCATCACGATAACCATTTGATGGCTATCGCCGAGCAGGGCGAAACCTATGGTCTGGCTGTTTTCGATATCACCAACGGCCGTTTTACCGTAGCCGAAGTCAGTGGCAAACCGGCGCTTCTGGCGGAATTGGAACGGATCAAGCCTCGCGAACTTTTAGTCAGTGAAAACAGTCTGGATGCCGAGATGCGCCGGGCAGACTGTGCCTTACAACGGCGTCCGCCGTGGGAGTTCGATCACAGCACCGCGCTGTCCTTACTCTGCCGCCAGTTCGGCACTCAGGATTTAGCTGCGTTCGGGGTCAGTCATTTACCTCTGGCGATTCGAGCTGCCGGTTGCCTGCTGCAATATCTGCAATACACCCAGCGTTCGGCGCTGCCTCATCTGCAAACCATGCGGGTGGAGAATCATCAGGCTTATGTGTCGTTAGACGCAGCAACCCGCCGCAATCTGGAATTAACCCAGAATTTTAACGGTGGCCGCGAACATTGTTTAGCCGGGGTCATTGACCGCACTAAAACTGCCATGGGTGCGCGGCTGCTACGCCGCTGGCTAAACCAGCCGGTCCGCGATCAAAATCAGCTACGCGACAGACAGCTCTGTGTTCAGGAATTTCTCCAGTCAAATCTGCACGATGACATCCGGCAAACTTTAACCGGTTGCGGCGACATGGAGCGGATTTTAGCCCGGGTGGCTCTCGGCTCGGCCAGGCCTCGGGATTTAACCAGTTTGCGTCATACATTAAGTTTATTGCCGGCCCTGCACCATACGTTAATGAAAAGTCAGGCAGAAAGACTGGGATATCTGGACCGTCAACTCGGCCAGTTCAGTCACCTGCATCAGGTATTAACGAGAGCGCTTGTCGAATTGCCGCCCGCCGTTATCCGTGAAGGCGGGGTGATTAAAGAAGGCTATGATCAAACACTGGACGGCCTGCGTAATTTAAGTAACAACAGCCAGGAATTTTTATTAAATTTAGAACGTCAGGAACGGGAAAGAACCAAAATCAGCACTTTGAAGATCGGTTATAATCGGGTCCACGGTTATTTTATTGAAATTTCCCGGCAACAGGCTGCGCAGGCTCCCACCGAATATATCCGGCGTCAGACTCTAAAAAATGCTGAGCGTTACATCACTCCTGAACTGAAAACCTACGAGGATCAGGTCCTGAGCAGCCAGTCCCGCGCGCTGGCGCAGGAAAAAATGCTCTACGAGGCGCTGCTGGCAGAAATCAATCTGTCGTTGTCACCCCTGCAGGATTGCGCGGCGGCGCTGGCCGAACTGGATGTTCTCAGCAATTTTGCTCAATGCGCGCAAACCCTCAACTGGTCCAGACCGGAATTTACCGAGTCTCCGGGCATTGTGATTAAAGGCGGGCGCCATCCGGTCATCGAACAGGCCCTGGATAATCCCTTTATCGCGAATGACACGGAATTGAATGGCCATCGGCGCATGTTGATGATAACCGGCCCAAATATGGGGGGAAAATCCACGTATATGCGGCAAACGGCTTTGATCGTGCTTTTAGCCTATATTGGCAGTTATGTCCCGGCTGATGCCGCGTTGATTGGTCCGGTTGATCGGATTTTCACTCGCATCGGCGCCGCCGACGACCTGGCCAGCGGGCGCTCAACGTTTATGGTAGAAATGACCGAAACCGCCAACATTCTGCGCAACGCCACCGACCAAAGTCTGGTGCTGATGGATGAAATTGGCCGCGGCACCAGTACCTTCGATGGCTTATCCCTGGCATGGGCATGCGCCGCGCATTTAGCCACGGTGATCAAGGCGTTTACCTTATTCGCCACCCATTATTTTGAATTGACGGCATTAGCGGACACCCTGCCCGATGTGGCCAACGTCCACCTCGATGCGGCAGAATATGGGGAACGAATTGTGTTTCTGCATGCCGTGAAAGAAGGGCCCGCCAATCAGAGTTACGGATTGCAGGTAGCGCAACTGGCCGGCGTGCCTCAAGGGGTGATTCAAAATGCCAGGATCAAATTGCGCGAACTGGAAGCGCAGGCGCCACACGCCATGCCACGCCAGGCGCCTTATCAGGAATCTTTGCCTATTGACCCATTGCCGCATCCCGTCCTGGAAACGCTTTCACGCCTCAAACCCGATGAACTCACGCCTAAACAGGGGCTGGAAATTCTGTATCAGCTTATTAATCAGCTTTAGGATAAGGGGGTCAAGTCTCGAAAATTGAAAATCAAAGATTCGATTTTCGAGACTTGACCCCCTTTCCCCTTTTCGTTACGTGGGAGGGGGAGTACAAGCAGATGAGGACATTGGCTCCTCCTCTCTAACCCTAAATAAACATGTAGGCGCAGCGAATAATCCAAGGATTCCATACAAACGGCCCAATCCAAAATAACTGCTGCTGCCTCCTTCCCGTCTGACAATGCTTTCCTGTTGTTTCGCTTCCCCATACTCATCCTGCGGCGCCTGAATGTATGCTGATGGGTGCGCCGGTGGCGCAATGTTTCCCGGTGCAGTCATCAAGCTGGCCATCTCTATTATTCCGTTAGGCGAAGACGGGGCAATATACCCCGGTACAGTCGCCAAACTGCCCACATCCATTGTTCCGTCAATTGGATCCTCAATTGGCGCCGTGTTTTGGGGCGCCGGCGGGGAAACATCCTCAAGCTTATTTATTTCATGCGCATACTTTTTCTTGTAAGCATCGGCATAAGCCTGTTCCAGTGAGCTGATGACCTCTTCAAGAGAAGGCCGTTTTTGAGGGTCCGTCTCCTGACAGGCCAGGCTTGCCTTCCACAATGCTTCAAAAATTATTTCTTCCTGTTCACTCAGGCCTTTAATTTCGGGTTTAGACAAATTTGGGTTGCCCTTTTCATCCACGGCTTTTGGAATTTCTTTAGAGATGATCTCTCTTATCACTAATCCGAAGCTATAAATGTCTGATTTTTGAGATATATAACTGTCCTTCTGCTGTTTTTGTTCCGGGGACATCCAGCGCAGAGTTCCTATGCAAGAAACGTCAACTTTATCGGCGTCTTTGGCCAGGATGGCGGCGCCCAGGTCGCCAATTTTGGCTTCAGCCGATTTATTCAATAACACATTCGGGGATTTTATGTCACCGTGAATGATCCCTAACCGATGAAGCTCTATCAAGCCCATTGCCACATCGATGGTAATTTGCAAACGCAGATCCCATGGCAGAGGATGATGGCTCTGTAGCAGTTCATATAAACTGCCAATGTGCATACGCTCCAGTACCAAGGCATAAAGGTGAGAATTCTGGAATTTTTCTTCACGGTTATCCACCTGCGAGTCCTGCCTTGCCAGACCCAATAAAGAAACGACGTGACCTGCCTGATCCTTTGTTGTTTTACTCAGCATTTCTATTTCTTTATTAAACAGGGTTTTCCCGACATCTTTCGATACGAATTTTACCACGATCAGTTCTGTGGGCTCTAAAGAATAGACTGTGCCGGTGGCGCCTTTTCCCAAGACATCCCCTGTGACCAGCCAGTTTGCGGAGGTCACTGTGGTGGTACCAGGTATCGCATATACGCTGCCTTTTTGTTCCAGCACGGGAGCCTTCGATGGTGTTGAATTCTCGTTTTTCATTTTTAAACCTATTTATGATTATTTATTGACGGATATTATGAATTTATTATACTTAGTAGATATTAAAGAAGTATTAAGAGGAGGATGCGAAAAAACTTGCCCTGGGGATTGGGACCTGATATAATTTGCAAAATATGCTTCAAGCAATTATTTTCGATTTTGACGGCGTCATAGTGGATAGTGAGCCGTTACATTTTAAAGCCACACAGAGCGTTCTTAGTCCTCTTGGAGTTTCCATAGACTCTCGAACGTACCTTCATGAATGCACCGGTAATCCGGATCTGGAAAATTTTCGGCGGATCTGTGCCAAATTTCAGTTAAGTCTCGAAGAAAGCTACATTCACAGTCTGGTACAGGCGAAAACCGGCCATTATCGAGAGTTACTAAAAACTCAGGTGCAGGCGTGTCCGGGCGTTATTCCACTCATCAAAAACGCAGCTCACCACTACCCATTAGCCATTTGTTCCGGCAGCTACAAAAATGAAATCAGTCAGTTACTCACACTGATCGACAGTGAAGATTTAACTCAATATTTTAAGCATTTGGTCACCATTGAAGACGTTTCCGCCGGGAAACCGGACCCAGCGGGTTACCGATTGGCGGCAAACCATTTGAACGCCTTGCCGGAGTTTTGTTTGGCGATTGAAGATTCACCCGCCGGAATTATCGCTGCCAAGGCCGCGGGAATGACCGTGCTCGCAGTGACCACCAGCCATCCCCCGGAAAAACTGAGTCTGGCCGATCATTGCATCGACAGTCTGGCCGACATCACACTCGCGGACCTCAACCAAATCTGCCTGTCATAACTGGATCAGTTGTTTGATTAATGTTACCGGCAACTCCAGCCAGCTACCCTGCACTAACTCCCGAGGCAGCAGAATGGGGCCAAAACGGATGCGAATCAACCGGCTCATGGTCAGGCCTTGAGATTCCAGCATGCGACGAATAAAACGGGGACGGCTTTCCGTAATCACCACGTGGTACCAGTGATTGGCGCCCTTTCCGCCGTCATCCAGTAACCGTTTAAAGCGTCCAATGCCATCTTCCAGCGTCACACCCTGCATTAGCCGGCTCGTGCTTTCATCGGTCATTTCGCCTAAAACCCGCACCGCATATTCATGCTCAACAGGTTGCGCAGGATTCATTAAGTGATTCGCCAGCTCGCCGTCATCGGTAAATAGCAGCAAACCAGCGGTATTGACATCGAGACGGCCAGACGCTTATCCACCGTCCGCGTTTTAAGGGCGGCAATGCGGAAAAAACAGTGGGCCGCCCCTGCTCGTCCTGGCGGGTACATATTTCGCCGATCCGCTTATGATAAAGTATGACACGCGGAGTTTTACGTTCTTCCGGCACAGAAGTGTGGATAACCCGTCCATCCACACGAATCATGTCGCTGGAACTTACCCGGTCTCCCAATTGTGCGGTACGCCCATTAACAGAAACCCTGCCATCCAGAATCCATTGTTCCAGGGACCGGCGAGAACCCAGTCCTTCTCTGGCCAATACTTTTTGTAATTTTTCAGTTTTATGATTACTCATTCAGATACCACTTCTTCTGTTTCGGGAATAAAAACTTCCAGCTGTAACTGTTCGGCAAGATGCTGTTCCAGTTGCTCCATATCGCGAGGTTCCTGCAAAGCCGGCAATTCAGTCAGGGTTTTCAGGTTAAAATCATCTAAAAATTTCCGGGTGGTTGCGTATAACGCCGGTTTGCCAGGAACATCCCGCTGCCCTACCACGCGAACCCATTCTAATTCCAGAAGAGATTTAATGATTTGCGTACTCACTGCCACCCCGCGGATTTCTTCGATTTCTCCCCGGGTTAACGGCTGACGGTAGACTATAAGCGCCAGTGTTTCTAAAAACGCCCGCGAATAACGCCCGGATTTACGGGCGTGTAATCTTTGCAGCCAGGACGTGAATTCGACGCGTGCCTGAAAACGATAACCGCTGGCGACTTCCACCAGTTCAATACCCCGGTCGTGATAGCGCTCTCCGAGAGTTTTCAGCAACAGCCGCAGCTCCGGCGCCGGAATTTTTGAACCCTCCGGCAATGGGTCTTCCTGCCCGGTAATTCCGCCGGTTGCCTGGTCCGCGGTTAACTGCTGGAGACGTTCAATGGATACCGGCTCGCCTGCAGTAAATAAAATAGCCTCTATAATCTGCTCTAAATTGACAGTCATAAGTTACCCTTTAGCTTTGATATAAACGGGCGCAAAAGGCTGGGTTTGTGTGAGTTCGATAGCCGATTGCCTCACCAACTCCAGTATCGCGATTAATGTAACGGCCACTCCCATACTGCCTTCCTGCGCGCGAAAAAAACGGGTAAATTCGCTAAATTCACGCGAACTGAGCTGGTTGAGCACCATCGTCATCCGCTCGCGGATCGATAATATTTCCGGGGTGACGTGATGGTGGGCAAATAATTTGGTCCGTTCCACCACGGCCTGGAAAGCCACCAGGATATCGTGCAGAGAGACTTCCGGTTTGACAGCCTCCCTATGCAAAGGAGGCGAATCGGCGTCGGCGACAAAAATATCGCGCTCCACGCGCGGCAATTGGTCCAGATCGTTGGCCGCTTTCTGAAACCGTTCGTATTCCTGCAAGCGGCGGACCAGTTCCGCACGGGGGTCCTGTTCCTCCGTTTCCTCAGATGTGGCCGGCCTAGGCAGGAGCAGGCGCGATTTTATTTCGGCCAGCATTGCCGCCATCAACAGATACTCCGCGGCAAGCTCCAGCCGCAGTTCCTGCATGAGTTCAATATATTTCATGTATTGGCGGGTAATATCGGCGATTGGAATATTTAAAATATCAAAATTCTCCTTCCGGATCAGGTAAAGCAATAAATCCAGAGGACCTTCGAAAGCTTCAAGAAATATGCGTAATGCTTCGGGTGGAATGTACAGATCCTGCGGCAGTTCGATAAGTCGCTCGCCATTCACCCTGGCCGTTAATAATTCATGTTCAGACACAACATCCCCGCTCTATTTAAAAAAGATATTTTAACACATTATTCAAAGCTACTGACATCGCCTCCGCCGACACGGATGATCTGCGGCGGGTTTTGAGTCAGGTCGACGACGCTGGTGGGAACGCCGCTGCAGGCCCCGCCGTCTATAATCACATCAACCTGACGCTGAAACGCCTCGTAAATCTCATCCATATCGGCCATGGGGGCTTCATGACCGGGCGAAATTAAAGTGACACTCATGAGGGGTTCTCCCAAAGCAGACAATAAAGCCTGACTGATGGGATGATCCGGCACCCGCAGGCCGATGGTACGCCGACGCGGGTGCACCAGTCGCCGTGGAACTTCTTTAGTCGCTTCCAGAATAAAAGTATAAGGCCCGGGCGTATACGCCTTGAGCAGGCGAAATGCCGGATTATCGACCCGGGCATACACCGACAATTGTGATAAATCATGACACACTAAAGTGAAATGATGGTGCTTATCCAGTTGACGGATATGGCGAATGCGCTCACCCGCCGTTTTATCACCCAGATGACACCCGAGCGCATAAGCAGAATCCGTCGGATAAATAATAACCCCACCTTCCTGCACCACCCGGACCGCCTGTTGAATTAATCGCAATTGGGGATTTTGAGGATGGATAATTAACTTTTGAGTCATAAAATAATAATAGCATTTGGTTGCTTCCGAAAGTAAGGTCATGTAGAGTTTTCATTTTTCATACCGGGATTGATCGATCATGAAATTTTTATTTGATTATTTTCCAATTATTTGTTTTTTTGTCGCCTACAAATTTTCTAATATTTATACTGCTACAGCGGTGACCATTGGGGCTTCATTGATCCAGTTAACTGTCTACTGGCTGATTCACCGGCGCTTTGAAACCCTGCACGCCCTGACTTTTGTTTTCATCGTCGTGCTGGGAGGTTCTACTCTCTTATTCCACAAAGATATTTTTATTAAATGGAAGCCCAGCGTTATCTATTGGATATTTGCCATCACTCTGATCAGCAGTCAATTTTTTAGCGCAAAAACTCTGATGGAACGTATGTTAAGCAATAAAATTAATCTGAGCACCCGAATCTGGAGAAGGCTGAATATGAGTTGGGCTATATTTTTTGCCTTTCTGGGTTTTTTAAATCTCTATGTGGTTTACCATTTCGATACCAATGCCTGGGTTAACTTTAAATTATTCGGCACACTGGGCATCATGCTGGTCTTTATTATTGCTCAGGCATTGTACATGACCCGGCACATGGAGCAGCAGAAATAAAATGTATTATGTCATTTATTGCGAGGACGCCCCCCACAGTTTTGAAAAACGTCGTAGCGTGCGTGCCGCTCATCTGCAGCATCTGGAAGCCTTAAAGCAGGAAAATCGTCTGTTATTGGCAGGCCCTCTTTACCAGCGCGATAGCGCCGAACCTTATCCATTTGATGTCAATGGTTCATTAATTATTGGTGAATTCGCGGACATTGAAGCCGCAAAAGCTTGGGCCGCTGCCGACCCTTATGCGACTGCCGAAGTATTCGCCCGAATTACAGTCTCTCCTTTCAGAAAAGTGCTGCCATAGTCTTTCATCAGTTTATCGAATCGGATATAATTTTTTTTCAAAATTCATTTTTACTGAATAATTATTAAAGGAGACAAGGGATGCGTGAAGAAGAATTCAATATCACAGAAGAGAAAGCACCATCCGAATTTCAGAAATTAATAGAAGGTTTGATCTCGCCCGTAGACTTTGTCTCACGCACAGATTTTAACACTATAAACTGGAATGGATTACCGGATGACAAGCCTCGAAATCAGGATAGAACATTAGCCTGGCTGGCCTCCTACCGGGCTCTGGAAAACCAGCCGGCGCTATTGGAAAAATTACTCGCCAGTTCTCCGATCATCCTGGAAGAAATTGACTGGAATGCCCGCCCTCTGGATGAAAAAAATATCCAGAGAGGTAGGACAGTCACCTTGATGGCCTGCTCTCTGGCTCGTCGAGGCCAGCCAGTACTATTAGAAAAATTACTCGCCAGTTTTCCGGTCATCCTGGAAAAAATTGACTGGAATGCCTGCCCTCTGGATAAAAAAAATACCCATCGAGGTGAGACAGTTGCCTTGATAGCCTGCTCTCTGGCTCGTCGAGGCCAGCCAGTGCTATTGGAAAAATTACTCGCCGGTTCTCCGGTCATCCTGGAAAAAATTGACTGGAATGCCTGCCCTCTGAATGAAAAATATACCCATCGAGGTGAGACAGTCGCCTGGATGGCCTGCTCTCTGGCTCGTCGAGGCCAGCCAGCGCTATTGGAAAAATTACTCGCCGGTTCTCCGGCCATTATGGAAAAAATTGACTGGAATGCCTGCCCTCTGGATGAAAAAAATAAACATCGAGGTTTCACAGTTGCCTTGCAGGCCTGCACCCTGGCTTCTAAAGGCTTGCCAGCCCTGTTGGAAAAATTATTCTCCCGTTCTTCGACCATTCTGGAAAATATAGACTGGTGCTCGAAACATTTTAAACTCATTGGGAACACCCCTCCGGTTTCATTATTAAGCACAGTATTCACCCAAAATAACGCCCGGCTTTTCTTGTTACTGCTGGAATGGTCTGGCCCGGCCCTGCAGAACCTGAAGACGGCTTTATTATCATCCGGGCTCACCACGACTGATACCACCCGTCAACCACTGTTCTGCTGGATTGATTTTTCTTTATTGGTTAATTCTCCAAAAAAACCGACCATACCCGATGCCGACGAAATAGCGAAACTTCTGCAAAATATCAAAAAAATTCTCCCCGATCTTTACGGCAGGGCCTGTCTGCATACCGGCCGGCAGTGGCCCTGTTTGCGGCAACGGTTTTATCCGGACATCCCGCCCGCATCACCGGATTACGGAACCGCTCAATGGGAACTGGCCAACATGTATCTGAACGAACAGGATGAAAAAGAAACCCCGGCTAAACGGGAATTAGGATTGAAGGAGGCATTATCTGCAGCCAGCCGCTGCTGGTATCATGAAATCCGGATGTCGCCGGACCAGACCAAAAAGGATGGGCGGTTATTGGTCCGGATAATCGTTAAAGCCATTCTGGGATTGCCGCCGGGAGAATTACCTGCGATTTGCCTGGTTACGTCGAATCACTACTGAAGGAAGACGCTCAATACTATACGACACACCGCCATGATCTGCGGCCTCACGAACTGGATTTGAAAATAAATAATCTGTGGCTTTCGTTAAAAATATTTTTGATCGAAGAAAGACATGCCGCCATGATGAAATCAATCACTGAATACCTGAAAAATCAGCCAGGCTATTTGCCCGCCGAATCTCTTCGTAGGGAACCCTCCGTAAACAATGATCAAAAAAATATTGTCATCGACGGGATTCCCAATCAGTCTGACCAGAACGGGACGGGGCAAAACAAAAAGCGAAAAGTACTCCATCAAACGAATCTTTCAGATTTATTCCCTTCCCCCCGTTTGGATGTATTCCCGGGCAATAGCCGTTCATCAACGGCTTTACCGTCCAGCCATTCAGAACAGCCGACAGAACTTAACCGTTATAAAGGAATAACCAATGAGTAAAGAAGAATTCAATACCACAGAAGAGAAAGCACCATCCGAATTTCAGAAATTAATAGAAGGTTTGATCTCGCCCGTAGACTTTGTCTCACGCACAGATTTTAACACTATAAACTGGAATGGATTACCGGATGACAAGCCTCAAAATCAGGGTAGAACATTAGCCTGGCAGGCCTTCTACCTGGCTGTTCAATATAAGCCGGCGCTATTGGATAAATTACTCGCCTGTTCCCCGGACATCCTGGAAAAAATTGACTGGAATGCCTGTCCTCAGGATGAAAAAAATCCCGTTCGAGGCGAGACAGTCGCCTGGATGCTCGGCTACATTGTGACAGACCAGCCGGCGTCATTGGAAAAATTACTCGCCTGTTCTCCGGTCATCCTGGAAAAAATTGACTGGAATGCCTGCCCTCTGGATGAAAATAATCCCAAGCGAGGAACGACGATATTCTGGATGCTCGCAATTCAGGCTATGGGCTGCCGGTCAGCGCTATTCGAAAAATTACTCGCCGCTTCTTCGGCCATTCCGAAAAAAATTGGCTGGAATGCCTGTCCTCGGAATGAGGAATATCCCCTTCGAGGTGTCACAGTTGCCTTGCTGGCGTGCAACCTGGCTTATATAAACCGGCCAGCCCTATTGGAAAAATTACTGGCCTGTTCCCCGGACATTCTTGAAAAAATTGACTGGAATGCCTGCAACCAGGATGAGAAACGTATCGATCGAGGTGAGACAGTCGCCTTGATGGCCTGCTCCCAGGCTTATCGAGACCAGCCTGCACTATTGGATAAATTACTCGCCTGTCCTCCAGCCATCCTGGAAAAAATTGACTGGAATGCCGGCCTTCTGAATGAAAAGCGTCACCATCGAGGTTCGACAGTATTCTGGTGGCTCGCAGCCCTGGCCAGGAAAGGCCAATCAGCACCATTGGAAAAATTACTCGCCTGTTCTCCGGCCATCCTGGAAAAAATTAACTGGAATGCCTGCCCTCAAAATGAAAAGAATCTCGATCGAGGTTTCACAGTTGCCTTGCAGGCCTGCACCCTGGCTTTTAAAGGCAAGCCAGCCCTGTTGGAAAAATTATTCTCCCGTTCTTCGACCATTCTGGAAAATATAGACTGGTACTCGAAACATTTTAAACTCATTGGGAACACCCCTCCGGTTTCATTATTAAGCAGAGTATTCACCCAAAATAACGCCCGGCTTTTCTTGTTACTGCTGGAATGGTCTGGCCCGGCCCTGCAGAACCTGAAGACGGCGTTATTATCATCCGGGCTCACCACGACTGATACCACCCGTCAACCACTGTTCTGCTGGATTGATTTTTCTTTATTGGTTAATTCTCCAAAAAAACCGGCCATGCAGGGTCTGCTTCTGCAACTGGATGAAGAAGAAAAAGGCTCTGGAAAAAAGTCGATACCCGATGCCGACGAAATAGCGAAATTTCTGCAAAATATCAAAAAAGTTCTCCCGGATCTTTACGGCAGGGCCTGTCTGCATACCGGCCGGCAGTGGCCCTCTTTGCGGCAACGGTTTTATCCGGACATCCCGCCCGCATCACCGGATTACGGAACGGCTCAATGGGAACTGGCCAATATGTATCTGAACGAACAGGATGAAAAAGAAACCCCGGCTAAACGGGAATTAGGATTGAAGGAGGCATTATCTGCAGCCAGCCGCTGCTGGTATCATGAAATCCGGATGTCGCCGGACCAGACCAAAGGGGATGGGCGGTTATTGGTCCGGATAATCGTTAAAGCCATTCTGGGATGGCCGCCGGGAGAACTTACCTGCGATTTGCCGGGTTATGTCGAATCACTACTGAAGGAAGACGCTCAATACTATACGACACACCGCCATGATCTGCGGCCTCACGAACTGGATTTGAAAATAAATAATCTGTGGCTTTCGTTAAAAATATTTTTGATCGAAGAAAGACATGCCGCCACGATGAAATCAATCACTGAATTCCTGAAAAATCAGCCAGGCTATTTGCCCGCCGAATCTCTTCGTATGGAACCCTCCGTAAACAATGATCAAAAAAATATTGTCATCGACGGGATTCCCAATCAGTCTGACCAGAACGGGACGGGGCAAAACAAAAAGCGAAAAGTACTCCATCAAACGAATCTTTCAGATTTATTCCCTTCCCCCCGTTTGGATGTATTCCCGGGCAATAGCCGTTCATCAACGGCTTTATCGTCCAGCCATTCAGAACAGCCGACAGAACTTAACCGTTATAAAGGAATAACCAATGAGTAAAGAAGAATTCAATATCACAGAAGATATCCGGATTCTTGACAAAACCGGAGGGCTCAGGTGCAATGACGGCATGAATAATAAAAAGCGAATCATTGAGATTGAAAACCGGTTGCGTGAAGCGCTAAAACCACTGCGTTTAATCGTCGTGGATGACAGTGCCAAACATCACGGTCATGCGGGAGCCGAAGATGGACGCGGACATTTTAGCGTAAAAATCTCCGCGCAGGCGTTCGAAGGCAAAAGTCTTGCGCAACGGCATCGTATGATATATACTATCCTCGACGATATGATGAAAACCGAAATACATGCCCTGCAAATTGACGCCAAACCTATAGACCTGGAAGAGCTGGTGGTTCTGGTGAGTAATACACTTTCTGACCTTAAAGTTAAGGACATTAAAGTATTGGACGTCAGCCCGCTGACGAATATTACCGATAGAATGATTATTTGCACGGCTACTTCCACCCGTCATGCGGCTTCCATCGCCGACAAGCTGGTGACCGCCGTCAAACGGTCGGGCATTCGGCCTTATAATAGTATCGAAAACCAGACTGAAACCGGCTGGATTCTGGTGGATCTCCTGAGCATCGTGGTGCACATTATGCTCGCCGAAACCCGCGAATATTACAGCCTGGAAAAACTCTGGACAGTGACCGAATCTTCACGCAATTCTAAAGGTAAAGCATAACTTTCGGCGACAACAATTTAAGTAGTCATGCTGATTAAATTAATTGCCATTGGAAATAAAATGCCTGCCTGGGTGAGTGCGGGTTTTGCGGAGTATGCCAAACGGCTGCCGGTGGATTATCAATTGCAATTGATCGAAATTCCAGGCCAAAAAAGAATGAAAAGCAGTGTCGTTGAACAAATTCTTCATCGGGAAGGCGAAAAATTATTAGCGGTCGCACACCCACCGTTAATCGCACTGGATCGGCAAGGTATCGCTCTAAATACAGGGCAACTGTCAAAACAGTTACAAAATTGGCATGATGGCGGTCAAAGCCCCTGCATACTGATCGGCGGCCCGGAAGGTTTGTCGCCATCGTGCCTGCGGCGCGCAGATAAAGTGTGGTCTTTGTCCGCCTTGACATTTCCACATCCTTTGGTGCGCGTTATTTTAGCCGAGCAAATTTATCGAGCGTGGAGTATACTACACCATCATCCCTATCACCGGTCTTAAAAACATATGACACAACGCTTGACGATTAGGCATCATCAAGGAGAAATGCAATTATTTTCTCGGCGGGTGATCGTCAGTGCGATTCTGATTTTTTTATTTGCCTGCGGACTGGTTTGCCGGTTATTTTATCTGCAGGTTTATCAACACCAGTTTTTTTCGTCATTATCCGCGCAAAATTTCATGACCATTGTTCCCATCGAAGCTAACCGCGGCCTGATTTACGACCGCAATGGTGTGTTGCTGGCCAAAAATGTACCTTCTTTTAATCTGACGATAAATCCTTCCAAAGTAAAGAATTTATCCAAAACCATTGAGCGCCTGCAAAGCTTCGTAAATATCTCACCTCACGACATTGAAATTTTTAAGCGCCGGTTGCGGCTATCTTCCACTCATCAACCAATCCCTTTAAAGATGAAACTGAATGAAGAAGAAATGGCCAGATTTTATGTCAACCAGTATTTTTTTCCAGGCGTCGCTGTGGAGACCCGCATGATACGCAGTTACACACAGGGAGAACTGTTCAGCCACGTCATTGGTTATATCGGCAGAATCAATGAACACGAAGCGGAAAAAATTGATAAGGTCAATTACAGCGCTTCCGAATATATCGGTAAAAACGGCATTGAAAAACAATATGAAGATATTCTGCATGGCACAGTCGGCAACCAGGAAGTTGAAACCGACGCCAATGGCCGCACCCTCAGAATTCTCAAGGAAAATAAACCCGTGTCCGGACAGGATATTTATTTAACGATCGACAATCGCCTGCAACAAGCCGCCAGCGATGCCCTGGGTGATGAAACCGGCTCCATCGTGGTCATGAATCCCAACAACGGTGAAATTCTGGCGATGGTCAGTAAACCTTTTTTTAATCCCGATATGTTTGTGCTCGGCATCACTGCCCAGGATTTTCAGCAACTCCTGAATCTACCCGATAAACCTTTATACGACAGGGCCATGCGCGGCGTGTTTCCTCCCGGTTCTACCATCAAACCCTTTTACGCCACCGGCGCATTGGACAGCAAAGTGATCACTCCCAGCTATAAAATTAATACGAACGGTATTTTCATGCTGCCCGGCGTCTCTCATGTCTATCATGATCATAACTGGAAACATGGCGGATTTGGCGTGGTTGACGTGGTCAGAGCGCTTATCGTCTCCTGCGATACTTTTTTTTATAATGTCGCCTATAAATTGGGAATTCGCGCACAGGATAGAATCCTCAAGGAATTTGGTTTCGGTAAACAGACTGGAGTGGATTTACCCAACGAAATCGGCGGTCTGGTCCCCACGCCTGAGTGGAAACGGCGGGTGAAGGGTCAATCCTGGTATATGGGCGACAGTATCTCGTTGGGAATTGGCCAGGGATATTTATTAGTGACACCACTGCAATTAGCGCAGGGTGTTTCCATTATCGCCGAGCGGGGTTTTAAATCGCAGCCGCACCTTCTGCTTAAATCCGTTCAGGGAAAGGAAACCACTCTGCAACCGGTTTACCCGCCGCAGAAAATGGTCACATTAGAAGACCCTTCCATCTGGAATTTGGTCATTTCGGCCATGCAACAGGTCGTCATGAAAGCAGGCGGCACCGCATTTGGTTCTTTTAACGGAGGATCACCGCCCCCTTATACGATAGCCGGCAAAACCGGAACGGCGCAGGTCGTTAATCGCGAGGGCGGAGAAGACCAGGATGAGAATACTCCAAAAGCCCAGCGCAATAACCACCTGTTTATCGCTTTCGCGCCGATCGATCATCCCCAGGTTGCCATCGCTGTCCTTTACGAACATGGCATCGGCGCACCCCGCCTGGCTCGAAAGGTTTTGGATGCTTATTTTCACATACCGCCGCCGGCTCCACCAGCGCCGCCACCACCGCCAAAAAATTAGGAATACCCATGAAAAATAATCACGAATTTTTGGACGACTCTTATCAAGGCCGGATTAAAGAAAAATTACGGCATACCAACTGGCATACCCTGCATCTGGACCCCTGGCTTCTGCTAGGATTATTCAGTCTCATTGTGTTTGGCATGCTCATTTTATACAGCGCCAGTAATGAAAATATTGGCATCGTCGAAAGACAGCTGGTGCGTTTAGGCATTGGTTTCATCGTCATGTTTCTCTTCGCCCAAATTCCGCCGAAACGATATTATCAATGGACGCCCTGGGTTTTTACCATCGGTTTACTCTTATTAGTGGCGGTATTATTCCTGGGTCAGGTGCAACACGGCGGACGACGCTGGTTTAATCTTAAAATTTTTAATTTCCAGCCTTCGGAAATTATGAAACTGGCCATGCCGATGATGCTGGCCTGGTTTTTAAGTAATAGAATTTTGCCACCCAGATTCCATTGGGTTTTGCTCGCAGGCGTCATGCTGATAATTCCCGTATTACTGACCGCTAAACAACCTGATTTGGGTACAGCCATCATGATCGCGATGGCAGGCCTGAGCGTGCTGATTTTAGCCGGCGTTAACTGGGGATTAGTGATTGGTTTTCTTCTCAGCGTCGCCGCCGCGGCGCCGCTTTTATGGGGGCACATGCACGATTACCAACGCAAACGTATCCTTATGCTGCTGGACCCTGAAAGCGACCCGCTGGGCAACGGCTACCATATTATTCAGTCCAAAATCGCCCTGGGTTCAGGTGGGCTTTTGGGTAAGGGTTGGCTGCAGGGCAGTCAATCGCATTTATCGTTTTTACCGGCGCACACCACCGATTTTATTTTTGCAGTCAATGGCGAAGAACTGGGATTGTTCGGCTGCGTCTTGTTAATAAGCATTTTTTTAGCCATCCTCGCCCGCTGCCTGTACATCAGCACCCATGCGCAAAATACTTATGGACGTTTGCTGGCGGGTAGTTTAAGCCTGACTTTTATTTTATGCGCACTGGTCAATATCGGCATGGTGGTGGGTATATTGCCGGTCGTTGGCATCCCGTTACCCCTGGTCAGTTACGGCGGCAGTTCATTACTGACGATCATGGCAAGCTTCGGCATCATCATGTCTATTAATGGCCATCGCACACTTTGGGCGAGTTGAGTATGGGGGTCAAGTCTCGAATCGTGAAAAATAGGGCTAATTTAATACCTAAGTTCTATTTTTTCACGATTCGAGACTTGACCCCCATACTTCCATACGGGTACTATTTCTTCGTGTTTTTTATCTGAAGGATTGTATGAAGAAATTGTTGATAGCTGGTTTATTAGCGGGATTTATTTTTTGTTTCCGGGCATGGGCAGACACACCTTTAACTGTCATGGAATTCGTGGATAAAATGGTCCAGCTTCATCAATACAACCGGAAAGAACTGGTGGAGTTATTCCAGCATACCGCCTATAACCCGGAAGTTATAGATCGCATCAATAAACCATTTGAGGAAAAGCCCTGGGATTTTTATAAAAATTTCTTTATTACTCCCGAGCGGGTGGCCGGCGGAGTACAATATTGGCATGAACACGCAGCTACCCTGGAAAAAGCTTCCCGGCAGTATGGGGTTTCGCCGGCTGTCATTGTTTCTGTTATCGGCATTGAAACTAAATATGGCCAGGAGCCCGGCAGATTTCCTGAATTGAGTACACTGGCCACCCTGTCTTTTCACTATCCCAAACGCGCGGTTTTTTTTCAAAGAGAACTGGAAAATTATTTATTGCTGACTCGCGATTACAAGCTCTCGCCTTTGGCATTAAATGGCTCTTATGCCGGGGCGCTGGGTATTCCGCAATTTATGCCCAGCAATTACCGTCAATACGCAGTGAGTTACGATGGTAAAAGCAGCGTCAATTTACTCGAAGATCACGACGACGCCATCGCCAGTATTGCTTACTATCTGCAAAGGTCCGGTTGGGTTGCTCATCAACCAGTCACGGCGCCGGCGAAAATAGTGGGCAAAGTACATCCCTCGCTGCTTTCGAAGGATGCCAAGCCAAAATATTCGTTAAAGACTCTGGCCAAATTTGGAGTACACAGTAAAGTGGCTGAATCGCCGCAGCGCAAATCGGCTTTGATCGTGATGCATAATACTCACGACGATGAGTACTGGCTCACCTTCCCGAATTTTTATGCCATTATGGCCTATAATCCACGCACGACGTACGCCATGGCCATTTATCAACTCAGCGAAGCGATCGAAAAAAGCTATGGACAAGCAAGTATTAAGACAGGCTCAACGGTTTCAGCAACAAGGTGATTTAGCTCAGGCGCTGGCTGCTTACCTGCAGTTATTAGCGGAAAACCCGGGCAACAGCGACCTTTTGCATCAAATCGGCATTCTCTATGCGCAGCAACAGGATTATGCGCGTTCACTGGATTACCTCAATCAGGCGCTTACACAACAACCTCATTCCGCAGCCATTCATAACAGCAAAGGTAACGTCTTTTTGCGTCAGGGAAATCCGGAAGCAGCCCTGGCTGAATATCAGCGTGCCGTAAAATCAGATCCACGTTATGCAATTGCCTATAACAACATAGGCAGGTGTTTATATTTGCAGGAAAAATTTATCGCCGCGCAAAAAGCTTATTCAAAAGCGGTGGAACTCAACCCCAATTTCGCCGACGCTTATTATAATCAGGGGGTATTAATGCTCAAAATAGGCAATCTGGCAGAGGCTCATGTCAGTCTGGAACGGGCGTTGACGTTAAACCCTAAAAATGCAGCCATTCATGGCCAAATGGCGCAAATTTACTTACAGAAAGCAGAATATCCCGAGGCAATCGATTATTTACAAAAACGCCTTATCGCTCAACCCGACCATATTGATTCATGGCATTACCTGGGAATGGCGCACTTTTCTCTGAATCAGTTTGAAGACGCGGTCCATTGTTTTGAAAAAGTATTGCAACTGACCCACCGCCACCCGGAATGTTACGAACATTTAGCCATTGCTTATTTAAAGCTGGCTGATAAAGAGAAAGCCCTGACTTATTTTTTCCGGCAACTTGAAATCCAACCGACCGCCAATGCTTATTATAATATTGGAGTTTTATTGATTGAAAAAGGCCGTCATCGCGACGCTATTGAATACCTGCGGCAAGCCGTGGCTCTGGAACCATTACATCTGCCGGCCCATTTAAATTTAGGTGTGCTTTACTTAAAATCCCAGCAGCAGGAAGCGGCGCTGACTCACTACCGTAAAGCCGCGGAGATTAAACCCAACGACCCGGAAATTCAGCACATTTTGATGGCGTTAACCCAAAATAAAATCCCCGATAAAGCCCCGGCGGAATACCTTAAAAATCTATTCGATCAATATGCAGATTATTACGATAAACATTTAACCGAAAGTTTGCGCTATCGGGTGCCACAACAACTGCATGCCGCTATTTCCGAGCTCATCCGGGTTGATCAGCCAGGATGGAATATTTTAGATTTAGGCTGCGGCACTGGTTTATGCGGTGAATTATTTAAAGAATTTTCCGCCCGTTTAACCGGAATTGATATTTCCCGGGAAATGATCACCGCTGCCAAAGCCAAAAATATTTACGACGAACTATTGGTCGCCGATATTGAACAGGCCTTAACAGATTATCACGATCTGGATCTGGATCTGGATTTGGTTTTGGCCGCTGATGTCTTTACTTATATCGGCGAGTTGAATGGTATTTTCGCGCAAGTCAGGCGAGCACTTAAAAAAAACGGGCTCTTCGCTTTCTCTGTGGAAAAAACCGAAAAATCGCCTTTTGAACTGCAACCATCCATCCGCTATGCCCATTCGCGTTCCTATCTGGAAACATTAATCGCGCGACATGATTTTAAAATTCTCAGTCTGAAGGAAATTACCCTGCGTACGCAGAAAGAAGTTCCCGTTACCGGCTATCTTGTGATTGTTTCATAAGTCTGTTGCATTTCACTGCAATTCAACTATTTTTATATTGATGATTATCTTCTCACATTTTCCCATATTCTCCGTCGCGCTGTGTGTGGCGTTGGGGGGCGCGATTCTTTTGGCTATGGTCAGAAAATGGGTAGCGCTGCATTTATTAACCTCTCACCACGAAGTGGCGTTTCCTATTTTTCTACAAATTGGGGTTATTTACGCGGTATTATTGGCGTTTATTTTTTCAATGGTCCTGACCCAGCTCGCTGACGCGTACACCGATGCTAAAGTCGAAACCACCAACGTGCTGGCCCTGGCGCAAATAGCGCCGGGATTTCCTGATGATATCCGGCAAATGATCGATGAAACGCTGATAGAGTATACAAAGACAGTCATTAATCAGGAGTGGCCAAAAATGACTCACCGACAGGAAGAACCCCAGGTTTCTAAAATTCTGAGTTCATTACAGAAAATTTATCTGAATTTTGACCCCCAGACACACCGTGAAGAGATCATATATGCCAGTTCTCTGGATCATCTGGCTCAGCTGCGGGCAAACCGGCGGATGCGGATTTTTACTGCAACAGAACCCAAACTGGAAAATCCATTAATATTACTGACGGTTTTGGGTTTTATTGTGGTAGGCATTTCTTATTTTTTTGGTATGCACCGGTTATGGGCGCAAATGATATTAACCGGCTCATTAATTTTTACCATTACCGCCATTTTAATGATCATTTTCATGCTGGGTAATCCTTACGCCGGCAAATTTGGGATAAAGCCCAAAGTTTTTCAAAACAGTCTCGCCCGACTGCAAGAGATTGCCGGGGAGTAACGGGCGATCGCCCGCGGACGATTGTTTTCATCAACGGTCACAAAGATCCTTTGTATCCATTCACACATGAATTTACATACGCAGAACGTCCAATTTTGGCTCAGGTATGACGAAAAATTGGGCGAAAAAACGGAGCATACACAGGTATGTGAGCATTTTGAGCACGATTTTTCGTCAAACCTGAGTCAAAAGTGGGCGTTCCCCTCTACATGGTGAATGGTTACGATCCTTTCAAAGATCCCTTCTTGAGGTGTCATAAGTATATATGTTACGATCGTTTTGCCAAAAATTTTTTAAAAAAGAGGTAATCAAGAATGTCTAAAGATACAACAGAATTAAAATCAAATGCATATGCAGAAAATTTGTCCACAGTTGTGTATTGCTCGTGGTACGAGGGTCCTCACTATCTAAAGATAGCTCAACCTGACAATAAATTGATTACACATCTTTCAAAGTATTTAAAATTTAGATTCATCACTACTTTATATTTAAAAAATTCACGTGTGACTCAAGAAATGATTAATGCCATTTTATCCAGTCCTGTTCACACGCTTACTATTGATGGGGGGACATTTAAAACCGAAGTAATTAATAGCTTACAAAAGTTAACTGAACTATGTATCCGGGAGTACAAGATTCCGGATCATATAATTCCTCAGTTCAGAATGCCCTCTCTCTCTTTATATAAGTGTGAGCTTGGTCCTGAAGAGGCAAAGTTGTTTCTGAACATGCCATGGCTAAAGAGCCTGGATTTAGGTTCTAACCCCGTAGGTGATGAGGGGGCAAAAACTTTGGCATCACTCATTACGCTCGAGGAGTTGCGATTATCAGATTGTAACATTACTCCTGACGGGGTAAAAGTCTTTTTAAAGAATAAAACATTAACGACGCTTGATCTGTCTCACAATCCTGTAGGCTATGAAGGACTCCTTGTTCTTTTATCCCTCTCCAATTTAATTAATCTGACATTAGAACTATGTGAAATTAAAATTGAGCTTTCAAAATCGACCCGTTATACAATTAACCAAAATTTAAAGACGCTAAATTTGAGCCACAACTCATTAAAAAATCAAGAAATGATGAGCTTGTTGACATATTGTCCTGCCCTCACTCAAGCTGATTTTAAGTATAATATGCAACCCAGTGCTATTGATCTTAATACGATTGTAAAATTTCAAAATTTAAAAATTTTAAAATTAGATTGTATTGCCTTAACAGATGAAAATGTGCTTGATTTATCGAACCATCCTTTTATAACGGAATTAAGTTTAAGCAGGTGTGGTCTCAGTCCGACAGGGCTTGGTTATTTATCAAAAAATCCTGTTTTGGAGAAGCTTAATTTAACTAATAATACAAAATTGCAAGGTGACACGGTAAATAAACATTTTTCCAATTTTCCGGCTTTAACGCATTTGATTTTAAACCACTGTTCTATTAGTGATAAAGCAATCTCTAGTATTGCCAAAAATCCCCGGCTGCAAAAATTAAGATTTACTAACAATTCGATTATTCTTAGTTGGGGAATAATTGCCTTAGCTTTAAATGCAAACATAAGTGAGCTTACTTTTGACTACGATGGAATTCCGGATATTTACCTCTTATTTTTTTTGGGTAATCGAGCTTTAGATTATTTGAATATATTAGATTATTCGAAAAGGAACGGTAACAAACTGGGAATTTCAGATTCATTATTTGAAAGGAACCCAATGCTAAAAAAACAACAAGATAAAACAGAAAAAGAGATACTCTCATCTTGCCTGTCCTTCTTCCCTCAGGTCTTAATTCCAATTATACAAGATTATACGAGAGAATACTCTTATAGTTTTCAACTATTTCACAACCGCCTTTCTAAAGAAGAGAAGCGTCAATGGAATTCGGTTCTTCCCGAAATAGAAAAAAATTTACCTGAGATAACAAAATTTTTGAAATGATAAAAGAGGTAATCAATAATGTCTAAAGATACAACAGAATTAAAATCAAATACAAATGGAGGAAACTTGAAGAGTTTCACAATTTCATACTGGAACTGGGGATTCGGCAATGGTCCTCACTTTCTAGAGGTAACTGAACTTGACAATAAAGGGATTACTGGTCTTTCAAAGTATTTAAAATTCAGATTCATCACTAATTTATATTTATCAAATCCACAGGTTACTCAAGAAATGATTAATGCCATTTTATCCAGCCCTGTTCGCACGCTTACTATTAATCGGGGGACATTTAAAACCGAAGTAATTAATAGCTTACAAAAGTTAACTGAACTATGCATCCGGGACCACAAGATTCCGGGTCATATAATTCCTCAGTTCAAAATGCGCTCTCTCTCTTTAAAAAGGTGTCAGCTTGGTCCTGAAGAGGCGAAGTTGTTTCTGAACATGCCATGGCTAAAGAGCCTGGATTTAACTAATAACCCCTTATTAGGTGATGAGGGGGCAAAAACTTTGGCATCACTCATTACGCTTGAGGAGTTGCGATTAATAGGATGTAACATTACTCCGGGCGGGGTAAAAGTCTTTTTAAATAATAAAACATTAACGACGCTTGATCTAAGCTCAAATCCTATAGGGTATGAAGGACTACTCGTTCTTTTATCCCTCTCCAATTTAATTAATCTGGCATTAAAAACATGTAAAATTAAAATTGAGCTTTCAAAATCGACCCGTTATACAATTAACCAAAATTTAAAGACGCTAGATTTGAGGCAGAACTCCTTAGAAAATCAAGAAATGATCAGCTTGTTGACATATTGTCCTGCCCTCACTCAAGTTGATTTTGGGTATATGGAAACCAGTGCTATTGATCTTAATACGATTGTAAAATTTCAAAATTTAAAAATTTTAAAATTAAATCATATTGTCTTAACAGATAAAAATGTGCTTGATTTATCGAACCATCCTTTTATAACGGAATTAAGTTTAATCAGGTGTGGTCTAAGTCCGACAGGGCTTGATTATTTATCAAAAAATCCTGTTTTGGAGAAGCTTGATTTATCTCGTAATGAGAAATTGCAAGGTGACACGATAAATAAATATTTTTCCAATTTTCCGGCTTTAACGCATTTGATTTTAAACCACTGTTCTATTAGTGATAAAGCAATCTCTAGTATTGCCAAAAATCCCCGGCTGCAAAAATTACAATTTATTAAAAACCCGATTATTCTTAGTTGGGGAATAATTGCCTTAGCTTTAAATGCAAACATAAATGAGCTTACTTTTGACTGCAATGGAATTCAGGATATTTATCTATTCTTTTTTTTGGGTAACCGAGCTTTAGATTATTTGGATATGCACGGTAACCACTCAGAAATTTCAGATTTATTATTGGAAAGAAACTCAATGCAAAAAAAACAACAAGATAAAACAGAAAAAGATATACTCTCATCTTGCCTGCCCTTCCCTCAGGTCTTAATTCCAATTGTGCAAGATTATACGAGAGAATACTCTTATAGTTTTCAATTATTTCACAACCGCCTTTCTGAGAAAGGGAGGCGTCAATGGGATTCGGTTCTTCCCGAAATAGAAAAAAATTTACCTGAGATAACAAAATTTTTGAAATGATAAAAGAGGTAATCAATAATGTCTAAAGATACAACAGAATTAAAATCAAATACATATGTAGGAGATTTGCCCACAGTTGTGAATTACTCGTGGGACGATGATCCTCACTATCTAAGTATAACTCAACCTGACAATAAATTGATTACTAAGCTTCTAAAGTATTTAAAACTTAGATTCATCACTACTTTATATTTAGAAAATTCACATGTTACTCAAGAAATGATTAATGCCATTTTATCCAGTCCTGTTCACACGCTTACTATTGATGGGGGGACAATTAAAACCGAAGTAATTAATAGCTTACAAAAGTTAACTGAACTATGTATCCGGGACTACAAGATTCCGGGTCATATAATTCCCCAGTTCAGAATGCCCTCTCTCTCTTTAAAAGAGTGTCAGCTTGGTCCTGAAGAGGCAAAGTTGTTTCTGAACATGCCATGGATAAAGAGCCTGGATTTAAGTTCTAACCCCTTAGGTGATGAGGGGGCAAAAACTTTGGCATCACTCATTACGCTTGAGGAGTTGCGATTACAAAGTTGTAACATTACTCCTGACGGGGTAAAAGTCTTTTTAAATAATAAAACATTAACGACGCTTGATCTATCTGGCAATGCTGTACGCTATGAAGGACTCCTTGTTCTTTTATCCCTCTCCAATTTAATTAATCTGGCATTAACAGCATGTAAAATTAAAAAGCTTTCAAAATCGACCCATTATACAATTAACAAAAATTTAAAGACACTAAATTTTGGGCAGAACTCCTTAGAAAATCAAGAAATGATCAGCTTGTTGACATATTGTCCTGGCCTCACTCAAGTTGATTTTGGGTTTATGAAAACCAGTGCTATTGATCTTAATCAGATTGTAAAATTTCAAAATTTAAAAATTTTAAAATTAGATTGTATTGCCTTAACAGATGAAAATGTGCTTGATTTATCGAACCATCCTTTTATAACGGAATTAAGTTTACTCAGCTGTGGTCTAAGTCCGACAGGGCTTGGTTATTTATCAAAAAATCCTGTTTTGAAGAAGCTTGATTTATCTAATAATGAGAAATTGCAAGGTGACACGGTAAATAAACATTTTTCCAATTTTCCGGCTTTAACGCATTTGATTTTAAACAACTGTTATATTAGTGATAAAGCAATCTCCAGTATTGCTAAAAATCCCCGGCTGCAAAAATTAAAATTAACTAAAAACTCGATTACTCTTAGTTGGGGAATAATTGCCTTAGCTTTAAATGCAAACATAAGTGAACTTACTTTTGACTGCAATGGAATTCCGGATATTTACCTCTTATTTTTTTTGGGTAATCGAGCTTTAGATTATTTGAATATATTAGATTATTCGAAAAGGAACGGTAACAAACTGGGAATTTCAGATTCATTATTTGAAAGGAACCCAATGCTAAAAAAACAACAAGATGAAGCAGAAAAAGTTATACTCTCATCTTGCCTGCCCTTCCCTCAGGTCTTAATTCCAATTGTGCAAGATTATACGAGAGAATACTCTTATAGTTTTCAATTATTTCACAACCGCCTTTCTGGGAAAAGGAAGCGTCAATGGGCTTCGGTTCTTCCCGAAATAGAAAAAAATTTACCTGAGATAACAAAATTTTTGAAATGATAAAAGAGGTAATCAATAATGTCTAAAGATACAACAGAATTAAAATCAAATACATATGTAGGAGATTTGCGCACAGTTGTGAATTACTCGTGGTACGATGATCCTCACTATCTAAGGATATCTCAACTTGACAATAGATCGATTACTCATATTTCAAAGTATTTAAAACATAGATTCATCACTACTTTATATTTAAGAAATTCACATGTTACTCAAGAAATGATTAATGCCATTTTATCCAGTCCTGTTCACACGCTTACTATTGATGGGGGGACAATTAAAACCGAAGTAATTAATAGCTTACAAGAGTTAACTGAACTATGTATCTGGGACTACAAAATTCCGGGTCATATAATTCCCCAGTTCAGAATGCCCTCTCTCTCTTTAAATAAGTGTCAGCTTGGTCCTGAAGAGGCAAAGTTGTTTCTGAACATGCCATGGCTAAAGAGCCTGGATTTAGGTTCTAACCCCGTAGGTGATGAGGGGGCAAAAACTTTGGCATCACTCATTACGCTTGAGGAGTTGCGATTACAAAAATGTAACATTACTCCTGACGGGGTAAAAGTTTTTTTAAAGAATAAAACATTAACGACGCTTGATCTATCTGCCAATCCTGTAGGCTATGAAGGACTCCTTGTTCTTTTATCCCTCTCCAATTTAATTAATCTGGCATTAGAAACATGTGAAATTAATATTGAGCTTTCAACATCGACCCGTTATACAATTAACCAAAATTTAAAGACGCTAAATTTGAGCCACAACTCATTAAAAAATCAAGAAATGATGAGCTTGTTAACATATTGTCCTGGCCTCACTCAAGTTGATTTTGGGTTTATGCAAACCAGTGCTATTGATCTTAATACGATTGTAAAATTTAAAAATTTAAAAATTTTAAAATTAGATAATATTGACTTAACAGATGAAAATGTGCTTGATTTATCGAACCATCCTTTTATAACGGAATTAAGTTTAATCAGCTGTGGTCTAAGTCCGACAGGGCTTGGTTATTTATCAAAAAATCCTGTTTTGGAGAAGCTTAATTTATCTTATAATAAGAAATTGCAAGGTGACACGGTAAATAAACATTTTTCCAATTTTCCGGCTTTAACGCATTTGATTTTAAACCACTGTTCTATTAGTGATAAAGCAATCTCTAGTATTGCCAAAAATCCCCGGCTGCAAAAATTAAATTTTACTAAAAACTCGATTATTCTTAGTTGGGGAATAATTGCCTTAGCTTTAAATGCAAACATAAGTAAGCTTACTTTTGACTGCGGTGGAATTCCGGATATTTACCTATTATTTTTTTTTGGTAATCGAGCTTTAGATTATTTGAATATATTAGATGATTGGAAAATGCACGGTAACAAACTGGGAATTTCAGATTCATTATTTGAAAGGAACCCAATGCAAAAAAAACAACAAGATGAAGCAGAAAAAGAGATACTCTCATCTTGCCTGCCCTTCCCTCAGGTCTTAATTCCAATTGTGCAAGATTATACGAGAGAATACTCTTATAGTTTTCAATTATTTCACAACCGCCTTTCTAAAGAAGAGAGGCGTCAATGGGATTCGGTTCTTCCCGAAATAGAAAAAAATTTACCTGAGATAACAAAATTTTTGAAATGATAAAAGAGGTAATCAATAATGTCTAAAGATACAACAGAATTAAAATCAAATACAAATGGAGGAAATTTGAAGAGTTTCAAATTTGCGTGGAACAGTGATCCTCACTGTCTACAGGTAACTGAACTTGACAATAAAGGGATTATTGATCTTTCAAAGTATTTAAAATTTAGATTCATCACTACTTTATATTTAATAAATTCACATATTACTCAAAAAATGATTAATGCCATTTTATCCAGCCCTGTTCGCACGCTTATTATTGATGGGGGGAAATTTAAAACCCAAGTAATTAATAGCTTACAAAAATTTGAACTATGTATCTGGGACCTCAAGATTCCGGGTCATATAATTCCTCAGTTCAAAATGCGCTCTCTCTCTTTAAGACAGTGTCAGCTTGGTCCTGAAGAGGCAAAGTTGTTTCTGGACATGCCATGGCTAAAGAGCCTGGATTTAGGTTCTAACCCCTTAGGTGATGAGGGGGCAAAAACTTTGGCATCACTCATTACGCTTGAGGAGTTGCGATTAATAAGATGTAACATTACTCCTGACGGGGTAAAAGTCTTTTTAAAGAATAAAACATTAACGACGCTTGATCTAAGTTCAAATCCTGTAGGCTATGAAGGACTACTTGTTCTTTTATCCCTCTCCAATTTAATTAATCTGGCATTAAGAGCATGTAAAATTAAAATTGAGCTTTCAAAATCGACCCGTTATACAATTAACCAAAATTTAAAGACGCTAGATTTGAGGCAGAACTCCTTAGAAAATCAAGAAATGATCCGCTTGTTGACATATTGTCCTGCCCTCACTCAAGTTGATTTTGGGTATATAGAAACCAGTGCTATTGATCTTAATACGATTGTAAAATTTCAAAATTTAAAAATTTTAAAATTAAATAATATTGCCTTAACAGATGAAAATGTGCTTGATTTATCGAACCATCCTTTTATAACGGAATTAAGTTTACTCAGCTGTGGTCTAAGCCCGACAGGGCTTGGTTATTTATCAAAAAATCCTGTTTTGGAGAAACTTGATTTATCTTGTAATAAGAAATTGCAAGGTGACACGGTAAATAAACATTTTTCCAATTTTCCGGCTTTAACGCATTTGATTTTAACCTCCTGTTATATTAGTGATACAGCAATCTCTAGTATTGCAAGAAATCCCCGGCTGCAAAAATTACAATTTACTAACAACTCGATTATTCTTAGTTGGGGAATAATTGCCTTAGCTTTAAATGCAAACCTAAGTGAACTTATTTTTGACTGCAATGGAATTCCTGATATTTACCTATTATTTTTTTTGGGTAATCGAGCTTTAGATTATTTTAATATGAACCGTAACTACTCAGACATTTCAGATTTTTTATTTGAAAGGAACCCAATGCAAAAAAAACAACAAGATGAAGCAGAAAAAGTTATACTCTCATCTTGCCTGCCCTTCCCTCAGGTCTTAATTCCAATTGTGCAAGATTATACGAGAGAATACTCTTATAGTTTTCAACTATTTCACAACCGCCTTTCTAAGGAAAGGAAGCGTCAATGGGATTCGGTTCTTCCCGAAATAGAAAAAAATTTACCTGAGATAACAAAATTTTTGAAATGATAAAAGAGGTAATCAATAATGTCTAAAACAGAATTAAAATCAAATACAAATGGAGGAAACTTGAAGAGTTTCACAATTGGATACTGGGGGGGCAATGGTCCTCACTTTCTAGAGATAATTAAACTCGACAATAAAGGGATTACTGGTCTTACAAAGTATTTAAAATTCAGATTCATCACTAATTTATATTTAACAAATCCACATATTACTCAAGAAATGATTAATGCCATTTTATCCAGTCCTGTTCGCACGCTTATTATTGATGGGGGGACATTTAAAACCGAAGTAATTAATAGCTTACAAAAGTTAACTGAACTATGTATCCGGGACCACAAGATTCCGGGTCATATAATTCCTCAGTTCAGAATGCCCTCTCTCTCTTTAAAAAAGTGTCAGCTTGGTCCTGAAGAGGCAAAGTTGTTTCTGAATATGCCATGGCTAAAGAGCCTGAATTTAAGTAATAACCCCTTGTTAGGTGATGAGGGGGCAAAAACTTTGGCATCACTCATTACGCTTGAGGAGTTGCGATTACCAAGATGTAACATTAGTACTGACGGGGTAAAAGTCTTTTTAAATAATAAAACATTAACGACGCTTGAGCTGTCTGACAATCCTGTAGGCTATGAAGGACTACTTGTTCTTTTATCCCTCTCCAATTTAATTAATCTGGCATTAGGAACATGTGAAATTAAAATTGAGCTTTCAAAATCGACCCGTTATACAATTAACCAAAATTTAAAGACGCTAGATTTGAAGGAGAACTCCTTAGAAAATCAAGAAATGATCAGCTTGTTGACATATTGTCCTGCCCTCACTCAAGTTGATTTTGGGTTTATGAAAATTAGTGCTATTGATCTTAATACAATTGTAAAATTTCAAAATTTAAAAATTTTAAAATTAGGTGGTATTGCCTTAACAGATGAAAATGTTCTTGATTTATCGAACCATCTTTTTATAACGGAATTAAGTTTACCCGGCTGTGGTCTAAGTCCGACAGGGCTTGGTTATTTATCAAAAAATCCTGTTTTGGAGAAGCTTATGTTATCTTGTAATGAGAAATTGCAAGGTGACGCGGTAAATAAACATTTTTCCAATTTTCCGGCTTTAACGCAATTGATTTTAAGATCCTGTTATATTAGTGATACAGCAATCTCTAGTATTGCAAAAAATCCCCGGCTTAAAAAATTAGATTTTTCTGATAACTTTACCACACTTAGTTGGGGAATAATTGCCTTAGCTTTAAATGCAAACCTAAGTGAGCTTACTTTTGACTGCAATGGAATTCAGGATATTTATCTATTCTTTTTTTTGGGTAACCGAGCTTTAGATTATTTGGATATGCACGGTAACCACTCAGAAATTTCAGATTTATTATTGGAAAGAAACTCAATGCAAAAAAAACAACAGGATAAAACAGAAAAAGATATACTCTCATCTTGCCTGCCCTTCCCTCAGGTCTTAATTCCAATTGTGCAAGATTATACGAGAGAATACTCTTATCGTTATCGATTATTTCGCAAACGCCTTTCTGAGGAAGGGAGGCGTCAATGGAATTCGGTTCTTCCCGAAATAGAAAAAAATTTACCTGAGATAAAAAAATTTTTGAAACGATAGCGGCAAATAGTTATCTAAGGACCCTCGCATAAATAACTTTGATGCCAATTGTCAAAGTTATTTATGCGAGGGTCCTAACGATCGCCCGCGGACGATTGTTTTCATCAACGGCCACAAAGGTAAAGATCCCTTCTGTCACTTGCCGGCTTTGCAGGTCGGCGGGTGAAATCACCCAGGATTCTATTTTAATCTGAATAGAGGTATTACCCAGCTTGTACAGGCTGACATAGCAACTCAACAATTCCCCTACTTTTACCGGCGAAATAAACGACATGGCGTTAATCGCCATGGTCACTGCCCGGCCTTTGGTATATTTCAACGCATAACTGGCGCCCGCCAGATCCATTTGCGAGACTACCCATCCTCCAAAAATATCGCCATTCGCATTGGTATCGGCAGGCATGGCGATGGTGCGAACTTCCAGCTCACCCTGCGGCTTTTTATTGGGATTTTCTTCTCTTGGCATGTTTATCTCTTATTTTTTAATTTTAAATGATGACCATGACGCAGATGCAACCAGTGGTCGATGGAAAAGCGGCCGGAACCGTGCAGCATTAATAACATCAACAACATTTCCCATGCCATTTGCTGGTTAAAGTTGGTAGTGCCTTCGGGTGTCCAGATAAAATTAGTATAATACATGGTAAAGAAGTTAAAAATGAAGAAAAGAAAAATAATAATGCGCCCGCCAAGCCCCAGGATCAAAAGAATCGACAAAATAATTTCAGCAGCGATGATTAATCCCGCGGTGAAAGTTGGAGAAACCACATAGTAATCTCTCAATTAATCGGACTGTACCATCCCAGTTTTGCAGCTTCGCCCAACCGTCCAGTAAAAAAATTTGCGCCACCCAAATACGCGCAATTAAATCGCCGAGCGGAATTAACATGTTGAGCAGCCATAAAAAAGGCCGAATAATTATTGCGATGGTTTTAACAAACATAAAAAATCCTTTTGATGAATCAATTCATATATATATTCTTCAGCAATTAACTCCTGTGGTCAAGAAGACTCATCCGACTAATCTTCCACTTCCAGAATGCCTTTGCGGATATGCAGGATTTTATCGCGGATTTGCGCGGCCTTTTCAAATTCCAGATTCTTTGCCGCTGTTAACATCTCTTCTTCCAGGATGCGGAGGCGTTTGTTGAGTTCAGCGGGAGCCAGGGCCATGTATTCCGCGGAGTCTTCGGCAATTTGTTGCGCTCTGCCAAAACCTCCGCCCTGCGGGGCTCTTTCCCGGGCTCCTTCCAGCATATCATGCACCGCCTTGACAATTCCGCGGGGAGTAATGCCGTGCTCTTTATTATAGGCGGCCTGTTTGGCGCGCCGCCGATCGGTTTCCGCAAGCGCTTTCTGGATTGAACCGGTTATCCTGTCCGCGTACAAAATCGCCTTACCGTGTAGATGACGGGCCGCGCGGCCAATGGTCTGGATCAGAGAGCGCTCCGAGCGTAAAAAACCTTCTTTATCCGCATCCAGAATCGCTACCAGCGACACTTCGGGAATATCCAGACCTTCACGGAGCAAATTAATGCCTACCAAAACATCAAATTCACCCAACCGTAAATCGCGGATAATTTCTACCCGTTCAACGGTGTCGATGTCTGAATGCAGATAACGGACCCGCACGAGGTGTTCGCTGAGATATTCAGTTAGGTCCTCTGCCATTCGCTTGGTCAGCGTACTGACCAGCGTGCGTTCATTGACGGCAGCGCGCTTTTTAACTTCAGAAAGCAGGTCATCGACCTGGGCGCCCACAGGCCGGATTTCTACTTCCGGATCCAACAATCCCGTAGGACGAACCAATAATTCGGCGATATCCTGCGAATGCTGACCCTCATAAGGCCCCGGCGTTGCTGAAACAAAAATAGTTTGGGGCGTGAGCGCTTCAAATTCGTCAAAACGCAGAGGACGGTTATCCAGCGCCGAGGGCAGCCGAAATCCAAAGTTCACCAGATTTTCCTTGCGCGCCCGGTCGCCGAGATACATTCCGCCAATTTGCGGAATAGTGACGTGCGACTCATCAATAAACAGTAAGGCGTCTGGTGGCAGGTAATCAAATAACGTCGGCGGCGGTTCTCCGGCAGAGCGTCCGGAGAGATAACGCGAATAATTTTCAATGCCGGAGCAATAACCCATTTCCACCATCATTTCGATATCAAATTGAGTGCGCTGCTCAAGCCGTTGTCTTTCCACCAGTTTATTAGCCTGCTCCAGCTGCAACAGGCGCTCCTTCAACTCTACTTTAATTTCTTCGATGGCTTTTAATACGCGTTCTCGAGGGGTTACATAATGAGTTTTCGGAAAAATCGTGATGCGGGGAATTTTAGCGATAATATTATTCGTCAGTGGATCAAAATAACTGACGTTTTCCACCTCGTCATCAAATAATTCAATTCGGATGGCGTCTTTTTCCGAATCCGCGGGAAAAATATCAATAACGTCACCGCGAACGCGATAGGTAGCCCGCTGAAGCACGGCATCATTGCGCGTATATTGAAGCTCTGCCAAACGGTGCAAAATTTGCCGTTGATCGACCCGATCACCGCGGCTGATATGCAATACCATACTTAAATACGCCTCTGGATCGCCTAACCCGTAAATAGCTGAAACCGTGGCGACGATCGCCGTATCCCGGCGTTCCAATAAAGCCTTGGTGGCCGACAAACGCATTTGTTCAATATGTTCGTTGATGGAAGCGTCTTTTTCTATATACGTATCTGTACTGGGAACGTAGGCCTCGGGTTGATAGTAATCATAATAGGAAACAAAGTATTCGATCGCATTATTCGGAAAAAATTCGCGCAATTCCGCATAAAACTGCGCAGCGAGGGTTTTATTAGGCGCCAGAATCAAAGCCGGACGCTGTAGCGCCTGAATGACGTTAGCGATAGTGAAAGTCTTTCCGGAACCGGTGACACCAAGCAAAGTTTGATAAGCCAACCCCGATTCCAGCCCCTCTATGAGCTGATTGATCGCTCGCGGTTGATCCCCGCTGGGCTTAAAGACGCTTTTTAACTCAAATGGCTTGCTCATGCGGATATTATAACTGATAGCTCATCAGATTTATAATTAAACCTCGCGCTTTACTCTGTTGGTTAGATATTGTAATATAAATTTTTATTAAACGGATAAATGATGCTAAAAAAGCCGGGGGATTTTTGCTTATTAGCCTGCACGGGAATATTTTTTTTCTGTTCTGCAGCTTATCCCGGCGGTACTCCTACCATGATTACCAATAGACATCATCCCGAAGAATTTATCAAAACCATTCAAAATGATCCCGCGGCGGGGAAAAAAATATATCAGCAGTTTTGTTCTACCTGCCATGACAGGGATCCCGGCGTCGATGTTGGCGCCCCCCGGAAAGGTGTGGTTAAAGACTGGACTTCGCGCATGAAAAAAGGAATAGACGGATTGTTAACCGTCACCATCGCCGGGATTAATCAAATGCCCCCAAGAGGTGGCTGTTTTGAATGCAGCGATGCACAATTACGCGCAGCTATCGTCTATATGCTGCCTGTTTCTAAAAAAAATCACCCCCAATAAAGGAAATTTTATGCAATACCATTTTTCTAAACGCGTTTCTATCATTAAGCCATCGGCGACGGTGGCGATAAATACCCTGGCCAATGAACTTAGGAGCCAGGGACGCAAAATTATTAATTTAAGCGTCGGAGAACCTGATTTTGACACGCCTGATTTTATTAAAAAAGCCGCCATTGAAGCCATCCAGCAAGGCTTCACTAAATACACGGCTACCGAAGGGATTCCGGAACTGCGGGAAGCGATCGTTGCTAAATTAAAAAAAGATAATCAGCTCGAATATACGCCCCAGCAAATTTTAGTTTCAGCGGGCGTTAAACAATCTTTACATAATCTTACTCAATCCATGCTGGATGATGGCGATGAAGTGATCGTCCCCGCGCCTTATTGGGTGACTTACCCTGAGCTGGTTAAATTAGCGGGGGCCACCCCAGTGATTATCACCGCTGATGTGCATCAACATTTTAAAATTACTCCGCAACAATTAGAAAAAGCAATTACCTCCCGCACCCGCCTACTGCTGTTAAACAGCCCTTCCAATCCTTCGGGAATGGCTTATACGGCAGAAGAATTGCGTAAACTGGCCGATGTGTTAGACAAACATCCTCAGGTTCTCATCGCCAGTGATGACATGTATGAATATATTTTGTGGAGCATGGATAAATTCGTGAATATATTGAATGTAGCTCCGGAATTAAAGGATCGCACCATCGTGCTAAACGGTGTTTCCAAAGGGCATGCGATGACCGGATGGCGCATTGGCTTCGCTGCCGGACCTCAGGAAATTATTCAGAATATGAAAAAAATGCAATCGCAAAGCACCACTTCCTGCGTTTCCATCTCGCAAAAAGCATCGGTAGCCGCCCTTAAATGTGATCGCAGCCAGTTACAATTTATGTTTGACGCTTATCGGGAACGTCATAATTTCGTGTATGCCGCACTAAAAGAAATGCCCGGTGTAGAATGTTGCCCCGCTGATGGCACTTTTTATTCCTTCCCGAACGTTACCCGGGTGATTCAAAATCTGGGTCTGGCTTCGGACGTTGAGTTGGCCAAAGTATTACTGGATAAAGGCAATCTCGCCATTGTCCCCGGCGCGGAATTCGGGTTACCTGGTTACATCCGGATTTCATATGCCAGTAGTTTAGAAACTCTTCGCGAGGCGATGGTGCAAATGGCCCGGATTTTCTCCGGTTCAGCTCTTGATCTCAAGCAGGAAATTTGATAGGTTATTTCATACGCCGATTTGAGCATCAGCTTGCAGGCGTTAAATAAATGTGGCTAAAGCGAGAGATTATTGATATGCAATTCCATCTACAAAAATATCGAACCTGTCGATTAAATTTCCATCCCCTTAAAATTTATCATTTCCTGCAAATTCTCATGCGCAGCCTGCTTTATTAAGTTTAAGTAATTACTTTATAAAGCAGGCGTGGTATTTAATTACTGACAGATTAGATAGCAAGTTTTTAAATCATATTTCAATTAAAACCGGGAGATTTCCATGACAAACTCACATATTTTAGGCTTTCCGAGTATCGGCGCTAACCGTCAGATGAAAAAAGCGGTTGAAGCTTACTGGCGGGAAGAAATTACAGAAGCGGATTTAGAGAAAACAGGCCGGGAAATTCAGCAAGAAGGCTGGCAATATCAGGCGGCGGCCGGGCTGGATTACGTCACTGTCGGAGAATTTTCCTGGTATGACCATTATCTGTTGGATACCAGCGCTTTGTTAGGGGTTGTCCCCAGGCGCTTTAATCATAACGAGGGTAACGTTGATCTCAATACGATTTTCTGCATGGCGCGCGGCAAAGCTCCTAAAGTGAAAGACGCAGCCGCCTGCGAGATGACCAAATGGTTCAACACCAACTACCATTATATTGTTCCGGAATTCATAAAAGATCAGAATTTCAGGGTTTCAACCGAATATTTATTCAACGCCGTGGATCAGGCGAAAAATTTGGGGTACAACGTAAAACCTGTTTTGCTCGGACCATTAAGCTTTTTATGGTTGGGAAAAGCTAAAGAAAGAATTTTAATAAATTACATTTACTGAAAAAATTGGTTCCGGTTTACCAACAAATTATTGATCGATTAAAAGCTAAAAATATTGAATGGGTGCAAATAGACGAACCTATTCTGGTACTGGATTTACCAGAGGAATGGAGAGATGCGTTTACGCAAAGTTTACCAAACACTTAATTTTGGCCAAACGCAATGCCTGCTCACGACTTATTTCGGAGATTCAGAGGAAAATTTTGCCTGCATTGCAGACACTAACGTCGCCAGGTATACACCTTGATTTTTCTAAAAATCCGGAAAAATTATTGAACGTGGCTAAAAAATTCCCTCAGGACAAAATTCTTTCCGCCGGAGTCATCAATGGGCAGAAATATCTGGAAAGCAGATTTGAGTAAAACTTTTAGAAAAATTCTGCAAAGCGCTAAAGAAATTTTAGGTGACCGGCTTTGGGTTGCCAGCAGTTGTTCCCTACTTCATGTTCCGGTTAATTTAGAGCGTGAAAAAGCGAGAATTAAAGAACTGGTTATCTTTTGCCAAAGAAAAAATAGCAGAAACTGCTTTGCTGGGAAAATATTAAATGCGAGTGAAGCCGATTTTTCCCATGAATCAACGGAAAATAGAGCGGCGCTGGAATCTCACAGGACGTCACAAAAGTTAATAATCCCGCAGTCAAGGATCGTGTTGCTCAATTGACACCTGAATTTGCAGTTCGCAAAAATCGATATGAACAACGTGCAATCGCTCAAAGAAAGAAATTAAATTTACCGATTTTCCCGACGACAACTATTGGTTCTTTTCCGCAAACAAAGGAAATACGTTCCATCAGGCAGGATTTCAAATCTGGAAAAATTAGCGAAGAACTTTATGTGCAAAAAATCCGGAAAGAAATTGCCGAAGTCATCAAAAAACAGGAAGAGCTGGACATAGACGTTCTGGTACATGGTGAATCTGAACGTAATGACATGGTGGAATATTTCGGTGAATTGCTTAGACGGTTTTGCCTTTACCAAAAATGGCTGGGTACAAAGTTATGGTTCCCGCTGCGTAAAACCGCCTATTATTTATGGCGATGTATCCAGACCGGAACCCATGACGGTTAACTGGATTCAGTACGCACAACAGCTGACGAAACGTCCGGTGAAAGGAATGTTAACGGGACCGGTCACTATTCTGGCATGGTCATTTGTGCGCGATGATCAGCCTCTTTCAGCCACCGCCTTGCAGATTGCCTTGGCCCTTCGCGATGAAGTGACTGATTTGGAGAAAGCCGGGTATTGGAGTCATTCAAATTGACGAGCCTGCATTTCGTGAAGCGTTGCCCTTGCGAAAAAAAGATTGGCGGGAATATTTAAAGTGGGCTGAAAACTTGTTTTCGTGTCGCTTCCAGTGCGAGTGCAAGATAAAACGCAAATCCACACTCACATGTGCTATTCGGAATTTAACGATATTATCGACGCCATTGCGGATTTAGACGCCGACGTCATTACTCATGGAAAATTCGCGTTCCGATATGGAGCTATTTAAAAGCGTTTGAGAATTTTTCTTATCCGAATGAAATAGGCCCTGGCGTTTATGATATTCATTCACCACGCATTCCCACCGTTTTGGACATAGAAACACAGCTTGAAAATGCCACGCGCTTTGTGCCGGTTTCACGGTTATGGGTGAACCCTGATTGCGGTTTAAAGACCCGCAGTTGGCCGGAGGTCGATCAGGCCTTAACTAACATGGTACGAGCTGCAAAATCCTACCGGAAAAAAAAGGCCGAAGTGAGTGCCGAGAATCTGGTATGAATTTGAATAAAAGAATCCCGGTGAGTTTTGAAATGTTTCCGCCCAAAAATGTGGGCGGCTTTCAAAAACTGGAGCGCACCTGTCAAAAATTACAGGAAATGGGTCCGGAATTTTTTTCGGTCACATTTGGCGCGGCGGGATCTTCACAGGAAAAAACTCTGGTTGCAGTGCAAAAATTGATAAAAAATAAATTATCGACAGTGCCGCATATTTCCTGTGTGGGAATGACGTCACAAAGACTGGAAAAAATACTGAAAGAATACCGGGAACTCGGAGTTAACCGTCTGATTGTCGTCCGTGGTGATGCCGCCGCCGATTTGCCGATGAGTGCTGATTTTCCCTACGCTGCCGAATTAATCGAATTTATTCGTAAAATCACCGGAGATTATTTTCATATTATTGCCGCTGCTTATCCTGAATTTCACCCCCAGGCGGCCAATAGCGATGCGGACCTGCTCAACTTTAAGAGAAAAATCGAGGCTGGTGCTAACACTGCGATCACCCAATTTTTTTTCTGTAGCGACGCTTATTTCCGTTTTATAGAATGTTGTGAAAAATTAAACATTAATATTCCGATTATTCCAGGAATTTTGCCGATCTATGATTATGCAAAACTTCTGAATATTTCCGGCGCCTGTGGTGCGGATATCCCGCTCTGGTTACGCAAGCGGCTGGAAAGATTTTCGAACGACCCCCCTTCGCTGGTTGAACTCGGGATTGAAATTGTCACCAAACTTTGCGAATCATTGACCACCGGCGGCGCTAAAGCGCTGCATTTTTACACTCTCAATCAGGCCGATACTGTCTCCAAAATATGCTTAAATTTGGAAATAAGCTCTTAGGATATCTTCCCGGAAAAATCCAGGCCATTTCGCGACCCGCTTCCCGAGTAAAAAGCCAGCTCCCAGACAGCGCCGACCATTTCAGTTCTGGATTATTTTTCAAATATTTTCAACCACTTAACCTAATAAGACAGTATATCAACCTCTTCCGCGGAACTTGCCTATATTCATTCTCCGACTTCAGACCCTTTGCTTAAAAATATCTATTGACCTGTCCCTTCCAGATGATTAATATATCTTCCCTAGCCAACCGTTTCCCCGGTAGCTCAGTGGTAGAGCAGGTGACTGTTAATCACTTGGTCGGCAGTTCAAATCTGTCCCGGGGAGCCAAATAAGATTTTAAAATCAGAGACTTGTATAAAAACCCCAAATGTAAATAAAAATATCAGGTGTAATTTGGGTGTAATCATGTCAGGAATCCAATCTTAGGGCAAATGTGCCAATTTTTTTTCAGGTTCTTAAAATCCAAAAGTTAATCCCCATTTACGAAGGAGTACCAAAGGTACATCCTTAATTTTATTTTAATCTATTGGAGCATATATGAAGAATATTAAAAGTCTAAATCCACTGGATAAATGGCTTCCAGTTCATAAAGTCAATCAAATCATTATTAGAGTAATAATCCCCATACCTATCTCTCTTACCGGCATAGGCTACCTAGGAACGAAAATATTAGCAGCCCCTTCTATTTTAAGTAATAATAATATAAGCATTCATTCGGATAACGCTAATAACAATTTGAAAGATAGCAACAATATAGAACAAATTCCTAAATCCACTCAATATTTAAACAAAACATTACCGCCTGTAACAAAAACTACAGATGATCATACAACGATAATTAGCTCAACTAATCAGTCCGGAGGAATTACAGCGCAAACAGTTAATGTAACCCAACAAGCTCAACAACGACATTTAAATCAATTTGTCGAGCAAGATTTGATTTCTAAAGTTCCTAAAGCTTCCAATGTTCAAGTTAAAGCCGTTTGGGGGGATCAAGAAGCATTTGCTTTGGCAGAGGAAGTATCTCAATTTTTAAAAAATAATCAATATAACACAGAAGGTCCAATCCTAGCCCAGTTTAACAAACCAGTTATGGGGCAATTTATACAACAAACTTCTCCTAATAATTATGAAATTATTATTGGAAGTAATCAGCACCAATAAAAAACCACATTTTATAAATATTATTTATTCTCGAATTTGCTTCCTTTGACGAAAGACGCTGCTGGTTTTACGTTAGTAACAAATAGCGAGGGAGAAGTCTTTCAAGGCAAGGGCTTCAATTAAAGCTGTAAGGTTTATAGAGAGTTTACAGCATTTTTTGATGCATAAATTATTTCTATATTATTTTAACCTCACATTGCAATTTGTTTGGTGCAAAAAGTAATAGACTCATAAAAAGCGTAGTCTGTTATTTTTTGTATTTTAACAAAATTTTTGAATGATTTGAGTAAAAATGCTTCCTATCATAATAAATGTAATTCGTAAGTAATCCCAGTGGCTTTTAATTTATACCAATATTAACTTTTTTTGTTTTTTTCCAAGGTTCTCCAGATAATAAAGGAAAAATATTTTTTATTACCAAGTCCATTGCTTTGTTAATATTCCATTTCGAACTATCCAATATTAATGGAGTTATATCATTTTGAAATGTTGGGTCATCAAATTTTTCTTTCATATTGCTCTCGAATTGAGCTCTAGAAATCTTTTTATTTTCATGAGATAAATATTGATTAAATGCATAGATTATTTTATCTAGATTAACTATATTCCTTTCTAGAACTAACCAAAGATCAAATAAGTCTCTTCCTTTTTTCCTTTGATATAAAGCCCGCAATTTGGTGCCCATCAATTCTTCCAATGAGTAGGTACAAATTTGTGCTTCGCCTTTGAACCAACGGGAATTTACAGTAAATTGACGATGCTGAAAACCATAGACTGAAAAATGTTCGGCAGTATTAATTTCTAGTTTTAACTTCATCGGAAATGTTTCATCTTCAGGTAAAAATCGATAATTCAGTGTGATTCTACCCTGCTTTTTATCCCATTTAGGTTCCCCCAACCATGGATCTAAAACCGATTTAATAGCACGGAAAGTTTCACCAATAGGTTCTGCTTTTATCTGGACAAAGTCTAAATCTTCTGAATAGCGCATTGCTGGGTTAAGAAATAATTTATGTAAGGCTGTTCCTCCACGAAATGCTAACGTGTTTGCAATTAAAGGATTTTGATAAAGTTCAACCAGAGCACGGCTGATGACCAAATCTTGTTCTACCTGTTTTAAGAGTGGCCACGGTGCGTATTGTTGCCATTCACGGATGTAATCTAAATAAATCATAAATCAGCCTCTATAGTAGTATTGAGAATTAACTTCCATTTTTTATCCCTGATAAAACCTTTCAAGGATTTCTGTGTATCTAAGGGTTTGAAGTAATAATTTCGATTTTGCAAAGACTCCTCTAATGCTGTAGCAAGTTTATTTTTCCGAAGAACACTAAATAAATATCCTAAGCGTTGTATCCAAGCAGTTTCTGGTACAATTTTCGTTAATTGAATTAAGGCAGCTATTTGGATTTGTTCTGACAATTCCTCTAATAAAGTAGCTACTTGATCTAATCCTCCACAGTGGTGTGGATAAGTGATTAAATCTAAGGCTGTGACTTCTGGTGTTGAGACTATAATAGGTCCACGAGGAGTTTTAAAAATTCTGGTAGGCATTGAACTTAAATTCTTCCTTGCAATAAAAGCTATTTTTCCTCTACCGCAAGTGATAGCATCTCGATTTTTTTCAAGCATCATTTGGAATATTTGAGGTTGTTGATGTCCAACACCGTAGTATTGGGCTGCACTTAAAAGGCCAACATAATAATGAGTTTGCCAATGCTGCATGAGTAGAACAGCAACTTGATCGGGTGGTAAGCAGCCTGGTATTGAAAATTCTGATGGAATGATCAAATAAAATCCACGGATGGGCGAAATCACTTCTTTTTTCTGGGCGAGTCGCTCTAATGCAGTAAGTACCGATTTATGAGATTGGCCGGCACCGTATGCTTTTTCTATTTCTTGAATAGAAAAGGCATACTTTCCCATGCTCAGTTGCTTTTTGATAAAATCCTTGGCTATCATGCTAATAGTTTAAACCGTAAACTTACCAATTTCTACAAAAAATGAGGAAAAAACAAAGCTTTCGGTTTTTCATAAAATTTCTGATTTAAAAACAAGGCATTAATTGATGTTGTAACCACTTCGTTCTCGGAAGTAATAAGCTAACTATACAATAATTTAAAAATTCTAGGTCTCACAAGAGGTGTCAAAGTCGATAAAAAAATATAAAAACGATATTAAAATAAAAAGCTTATACTTCTGCGGTGGCGCTTATTTCTATTAATGCATCATAATGCAGTAGGCTACCACAGGGAATAACAATCCGTGCTGGTTTATGCGCACCCATAGCCTTTTGATAAATGTTATCAATATCCTTCCAAAGATTAATATCTGCAATGAATATTTGTACGTGGACAAGATGGTGAAGATCAGAGCCGGAAGCCTTTAAAATAGCTCGAAGGTTATTAAAAATTTGTTCTGTTTGAGCTACGATCCCTTCAGGTATCGATTTGCCTTGGTTAGGAATCAAAGGCAAAATCCCAGAAACAAATACTAAACCATTAGAGATTACTGCTTGTGAGTAATGCCCGCTAGGAAGAGGAGCGTCTCTTGTTTCGATTAAATTCACGATGAGCTCCTCACACAATCACAAAATTTATTCATATCTACATTTCCACCACTGAGGATCACACCTACTCGTGCACCTTGCACGTCTACGATTTTGTTAAAAATAGCAGCTGCACCAAGACATCCCGTAGGTTCAACTATCATTTTCATTCTCTCCGCAAAAAAACGCATTTGTTCACGAAGTTGATTGTCACTAACTGTAACAATATCTTTGACATATTGAATCAGAATCGGTAAAACGAATTTACCCACAAATTGAGTTTGTGCGCCGTCAGCAATCGTATTAGGCACTGCAATCTTGACAATTTTTTTACTCCTTAAAGACTGCTGAGCATCATTGCCGGCTTCTGGTTCTACACCGATCACCTTACAGTGAGGAGATAAATGCGCTGCAGAAATGGCTGAACCTGAAATGAGTCCACCTCCACCCACAGGGACAAACAGATAATCCAACGTCCCTACTTCTTCAAAAAGTTCTTTAGCTGCAGTGCCTTGACCTGCAATGATATCCGGATGGTCATAAGGTGGAATCAATGCTAATCCATATTGATTCACTAAATTTGCTGCAATTTCTTCTCGGCTGGCGTTATTTCTGTCATAAAGCACCATGTTTGCTCCATATCCTCGTGTCGCCGCTAATTTTACCGAAGGAGCATCCGTAGGCATTACAATGGTTGCAGGGACATTGAGAAGACGCGCAGCTAATGCAACCGCTTGGGCGTGATTACCTGATGAAAAAGCAACAATCCCTTTTTGCTTCTGTGTTTCGCTTAATTGGCTAATCGCATTGTATGCGCCACGAAATTTAAACGCTCCGATTCGCTGGAAATTTTCACATTTAAAAAATATCTGTGCTCCAGTTTTTTCATTCGCTTGAGATGATATGAAAACTGGAGTACGGTGGGCAAAACCTTTTAATCTTGAAGACGCATTCAAGATATCGTCATAAATAACAGGTAGATTAGTTTCTTTCATGGGTAACCTCTTATTTTCTTAATCCAAACGCCGGCCAATACTGCCGCCTCCATCAACATACAGAGTTTGGCCGGTAATAAAACTGGCGTTGTCTGATAATAAAAATTCTACCGCAGCCGCGATTTCATCTGGCTTACCTACGCGACCCATAGGAATGCTTTCCAAAGTTTTGCGTTCAGCCTCACTACCAACCGGGCGCTTTTGACGAAATAATTCAGTTTCTGTCGGGCCTGGGGCAACAGCATTCACTGTAATACCTGTTTTTGCTAACTCTAATGCCCAGGTGCGGGTTAAATTACCTAAGGCGGCTTTTGCTGCGCCATAACTGCTTGCATTCACTATCCCTAATACCGCACGACTGGTGATATTGATAATTCTACCCCAATGGTTTTCTGTCATCTTAGGTGTAAAGATTTGTACAGCTTGTAACGCCGGGCGACAATTCAAATCCAGCACCGTTTGAAAATCAGAGAGAATTGTATTTCATTAAGCGGTTGCCGCATTGCTATTCCCACATTATTGACAATACCACTGATAGTATAATTTTGATTAATGCTCTGAAAGCCTTGTTGTGTAGCGATTGGATCACTCAAATCGATCGGATAAAATATGCCCGGAAATTCCGGTTGACTGTTTTGTCTGGCAACTCCGATGATTTGATGTCCCAAAGCGATTAAACGTTGAGTAATTGCCAAACCTATGCCTTTGGTTGCCCCAGTGACTAAGAAAAATTTGCTCATACGATTTTCCTCAAATAATATTGAATTATTCCCGTTGATGCTGGGCAATATGATCAGTTGTCTTAACTAACTGTGCAGCTATGCCCGGTTCAGTTGCTGAATGGCCTGCATCTGGGATGATATGAAGTTCGGCTGCTGGCCAGGCTTTATGTAAATCCCATGCATTCGTTACAGGACAGCACATATCATAGCGCCCATGCACAATGACACCTGGGATATGATGGATTTTATGTATGTCATTCAGTAATTGATCAGGTTCTAAAAACAATTGATTCAAAAAATAATAATTTTCAATGCAAGCTAGGGCTAATGCAAATTCTGGATCCCCAAAAGTTTCCAAGAGTTTTTCATTGGGATACAGCGAACTGACGCTGGCCTCCCATACGCTCCACGCATGTGCTGCTTTATATCGTAATGATCGGTCTTGACTGCTAAGACGCTGTTGATAAGCCAATTGCAAATTACTGCGTTCATTTTCGGGAATGATGGCAATAAAATTTGCCCAAGCCTCTGGAAAAATTTCACTGGCGCCAAATTGATACATAAAGGTTAATTCTTTAGGACGCCCCAAAAATATTCCTCGTAAAACAAGCTCAGTAATATGTTTTGGATGTCTTTGTGCATATGCTAAAGCCAAAGTGCTGCCCCATGAACCACCAAACAACATCCAACGTTCTATTTTGAGAAGAACTCGTATTTTTTCAAAATCTGCGATTAGTTCCCACGTGGTATTTTCGCGAATTTCTGCATGAGGAGTGCTTTTACCACATCCTCGTTGGTCAACTAAAATAATGCGATATTGCTCTGGATTAAAATAACTTCGATGTATGGGCCGAATACCACTCCCAGGACCACCATGGACAAATAATACTGGTTTCCCTTGTGGATTGCCGCATTCTTCATAGTAAATACTATGTAATTTCGAGACATTAAGGAATTCAGAACGATAAGGCTCAATGACGGGGTATAAGAATGATTGCTTCATAATTACCTCAAAATTGGATGAAATGATTTTAATGCATTATAAACGGAAGCTCGAGAAATACCCATTATTTCGGCAACAATACCAACTCCACCACGTAATTGTAATAGCCCTGATTCGTTCAAGGTCTGAATTAACTGACGGCGTTGCGTTAATGACAATGCTCTAGGGTCTATGTTTTGCTCAGTTGCAAATGCTTCAATCATTTCACGCAGCTGAGTAGTTGATCGCGCACGCAAACTTTCTCGAATAGGAAGCATGGGTTGTTCAGAAGAAGTGAATTGGGTCAATACTCTTTGCACAGCTGAAAATAAGGAAATATCCAAATTTAAGCAAATCGCTGCAATAAATTGACCTCGGCTATTTTTTAAGCCAATCGAAGTGCTTTTAACGGAACGACCATCTGGGAATCGATTTGGATAATTTTGAACGACCTCGGGAAATTTTGGGTCATTAATGCGTGCTAACCCGAGTTCTGTGGTTGGTTCTCCGATATTGCGGCCAGACAATGGGCAAGTAATGGCAATAATGGAGTGCTCGGGTTGAGTTAAATCATGAAGCACCACTTCACAGCAAGGTGCAAACATTTTTCCAAGTGCTTCAACAATTTTTTTTGCTTCACGCAATAACAGCGCATTTTCAGCGAAATTTTCGGTTTTCTGTTTGTTTAGATTTTTTTCACTAGACATAGGACTCTTTCTCTTAACATGACAAACTGTATAGTATTATACATAATGTCAAACTGTATTGCAATAGTCATTGTCAAGCGTTAAATCGCGAATTTGCAGGTGCAATTTGGGTGTAAATGTGCCGAGAAAAATATAGAAATTTATAGAAGTTTAAGTCAAAATACAGAAGATCAAAAAACTAAAAAAGGCTTTAAATATAGATAGATAGAAAAATATAGAACATAATAGAAAACCCGATATGGGTACTGTTAATCACTTGGTCGGCAGTTCAAATCTGTCCCGGGGAGCCAAATAAATCAATGAGTTACTGGAAATTTCCAAAATGATTAAAAGTTCATGTAGAAGCAATGTAGAAGGATTATATCAGGATTTTTGAGGGTCTTCGGGGCTTTTTCGTTTTCGGAGGCGTTTTTAGCCGATACAATAGTTGATGCAAAGGATTCTGATGCATGTTTTCGAATTTATTATTCAACTTCTAAAAGCTGTTACTTGGCCTGCTGTGGCTATTTATGCGATTTGGGTTTTTAAACCAGAGTTAAAAAAGTCCTTAAGTAGGTGTTAACGGCTGAGAAAACGCGCGTAAAAATGGCGAAGCGAGGAGCTGTTAATTTTGAATGAATGACCGGCCCCAGAAAGGAATTTTTTCTGAGGGCTACTCAATTCAGTAGAAAATTAATGGTGGGCGCTGGAAGATGTTTTCTTGTGTTGTGCGCGAGTTGCTTTCTGTCGAGAAGATTTTTCTCTAGATTCCTTCACCCGATAAGATTCGGCATCTATGTGAATAATTTCAGAATGGTGAACAAGCCGGTCGATGAGAGAAACCACACAAGCGGCATTAGGAAAGATCTCCGCCCATTCAGAAAAAGCCTTGTTAGTGGTTACCAACGTAGATTTTTTCTCATATCGTCGAGAAATAATTTCAAATAATAAATCGGCATGGCGGTTAGAATAAGAGAGATACCCCACTTCATCGATACAAAGTAAAGCAGGTTTAGAATAATGCTGGATACGACGATGAAGGGCCCGATCTCCATCCTGGGCGGACAGATCGTTAAGCATCTGCCCGGCGGTGGTGAATAAAGCGGTCTGTCCCTTTAAAACAGCTTGATAAGCGATATTAGAAGCGATGGTGGATTTACCGACGCCATTGGGTCCACAAAAAATGACATTAGTCGCCGCAGCCAGGAACTCCAAACTCAGAAGTTCTTCAATCGCTTGTCGATCACATTGTTTAGGCCAACTCCAGTCAAATTGAGCCAGGGGTTTAAAGCGGCCAATGTGAGCAGAAGCCAGGCGCCGTTTCAGGCCACGATCAGTCCGTTGAGTTTCTTCCCAATGAAGTAAATCAGCTAGCCAGGGAGCCTCTTTGACTTCTTCCCAGTGGGTTAATAATCCGTAAAGTTTTAATGCCTGAGCACGTTGATATAAATGAGCGTAATGATTAGGATGATTCATGGTTGATGTTCTCCGTTTTGTTCTCTATAGGGTTTGGTGTTGAAGGGTTTGTGGCGTGTTCGTTGGCTAATTGATCATAAATAGCGAGGGAATGGGGTTGGACCACCATTTTTTGAACCCGCTCATCCTGAGGCAGTTCGACTGGAATGGGTGGTGGTTGTCGACTGAGTTTTCGGCGCTTTTCCAGGATTAAACGCACGGTATTCGGATGAGGTGAATGGCAAGCCAAAGCTTGTGAAACGGCGATATTGAGTTCCTGAGCGCCGTAGCAATCCAGGCAAATTAATAAATCATTGACGATCCTTCGCAAAGCATAATGATGATGAGCGGCCTGGATCAGGAAGGCTGAGCATGCCGGGGCGGATTGGATTAACCGATCCTGGCCGCGATTGAGGCGAGCTTTTGCTTTTTGTTGGGCTAAGGCTTCAATATGCTGGGCGTCTTCAATTTGGCGGCCTTTATCGTAACAGCGAGCATGTTGGGCAATGATATTGGCCACTCCGTCGATAATGGTCACGGTTTCCGGTTCAGCCACCACGGTGAGCAGGCGCCTCACGGCGGTATGTGGTACGGAATAATCGTTGAGATCAAAGCGAATATAAGGTGTTTTACCGACTCTGACCTCGACCCGCTCAGCGGTAGGATAAGGATGATCGGGTAATTGAAACAGAAGAGGTTTCTCCTGTTCAAAGACAGCCCGAACGGATTTTGAAAATTCTTCGGGACAAGGCCGATTGGCGGCCTGGGTATCAGCCCAGTACTGTGCCTGATGATTTAAATCTTCTACGGTTTTCCAAATTCTGGCAGGGAAAAAATTATCGCGCACATAACGGATAGCGCGCTCAACCCGACCTTTTTCATTACCCCGGGCAACAGCGACTGGCCGGGGTTCAAAGCGATAATGCGCTGAAAAATCTAATAAAGTGGGATTAAAGCGAATGGCGTCTCCCTGGCGTTCCAGCACGGCGCTTTTCAAATTGTCATAGAGCAACACTTTGGGCACACCGCCAAAGGACTGGAAAGCCGCTTCATGTCCCCGTAAAAAGTTACTCATGCGGGCGTCGAGATAAAATCGCAGAAAAATTTTTCTCGAATAACTCAAGACCATCACAAAAGCCATTAAGGACCGTTTGGCTTTGCCGATGGTGATGGAACCAAAATGAGCCCAGTCGACTTGAGCCTGTTCACCGGGTAAGGTGCGTAAACGCAGATAGGCTTCGGGCATTGGTTGTGGCCGATGTAACGCGATCTGATGCCTAAAGTGGTCTGGCCCACCGGTGTAGCCGCGTTCACAGGCCATTGAATACAGACGGCTGGCGGTGAGGTTGGGGAATCGCCCTAAAGTCTCCATGACCCAGGGTAAAAAAGGGTCGAGAATGGATTTTTTAGGGACGATCACGGATTTAGAAATACCTGCCTGAGCCAGTACACGCCTGACTGTGCTGTGGTGGATGGAAAATTGTCGGGCAATCGTGCCGATGGGCCATTGCTCGACATGATAGAAACGCAAGATTTTAGCTTCCAGGTCATCAGAAATAGTCATTCAAGTGCTCCAAAGGTTTAAAGGGAAGTACACCCAGGAGGTCCTTGTGGTTGTGCTGACGCACGCACCTGGGAAAAACGGCGTAAAAAACCGGGGCGAAGGAATCTCCAGCCGGAATTCCCGCAAAAATGACAGGAAGTCTCGGAGTTTTTGGCTTCAGGGACTCGCCGCCGGGTTTTTTTAACCTTGAGGATCACTAGATCATGAATGGGCGTTTCCTGGGAACGGTGATGCGTTACTTTTTGTGATTGACGCTGTCTTTGGCGTTGCCGATAACGTTGTTGTCGCAGGGCTTGCCTGAGCTTACCCTGCCGGGTTTGCCGGTAACGTTGAGCGGCGGCGCGCAGTGAAGTCGCTCGTGCCAGACCAGCGCAAGGACCTGGGCAATAAATCTGGCCCCGGTCACAAGCGCGGCAGATGATTACCCGGCGGCGGCAACGGGAGCAATGATATAAGCGTGCGGAATTTTCCATCAGACATCCAGCGCTGACGAAAAATAAATGGGTTAGCTGTGCGATGGGATCGAAAAATGCGGTATAATAAACCCGGGTCGCGGCAGTCGAGGGGGTGACAGTGATTGGGGTTCAAAATCAACAACTTTCACCAGATAGCGTCAGCAGCGACCTTATTATCGCTCTTATTTCCATCCGTAAACTGTTTTTTATCAGAAAATTTCTTCTTTGCTTTCATCAAAAAGTCGAGTTCCCCTGAAAGTGAGTCCTCTTCCCGTGCTGTGTTCCGCGGCAGCCGTGGATAGCCGTGGACAACGTCCTTGTTGCCCACTGGCTACCCACCGCTGCTTCGCGACTCAACGCTCCGCCGTGGATAACTCGCTATCCTTCGCCTTCCAGGCGAAGGACTTAACGCGAGTTACCCACCGCTTCGCTTTAAAAAAAGTTTTTGATAAAAAATACTGAAATGATATTTTAGATTAATTGGTACGATTAATACTCCTTCGCCAGATTTACGCGGTTTTTAGCCGCCATCTACATTGGGAGCTAAACGATCCGCAGCTTAAAGTCATTATGTTGACAGGTAAAGCGTCACAAGACACTGTCATTAAAGCTTTTAATGATAAGAAAATTCATCGTTACGTATCCAAGGGAGAACCTGATTACAAAAAACTTTATCAATATGTTAAGGAATTACAAGTTGAGTTTTTCTTTGACTTCTCAAAATTTATCCTGGATTCTCTGAAAGAAAGTAAAAATAAAATTTTGGAAAATAAATCGTTCATTGAACTTTTCGATAAAGTTGTTCGAGAAAATAATATCATTGAATACTATCTCTTAGATGAATCCGGGAGTTTCTTATTGTTAGACGAGACCGGTGATCATCAAGTTTGGCTTATTATCAAATCTAAAGCAGATTTTCACCATTTTTATGAACTTGCGCAAGACGATCGCGACTTGCCTGCTGAAACATTAAAAAAATTGAAAGATCGTAAAATATTAACGCATTTTAAAAATTTTAAAGAATCCACGACTTCCGCTCACTCATGGCATTTCCTGGAAGCTCAACCGTTAGACAAAGAGCAGGGGTTTTATTACGCAATCACTAAAAATGACAAGCATTTTCAAATGAAACGCACTGACATTAAACCCTATCAAGAATTTTTAAATCAGGAGTAGTAATCCTGATAATCTTCAGTGATGTTGGTGGGTTTAATGGTACTCAAGTCAACCACTCAGAAGAAGCTTAACCATTAAAGTTATTTGCGGCATCATTTGCCAGAGTAGTATCTCAATTATTACTCATCATGTCATTGATTTCTTTCGTGCTATATCAGTGTCATTACGATACTGAGCTTGCGAATGGGAAGCAGTGCAAACTCGCTCAATCGTAATGACAGCCTCACCGGCCAGGCCTGCGACGTAAATGCTTGAACAAAAACTTCCTGCCTATCCGGTTGTCACTTAATATGGGGTTTATTCACACTGGAAACTTCCAAGTAAGCTAAGGCAGCCCTGTGGCGCGTTGTAGGCCCATCAGCATTATGTAACAACCGAATAGGCAGGCAAAACTTATCAGATCATGACTCTATAGCCGCGCGTTGATTGCCATGCCTACATTGGCATATCATTACCCACAAATTAGTTTAACCAGTTTTTGGTCGTTTTAAGTGCAATATTTGCTTTGTATTCGCGCATTATTGAGAAAAATATAATCAATTACAGGTCAATAAAAGCCCGTAACTGACTTGTGGGTAATGATATGCTACATTGGCGGACAGTTAAAAAAAACCTTTGCCGGTAATTTTTTCAAATAAAAATTAATGTTACCCAACAGCGAAGCTACGTCACTGAGTTTACTCAGTGACGCGCGCTTATCGCCGAAACGGTAAGTCATTTAATTTAAAATAAATTCTTGTGCCTCGCGTCACGGAAGAGGATGTGCGCCACTAAAAGAGGCGTGACGCCAGCAGCATTATTCTTGGAAAAAAACCTGCTTTAAAAATAAATCGTTGATTGTTCTATACATATTAACTATTAATCAGCGGGTCGCTGGTTCGATCCCAGCACGGCCCATCAATAAAATCAAATACTTAGGTTAACAGTTTTCAACGGACTGGTAGGTCCGGGTGTAATCTGGGTGTTAACCTGCCAAGAAAATAATAGAAAAAGTGAGAAGTTAATAGATTTTTAGAGAAAAATTTCACCATAACTATGGATATCAGGCATGTTCCATGTATCATTATAGATAGCTCATCTACCATCTGTTATGCAGGGTCAGTGTGGAAGGAATATCTGGAGTCGTCCTTGAGGGCGACTCTAGCCACTTTGTTTCTGAATCCGCCTTCTCTCTATTGATGTTTTATTTGTTCAAATACAGCGCATTAAAACTGCGTGCTCTAAAAATGTTGACCCTTCTTTCATCATGTGGAATTATACTGCAAATGCTATTACTTTGGGTGTCCATCGGAGTGGGATAAAGTCAAAACTTGTAACTTATAAAAGGTAAAAAATGCATAGTTCAAGTGAAGAATTGATTAAAAAAATTGCTGACAACAAGCTTTATTCTTTAGAAATTTCAAATACGGTTGCAGCAGGCGTTGAAAAATTAAGCAAAGATTATGATAAGTTTGCGAGAAATTTTATAGATAAAAATAGTTTTTATTTAGAAAAAACACACCAATTGATCTGTTTTACAGACAACCATTCTCATACTAATTATATTCAATGGACAGTTTGGGACATCTCAACCAAAAAAATGGAATCCGAAGGAAACATAAAACTGAACATGCACGAATTCAGAGCTGTCGTTCAAGTCGTTATGTTATCCGGCGAGCATTTTGCGTTTGGTGATGACGACGGATATGTTTCAATTTTTAATATAAAAACTCAGAAAATTGAGGCATCCCATAAAGCGCATAATGCTAGAATCTATGATATTTTTTATGATCCTCATACCAATCGTATTACTACCTCAGCAGAAGATCGATCAATCTTTATAGCGAGTTATGATACAGGTCTTCTTAAATTCAACTATATTAATTGTGGCTCCAATGGAGTATTTTTTTTAGATAAAAGAGCCCGTTCGCTTGTGACTATGAATGATAAACTTTATGCGATCGGATCCTATAAGGGAGACACTACATTAAAAGAGATAGACATATTTGATGAAAAGCATAAAACTTCTATCCTCACAGGCCCATATAGACAAATATTAAATTATTATAATGGCACTCCTTCTGGTTTTAAAAAAAATAAGATTGTATTCTCTTACAAAGACCCAGATTATCTCAGTATCTATAACTTTGATTACGCAGATGACGAAAAAATTCAATACCCTAATGATGATCCCAGGTCCGTTCATTTTATTTCGGATGATTTAATATTGGTTAAAACAGGTCAGTATTTGTATCTCCACCAGCATAATAAGCATTTTCGAGCATTTAAACAGGTCGCACGAATCAATCCATTTTCATGTCGACGAGGTCACGCACAATGTATTGCTCTCCCAAATAAGGAATATATTGTTAATTGCCAAGAAAAATTCCTGGGACTACTCTCTTTGCACCAAATAACACCACAATCCCTGTGCGATATTTTTTCAAACGTAAAATTAAATAAATCTATCGAACAATTAATCCTATTGGATCAAGCGCTGGAGTATAAAAATATCTATGGTTTATACCAATTAACATTGACTCGAAAAGATATACAATATAAATTTTCAAAAGAAATTGAACAACAATTAGAAATCATAACAAAATATGAAGATTTACTAGAATCAAAAACTGAAGAAATCGAGGCATTAAAATTAAAACAAGCTGAAGAGGAACAAGCGATGCATTCACTGATAGAAAGATTAGAAGAGAAAATGCAAAAAAACTATAATGAACAAAACGAAAAAATCAATCAGTTACAAAAGGAACTGAAATCGTTTCAGGCAGAGCAAAAGCAAACGAATGAAGAAATTCTATCATTATTAAATCCCAGTCAGCCCAGCTCAACAGAGCCATTAATAGAAACGGTCAGAAAAACATCGGTCCCTGATTTACAGTTGATTCAACGGCTCCTTGCTGAAAATTCCATCGCTTATTGGAATTTAATTAAATTTTCAGGTCATGAGCATTTTGAACGTTATGCAAATGACTTAAAAGAAAAGAAAGCCATCACCAGCGCAAAGGACCTTGCCCATGTAATCCAGACAACAGAAGTCAGGAGCAATCATAGTGAAAATTTAAAAAAGGCTCTTGACCAATTAATGGAAGATCATAAATCACGCGCTTTACCGCCTGCCGCAAAAAAAGAAATGAGAGAATGGGTCCGACCACAAGCAAAAACATTGTTAGATGAACAGCTTAAAAAACAAGTTTTAGAATGGAAGAAAGAAACATTTAAAACAACATTCGGAGCAAATCCTGGTAGTAGCTTTGACATTTCAACACTCCCTATTCCAGAACCAAAAGAAGCACAAATCTTAAAAGAGTTATTTGACGCTGGTTCCGAAGAAACTGAGCGTGTTATTCATGCTGCCATTCTAACATTTATGCGAGGATTAAAGGATAAATTAGAAAGACTTCCCGAATCTCAAAGCACTTCCACTGTGAGTTTGTTTAGTTAACGGTACTCTAAAAAATGTTTAAAGATAAAGATGAAGAATCGCTATCTATAGAGTATTTCTCTTAATAAAAGTAAAATAGGAGTGGCATATGAGAACTGTTCGAGACAATAAACCCGTCACCGAAGCCGAACTTGATAATATTTTACCTTATGTTGAAGCTGTTTTTTCAGGTGTTAAAAAAGGAGTTTTAAGAACGATAGACGATGTTCTGCATCCTATTGATAATATTTTATATCCCATGAGCCAACTGGTTGCTGATGCGACTATCATTGCTTCAGGTTACACATTAGATGCGATACCGGATTATCCCATGGTAGGCGGAGTTAATATTTTACAATCCGTTATAAAAAAAGACTCCCCATTGTTTCAAGACGCGGCCAAGCGCATGCGGAATAGAATTAATGGCTTAGAACAGTCTTGGAGTGATTTCGGCAGCGCTTCAAGTGTTGCGCGCGTTGAAAAACTATCTGAACTTACCACCACTCTGTTAGCACCTGGTTTCGTAGTTAAATCTGCGAAGAGCTTTATTAATTACAATCGTTTTGCACAATTATCGCCTCCTAACTTTCATGCATTAGAAAAAATGAGCTTAGTCTTAAAACCTGTTAAAAGTCTCACTCTTCAAGAAATTCGAGGAATGAAGAATACAGAATTGATGTATGTCATTACCCAAAAAGGCGAACTCATTATGACTGATCAGGTTTATGATCATTGGCATTTAGCACGAGGTAAACCAGTTAAAGGCGCTGGAGATGTTTATATAGGAGAGCATGGCAATATTGTTGCAGTAGATAGTCGTTCAGGCAGTTTTGCACCGAAATCTGAAAAATTAGGTTCTTTAGTAGAACATGTATTTGAGAAAAATGGCTTTACAGAAGTTAAAGGTAGATTTGAAGATTGGCATAAAAAAATATATTCGAAGCCGCTGCCTGGAACGATTATCCCAATACCCAAAATCACTCATGACGGATTATGGCAGCCATTGACTGGAGTAGCTTTTCTTAAAGAACTCTATAAACCCAACGGAATTTTCTCGAATGGTGAACATGAACAAAAGCGATCTCAGCTCCTATTAAATACAGACGGGTCGGCTGCATCCTTTTCTTTTATTTCTACCGCTCAGGCTTCTCCTATCGAAATGAAAACAAAAACGCTTTCTCAATCAGACATATTATCAATGTTAGGGAAACAATCATTCAGTGATCATGACTTCAATAAAATCACACAATACATCGACCATACTCATCCCCATGTAGCTTCTTCCTCCAGCATTGATTTCCATCATTTAATGAGTTCTGTATTTCCAACTGGAGCAGAGAGCTTAAAAAATCAAGGACATTATTTGCTATCTCAAGTCAGAAAAGCCGATCCGTCCATGAAAAATGCGACAGCTCATGACCTGGTTCGGCATCCTGTTTTTCAAAATGAATTAAATCTTTTTCAATACGGTGCTAACCTTTCGTGGAATCAAACCCAATTACTGGCTTTAACAGCTTCGCAACTGAAAGGCAGTGATTTAAAGATTTCAGAACGGCCTGATATGAAATCGGTTAAAAAAACGTTAGATTCACTAGAATCTACGATCAAAACAGATTTATCGGATTCAAAAAAAAGCCAAGTTCTCCAGTGGGTTGATGCTGAATCCAAAAAAATAGCTTGGCCTGAAGTAAAAACCAGCCCAGCGCAACTCGATCGCACTTCTATCACTTGGGCTGGGGTAAATGCAAGCTGCCTCATTGCCAGTGACCTGGCTTTATTGACAGGCAATCACGGCGTTGCTAAAAAAATAACGACGCTAGGGGAGACCGCGATAGGATTTTCCACTGGCATGCAATTAATGGCTGTTCATCCTGTTTTAGGTCTGGCTGGCATAGCGCACTCTCTGATGCGCTGTGTTATCTCATTTTTTGATGATGATGACGATGATGGACTAGGAGAGCAATTAGGTGCAATTCAAGGAAGTATCGTGCACGGAATTAATCATGTGTTAACACAGCAACATGAAATAGCACAAGACTTATCAAAAAAGATCATTTTTGCCCACCAAGCTGCCATGAATCGTTTTGATCATATTGATCACAGTTTGATTGATATACAGCAAACCGTATTACATAGCTACAGACAATTGTCTATGCAGCAAATTCATATCAGTCGGCAGATAGACGGCTTAACACGCCAACTGAGTGAAACCGAGCAAAATATTTTAACAGGGCTACAGAAAGCCCATCAAAGCATCACACAGTGTTTGCAGATTGTTGGGCAAAGTATGATGCGGAATTTTAACGCCCTCTGTGAGCAGGTGAATGTGGGTTTGGGCAGTTTGGATACGCATATTAAAAATGTAGAATACCGATTGGGTATGCAAGTGGCCAATTATTCCTTTATGCAAAAACACTTATCTTTAGAAATTTTGCATGAACAACAGCAAACCAGAGATATATTATTGTCCAGTACAGCACAGCAGCATCAGAAGGATCGCGAACAGCTTGAAGAAAAGCATCAGAAGAAATTAGCGCTTAAAAAAGACTGGTTTGAAAAAACGACTTCTTATGCGGAACGCGTATTAGGAAAGATACCACCTAAAAAAATTAAATTAGATAAATTGGCGCTTGCTTTAGAAAAAAGTCTTAACCCGCCAGACGAAAAGGAAACATTAAAAGCAAAAACCATCTGTACTGAAATTGGATGGGAAGATCAATGGAAAAAAACAGACCCGGTTGATGTTATCAATATATTGCGCCAAATATGTTATGAAGAAGGATCTGATTTTAAACAAAATGAATTAGTAAAAAATTCATTTCCACATTTTCATGCATCATTAGTCAATCTTCATGCTTATTTAAAAGTGCTAAAACAAAGCAAATCCGTTGACTCGGAATTATTTGAACAATTACAACTTTATGTCAATAAATTGCGTGAAATTTTGTACTTTTGCCATGCTTTAGCAGATCCATCATTTATCAAATCCATCTTTTCTCGTGCTGGAAAATCAACAGAAATTGCAGGGAATTTATTAGAAAAAATGTTTCAACAATTTCAGAACGAATGGCTAAGTGATTTAAGAAAAAATCTGCATAATCTTTTATCGAATTATAAAATTATTTACGCTCATTTGAAAAGTGATGATGACCTTAAAGGTATTGGATCCATTCAGGAAAAGCAAATTGATGACTTAAAAATACCATTTTTCACAAACCCATCAGCCATTTGTCCTGAGCCTTTAGCCTATATGGCGGTTCCAGGCCCCGGCGAAAAGAGCAAGTTTGCGTTATTCATGAAAAATCGAGTCCCTTTATTTCCTATCAAGTTTTATCAATTGGAAGCATTAAATGTCGGTTCTTTTTATTTTTATTATACTTATGAGGCTGAAAAAAAACAGCTTACTGTAAACTATGAATATCATTTTTCAACTGGGAAAATAATTAGTTTATGTAAAAAAATTATTTCTGTTGAAAGCGAATCCTCTATTCTTAGTGCCTGGCGTGAATATGAATACAAACCCGGCGCAGATGAAATAAAATTATCACAGGAACAAGAAATTAAAGTTGAACAAATATATAATGAAGCTATAAAACAAGTACGCATGCATATAAACGGGAAAATAGTACAAGCAATGATGTTATTTTCACCCATACAATTAGCTTTTGAAAATATAGAAGCCAACGTGGGTTTGTTGCATATGTATAGTAAATTTTTATTTGAACCGTATTATCAATATGATCAACCGGCGATATGGAGCATTTTAAATATATTATTAACGCCGAAAGTCATTGAAAGCTATTTAATGAATTACAACGGAGACGAAACGCATCCCTATCAATTGTTAAAAAAATCTGATGAATATTATCTTTGTTTGGCGGAAAGAATGATAGAATCATTGAAAAATAAAACTTTATATGTCGTCAATGATTCATTAAATAATGCCTTACTCTATCTTGATCTAGAAATACTGCATCTTTTGCCTGCGGAAAAACATTTACCTTATTTAGAAGCAGTAATGAAAAGTACGCCTGACTCAGCGAAAGCGCTATTATATGATTTATGTGGAACATTAAAAATACACCATTCTTTACAAGATAGCCTTTTGGATTACAGCACAGCCATCAGTCTTTATCCGTACAATAATGCTATTTATTGGCATCGAGCCCATTGTTTTATGTTATCGAATCAATTTGATCGAGCCATTGCGGATTATAATAAAATTTTAGAAAATTTAAATCAGGATTTATTGCTGCTCCGCAGTAAAAAACCAAGTACATCCATAGATATTTTAAAAGAGCATGTATATGTTAATATGGTTGCCATTTTGATTCAGCAAGCTGATGCCTATCTGATGGGAAAATATTATGCAGCGGCCTTAAATGGCTATAATCAACTCTGTTCTATTTTACCAGACTGGACTGAGTTTAATTATAGACGTGCTTATAGTTATGAATGTCTTGAAGATTGGAACCAAGCAAAATTATTGTATAAAAAAAATATGACTTCATCCTCAGAAGAGGTTAGTTTAGATGTTAGTGTAGAAGGGATGGCTCGCTGCCATACAAAATTAGCAGAAACAAAAGAAGCTTTGAATTGTTATTTAGAGCTTCTCAAAGAATATGATCATGCTGAATTAAAGCAACAATGCGCTATGCTCGCCAATCCCGATGATGAACGTATCCATGATTGGTTAAAATCTGTTATCAATGATAAAACCACATCGGCGGATGACTTATTGACTTGCGGTCAGCTGGCTGTCAAAAATAAAAATTTAATTGTGCTTGCCCAATTAGCTTATAATAAAGCAATTGAACGCGGTGTTTCGACTAAAGAACAACATAATGCCTGTGCTGAAATTAGTTCCAAACTGCGAAATAGAGAAAAATATGCCCTTCACAAAAGGGAAGCATCAAAATTAAAATCTTGTCCGGATATTAAGCCGCCACGACAAATCATCCCTTATCAAGAATCGGTTCCTGTGTATTCCATAAAAAACTATCCTTTACTTAGTTTATTCGGCAAAAGACCAACTGGTATAACCGGTTCATCTCATAGGTCCGAGACATCAAACATTGCTGAGTTAGTTTAAGGACCAGAAATTAATGTTGATTCAGCCACAGCACAATATGTGTGTTTCCAAATCGTTCATTTTCCCAGCAATGGATATTCGAAAAGTCATGTGTATTTCGCAACACAAATGAAACACAACTAATTCGTTCGCATCGTCTTAAATCAATTTCTTGTTAGTCTTCCTTTTTTTCTAATCATTTTTAAGTGAATGATGGTTCATGTATTAACTCATTCAAATTTTGAGGCAGATAACCCCCGCTTTGCATATCCCAAAGTTTGGCGAAATAACCGTTTTTTGCACGGAGTTCTTCCAAAGTGCCATCTTCAATAATCGCACCATCTTTGAAAAATAAAATCCGGTCCATTTTTTGCAGAGTTGATAAGCGATGGGCAATGACGATGGTAGTCTTATTATTCATGAGTGAATGCAGCCCTTGCTGAATATGATGTTCAGTAGCGGAATCGAGTGACGAAGTAGCCTCATCTAAAATTAAAATGGGTGCTGCTTTTAAAATGGCGCGTGCAATAGCAATTCGTTGACGTTGGCCACCCGATAATTTAACGCCGCGTTCACCAACCAGCGCCTGATAATTTTCCGGGAGTTGTTGAATAAATTCATCACAATGTGCCTTCTCTGCAGCGGCGATCACTTCCGTGTCCGTTGCATCCGGTCGGCCATAACGAATATTTTCCATAATAGTCCGATGAAATAATTCCGGCTCTTGAGGAATCATCGCAATTTGTTGACGTAAGCTGCGTTGAGTAACGGTTTTAATATCCTGGTTATCAATGAGTATGCTGCCGAACTCTTAATCAGCGGGTCGCTGGTTCGATCCCAGCACGGCCCACCAATAAAATAAAATACTTAAAAGATATCTCCAAAATCCTGAAAATTCCATGTAGAAGCAATGTAGAAGGATTATGTCACACTTTTGGAGCCGTTGTAAGTGTTAACGGCTGAGAAAAAGCGCGTAAAAATGGCGAAGCGAGGAGCTGTTAATTTTGAATGAATGACCGGCCCCAGAAAGGAATTTTTTCTGAGGGCTACTCAATTCAGTAGAAAATTAATGGTGGGCGCTGGAAGATGTTTTCTTGTGTTGTGCGCGAGTTGCTTTCTGTCGAGAAGATTTTTCTCTAGATTCCTTCACCCGATAAGATTCGGCATCTATGTGAATAATTTCAGAATGGTGAACAAGCCGGTCGATGAGAGAAACCACACAAGCGGCATTAGGAAAGATCTCCGCCCATTCAGAAAAAGCCTTGTTAGTGGTTACCAACGTAGATTTTTTCTCATATCGTCGAGAAATAATTTCAAATAATAAATCGGCATGGCGGTTAGAATAAGAGAGATACCCCACTTCATCGATACAAAGTAAAGCAGGTTTAGAATAATGCTGGATACGACGATGAAGGGCCCGATCTCCATCCTGGGCGGACAGATCGTTAAGCATCTGCCCGGCGGTGGTGAATAAAGCGGTCTGTCCCTTTAAAACAGCTTGATAAGCGATATTAGAAGCGATGGTGGATTTACCGACGCCATTGGGTCCACAAAAAATGACATTAGTCGCCGCAGCCAGGAACTCCAAACTCAGAAGTTCTTCAATCGCTTGTCGATCACATTGTTTAGGCCAACTCCAGTCAAATTGAGCCAGGGGTTTAAAGCGGCCAATGTGAGCAGAAGCCAGGCGCCGTTTCAGGCCACGATCAGTCCGTTGAGTTTCTTCCCAATGAAGTAAATCAGCTAGCCAGGGAGCCTCTTTGACTTCTTCCCAGTGGGTTAATAATCCGTAAAGTTTTAATGCCTGAGCGCGTTGATATAAATGAGCGTAATGATTAGGATGATTCATGGTTGATGTTCTCCGTTTTGTTCTCTATAGGGTTTGGTGTTGAAGGGTTTGTGGCGTGTTCGTTGGCTAATTGATCATAAATAGCGAGGGAATGGGGTTGGACCACCATTTTTTGAACCCGCTCATCCTGAGGCAGTTCGACTGGAATGGGTGGTGGTTGTCGACTGAGTTTTCGGCGCTTTTCCAGGATTAAACGCACGGTATTCGGATGAGGTGAATGGCAAGCCAAAGCTTGTGAAACGGCGATATTGAGTTCCTGAGCGCCGTAGCAATCCAGGCAAATTAATAAATCATTGACGATCCTTCGCAAAGCATAATGATGATGAGCGGCCTGGATCAGGAAGGCTGAGCATGCCGGGGCGGATTGGATTAACCGATCCTGGCCGCGATTGAGGCGAGCTTTTGCTTTTTGTTGGGCTAAGGCTTCAATATGCTGGGCGTCTTCAATTTGGCGGCCTTTATCATAACAGCGAGCATGTTGGGCAATGATATTGGCCACTCCGTCGATAATGGTCACGGTTTCCGGTTCAGCCACCACGGTGAGCAGGCGCCTCACGGCGGTATGTGGTACGGAATAATCGTTGAGATCAAAGCGAATATAAGGTGTTTTACCGACTCTGACCTCGACCCGCTCAGCGGTAGGATAGGGATGATCGGGTAATTGAAACAGAAGGGGTTTCTCCTGTTCAAAGACAGCCCGAACGGATTTTGAAAATTCTTCGGGACAAGGCCGATTGGCGGCCTGGGTATCAGTCCAGTACTGTGCCTGATGATTTAAATCTTCTACGGTTTTCCAAATTCTGGCAGGGAAAAAATTATCGCGCACATAACGGATAGCGCGCTCAACCCGACCTTTTTCATTACCCCGGGCAACAGCGACTGGCCGGGGTTCAAAGCGATAATGCGCTGAAAAATCTAATAAAGTGGGATTAAAGCGAATGGCGTCTCCCTGGCGTTCCAGCACGGCGCTTTTCAAATTGTCATAGAGCAACACTTTGGGCACACCGCCAAAGGACTGGAAAGCCGCTTCATGTCCCCGTAAAAAGTTACTCATGCGGGCGTCGAGATAAAATCGCAGAAAAATTTTTCTCGAATAACTCAAGACCATCACAAAAGCCATTAAGGACCGTTTGGCTTTGCCGATGGTGATGGAACCAAAATGAGCCCAGTCGACTTGAGCCTGTTCACCGGGTAAGGTGCGTAAACGCAGATAGGCTTCGGGTGGCCTGGTGAAAATCACCCATGAATTGCCCGATAACCTACAGAAAAATTGGTTCAAATTTTATTCTTTAAAAATTCGATCCTATCTCAATAAAATTTGTTGTTCCGTTTTTTCTTATTTTAAATTAGTATCTTTTGCATTACTATGTATTGGGTAATTCAAAAGGAATATTTAATTATGGAAAATTTTAAAAGCCCGGTTAAAAAGCTCACTGTGTTTTTTAAACATAGCCGGGATAAATGGAAAGAAAAATGTAAACAAGCCATGCTGGATATTCGAAGCCAGAAGAAACGCATTGAATTTTTGGAAACAAGTAAAGCAGAATTAAAGTCTCGATTAAAGGAATTAAAAGCACAAAATAAGCAATTACAAGATGATATTAAAAAATCTGAAGCTGGTAAAAAAAAATTACTGAAAAATTAGACAGCGCGACAGCATTCATTGAAAATGAAAGCAACAGAAAGATGACGGCATTAGTAAACAGTCGGAATAATTTATTTTACCATCATTATTCTGCGATACAAATCTTTTATTTTATATCTCTTGTGATGACAGCGATTGGACTTCGCGCAAGCTGTCGTGCCATTGAAATTAGCGCCCGTATTTTTGGCGTAGACATGTCAATACCCTCCTGGTATTCAGGTCGTCTGTGGTTGATGCGATTAGGTTATTACAAATTGAATAGGGCAAAAATAAAAGCGGATGATTGGATATGGATCATTGATCATTCAGTGCAAATTGGAGAAGAAAAATGCCTGGTCATATTAGGTATTCGTTTATCCGATTTACCTATTGGTAGATCTTTGAGATACGAGGATGTTGAACCAATCGAGCTTATTCCGGTGACGAAATCTAATGGCGAAAAGGTATATGAGCAATTAAATGCAACCGCTAAAAAAACAGGTATCCCAGCGGAAATTGTTGCAGATAAAGGCACTGACATAAAATCCGGAATTGATCGTTTTTGTGCTGAGCATCAAAACACGCGTTATATTTACGACATAAAGCACGCACTGGCTACTTTATTAAAAAATATATTAGAACATTGTGAAGTATGGAAAGCGTTTATTAAACTATGCCAGTCGACAAAAAATCATCTTCAGCAAACAGAGTTAGCCTACTTATCTCCACCAAACCAAAAATCAAAATCACGATATATGAATATTGAAACATTGATAAATTGGAGTAGTCATATAATTCTTCTGTTAGAAAATAAAAATACATCGAAAAAAATACGTGAGAAATTTGTCTGGGTGAATGAATATAGATTTGCAATAAGCAGATGGAGAAATATGATGTGTGCTGTTTCGTGCACAGAAAATTTCGTTAGAAATAATGGTTTATATACAAATGCTCATCTTGACTTGCAAAGAGTACTGGAAGAATTAAAACTTTCAGATCATGCAGATATATTTAATCAGAAAATGATCGCGCTTGTTGAAAAAGAATCATCTTATGCAAAACCAAAAGAACGTTTGTTAGGTAGCAGTGAAATTATTGAATCATTATTTGGGAAGCAGAAAAATATTGAAAAACAACAGGCAAAAAATGGTTTTACTGGATTGTTATTATCTCTGGCAGCTTGCGTCTCAAAAACAACAATAGATGTGATTAAAAATGCAATGGAATCAGTAAAAACAAAAACTATAATTGAATGGCATAAAAAAAATATTGGAAAATCAGTTCAGGCGAAAAGAATTTCAGCGTTTCGTTTTCCAAAAATATTGGAACAAAAAGCGTACCAAGAATTATTTGTTTCTACTGGATGATTTTCACCAGGCCAGGCTTCGGGCATTGGTTGTGGCCGATGTAACGCGATCTGATGCCTAAAGTGGTCTGGCCCACCGGTGTAGCCGCGTTCACAGGCCATTGAATACAGACGGCTGGCGGTGAGGTTGGGGAATCGCCCTAAAGTCTCCATGACCCAGGGTAAAAAAGGGTCGAGAATGGATTTTTTAGGGACGATCACGGATTTAGAAATACCTGCCTGAGCCAGTACACGCCTGACTGTGCTGTGGTGGATGGAAAATTGTCGGGCAATCGTGCCGATGGGCCATTGCTCGACATGATAGAAACGCAAGATTTTAGCTTCCAGGTCATCAGAAATAGTCATTCAAGTGCTCCAAAGGTTTAAAGGGAAGTACACCCAGGAGGTCCTTGTGGTTGTGCTGACGCACGCACCTGGGAAAAACGGCGTAAAAAACCGGGGCGAAGGAATCTCCAGCCGGAATTCCCGCAAAAATGACAGGAAGTCTCGGAGTTTTTGGCTTCAGGGACTCGCCGCCGGGTTTTTTTAACCTTGAGGATCACTAGATCATGAATGGGCGTTTCCTGGGAACGGTGATGCGTTACTTTTTGTGATTGACGCTGTCTTTGGCGTTGCCGATAACGTTGTTGTCGCAGGGCTTGCCTGAGCTTACCCTGCCGGGTTTGCCGGTAACGTTGAGCGGCGGCGGCAACGGGAGCAATGATATAAGCGTGCGGAATTTTCCATCAGACATCCAGCGCTGACGAAAAATAAATGGGTTAGCTGTGCGATGGGATCGAAAAATGCGGTATAATAAACCCGGGTCGCGGCAGTCGAGGGGGTGACAGTGATTGGGGTTCTAAATCAACAACTTTCACCAGATAGCGTCAGCAGCGACCTTATTATCGCTCTTATTTCCATCCGTAAACTGTTTTTTATCAGAAAATTTCTTCTTTGCTTTCATCAAAAAGTCGAGTTCCCCTGAAAGTGAGTCCTCTTCCCGTGCTGTGTTCCGCGGCAGCCGTGGATAGCCGTGGACAACGTCCTTGTTGCCCACTGGCTACCCACCGCTGCTTCGCGACTCAACGCTCCGCCGTGGATAACTCGCTATCCTTCGCCTTCCAGGCGAAGGACTTAACGCGAGTTACCCACCGCTTCGCTTTAAAAAAAGTTTTTGATAAAAAATACTGAAATGATATTTTAGATTAATTGGTACGATTAATACTCCTTCGCCAGATTTACGCGGTTTTTAGCCGCCATCTACAGACAATTTTCACGATAGTCCAATAACCCCCGTTCGAGCCGATTTAATCCCAACAAACAGGGTAGAATACCTAACGGCTCACATTGAGTCAGTCCATTGACATAATTATCAAAAGACTGCCATTGACCAGTTTCCAGTGAATACCAGGAGCGGCCATCGCGAATCAGATGTTTGCCGACGGCAGGAAAGGTCTTACCATAATCACCTTCCAGCATCAATGGCAGCAGGAAATCTGAGCTTTTATCGTCGTCGGAAGCTGATCTTTTTTTATATTCTTTTAAAGTAAACTCGAGTTCCTTATAAACATTAGTATCGCTGCCTGGTTTGGTTCGTTCAGCATAACGATCCGTGCCGATGAGTAACACATACTGACTTCTTTCAATGTTCGTTTGCATCTGCTTCTCAAGATCCCCCGTCATCCGTTGCCGATCTAACCATGGAATCAATCCTGCTTCAGTTAGGTTAGCAGCCAAATAGGTCAGAAAATCGTGCAAATGAATAAGTTTAGGTGTGCCGTCAAGTTCCCACGCATAGCTCAGAAAAACCAGTGGCCGCGTGATGTTTAGGCGCTGCAATTCATCAAGATTTTTGGGCAGGTACCAGCTCGCCTGTTGATTCATCATGTGTGCGACGTCGACAAGAAATTCTTTCAATAAATTTTTTCGAGCTTCGATATCTGCCTGTCGCAACTGCTCGCGTAAATAAGTGACTTCCTGCAATTCAGATGTGGTCGGCGGCCTGTTCGTATACTCCACCCCCTGATTTTGATTTTTTTTGTAGTCATCTGCCTGAAATGGAACAGGCGGCTGACCAAAGGCCAGCAGTCGCTCAATACTGACTTCGGTAAGCATCAGTTCCTGTTGTAACCGAACTGTCATTACCTGATGCATTTTGTCTTGCGCAATTTTTTGTTCCTCCAGTTGTTTTCGCCATCCGGCAAAATTTTCCGCCTGTTTTTTTAATTTTTGGGCAGTATCTTGATGTGTATGGGGCAGTGATTTTGAATCTTCGATCTGTTTTTCATATGTACTCTGTAAAACCTTCAGTTTATCGCTGACCGGATTTGTGTCTGCCATATGGATAATCTCTCCAAGCTGGTCTTTCAAAAGTTTTAATTCTGCTCGCAAGAATTCCACCAGAGACGCATCTATTTGTTGACTTACTTTAATTTGTAAATCTACAATTTTCTGTTGATATTGGTGTTGCTGAATTTGTTGCATCTGTTGTCGCCGAAGGAAAACCTCCAATTCACCAAATAAACTACTTTGTAAAGCATCCAGGTCGTGTCGATTTTCTGGTTTTATTTTAGGATAGTCGGTTTTGATTTCCTTGACTTCTATCGCCCATTTTTTCTCAGCCCGGGTAAAATCGACCATCTGTTCCAGCTGATCAAGACGATAAACCAAATCATTCTCCAGGTTTTCAACGCCCGTAATCAGACGTTGTAATTTCTCGGTGTGCGAGGCATCCAGTGCTTTTAATTCTTCGTTGAAACGATTATTCACGGGTTTTAATGATATATCCAATTGATCGCGTTGCTGAACCAATTGCGAAAAAGGGAACAGGAAATCTATTGATTGGCTGTTTTTTTCATTCTGCATCAGCAATAATTGCCGATGTAATTCCCGCTGTCTGACTTGTAATTGCCGGATTTTATCTGGCTGCATGGATAATAGTAGAAAGCGGCGCAATTCCTTCAGTTCCTGCTGCTGATATGTCAGCGCGCTCAAACGTTTTTCCTGTTGCCGAATCAAGAGCTGTATCTTCTGGTCAAGCACCGATGCCTCCTGTTCGGTATCATCAATCCATTTGCAATCAGGATTTTGCTTTAACGCTAACCATTGTTCATGGACTTCTCGACCGATTTTTTGCAAATTTTCTGTATCGACGCGGGATGCCTTGGCCTGTACATCTTTCAACGCCGTGTGCATTTGAACAAATTTCTCTTCCAGGCGAATGCGTAAATCGCTCTTTTGACGGGTCAATGTCATGAGACGTAAATTCGAGCCGGGTTTTATACCACTGAGTCCCCAGTATTTTAGCATTCGTCATATCCGCCTGATCCAAATTGGCAAAAGATAAATTGGTTTGATTAAGATTTGCTTTCGCCAATGGGGCTTTCACCAACTGGGCATGAGCCAGATTGGCATTCTCAAAACTGGGAGGAGAAATATCAGCATTGCATCGAATGTCCCTGAAAATAGTACTGACCAAATAACCATGATCAAAACAACATCCAGTGACATCTCCAGTAATTATCGCGCCGCTGAAATCTACCCCTGCAAAATTGCCATACTCCAAATTCATGGATAACCCGGACAAATCTTCATGACAAACAGCCTGACAATCTTTAGGATATTGGTATGTTTGATGTAAAAACAGGTGAAAAGTCAATGGAGATGTTTTACGCTTTTCTTTAGCAGTTCTTAATTCGTTTGATTTCAGATAATTCAAAATCTCTTTGGCGGTCACAGGCTGATAAAAGCGGGCCTTGCGCGATGGCAACAAAAAACGAAATTCACGGCACGGAGTGACTTTCTTTAACTGCTTGAAAGGCAAATGTTTAGGGTCTTCCAGATAAGCATAACCATATTTGGGATATTGAATATCATGCTTTTCTTCCCGCCACCATTTAGTCTTTTCATGTTTAACCGTGGATTCATAGCATTCTGTCATGTTATCACCATACCACGCACTGCGCGTATAAAACGCCTGGGCAGTAAAATCAGCTTTGGCTGTCACCATTTTTTTCTTTTTAGTGATACTGGCGATCCGTTCTGTTTTTACAGCCAATTTTTCTTTACCCAAATTTTGTATCCAGCGCGGCAAGGGATGTTTTCCGATATCAACAATCTGTTCCCGCCAACTTTTATCAATTTTTCCTAAAGTCACGCTATCCATCAAACGAAGCCGCTGTGTCAATAAGGATTCATGGGGAGATTTCTCATCTAAAAAAGGTTTATTCTGAAGATATTGGAAACAACGTCTGGCTCCTTCCCGTGCTAACAGAATGGTGCTTTTTTCAGGATGGGCTGTGTCTAAAATCTCTATGAGCGCATGTTCATATCGTTGAGACAGGCCTCGAGCCAATAATTCCGCCAATGACCGCATGACTTCTAAATCTACATTGCCCTGTTTCAGGGTTTGCATCAAGTCCGTTGACGAATTATTGCCGATTAGCAATGTATATTTATCCTGAATAGTGTCCAATCCATCCAATGCTTTTTTACCAGTCTGATAGATTTTTTCTGTGACATCAATGGTCTGAGTAACTGCTTCCTTTAATATCATTAAGCCAGCAGGAAGCCCTGAAATGGGTGAGAGACTTAACAGGGCCTGAGTCACATTGAAAATTTTCTGCCAGGGATCATCCGGCCCGGTACGAGTGGGAATATCTCCGCGGGCGACTTTTTGGAGATACCAAAGCTCTTCCATAAATTCATGAACAAAAAATTCTGTAAATTGCTCTAATGTTGATCGCATGATAAACCTCCTATGTTACATAGTAGTACTATCTGGCAAGTACTATCTGGCATGTTACCATTCGTCAACCTTCTCATAGGGCAAACACAAATGCAATTTTTTTAGAGGAGTCACACAGTAAACTAACTGGATTTTCATAGATGTTATAACCTACATTTCTAGGATATTTTTAGGTTTTTTTGAATAAAAATAGTGATTTTTTTAACAAAATTCCCCACTTTGTTGGAATTTTCAATGATTTTTTGAATTCTTTTTCCCACAATTAACAGAGAGATAATTTAGTATTCTCTCAAAGTGGGATTCTCTATCTGAAAATCAGAATAGAATCACCATTAAGTGGGAAATAACATTCACAAAAGCGCCAGTTTAATTCAAAAAAACCTAAAAATATCCTAGGAATGTGGGTTATAACCTCCTTTTTATTCAACTGTGAAATGGGATGCCGGTTCTGTCTTCGGCAAGGCAGGACAATTTTTCTTCCATTGACTCTCAATGGAAAGTGTTTGATCTCGCCTCGTTTCGATGGGGTGATGGTAGTGATCTGGACATCGGGAATGTCGGCTAATGAAAAAAATTCACTCATTTTTGCTAAAAGATGAGAAGAATTATAATTAAAGCCCGAACGATCTTTGAGTTCTAACATATTCTTCAATTTTTGATTTCAATTTCTCATCCGTCGGTAAAGATTCAGGATCCTGAGTTATCAATCGACGGTCAAGAGGACAAGTTTTTTCGGTATTCTTATGATACCACAGAGAAATAGCATTTTTTTCAAAAGTATGACTCTCATGAATCTTAACCGGATTTTTCATAATGAACAAAGTAATTGGGCAAACAAATTCCGGTGGCGTATCATCATCCGGCTCTAAATAATTTTCTGTACTATAAGCATGCTGGAGATGATTCAATTTAACTTCTTTTAGTAAGGTGTATTGAGTTTTGGGATTGCCCCTTAAAACACTCTTAATTTCAGTTCTTAGTATTTTTTCTTCAGTATTTAGTCTGGCAAGCAGCCGGTCAAGCTCGCGACTTTGATCAGTGCGCAAAAATTCATACAGCCGATAGAAAGACCATACTATAAAAGTTCCACCTGCCAGACCCATTAGCGCGCCCGTAGTTGCAGCAGCCAGTGGATTGCTTCCTAAATATATGCCGAGAGTACCCAACCATGTTGAACGAGCTGCTGCATTAACCACAGCAGTCACAACAGGAGTTCCCGTATAAAATTTGCCTACTGCTACACCTCCAGCTAATGTAGCCTCAGATGATTCTGCTCCTATAGCTATAGCCGCTTTCACGGCAGCATTATATACCAAGAGATGTTGATAAAATGAAAAAAGAATATGGCTTGAAAAATTGGTAAAATCAGTAAAATTGGTATAAATTTTGACTGTTTGATTAGAAACTAAAGAAATACTACTCTGTAGTAAAATTTTTTTTGCGGTGCTAGTCGCCAACTGGATATGATTTCCCGAAAGAAATCCAATAAGTCCCCCCATCAAAGCGCCGAATATACCCGCCTGAGCTATTTTTTTTCTCTCTGAATCTTGACGCATAAACATCCCTTTTTTGTTATAAATCTGATTCAATTGTTGCAATACGATACACTAAAGTCAAGCTAAAATTAACCTGGAAATCCTGATCCCATTACTAATGTTACTGGAGGCACTGATTTTTCAATCCTCTCTTTGTCCGCCAGCGCTACATCAAGGTTCTTAATCAATAAATTTTTCTTACCAACATCTTTCTCACTCCCAATCTGTTTCTTAAGCGTTTCTACTTTATGATTCAATTGCTTAATATCCATAGGTTGATGCTTGGGTGGCTGCATAAAACTATGTGAATTTTGGGATACGCGTTCATTGCTTGCAGGTTTGCTGCGCATTTGTGAAGCTAAAGCCTGTCCATTAAGCATCGCTCTTTGGTTAATTTTTTCGTCCATTTTTTCCATCATTTTTTCCTCCCATTTTTTCATATTTAATTCACATCTATCTTCCATTTTTTTCATCTCCAAATGATGTGTTTCCTTAATTTTCTCAATTTCCTGCATAGCGCCCAACGACCCCTGTTTTGCCAATTCCGCCTCACGTTTAGCATCAGCCGATTCTTCTTTAGCCAACCTGGCTTCCTTCTTGGCCTCAGCTGATTCTTCCTTGGCTAATTTAGCCTCTTCTTTAGCACCAGATGATGCTTCCTTGGATAATTTTGCTTCCATTTTAGCCTCAATAGCACACCCTATCGAAATATTGTGGTTTTTAATTAATTCTGCTTTTTTCTTATCTGAATCATAAAAATAATAAACTGCTCCGCCAACAATTACAAAAGCCACTATCCCACCAGCAAAAATGCCCATTGTCCCGGTAGTTACTCCTATTTTAAGCATTATACTACCTATTAAGGAGGAACTTTGGACTCCGGTCCCAACAACCACACCTGTCTCAGCTCCGGTCATAGCTGCACCGGCCATAGAGCCTAAAACTGAAACACCTGTAGTGGAAGAAGCCGCTTGCGCCGCAGCGAAAATGGTAGCGATAGTAGCATCCGCTGCTGATGCGGCAGCAATGGCTGCTTCTGCAATTGGCGTCAAAGATGCTATTAATGCAGCAGTAGTAGAGCCAGCACTCCAGCCTAACAACCCGCCGAATAAAGTAGCGATTGTTACAAAAATACCGGCTTTCTTTTTTGAAATAGGTTCAAAATCAACAACCTCTGGTAATTTTTTAAGTTCATCATCTTCACGCATAGGTATTCCTCCTTGAACATTATTCGGTTGTCTATCCTGGACATCATTAAAATTAATATCATTTTTCTGATCGGGTATATCTATAATGATTTGATCAATGATTCCATCATCTTCTAATAACTTTAATCCAACGAAGCTATTGAATTCTGTAGTGTATTTTTCTTTTTCTTTTAATGCAAAATCAACCTGATCGTCTATAGAAATATTCTCTTTTATTGAAAATATCTCTTCCCCCCTGGCTTTTACATAACGAAGAGGCCGCTTTTCTTCCAGCTGTAAGGGATATTTTAACGTTTCAGCAGAGCATTTTCCGCCATCTCTCACAAAATATTCGTCCGGGTTACCTTTTACCACGACAGGTGAAGATAATAGTAAATCGGGTAAAGACCAGTTCTCCCCCTTAGTATTTTGCAACGTCTTTGATGTGAACCAACCAGAATACATGGAGTCCTTGTTATCTGAAGGAATAGCAAGATGAGCGGCTATGTGAATAATCTCCTCTGAATTTTGAAGAGCTAATAATTGACTTCGTTTTTCAGGAATGTCACGGGTAATGGCAGTAGCAAAAAAACTGGCTAATTGCTCATTACCTTTTTGGTCCGAAGGTAAATTTTGTATCAGGTGACCAAATCTATACAGTAATCTTTGCGCAATCTTCCGCATTAATTGCTCAATTTGAGGTCTACTGTCTTTGACGTTCTCAACCAGCGCCAAAAAACCTTTGGCCTTATCAGTAGCTTCATGCGCACTTTTTACCTGCCATAATGCACAAAGGGCAACAGGCAAAGAAGCCCCTAAAGCCATTTTTCCTGCATGTTCAGGATGACCTGCCAGGATACCTGCCAAATACCCCATTCCACCCGCAACAGCAGATTTAGCCAGCACTTTTGTAGAATCTTTAATAAACTCTTTGAGAGAATCAGCCAGGCTCTCTTTTTGAGCATCAGGTGCTATTTTTTTCGCACCATCATAAATATTCATGAGTTGATTAGTTAGAAAATTTACAAAATCAGTCTCTCTGACTCGTGATTTTTTTTGTTCTTCAAATAGAGATGGAATTTTTCTAGAAATTTCTTCCAGTTTTTTTTTGAGAATTTCTAAATCAGCTGATGATTTGCTCATAAAATCGCTCCATTGATTAACTATGAGAAAAAATTTCCTGTTTCAGATTACCCATTCGTTACCAAGCAGTCAATATATTTTCGAATACATGTAGCGCCAATTCAAAAACAGATATAAAAGGGAAGCTGGCACTTGCTTTAGCGCTGCCCTAAAAGTGCAGCGCCATCGTTGGCTGTTTTGCAGTCTCTATTCCTTGTTTAATCCGTGATCTATAACTTACAAACCCCGTCTCCGTTTCGTTCATTTGAATCCTCTCCCTTAAACGAGGATCGTTTCCGATAACCATCGCACCCATGCCCACAAATGTCTTTAAGTTATCCCAACTCGAAGTATGATCGCCAGATGTCTGCTCATCAATTTTCTTTAAATGAAATGCCCGAATAAATGGATTAGGATCCATCTTTTGTAACAATGTATTCCACTCCCCAAAAGTCCGCGGGTCAAATTTCGGTATGATAAACACTTCTTTATAATGTTCCAGATTATGTTTTTCGCATTGCTGCCAGGTCATCGGTGCAACCCCACCCGCTTGTTTCAGCAAGGCATTGACGACATCAGGACTCATTCCCCACACCGCCGCGCCTAATGGATGCTCACTTTTAGCGTTGGCAATATCTGGTCTTGCTCCTCGTATGAGTAGTGCCGTAACGGTTTTTTCATCGCCTTGTTTACAGGCCGCAATCAGTTGATCTTGTAAAGCCAATTGCGCAGGGCTGGCTTTTGGTTTGGGTGGAGGCATCAAGCGTGGTGTGGTAATTTGAGATACCGGCGACGTTGGTTTCGGTGGTTGAATTGGCGTCTCGTATTTCATATTTTCTTGGGCTAATTTAATTGGCTGCTTTGCAGTCTCTATTCCTTGTTTAATCTGTGTTCTGAAACCAACAAACATCTTCTCCGTCACAACTGCAATTGCTAACTCATGAAGTTCGAACTGCCTCGTAATGTGCAGTGCACGTCGCAAACTCGCAACGTAATTCACCCAACTCGCGGACTCTTTGTTATGCCACAGGTCATCAGCCATCTTTAAATGATAATCTCTTATAAATGGATTTGGATCTATCTTTTGTAATAATTGATACCATTCTCCATAAGTCTGCGGGGCAAATATCGTCACGATAAACACTTCATTATAAAATTTCTGATTATGTGTTTTGCATTCCTCCCAAGTCATCGATGCAACGTTATCCGCTTGTTTCAACAAGGCATTAACGACATCAGGACACATTCCCCAGACCGCCGCTCCTAATGGCTGCTCGTCTTTGGCGTTGGCCATATCTGGTTTTGCACCTTGATTAAGTAATACCTTGACCCCTTTTTCATCCCCCTGTTTGCAAGCCGCAATCAATTGATCTTGCAAAGCTAGTTGCTCAAGGCTACCCTTGGGCTTTAGTTCAGATATGAACCTCTTCCCCTTAGTTTGCGACATCGTCGGGAGTGGAGGTGCTGATTTCGGTGGTTGAACCGGTGTCGTCTCGTATTTCAACTCTTTCGGAGTGCGCTTTAATTCTGTTAATTCCGCTTGATGTTGCTGTTTTATTCGCTCAATTTCGGTCTGTTTTTCTGTTGCTAATCGCCGTTTTTCTTCTGCAGCAACTTTTTTTTGAATTTCTAATTCCTGTTTCTGTTTTTCCTGGTTTAATTGGAGTTGTTCCATTTGCTTTTGCAGCGCCAACTGTTCAGCCTGGTATTGCTGCTGGAGCCTGGCAATTTCCGCCTGTTTTTTTATTTCGACTTCACGCCATCTTTCTGTTTGTTTTTGTTCGATATCCTGAAGTTTTTTTTGCCATCGTACATTCCATTTTTCCTCTCGCTCCATCTGGGTTTTTTTAAGAGTTTCCACTATTGCTTGAGTTTCAGGCGATAGAGGATTGGCCTTTACCAGGATAGCTAATTCTTTTTGAATTTCCGCAATTTGAATACGATCTTCCGGCTTGAACGCCCAGCATTTTTTAATCAATTCAGCTAATTTTGGCGGACAGTTATCGGGAATTTTATTGGTTATACCGCTTGAAACCCACCCAGGTATAAAGTAAGGGCTTGATGCGTTTTTGAATGGTATCTCACGGGTTACCAATTCCCAAAGTGTTACACCATAGCTGTAAATATCAGAAGCTGCGGAAGAGTGACCGTCAGGATTGTGCAACTCCGGCGCCATCCATGCCAGTGTTCCTGCGCTATTGGTGGTTGTTTTGGTTGTCGTGGTGCGCACGCTGTTCTTGACTGTAGATAAGCCAAAGTCACTGAGTTTCGCTCGCAAACGCCCTTCTAAAATATAGAGCAACACGTTATGGCTTCTCAGGTCTCGATGTAAAATATGCTGGCGATGTAGCAAGTCTATGCCATCGGCAATATCCGCAGCTAACTGATAGCGCAAATCCCACGGTAATTCTGTTTGGTGCTGCAATAAAGCAAATAATGTGCCGTTTGGCACATATTCCATGACCAAGGCGAAATCAGGTTTATTTACCGCTAATCCGAATAGCCGTACTGTGTAATGCGGTTCTTTCGAGACTTTTGCCAAGTGCGCCATTATACCCACTTCACGGTATAAATCTTTTTCGGCTTCGGCAGTTAGCGTACCCGTGAGTTCTTTTATCGCCACGATTTGATTTGCTTGCTGCCCTTGCCATTGACCTCGGTATACTTCACCGTAACTCCCGCTACCAATTTTATCGGCTTTTTTATCGTACTCTAATGTCTGGAACGGAATTTGCAGCACTGGCGTCAACTGGATAACTGGGCGGCTTTGACCTTGTTTATTATCATCCGACTGGAGTTGGCGAAGTTTTAATTTCGCCATCAAAGATTGCTGATGTTGCTTATAGCCTTTTAAACACACCTGCCGGTATTTCGGATAATCATCGTGGCGATTCAGTCCCAGTAAGCAGGGAAGAACACCCAGGGGTTCGTACTGTGTGAGTTCTTGAATATAATTTTGCCATTGACCTTGTTCCAGCGAATACCAGGAGCGGCAGTCGCGAATGAGATACTTGCCGACGGTAGGAAAGGTTGTGCCGTAGTCGCCTTCCAGCATCAGCGGCAAGAGAAAATCAGCGCTTTTTTTACCTTCATCCAGAGTAAATTCAAGTTCTTTGCGGACATTGGTTTTACTGCCTGGCTGAGTCCGTTCGGCGTAGCGATTCGTACCGATCAGTAATACGTATTGACTTTTTTGAATGCCATTGCGCATTTGTTCATCGAGGTCTCCTGTCATTTTCTGGAGATCAAGCCAAGGTATCAAGCCTGCCGCTGTTAAGTCAGCGGCTAATTGTTTGAGAAACGTATGCAGGTGAATCAGTTTCGGTGTTCCGTCGGCTTCCCAGGCATAACTGAGAAAGACCTGCGGTTTTGTGATGACTGAACGTTGGGTATCGCCTAAGGTGGTGGGCAAATATAGTGCGGCCTGATCTTTCATCATTTTTTTAATAGTATCCAGAAAGTCTGTTAATAAAGCTTGCCGCTCTTTGATTTCAGCTTGCTGCGCTTGCAGACGCAATTTGATGAGTTCGGGTGAGTCGGTCGTAGTTTGTGGTTTGCTCATAATGTCGCTTCCTTGATAAAGTGTTATTGCCTAACGGACTCCAGGTATTATTACCCTGTGGAGACAGTCGTCAACTCAGCAGTGGGTGGAGGCTTTACGGTCATACTCATTCCTGAAAACGTTAAAATTTATTTTTACCTCCCTCCCACGGATATGCGAAAATTCATCGATACGCTGTGTATCCTGATCGCGGATGTTCTGTGATCTATAACTTACAAACCCCTCTTCAGTGACACTCCTGCACCAATCTTCCCTCCCACCGATCCAACCCCAACCAGTTAGCCCATAATCCTCACACCTCCTCACTATCAAACGTTTCAAATTATCTCAACTCGAAGTAACTTTATCATGCCACTGCTCATCCGCTTTCTTTAAATGATATGCTCGAATAAATGGATTCGGACGGAAGGGAAACGGGTAGTCTGTCGCCGCCGCCCAAGGGTTGCTGTTTTTTCTATGTACATTGAAATTTACAATTTAGTTTTGATTCCACAGGCACGCAGTATACACCACTTGCTAACAGCCTCCAAAATCGCGAACAATCCTATACCGACTAAAAGTAAACCAACCCACTCCACTTGGCTGTAGATAATGACGCCAGCAATCAAACACAATGCGCCAATGACTGCGCGGGAAACTCGACCTCTATAGTCAATATTGTATTGGAAGAAATTTTTCATATGCAAACCGTGACGCCAAAATTGATAAAAATCCAAAATCCATAATGCAACCTTTAATCTTGTTTTTTTCTCAATGCGTTTAAAGCAGCCTTCACTTTGAGCAAAACCTTGGCGCTCACCAAATCCTGATGTTCAATTCTACTAATGTAGGCTTGAGTAACATTCATAGCATCAGCAAGCTCCTTTTGAGTGATTTTGGCTTGAATCCGAGCTAAAGCAACAGGATTATCTACGTAATCTTCAAGTTGAAATGGTTCATATTCCTCTGATGGCGCATGGGCCACTAATTCTTTCTCGATAGAACGACGCAAAACTTGGTAAACGGAAAACGGCAGCAACACATATTCTGGTTTCCCATTAACGGATTTTATAATTTGTAAGTTACTCATTTGTACGCGTCTCCTCTGGTTTTCAAAGTTTCAATTGCTATGATTTTCACGTTTTCTTGCCTATCGAATATTATTCTCCATTGCCCTACTTTGGTAAGCTCTTCCGCGATTTTTTCAGCATCGGGTAAAATAGTTTTATATTCTGAAGCAAGTACTTTGTTGGGCAATCCATCCAGTGCATATCGAGCTACCGCATTGTCTTTTTGCGTACACAGTATAAGCCCTACTGGTGGATTTTCTCCTTCACGCACCCAGTGTTCCTTGGCGTAGTTCAAATAGAGATGCATCTGTCCGGCATCTGCATGAGTAAATTTACCTAATTTTAAGTCCAGAATAATTAATGCCCTCAAGCGTCTGTGAAAAAATAATAAATCTACCCGATACCATTCGTCACCAATTCTTAACCGGCGTTGACGACCAATAAAAGCAAAGTCGTCCCCAAGCTCAAGCAAAAAATCTTCAAGTCTATTAATTAAAGCCTCTTCCAAATCATTTTCTGAATATTCATCTTTCAAATTGAGAAATTCTAATACAAAAGGATCTTTAATTGCCTCTTCCGATGTTTCCGCATCATAAGACAAAGCGCCGCCACCTTTTTTTAGCATAGCCACCTTATTATTTGATAATGCGGTACGTTCATAAAAAAGAGAGTTAATTTGTCTATCCAACTGGCGCACAGACCAACCACCGCGTATCGCCTCTTTCTCATAAAAAGTTCTAGCAGAGACATCCTTAACTGATAACAGTCTTATGTAAGCCGACCACGGTAATGAGAAACAATTAACTAGTACCGCTGCATCTGCTTTATTCAATTCTCCAGACACCGTCTGGAGAATCTTTTGATCCGACCAGGCCAAATAAAAGGCACGCATATTCCACAGGTTGGTTTTGGCAAAACCGCGCTTGTACTGTTTGGTGAGGTCTTCTGCCAATTTTTCGATCAACATCTTTCCATATTCTGCCCGCTCAGTGCCACCCTGCTCAAAATTAACAATGCGCCTCCCTTTCCCAATAAGTCGCAGTCATGACGGCATTAACAGAAGTGGCCACTGTTTTATGGGCAGCTTCGAGTAATTCAATAATCCCAGAATGAATAGATGCATCGCCCGAAACTTCTGAGGAAGATCGCTTTTTCGTGGGAAGACTACCAGGCTTTTTTACCTTTTTAATCATTCTCATATTCAAAACCAAATACCAACAATAAGCAATATCGGTATGGTCAAATATGATACTTCTACAATCTTTTTTTGGAAACCATTTATCAACTGAAAGAAAATTTAGAACAGGCTAAATAGACTTGATAATTTTAAATCTGAACCCATCTACCATATCTCCCCTGTTTTCTTTAAGAGACATTGCCAGTGCTTTTTGCAATTGTTCATCTTCAATTTCAAAGGTTCCGTTTTTTAATTCTTCATTGATATTATTTATTGGAATGCACCCTAACCAAAGCAGCGCCATTACATTTAATGGCGTCACAGTTCCTACCGGAAGCACCCATGCCACTTGCATATTAGGAATTTGTACTTTCAGCTAACAAAGACCTGAAGCGCATTGTGATTCCGCGGATTGTAGCTGTCGTTCATAAATATTTCTAATAGATAAATCCAGTTCATTTAAATGAGAATATGCCAATCGTAAATCTGAATTATCCAGGATTTTATTTTTTTCTATATTCACGGCAATATACACAATCAAATCCACTAGATCTTCAAAAAGTTGCTCGTTAAGCTCTCCCTGATAAGTCATAACCATTGAATGTATATATTCATCTACAATTTTCGGAATTTCAACCCGTTTCGTTTCTAGCTCGGTCACTTCCGAGCTGAATCTAATTCGATTTTTGCTTGTGGTGAAAAAATTCCTGGAAAGGTCATTAATTTTTTTCGACACGCCTTGTAAAGGATAAATCGCCTGAGCGGCCTGATATAAATCCATAACAACAGTAGATTTAGTACAATTTTTTTGGGAGGCCATAAAAAATTTGACCGAACGTCTCCTTTCCATCAGAGTGGCGACCTGCGTGCTAAACATATCGACTTCTCCACTCTGCAGTTGAGGAAGAATTGAAGCGGTTGGCTTTAGGTAGGTCCTGTTACCTTTAGAATTAGAGTTGATAATTTTTTTATAATGAAAATCACCCATCATGACTAATAAATGTGAAAAATAACTTCTCTGATCTTTCTTATCCTTTCTAATAGAAAAAATACTCTCAAGACTTTCCTGAAGAATTGTGAATATTTCATCATTTTTTTGTTCTTTCTGAAAAACTTCTTTTTTTTCCTGCATAACTTTGAATAGATTTTTTTTGCTCTTTATAATACTACTTGTACGTCTTGTCGGCATAGGACAAAGCTGTGGGGATCTGGGACTATGAATTTCTGAATCTGATCCGGCAAATTCAATTCGACCATCATCGAAAAAAAATCTTACTTTTTTTGTATTTTTCAATTGCAGTGACGGCCTGTGTAAAGCTCCTTTGGCAGAAAAAGATTCTCTTTCTTTTTGTTCCACATGTTTTCATAATAGAATCCTCAATAAACTACAGATTTTTAACCTAAAAGATACAACGCAAATTATTTTTAATTTGGGAAAAAAGTATAGGTATTGATTATTAAGGATTTCTTAATTACAAAAATAAAAAAAATTTGGGATGGGATATTAACCATTCGAAAACTCAGGCGAGAGACTATAGTCAAAACTTAATTTTACCCAGATTGAGAGTCAGGTTTTCTAGTCCTTGAGCCAGAAATTTTGCTCCAAATAAAAAAGTGTAGACTCCGGCAACGTGTCGAAATTCCTGGGTTAGCCGAATATCTTTAAAATCATCTTCGAGGATATCGGCTAATTTTTCCACCAGGAAATCAATTTCCTGGATGGACCTTTTTTCTACAGCAGTCGTTAACTGCATCAAAAAATGGCTAATATCCCGCTTGAAGTTCTCAAAGCCTGGTAGCGATTCGATAATTTGCATACTTTCTGGAGCCACATGGAAGCCGTAATACATCAGATTGATAGCCCGATAAACCCTTCTCTCGGCATTTAAAATTTCCTGAAAGATTATTTTATCTTTTCGTGATTTTCCCAATTCAAGGCCTGTTTCCAGTATCAGACGACGCTGTTGCGAAAAGGTTACGAGCATTTTCTCATTCATATCCAGTAAATGATCGTTAATATCGGGAACATTTTTTTGAAAACAATTCTCAAAGTATTCATAAAAATAAGCAAGTGTACTACCCAGATTTTTCAAAAATACAGTGTGCGATCGGATCGGAAAAACAAATTGAGAGACTAAAACAGAGAGAATGATACCCACGATAATTTCGATAAACCTTTCACCGGCAGCGGATAAATTGGCATGAGGTCCAAGTATAATAATGACCAGAGTCACAGATCCCAGAGTGCCCACATAACTTATATCGCCAGGATTACAGGCTACGTAAGAAAAAATCAGGGTGAAAACAAATAACGCGATTGCCAACTCCGCCGGATTATTATGACACAATATGACAGTGATGATAGCGGCTAACGCACCAAAGACTGTTCCCCAAAAACGCATTTTGGCCTTAATAAATAAACTACCCACGTTGGGCTGTGCGCTCATAACCACTAATATGGTGATCACAATCCATTGAGCTTGTGGCCAACGAGTTATCAAAACCAGCATATACCCGATCAGGCACGCTAACGCTGTCTTAAAACCGTGGATAACCTTCGGTGGCGAAAAGCCAATCATTTTTCCAGCGCGACTTAGGTAGTATGAAATTTTCTGCATCAAAGCCTCTTAGTTGTACCATAAACCGGTTGAAAAATTCGAGTCACTAAACAGATTATAGTCATTCCCGCACAGTGCGGTGTACATGGCTGCTTTTATATCCTAAAAATCTCGTATCCATTCACCACATGAATTTACATACGCAGAACGTCCAATTTTGGCTCAGGTTTGACGAAAAATTGGGCGAAAAAAGCGGAGCATACACAGGTATGTGAGCATTTTGAGCACGATTTTTCGTCAAACCTGAGTCAAAAGTGGGCGTTCCCCTCTACATGGTGGTGAGTAGACCAGCCGGATCACTCCGGCCAGCGCCGGGTAGAAGAAACCACAGAATAGTCATTCTGTGATTTCGACCCCCACACAACGTGGCGTGCAGATTTCCCGCACCACGCTGTTCAGAATTTGTTTTACAGCACAGCATATTCTTTCATCCTTTCGAATGAAATTTTCAACTTAGGTTTCTGTAACGGGTAGCGCTCTTTTATCACGCTAAATTTCTCCCAAGGAATATAGCTCTTCCGGCTTCGGCTACACAACATTCTATGCCTTTGGCGGCAAGTCGTCCAACTGCTTCCACATTATCGACAACGCCAGATATTAAAGACACTGAGACTCAATCATGCCCAACTACGCAAACATCTCGATTTAATCACTCAGCGCTCATCAGAGCCTCACCCGGTTGAGCAGACCCCCCATCGGCTCAGCCACCCACTTCTTTTGTTAAAACTTTTTTACCGCCTACCGCCGATCAGACTTATCAGGTCGAAGGGTGCATTCCCATTTTGTAGGTAATATTAATTAACAATCAAACCTCCATTAATAGCCATATTTTCTAGTACATTCCATCGTCCAGCTTTGTAATAAGATCGTAGCAAAAGCATGGCATCCACCATATCTTCATGCCAAAAAATACCCGGGCCTTTAAGACGCAAATTAATAACACGACGTATACCACTTTAGACGCCACCACTACCAATTGGCAATTTTTTATCTTTGATTTCTTTATAGCGCATGTGTGGTAAATGATTTCTGAAGGGGTGCATTCCCAAAAAATAGGAACTCAAACTTGATTAACATCCGTGACGCAGATGCATTAGAGCTGCCTGAAAAGGAAAATCATACTAAAACGACAAAGCTTGCAGACCTTCTATCTGCAATTAAGCTCCAGCAAGCCCTGGACAAGCGCTGATTTGATTGAAGCTGAAAAAAATTTAGTAAAATCACTACCCAGGAAATACAAGAACCTGGGGCATCGTGCAGTAACAATCCGTATGCTGGGTGGTACCCGGATTATCGTGATGGCTTCTTATTACCACCAAAAATCGAATCTCAAAAAAATGCAGGGTAAACAAGGCTTCTATCCTCGGTTATTGTTACTGGGTATTCATGACAGGTGTACACCCGCCTTCTGTTCGCGAGTCAGCTTATTTGCTACGGCTGCCTGTTCATTGGAAGAGGCAGGACGATTAATGGAAACGTTATATGGATTTAAGATAGATATCAAAACGATTCGTTTGATATTTAAACGATTTGCGATGAGGGCCAGGGCCAGTTATGAATCGGGAAAGGTCCCCCTGGAAGAGGAGTTCAAAGGGAAACGCGTGGTGATTTCAACAGATGGTGGCAGGGTGCGAACGCGCAGAAATAAAAAAGGCAATAAGACCAGGAAAAATCGTAACCGCTATCACACGGATTGGCGTGAACCAAAACTAATATTGATTTATGTGGTTAACGAAAAAGGTGAAAAAGATCGAAAAATATCTCCCTTTATGGATGCCAGCCTGGATGGTCCAGATGCCATATTTGCCATGCTACTGTATTATTTGAAAAAATTAGGTGTTGGATTGGCAGACCAATTATTATTTGTTTCAGACGGAGCGGTATGGATATGGGAGCGTGTAAAGAAGTTAATTATTGACTTGGGTTGCCAGTTAAAGCAGTGTTGGATGGCGCTCGATTTTTATCATGCCGTAGAGCATTTAACAAATATCGCGACCCAAAAAAAATGGCTTAAAACAGATGCAAAGAAATGGGTCAATAAACAGCGGAAACACTTATTGAATGGGAAGCTGGATATTTTTATCAAAGAAATTGAGGTAGTTTGTTATAAGTCTAAAAGCAAACTCTTGCTGAGAGAGCGGGAATATTTCAAAACGCATTTGCCGCATATGCGATATAAAGAAATAAAAGATGCCTGTTTGCCAATTGGTAGCGGTGGCGTGGAAAGTGGAATCCGGCGGGTGGTAAACATGCGCCTTAAAGGCCCTGGTATTTTTTGGAAGGAAGAATTTGCCGATGCGATGCTTTTGCTTCGATCTTATTACAAGGCTGGTCGCTGGAATTTGCTGAAAAACATGGCATTTATAGGTGGTTTAGACGTTAAATAAATCTACCTATAAAAATGGAATGCACCCTTCTTGAACAAGGATGTCAGGATAAACTTTAGGCTGACCCATTAAAATTGACATTTCCTTTTGAATTCTTTTAATTTTCATGGAAAAATCTCTCTTTTTTCATGACTTCAACTTCCCTGGATACTATACATAATTCATTAATCAGGGTATCAAGTTTAAATCCATCAAGCTCTCTAACAGCAATCCATCCTATTTTGATATTCTCCAAATTTGAGATATCTGCAGAACCCTTCCCCTCCTCTAATTCAATCAAATAGTCTAATTGCTTAATAATCCATTCCAGGGGAATTAAAGCAGAGTCATTTTTCAGTGTGAATTGACACTTATTACGTATATTTTTAAAATATTCTACTCGATTCATGATTTAGGAAAACTGGCGAATTAAGCTAACCAATAGGTGACACAACATCTAGTCCTTTGAGCATGCGAAATTCCGATAGCATGTATTTAAAATTTCTTTCTTCCATATCAACTATTGTTCTCGTATTTTTTTCTTTTTCTGTTTTGCTTAAAGTAGGCCAAGGTGGTGAATCACGTATAAATTGACGCTTTTCTTCTACTATTTTTAATGCATATCCAAGACCTTTTTCTATTAAAAAATTTTTCCCCTCTCCGTTTAGCTGCTTCCATTTGTGAAAGGTTATTTCTTTTATATCCATTTCTACAACCTCATAGGGATAAATGGGAGTCCAGGAAGCCATGTGATATGGTGATAGGCATTTAGGACAATTAGGATGTTTATCCATAAAATAAAGTTTTCCTTGAGGAGAAAGGTCACATACTAGAGTAAACATAATATGAAATATCTCCGCTATTTCATTTTTATTTTTATTTTTTAACTTCTTATTTTTTTTTAATAATGAAGAAAATTCGTCAAATTCTTTCGCTTTAAACGCATTTAAATAGACTAATTCATCTATTTCGCTCTTCATTATAAATTCTCCATACGAATGTTCACCTATCAAATTGTACGTATAAAAAATATGTCCGCATTGGCATGTATACTCATATTTAAATAACGATATTATCATTTATTTTTCCTCAGTTTTGAAAAGATGGCGTTAGCGAAGGTTCAAATGCTGGAGTCACAATTCTTGGTGCTGGCACAATCATCTGTGGTGTTAAAATATTTTCAAAATTATTAAATATAACATAATTTGCTCCCGGACCTCTTTCTGAATTATAGCGAATAACATTGTATCCACTCTCTTGAGCCCTCAATCCAATTAGTCTGATGTCATTAGTAATCTTTCCTCCACTATAATTCCAGACATCTGCAATTATTGGATCTGTCAAATCCAATAAATTAGTGGTATTTAAGTTAAAATTATAGCGAATCGTATTAGTTGCGTTCCTACCATAATGCTGTAATTCTAGCAAAGTCGTTTCAGGTTGGGCAGATAGATACATTCCTTGTCCAAAACGATTATCTACACTTGATTGGGATATGTCTATACCACTCAAAACACTTTGACCATTTTTGGCTGAAGTAACACTGTGGTACAAATCTAATGTTGAAGAATCTCCACGAAATATACCGAAGCCTTTGCCCCACAAGCTGCTAAGTTCTCCGCTAAACATATCCAAACCTTTCGATACGGGACCCATAACTTCTCCCATAAAAAAGGATGCTGAGTTGAGGCCAGACAAGGTTCGTTCCCATCCCGAAAGCGGGCGGTTATTTTGTAGTATATCCGTCCCCCACAGAGCATTAGTACCGCTCACCAAGGGATTCATCTCAGCAGTAGATAATAAGTAAGAATGTAATTTTCCTAATCCTCCTTCGGCGGCTTGCAGCATAAAGAGAGCTGATTTGCCCATCCAATTGCCCTGGTTGCCATAAATCCATTGAGCAAGTGAAGACGAAACAGTGGGAGTCGAAGCAGGCGCGATACCGGGTAAAGTCATGCCCGGGAAATTATCGTTCAGGAATTTCTGTTCGTTGAGCAGTAATCCTAATTGAAATTGTTTATTGATCGCATCGCTGACAGTGACGTAGTTATTCGGCGGGGCAACCGAGGGGTCGGATTTGGCGGCAACCGATTTCGGGGCCTGGGCGGTTCCGGTGGATTTGGCGCCAGGATCGGTAAAATCCGTGGCATAGTCCGACCACGCCAGGTCGAATACTCCCGACTTGTCTTCTCCGCTTTGGTACGAGATTTGGCCTTTGGCGTCTTGCAGGCTTCGATGATAATCCATGGAAGCAGAATCCGAAGTGGCCCCATGTTCGACTCCTCCCAGGTCAATGGGCTTGATGTTGCTTTGCAGCCAGTTTCCGGTTTGTGTGCCGATGAAGGAGCCTAACGCCTGACCCAGGGCGTCTTCAAGATTGGGTTTGCCACCCATAATCGCACTGCCCAAATAGGCATTGGCATAAGCATCCGCAAAATCATCCATCAGGGCATTGATGATCAGATCACCCGTCTTCGACCGGGGGATGTGCAACGGTAGGTGTTCATTCAGTGGGGTATCGACCAGGCAGGTCGCCATTGAGAATAACGTCTGACGGATGTCCAGGCGACGTCTCAGGCCAGTCGCAATTTCAATCAACTGGCTGGACAGATCGCTGGCTCCGGCAGCCGCCGCCTGACTCACCAGCTTGAGGAACTCCCCCGAATCTTTAAATGCCACACTCATGCCAAAAAACGCCCCTGCCGCCAGGCCCGTTTCGATAATGCTTTGAATCGAAAATTGCTTTAAAACCCCTATGCCCACCGCCACGGCTTGCGCCCCGGCGTCAATCGCCGCCGCCGTGACCGCTACTAATAAACTATGGGCGACTAGCGCCAGGCCCGGAGCCGCCGGCGGAAACATCGCTGAGGCCGCAATCGTGGCCACCACCGAAATCGCTACCATGATCAGGGTCTGCACACAACTGTGTTTGTGCCGCGGCGGCTGTTTAAACTTTAAATACGGATACAAATTCCCGTAAATAATATCGTGCAACTGGATATCCGTCGGCACGTTATTGGACTTGTTCCGCATCGGCACGTAGGGCGGCAGGGTCAGCACATCACACACCGATGGCTGGGTGGCCTCCAGGCCATAACCATTTTTCTCGGCAATTTGTGGGCCAAAACCGCCGTCACCATATTGGCTCTGCGCGATACTGGCAAACGTGTCACCCGGCTTGACCGTATAACGATCGGGCGTATTCCATTCATCCACTTTGGTGATGGGGGCAACAAATTCACCTTCGTCGTTGTAATTGCCGTAATTCCCGCCCCGGTAACGGCGTTGCGAATAATGGTCCCGGGTGCTGTGCACGTGCTGGGCATAGGCTTTCACCGGTTGCACCACTTTCAGTTCGTGGTATGGATTGCCTAAATTAAAGTGCCCGTAACGCCCCGAATTGCGAATGCCTTCAAAACGCAGTTTCATCCCGCCGCCTAACAGCTTCGGACCCTCCCCCAGCACACTTTGCGGCATCTGCTTGACAGTATACGAACTCAAATAATTATTATGAATGTCGTAAAAATAATAATCGAACTCATTACCAAAATCGTCGATCTTGCTGGTGTCCGTGGGAAATTGAATTTTTTCAAATACCGTGCCGTCATACGACGTCAGGAAATACACCGATAACTTGCCGCCACTCTTGTCATCATCATCGTCGGGATCGCTGTCGTCCGCTCCCACTTTCCCCTGCATTGCGCCGTTGGCGTTGTAATAGGCCTGGCTTTGCGTGTAAACCTGCCCATATTTATCCGAGGTCCAGCCCTGAATCAGCGACTGCTCATAACTGTCTTCAAAAACCACGTTATAAAAACTCAAACCATAAGAAACATCATCACTGCCGTCGCTGGGATGATGCACCGTGCTTTGCGAAACAATCAAATCATAAGCATCCGGCGCCAGACCGGTTTGGTCCGTGCCGTCTTTGTTGGAGGAGGTCTGTGCTGTTTGAAATAAATCCGCGTCGCACAGCATCGTGGTGGTTTCGTCTTTGTCATCAGGTGTGCCCACCTTCTGGGTAAAAGAACGATATCCCGCAGGATGATAATGATGGGTCGTTAAAGAACCGTCGGTATCCCGGATTTGAGCAATGTTGCCGTCAGACCAATAACTGATATTTCGAACGCCGCTTTGCGTCACTTCCTGCCAGCGCAGCCCCTGAGAGTAAGTAATGAATATACTGGAGGGCTTGGTCAGCATCACCGTTTTTCCCTTCCAGCCGCAATCCACCGACGTCGGGCGATCGGCGGCGTCATATAAATACACATTGTCGTCGCTTTGAATCGTGGTCCTGCCCTGCTTCACCTGGGCAATGCGTCGCCGGCGGTTGCCATTGCGATCATATTGGGTGATGCCGGTCAGCATGGTGTCGAAAAAATTAGTCTCTCGACCCAGCGCATCCAGGGTGGAAGTAAACTGGCGCACGCTGGAGGAAGAAATACCCAGGGTCGAGACTTTTTTCATGACCAGGCGGTCTTCGCTGTCGTAATCCATGATGGTCTGGTACGACTGCGCATAATCATCCACTTCGATCAGACGCCCGGCGTCAAAAATAAAGCGCAGGTTTTGTCCCGGAGTCGGATAACTGGTGTTTAACTGGTAAATCGTCAACGCCTTATCGGAATTGTAACTGCCCACCAGGAGGGCGTTTTGGCCCCGGTTGCCGCCTATCGATGAACGTGAGGTCACCTGCAATTTGTAATCATAAGCATAAGTGAACTGCGCCCCACCCAGGTCCGCATAGCGGGCCATGACGCTGAAATAACCCAAAACCGGATCGGGTGTCCATCGCTGGGAAGCACCATTGGGCAGCAATTCGAACAGCTTTTGATGATTGCGGTCCCATTGGGTAGTAATCCTTCCGCCTTTGGGGCGGACGGTGACGCTGACATTGCCGTTAATATCGTGCAACCATCGGGTGATGTAGCCGGCAGGGTCCTGCTGGCGAACCCGTTGATCTTTTTCATCGTAATCTAAAACCGTGGTGAGCGGCCGGCCCAGATCATTTTGCGGATCGTTATTCGGCAGGGTTTGCTGCACGATATTGCCTTTGGGATCAAACACGCGCTGGGTCGCTAATCCACGAGGGTCATAAGTGGTCACTTCGCGGCCAAAACCGTCGCGCACATAACGCCGGTAACACAAACCGTCGCCCTGGTAAATCGCTACCACCCGATTCTGTTCATTGCGCACAATGCCTTCGCTGTTGCCGGCGGGTTGAGTGCTCCCAATTTCAATCCCGTCAACATTACGGCGAGTGTAAGTCACGCCCTGGAAGGTTGGAATTTCCAGTCCGTCGGCTTCCACCGCCAGCACCGGCGGGTCTTTTTGCAACGTTTGCTGGTTCAGGTCGTTAAACTCATAGGATGTCATTTGATTTAACGTATTGACAATCGCCACTTTATTATCAAACACATCCAGATAAAATTGCCGCCGCCGCTGCGAAGGCTGGGCTTTGCTCGATAGTTTGGACTCCGGCGGTGCCATACTCGCGTCAAACACCTGCGCGCCCAAATTGATGGTGAATACATAGGGATGGCTTTGATCACCGTGCGGCAGAATAAACGGATAGTTTCCCGCAGGTAAACTGGTGACATTCAGCACCAGGCCTTCAATAGTGACGCCGAGACTTTGCATATCCCGCCAGGCCGCCTGTAAATTTTGGGAGACGTCCTTGAATTGAATCAGCGGCGGGTCTTTTAAATCTTTCATCGCGCTGCCGCGCAAATACAAAATCCGGTGTGGCGCAAAATTGACGGTCTGCGCTTTGAGCGTGGGCTTTCGGCTCAACAGGATGAAATCATCGATCTCTTCTTCAATTTCGATTTTATGTTCTTTAATCTCAAACCAGTCATCGGATTTGCGTGTTTTTTTAGATTTGACGGATGGGTTCACCGATTTAACAGGAACATCATTCAGGTATAAGGGGACCACCTCGTCTTTGCTGATCAATAAACTCAAACTCATTGTTTTGACCTGGGAAACACGCTCATCAAAATTCACCTTTGAATCCGAAGGATCGACCGTTACATTGAGAGATTGAGGTTGATCGGTGTCATCCACATAATCACATTGCAATTGCACCGGTGTTTTTTGAAAATCCAGAGGCAAACTGTCCCATAACACCAAGGTGGCTGCCTGCTCGGTTGTAAATAGCAATTGGGCAGTCGCTGGAATTTCACGCGACAACACATCTTCTTCCGTGGGCGCGATCGAGGTATTGATGGTAAACACCGGCGTGGGTTGCCCCACTACTCCACTGCCATTCACCGGTTTTGCCTGATAGCGTCCGGAGACAATACCGTCTAAATCCACACTCCTCTGATAAACACCAGTCGTTTGCACCGGATAACGTTTGACTAACTCACCCCCTTCATCCATAAGGTCAATGGCGGTGATATTGGTCACAGCACCCGTTAATAGTAAGACGTGATCATTTTTAACGTTGGGTACGATGACGGTAGTTTTATCGTTATTGTCTGTCGCAAAATTCACGCGCCCGTAGGCGAAATACAACAAAGTGCTCCCCGGTTTCCCCGTGCTGGGGTCAATGAGAAAGTAATTGATTTGCATGTCGTAAATGCCGGTTTGTTCTGCGCTGACATCCACTCCGGCGCGCGAAGAGGTTGAATCCATCGTAATTTTTAACTCGGCTTTTTGGCCTTCCTGACCGGCGGGATAAATCCAGAATACCGGATCGGCGTTGAGCATGCTGGACGCCGCCCAGGATAAATTGGTTTTTCCCAATTCGGGATAGAGATTGCCGGCTAAAAATTCCAAAGGGATAAACTGCGGTTGTGACGCAGACCCGGCCATATACGCCGGTAAAATCTGCGCCATGGCCCTCCCTAACGGGTCTCTCGGAGTTTGGGTATTTTCAATGTCCGAATAAGCTTTCTGCAATAAACCAGGCCAATCGGCGGCAGTCACTACACTCAGATCCATCGTTGCCGAGGTGAGAACGGCGGTTTCCGCACCGCTTAAATCATAAAAATGCACCATCGGTGATTTTTGATCGTTGGTGCTGGTCAGGCGCCCGGCATTATCGTAATCCCGGTACACCGGCCATTGCGAGGTCGAGCGCGCAGGCGTGGATTTGAGTTTGGAGGGAGTTGTTTTCAGCTCATGCTTCAGCTCACCCGGGCCGTCCGCAGTGGTCTCTCCAAAAGCGTTATGCTGGAAGTCCGTCAACTGCTGGGTGGCATTGTCGCGCCGCGAATCAATCAGGACAGGGCGATTCAATAAATCATAACTTTGGCGCTTTTCATCCACGTGGACACTTTCGCCGTAATTGGTGAGCCGCTGGTAGCTTCGGGCCAATTCTCCAATAGGAGTGTAGGTCTTCGATTCGAGAACATGATTGGCATTTTGTTTGGCGCTTTCTTTGCCGCGATTGTCCATTAACAGAATTTCGATAGCGTCATTTTTTTCGTCCGGAGTCAAAGGAGCGGGAAAGACATCCGGGTTGATCATTGGGCTGGAAGCGCCGTGTAAAAAAGCCGTTTTGCGCACCCGCTGACCGTGAGCGTTAATGTCGTAATACACCAGGGGCGTGATGCGAATCGTCTGGTTTTTAGCGTCCTGAGTCGTGAAAGTCACGCCTGTTTCCGCTATTGGCAACCCGATTTCATTGTAGTACGTGCAGGTTTGCGGCGGAGTTTGACCGGAAGAATACTCGTGGGTCACCAAAGTCTTTAAGCCCCGGGAATCGTAGGTCATGGATTCTGTTAAATCCATGCGGGTGCGTGAAAAGCCGGGAACATTGCCGGTCCCGAGGGTCAAGCTATCCCGCTCTACGTTGACCCGGGTGATGAACACTTTCGATCCCCGCAGGTCATATGTGTAACGCCGGGTTCGATCCTGGGGAGAGACGTTCGTACTTAAAAAACTGTCTAATTGCTCCAGGGTCATTGCGCCAGGATTGATGTCAAAATATCCCGCGTAATCGGTGGACTGCATTTTTTGATTGAAACTGCTGTAAAAAGTGCGTTTGACGCGAAAACTGACTTTGGAGTCGGGCGTGGCTTGCACCGCTTCCGCTGACGCCACCAGATTATTTTGGCCGTCAAACCATTGGTATTTTTGACTCCACACTTCCGGTGTTACGCTGATCAGTTTCGAAATGAGCGCGGGACGTCTTAAACTGTCGTATTGCCGGTTCACCTGGGAATAAAAAATTCCAGTAGATTGAGTGGGCGGATAGTAATAAAATAAAACACCTTTTAAATCTTTGATTGTCGCACCGGGTGAAGGTTTAGTAATTCCTGTGATGGTGGAAACGGCGTCGCCGCTTAAATTACGATCATAAAAAGTGTAACGATCCTGCGCGCTTTCTTTTAAATTGCTTAAAACCACGGATAAAGGAATGCCTGAGGCAGCATAGGTATCCAAATTAATATTCAGCGGTGTGGCGTATTCCGCTTTGAGCACCACTTCTTTAAAATTATTGCGTTGATAACCCACTACATATCCCAGGGCGCTGACTTCAAAACGCACTCTTCCTAATGAGTCATACACCCAAAATTTCATGGCGTTTTGTTCATCAATCTGAACGGATTTTTTCAGTTTGACGTTAAAAACCGTGGTCTTGACTAAATTCTTTCGGGTGACCGGTCTCACGGTCAATTGTGCCGTTTGAGACGGGTCGTCGACTTCCCCATTTGGGACCGTGATGCTTTGTTCCTGGTTATTGATAGAAAAACTGGTGGTTGCCACACGCGCCTGATCCCCCTCTGCATCCACGGTTTTTTTGACTAAATTGTTGACGCCATCGTATTCATTCACTGTTTTTACGGATCGCTTTTGTGAACTGACCTGCAGGGATTCATCACTTTGGGTCACGCTGAGAAATGTGAATTCAGGCGTCAGTTCAGTCGTTAAGCGTTTGGCCTTATCGTAGGTTTTCAACCAAACCTGGCCCGACCGGTCAGTTCGGCGGGTGATATTGTCCAGGGCATCGCGTTGATAACTTTCTGAATGGCCCAACTCGTCTGTGGTTTCGACCCGGCGGTTGCCGTTATCGAAAGATTGATAAGTGACGCGATCCTCTTTACCGGGTTTTAGTTCCAGCAATTGTTTTTTTAACGAATTATAATCCTTAAAAGTCATCGGGTTTTGATAACAAATCTCCGAAGTTTTGTTGCCCACCTCATCGTGAACGTATTGTTTTACCGAACAGGCCGTCCCCAGGCTGGTTTTCACCACAAAATCGGCTTTGTTAAATACATTAAATACCGAGCAACGCACCTGATCCTGGCTGGGATCGGCAATATTTTCCGCCACATAAGTCGTCATTTCCTCTAAATTCATTTCGCTAACGGTCTTGGGATTGACCAGGGCGGCGTATTGAATTCGAGTGATGACTCGCCCCAATTCATCGAAGCGGGATTCGGAAAGCACCCCGCAAGCGTCCCAGGTAAAACGCTCCTGCCCTGCTCCATCCGTCAAATAAAATTGATAACGATCGTCCGGATCAGTATGTTGGGCCATCAATGCCACGACACCAGGAGTTTTCCAGGTCGTAATCCCACTCACGTTGACGGTTTGTGAGTAAGTGCGAATCCAGGCCTTGCGACTAGCGCCGTTATAAGCCGTTTCCACTACTAAACCTTGTGGCGAACCGAGATCCGGATCCTGATTGATGCTGATTTTGAATTGTTCCCGTTTATTGGCATCATAAAAATAGTAGTTCAAAGTGTCCTGATTACTGATTTTGGCGGCGACCAGATTTTCGATTTGTTCTAAAGTAGTATCATCAGTAATACCGGCGAGTTCCGTCGCTGTCAACGCCGTAGCGTAAACGCGAGACATGGATTTGAGTTCGAGATCGTTGTATTGAAATTCGATCACCCCACCATTAGCGTCAATTCCAAAACGTTTGTGCCGCAAAGCGTCTCTGAATAAGTAAGTCGGTCGATTGAGAGCGTCATAATGGCGACTCACTTCTCCGACCTTATCCAGTGTGGAGCGGGTCGTTAACCGCAAAGCCTGACTGCCTTCAGGATCAATGATTTTACCGGTGGAACGATTGAAGCCGTCCTGCTGGAAACTCACGACATATTGTGCGCCGTTTTTATCGTCTCCCTGGCTGGAACTGATTTTTGTGCCAAAACCGTTGTAAGCCCAGCTTTCCGTCAGCATCAGCCCCGAGGAGGCAGTGTCCCGAATTTTACCGGTCATTAAACTGCGCTGATTAAAACTTTGCAGGGAATGAATCGAACGTGGATTGACTTCGGCAATCACACGGCCAAAAGTATCCGGGGTATAAGTTGTTATTAAGTGGGGGAATTCCTGACTTTGCTGGTCCTGCTGAATCAAATAGCTGTCCAGGTTATAGCTCCAGGCCGTTTTCACACCGATGGGGTCCACATGAAAAAGATGCTGTTTTTCTGAATCATATTGATCCTGCGTGATCAGGCCCAGTTCATTGGTGGACTGCACGATCAATCCAAAAGGCATGTGTTTCCAGGTTTGAGTTTCGTTCATGCCGTCCGTGCGCCGGACCTGCTCGACAAATACGTTAGTCTCCTCTTCAATCTGGGTCCCGGTGATCGGTGGTTGGGTGCGTGTGGTGCGCTGACTTTGATTGTAAATAAGTTGGGTGGTTTGGTCTTCCGGGTCGCGATCGGTGAGCAATCGCTGACGGGCGTCAAACGTGCAGCGGTGACTGGTGATACCCAGTGCATCAATGACCATAGCCAGATTAGCTACCCGGTCGTAATCCTGTTGAGTCAATGCCCCGGCTTCATCGATTTGATCGGTAAGCTTTCCGTATAAATTTTCATATTTCTGCTGAAAAATCAGCATCTCATTGGAATCGCTAATGCGGACGGTTTTAATCTCCTGGCTTCGATTATTAAACGTATGTTGCATGGTCAATATTCGCGTTTTATCCAACGGTTTTTGTTCCTGAATAATTTCGCCAAAGCGGCTCCATTGGTAAGAAAAAATATATTGTTCCGGATCGGTATAACGGATTTTTTGGCTGAGTTTGTCGTAATCCCATTCTTCAATGATGTCCTTCGAACCATTTTCAACCAATAATCGACTGACGCTGTCAGTGATAAAACCCCCATTCAATGGAGCCAAATTATCAGCAGAAATAGAATTAAAATACTGACGTTGCGTAATGGTTTCCTGGAAAGAATTATAAAATTTTTGTCGTGCGACCCCCAGGGGTGTGATATTTAACACCGCTCTTCTTTCCGTATCGTAATAAAAAATCGTGGTTCGATTTAACGTATCGGTGCTTTTAAGTTTTAAACCGGTGACGTCGTCATATTGGTCCCGCAGGGTGGAATTTTGCCAGAGCGCCTCGATTTGCTGTTGTTTTTGGTCCGGCGTTAATTTTTCGTCGGCCTGAATTTCCGCCATTTGTTGGCTAATGAATTCATTGGCGTATTGTACCGGATGTTCCCAGCCGTCATACCGGGTTTGCACCGTGCGGGTTTGATCGGGGTCTAAATTGCCATTGATATTGGATTTTCGCGCGTCATAGCGCCGCTTTAAGCAGATTTGACCCATATTGGTATATTGTGTGGCCCGCCCTGCTCCATCGGAGGTGACCACATTGGTCTCACGTTCCAGGGCGTCATAGTGATGATCCGTTAAGAAATCTTCACTGTGGGGGGATGGTAATGGCGGAGGGGATATCGGATTTTTAAGCCAGTCGGTGCTGACTTTGTTGTAGTAAAGCAGTTTCTGAAAAATTTTTTCGCTGGCGTAAAACAGATTCGCTGTCAGAAAAGCTTCGGGATTAACTGAGTAAATCACCTGACCACGGGCGTTGTAAAAATAATAGGTCTGCGCATCTTGCCCGGGATTTGATTCAGGCCGCATGATGTTAAAATCAGTGGAACGCGTGGCGGTTCTGTTAGGGGTGCTGTAACCAGTTTTTTGCGAAATGCGACTACCGTTATCAATCCGGTATTCCGTCACCCAGCCATCGGGATCAATTTCTCCGATTTTAATATTGTCGTTATCGTAATAAGTGGAAGTACAGCGGTCCCTGCTCAGGTCCGGTGTTAATTCAATGAGTTGGCCGAATTTCAGTGCCTGCATTTGGGCGTCTGTTAAAGGATCTTTGTAGAGAATTGTGGCGATTTCCCGATCCAGGGTGTCATAACGCGTTTCCGTAGCCTGATTTTTGGCGTCGACTTCAAACCGTAATCGATGGGAATTGTCGTAAAAACGATAATGGTATCGATCTGCAGAATCAGGTTTAATCAACGATTTCGTAGCATACCCCGGCATTTGATGCGTATCTAATTGGCTGACATCAATGAGGTTTTTATAATGAATTTCACACTTAAAATTATGGACCCGATCAACCAGATATTCCGTCACTAATCCGGTAGTGCTGATGCCAAGCCCCAGATTATTATCGAGATAAAAACTTTGATAATGAGTGCTGCCGTCGGGATTATTAATCACCACAGGACGTCCCCCGATGTCACGGTTCCAGTGCGTGACTTGCGGCGAAGAATACCCATTCCCTTTGGGCACAGAAACTATTTGGTAAATCGCATCTCCCTGACCATCCAGTAGAGTTTTTTCCAGCCGAAGGTTGGGCTGGGTGACGGTCAGGGCATAAACTCCGGAATAGTTTTTTTCATCATTGACTGAGTATTGAGTCAGAGTGGTGTTGTCACAGGCATCAATGGATGAAGTCACCCGCTCCAGTCCGTCCAAACGGCGATCGGTTTGTGCGGTGGACAGGATGTTGTCCTTATCATCGCGTTCCAGTGTTTTTTCCTGATCGGTGCACTGACCGAAAATATCCCAAAAACGGTTGGTCTGACTCATGGCCGAATCCCGCACACCATTGCCTTTTTCATCCACGGATGTATAGCGGATTTTTTGAGCTTCCAATCCCTGAGTATTATAAGCGTACTCCGTCAGCATGATTTGTTGCGGATTTTGCTGGTTTTTCCAGTTCTCCATCTGTTGAAAAGAAGGCGCCTGCGGAATGTCTTTTGAATCAAATAAAGCGGACCAATAAACCCGCCTGAATTGCACCGGCCCTTTCGGAGTCGGTTCATAAGCTACCACCCGACCTTGCGGGGAAATGGTATAGCGCAGATAATCGCGCTCGTCGGCGAAATTGCTGGAACCATTTAAGCGCCGCTCATAAACGGTATAAGTGATCACCGGCGTTTTACTGTCGGGTAAACTGACCTGGGTGGATTGCAGCAAGGGCCGGTTTTGGCCGTTATCGTAAACATAATCCGTCTGTTGGGCATCAGGGCGCACATGTCGCGTCAACAAACCAAAAGGCGAACTGTAAACGAAACTTTCCATACCCTGGTTGGGGCGAGTGATTTTTTGAATTTGTCCTGCGGTGGCGTATTCGTATTGCGTAGTTTCTTTGGAAAGCGGCCCGTCCGTGTAACTGACATATTGATCCTTTCGAATCAACCGGGATTGGCCGTCCAGGAAAAAATCCGCCATCCAGGCGCTTCTCACTTCTACACCGACTTTTCCCGAAGAATAAGTAAAATCCGTTCTACATTGACCGTCAGCCGCCGGTAAATAAAGGGTCTGCACCCGGTAACTCAGAACGCTATTTTGTGAAAAGCTCACAAAATCGATCGTTAATTGTGTACCGTCGTCTTGCTGGATGCTCTTTAACAGCGGCGAATTGACGGAAGAATAAACGTATTGAGTTTGATAAACCGCCGTTAAATCCTGGCCGTTGAGAGAAGCATGGGATGTGATTAATAAACCGTTCTTATCAAAATCATAAGATTGGATATAAGAACCGTAATCCTGACCGGGCTTTTTCACACGGATTCTATCCAAACGTCCACCGTCAGATTTTGAGTTGGTGTCGAGCCAGTATTCAATTCCGGAAGGCCCGCTGATGTATTGTAATGTTCCTTTGACAGGATCGATGTAATTGAAAGTGGTGACATTGCCCCAGGCGTCGCGGCGTTCCTCAATTTTTCCATATTTGTTATAACGCTCGCAGCCCTGGGTTCCCGGATGATACCAAAACCACTGGTAATTTTGATCATCATAAACAAGATAAGGCGTGCCGTTCATTAAACCCGAGGCAAAATACATTTTCTGCGATGACGAGCCGGAATAAAAAGTGTAAGGAGTTTCGTGCCCGTCTGCTTCGGTGAAAATAATTTGTTTGGCGTCGGCTGTATCCGGTGGTACAAAACTTTTGAGAGGAAGTTGCCATGCCGAAGCGGTGGGCGATTGGCTGTTATAGCAATACCCCAAAATCACCGCTTCTTTAAATTCCGGGAATACCAAGGCCCTGTCGGCCACCGCCAGATTGAAACTGGCGATGTTATAAAATACCCGGACTTTTCCCTGCCCCAGGGGCCCTGCCGGAATGATATCGCCGATTTGTCTTAATGAAGAATAAGATGCGCCTTTGCCGCCGCCGGTGATTAAATGGAAGGGATAATTTTTCATGGACAACTCCTCGTATAGTCCGACTGAGACATAGAATAACCAGGACCATTTTGACTTCTTCTCTGCTGCGAAGAAATACCGGAAAATAAACCGGAATGACTGGAAGCCGGATTCAACCACTGCGCCACTCGATAACCGGCAACGGCCCCCAGCAACATTCCCGGCAATCCTCCCAGCACACTGCCCACAAACGCCATTAATCCCGCCACAAAATGAGAGGAATCGCCGGCGTTCGTTGACGACAATCCCAGAAGGACAATCAACACCAGCCAGGAAGCCGATGGCGGATGCAGTGCAGCGGAATTCGATGGGGCTTCTCCCCGAAAAAGTGGGCATCCGCTGATGCCTGAGTCCAGTGGTTTCGAATCATACCCACTCATGCTCAAATTGGTGGAGGTGATATTCGTACTGACCATGACTTCACAGATCGCATACCCACCCAAACTGGTTAACGCATTGTCATTTTCCCAAATCACTTGCCGTAGCGCCGTCGTGGCAGACGCCTGATTGCGAATAGCGCGTTCGACATCCACATTTTCTTTCAGTAAGTTCAATGTCTGCGCCAAATTAGGCACGCGGGTGATCAAGTTTTCAGCCAGGCTCACAGCCGCCTCATCCCCCAAAGTATTTTCACTGATATCTAATTGCTCCAGGGAGGAATTCGCTAGCGAGGGCCAGACGGATATCACACTTTGAGCAGAGATACCGGTGTCGCGTAAATTCAAATTGCGCAATGCCGTATGGTTGAGGAGCTTTTGCAGTGGCGCGGAAATATCACTTACAAAACGATTACCCTGTAAATCCAGATCAGTCAAAGTGGTGTTGGCAAAATAAGGCAATAGAACGGCTGCTCCCACGGTAGTCATACCGGTATGACTTAAATCCAACTGTGTGAGGGAAAAATTTTCACCGGGTATTTGATTCAGTACAGTGACAGAATCGCCTAAATTCACTCGCGCGATGGACAGAGAACGCAAACGGGAACCCGCTAAAGAAGCCGTCAAATTTTCAAATCCGGTGATACTGAATGGATTTCCTGCCAGCAACAAACTCTGGAGGGATATATTGGCAGTTAAGGCATGTGCCAAAGGGAGCAGCGCCGAATCGGTGATGCCGTTATCATTCAGATTTAAATCCATCAGACCGGTTCTATTGAGCAGATCGGCAATCGTTTTTAACCCCTGGCCGATCCGGTTCCCTGCCCAACTGAGCGTTTGCAATAGGGAACCGGTTATTCCTGTGAATAGACTGATGGCTAGCGAATCACTGATTCCACAATAATCCATGATTAAAGTTCGTAATGAACTATTGCGCAAACCTGCAATGAAATTGTTTAGAACGCCGCCGCGTAAATCCGCGCCGGAGAGTTGAAGCGTCTGCAAGGTGGTACGGTTTAAATGAAAAGCATTGATATCGCCAAAGGTCAATGCATTATAGCTCAAGTCCAAATCAGTGAGACTTTGAGAGGCATTTTGCAGTCCGTTTAAAGTAAATCCGGTCAGTGGGTTATCGGCCAGTGTCAAACTGTTTAAAGAAGTCATACTGGGAAGGGCCTCTATCAGGGGATAGGCAACCTGGTCCGTTGATCCCGATCGGGACAATCCTAAATATCGAATTTGAGAATTGTTATAAAGTCCGGCGAAAAAACGCATTGTGTTTTGTGCTGTTAATTGCAGACCACTTAAATCCAACGCGCCAATGGAAGATAATGGCAGATAATCCGCCAACACTTCTAAATAAACGGGATCAACCGGTAAAATATCGGTTGTGGGGCGCGATAAATTTAAAGTCGATACCGAATTAAAATCCGTGGTATTAAGTAAAGAAATCACATTATGCCATTCCTGCAATGGCCAAGTCGTCCAGTTTTGTCTGGAAAAATCCCAGGTGGTGAATGGGCCGTGCTGTTGTATTGAAATGAGCCTGGAATAGATTTCATCCCCACTGCGCATGGATGATGTCAGCGCATTAACACAATCCTGCCCCTCCAGGGTATAGTTATCTCTGGGTCTGTAATCCACAAATTCCCAATCGCAGGGAGTGCACCCATAGTTGCCCACTTTGGAATACGCCCAGGTTTTCCCTTCGCTCTGACATTGTTGTTGGTCCTGTAAAAAACGAATCAGGCCCATGATCCTGGTCACCAACAGCGCCCAAAGCCGCAACCGGATAAATAACTGCACGGGAGTCACTAAAAAATATCCCATAAAATGAGCCAGGATATTTTTGGAATGGCCACTGGCCCATAATTGGTAATGGATAAAAGGATTTTTTTTAGCGATATCCCTTAATTGTTTAGCTGCAAATTCACCCATTTTATCGTCTCGCCGCCAATAAGCGATCTCTGCCAACGCCTGAATAGCCAGCCATCGAGCGAAATAAGAACGATAACGAACGGATGTGATTATTTTTTCTAATTTCTCGCGGGTATCTATGTCCAAATCGGGATCAGTATGTATCTCTAAAAGGCGGCTTAAGTCACCGTCATCTTTTAACAGTTCCTGGTAGTCGTTCTTGATTTCGTTATTTATCACGACTACGTCTGCATATTTAATATCTTCCTTCCGCTCTTGGTAATTTTTTTGAATTAAGTAGTTTTTCCATCGATACAACTGCCAATAATAAGTCGTCAAGTAAGGAAAGCTTTGGATAAAATCCTCCTTAAATCGAGTAAAAAAAGAACGTAGTTCTTTGGAATCCATTTGATAAAAAATGGGCGTTTGACGTGGGCGAGAAGTAGCGGTGAATAAAACTCCCGACAATAAAGCTGATGTCACGACCCCTGTCCAGGGCCAATAATTCCAACGGTGGATGGAAGCGATATCTCCCCCTAAATTCGAGGCCAGGGATGCATTTTCGTAATGATAATTTTGCGGCAATCCCAGAAGCAAATCCCGCAAAGACATTTGATAACGATTTTGTGGATTGAGCCAATAATTGTAGTTGTCAAATCCCCAAATGCCTAAAAATAGCAAGGGATAAAGTACCCGGGTGACCGCTTCTATACCATCAAACGCTCTTTTGACTAACAATTCTTTCGAGGTGGGAAGTTGCTCCAGGTTTCTTTCTCTTTTCCGCACAAGCCATTGCATGGTGGACTGTAAGGGAGGGATATCATGACTGAGCCAGCGCGGCAAGTAGCTTTGGAATAATAAAAAAAATGATGATGGTTTTGGAATCTCATCGTTATTATAAGTGCTATTAATGGCGACATAATTTTGAGGCCTTTGCATCACTTCCTCTCCTTGTTTAATAGCTGGTTGTCCTAAGGACCCTCGCATAAATAACTTTGACAATTGGCATCTTATCCAGGGCTCATCTTTAAATGATTTTATTCTCGAAAAAACGCTTACATAGCCTGCTATGCGCACATTTTTTCGAGAATAAAATCATTTAAATCTGAACCCTGTCTAAGCGCCAATTGTCAAAGTTATTTATGCGAGGGTCCTAAAAATTTCTTTAATAAAAAAGCATGTTCTAACAAAGTGCTGGATTTGTCCAGGGTTTTTTAAAAAAATTCTTGTAAGAAATTAATAATGCTTTAATGAAAATTAAACCTGTTTTTCGTGCAAAAAACTCAAAAGTTTAATCAGCGTTATTTCCTCCAATTAAGGTGGGAGACCCTTCTTCTAAAAAACCACACAAGTGAAACAGCGGTTTCAAGGGTGTTCCCGTTATACCAAAGGGAATCATTGATAAAGATCCAAAATCCATAATGCAACCTTTAATCTTGTTTTTTTTTCAATGCGTTTAAAGCAGCCTTCACTTTGAGCAAAACCTTGGCGCTCACCAAATCCTGATGTTCAATTCTACTAATGTAGGCTTGAGTAACATTCATAGCATCAGCAAGCTCCTCTTGAGTGACTTTAGCTTGAATCCGAGCTAAGACAACTGGATTATCTACGTAATTTTCAAGTTGAAACGGTAATTCACTCATACTTGCAAAGGCTCCACAGTCAATCGAAAACCTAAGGCATGCATAATTGCGTCCAGGATTTGAAAAGTTGGATTACCTTTGCCGGATAATGCACGATATAAATTTTGAAGATTTAAACGCGTTTTTTTTGCTAATTTAGATAGACCGCCACGAGCTTCCGCAATATTGCGTAAAGCAACCAAAAAGATCTCGCTATCGCCATCCTCCTCAAATTCTTCTAAAGCAACTTTCAAATAGGCAAAAGCCTCTTCAGGATCACCTAATGACTCAATTAGACGTTCGTGAAAATCGCCAGTATTTTTTTCTATCAAGTTTGTCATAATTTCACCCTTTTTTTAAATTCATGCCAATACTGCTGCGCCAATTGTATATCTTTAACTTGTGTAATGGAGTCGTTAATCTCTCCAAAATAAACTCGATACCCTGCTCCGAATTGGAATCGCATTTCAAACACTCCTTCGCCTACCGGCTTAAAATCGCCATAATTTCCCAAAGCCACTCTTTCTAAACGGCGGATAATCCTTGCGCGGCGTATTAATCAAAGTCAATGTTGGCGCGCTTTCTCGGCGGCAACAAACTTTATTCGCTGCCGCAATCAAGTCTCGCACTTCCGCCGCGCTGTAGTGTGTGGTAATGCGAGTTGATTTATGCCCCAACAAATCTTGCCGATCTTCCATACTCACTTGTGCGGCGCGTAAACGGCATCCAAACGTGTGTTTAAGGTCATGGATTCGGACTGGCAAACCTAATGCTCGCCTCGCCTTTTTCCATGCCCGGTTATTCATTTGCTGGACTCGCGTTTGACCGCTCAAGCCAGTAAACACATAAACCGGGTGTTAACCTCGCACCTCAACAATTATTTGCTGGGCAATTTCGTTTAACACCACTAACCGCTCAAGTTTATTTTTGGAATATTCGCCGGGAATCACAAACACGCTGGCGTTTAGCTCCGGGATAAAATATTCCCAATCCCATCGCAACCGGCAAACCTCTTGATCACGCAATCCCGTGTTGACTTTAAACAACGCCATTCGGCGCAAGTACAACGGCAACAACGCGAACAATTGATCTTGTTCTTCCCAACTCAGCGGATAGGCTTTACGCTCATCACTCTGCGGCAGTAACTTAATTTTTGGCGCATTCGCCAGCCAGGTTAAACTGGATTCATCCGTCCATTCACTACTGGCCAGATTGAAAATGCGCCGCACCACCTGCAAAGTAATATTGATCGTGCGGTTCTTCACGCCCTGCCCTTGCCGCATTTCGATATAAGGCTTCAGAGAGAATAAAGTAATTTTATCCAGCTCCATTTCCCCAATATGCGGCTTGAGTTTGGCGATCTGCTCGGTGTCTTTTTGAATCGTCCGCTTATGCTGATTTTCCGCTAAATACTTTTCGGCAGCTTGCATAAACATCCGCTTCGGTCTAACGCCGTAAACCTGCATCAAGCGAATTTGCTCTATACGGTAAGCCAAATAACGCTCGGCCTCTGCCTTCTCGCTTGTGCCGATACTTTCAAATATCCGCTTTCCAAAAACAGTTTTTTCTACATGCCATATCCCCTTACGAAACCGTAACCCGGATAAATTTCTACATTTTTTGCGTCCCACAATTACCTCCTTTTTGAAGACGCTCATTCACAATTTGGGACTATATGGCACGGCTGAGTTAATTTCAAGCTCTTCTGAATTTTGGCAAAGTGATGCAGTTCGCATCACTTCAAGCCAAAAAACTAGTGAAATTTGCTGATTTTTGATAAAAACAAGCGGCGATGCTGAGTAAAACCTCAAAATCATCATCACTTTATCATCACTTTGACGAAATTCAGCGGTTTTTTCTGCATGTCCATTCCGAGATGTAACAGTTTGAATGATTGAGGTTTTCCGTCAAAGCAACCCTGTTGCGACGGGTGTGGTTGGGGTTGGCTTAATCAGTAAAAATAGGAAATCTGAATAAAATTCATAATATTTATTTTCTTTTATTTTTTCAAAAGCTACTAAAATCAGATTTTGACATTCTGTTTCATCCTTAGTTTTAATAACTCTAGATTGTTAGTGGTTATGATCGTTTTTTAATACTAGTTGCACTAAATACAATCTTTTACCACTACATTCCTAGCTATACTCAGCGCCCATGACGACTTGAAGTCTATGTATTCCGTCTTCGTAAACGGCAACTTTTTTATTTTTTAGTATCAGCTTCCTCTATCATTTCCAAAATTTCTACGTTTGAATGGGTTTAAGAGATTTTTATTCCATCCATCAATGTATGCCTCAACTCTATACATAATATTAACAACTCCCTGTTTATTGTTATTACTAATTACCACCATAAAAGGAGTTTCTTTAGGACATTGCTCAGGACTAAAAGTCACAATCAGCTTAAGATTTTGCAATTTCTTAGCCAGTCTATGATTATTTATTTCAACCCAAAAATATATAGCACTTCCTATTAAAACAATTAACGAAAAAAATATGCTCATAATTTTAGGAAATTTATAAAACAGCGCTAAAATAATGACGGCAATAACAATTGACAGAAAAATATACATTAAGCTACGCTCCTGGTAAACATCTCAGCCTAAAATTTTCTTTGTCATATTTAAAATCGAGTCAAAACATTAACACTTTCAGGCTCTTAGAATTCGCAATGGTATTCTCATATCAAATTACAGGTCTGATCTCCCATTGCAAATTTATTATTTTATCAACTATTGTCATCACTTTTTTTATTAAAATGTTTGTCTATCTGATTTAATAATCTAAGCCCCTCTTTTGGAAAGCTTTTAGCGGCGCGGGCGCGAAATCGCATTTCGGCATCAAACTCAGCCAGCACTATCGTGGAAATCTCTTCCATTAATTTATTGATACTAATGTGTCGCTGTTCAGCCAATAATTTGAGCCGTTCATGTTTACCATCAGGTAATCTGATCGTTAAGGTAGACATTTTAGGTATCCTCCTTCAATAATTAACGCTATCGCTCGGCTTTTGGCTGCCAATTATTTGATCAAATGCGTGCCTCTAACCTTAACTCAGAAGCAACAACTGTCACAATTTTATGTCGTCCATGACCCGGATTAATTTCTTCAGAAGTTTTTACAAAACCATAATTTTCTAATTCATGGATGTCACGATACACCGCTGCCCGATTTCTCTTAATAGCTTTGGCAATATTTGTAATAGAATCAGGATGACGCCGAATAATTTTAATCAAACTAATTTTGGTTTCACTCAGTAAATGTAACATCTCTGAAGGGTCTTCAAAAGTAAATGTATATGACGTCTTAAGGCGCTTACCCTTATCAGCAGCACGCATTGTACTCTTTAGATTATCAAAAAATTGATCTACAGAGCCTGTTTTAATAAGAATACTTTTTGGCTTTTTCATGTAATGCTCTCCACTCTTTCTCAAATTGCTCAGCGATGTCTTCGTAGCTGACAAATTCAATGGGTTCTTCTCTTCCCATATAATGACGGTGATGGTGGCCATGATCGTTGTCATAGCCCAGCACACGCCCATTATCAACATGGCAAAGCCGGAAATTAATATAGGCAAAGCTATATCTGCCCACCTTACCCTTTACATCTACGCTAACCGAAGCTCGCACTATCCCATTGCCGGATTTTTCCGACATCTTAATTGTTTCGTCTATGACTTTAGTCAACTTCACATTTGGTTTTTTCTTTACCACACTGTAAGTCTATCAGATAATACATCAAATGTCATATCTGTGAAAAAATAGACGGCTGTGCAAAAATTGGCTGCCGGAAATTTGCCGGAATCAAGGGGTCACGACAGGTCACAATTTTAAAAATTGATTAAAGTAGAGTCAAATTGTGAATGAGCGTCCAAAGCTAATAAATATAATTAAAACAATAAGTTATATCAATAACCATCTGATCAATTTTTACCCTAGGGCAAATTTAAACCACCGCTATCGGACTGTTAATCACTTGGTCGGCAGTTCAAATCTGTCCCGGGGAGCCGAAAATCAAGCACTCACAGCGATTTTTGTCCTGTACAGAAATGCGCCGTCGGAGATTTGCGGGACTCAGAGTAAAGTTTGCTGCTTTTAAGCGCAATAAACAAATAAAATTAGTTTATTTATTTTCAATTTTTGCATGTAAATTTATCAAAATTACTTCATGTGTAAAAATCCTTTAAAAAATGAGAATATTTTTAGATTATTCAAAAAACTCATAAAAAAATAAAAAATATAATCAATCAATTATATCTTTCAAACCAATGTGCAAAATAGTCACCTGCTTGAAACAAATTATAAATCACTTCAAAATATACATGAAATAATCGTTTCTTAATGATTGTTTTTTCTAGTATGATAACGACCAGGATAGATCATATAAGGGACAATATGCATGAAATAATTATTTATAGATCAAAAAATGGCAAGATAACACTCGACGTTAATCTTACTGATCGATATGGATAGAATATTGGCATTGCAGGTAACATAGTCAACTGGTGTAAGTTTTAGGTGGGTGGATCCAAAAAAAGCCGATCTCAAAAGCCAAGGCCATAAAACGAGATTAAAAATGAGAAAAATACAGAATCAAAAAATTGAGTTAATTCCTGAGATTTGGAGTATTATCTTCGAGTACGAAGACTTTCTTATTAACCCACTGTATTCATTGACTGGCTTGGATCAACTTTTAAAAGAATTAACCTCCCAAAGTTTAAATACTATTTTCAAAAAAATAAGCGCTAGAAAAAAAGCCGAAGCTATCTATGCCAGGTTAGATCAGAAACAACAATTAGAAAGGAAAAATCAACTAAAATTTTCACTACAATTTATTTTTAGTCATAAAAACAATGAAAAATTGAGTAATAAAAAAATTATTATCAGATTTTATAGATAGAATGCTAATCAATATTATTCACGTAGGTAATAAAACTCGTAATCTATATAGGACTTTACTCAAAAAAGAAAATTTTGATGAAATTTTTTTTATAAACGTCTTGCAACAAGACACTCTATTGGAAAAAGAGCAAATCTTACAAAATTTATTAATTAATTTCACTTATTTATCCATCGGAAAACAAGTCTTAAAAGCCATGCCCGTAACCCATTTGCAAGATCCAACTTTATATGAATTAACCGTAAAAAAACCTTACTTCGAAGGTTGTTTTTTAGTTTCTGGTCTCATCGCCATGTGTGGTATGGCTTGTTACAATTTCTATCCTTTACCGGAACTGAGCTGGTGGTCCGGTATAAAAGCTACCTTTTTCGTAGCTGGCTATTCAATTATTGCAAGCACCACCCTTCAAACCATTCGTGAAATACGTTTTCCTGAACCACTATTAGAAGGTCACACCCATTTATCAAACCAACGTTATAATCAATTTTTAAAAGTTAAAAATTCTTTAGAGGAATCGAAAAAAAATGAATATTCAAAATCAACAACATTCCAATCCTTATCGCCTTAAAACAGTTGAGGAGAAAATAAATGAAAGAGACAAAAACTTCAAACCCGAAGCCGGAATTTTCAGATGTCACACAATCAGATCCCGCTGCCAGGGAAAGCTTTTCTCAATTTGAGAAAAATAATGATGGAACCGAAATTCCTTATTTCAAAATTAATAAAATCGAAAAAATTCATCACCTTTTGGATTACTTAAGTTTAAATTTCAAGGTAAAAACGCTTACTGTCGAGGTGGATAGTCAAGTGAATGAAGCAGCCCGCCTTTTAGCATGCAATAATACCTTGACCCGCCTCCGCATAAGCATAGGGAATGGGAGCGTCAGCCTTGAAGGAATAAATCAACTATTACAAAATAATATCCTCTTATTAAAAGAGGGTCAAATCTGGAATTGTGAAAAGACTCTATTCACAACTCCAGATTTGACCCCCTATCAGATTTCATTATAGAGGTGTTCATTATTTTAAATCGTTCTTCCCAAATCCAGAATTTAGAAGAACCCGCCGGCATAAAATCAAAGAAGATAAATTTCATGAATCTATTTATAGTCCTGCAATTCATCAATTAGCAGGGTTACCGATGGGTGACTCTATAGATAGCCGCGAAAAAATAATACGTATTCGTCAGGCGCAAAGAAAACTGAGCAAGGGTTTTACAACATTAGCTAGCAGACCTGCGCAAGAACGATCATGGTGGGGAAAAAAAAGAACTCATGAAAAATTGCTGTATCAACATTATCAACGATTTGTAAATACCTACAGTGAATTTCGTACAGAAAATAAGGAGAAAAAACATGAATGCTACAGTGTCATGCCCAGCACTGAAAATCCTTATGTGTCTACTGCGGATGAAGCACGACATGCCGTGTTGTATGCATTAGGCGCCAAAGCAGACTCAAGCCATGGAACCTTACGACCTGGATACACGCCTAATGGTCGAGCCAAACACCCTAAAGTCGGTGACGTTCACATAATAATTCATAAGTTGCAAAATTTAGCTACTCAGCAACCCCTCTGTCTATCAGTATGACAAGCCGAAAATAAAGTTGATATAGATGGTAGAGTTTTGAACGAACGTGAAACGACATTTAAGGGATGGATTACCGCAAAACACATTATACACACTCAACAAATTCGCTTTCCTTCGTTTAATATCGAATTTCGTCCGGCTTATCACATACATAAATACGGTATTGCAACTAAAAAAATTTTTAATGCACGTAGGCGATCTATTTTGGATAGAGGCAGGACCTAGAAAGAGACAACATTATTAGAAAAACTAGCGGATGATTATGCAACCCAGCTCCATCATAAAGCTCAACAATTCGTAAAAGACAAAAAAGGATATATTGTTTATCTTGGTTTGGATGGACAATTACGTGCAAATCTACCCACAACAATGAGTGTTCGTGAAGAAAGGGCTAAGGGAAGATTGGCAGGGGACGAATCCTGGTTTGAGCATAATCTTTCAGAATTCCTCGAATCGAAATCGAATAATGATACAGAGAGTGACGAAGAATTCCCAATGCTGCGAAAACAGCCACATTTAGCAGCAATCGCTTGTCAAACTGGTGTGACTTATTTTTCTCAAGGTAATTATGCAGATGCTATTCACGCGTTTTCTCAAGCAATTAGGTATGATTACAAAAATGCTAATTATCACGCTAACCTTGCTTTATCAAAGTATTTATTGTGCAAAGAAGATATCACTGCCGGAAAGGACTACTTCGTTGCTTCGCGACTAAATCCCGAAGTCGATAACCACTACGACCCGCCATTCCGAAGTTATTTTTCTGATATGCGTTTAAAGAGAGCAAAGTGGTTTAATGATCAAGGAAACTTGAAACATCTAGCGAGAGATGAAAAAGCAGCTATTATTAACTATACCAAAGCTACCTTATATGATAAAAATCCATTCTTTTACGTCAATCGAGCATTATCAAAATATTTATTAAACAAAGAAAATATCACTGCTGGTAGGGATTATTTCGTTGCTTTGCAACTTAATCCCGAAATTGATAACCAATATGACTCTACGCAACGAAGCTGTTTTTCCGATATGCTTTTAAGACGAGCAATATGGTTTAACCATCAAGGAAATCTGCAACGTCAATTGGGAGATGAAAAAAAAGCTATTAGTAAATACACTCAAGCTATTGCACTAGATGATAAAAGTGCATATTATTATATGAATCGCGCTATTGCTAAATATATGCTCGATAAAAACGATATAACCGCTCAGCAAGACTATACACAAGCCACCTTATTATTTCCAAGTATTATTTCTAATTATACTGATCCCGCTTTTCAACCTATTTTCCAACATCTCAGTCATGCTCAAACTCAATCGACTCTGCATTTATCTAATTTTCAAAATATAATTCTTGTATCTTCGAACAATAAAACCATCCCAAACAGTACTCATGAGAATACAGATAAAAAATCTTCTTCTCTGGAAATGGGTAAACTGCCTTTCGGATAAAAAAATATTCAAAAAACAGAAGATTTCTTAATGTCCTCTCACACCACCGTACGAGCGATGTTGCATACGGCGGTTTCAGCTAAATGTTTAACTCTTTGTTTCATTCTTAGCAGTCCAATGCTGATGCCGAAGCGGAGTTTACTCTCGACATTTTCTCTCGCTCCGCCTTCCGTAATGCAAATAATGTCTGTTTCACATTAGCCAGTTGGGGGCGTTGCTCCGGCGCTTCATGCATGCAATTTCGAATAATTTCTTCAAATTCTTTCGGTGTGTCCTTAGGAATATTTTTTGGCTCTTTGGATTCTATTAAATCAAACGGGTCTTGACGAGTAATTAATTCCCCAAATATGATCGCCAGGAAATACAGGTCGGTTGCCGTCGTCACTGGTTGGCTGTTGTTCCGAAATTCTGGGGCGAAATCATAATATTCTCTCCACTCAGAAGCAAAAAGATGGAAACTACGCGAATCTCCGTATTGAGTTAAAATAGAATGCTCAAAATCCGCTAATTTAGCGCGGAAGGCATTGTCTAACAGCACATTACGGCTTGATAAATCTCCGTGAATGATATCCTGCTTGTGCAGTTCTTCTAACCCTTGAATGATATCCAGGGAGATTTGGTAAAGTACTGTCCATGTCAGCGCTTGTTTGCTCTCATGAAGCAGAGTTTCTAAAGTCCCACCCGGCATATATTCCATTACTAGCGAATAATGTGGTCCCAGCCAAGAAATACCCTCTAGCTTCACGATGCGTTCTGATTCATTAAACATGGCCATGATCAGCGCTTCCTTGAAAATCCTTCTTTCAGTGGATTTTTTGATAACGATTTTAGATTCACCCCGCTGGCCGATATATACTTTATTTAGTGGTCTATTAGATATTTTCTTACTCAGTTTCAAATTGATAGGATCAATGATCTTCTGTCTCAGAATCTGAATGGCAGGAACTGAGATGGCGTGCCGCGTTAATTGCATACGAATAGGAAGGTAATTACTGTAAACTTTAATAGCTGCTTCTAGTACATCCTCCCAATCTTTTTGTATAAAAATATAGTCGTTGATAATTATAGATATGTCAATAGCTGGATTTATTAATATTTCCATCAGTAATGGACCCAAAATTAGAATAAAAAATGAACGCTGAATAAATGAGGATCGTTTCCTCATTTCAAAAAGTTCATCATAGTTAGCCAATTTTGATGAAAGCGATTGAGGAATTTCGCTGTCATATTCTACTAAATATTCTGCTACCTGCTGAGAATGTGTAAATTCTATAGGAAATCTATCATCAGTAGTTGTTATATTAGGATCCGCCCCCTTCTCAAGCAAATGTAATACAAGATTAGAATTCGGAGACTCTATATCCATTGAAGACCATCCATAGCGCATTTCAGGCTTGATCTTGTCCAAAAAAATTTAAGTCTCCCAAAATAACAACCGTAATAGTGCTCTACGGCAAGATGGAGTGGAAGTCATCCCGTTATTGTCTTGGGCATTAATATTTGCTTTAGCTTCCAATAGTTTTTGCATTATATATATTGGATTTAATTCAGAACAATTAAATAATGCGCAATCACTAAAATATCCACGACTACCCCTAAAGTACGGGGAGTTAAAGTAGTAGGAGCGAGCTTTTATTGCAGCGATATGAAGCGCCGTCATCCCCCTATTATTGCGTTGGCCTATTGTATCCTCATTTAGGAGGTTATCGATCTTGGTCTCAAAAAATACAGCCTTATGTAAGGGCATGGGGGATATGTACTTGCTTTTCTAGAAATTTTAAAGGGTCCGGTGATGGTAAAATAATATGATTTTCAGGGTCTTCCATATCCCCCACCATCAATAGACATAAAAAAGCCATCGGATTTAAAATGCGGTACGGCGATTGTTCTTGGCCCTCAAAAATATAATCAATAATATAAGGATAATCGCCCAATAATTCCCGCAAAGGCTTGCGCCAATCAGCCATTCCAGTCTTTTCTTCCCTTCCCTGAAACTTAAAATAATCTGAGTCTATTGCATTCAAATCAAAAACTGATTGAAGTAGCCGCCAAAACGGTATTAGGAGATCAAAGACTGTAAAATAGAATTTGAATTTCGGCGTTTTTAATAATATTTTCATTGTTTTTATGTTCTCTCTTTAATATTTTTACAGACATCATGACATTTTGAATTTTCCATTGCAGTTGTCTCACTAGCCCACCGTTTCCCTGGCCTTATCTGGGATCTGGGTAAAACTCTGGCTAAACATTCATTGTCATCTCGATCTTAAATTCCGGGGATGATGAGGAACGCTAGATAGGGTTATGGCAGGTAGCGCTATGATGTAATTCGTTACAATAGAAGTCTTCTTCGAAGAGTGATGATTTTTAAATAACTGACCCCCACTCGAGTTTTTATAAATATTTAAAGGTTTTTTGACTGCCCGTCTATTCGTCAATATATTTCGTACCGAACTAGGTAAATCGCTCGCGTGGCTATCTCGATCAAAGTTTTATTTCCATAGGCGGATTTGTTTATATAATAAGGATAATATCTTTTTCACAACTAATGATCTTATTTGAAAGTAAACAATTCATTAATTTAACTAAAGCGTCTTCTCTCATGAGTTTATGTTTTTGGACAATGACGTATTATTTGATTCCCACGCACAGTGAAGTGATCCATTTTTTCCGTTGGCGGAATTTGTTTGTCCCAATTTTTAAAAAATAAATTTAATAGTTCATAATCCTCACTCAAAAAAATATTGTTAAATATTCTTCTGATCATTTCATTGGAAAGTTCTAGAATATTTAAACCTAATTGAAGAAAGAACTGGATGGCTAGTGGATGATAATATTGATTTAAAAAATATTTATGGCTTAGATTTTCTTCATTAAGCACGCGAAAACAGTTAAAATCTCTTAAATTCCAGGCTTCTATCCTGAATGCAAACAGAGCGATGGGGTCTTTCTTCAGAGTCAAAATCCACTCATTTAATACAAAATAAGCGCCATACTCTATTAATTCATGACATACCTGCCACACAAATT
>CAWHVV010000008.1:0-14123 GCA_963832945.1 uncultured Pseudomonadota bacterium
ACTAGATCGCGAGCGCATTGAAGTAACAGCCATCTGTGGTAATGCAGCTGCTTATGAAGAAACCGAGCGCTGGTTTAGTATGCTAAGGCTAGAAATGCAGCAACAAATGGCATGTTGGCGAGATATTGTGCCCGCACGATCTTTCGGCCTTTTACCGACTCTTGGGAAATTACAGGTTAATCTTGAGGGTAATGAACAATTGTTAGATTCCGGATCTAGAGAGAGGCCACGTTTTGATATAGATGCCGAAAAAACTATCAAATTACTGCAAGGCGCAGGTTTATACGAAAATCCAGAGCAAAGTTTGCGTGAACTTTTACAGAATGCAGTTGACGCAACTTTACAAAGAATCTGGTTAGATTTTTTTTCTGGCTCGGAAGGTACGCCATTTTATGAAAATTTAAAAATTAGTCCAATAGATTGGGACAATCCATATAATGAAAAAATTGAAAAATTGCTTAAGAATTTTACTATTGAAATAAAATTTGAACCTGCTCTAGAGGATTCTGAAAATAATAAAAATATCTGGCGTTTTAGTATTCGTGATTATGGTATTGGAATCAGTAGGGATGATTTAAAGCGATTGCGATATGTTGGTAGTTCAAATCGAAATTATGAAAAAAAAGAAAGGATACGAAAAATGCCATCCTGGATGCGCCCATCAGGTGCTTTTGGTATTGGACTTCAAAGTGCTTTTATGTTAAGCGAAACAATAAATTTTCAGACTAGATCTTATCTGACTGGGGAGTCGCAAATAATTACAATGTATTCACCATCTGGCTCTCAGCAAGGCTTAATTACCGTTAAAAAATATGACTCCTCCCTACGGATTCCTTATGGTAGCCTTTTAACCCTTTCTTGTGAGTTTGATAAAGTACCAAGAAATTTCTCATATAGTTCGTATGATGATTCTAAATCCAAACAGGCGCTATATAGCTTTGATCCGGTTGCTCATCAAGAATTGCATATTGAACCTAGTAAATGGTTAGATGAAATAGAGAAGTTTTCACGAGAATCCCTTGTGCCAATTCGTTGTCATTTTAATGAAAAAGTGTATGAATTTTCTCGTGATATAGAAGATCAGAATATTTATTTTGATTCTGGTACTAATATTGGCTTGGAAGTATATCCAATTGTAGGAAATAGAAGAGAAATATTGTATTTTAGAGGGCAGATTATTGGAAAATATCAATATTCAAATCTTCCTTTTCTGGCAGCTACTTACCATTTATGGGGAGAAGATGCTGCTGAATCTTTAACTATAAATCGTAATGACATAAATTCAAAGAGCGTGACAAAACTACAAGATAAACTGATGAAAGCGCTTACTAATTATTTGAAAAAATCTATTCCTGCTGAAGAAGGAGATAAGGCATATTGGAGTGCATTTATCAAAATTCAAAATTTTAACTTAAATGATTTTCCTAATTTAAGAGATGAATGGAAAGGTTTGACCCTACAACGGAGCCATACTGAAAAGAAGTGTTTAGGGGATTTGCTTAATTTAAGTGAGTTCAATATCATACGTGTTCGCCCGGATCTGACAAATTTACAAAATCCGGTTAAATATAAAAATGACTCCCTATACACTGAGGAATTTTTTGAAAATAGTTACGACAATTCTTGTTTAAAATTACTTGCGCATGAGTGGCAGAAATTAGGTTTTTATTTTCATATATCAGAAAAAAATGAGAAATATACTAAATTTACTTTCCAAAGGGAGCTTCATTCTTCAGGTATTCCTTATACTGATAAAGCTCTAAAAGGAATTTTGCTTGAACAAGCTAGATTATGTGCGCCATATACAAGAATTTTGGTACCAATTTATTCCGATTATCAGCGGCTTTCTCTCAAAAAAACAACTGATTTCTATCTCATTAGTGGAATTGAAGATCTTGATTACTTTAGTTGTAAGTTAATGTTATTTCCTTTTTATTTCTCCCGACCATCTAGGTCGGCTGCCAAAGTGAAGATTACCGAGAAAGGCCTAGACGATTTATGCAAATGGACAGTAATAAATGCCGAAGATAATACGTTAACTGTTACTGAAGCTCTTAATTTATATAAAAAATACATTCACTGGATAGATGCATATATTATGAAAGACGATGAGGCGTGGATAAAATTACGTAATATATCTTCTGTTAATTCTGGTTATTTCTCTCCTGCATCATTGGAAAATGAAGTAGAAAGCTAAACTAAAATGTAAAGCTTCGGCTACCTTTTAGTTTCTTATAGATTTTAAAATTGAGCCAATAAGCAATTATTGATATGATTTTTTCTCTTAAATACAGGGACAGCCTACGTTTAGCCTGATAAGGCAAAGTACATGACAGAGGATATTAAATGATCAACCCAAAACAAAAAACTGTTTTGCAAACCATAGCAGCGTGGTCTGAAAACCGGCCTAATTGGCAGCAAGAAGCTCTACGGCGAATCACCATAAAAGGGAAATTAGATGCAACAGACATCAAAAACTTGATTCAGCTTTGCAAGCAAGAAATAACCCTTCAAGAAGGAAAAAGTTCTGTTTTTAATCCCTTCGAGATAGGTTATTCTTTGGGGGATCATAATTTAGATCATTCTATTTCTTTAATTTCAATTAGTGATGTGAAAGATATCAACCATCTTGCTGCTAATCAAAATTTAAACTTTGAAAAAAATGGTCTTAATATCGTTTATGGTGAAAATGGGGCAGGAAAATCTGGTTATGTACGTATTCTCAAGCGTGCATGTAGGGCGCGTCATCGTGGTCAAATACATCCTAATATTTATGAAAATTATGTTCCGAATCGAAAAACCAAAGCTTCTGCGGCAATTCAATATAGTCAAGGTATTGATGACGCCAAACAAGTATGCGAAAAATGGGAAACACTGATCACCCGCATCCCAGCCTTTCCAATATCAGTGTCTTTGATAGAGACTGTGCGATAATTCATATCAATGATAAAAATGAAGTTGCTTTTCGACCTTTTGGGCTAGACATACCTGACGAACTTGCGCGAGTCTGTCAGCTTATTAAAGATGAGTTAAACATTGAAAAAGAACAATTGGTTAAATTACAGAATCCCATTTTTACAACATCGATGTGGAAAACATTCACTGATGTGGGTAAGGAAATAGAATTATTAAAAGGAAGTACGGATTTTGAAAAAATTAAAGTACTATCAACGTTAAGTGCCGAAGAAAAAAATAGACTTATCTATCTTAAAGATCATTTATCTAAAAATTTATCTATAGTTTGTGCTGAAAAAAAATCCAAAATTGAAAATATAAAAAAGCTTAGAATTGAAATTAAAAATATTACTGAATGCGCACTTGATCAGAATTTTTCAAGAATAAACTTGCTTTATTCTGATGCCATATCTAAAAGAAATGCTGCCCAAATAGCTGCTGAAAAAATTTTCCATACTCAGCCATTGGAAGGGATTGGTAGTCAAGCATGGCATTTGCTATTTGAATCTGCGCGGCAATATGCAAAAGAAATCGCCTATCAGGACAGCCATTCCCATCGCCTCTTAAGGATGCTGTTTGCGTCCTTTGTCGACAAAACTTAGGAGAAGATGCTCGACAACGATTAATTAAATTTGATGAGTATATTCAGCAAGATTCTGAAAAAAAAGCTATAGAGGCTGAAAGGTTATCACAAACAGCAATGAGTAAATTAAAAAACACTGCTATTACTATTAGATCAGTAAAAGCTTATCTTAGAAATTTACCAGTAATAGATTTAAATTTATCAAAAAAAATCAATAGATATATCGCTTTAGCCAGAGTTAGAAGATACTTATTTATAAAATCTCCTCAGAAAAAATTAACCTCTCCCCATTTTTCAGAGGAAATACCGATACATATTTACAAGAAATTGAATCTATGATTGAGAGACAATTAGAGGAACTTAATAAGGCTATGCTTGATCATGAGCGAAAAAAATTAGAAATTGAATTTCAAAATCTTGCGGACAAAGAGATTTTAAAGAAAACTTGCCAAAAGTTAAACAAGAAATTGAACGATTATATAAACTAAAAAACTTGATAAGTGTATAAGTGAAACTGGAACTCAGGCAATTACCAAATTAGGTAATGAGATCGCTGACGAAGTTATCACTCCTAAATTACGTGATAGATTTGAGCAAGAAATTGTTAAATTCGCTGCTGAGAAAGTTCGAGTTGAAATTATTCGCTCTGGGGGAAAATATGGATCACCTCAATATCGAATTTCTCTTCTTGCTAAACCTGATGCCAAGATTAGCTTTATACTTAGTGAGGGGGAACAAACCTGCGTTGCTTTGGCTGCTTTCTTAACAGAATTGGCAACAACCAATCATAAATCCGCACTAATTTTTGATGATCCAGTTTGTTCATTAGATCATCGTTGGCGTAAAAAGGTGGCTGAAGGACTTGTTCAAGAAGCTGAGTATCGTCAAGTTATTGTTTTCACCCATGATCTCGTATTTGTAAATGACTTAAAAGATATCGCAACTAGAAAAAATATATTCCAAAAATTTATAACTGTCAGTCGAGGCTCATCTGGTACGGGAATTGTTACCGAAGGATTACCTTGGATAGCAAAAAGCGTTGAAGATAGAATCGATAAATTAGAAAAATATTTAAGCACTGCTGTAAGGTATTATGACAATAACGATGATGAAAAGTATCAGACTGAAGTAATAAAAATTTATAATTAGTTACAGAGCTCCTGGGAGCGTGCAGTTGAAGATATAGCTTTATCTCAAGTGGTTGTCCGGCATAGAGATTATATAAATATTAAAAATCTTGAGAAGATAACTGCTCTTAATAGGGAAAACTGTAAAATACTAAAAGATGGCTTTGAAAAATGCTGTGATTTTGTAGATTCTCACGATCCTTCCCGTGGTAGAAATAACAGTGCGCCATCGCCAGATGAAATAAAAGGGGATATTGATACCCTTAAAAATTGGGTGTCACCACATCAGAAGTTGCAAAAAAAAATTAGTTTGAGTTAGGTAAGAGCTTTAGTTTTTAGGATAATGCATTGACTTACTCAAGGGGTGTGGTTGAAATTAGAGGTCGCGGGAAATTGTCTCTGATTGGTTTATCAAGAAATGATACATAAAAACCACTTAATCATTACTAAAAAAAACAGTATATTTATCCTTGTTATCTACTTCTGTTCTTTTAAGAGCTAAAAGGTCTTTATGTTACTGAAAAACATAATTTCTGTAAAATGCCCTACGTTATTTCCAATTAATACGGTGCCAAATAGCGGTGAATTTATCAGATCAAAAAATAAGGTATAATGAGTGTAGGCTTTGTTGAATAAGTCATTTTCTTGAAAATGACTTATTTAGCAAAGCAAATTCAATATATTCTATGTTGACAATTTTTTAAGAAATCATTTTTTTCACATGAATTGATTTCCAAATCAATGCAGGCTGTACTTGGATCTTTTTGCATAGGTCAGGATCATTGCAAATTAATTCGGGACGTATTTCGCCAAAATCCAGCAATAGATTAAGAAACTCAGATTCATTATCACGTAATGGTAAAAGAACGGATAGCATGGATTGACATTCAGTCAATATTTGATTCGCCCAATCCTTTGAATGCGATTTTTCCTTAATATCTTTTTTTCGCAGCAGTGGGACAAGCATATCTTCAAATTCATGCCATTCAAATTGAATATTTTTAATTTTAATAGAGCGCCAGTCGGTTCGACTCATTGCACCATAAACGACAAAAGCCAACCTTAATTTTTCTATCTCCAAATCCTGGCGTGATAAAAGGTAATGTGCATCAAAAAGGTCTCGGCTGGAATGGCGGGAAAAAAGCGCGTTTAATTTTCCGCCAGCCAGTTCGTGAATATCCAGCAAAGGAATTCGTGTCGCTTGGTGAGTACCTAGCAAGAGGGAATCTTTCAAATATACTGGCCATAAAGGAACGCGGGTTAAAAAATTGAGATCTACTTCAAGGCGAGGATTCCCTTGCCAGGCACTTTGATAACGAAATATCCATTTCCCACCAGCATGTTCATCCGGTTTTCTTTGTAATTGATAATTATTATCAAGGCAAATTTCTTCTATTTTTTGCATGACAATGAGGCGCTCCTGTAGCATCATTTCTCTATCAATAGAACCGATGTAGTTAATATCAATATCCACTGATAGGCGTGGAGAGTCAAAATAAAATAGGTTGAGCGCGGTACCTCCTTTTAAAGCAATCCGGGACGATAGAAATGCATCTTCAGAGAAATGATTTAGCAGGTGCATCAAATGCATCACTTTTTCTAAAATTTCTGGACGAAACCCCGTTTGTGTAGCTTCTTGTTCCAGTCGTTCTGGAGAAATTTTCATATTTTGGACTCCCAATCTAAATTTTCTTCCCAACGGTGATGAATCAGAGAAAGTGGAACCATGAGATTCCAGCGTGCAATGTATTGACTTTTTTCTTGGTGATCAAAAGCTAAATAATGAGGAGAAGCAGGGCGATGAGCTTGCAATTGCTCCAGTTGTTTCTCGTTCACTTTGAGTTCTTGTTGACGTTGCTCAAGGTAGAATCCCACTTTCGCAATGGTAGTGGCGTTATCCAACAAAAGTGCATAACGGATAATATCCTCTATTTTAAAACGATTGATCAAGTCAAGTGATCGCCATATTTCTTCCCAGCCACCCCCTAAGTTTGGGCGATCCATTAAATCAACCAACGTGCGTTCTTTTGAGGTGACACGAACGGTTAAGCCCTGAACGTCCTCTGTATTTACATAGGCATTGGATGCATTTTTAATTAATAACGCTTTTGGGTATAAAGTAGGCTGATAAGTTTCCTGACGGAATGATAAAGTTTTGGTTTGATGCTCCGTCAAATAAATAAAACGATAGCTGCTGGAGTAAGTTAACCCGTAAAAAGCCAATGCCGTGTGATACGCAATCACGGCGTCAGATGTGAGATAGCCGGTTATTAAAAAGGGGTTAATGGGATATCTTTCTGCTTCTGCGCCATAAGGGATAGACGCAAATAGTTCTCGGCGTATCCGTATAATATGTGCTTGGCTGATATGTTGGTTTAACTTATTTCTAATGGTTAATGGATTTTTAGATCCTACACTTTGCATTGCTTCGACAAACGTATTGTATGTGAAGATGGGGTGGGATCTCAGAAAGTGCTGTAGTTCATTCGGCATTTTATAAAAATCCGTTATAATACTATATAAAGTGGTTTTAACTAAAGTTAAGATCAAATTGATTTTTGATATTAAATTTTAAAAAAACCATATTTCATAGTTTTATTATACTATAATATCCAAAAAATACCACTCTCTAAACTTTATTTTAACCATAAATATGTGAATTTCCATAAGGATAATCAAAATGGCTACTGGCCATCTGATCAAAGATCAGTTGCTCTTGTAAAATCTACCGAAAACAGGCAGAATTGTTCAAAAATTCCTTGCCGGAATTTTGCCGGAATCAAGGGGTCATAAGAGGTCACGGTTTGGCAATTTTGTAGTAAAATATACAAAATTGTGAAGGGCGTCCAAAGTTAAAATTTAAATTTAAAAACAAAGAGTTAAGCTTAAATTTTAAGGGTTGCGTCAAGACCAAAATCGCGATAGTCCGCCTGCCTCTTAATCAGCGGATCGTCCGTTCAATTCGGATCGTCACCTGTAATTATGGATTACTTGGCGTTGAAGAAACAAATCTCTTCTGTTTTTCCATATAATCCCTTAATAAAGGGTTGATCAATTGATAATAACCGCTGTCATTTTTAAAAATGTAATCATTGTCAACTAAAGAGTTGACCGCTTTAATAACCGCTCTGGGGGTAACATTCAGTCTATTCGCTACTTTTTTACTGCCAGGTTGATTAATTTTTTCTTCCAGTATTAATAACAAAAAAGCCCTTTGAGTAACGCTGAGTGAAATCAATGCCTGTGATAAAAGATGAGTCTCTTCTTGAAGGCAGTGTTGCCAACATAGTTTAACCGTGCGACTGTCTGGCAATTTGGAGATATTCCATAGCTTGCTGCATAGAAGGTTTAGATAATAAGGATGATTTTGCGACAATTCAAAAATCAAAGCCAAGGCATTCTCAGATAAAACATTTTGCCAATGTTTTTGAGCTAATTTTTGTAAATGTTTAACATAGTCATTTTTTGAAATACGCTCCAAAAATATTTTTTCACACAGTTGAAAAAAAGGTCTTTTCCGATCATCAAACATCATCAGTAATAATTTCCGATTACTTCCTGAAAAAATCAATGTCACCATTTCCAATTCTTGCGCAACACTTCTTAGGGATGCCTCTATCGTCTGATGTTGAGGTAAAGTAGCAATTTGCTGAAATTCATCGATAAAAATCACCACTCGCTTTTTGGTTTTCTTTGCCATCAAATCTAATGATAACAGTGCTTCTCTAATATTTGTTAATGGGTTTTCTCTTCTTTGGTAAGTCAATTCAATTCTGGGGCCTGTTTCCTCATCAAGAATCAATTTCGGCTTGAAGCTGCTCAGTAATTGTTTGGCTATTTCGTAAGCTTTTTTATAGGATGGCTGTAATTTGGTCAGCAGATGTTGTATGGCAAACAAAATGTAATCTCGAACAGATTCCTCAGTCACCACCAGTGACAAATCAATTTTTTCATAAGGTACCGGGGAATCCTCCAACACTTTACAGACGAGACTGGTTTTTCCATAGCGCCTGGGCGAGCTAATCAAAGTATGCCTACATTTTTTAATATTGTTTTGTAACTGTTTTCTTTCGACAAACCGATTACAAAACACATGCCCTTTTGCCAGTCCTAATGGGAAAAAATCCTCCATAATACGCTCTCCAAATAATGTACCTTATGGTATAATACCAGAAGGTATAATACAGTCAAGTCAATACCTGAGTTTCATTTATCACTCTGCAAGCTCTATACTTATAAGCCATAGCTTATCAGGGAAAATGATCATTTTAAAATTAACTCTCGCAATTGTTCTACGGTATCGATGCCCAATTTTTTAAATCCGCTGGATTTGAGATTGGATACGGTGCGAATACTCAAGTGAGTAATCGTCGCAATGTCTTCGCCCGTCTTTCCTCGCGCCCATAAGAGTAATACTCGGTACTCACGATCCGTCAAGGCATGAACGGCTGGCGCAGTCCGTTTTTCATGCAAATGTAGCCATTCTAAACCCATATCGGGTTGCAAATAGGTTTTACCGCTGTGAATAGTTTCAATGGCTTCACGCAATGAATAGACAGAACTTTTCGTTAAAAACCCTTTGACGGCAGTGCGCATCAGGCGGCTTAGTAAATTAAAATCGTTGAGAGAAAGCAAACAGACCATCGGCATTTGCGGAAAATACGCCGCCGCAAAATCACAGAGTGTCAGCACCGCACCATCTGGCAGATCGGCGCTTAACAGCACCATATCCGGCTGCTTTTGCCGGATCAGACGCTGGCCAGATATCCCATCGGCGGCTTCACCAATCACCTCAATTCCCGAGTCAGCCAAACAGTTTTTCAATCCCAAGCGGAATATGGCGCTTTCATCAATCAAAGCCACTTTAATCGTCATGATGATCCCCCACCAAGCTCTTTTCTTTAACGGGTGGACTAGCCTCTAAACCATCGTCTTTACACAGCAGTTTCCCTTCACTGAGTTGCAAAATCTGCTGAACGGATAATGCCTGGGAGGGTAATAGATTATTCGTCCCATTTTTATAAACTAATGCTGCCTGGGTCGAGTCGCCTAACAATACCGGATTTTGCGACCACTCATAACCGGCGGCGGCATTGGCGGTATCTGGAATACCGGTGAGTTGACGCGGATATTTTTTCAACGGACGGTGCCGATAACAGGCATACAGGCGTTCAAATTCTCGTTGTTGAAAATTGAGTTCCCGCTCGGTCAGACGACACAGGCGAATCCAGCCGCCCAGATCGGCAATCACCGCATGGATGATGGGGTCATCAAAAACCACCGTTTTGGATGCTCCTATCTGGCGCATGCCTTTGGTGACTTTCACCCACGCCAGCAGGGATTGTTCGCTTTCCTTGCCGTGGAAGGCGGCAATGATTTCCCCCGGTTTTGGCATGAACCGGTGTCCTTCTGGGCTGGCGCAATAGCCGATGATGGCCTGTTCAATTTGGCTCATGGGATAACCTTTCAGCAGTCGCCAGTAGTTTTCCAGGTCTTGCGCTGAAATGTCCGTGATGAAGGTCTGCGCTAATCCCGCCATCAATTCGGCAAACCGTTTCTTGTCGGTGTCTTCCATGGGCTATGCCTCCCTCGGGGGTTGAGTATTCAACCAGGCTTGCGCCGCCTGGGTGTTGTGGTGCAGGCGTTGTTCCGCTTTGCCGGAGGGTCGAGGTGGTGAGAGGGCGTTCTGCATGAATCGGTCGATTTGATCAGCGGAGCGGAAAATCACATGCAGGCCGTCGTAGCGTTCCCCTCGCTCGTTACAGCCCTGGTTGTGCGGGGTGACACCGCAACCGGTGATAGCCTGACAACAATCGTCCACGCTGTAGCCCATCCGCAAGGCACTGCGAATCCACTTGTCGCGGCTGCTATCGAGCTTGGCTTGTGGGTGTTGCATGGTCTGTTGCCAATGTGTAAAAATTTTTAACACGTCGTCTTTGGCGATTGGACAGTGTATGGGATTTTTAATTACTCCGGTTTTAACTCTTTCCTTTCCCTTCCTTTTCCTTTCCATTAAGTGCCTCACGGGTAGGGCACGTGTGATTCACCGTGCAGGTTCGCGTGATTCACGTGTCGTTTTTGATGACCGTACCGACGGAGAATCCGATAAATCAGGGGATACCGATTCGTCAGATATGATTCCTGAGTCGGTAATTCTGAATTTTCAGTGAATTCAGGCGGCACATGATCTTCACCCGTGAGGTGCATGTCCAGTTCTGGATTGATCGGTAACAGCGTTTCGTGGGACAAGCGAGCATGGACGGTTAACATGGATTGGGTGATCGTGCCTTTTAATAGGCGACCTTCCTGAATATCCGGTAATTTACTGTCCGCTTCTTTGCCATTGAAGTACTGATGAGTTCCCCAACTCGGAATACAACCGTAAACCAGTCCATTGACTTCATACGCCCGTATAAAACCGCTTTCAATTAACGCATTGAGGACATCATCCATATTGACGTCATCATAAGGTAAGATATCGACTTTTAAGCGGCGGGGCTGCCATAAAAACCGGCCACGGCGATCACAGCAGGTAAACAACCCGACAAAAGCGATGCGCAATGGCATCTGGTATTTTTCCTCGGCTTCAAATAACGCCAGATGCCGAAATAATTCCGGTTTAACGCTTCTGATTCGATTCATTCATCATCTCCTTATTTAAATTTATCAAGCTTGGGTTAAAAATTTCTCTCTTTGAGCCTAAAATTGGCTTGACTTCTCATTTTGAGCTATAATTGCTGCATATTTCGGCGACATATTGTAAGAAATAAAAAGATATTGGCTATGGAATGGCCATTTTATGTTCAAATTTATCGTCACTTCTACATTCATAGCAGGATGCTCCTCGAATAATAACTTCCCTTCTGTTGAACTGTGTTCAACAGAAGGGATGCTTTTGACTTATTTTTTTAAAAACAGGGAGCTAACTTGTTTTCATTTCCCCACCTATTTTGATGCCAAAAATCAGCATTGAAGGATTCCCAGCCTACCTAAAAAACTTCCTGCATTTGCAGGAAGTTTTTTAGGTAGCATAAAAAATCAAAGGGGAGCTTTGACAGGAATCCTCAAACGGATGATGGAATGACCAATATCTATTTTTTATGGGTAGCGATTAAAATTTGCAAAAGCCGCAATCGGCTCGCGGAGTTTACGGGTATTGACGTAGACCGTATCTCCGAATGGCTTAGCGGATCGCGAGCTATTACCCTGAAAAATGCGATGAAAATAGAAAAAGCGACGAATTGGAGAGTGACCAGAGATCAATTAGTTCAGACAGAGATAGGGCATATATAGCCACTTTAAAAGCTGAAGTTGAAATCCTCAAACGCAGCCAGCCTCCACTGACCTTTATACAGCGAGTAGAACTCGGTTTAGCCCATGAAGCGGCTTTAGGATGCCGAAAAAGGGGCTAGAACTGATCTTTCACTTAGGGGAAATTTTCCCGAAGTGATCATTAATTTTGATGATATTTTAGATAAAAAACTAGTGTTACGAGGCCGGACGGAAGAAATAGCGGTTAAATTGGTTGGTTTGGGTAACTACAAAATTTATTTTGATAACTACAAAACTTATCAGCAAGCTAAAAAAATAGTGAAAAATGGAGTCCCTGAATTACCAGAGGCAGTCGATAAAGGACTGTCTATCTTTCGGGCTTTTAAAATAAGCGGATTTCCCTTGGAGAAACAACGTTATTTTTTAAGCTTGGGTGAGCCTTTGATGATTAAAGCGTTAAATGAAGCTATTGCTCAGAGGGGCCGATAAATGGGAGCAAATCAATAGCTCAAATGCCCATGCCAGAAACAGTACAAAAAAAACCTTGCTCACGTTGTGAATCCTTCGCCATGTTAGCCTTATTCCAGGCTGGTTTATTCCAGGAAAGAAAAAGAAAGGAAATAGTCGATGTACAAAATAAAAACACTGAAGCCCAAATAGTTTCACCAAATACGATTTAGAAAATAGAGGAGGTGATCAAAATGTCTTATCAATACTTAATAGGTGTCATCACGCTGATTACTTGTTAAAATGGGGGTAAATTAAAAATGAAATGGGTCAAATTGAGGAAATATTGCGACGACTCAGGTGATACCGCCAATGCTGTCCATGCGAAGCGCAAACGTGGCTTATGGCTGGATGGTTTACATTGTAAAGTTGGCAGAATGGCAATTTATCGATAATTTGATTGAGGTTGAAAAATGGGTAGAAAACGGCAATCGGGCAGTTATTCAAAACTCCGCCAGGAGTAGAGGCAAGGTATGGGAAAACGGGTAATACTATACGTATTACTTTTTATTATCGAAACGTCCAATGTCGCGAAAAGCTTAAGCTTGAAGCCACTGCGTCTAACATTAAATATGCCGATCGGTTACGTGGTGAAATTATGAACGCTATTGCGCGAGGTACTTTCTCTTACGCCGATATTTTCCGAATTCCAGATTGGCGAGGCGATTGCCAATGCGAACCAATGTGACTGTGGGTGAATTATTAAATGAATTTCTTAAACTGATAAAAGCCACTTGTGAATGGAGTACTTATCTAGGCTATAAAAAAGTTTGTGATATGCATTTATTGCCCAATTTTGGCACTATTGCTATTCAGGATTTAAAACCAACCGTTATTCGTCGATGGGTGCGTGCCTTAAGGTCACTTCAAAAACAGTGAGTAATATTTTAATACCTTTCCATCCAGTCATAGATCAAGCGTTCAATGATGACTCTATCAAAAGTAATCCACTCGATAAAATTGTGATTGCAAAATTATTATGTAAGGCAAGCGTAAGAGGCATTTTAAAGTGGATCCATTTGATAAGGATGAAATACAGGCCATTGTAGACGCAGCCCATGATGAGCAAATTAAGCATCTTTTTCAATTTGCTTTTTTTACTCGGATTTGCGCACTTCTGAATTGATTGCGCTGGAATGGGACGATATTGATTGGATTAATGGAGTGGTTCATCTGGTTCGAGCTATCAGTAAAAAGCGGGTAAAAGGAACTAAAACAGAGGCGGGGGAACGTTGAGTTTTACTGTTGCCGCCAGCCCTCGCGGCCTTAAAAGGCCAAAAACAGGTACCACATTTATGATTGGTAAACAAGTCTTTCATAACCCGCGTACCCATCAGCCCTGGGAAACTGATCATCGAATACGCAGAACTGCCTGGATATATGCGCTCAAGAAAGCAGGCGTTGAATATCGGAAGTCCCTATCAGACCCGGCATACTTATGCATCCATGATGTTGTCGGGGGGTGAGAACATGATGTCAGTTCCTTACACCCCAAATGGGTCATACCGACATTCAGATGGTGATGAAGACCTATGGTAAATGAATTTGCTGATACCCGAGTTAAAAGGGGCTATTTGCCGGTGAATAATTGGGGGGCAATTTACGCAAATAAACCCAAAATAAACCCACAAGGGGGTAATGATGAAATTTTGTCTTTAATATCAAATAGTTATAACGTG
>CAWHVV010000009.1:0-45856 GCA_963832945.1 uncultured Pseudomonadota bacterium
TACAGCGCGACTGCTCCATTGCATTGATTGAGCGCGACCGCTGGGCAGGCACAGGGCGTGCGTTTTATCAAAACGGGCCGCCTGGTGCGCTATCGCAAAAAAGATATTCGCGAATGGCTGGCAAGCCACACGGCTTTTCAGTCAACAACGCAAGCCCAGCAACAAGACACTGAACAACATACCCGTGTCAGGTAGGTGCAGCGATGACACGACGATCTTATTTTGCCCGGCGGCGGCGATTTAATCCGCAACACCTGCCTGCGCCGATGAATTATTACCAGCCCATATTTCCGAAGTTATCGGCAAAATCCGGCTGGGTCAGTGTGTGTTGTTGCTTTCATGAAGATACTCAACCGAGTTTGCGCATCAATCTGGACTTTGGCGGCTTTCACTGCTTTGGCTGCGGTAAAAAAGGCGGGGATATTGTTGCGTTTCATCAACAGCGTCATCACCTTCCTTTTGTCGAAGCCGTTAATTATTTTGGCGCATGGGAGTATGACGATGTTGAATGAAACTCCGCAAATAGCTGCCAGACGATTAGCTAAAACCGTCATTGCTAAAGGTTATGAACCCGAAGCATTACATACCTACGCTAACCATGAAGGGCAGCCGCTGTATTGGCGGCTGCGCTTAAAACATCCCCAAACACAGGCTAAATGGATTCGTCCGATGCATCAAAAAAAGGGTCAACGGTTTGTATTCGGCGAACCGGATTTTCCTCATAAAAAACCATTATACGGTTTACCAGCGATTTTACAGGATTTACAGGCCATCGTCTGGATTACCGAAGGCGAATGGTGCGCCGATCACTTAATTAAGCTGGGTATGATCGCAACCACGTCCGGCAGCGCTGACAGTGCTGCCGCCGCCGATTGGACACCATTAGCGAATCGAAACGTGATTATCTGGCCGGATAATGATGCGGCAGGATTGCAATACGCACAAACGGTTACCGAAATATTACGCGCGTTAAATTGCAGCGTGCAGTGGGTAAATATTGCTGCTCTGAATCTGCCATCCAAAGGCGATTGCGTGGATTGGTTACTGGTGAATCCTCACGCGCACTTCAGCAGACAATTGCGGCCTTATCATTGCAGGAACCCCCTCAACCTATCACACAGCAAACACAAAGCGATGACGAATTATCACAGCCTAAAAAATCTCTAAAACCAGCCAGTGCATTTATTGTCAATGATCAAGGCGTATTTTATAGCGATGGCGATGAAAAACGCTGGATATGTTCACGTCTGGATATTCAAGCGTTAGTACGCGATAAAGCCTCTGAAAATTGGGGGCGACTATTAGAGTTAACCGACGCCGACGGCCAATTGCACCGCTGGGCAATGCCGATGGAAATGCTCAAAGGCAGCGGCGAAGAATTGCGCGGCGAACTCCTGCGATTGGGTTTACAAATTGCACCCGGCATCAAAGCGCGGCAAGGCTTAGTGGAATATATCACCACAACCCAGCCCGACACACGCGCCCGCTGCGTGACTAAAACCGGCTGGTATCATAACGTCTTCGTTCTGCCTGATCACACCATTGGCGCAGCCAGCGAGCCAGTTATTTATCAGGCGGATAATCTTTCTAATCATTATCAGCAAGCCGGGACGTTAACCGATTGGCAACAACACATTGCGGCGTATTGCGCAGGAAATTCCCGGCTGGTTTTAGCCGTTGCCTGTGCCTTCGCCGCTTTACTCCTGCATCCGGCGGGTGCGGAATCCGGCGGACTGCATTTAGTCGGCGAATCCAGCAGCGGAAAAACCACCGCGTTAAAAGTGGCGGCTTCCGTATTCGGCGCGCCGGATTATTTACAGCGCTGGCGCGCCACCACCAACGGGCTGGAATCTCTGGCCGCTTTACGTTCTGATACCTTACTGGTTTTAGATGAACTGTCACAAGTTGACCCCAGAGAAGCCGGAGAAATCGCTTATATGCTGGCTAATGGCAGCGGCAAAGCGCGCGCCAGCAAAAATGGTGCGGCACGATCTCGCCATGAATGGCGATTATTATTTTTATCGGCGGGTGAAGTGGGATTAGCGCAACATATCCGCGAATCCGGAAAAAAAACCAAAGCCGGTCAAGCGGTGCGACTGGTAGATATTCCGGCAGACGCCGGGCAAGGTTAGGATTATTCGACACATTGCATGGTTGCACTTCCGGCGCGGCGCTCAGTCAAATTCTCAGCGAGGCCGCTGCGCATTATCACGGCACGGCAGCATACGCCTTTTTAGAAATCATTACTCAGCTTGAGCATTTCGCTCAATTGCCCGCGAAAATTAAAGCTCATAGCCAGGCTTTTATCGACAAAAATCTGCCTCCCTCCTGCGGCGGCCAGGTGCATCGCGTTTGTGAACGGTTTGCACTCATTGCCGCCGCCGGTGAACTGGCGACTCAACACGGCATCACGGGTTGGCCGCCAGGCGAAGCCGAACAAGCGGCAACCCGCTGTTTTCAAGCCTGGATTGAGTATCGCGGCGGCGCGGATAATCAGGAACGATCAGCCATTCTGTCGCAAATTCGGCGATTTTTTGAAATGCATGGTGAATCCCGCTTTAGTGAATGGGAAACACAACACTCCAATACGCTATATCGCGCTGGTTTTAGAAAAAACACCGTGCTGGGCATGAGCTATTATGTATTGCCGGAAGTCTTCCGCGAAGAACTCTGCACCGGGTTTGATTCTCGTGCTGTTACCCGATTGTTATTAGCCGAGGGATGGCTGGAGCCGGGAGAACATCAAACGCCTTATCGCCGTGAATATTTACCCAGCATTGGACGCTCACGTTGTTATGTCTTTTTACCCAAATTATGGGATAACTGAAATTACCAATTTTTTCTCTTGAATCTAAATCACGCGGTTTGCATAATTTTTTCTATCATCCTTAAGTCTTCGGCTATTTTCTGTTTCTTGGAATCATATACACTGGCATAATACGTTTTGGTATTTGGCGCCCAATCAAAAAATATCATTTTCCCTTCTTTAATATTTTTAACGTGTTCATAACTCAATACTAATTCCAATGTCCTAACTAAAAAATATTTTTTCACCCCCAAAATTGAGAAATATATCTCAATATTGTAGTTTCCTGGAGAAAATTCATAACTGGTACAGTCCTTGGGTAATAAAAAATGATGATCACACACAACGCCATCTTGCCCTATGTATATACCGCTTCCTCGCAATAAATCATTTTTTTGTCCATATACCCAAATATTAAAATTCTGCAATGATTCTCCACGGTGAACTTTAAGAAAAATATTTTCAATAATACGCCCACGTTTTGCTGTACTGACAATAAGAGTTCTTAAATAAATTTGAGATCCACCGATACCTGAACCAACATGGCAAAAACCTATTTGTGTTGGTTGTGTCATTTTTATTTTACCTTTATAAAGGCATAAAAACCAAAAAGTAAACAAAGACACTATAATGGAGAGCGACGACATGATAATACTAACCACAAATACACTCCTTAAAAGCAAAATACTCAAAAAAAATCCATGCTAAAATCAACGATAAACTTCTTTACGATGTCCGGCAGCCAATACCAAAACAGTCAACCGGGTATCCTGTATCTGGCAAATTAAGCGATAATCGCCAACGCGGTAACGCCAGAGATCGCCTTTTTCCCCTTTCAATGCCTTGCCAGACAGACGAGGATTAGCATGAGTCGCTAACTGATTTAAAAATGATACTATCCGCTTTTGCGCGACGGAATCCAGTTTTTGAATTTGCTTGACCGCGCTTTTTTTAATCTCTATCTGCCAGTCCAAGCGTCTTCTCCAAGTCTTTTAAAGTGATGCTGCCTTCTTTCTTCTCCAGTGCCGCAATACCCAGCAAGTAATCTTCCCGATCATCCAGAAATTCACTCAACGCCTTGCGCGCATAATAACTTTTGGTGTGGCCGGTCTTCCGGCAGAGCCGCTCAAGCCGATGCTCAGTTTTTGTATCTAATCGAATGCCCAACATAAAGCAACCTCATTATTTTTGTTTAACTTGTTTAACATAATTATAACACAAATTACCGCCTTGGGTATCCCTGTGATGTCTGCTAAAAATCACGGGATGAATAAAAAGCGTGTCCCGCTTGTCCTTTTCGTCCTATTCATGATAACTAATTGAAAATAAATATATTTATGAGCTGTTTTGACTGGACAAGTAGTTAAAACCCGCTTGTCCTTTTTGTCCTATTTCGGATATTTATTGATCTAATTACCTTCCAAGGGGACAAATGGGACAAGGGGGTTTTTAGTACTTGTCCCGTACTTTTAGCATAAAAATCATTTATTTTTCATTAGGTTAAAACAGATGGGACAAAAGGGACAAGGGGGACAAGCAAAAACAATGATTCTGAAAAAAATTTCCTGTCAAAAGAGACACCAGGGACATTAGGGACGTTGCAGCGCAAAGCGGGTTCTGCTAATGTAGTCATTAAGGTGAGGTCTCTGCCCCTACCTGCTTTAAGGCATCAAGGCAGAGACTTCTCTGAAGCGTCCCATCACCGTACTAGACATACGATGATGAGACTAACCAAACCAACTACACAAGGAGTTGATATGGCTAAAAGTATTGTATCTGAAAATTTGTCTTTCGTCCTACCTTCGCATCGAGGTTTAACGCCTCTGGAAATCATTGAAGACTGTTTGGAAAAAACACAACTGCTGTCCGCCCTGGGCATCAGTAACACTGAACACATTGAACAGGCGCAATGCCTACAACTGTTCTCTATGCTGGATGATTGGAACGCCATTGCGAAACACCAACTTAAAACCGTGATGGCAACCTACACCGAACCTGAACAGCCTTTATAAAAAAATAATCCTGGGCGAACTGATAATGATTATTTTTCGTTGTTTAGTTTCGCTCAGGATTTTTTTATTTTTCTCACTCTTCCATAAAAAATTATCAAGTACAATAAAATCAGTTTTTATTTTTTAAAAAGACTTCACAAAAAAATATTCCTCTCAAGTCACAGATCACACCGTATGATTTTTGATGAAATCTCAGTTATGCCGTTCAGTTAAATCTCATTATTGGCGTTCATTAAAGCCATTTTGAGTGATGTAAACTGCATCACTTTCAAAAAATCGTGTCGCACTTTACATCACTAGCCCAAGAAACAAACAGAAAATAAGCGATAAATGGCAAAAATTGATGAAAATGGCAATTTAAAATACTTTTTTCCCTGCATGATCGTATCGCGCTGCAAGGGTTTGTAATGATTGAGATTTTCCGTAAAAGCAACCGGTTGCGAGGGGTGTGCATGGAAATTTGGCCATAATAACGGAATCTGAATAACCTCTGAAGTGATTCTGTACTGAATTTTTTACAAAACTTATATTTTCACATGAATAGAACTTAAGATATTTTGCAGCTGTTTTCAATATTTATTGCTCAGTAAGTCGTTTTACTAAAAAAATTATATACTGACGAAACTAGCGATTTTTATTTGTTTTTTTCTTTTCAATTTTATTGAGACTTCTGGTTAATATACCACTGTGTAAAAAAATATTTTTTGATTCCGTCAATTCAAAAAAATAATTAATGACTTTAAATTTAATTATTTGCCTAATAAAATACTTTGCTAAAAAATTATTAAAATCTACAGAAAAATTCTTTAACTTTACTCACGTAAAAATATAATTTCCTAAAAATTTTAAATCAAGAATTGTCTGAGATTAGAGGCAGATTTCGTTGTTTTTACGTTTTTAGGAACCACACCCGTCGCAACGTGGTTGCTTTGTCGGAAAACCTCAATCATTCAATCCCTTACACTGCGATACGGTCATGCACGAAAAACAGCGGTTTTTTGCCAAAGTGATGACGATCATCATCACTTTTTCAATAAAAACATGCTGCACACATGCAGCATATTTTACGATTAAAACTTCTTCAGGCTATTTCTGGCTTATTCGCTTTTGACCGCTGAAAAATGCAGCATAGACTTCATCACTTTGCATCACTTTTCAAGATAATTTTGGTACAATTAACTATTGTCGTTTTTAACGGGAATATCAAAACAAATTGATCATCAATAAAAAAGGAGAATTTTTATGGCTCGACTCACTATCACTTTAGCAGAGACACAACTTGAAAAAATTAAAACGCTGGCAGAACAGAGATCAATGACTTTATCTCATTGCAGCACTCATTTAATCGACTTAGGTTTGCGTGTGGAAGACGCCAGCAGACAACCCAAAACTTTAGCGGAAGATCGCGTCTGAACCTCATCACCTCCCATTCAGCAGCCTAACAGACAATGGCAAAAGCTATTGACCTGGTCGCTAGAAATCACGCTACCTGATTCGATACCTGATCATGCGCAGCTTTCAAGAATCGGTAGAGCAACGCTGTGCGTTTACGGTAGAGGCGAAACATAAAAGCTTCCGATCAGTAGACCAATTTATCAAAGACACTCAAGGACAATAATTTTTTTAGGTAGTTGCCCTTAAAGAACCACAACACCAATGCCCCACCGGTTTATAGGGGTTGACCAGCCCGATGACGCATTGGCGCATGGACTGACGGTCTTTACGAAAAAAAACCGCGACTTTTTCACCATCCGCTGATCTGAAAACCCGGATTGCCCTATATTCTCGGCTGAAAGTACAGACGAGCTTAATACCGGCGAAGCCCGCTAATCGGACGTTATGCGCCTGGGAGTATTTGTATCATAGGAAAGCGACCCGGAGATTTCAGGAGGATATTTAAAAAGCGTTGTATTTCGTATAAACTGCAATCAGCCATGTTAATTTGTTCCTCAAATTAATGTGGTTAGTGCCGCGCCGAGTGTGCTAACACTTGGCCGGTACGCTTACTATGCCACAGCCTTTACTGAAAATCAACACTATTTATCCAAGTGATCACTTGCCCTAAGTAATTTTTATGTGCAGTAATTTCTGGCTAAGTCTCGACAAAACATAGCTTTTCTTTGTCTACTGCACATAATCATCTGCTATCCACAATAACTTCGCATTACGCGAATTCGACTATGGCCGAGTTCTTCGGATAAGGGTCAGCCGGGCGAGTGGTATCTTGATATCGCTGTTCCGGGGTATAGTCCCTAGGAAAGGCCCGCCAGCAATGGGAGGCAGCCAGCCCGTCAATTCCTGATAACGCCGCTGCGCATACGCATGACGTAACGCATGAGAACGCAGCTTTAAGTTACGCAACTGTTTTTCATAAACGTAGCGATGTTGAATATAGGTTTTTTCTTCCGGTATCAGCGATTGTTGCCGCCGCGCTAATAATTTAGCCTGTTCCAGCCAATACCGTTGTTCTTCGGTGCGAATCGGAATTTCCCGACTGCGATTGCCTTTGCACCAAGCCCCAAGCAGTGAAAGCTTATCGCCTTTATCCGCCAGGGCGGGTCTGATTTTTAAAGATTCTTCGCGGCGCAATCCGAATACCCGCTGCAATTCCGCCGACACCCGCACATACGGGTCTGCCAGCTTGGACAATTCAGGTTGATGCACGGCGCGATTCTCAAGGCTGTAATACTTCCGGGAACCCACTTTGAGGATGGAATTATCGGGGATTAAATGGGAATTATTCAACATTCTCGATAAATGCCGGATAACCGCTAACCGGTTTTTAATCGTGCCGTTGTTGAGTCCTTTTTGCTGCCAATGCTGCGTCAATGCGGTAACATGCTTGGATTTAAATTGCTGAATATGAGGAATTTTATAACCTAATCCAATCAGATCATCGGCCAATTGCATCAGGATTTGCCGCCGGTCTGCACGCGAAGCAAACGAACCTTGATGATCGTTTTGCAAGACCGTGTAAAGTGATCTTTTCAATTCTGTTTTGACACTCATATATTTTTCTCCTTGTGGTTATGAAATGATTAATAAAAAACTATCATGACTAACGTTAGCAAAATCATCCGGTAAACCAGTGATTGGGCTACATAATGACATCATCCATGCACGCAATGATGATAAAAAAATGGAATTCCTTTCTGTTCAGAAAGGAAAAAAATGCCGATTACAGGGAGTAAAAAGCACTCAATAGAAAGCAATAGTACCTGTTAAAATACTATCGCAGTCAATGAAACTGAGCTATTAATCTCAGTCAAATGAACAGGCGAAAATTTTTCGCACCGCCATTAACCAGCGCAAAAAAAATTGCGCCAGTCATAAAATAATGATTGGAATTATAAAGAATTTTTACAAAAAAATCAACCGCGATTGCATAACTTAATCAACAACTCGTTCTCAAAATCAATCTTCATGAATAGAAAATAATCTTGCTGACACTACGCTTTTTTGATTGGCATCGCTTCGCGATTAGAAGGCTGGCTTCGCCAGGGATTTTAAATCCTGGGTGGCTCCGCCTCCCAGACCCGCCGCCCTCGCCGGAAGCAGGGTTTGGCAGCGCAAGGCCGCCGCCAAACCCTGCCGATAGGGTAATGTCGCTTCCACTCCGTCAAGGACAAGCTCTGCGAGTGGTCGCATGGGTTGTGACCTGCTATAGACTGGCGTCACGCAAAGATCAACACCTTGTCGGACAGTCATCGTATCGCCCCGACCTGTGCGCAGGTCAAAACCCATGCGACCCTCCTTGACGGAGTTCCAGCGACTTTATACTAAATGGATTTAGTTTCAGAAATTGATAAAATCATCCGCCGGGCTGCTTCAATGCGCTAACTTAAAAATCAGCTCTGTTCGGCCTGGTGCTTTAATTTAATAAGATAAAGTAAGATATTTCTTTATATCTTACTTTATCTTATTAAATTAAGCGAAATTATTGAGCATAAGTGCATACGCATTGGCTTAGACTTCCAGACCGCCAACCGGTTCAACACCGTAGCAAACCACATACCCCGCCATACTGCGTACAGCACTGCCGTCAGCCATTAACAAAATACCATCAAAGCAGATGTTTTTTGATAAAAAATTAATAGATATAGAACGATCAACGATTTATTTTTAAGCAGGTTTTTTCAAAGAATAATGCCGCTGGCGTCACGCCTCTTTTAGTGGCGCACATCCTCTTTCCGTGACGCGAGATGAAAGAATTTATTTTAAATTAAAGGACTTACCGTTCCGGTGATAAGCGCGTCACTGAGTAAAACTCAGTGACGCGCTGCGTGTTGGCGGAGTGCGGATAAAGAATATTCTACAAAAAAATATCGCCATCAAAAATCAGAAAGTGACTTGCCGGTTTCGCATGGTAGCCCACAGCGAAAGACCTATTCCATTTCATTGTCGAACTGGTTCAATTCGCCCATTCAAAAATCCGGCGTACCCGCTTGACTCTTCTAATTTAATAAGATAATATAAGATATAAAGAAATATCTTACTTTATTTTATTAAATCAGGAGGTTTTATGGGACGCAAAGCACTGCACACACCGGAACAGGTTTTCCAGGCCGCCGACCAGCTCACCGCCGCCGGGCAAGCCGTATCACCCACTGCCTTACGTGAAGCATTGGGCGGCGGTAGTCTGACAACCATTTATAAACATCTGGCTGTCTGGGAAGCCACCCACCAACCGCTATTTAAACCCACCACCCAGGCCATGCCGGAAACCGTGGAAAAAGCGTTTGCGCACGCCTGGCAGATCGCCGCCGCCGAAGCGGGTAAAAACATCGCCGCCATCCGCGAAAAATCAGAGGCCGAAGTTAAAATGATCACGCAGCGGTTTGAAGAAGCCCTGAGCAACATCGCCCAACTCGAAGCTGAGACTGATGCCGAAGCCTCACAACGGGAAATACTGGAATCCACTTTGGCCACCAGTCAATCAGAGGCAGCACAAATCAAAGCCGATGCCGCCGCGCGTGAATCGGCGCTGATCGCCAGCCACAATCAAATTAAACAACAGGCTGAAAGCCAGCAAGCCGAATGCCGGGAACTGCGCATGGAAAATAAAGAACTCATTGCGGAGTGCGCCAGACTGAAAGGGCAACTGGAAGCCTTGCGGATTCAGACGAAAGAACAAAACACGCTGCTGGCAAAAGCGTTTGCCGGCAGTCAATAAATATTACCTGGCACTTAAGTCAATAATCACTGGCTTTAACAATTGCATTGCGACGAAAAAATCAGCTTCACTTGTTGCGTCCCCGTTTATTTTTATCACCCCAGCCGCCCCGCTGTGCCTCACGCGCCAAAAGGCACGCCAAGGCACAGCGGGGCAAGTTTGACTTCACCATCGCGCACCTATGATGACGCACCAGTCTCTTACACCAGAAATTTAACCTGTGTGATTAGCCGCTATTGCCGGTGATGCAGATAAGTTACGGGTTGTATCCATAGAATAGCGTTAAATAGTGCACAAGGATTCAAAAGGAGAAAGACATTTTGCAAGGTAAGAGGTCATGAGCCGGAGTATCGCGATTACTAAAGTACCCACGGATGACTCAAAAAGTGAATCATTTTTCTCAAAATATTTTTACGAAATTGCCTATAAAAATAGGGGATTCTTATTGACTATCCCTTGTTTTCAGTGACGAATTTGATGAAATAGTGATTTAATTTGAAAGTGTTAGAATGACTATTTTTTTTGCCTAGTAAGCCTGCCGCAGTAATGCGGCAGGCTTACTAGGCACAGTCCGGCCACGGTTTAAAATCGGCGCAGCCCTTAAATATGAAATCCGCCAGATTTTTAAACCGATGTAAAAATTTTATTCTGTGAATTTTCTAGTTGCATCATTGCCAAAGATCGTTATACTTTTCCCTGTCCCAAAAAATCACGATAGGAAAAAATTTAACCCATCAAGGAAAGTCAACCATGAGCAGATCACCCACCATTCCTGAATCTCTCGAACTCATCCAACTACGCCAGCAAGCCCTCTTAAAAGAATTTTTAGGCAATGTCAAAAAAATGATAAAAGTCCAGGCGGAGTATCATCTACAAGACCTTGATAAAACCCAAAGATCACTCCTCACCCGGCCTCAAGTCTTTATCAGTTACGCTTGGGAAGCCAACGGGACACCAAAGCTTACCCATTTACAAACACTCTTAACTCAACTGCAAAGCGATTTAGCAGCGACAGGAATAATTACCTGGTTTGATAAACAGCAAATGACCGGCCATATAGAAGAGCAGATGCGCAATGGTATCCGAAATAGTCAATACGTGTTATTAATCGGCACCCATCGTTATGCTGAACGCACTCAACCTGAAAGCAAAACGAACGTACGCAAAGAACTCGACTTTACACTGGACGAAGCGAAAAAAAGCCCAGATTTCCTCCTGCCACTGATGCTGGAAGGCGATTACGGGACTACATTTCCCACAATTGGTCAATATCTCATCCGTAACTGCCGTTCTTGGTATTCTTTGGAGCAAGGACAGTGGCAGTCTCAGGAAAATTATATTAAAGATTTGACTAAGTCTGATTCTGAAGGAATTTTATACTGTTTGTTGGGGTTGAATCGCTGTGAACGGGAGTTGATTAAATATCGCCAAGCCTGTGTGAAACAATATAGACAACTACAACAAGCTTTAATGAATGCATTGGAATTGTTGCAAGCACGCCAACCGGCAAAGGAGATCAAATCCAGCCCCAGCCGCCCCTCCATTCAGTTGACGCCGGTGCTGCAAATTCCTTTCAAAGAACTGGAATATGATAAAAAAGCCGACAAAATCGGCAGCGGCAGTTATGGTGAAGTCTACCGCGGTTGGTGGCAGGGTAAATACTCTGTCGCGGTCAAAGAACTCACAGGAACCCTGACCACCGAAGCTGAAAAAGACTTGCATCGAGAAGCAGGAATTATGGCGCACATGGCGAAGGTTTCGACAGAACCTTATCCTACCGTACGCTTGTTTGGAATCGCCGTGGAAAAACCGAGTTACGCGTTGGTCATGGAATATGTCCCCAATGGCACTTTGTTTGACTTATTGCAATTACACAATGAAACTAAATTACCCTGGGATTTATATTATCAGTTGGCGGCAGATATTGCGGAGGGCATCGCCTTACTGCACTGCCAAAATATCCTGCATCGCGATCTGAGAAGTCATAACGTTTTGTTAAACATTAACGAAGGGCGCTTGCGGGCAAAATTGAGTGATTTTGGGCTATCCACGGTCAAAAGCAGTATACGCACGTATTCTACTGTCACTAGAAAAACTGAGAATGTTGGCGCGCGGGCATGGATGGCGCCGGAGTTGCACAAGCGTGGCGGTCAACCCTCTCCAGCATCGGATGTTTATAGTTTTGGAATGGTGCTATGGGAGTTGCTTACTCATGCTATCCCGTTTGCGGATGCCCAAGGCGACACCAGTCTGATCAGCGATTGGGTAACAAAAGGTGAGACAGAAGCCATCCCCCGCAACTGTCCGCCTCAATTAGCAGAACTAGTTAAAAAATGCTGGGTGTTGAAACCGGAAGATCGCATTCTGATGGGTGATATTCAAAAAAAATTGACAGAGTTGCTCAGGATGCATCCACTCTCGTCAGAAACTCAAGCGATTATTGAAACTCTGAAAAAAAACCAAGAAGAACGCGAAGCTAAATGGAACGTGCACTGGCATGAAAAACACCAAGCCGCCAAACAAAAACAAAAAGAAAGTGAACAACAGCAACAAGAGCTTGAAAAAATCAAACATGAGATGGCCCAACTGAAATCAGCTCGTCAGCAGATACCTATTGTTCCTGAAACTTCCACCACTGAAGAACTGCATGAAGTGAAAATCAAAAAACAGGCGGAAATCACCCAGCTTCAGCAACAACATCAAGCCGAACAATTGGCGTTGCAAAAGCAAATGGAGCAACTCAAATTAGCACAGGAACAACAGAAATATCAGCTAGAAATGCAAAAACGGGCAGCCGCTGAAGAAAAACGGCTATTAGAAATCGAAAAACAGGAAAAACAAAAAGAAATCGAGCGCTTGAAACAACAGCATCAGACGGAATTAAAACGCAGCCAGGAAGACATTAAACACCAATCACCACTTCAAGTTCAATCCCCAAAACCAGCTACTCAAGCAGAACAATTGAAATTGCAAAATCAATTGATTATAGCTTGTAAACAAGGAGATGAGGAAGGTGTAATCACGTTATTAGAACTAGGTGCAAAACCAGATATGGTCAATGCTCGTGGCGAACAACCGTTGGGTGCGGCGGTGTGGAGCATGTGTCCCGATGTCGTGGATGCTTTGCTCAAAAAAGCAGGCGACACTACGCTGATGACATGGGAACAATGTGAAAAGCATAATATAAAATTTTATAAAGAGATATTTATCGTGCCGAAATTTGACCCGCAAACTTACAAAGAGTGGAATATTTTGCTGCAAAAGATAGATTCCAATCGATTCATTAGGATTGCTCATTTAAAGAAAGTTGATGAAGCATGGCTTCATAAGGTTTCGTCTTCCTGGGATAACTTGAGAAAATATATGCAAGAGCAAGAGTTACATGGAGGCACACCGGTGTCACCTACTTGGGCAGAAAGATATGGAGGTATAAGTTGGGGGTCAGAGAAGGAGTTTATGGTATACAGAAGACAAATTCAACAATCTATAGAGGCTCCATGGCGTCTACAAGTATTGCCTGATTTACCGGGCACTAGCACAACACCATTACCACTAACACCAACAATGCTGTTCGTAGAAAAAAAGTCACTTCCAATAAACGCCACGTATAGCCCTATAACGAAAACTATTACTACTTCATCCCATTCTCTAACAGTATCGCCAGCATCACAAAGTCGCCACACCTTGATGCCTGCATCAAAACCGGTGGTAAGCTTGCAAGATCAATTAATTGACGCTTGTAAACAGGGAGATGAAAAAGCAGTTATGGTGCTGTTACGAAAAGGCGCGAAATCGAATATCCCTAACACCCAAAGTGAACAACCATTCGGGGCGGCGATCTGGGGTATGTGTCCCGGTGTCGTGAGTGTTTTACTGAAACAAACAGGCGGTGTTGCACCAATGACTTGGGCGGAATGCGAAGAGCATAATTTGAAATATTATCAGGAAGTTTTTATCGTGCCAAAATTTGAGCCGCATACATATGCTGAATGGTATGAGTTATTACAAAAAATTGATTCCAATCTGTTTATAAGAGCATTCCATTTGAAGAAGGTTAGCGAGAAATGGTGGTCTGATGACGATTATAGTTCTAGTTGGGAGGTGTTGAAAGGTTGGGTAGAATGCAGAAAAAGAGATAAAGGTTATGGTAGTGAAAGAGTATCGGCGAGTATACCCAATTCAGCAACGGAGGAGGGGTATTCAGGTTTTAGAAAACAAATTAAACAAGGGGTACTAATGGCCTTGCAAAATTCACAATTTCTGATGCCCGCGCCAACCAGCATTGAGCAATTGCAATTACAGGATCAATTGATTGCCGCTTGCAAACTTGGTGATGAGAAAACGGTCACAGAGTTATTGAAGCGGGGGGCAAAATCTGATATGGCAACCCTCACAGGAGAGAAGCCGCTAGGAGCTGCCGTTTGGGGTATGTGTCCCGATATCGTCAATGCGTTGTTGGAACAACGGAAAGGTGTTATATCAATGACTTGGGAGGAATGTGAAAGGCACAATAAAAAATACTACGATGAAGTTTTTACTTTGCCGAAAAAATTCGATCAATGGACATATGACGCATGGCATGAAATGGGTCGTAAGATAGGCCATAATATATTTCTAAATAAATATCATAATAAAGTTGAAAAAGATCTGAATGACTACTGCGAGGGTCAACGAGGTTCAGTGTTCGATATTTTTTCAACTATATATGCCGCAATCGGGGAGAAGATTTTCTGGAGTACGGCCTGGTGGCATCGTTCACTGTTCCAGGAGACTGAAAAAGGTCATGAGAATTTTAGATCACAAATTAAACAAGCGGTAATAACCGCATCGCGCCCAAAGACAGGGCAAACATTTTCCTAAGCAACAAAAGTACTTTGTGGTGGTTAAATGTGCCCCCGGATTTGGGGAAGACCTCCTCTATTACCAACCATGACGTAGCCTCACGAAACTAAAGCAAGTGTGACATAATCCTTCTACACTGTTTCTACATGAAATTTCCCGGATTTTGGCAAGATCGTATAAGTATCTGATTTTATTAATGGGCCGTGCTGGGATCGAACCAGCGACCCGCTGATTAAGAGGCAGGCGGACTCGCGATTTTGGTCTTGACGCAACCCTTAAAATTTAAGCTTAACTCTTTGTTTTTAAATTTAAATTTTAACTTTGGACGCCCTTCACAATTTTGTATATTTTACTACAAAATTGCCAAACCGTGACCTCTTATGACCCCTTGATTCCGGCAAAATTCCGGCAAGGAATTTTTGAACAATTCTGCCTGTTTTCGGTAGATTTTACAAGAGCAACTGATCTTTGATCAGATGGCCAGTAGCCATTTTGATTATCCTTATGGAAATTCACATATTTATGGTTAAAATAAAGTTTAGAGAGTGGTATTTTTTGGATATTATAGTATAATAAAACTATGAAATATGGTTTTTTTAAAATTTAATATCAAAAATCAATTTGATCTTAACTTTAGTTAAAACCACTTTATATAGTATTATAACGGATTTTTATAAAATGCCGAATGAACTACAGCACTTTCTGAGATCCCACCCCATCTTCACATACAATACGTTTGTCGAAGCAATGCAAAGTGTAGGATCTAAAAATCCATTAACCATTAGAAATAAGTTAAACCAACATATCAGCCAAGCACATATTATACGGATACGCCGAGAACTATTTGCGTCTATCCCTTATGGCGCAGAAGCAGAAAGATATCCCATTAACCCCTTTTTAATAACCGGCTATCTCACATCTGACGCCGTGATTGCGTATCACACGGCATTGGCTTTTTACGGGTTAACTTACTCCAGCAGCTATCGTTTTATTTATTTGACGGAGCATCAAACCAAAACTTTATCATTCCGTCAGGAAACTTATCAGCCTACTTTATACCCAAAAGCGTTATTAATTAAAAATGCATCCAATGCCTATGTAAATACAGAGGACGTTCAGGGCTTAACCGTTCGTGTCACCTCAAAAGAACGCACGTTGGTTGATTTAATGGATCGCCCAAACTTAGGGGGTGGCTGGGAAGAAATATGGCGATCACTTGACTTGATCAATCGTTTTAAAATAGAGGATATTATCCGTTATGCACTTTTGTTGGATAACGCCACTACCATTGCGAAAGTGGGATTCTACCTTGAGCAACGTCAACAAGAACTCAAAGTGAACGAGAAACAACTGGAGCAATTGCAAGCTCATCGCCCTGCTTCTCCTCATTATTTAGCTTTTGATCACCAAGAAAAAAGTCAATACATTGCACGCTGGAATCTCATGGTTCCACTTTCTCTGATTCATCACCGTTGGGAAGAAAATTTAGATTGGGAGTCCAAAATATGAAAATTTCTCCAGAACGACTGGAACAAGAAGCTACACAAACGGGGTTTCGTCCAGAAATTTTAGAAAAAGTGATGCATTTGATGCACCTGCTAAATCATTTCTCTGAAGATGCATTTCTATCGTCCCGGATTGCTTTAAAAGGAGGTACCGCGCTCAACCTATTTTATTTTGACTCTCCACGCCTATCAGTGGATATTGATATTAACTACATCGGTTCTATTGATAGAGAAATGATGCTACAGGAGCGCCTCATTGTCATGCAAAAAATAGAAGAAATTTGCCTTGATAATAATTATCAATTACAAAGAAAACCGGATGAACATGCTGGTGGGAAATGGATATTTCGTTATCAAAGTGCCTGGCAAGGGAATCCTCGCCTTGAAGTAGATCTCAATTTTTTAACCCGCGTTCCTTTATGGCCAGTATATTTGAAAGATTCCCTCTTGCTAGGTACTCACCAAGCGACACGAATTCCTTTGCTGGATATTCACGAACTGGCTGGCGGAAAATTAAACGCGCTTTTTTCCCGCCATTCCAGCCGAGACCTTTTTGATGCACATTACCTTTTATCACGCCAGGATTTGGAGATAGAAAAATTAAGGTTGGCTTTTGTCGTTTATGGTGCAATGAGTCGAACCGACTGGCGCTCTATTAAAATTAAAAATATTCAATTTGAATGGCATGAATTTGAAGATATGCTTGTCCCACTGCTGCGAAAAAAAGATATTAAGGAAAAATCGCATTCAAAGGATTGGGCGAATCAAATATTGACTGAATGTCAATCCATGCTATCCGTTCTTTTACCATTACGTGATAATGAATCTGAGTTTCTTAATCTATTGCTGGATTTTGGCGAAATACGTCCCGAATTAATTTGCAATGATCCTGACCTATGCAAAAAGATCCAAGTACAGCCTGCATTGATTTGGAAATCAATTCATGTGAAAAAAATGATTTCTTAAAAAATTGTCAACATAGAATATATTGAATTTGCTTTGCTAAATAAGTCATTTTCAAGAAAATGACTTATTCAACAAAGCCTACACTCATTATACCTTATTTTTTGATCTGATAAATTCACCGCTATTTGGCACCGTATTAATTGGAAATAACGTAGGGCATTTTACAGAAATTATGTTTTTCAGTAACATAAAGACCTTTTAGCTCTTAAAAGAACAGAAGTAGATAACAAGGATAAATATACTGTTTTTTTTAGTAATGATTAAGTGGTTTTTATGTATCATTTCTTGATAAACCAATCAGAGACAATTTCCCGCGACCTCTAATTTCAACCACACCCCTTGAGTAAGTCAATGCATTATCCTAAAACTAAAGCTCTTACCTGGCCTGGTGAAAATCATCCAGTAGAAACAAATAATTCTTGGTACGCTTTTTGTTCCAATATTTTTGGAAAACGAAACGCTGAAATTCTTTTCGCCTGAACTGATTTTCCAATATTTTTTTTATGCCATTCAATTATAGTTTTTGTTTTTACTGATTCCATTGCATTTTTAATCACATCTATTGTTGTTTTTGAGACGCAAGCTGCCAGAGATAATAACAATCCAGTAAAACCATTTTTTGCCTGTTGTTTTTCAATATTTTTCTGCTTCCCAAATAATGATTCAATAATTTCACTGCTACCTAACAAACGTTCTTTTGGTTTTGCATAAGATGATTCTTTTTCAACAAGCGCGATCATTTTCTGATTAAATATATCTGCATGATCTGAAAGTTTTAATTCTTCCAGTACTCTTTGCAAGTCAAGATGAGCATTTGTATATAAACCATTATTTCTAACGAAATTTTCTGTGCACGAAACAGCACACATCATATTTCTCCATCTGCTTATTGCAAATCTATATTCATTCACCCAGACAAATTTCTCACGTATTTTTTTCGATGTATTTTTATTTTCTAACAGAAGAATTATATGACTACTCCAATTTATCAATGTTTCAATATTCATATATCGTGATTTTGATTTTTGGTTTGGTGGAGATAAGTAGGCTAACTCTGTTTGCTGAAGATGATTTTTTGTCGACTGGCATAGTTTAATAAACGCTTTCCATACTTCACAATGTTCTAATATATTTTTTAATAAAGTAGCCAGTGCGTGCTTTATGTCGTAAATATAACGCGTGTTTTGATGCTCAGCACAAAAACGATTAATGCCGGATTTTATGTCAGTGCCTTTATCTGCAACAATTTCCGCTGGGATACCTGTTTTTTTAGCGGTTGCATTTAATTGCTCATATACCTTTTCGCCATTAGATTTCGTCACCGGAATAAGCTCGATTGGTTCAACATCCTCGTATCTCAAAGATCTACCAATAGGTAAATCGGATAAACGAATACCTAATATGACCAGGCATTTTTCTTCTCCAATTTGCACTGAATGATCAATGATCCATATCCAATCATCCGCTTTTATTTTTGCCCTATTCAATTTGTAATAACCTAATCGCATCAACCACAGACGACCTGAATACCAGGAGGGTATTGACATGTCTACGCCAAAAATACGGGCGCTAATTTCAATGGCACGACAGCTTGCGCGAAGTCCAATCGCTGTCATCACAAGAGATATAAAATAAAAGATTTGTATCGCAGAATAATGATGGTAAAATAAATTATTCCGACTGTTTACTAATGCCGTCATCTTTCTGTTGCTTTCATTTTCAATGAATGCTGTCGCGCTGTCTAATTTTTCAGTAATTTTTTTTTACCAGCTTCAGATTTTTTAATATCATCTTGTAATTGCTTATTTTGTGCTTTTAATTCCTTTAATCGAGACTTTAATTCTGCTTTACTTGTTTCCAAAAATTCAATGCGTTTCTTCTGGCTTCGAATATCCAGCATGGCTTGTTTACATTTTTCTTTCCATTTATCCCGGCTATGTTTAAAAAACACAGTGAGCTTTTTAACCGGGCTTTTAAAATTTTCCATAATTAAATATTCCTTTTGAATTACCCAATACATAGTAATGCAAAAGATACTAATTTAAAATAAGAAAAAACGGAACAACAAATTTTATTGAGATAGGATCGAATTTTTAAAGAATAAAATTTGAACCAATTTTTCTGTAGGTTATCGGGCAATTCATGGGTGATTTTCACCAGGCCACCATACCCCTTTAATTACTTTGATCGATTTGGACCAGAGTAATGCAGTCAGGGACGGATTTATCCACCCTTTGCCCACCGTCTGCTTCGCCAATGGTTGGGGCTGCGCATCCCGTGGACAAAGCGTGGATAAATCCTTGAAGCCTGGACAAAAACTTCCAGGATTATTTTGATACTAAAAATATGATTTTGATACTTGACTTTCAAGACAGTTGCTTGTGTACAGCACTACCGTCAGTCATAACAAAATACGATCAAATTGACATGTAACAAGCAGATGCTTTTTGATAAAAAATTAATAGGTATGGAACGATCAACTATTTATTTTTAAGGCATGTTTTTTCGAGCGATAATACTGTTGACGTCACGCCTCTTTTAGTGGCGGACACCCTCTTTCCGTGACGCGAAACGCAAGAATTTAATTTAAATTAAATGGCTTACCGTTCCGGCGATCTGCGCGTCACTGCGTAAAACGCAGTGACGCAATGAAATGGACTCACCTCTTTTAAACGGCGTCATAAAGCGCCAAAATGATTTTTTAAAACTTTTAAGGAGATAAGCCTCGTATCTTACATAGCGTAGCAAATTATTTTGTTACAATCTCAGGGACGCCTGGGGTAGCGGAAGATGAAGCCGGGGCTTGGCATGGGACAAAGATCTCGCTGTCAAGGTTATGCTCTCTTCCGCTTACTTTGTTCAATAGATCGAACGGTATCTTTGGCCATAAGAGCCTGTATTAACGAGGATGGTTCGAATAAAGTGACCCCCAGAACTTTAAAACTATATCATCAAGGAGGGAGCAAATGGAAAAAAATTTTGTCGGCATGGATATTGGTAAGTCAGCTTTTTCTGCTGCCATAAAAGTGAATGATCAATATCATGTCAAGGAGTTTAAAAATGACCTATCGGGTTGTCGAAGTCTTTTAGAATGGTTAAAAGTGGACGAAAATAAAGAATATTATTTTTGCATGGAAGCCACCGGAAAATATAGCCACTTAACCGCTAACTTTTTGCATGAACAAGGTTATCATGTGAGCGTGGTCAATCCGGTGCAAATTAAGTACTTTATGAAAAGCCAATTGACCCGAAATAAAACCGATTCAATAGATGCTAAACGGATCGCTCAGTTCGGCGAACTGCTGAAACCTGCCGCGTGGAAACCGACACGCCCGGAGGACGCCCAGTTACAAGCCTTGGTCAACCGTTTAGATGTCATAGAGAATTTTGTTCTACAAGAAAAGAATCGCGTGGGAATGGCGCCCCATCCTGCCGTGACAGATTCAATTCAGGAGATGCTAGAATATTTAGCTAAACAAATCAAACAATTAGGAAGAACAAATTAAAATACATGTTAAACAACATGCTGAACTGGGAGATAAAATTGATTTATTAAAAACGATTCCGGGTATGGGAGATAAAACGGCTCAAAGGATTGTCGCTTTTATAGGGGATGTGACTCGATTTAGTCATCCCAAACAAATGACGGCTTATATCGGATTGAATCCAAGACAGCGGCAATCAGGAAGCTCTATTCAAGGATGTGTGGGAATTTCTAGAATTGGCAACGCCTATCTCAGAAAAATCCTTTATATGCCAGCATTGGTGGCTATAAAACATAATCCGATTATTAAAGCATTTTATGCAAATCTGATTAGCAAAGGTAAGCCAAAGAAATTGGCGATTTGTGCAGCGATGAGGAAACTGGTTCATCTCATTTACGGTATACTCAAATCGGGAAAACCGTTTGATCCTCACTGGGCGTTATAACGGTATCTCTGAAAAAATTTCCTGGAGGTGATAGCGCTTCAAGGATTTATCCACGCTTTGTCCACGGGCTGCGTAGCCCCGACCATTAGCGGAGCAGGCGGTGGGCAAAGGGTGGATAAATCCGTCCTTGACTCTCTGCGGGACTTGTTGTCTTTTTAAAAGAAATAAGTAAAAAAATCCTAAATTTTGTTGACAAGCAAGACGGTATCTTGACACGTATTACGACATTGGGAATTGATTTGGCAAAGAATGTATTTGAATTATGCGGACTGGATAAAGAGGGTTCCATCCTTTATCGCCGTACGGTGAAAAGATTGGCTTTACACAACACCGTGGCTAAACTATCCGTTAAGGTGATCGCGATGGAAGCCTGCGGTAGCGCTCATCATTGGTACCGAGTATTTAGTGCACTGGGATTGGAAGTTAAGCTGATCTCTCCCGCATATGTAAAGCCCTTTGTAAAGGGACAAAAAAATGATCGCAATGATGCGGAGGGAATTGCGATTGCAGCCAGTCAAAAAAATATGACCTTCGTACCTCCCAAAACTTTAGCGCAACAGGATGTTCAAAGTCTCCTGCGGATTCGGGAACGCTTGATTCATAATCGAACGCAATTGATTAATGAGGTCCGGGGTTTGTTACAGGAATACGGGGTGACGATCAACCGGGGTGCAAGCCGATTTAAAAAAGAATTACCGGCCTTATTGTCGCAAGAGCCGACGCCGTTAACGGAGATCATGCGACGAACAGTGAATCGGTTATATACCGAGTATCTGAATCTGGAAGAAGAGATTCTGGGATATGACCAGGAGTTAACAGCCTTATTCAAGCAATCTGAAGAATGCCAGCGGTTAGCCACGATTCCTGGCGTAGGTTTACTCGGCGCTTTGGCTACTCTGGCCATAGTCGGAGATGCGAGCTACTTTAAAAATGCTCGACATTTATCGGCTTATTTAGGCTTAGTGCCTCGGCAACACTCTTCAGGAGGTCGAGAACAATTATTCGGAATTACCAAGCGTGGCAATACGCTTCTGAGAACGTTATTGATTCATGGTGCTCGTTCAGTCCTCCGGTATGTGGATAAGCATGATGATCAGCGCAGCCGCTGGCTCAAAACTCTCCTGGGGCGGATAGGATTTAATAAAACGTGTGTCGCGTTGGCGAATAAACAGGCGAGAACAATTTGGGCGGTGTTAACACGCCAGGAAGATTATCGCTGCAATTACAAGCCGCAATGGGGTGTGACCCATGCAGTTTAGGCAACCCAGGGAAGACTGGAAAGACCGTGCGGGTGTGGCTGACTTGTACACATCTACACAGGCTCATCCGCCAATTGAAGGGGCTCCTGGCCTGTGCATATGTGCACAAGTCAGCCACGACAGTTCAGTGACATTTTCACAAAACTGAAGAGAGTCGAATTTTTTAGTAGACCACCTGTAAGGAGGATACTCACAGAGTTCGCGAGTGGACTGAGGTTGATGTAAACGGATCAAATCCATAAGCTTGTAAACTGAACACGCAGCTGGCTCTTTGAAGTCGATGACGCGATACAGACAGGCTTAGGCGCATGATTCATCAAGGCACAGATCGATTGGCCAAAGGAAGATCTTGATGCCGAATATACGTATGCGATGATTCCTCTTTACTTTCGACCACAAGATACTTGCAGACAACGGTGAGTCCATATACTGCGTGTTGACGGAGTGCGGATAAAGAATATTTTACAAAAAAAACATCACCATCAAAATCAGAAAGTAACTTGCCGGTTTCGTATGGCAGTCCATAGCTAAAGAGTCATCCAATACAGCCGTCGGACTGGCTCAGATCATCAATCTAAAAAACCCGGCGCGTTCGCCTGACCTTCTAAATTTAATAAGATAACATAAGATATAAAGAAATATCTTACTTTATTTTATTAAATCAGGAGGTTTTATGGGACGCAAAGCACTGCACACACCGGAACAGGTTTTTCAGGCCGCCGACCGGCTCGCCGCCGCCGGACAAGCCGTATCACCCACCGCCTTGCGCGAAGCGCTCGGCGGCGGTAGTCTGACAACCATTTATAAACATCTGGCCGTTTGGGAAGCCACTCACCAACCGTTATTTAAATCCACCACTCAAGCCATGCCGGAAACCGTGGAGAAAGCATTTGCGCACGCCTGGCAGATCGCCGCCGCCGAAGCGGGCAAAGACATCGCTGCCATCCGCGAAAAATCAGAGGCCGAAGTAAAAGCGATCACGCAGCGGTTTGAAGAAGCCCTGAACAACATCGCCCAGCTTGAAGCCGAGGCGGACGCCGAAGCCACACAACGAGAAATCCTGGAATCCGCGCTGGCCGCCAGTCAATCAGAGACAGCAAAAATCAAAGCCGATGCTGCGGCGCGAGAATCGGCACTCGTTGCCAGCCATGAACAAATCAAGCAACAATTTGAACGCCAGCAAGCCGAATGCCGGGAACTGCGCAAGGAAAATAAAGAATTCATTGCGCAGTGTGCCAAACTGAAAGGGCAACTGGAAACCTTGCAAATTCAGTCGAAAGAACAAAGCACGTTACTGGCAAAAGCGTTTGCCGGCAGTCCATCCATATTATCTGACGCTTAAATCAATCATCACTGATTTTAACCATCGTATGACGGCAAAAAATCAATGTCGCTTGTTGCTGGCCTGTTTATTTTTATCACCCCAGCCGCCCCGCTGTGCCTGATTCGCGAAATCGCGATCAAAGGCACAGCGGGGCGGCGTTGACTCAACCTGCATGCACCCAACACCACGCACCACCTTGACGCACCGAAAATCCCATCATACATTATTTAAAATTTTATTCTGACGACAAACATAATCCGCTTGCCGTGCGGACGTTTTTTAGCAATACTATTTCGTCCCAGTTAATATTGAGTAATAGTTATTCAGGAATTATCAAAAAAAGGAGTTCATTATGCGCCCTCAACAGAGTTCAAGTCCTTCCACGAGCAATCCCTCACAATCCCCTGGTCAGAACAATTTCCTCCAGCAAAGTTCACTGCTCACGGGGTTATCACCAGAAATGCAGCAAAGCCTTAACGCTATCACCCATTTCCCCCAGGATCAGGAACAGGATCAAAAAATAGTGTCTCCCAGCAAGCGTGTCGTTGCAGAGTGGATATCGCCGGGAGAAATTCGAATCGATATTACCGTTCCCGCCAGCGCCCTGACGCTGGGAAAATTGCTGGGAGAAGGCGGATTTGGTGCAGTCTATGAAGGACTGTATAACGGCGACCCGGTGGCGATTAAACGGCTTAAAACGCAAGACCTGACCGACAAGGCCGTTGAAGAGTTGCGCAATGAAGCCAAAATCATGTTTCAATTGGGGCTGGAATCAAAATATATTGTGCCATTGAAAAAGATATGCCTGGAAGCGCCGCATTATTCACTGGTGATGGAATTGATGCCGAGGGGTTCTTTATATCATCTCCTGCGCAACAATCAGCCGCTGCCGTGGGAGATACGGTTCCAGATCGCAATGGACGCCGCCTGGGGACTCAAGGATTTACACGGTTATCACATTCTGCACCGGGATTTAAAAAGCCTGAATATCCTGCTGGACGACCGCTTGCGGGCGAAGCTGGCGGATTTTGGCCTGGCGAAAGTGAAACACGAAACCAGCAGTCAATCCTCAATAGCGAAAGGCACGGTCTTATGGATGGCGCCAGAGTTGTTCGATGACGAGCCAAAGATGACTGCTGCCTCGGATGTTTACAGTTTTGGCATGGTCTTGTGGGAACTGGTGACGCGAGCGCTCCCCTATGCCAAAGCGCCTAACCAGATGGTGGCGGCGCGCTGGATTGAGAAAGGCAAAAAAGAAGAAATCCCCGGCGATTGCCCGCCAGAATTAAAAAAAATTATTGAGTCCTGCTGGGAAACCCTGCCTGCGAAACGCCCCACGGCAGTACAAGTCGCGGAGCGATTAAAGCCATTAGTCACAACCGAAGAGCAAAAACAGCCATCAACCCCGTCCACTACTCTCAGCCCGAAAGAAGACCTGCGCGAACTGGAAATGCAAAAGCTCAAAGCCGAGATGGAGCAGCTTAAATTAGCACATGAACAGCAACTACGGGCTGCCGCTGAAAAAGAGCAACGGCTGAAAGCTGAAAAACAAAAAGAAATTGAGCGGCTGAAACAGCAGCATCAAGCGGAATTAAAACGCAGCCAGGAAAAAACCGAACTCAAGTCGCCCTCTCAAACCATCGCCACCCCCTCAAAAACCGCGCCCATACCCGCCATACCGCCCACATCGCAGAGTCGGCAAACTTTAATGCCAACGCCAAAACTACCGGCCAGCGCCGAGCAATTAAAACTGCAAGATCAATTGATTGCCGCTTGCAAACAAGGAGATGAGAAAATGGTTACGGCGTTATTAATAAAGCAACCAGGCGCTAAACCAGATATGCCCAACGCCAAAGGTGAACAGCCGTTAGGGGCGGCGGTCTGGGGTATGTGTCCTGATGTCGTCAATGCCTTGTTGAAACAAGCGGGCGGCGTTGCGTCAATGACGTGGGATGAATGCGAAAAGCATAATCTGAAATATTATAAAGAAGTATTTATCGTACCTAAATTTAACCCGCAGACTTTTGGAGAGTGGAATACATTGTTACAAAAGATGGATCCCAATCCATTTATACGAGCTTTTCATTTAAAGAAGGCAGATGAAGAATATTGTAATGATGTATCGTCGAGTTGGGATAAGTGGAAAAGTTATATAGGGTCGTGGCAAAGTTATAACACGCCGTCTGGAACGCGGGGCGGGACGTGGATCCTCGAAGAGACGGAGCAGGGGAATGTAGGTTTCAGAACACAGATTAAACGTGAAGTAGAGGCTGCAAAACAGCCCATTAAATTAGCCCAAGAAGATCTGAAATACGAGACGCCAATTGAACCGCCGAAATTAATGCCGCCGGTATCGCAAATCATTCCACAAACCATCATAGCTCCGCCGAAACTCAAGGCCAGCCCTGAGCAATTGGCCTTGCAAGATCAACTGATTGCAGCTTGCGAACAAGGAGATGCGAAAACTGTTACGCTGCTATTAAAACAAGGTGCGAAACCCGATGTTGCAGGTACCCCGGGTAGGTTTTCCCTTGGTAAACAACCATTAGGGGCAGCGGTATGGGGAATGTGTCCTGATGTGGTCAATACCCTACTCAAAGAAGCGAAAGGCATCGCGCCGATGACATGGCAGGAATGCGAGCAACATAATAAAAAATATTATAATAACGAGGTGTTTATTATACCGAAATTTGATCCGCAGACTTATGGAGAGTGGTATCAATTATTACAAAAGATGGACCCTAATCCATTTATTCGGGCATATCATTTAAAGAAAGCGGACGAGTTGACGCGAAATAATGATACGTCGAGTTGGGAGGCTTATAAAGGGAAGTTCACGTGGGGGTGGGGTGAGGACCGCGGCGCATGGAGGATTGCGCGCTATCCGGGTTGTGTGCTTGGGGAAACCGAGAAGGGGTTTGTAAATTATAGATCACAGATCAAACAAGGAATAGAGACTGCAAAACAGCCAACGGTGGCGCTCCATTTTTAAAGCAGCGCTGAAGCAAATTGAGTAAATCTTCTTTACCAAAATATTTAAGCGCTGCGGATACCCAAGAGGTCCAGTCTAAAAATTTGCGTAGTCCACTAAGATTCCATTGCAAAAATCTGCGCCAGTAAGACCGCAAGCGCTTATCGCTGACTTGTTGTTCCTGAAGCCCGGCCAAATTGGTTGCCATCTGGTTTAACGTGAGTTGACTGACCGTCAACCCGCCTGGGCTAAACCGGTAACCCAGCAAATCAATTTCTTTTTCCACACGCCCGGCGTCGGTTTTGTCGGGATGCTTTTTAACTTTCAAATCTTCCAACACTTGGTTCATCCCCCCAATCGCCCGCCGCTGCTTCCAACGAGTGTCGACCACTATTAGCCAGTCATTCATTGTTAACAAGCTTGAAATAACCTTACAACGCCTCAAAAAAATGTTACACAATCTTTCTACATTGCTTCTACATGAAATTTTTAAGATTTTGGCAATATTGTTTAAGTATCTGATTTTACTGGTGGGCCGTGCTGGGATCGAACCAGCGACCCGCTGATTAAGAGAACTCGTATTAAGTTTTCTTAAAAGTTCTGTTTTATTCTATGTAGTTAAATTTATTGATATTTTTTCTATAGCGACCTTCTCGCTACATCCGCAAAATACTCCCAAATTCCCTGCTTTTCTTGGCACATTTACACCAGAATTACACAGGAAATTTTATCCTTCTAACAGCCCTGGATGAAAACGCACCTCAGCCTATTGTGATTTGCCGCTTACAAAATTTTGACTTTGGCGTTAATTATATTATAAAATCGACCCTCAAGCGATAGGATGTTGCATGGAAATTTTCAGTAAAAAAATACCCCCCCCCCCCGATGGAATGCGCGGCGTATTCAATCCGCCGCCGCCGAGTGGCTGCAACAGCAGCGACCCCATCATCGCGGCAACGGCGATCGCAGTCCGTGGTGGGATTTTGTCTACCGCTGGCCATGTGAAGTGAACGCCTGGATCGCCGATTTTATGGCGGGAACCTATCAGTTCGCGCCGCGCATTCGTTATCATTTTTCCGATGAAACCCTGGAAGTATGGGAGTATCGCGACCGGCTGATGTTGTCGCTGCTGCTCGGCCAGATCAAATCCACGTTTTCTCATCTGGTTTCTCCGGTATGCTGCCATCTGCAAGGCCCCAACGGTGTGAAAACCGCCATTACCGGCATTCAGAACGCTTTAGCGAATCGCGAATTTCAATATGTGATACGCGCTGACATCCGTTCTTATTATGCTTCCATTGACAGAAAAATTTTACTGCGCCAGATTCAGGAATCCTTTGACGACCCGCGAGTTTTCAATTACCTCAACGCCATTATTACCGCGCCTATAGATGATGGCGGACGTCTGCTCACTCCCGATCAGGGGATTCCTCGCAGAAGTTCGGTTTCGCCATTTTTTGGCGCGATTTATTTATCTCCACTCGATCAGGCGTTTGAACACCAACCCGGCGTTTTTTACTTGAGATATATGGACGACATCATACTGCTCGCACAAACCAAACGGCAGTTTGTACACGCGCGTAAAAAATTATACGCTGTCCTGCGTAAATTAAAGCTGAAATTATCCCCATCAAAAACAAAGATGGGTAAAATTCACTCCGGTTTCCATTTTTTAGGGGTTCAATTTGCGGCGTCGCGAAACCCGCAAACGCAATCCCAAGAGATGACTGCAACGATTCATTCACGATCCTGTAGTCGCGCCTTAGAGAAGGTACGCGTGAAAAAGACTGATGCCGTTCATCCGGCGAAAATTCAACGTTACCTGCTTCAATGGGCCTCTTGGTGGGGCCGCACGGTCAGTCCTTTAACTGCTCTCGATTTGATTCGCTCCTGGGTCGCCTATACGCAATCCCTTGAACCGGACTGCGTATGGCTGGGAAAAGGCTGGCTACTGCGGTAGCTTGCCTTTATCATGTCCCCAGGCGATACGATGACATCTTGAGTTGGGACGCCAGCAACTCCAACTGCTGGGTGCGGGTTTTAGACAAGGATTGGAGAGATTTTAGGTCGACTGGGGGTTGCCGCCGCATCCACAGGCCGCCATCCCTGCCCGACCACGCTGAGCACGAGTCGCACCCGGCCGCCGGGCCGCGCACGAACGCAAAACTTTCTCCACACAATTTCCCCTTGTACTCCGCAGTAAACCACTCCCCCGCACCTGGGAAATAATTAGACGTCCTGATTCGCGGCAATTTTTCCTCGGTAAACGCAGGACACGGATCAAATGATCGATCTTCTCGGCAGTATTCATTCACCACGTGTGCTGGCACTCCCCTCTGCGCCCCTCCCACTACTTTACACCAGTGATTTGTCGCCCGTTCATCATAATTCCAAACTTTCCCGGCATTATCCACATACACCTGTAACGCTCCAATCAACGGTTGTAAGCTAAAGTGTTTACCGTGCGACGTGCCTTTCGTTTCCAATCCCTCAAACTGCTCCCTTTGCCGCTCTTCCGGTAAATATTTCTGGATCATCTTCCACATGTGCCAGTCCATCGCCCACAACGCATATTGAAACGGTGTAATCGACTTAAATTCACGGCCTGATAAATCTTTTACTGTTCCTGCATACAACAGTAAATTTTTGTCTGTTTGTATCAAGGCTTCGGCTTTATCTTGCTCGCCTTCGGCCACATATTGCAGTAATTGCTGCAATTGGTTCAAAGATTTTTGATCTAACGGCTTTAGCGTGGGCTTCGGCGCGGGCATCAGCGTTTGCGGACTCGATGACAATATCCCTGAACGGGGCGACACCGGCTCCGAGGTCATCGGCTTCTTGATATCCGGTTGCCGGGCGGGCGGCAATGACGCCGGGTTTTCCGGCATCGGCTCCGTCGGGCTTTTTTTCAACTCCGTTTCCCCCCGCTTGATCCCCCGTTCCCGCTCTATCTCTGCCTTTAATCGCGCATGCTCTTCCGCCATTTTTTCAAATTCCACCCGCCGCCGTTCGTCTTCTGCTTTTTCTAATTTCATGCGCATCACTTCGGCCAGCAGTTTCTTCATCTCTTCATCATTCGAACTTGCTACCTGAGCGGGTTTCGGTGATTCCGGCGCAGTTGATGATACCGGCGTCCGCAGTTTTTCCTCGCCGCTCATCACCAGCGGTTTCAGCCGCTCCACCACTTGAATCGCTGTAGGCCGTTTGGCTGCCGTTAAATCCCAGCAGGATTCAATCAGCGTTTTCAATCCCGGCGGACAATCGCCCGGAATTTCTTCTTTTTCACCGTCTTTTATCCACCCCATCGCCTGTAACTGATTTTGCGCCTCCTTAAACGGGATTTCTCGCGTGACTAATTCCCATAACACCATCCCAAAACTATAGATATCCGCCGCCGCCGTGACTTCCGCTTTACGTTTAAATAATTCCGGGGCCATCCATAATACCGTCCCTTTGGCGATGGTCGATTGACTGCTGGTTTCCTGTTTCACTTTCGCTAAACCAAAATCCGCCAGCCTGGCCCGCAGACGATCGTCCAACAAGATATTCAGACTTTTTAAATCCCGGTGCAGAATCGAATAGGCGTGTAAATCTTTCAGTCCCCAGGCGGCGTCCAGCGCAATTTGAAAACGGATCGCCCACGGCAAGTCCTGACCGTTATGCAACAAATGATACAGTGAACCTTTCGGCATCAGTTCCATCACCAGGGAGTAATGCGGGACTTCCAGACAAATCTTTTTCAACGGTACGATGTATTTAGACTCCACCCCCAACTGGAACATTATCTGAGCTTCCTGGCGCAGTTCTTCAATGGCTTTCTCGGTGAGATGCTGGGCTTTCAGCCGTTTGATAGCAACAGCCTGATCATTCCACAATCCTTCGTAAACAGAACCGTAAGCCCCTTCCCCCAAGAGCTTCACTAAAGTCAGGGCGCTGGCGGGAACGGTGATATTAATTTGAATACTGCCCCCTGAATCCAGTTGCGCCAAAACGCGTTTGACGGGCGAGACAATTTTCTGATCCTGTTTCTGATCCTGGGGGAGATTGATTATGCCGTTAAGGCTCTGCTGCATTTCTGGTGATAACCCCGTGAGCAGTGAACTCTGCTGGAGTAAATTGTTCTGACCAGAGGGTTGTGAGGGATTGCTCGTGGAGGGACCTGGACTCTGTTGAGGGCGCATAATGAACTCCTTTTTTTAATGATTCCTGAATTACTATGATTAACTATTAACGGGAACGAAACAGTATTGCTAAAAAAAATGGGGATGGCAAGCGGATTCTGTTTGTCGTCAGAATAAATTTTTAAATAATGGGTGATGAGATTTTCGGTGCGTCAGGGCGGTGCGTGGTGTTGGGTGCATGCTAGTTGAGTCAACGCCGCCCCGCTGTGCCTTTGATCGCGATTTCGCGAGTCAGGCACAGCGGGGCGGCTGGGGTGATAAAAATAAACGAGTGCGCAACAAGTGATACTCATTTTCTCGCCGCAATGCAATCGTTACCAGTGATTATTCGTTTAGGCGTCAGATAATATTTATTGACTGTCGACAAACGCTTTTGCCAGTAACGCGCTTTGTTCTTTCGACTGAATTTGCACGGTTTCCAGTTGCCCTTTCAGTTTAGCGCACTGCGCAATGAGTTCTTTATTTTCTTTGCGCAGTTCCCGGCATTCAGTTTTCTGGTGTTCAAGCTGCTGCCTGACCGGTTCATGGCTCGCAATCAGCGCCGATTCACGCGCGGCAACATCGGCTTTGACTTGCGCCACTTCCGCATGGCTGGCCGCCAGCGCGGATTCCAGGGTTTCCCGTTGCGTGGCTTCGTCCTCTGCTTCGGCTTCGAGTTGGGCGATGCTGTGAAGGGCTTCTTCAAACCGCTGTGTCATCGCTTTCAATTCAGCCTCCGATTTTTCACGGAGGGCGGCCATGTCTTTACCGGCTTCGGTGGTAGCGATCTGCCACGCTTGCGCAAATATCCTTTCTACCGTTTCCGGCATAACCATCGCGGTGAACGCAGATGATGCCGGACGGGTGGCTTCCCAGGTAGCCAGATGTTTATAAATAGTCGTCAGACTGCCGCCGCCCAGCGCAGCACGCAAGCTGGTCGGCGATATGGTCTGCCCGGCGGCGGCGAGCCGGTCGGCGGCCTGGAATACCTGCTCCGGTGTGTGTAGCGCTTTTCGTCCTATAAATACCTCCTTATTTCATAAAGTAAAGTAAGATATTTCTTTATATCTTACTTTATCTTATTAAATTCAGAACGTCATGCGGACACACCGGCTTTTTGAATCAATGAACTGAACCAGTCTGGCAGCCAATTATCATTGCTTTTATGCTTAAAAAATAAATCTGTCAGCATAAGGTCGCTGACAGCCTGTCAAGAATGGCCGCTGGCGTTTTGATCTGCACTCGGTGTTGGAAATAAGAATATCAGTGCGACAGGGTGAAGGATGGAACCATAAGCCAGGCGACAGCAGATCAAAACGACAGTGGCCACCCGCAGGGCTTGTTCTTGACGGGATGGAAGCGACTATACCCTATCAGCGGGGTTTGGCAGCCGGGCGCTGCCAAACCCTGCTCCCGGCGAGGGCGGGGTTTGGGGCGGGCAGCCCCAATTCAATCACGATTGATTATCAATCGGGAAAACCGTTTTTATTATTTTGATGATAAGTATCGCCATGTCAATGCTTCCTTAAGCGACCACACCGCAAGCGCGCAGAGGCAGAGAGGGGGAGTTACCCAGCCTCATGCGGCGCTTGCGCATGGACTGTGTTTGCCCAACCCAAAAATCCTGCGTCCCTGCTCCCTTCTGCACTGAATAACGGACATAAAAAAAGGCAAGGCCGCATCGCTTTCGCCATGCGTCTTGCCCCGAGTTCCCAAGAACTCTGTCCCCCATTTCAGAGAATGGTTTAAAAGAGACAGAATTTGTTTAGACTTACTTTCAGCCATGTTAAGTTCCTTTGTGACTTAAGGTGGTCAGTATCGGTCAGGTGCTTTCTACACTTGACCGGTACGCTGAGTATTGTCACTGAATTGCCGCCTGAAAGCAATCTCTCATCCGTTGCCCACCCATTGGGTAGTCAGCGGCGGCCAGCTTACCCGCGTTTAACAGGATAGTTAACGCATGACAGGCCATTTAAAAATAAATAAAGGATCGCCGGACTATCCTGCAAAGACAGCACCGGCGATGGTTTGCCTGCTTCAGTTTTTTTATGGGCTTAGGTTCACCGCGGGGTTTTGCGAAAACTCCCTGAGCGCTATATCCACCAGATCATCCAGCACCGAGAAATATTGATGCTCCAAAGATTTTAACACTTCTTCAGTAGGATGGGTTTTCAGAACGATTAACGCTTTCAGTTTTTCCAGACAGTCCTGCACAATATCCGCTGAACTTAAACCCTGGTGAGAACACAAGACGACATCCGAATTTTCGGATAAGATAGGCATAGCCATGATCAACACTCCTAATCAGTTGTTGGTTTTGGTCAGTCCCATCATCGTATTTGCTGTACGGTGGTGGGGCGCTTCGAAAAAGTCTCCTTCTTTGGTCTTGATATAAGCTCAGGAGAAGGAGACTTTCCTTAAGCGCTACCTTAGCAAAATGACAGACAGAGATCAACCTGTTTCTGGAATCCTCCATCAGAAATGATCAAGCAATAAAACAGAAAAAAAATGATTTTAGATTGTTTTGAGTAATGGCTGAACTTTCTGGATGACATCGAAAGGGTCAGCTTTTAGGTCTATACAAATAGAGACATGACCAGAACTGATCGGCAATATCCACTGATAAAAATGACCGTATTGAACTAAAATAAAATTCAACCCACCACAATCAATATTACCTCTTTGAGTGGCTAATTTAAGTAGCGTTGGGTTTACCAGCAGTTCTTCATATTTATCCGAATCAGAAGAAGACGCATGAGCGATATGATCTCTTTGTTCAGAAATCAAGGCATCATTCTGAAGTATCGCCACATAGCGAATGTTCTTCTCTATCGCAAAAATACGCTTGATTAAATCTTTCATATCCCGATAGCACTCGTTAAGTAAAGATTAATTTTAAAATAATCCGTTCATAAAATACGTCTTTAAAGAACGTATTTGTTAAGTTTCAATTCCCGTTAGAAATTCCCACAATTAAAAACATTTAAACCATTAAAGTTTTAATTGCGCGGCGGATTGAGTACCACCGATTCGCCCCGTTTGATCTGGTTTTTGAAGTGTAGATCGTGGCTCGGACTGATCGCGCCAATGATTAAATTTTTTATTCCATATTTAAAAAAATCAATCTTCACTTTTTCTTTTTTACTCTCATAAAAAAGCACATCCTTTTTCTTGCGACGGGGGATGAAGCCATTTCCCGAAAGAAACACACTGGATTATTTTTATCGTACTCAGTGATGGCACGAAACGCGATAAGGAGCGTCAATTCCATACATGCGCGTATTATACCTGATTTTTAGCCTGTTTTGCAAATCTTTTTGAACGTTGTCGGGCGTTTTCAAGCTGAGATTCTAATTCTTTTGATAACGCTTTAAAGTTTCTTCAAATGCAGGTGATAATTTTCTATAAATTTTTCCTTATCCTGTTTGTTTTTGAGCTATTTGGTTTCTAATTGCACTTTTAGTTCCTGCAATTCCTTTTCTTTTCTATTGAGTTCTGTTGTTTTCTCTTCGCGCACTCTTCGACGCATGAGAATACCATTGTTGCGCATCGGCATAACTTTTCTTAAAGTTTTGACGATCGTCTTCCAATTGCTTCCGTTGTTTCAACAATTCAGTACATAATTGATCTTCAATCATAAAATAGCGTGACGACAAAAGTTAAACCCCAGTGGCCAGGATACCCAAAATCCAAAAAAATATACTCATCGTAAATAGACCTCCGTAATATCCGGGCGAAAATGCCCTAATGTCTGACTCACATAATCCTAACGCCGTGTCGTAAGTCAATCCCAGGCGTTGACATTCCGCCATCCGTTCTTGCGCGTAACTGTGCCGTAATCCATGCGCCCCGTGCGACCAGCCGAGTTGCCGTTGACTGGCAGCGGAAAAACTATTTGACCAGGCTTTGCCGCCGCCAATGTCGTAATGCTGGTGATAATGAATTTCGCGATCGGATTGCAGAATCGGATGCGCTAATCGTTTTAATTCTAATTGTTGCGCCAAATCGGCGGGAATCAATACTTCGCGAATCAATCCGCCTTTACCAATCACGGTATAGCGCTCACCGTCGCGACCACAAACCGTTGCGCTGACCAGGTGCGGTGCGTACTCGCCGGGCGTTCCGCGGCGCGTTGCAACGTCAGCAATTCATGTGCGCGTAATCCGGCGGCATAAGCCAGTCGGGTTGACAGCCGATATTTTTCAGCTTGACGCACTCGACGATGAGATTCAATCTGCTCCGGCGTATAGGCGCGGCTTTTTAAGCGTGATCCGCAGTTCTGAAGCGATCACCGGCAATGAAGTGCCTAAATGCAATTGAATGGCCTGACGTTCCTGATCTAGCGTTTTTTGACTCACGCTTTGGCCGCGCCATTCCAGATAAGTAATGCGGTGGCTTGATCTAAATGGTTTAAATCTTGAAGTGGTGTTGTTGCAGCCAGTGCGTTAAGCCGAGTCAGTGCCTGTGTATAATTGCGCGCCGTACCCAGGCTATGAATTTTCTGATCATCGCGATGCGTGTGGCGCGCATGATGGAGCGCCAGTTTTTTCTGCACGGCATGTTCGGCCTGTTGCTTTGGCGTTACGAAAGCTCGGCATCGATTGCACCTCCTGGCATTCCGGCAATTGCGCTAAATAGCGCATGACCGTGGTGTGTGTCACTTTGATGCGCTGCTCTTGGCGCAGCCAATGCGTCAATTCCCGATAGCTGCCCCCGCCTGACGTAAGGCCACCAACTCGGCGCGCACGCGCATTAAGCGTGAATGGCGAAACTGCCGACGTCGCTTCACCGCTTGCCGCTGGCGAATCTGCTGCAGGATTTCTGGTGCGTTAAAGGGTTGCGTGGTCATGGGTGCGTCCTCCTCTCATAAAACCCGCCCCGCTGTGCCTTCGCGAGCGTTTTCGCGCGTCAGGCACAGCGGGGCGGTGGCGATGTAAAAAAATTTCAACGGTGTTACAAAAAAATATTGACTGGCAAACAGGATGGCAGGCTGCGTGCGCGCTTTGGGTCGCCGGGGTTGATGCGCATGACGGCTCCTGTCTCTGAAGCGCATCCAGCACGCGGAAACTTTCTGGCTCGAAATGAGGCCAGCGGCATTCGATCTTTGCTCAAAGCATAACCATTTTTCTGCATTTTTGACTCTATCCCCTCCCGGAAACCGGAAATTATGGAAACTTACTGAGTAACTTTCCATAATTTCCGGTTTCCGGTGAGGGTAGGAGGTGAAAACACGGTTTTTTGTTTTCGGATTAAACAGGGATGAATTTACTGGATTGATATGAATTAAATACACAGAGGTTAAACCGCCTGGATTGTAAAAAAAACGTATCGCCGCCTTCCACTCTTGAGACAGCCCAGCGCGTGGAAACTTTCTCGCTCAAAATAACACCACGGTAATGTCGTCTTTGCTCAAAGCATAACCATTTTTTCGCATTTCTGACTCATCCCCCACCAGAAGCCGGAAATTATGGAAATTTACTGAGTAAGTTTCCATAATTTCCGGTTTCCGGTGGGGGTATGAGGTGAAAACACGGTTTTTTGTTTTTTTATTAATCATTGGGGGTTCACCAGATGGGGATTAACGAAATACACTTTAGTCGGTTTAAACCGACCGGGTCGCAGGACAGCCTGACTGATCAAATGGCGTTCATACAAAACCCGCAAGGCACGCGCCAGCCGTTCACCCGGCCATTGTTTATGACGGCAGGCCACCGTCAGTTCCGATTGCGTAAACGTGGATTGCTTTAATGTTTTTACCCAGCGGAAAATAAACCGGGCGTCTTCCGTGGCTTCATCTACACCCATGAGGTCAAACGCCGCTAACGCATGACCGCCTAAAGCCTGAGCCATTGCCAAAGCGTTTTGCATCGTGCTTTCAGAAATAACCAGCGGCGTTGCGCCATATTCGGCGACATGCAACAATCCCGCCAGCCGTAACGCAAAACCCGGCATCTTGCCCGCCCAACCCTGGCAACGCTCAAATTGCCCTGCCGGACGTAACTGGATTTCTATGTCGGCTTGATAGTCGCGCCAGGCGGATTGAGCCGCTGTGCTAAGGGTTAATACGGTTCGGTTAGTGATGGGCAATGTATTTTCCGGCGACACAAACATCTGTAATAAATGCGTGAGGCGATCATGATAAGCTTGCTGTAATGTTTCCGATACCGGCGGCATCGTATGTGACCGGTAGCCGAGCCGACTGCCTGGCAGCACATACAAAAATCGTTCTAACGCGCCATTGCCGGAATACGCTTTTTTCTCGGCCAGATGACGCACCACGGCGAGCTGCACCGCCAGCACAATGGTTAAAAAAGGATTCAGCGAAAAACTGCGATCCTTGCGGCGTACGCGCACGCTGCCACCGTCAATGCCTTTCAGTAACACATCAATATTGGCCGACCCCTGACTATACAATCCGGCTAATGTTTCTAAAATTCCGCCCTCATCGGAAAAAATACCTAACCGTCCGCCTTGCTCATGCAGGGTATTCGCCAGTGATTCCGGCGTCACGTCATTGATAAATAATTGGGGCGCAACGGGGATTTCGGTCAGTTCCATTTCCTGTTGCGTGACTTCTGCTGTGAGTTGCAAATATTCCAATTGGCTTTTGGCCCTGGCCGCTTTCGTGCGTAACATGTCGATCCGCTTTTCCTGGCTTTTACGCTCGGAACGCAGGCGTTTAATCTCCGACTGCAACCGCTGCGCCTGATCTTTCTCCCAATCCAGCGCCGGTTGCAGACAGCTTTTTAATACGAAGGATTTATGATTGGCGGGCGGCAACGCAATCAGCGTGTAAATATTAATGGGTTCCAGCCAGTGGTCTTTGGGAGAAATGATCACGCGCTGCATCAAAACGGCGGATAGCACACCCATGATCGTCATGACGCTCAAAGCCTCCGGCGTTTCGGTAGCCTGCGCTAATGCGGCGGCAAATTCGCCAAAAATCCCCGGCAACCACTGCGACCGGATTTCCGGCGTCTCCCAATCGTCAAATAAAATCGGCGCATCCCAGGCTTCCGGTTGGCTGAGCGTGGGAAAAGAAATGATATTACTGGCACTCATGAATACTGCTCCTTGTTTCAATAGGAAAATCACTATCTTTTTTTTATTCACCTAATCGAATGGTGATAATTTCCGCCGCGCCGCTTTGCTGCACTGCCTGAGCTAATTGCAGCGTGGCTAATTTCGCCAATGGCTGCGAATACAGCACCCACACTTCCCGATTAAAACAGATCGCCAGATCATAATGATGCATGGATTGTGGGCAAAACAGACAGCATCCGTTCAATCGCCGCAGAATATTCAGGCTTTGCCGCTCGGCAGTCATCATCAGGGGATTTTGCGAGGGATAATGCTTAAATTCTTGACTGTAAAGAGGCGGCTGTTTCATTAAGCGGTACAACATGGCAGGTTCAATGCTTGTCCAGATTCGGTCTGTTACCGATTTTCTGATACAGCATCATGGCACTGAGCCACTGCTTCTGGCCGTGAGCAGCGTGCGGCATCGGCCTGGGCAGTACTTAATACCCGCCCGGCGGCATTGAGCCAAGCATCCAGGTCTTCCTTGTAATAGAAGATGCGCCCGCGTTTAATAAATCGCGGGCCTGTACCGTGACCACGCATGATCGCCAGGGTTTTTTCCTTCAGCCCTAAATAGTTGGCGGCGTTTTTAGCGTCGAGGCGGCCATCGGGAAACATCGAGATTAAAATAGAATGCGTGGTAATCATTTGTATCGTCATAGAAGGTAACTCCTGTAAATAAAACAAACTAATGTAATTTCAGATATTATAAAATAAATTATTTGAAATTGGAAGTTTTATTTTATATAATGGAAAAATTAGAAGATGACAGAACTGGATTGTCTTTTTGAGAAGGAGAATACCTATGCCCCGAGGCAGAAAAAAAAGGCGCGGGCGGTCAATTGAACCGCACTGAAATGCTGCAAACCCGGCTTAGCCCTAAATTGCGACTGATGGCGGAATTGATGGCGCGCTCTGAGCGGCGTACCATTTCCAGCTTAATTGAAGGACTGATTGAAAAAGCGGCGCAAGACAGGCCGATTGACTGGGTCCCCCTGGATGAGGCGGGCTATGTCGGCATGTCTCATGGCAATCCTAAAAAAACGACCACCGTCTCCGCCGCAGTGGAAGATATGTGGGAGCCTGAGACGGAATCTTCCCGCTTTGTCGCGTTCGCCCTGTGTTTCCCGCATTTATTGACGGATTATGAATTCCGGTTATGGAGAATGATTAAGCAAACACCCTATTTTTGGAAATATTTTCCGATAAAAATCACCACGCAGACCGGTGAAGTGTTGGAAGACTGGGAGCAGGACATGGAATATTTTGGCTTATTGCATGAACATCTGCACGAACATTGGAAAGTGCTGAATGAAATTATCACTCAAAATAAGCCTTATACTGCGCTTCCTACCTGTTGCCAGGAAATCGGTAAAAAATGCTCGCCGATTGGCAGTGCAAAATATGCTGAATTATATAGGAGAAAAAGCGATGACGATTAAGTTTCAAAAACTCACTCGCGCCGGTCAACGGCAATTAGCGGAAGGACAAAAGATCGAAGAACACGGTATCGGTTTTGAACGACTATCGAATGGTGATGGCCGTTATACGATTAATGTGATGGTCGATGGCCAGCGGATTCATCGCGTTGTAGGCAAAGAATCTGACGGCGTTACCCGATTGCAGGCAGAAGAATTGATCGCCAAATTGCGCACCGATGCGCGACATGGGCGGCTCAATTTACCCAAAGGCCGTAAAATTATTTTCAGTTTCAAAGAAGCCGCAGCAAAATATTTACAGAAACAAACCGAAACCAACGCAAAAAATTTAAAATCCAAAAAATATCAACTGCAACTGCATTTAATGCCGTTTATGGGCGACAAGCCTCTGGATAAAATCAATGACTCCGACATTGAATCATATAAAAAAATGCGTCAGGAAAAAGGCGCGAAGCCCGGTACGATTAATCGCGAGCTGGCGGTATCTCCCATCTGCTGAATAAAGCGCTGGAATGGAAATGGTTAAACAGCAAACCGGTGATGATTAAACGCTTCAAGGAAGATCGCGGTCGATTAGTGTATTTAACCGTGGAGCAAACCGCGCGATTAATTGAAGTCGCCAAACAGGATCAAAATCCGCATATCTATTTATTTGTCGTCATCGGCCTGGAAACCTCTATGCGGATGATGGAAATATTATCTATTCGGTTAGAGCATATTGATCTCGACCGGCAATTTATTTACATTCCTCAAGCCAAAGCCGGTTCTCGCGAGCAACCCATCACGCCGCATTTAGCCGAAGTATTGCAGCAGATTTTGCAAAATAAAACGCCTGGTCAAATCTGGCTGTTTCCTTCCAAAAATTCCGATCTCGGCTACACCATCAATATTAAAAAACCGTTTCGCCGCGTGGTGGAAGCCGCCGGACTAGACCCCGAAGAAGTGGTGCGGCATACTTTACGACACACAGCGATTACGCATTTAGTGCAAGCAGGTGTGGATTTACCCACGGTCAAGCGTATCTCCGGGCATAAAACCCTGCAAATGGTAGAGCGTTATAGTCATCAAAACGGCTCGCATATTCAGGCGGCAATGGAGAAACTTCAAAAAAGATATCGTTCAGCGAATTCTGATCATTAAGCCGGTTGCGGTTCTACTAATGCCGTTTCCAGGGAATATAATATTTTTTCGCTTTTGCGGATAAAATTATCCAGGACATCGGCGTAAGACGGTTTTTCACCAAAAACCATTTGCTTCATAAATTTTTCCCAATGATTTTGCCACAGATCATTGTCTTTCAGCGCCTGGAGTGCGCGCCGTATTTCCTGGCTGGGATGAGCAAAATAGGCGGGATTATGATTTTTATATTGTTGCCGGTCTCCTTCAACAATAATTCTGATTAACTGCATCATACCTTCATCAAAAGAATAACCACTTTTCTCAATTCGGTATAAATCATAAAGATGGCGCACCAGATTGGCATCTTCATAATACGTACGATAATCCATCGTGGCAATGCGGCGAGTCAGTGCTACCCATTTTTCCGCCGCTGTTTCCAGCGGCGATAAACAACTGATTTTTCCTATGGGATGCTGCGCAGTTTCACCTAATGTTTGACGAATGAGTGTGGTGATAGATTCAATCTGCGTGGGCAATTTAACGGTATTCAGAAAAAATTCCACAGCCAAATAGGGTTTTAGTACAGGCAATCGTTCAGAATAAAGTGATGGATACGGGATTCTCAACTCCATAAATTTCCCCAAATTGCGTACCCGAATGACATTATCAGGGCAATTAAATCCATTTTCGCGAAGCGCCCGCAAAATAGTTTGACGGAATTCTCGCAAAGTCTCCCGTTTAAAAACGATGCCAGGCCACAATGAAATTCTAAAGTCACAATCCTCCGACATGCGTTCCGTGATCTGATAAGCTTTGCGCGAGACGTTCCGCCTTGAAAATACAAACAGTAATGAGGATTTTTTATTTCATATAAAACATGAATCAGTCGCGTCACATAAAAATCTTTTTCACGAAGGCCGGGCTGATTAATTTCAATAAATCGGTGGTTTCTAAAATCTGTTGACGAAATTCACTGGGATTATCAACGTTCCAACTGATAAGGGAATGAGATGTCTCCATACTTAATTGTCCTGCTAAATCGACCTTTAATGCGTGTAATAGGGTTCGCCGGTACTTGCTGAGAGCGGCCACTATTGTAATCCTCTTCACATTGCGCAGGCAACCAGGGGATGTTTAGTTTGTTTAAAACTTCTCGGCCCACCCCCAATATAAAGCCATCTAAACAATATCTATTCGTGTAGCGAGAAAAGAATAACTTTCCATAAATGCCATACCCCAACCGCACCAGTTGATTATCTTCAACCAATTTTTGCAGCGCACGACTAAGCTGGCGCGGAGGGGCTAAATCTGCCAAGTCTGCGCGCAGGATAGCCATATCGGACATCGCGCGAATACGCTCCAATATCTTATAGCGCAAACTCTGTTCAAAACGGACTCTCATGAACTCTTTCCTTCATTGCCAACAATGGACTTATAATTATAGTTTAGCAAATAGAGAGCGTAACGGTAAATACCTGACTGGATTTTAAAACTGCCACAGTGGGTAAATAACCATGCCGCGAGCAAGCCCTGCTTCGCTGTAACATTCTATAAACTGCTATGTTCTTCTGAAAAATTCCTTAAAAATATTTGACACGTTTACACCAGAATTACACAGACATTAGAATTGGCAAGGGCGGATTTTAACGTAACTATTTGATTTTATTACTGGGCCGTGCTGGGATCGAACCAGCGACCCGCTGATTAAGAGTCTCAAGGATACCTGTTTTCTCTTGATTAATCAACATTAATTAATCTTTACAAAATAACCACTTAGAGTTATTCTATGTTTCTCAGTGCCACACCAAATGACACCAAATTTCACCTATACCGTAGCACCAACGTAGCACTAAATGCAAATTCAACTGATAAGGAGAAACATCGCATGGCAAACAACAAATTAAATTTTACCAAAGCAGCCCTCGAAGCCTTACCCTTACCACCGGCTAATAAACGAGCTTACTTACTATGATACTAAAATGCGTGCATTAGGTGTTAGCATCACTAGCAATGGCACACGATCCTTTATCGTGTATCGCAGGATTAACGGGAAGCCAGAACGGATTACTTTGGGACGCTTTCCAGATTTATCTATTGAACAGGCGCGACGGAAAGCCGAGGATATCAATGCCACTATCGCCCAAGGCGGTAATCCCAATGACCAGCGCCGCGCCGATCGCGCAGAACTGACCTTCGGTGCTTTATTTGAGGAATACCTGAACGTTACGCCAAATCACACAAGAGAAGCTGGGAAGAAGATCAATCTCAGTTTAATCGCCATTTGCTAACCTGGCAATATCGTAAGCTATCTACTATTGGAAAAACAGATGTTCAAAAATTACACCATGATATTGGTCGTGATAAAGGATATTATGCAGCCAATCGGCTGCTGGCACTTTGTAGCACCTTATTCAATAAAGCGATTGAATTTGGTTTATGGGAGAAAGCTAATCCAGCCTCAGGGATTAAAAAATTCCGCGAGCATTCCAGAGATCGCTTTTTACAAGCCGATGAACTTCCCCGCTTTTTTGAGGCTTTATCGTTAGAACCCAATAGCACACTTCGCGATTATTTTATTTTGGCGATATTAACCGGCGCACGGCGAGGTAATTTACAGGAGATGAGATGGGATCAAATTAATTTTGAGCGTCGTGAATGGCGTATTCCTCGAACAAAGAATGAGACGCCACAGGTCATACCTCTCACAGATGAAGCCATTTTTCTTCTTTTACAACGTAAAGCCACTGCCACCAGTGATTTTGTTTTTTCAGGATCAGGACGCACTGGCCACCTATCTGAACCGAAAACAGGTTGGAAACGTATCCTTAAACAAGCCGGATTAGCTGACTTACGTATTCACGATTTACGCCGGACATTAGGCAGTTGGCAAGCTCGCACCGGCGCATCCTTAGCCATTATTGGAAAATCATTGAATCATAAATCACCACAAGCTACAGCTATTTATGCCCGATTAGACATTGATCCAGTACGTGCTTCGGTAGAAAAAGCTACCAAGGCTATATTTGAGGCCGCTGGCATCACAGGAATGGAAAGCAGTGCATCGTTAGAAAAATCTCTAATGAGTGGCGACAAATAAAAATAAAGTATCACCACTCCGTTTCATTAACTTCTCCTTTGAATAAATTAAGAAATAAAACGGAGTAGCGCAACGGCCTAGAAACTTTAATACTGATGCACTCTATTCAAATGATGCCGTCATAAACTCTTTCATTAAATATATTTATATTAGTTATTCTATTCTGCACTTTTCAGTCCGTTAAAAATACGCATATCACCACGATTATTTACCGTATTTGGCAAATTATTTATTTTTTCACGCCCCAGTGACTTATGGCATATTTTTTCTAAATGATGCATATAATACATAAATTCAGTATCTTCAATTTTATCAATTAAATCCTTCTTCGATATCGCCCCAATCTTGCATCGTATGTTTTCTCTATAATATTCTACCGTTCGAAAATCAATCTTCATCACACCGCTAATTTTTTTGCTGGAAAGTCTGGATGCAATAAAACATACACTTCGCTTCCTGAACAGTGAAAATAAACGCCGGGATATTTTTTCCCTAAATAATATCGGGTTCTTTTGCCCACTTGAATAGGCTCCAATAATTCCGTTGATAAATTGAATGACTCCTGGCAAATGATAGGCATATAAACTCCTTTGCCCAGAGACAAAAAATGCTATAGTTTGTCTCGGAACGTTTGTTGTGTACAAATGCACCTGAAGCCAGTCAAGTGGCGCTTGGCTGGCTTTGATTGAATACTAAAAATATATCCATTAATCAAAATCCATGACAATACCCCCTCTTTGAAAGTGGATTTAAAGATTTTTAACCACAATAAGAATTAAAAATACCGCTTAATTTAGTAGATTTGATTTTAATATTGGCTGAGTGCTGACAATTTTTTGACAAAAAATAATCACTCCATTGAAAAAAGCCAACAGACAAGCGTAGATAAAATTTCAAATGATAATGAAATTGACTGTGTTCCATCACAAGCTCTGACATAATAGCCCCCCTGTATCAAAATCACTCTTGAATATAAATAAAGTTATGGCTTTTCTCCTGTGAAGAGCCACTTCTCAATAAAAATTTATTAATCAATTTATATAACTCTATTTTTTGTTGCACGTAATAGTAAAATTTGATGGGACACTCAAACTTACAGTCAACTTTTTTAATATAGTAGAAAAAAATAGTTTATCAAGTTTTAATTTCTTTTGATCAATTTAACCTTAAAAATAAAGATAAACAAAAAATTTAAAAAAAATGAACTTCAAATAAATTTGATTTAATTGAGGTGTCAGTCATCTAATTAACCAAATAATAATAGTTATGAAATACACTCATGCTGTAACCATAAAATCTTTTTAATCATTGGGTCATTTAACGTATCAGCATGACTGTCGCCACCCACTACCACACCAAGCTTATTGACCAAATTTATCTTGATTTGACAAATGGTTGCTTCATATAATAACATAACAATAACAATTCGTTATGTTATTATTGAAAAGGAGGCTCTTATGGCTAAAACAGGATTATTTATGAACAAGTGGCATTTACTTGCCAATCTCTATTGAAAGACGGACAAACCATCACCGCTCGTGCAATCATGGCAAAGACTGGAGGCTCACCCGCCAATATTCTGAAGTTCTGGCAACAATGGCGAAAAGAACAGGAAGACATTGCATTAGCCGCAGTGGATGAAGAACTATCGCCACAGATCAAACAAGCAGTCCTCGCTGATGCACCGCAAAACCACTCTCGTTAAAAACCAGTGGGCAGATCAAGTGGCCACCACTGAAAAACAACTGGATGAAATGGGAGAAATGCTTCTTCAGATGAGTTTGGAAAAAGATCGCCTGACTCTGGAGTGAAATAAAGCCCAGCAACACGTTATCGAACAGGATAAACGTCAGGCCATCGCCGATCAACGATTACTGGATGCCCAATCCCCTGTAGGAATTGGAAAATTTATATCGCGAATCCGCACTGGCACGTGAACGTGCGCATACCGAAAAGGTTATGATTGAAAAACAGAATCAGGCATTGGAAAAACGGTTAGCGAATTTAGAGCAGCAATGGCAAGAACAATCATTAAATAAATTTAACTCGCCTATTACTGCGGAAAACAAGAAATCCGTGCAAAAGAATAAAAAAATAATGGCCTAAAAAATATTAAACATATTTTGAATTTTTGTATAAAATTATTAACTTAAAGAAGTTCTTTCACACTCTC
>CAWHVV010000010.1:0-445000 GCA_963832945.1 uncultured Pseudomonadota bacterium
GAAAAGGTCATGTGTCATGATGTGCTCTTGCCGAAAAAATATTTTAAAAAAATGTGCGATTTCACTTGACAGTGTTTTTTCGATTATTTTTAAAATTGAACAGCGTAGATTGATAATCAGCTTGATCATTAGTTCCTTATCACTAGGGTTGCTTTGTGCTACTAGCTAGCCGATTGCTATCGAATTGATTCAGTAAGATAAAGCTTCGTGTGTAGTTGGAGATAATTTCCAGCAACCCCTTCGCTTCGTCAATTTTTAAAGAGTCAGCTTGACCAGATTGTTTGTCTAAAAAATGCGCATTATAGATTGACGCCTAATAAGTTAAGCGGTATCGTAACACAAGGTGCTTAACACACCCAAACAGCGGAGCCGCTCCCGCCAAGCGGCATTTTTTTGCCTAGCCTATGGCCGGGAGATAGCGAATACAATACCCGCAAGGGGAATAAGCTTGCCGTCTGTTTGCGGTGTTAAACTCCTGGCCGCCAGTTATTTTAAAACTGGCAATCAGTTAACATAACAAACAGGACTCGATTATGGAAAATACCTTTGTAATAAACCCCTCTGCCAACACTGACTCTATTGTAGATACCCTTTATGAAAAGACAGCTCAGGCTAAAGCCATTGTTGAATGCATATTGGGGGCTATTTTAAGTAAAGAGCTGGAGAACAATTTACTGTATGGAGCAATGTGGGCGGTTGATTCTTATCTCGGGCAAATAAAAGAACTTCAGGAATGGTTAGAGTGTTCAAAGCCTGTTGGCGGTTAGCATAAAAAAACGGGGGTAGTTTGTAGACGCAGACGCATGTTCCGGCGCGAGAAATGGCCTTTACCCCCCTTGTGGCATAAATGGCCATGGAAAAAGTCAGTTCATCGGAAAAATTGTATTATCTTCACTCCAACAAGGTGCGCGAGTCTGTATTGCCAGCCTGGAAATGAAACCCGCCCGCTTACTCATGCGCTTACTATTGTGGGCAATGTCAACGCCGGGGGAGCCAGTAATGAACGAGGTTAAAAATGTCGAAATAACCCCATACGTCAAGAAAATAATATACCTGAAAAATGGGGTTAGGCAGGGAAATCCAAACTTAAATGCCCAACGTTGCGGTGCAAAAGCCAAATCCACAGGACAGCCCCGCCGAGGGATGGCCGTTAAGGATAAACGCCGCTGCCGTTTACACGGAGGAGCATCGGGGAGCGGCGCGCCCGAAGGCAATACCAATGCGTTGCAGCATGGTCATTATACACGGCAAGCTACCCTAAATCGGCGAAAAGAAAAAAATTTATTGGCTGATTTTTTGGCTTTAATACAATAAAAAACAAATAGACGGGAAGCTGAAAATATTTATGAGCCGGGGGTCTTTTTAAAATGGATGTTAGAGATTGAAAACCAAAAATCCAGTAAACCCCTTTTTTTGAAAATTGGCTGCCTCTCTTCCTTCGGTTAATATTTTCGCAACAAAAAATTTCAAGACTTTGCTTTATTAATTGTATCGAATATCTGTAAAGTTTCCGGGGTTTGATCTTTAGTCAACAGGTTCACTAAACCGCAAAAAAACGGCCGCACATGGTATAATTTAAACTCTGTATACTCAAAACGGTTGAGTTTTCGGTGTCTTAGCGCCCCGCCGCGGGGAGGAGCCAATTGACGACAGCCTCTAATGAGCCTGAAAAGGCTCCGTATGATGGAGCCTTTAAAGTGAGTTCACTCACTGATTAATAGTTAGAGTTTTCGGAGGGGGCGACGTTGTAGCATTTGGGCTTAATAATCTTTGTCGGGCTGTATTATTAGACCTTTGGCCAGCAGAAGTAATCGATAATGAACTTGAAGATAGTTTAGTCTCCTGTAAGTCACGATTTTGTCTAGCTTCTTTACATTTTTTATAAGTTGCACATCCCACGCCTACTCCCACGCCTACTGCAATAATTGATCCAGAGCAAAGAAGAATAAAAATTCCAGCTATTAGGCCTGCACATTTCTTAAAATCAGCCTCAAACTCGTCTTTTAATGAAAAATAAGCTGAATTTACTAATTGTAGAAATTGCGTGTTGCTAGCAGGATATTTCGCCGATAGCCTGACCAAATAACTTGTTTCAGAAGTAGAGTAATCAGGCCCCCCACCGTATTCGAATGTCGGAATCATTTCCCAGACGGTATAGGCAAAGGGTTTCGCTGTGCTGACATTAGTGCCATCAAACAAACCATTTCGTATTTGCAAAGTTAAATTTGAGAAATTCCTTAAAAATTCCTCTCCTGAAACGGCGTATTGAGAAAAAACAATGGGAATACAATCTGCGGAGTTCCATACTTCCAAAGTATATGTATTATTATCATCTTTTTCATTTTGAGACTTAAATCCTGAGTATTGATAATCATCGTTTTTAAAATCCCACGGATCGGAACCAAGGTTTACTTGTAGATTATTAGCGAAAAGAGCCGTCTTTAATGGGCTCCCTAATCCATAAATAATCACTGACAAAAACGAAATTAACTTTTTCATATCCTATCTCCTTCATTTTTTTATATCTATTTCCGAACTTATCAATGTATTTTTCTCTTGTCAACCAAGGCCTGTCGTCACAGGCCCTGAATAAGCGGGCCATTTGACAATACCCTTAAAGTTTGTTTAAATAACCGGGTTTGAAATTGTTTAACTTAATAAAGGAGAAAATGAAATGAAAAATTTAAAGTATTTTTTAGTGTCCTCGATTTTAATCACCAGCTCTGCTTTAGCGGCCAATACCGGCGAATATATGAGCGTCATCAATAATATTCATCCGGAACATGGCTCTTTAGTTGGCAAACCGTTAGATTTACATGTTGGTGGTGTGAATGAGAAAGGCGAACCAACTACCTATGTGATTCCACCGGGCCAATCTTCCACAGTATATCTTTGGCATGATGGCACTGTTGCTGACATTAATGTTTCTTATCAAGCTTATTATGCCGGCACCAATACAATAGTTGATCCACGTACTCTCCCTGGAATTAAAGTTTACTTCAATGGTGAAGACCAGAAATTTCCTTGCAACAATAACGTTACCATTCACTATGCACCGTCAACACCCTCTGAAGAATATCTATGGACTACACTCACTTGTAAGTAAGTGAACCATCATCCGGTCGCAGCAGGGATATCAATCACGGGAATGGCTGTGTCCCTGCACAATATACTCAAAACGATTGAGTTTTGAGTATATGTCTTGAAATTCTGCAGAACAGCTAAACCGAGAAGATATTTTTGATTTGATTGATTTTTTCTTGTTCCTGTGCCAAGTGTCCTTGGTGAATCGTTAGTTTTTCCGAAATCGCTTTAAGCTGTTTGATCGCTTCTGGAGTCGACGCAGTACTTTTATCATTAAAACCACAAATCGGAATAATCAATTGAGCAAGTTTAATTTGTAAATTTTGATTCAGTTGCTGCTGGTGTTGTAATTGATGACGGTCAGTAAATAATATTGCTCGGCACAAGGTAATGGATTTTTCATAGGCGCAACGATAGGAGTTCATAGCCAATAACTTTTCTTGCAAGAGCTGACTTTCTTTCTGTTCGTTCAAATTTTCTTGCATAGATTGCGCTTCCGCCATTAAATTTAATAATGGTTGACAGTGACCAGGACAATACGATTGCACAGTATGGATGATGGCGGCCAATGTCAAAGCAATCCGTTCTATTCGGTTGGCGTGCGCTAATGTCACTTGAGTTCGGCGCTCTATCGCGAATTGTATTTTTTGGCTGATTTTCTGGCGATTGTTCTCTATTTTTTGTTCTAGCTGCTCTGCGCGATGTTGCAAACTCGTTCTGGCTTTCTGAACGTCTTCGGCTACTTTTTCAGCCGTGGATTTTTGCCCTAATTCTTTTGCCAAAGCATGATAAACAATTCGGGCGTTACCTTCAGATTGGATTTGATGATAAATATTTTCTTTTGAAAATCGTGCTTGAACCATTTTCACTTCATAGGGTCGCAGTGAATGTGTATGCAAAAATGTAGCCATTTTTTTGGATGGTAACTTCTGGTCGAATGGAGCCGTCTGCTGGAGGGTCGTATCCACCGTATTTTCTAAATTATTCAACGATTCATGTCGGGTTATGCCCTCTTGGCGAATAGACTCATAACGCTGAGCTTGTTCGTGAGTTAACACACCATGATGTTTGGCTTCCTTCCCAATCTTCTGACGCACCGTTCCCGTTACATTGGCGGTTGAAATCACATCATCGGCTTGACACAAAGCGATTCGCAGATCATCCGTATTTTTTGAAGCAGTTAATGCTGATTGACTTTGTTTTAATCGCCATTGCCAATCCGATTCTCCAAATAAAAATGGGGAATGCTGCAACAAGAATAATATTTTTAAAGCGAAGGCTTTCAGTAGATTTAGAGCATATATCCGAGAATTTTTTTTAACAGCCTCCTTTAATAGTGCTGCTTCCAGTGCATTTAAATAGACTAAATAATATTTCAATTCCAGTGACACCTCCGCTTGTTCACACAATATTTGTAAATATTTCATAACGGACCTCTTTTAAGCATGAGATAAATAGTGAATTATCCGTCCAATTCCCGGTTTTTTATACCCAGGAACTAAAAATGATCAACCCAAAACATCTTTCAAATTATTGATAAAGAGTGTGGAAACTGCAAGGGTCCTAATGACAGCCGAGAAAGTAAACTCACTCCGCAGACTTCGAATCAGAATTCCTTCCCGACCAAATTATTGCTTGAAAGTAAAATTCTCAATTCAATTTCATTTTTTGGGAAATCTCCTTGTCAACAAACTACTTCCTCGCTTATTATGCAATTATTGAATAATAATCCCTGAAAGATATATGCTTTTGTCAGCAATTCCCGCTGTCACTTTATATCGTTGACGCTCAAGTGAATAAAGCATAAAATATGTAACTTGATATCCTTGCATGAAATTGATACAATTGAGCCTTTTATTCATGGGGCTAAAATGAACAAATATAGTAAAGAAACAACGTCTCACACAGTAAAACTGGATGCAATCACGGATTTTAAACATGTTCGAACTATTGCTGACACGCTGGCGCAAATAGGAATTGAAAGGCGAAATCAGCGAGATTCACAAGCAATTGAAGAAACTCAAAAAGCAGAACGAGCCAGGAAATGCCAACAGGAAAATGAAAAACTGGATGGGGAAGTGCGTGAATGGAAGCAACGGACTGAAGACGAGCGACGCGCTCGGGAAAAACGATTTGATGAAACTGAACCCAGTAAAAATAGTACGTTAGATGAATTAGATATTCAATTTAACAAATTTCGTAATGGAAACACACTGAGGCTGTCTGGCCAACAAATAAAGGATGATAAGGTTCCATCAATTTGTAAATACTTAGCCAGACACCCTGATATTACTGCCCTTGATTTAAGCAACAACAAGATTCTCGGAGGAGCAATCCTTTTGGCCGCTAATCAGACACTAACCAGCCTTGATCTATCGCAAAACCTGATTTATGGTGAAGCAGCAACTGCCTTGGCAGACAATCGGATACTCACTAGCCTTAATCTAGCTCGCAACTATATAGGCGATCAAGGAGCAACGGATTTGGCAGGCAATCAAACACTCATTAGTCTTAATCTGGATTACAATATGATTGTCGACAAAGGAGTAGCCGCCCTAGCGAATAATAAGACACTCTCTAACCTTAGTCTAAAAGGCAACCACTATGGCAATAGAGGATTAGTGACTTTGTTAGACAATCAAACACTCACTAGTCTTAATCTGATTGACGCGGATGATAAAATACCCTCCAGTAATAGTCTAAAAATCAACGGATATGACTATAAAGCAGTAAACGAGTTGCTAGTTCAGAATAAATCTTCCATACAACAGGAAGTGCCTGCAAGAAATCGTAAACTTCAAGAAGCCTATCGTGAAACTCTTAAGAATGACTTGTTAACTCTTCTCCGGGTTAAGGATTTGGTGCTTTTAATTCAAGGCTATATACCTAAGTTTTTTAAAATAAATTTTTCACCAGTAGACTGTTTTGCGGATCAGGAAAAAAAGATGACTCCGCTTAGGCCTGCTTTAAAATCCATGCCCGGCTCAAACGCATCCACTTTATTTATGGCCCCACTGACTTCAATCAGGGTCAATTTAGTGAACGATCAAAAGAAATTATTGCGAGTGTGTGAAATCTCTAACCCAAAGAAATGCACACAGTTCATGTCGTTCTTTGCACTGGTTAACGCTCCTTTATTATGCAGAGTCTCACCTGAAAATGCAGAATACGATCTCAATTTAGATATTTTGAGAAAAATTCAAATAGCAAACCCCGGGGCAACAGGAGAAGTAGCCGCGTTGTTAGGTATTCAGGAACAGGAATTGAGACAATTCACAGGAAATGAAGCGAACTTTTCTATAACGTGATAATAAAGAAACTGGCGCCTGGTTCTTATCCCGAAGATAATTTTAGCTGCAATTGAGTAAAAAAATTGGCGGACAGTTCGGCGCGCACAGGCAGGCACCAAAAACGTTCGTCGGCGAACGGGAGGCATTTTATGGCGTCTTTTTCTGTCATAATAATGAGAGCGTGATCGTTAAAATCGAGATCGGATTTTTGAAATAAATAATGATCGGGAAATGCGTGAGGGATCACATTAAATCCCGCTTTCTCCAGAGCCTTAAAAAACCGTTGCGGATGACCTATGCCGGCGACGGCGTGAATGGGCGATCCATTCCGCTCGCCCACAGATAACCGCCGGGAAGGATCGACCAATTGATAAATTTTCTCCGGGCGCAAATCCATGCGCCACTCGCCTGCCTGATCGAAACCATTATTCACGATAAAATCCACGCTTTTTAAGCGCCTGGCCGATTCCCGTAACGGTCCCGCGGGTAAACAAAAGCCATTACCCAGACGGCGCTCGCCATCCAGCACCGCGATTTCAATCGTGCGCCCTAACGCCAAATGCTGGAGGCCGTCGTCGCTCAGGATAATATTACAGTCATCATGATTCAAAAGTGTGGCGGCGGCGGCGGCGCGATCCCGGCACACCACCATGGGACAGCCCGTTTTTCGGGCGAGTAAAACCGATTCATCACCCACCAGCAACGGATCGCTGTCCGGCGTCACGCGCTGCGGCCGCCGCGTTGCACTGCCCCCATAGCCGCGGCTGACAATACCTGGCCGCCAGCCGTTTTGTTTTAATTTATCCGCCAGACTCACGACCAATGGGGTTTTACCGGTTCCGCCCACGCTAATATTTCCCACCACGATCACCGGCGCCGGGAAACGCACCGTTTTGCGCATACCACAATGGTATGACCAGCGGCGCACAGCCATCACTGCCCGATAAATCCATGAAAACGGCCATAACAGATAAGAAAGCAATCGCCTTTGATACCAGACACTTTCTATGTTCATTATTTAGGACAGCACTGTTTCGTGCGGGGTTTCTTTAAACTGCAAACGGTGCAAAGCCTCGTAAGCGCCTTTTTGGGATAACAGAACTTTGTGGGCGCCCTGCTCGACAATCCGGCCTTTATCCATCACTAAAATCCAGTCGGCGTTTTCAATTGTCGACAATCGATGCGCGATCACAAAGGTCGTGCTGCGGTGCATGAGGTTTTCCAAAGCCGCCTGAATTTGCCTTTCGGAATGCGTGTCGAGAGAAGAAGTGGCTTCGTCTAAGATTAAAATCGGCGCGTTCTTCAATAACGCCCGGGCAATCGCGATGCGCTGACGTTGGCCGCCCGACAGGAGTACACCATTCTCCCCAATGACTTCATCCAGACCTTTGGGAAATTCCTGGATAAATTCAGAGGCATACGCCGCTCGCGCCGCGGCTTCGATTTGCTCCCGGGAAACATTACCCTGGCGGCCGTAAGCAATATTGTGAGCGATGGTATCGTTAAATAATACCGAATGCTGCGAAACCAGCGCAAACTGTTGCCGCAAATTTTCTAATTGATAATCCCGCACATCCACACCATCAATGGTGATGGAACCGCGCTTCACGTCATAAAAACGCGGCAATAAATTAATTAAAGTCGATTTTCCGGCCCCCGACCGCCCAACGATGGCCACCACCGTGCCCGGTTGCACCGTAAAATTAATATCGTGCAATACGGTTTCCTTTCCAGTCTGATATCCAAAATTAACCTGAGAAAAAATGACTTCTCCCTGGACCCGCTCCACCGTGACATGGCCACAGTTTTTTTCCGAATCTTCATCCAATACCGCGAAAATACTTTCGGCGCCTGCCACACCTTTTTGAATAAGACTGTGTACCGTCGTTAAACGGCGCATGGGTCTCAGTAACATAATGACCGAAGAAATCACCGTGCCGAATGCCCCCGCAGTAATATGTAAAGACGGCATGGTCGCAAAAATCAGCACAACCGCGATCAGGACCGATAATAGCAGTTGCACCACCGACGTCCCCACGCTATTGACCACCGCGATTTTTAATTCCCGGTCCTGATTGGCCTTGGTGGCGCGATAAAATTTATCCCGCTCATAGTCCTGCCCGCCATACAGGCGCACCACCTGCTGGGCGTTAATGCTTTCCGCCGCCGCCCGCGTCACCTCTCCCACGGATTTCTGCACTGAGGCGCTAATTTTTTTCAGACGCGAACCATTGCTCTTTAATATCCATGCGATGACCGGCACAATCATTAAAAATAATACGAACAGTTCCCAGCTAACGCTGATGATCACCGTTACCAGACCTATCACCAGAGTGGATTCCTGCAAAATCGTCAATAAAGCCGTGGAACTCGCCTGGGCGACCTGCTCGACATTATAAATCATCGTCGAAATAAGTTGTCCGGAACTGCTTTTATTATAAAAACTGGTGGGTAATTTTAGAAGGTGGTCGAACAGGCGGCGCCGGAAGTCCATCACCACGTGTCTGGAAACCCGGGTGACGCAATAAGCAGAGAGAAACACGAACACGCCGCGAAAAATAAAAATCACAATCACCATAACCGGCAGCCAGCGGATAAAAAGAGGATCGCGGTGAATGAAACCTTTATCGATAATGGGTTTGATCAACCAGGCAAATCCCGCATCCACCAGCGACATCGCAGCGGTAGAGGCCACCCCCAACAGAAAGCACACCCAGTATTTCCGGGTCGCCTGAAGCAGGCGACGGTAAGTATCGAAATCCCTGGACTTTTTTTTATTCATGGCCAGTGATTATACATGAATTTGGCCTTCTAATCCCACTGCCAAAAATAACGGTGGGGATTGGCGGATAAAAACACGGGAGGTCCGTCGGCGGGCATCTTCACCATCACCGCTCCGTCCTCCGCGGTATACCATTGCCGCGCGCCCAAAGCCCGGTAGCGCGCCACCACTTGAGGCGCCGGGAAATGGAAGCGATTAAAATATCCCAGAGAAAACAGCGCGTATTTGGGATTAACCGTTGTCAAAAATCGGGCTGTTGAAGAAGTCCTACTGCCATGATGGGGCGCCGTTAAAATCGCGGATTCCAAAACCGGGCCATACAGCCCGGCCACGATCTCCTCTGCGGAAGCTTCGATGTCGCCGGTCAACAATATGCGTTGGCCTACAGGGCCGACCTGTAAAAGACAGGAACTGTTATTATCCTGATAGACACTGCCAACAGGCGGCCACAAAACCTGAAACGGCACGCCATCCCACTGCCATTGCTGACCAGCCTCGCAGCGCCGGGGCCGATAGGCGGGAAATGGGCTGGAATACTGGTCAGAAAAGCCTTCACCGGCCAGCGCATGAATAAGGCTCAGCGCCGCCGCTATGGTCATTATCGCCATGACTAACCATTAATAAATCAATTTGGGAGATGCCCAGAGTGATCAGGTAAGGCGAAATGATATCCCGGCCTGCGTCAAAACCGTCAGGTATATGAGCGCCGGTATCATAAACCAGGAGATGATGGGTGGTCTGCACGGTCAATGCCAATCCCTGACCGACGTCCAGCATAGTCACCCAAAACGCGCCCGGCGGAGGTTTGGAAGGATGAAATAACCAGATCGGCAAAAATCCCAACACCCCGAGCCAGCGGCCAGGGACGCTCCGCGGCGCCAGGCACCATGCCGCTCCGATAACTGCCGGTAATAAAAGCCATCCACTGGAAAAAGCCCGGGACTCTCCCGCCAATGGCCATGCCGCCAGCCATTGCAGAAAATGCCAGAGCGGCGTTAGCAAATATGCCGCGAGCTGGAATAAGCATTTTCCCGCCGGTAAACTGAATGCGCTGATCAGGGCGGCCATTAAACATAATGGCACCACAACCCAGCCAATCCAAAGTATCGCGGGGGGTTGGCAATCATGCTCACTAAGGAAAATTGCTGAAAAAAATAAATGGTCAGCGGCGCCAGTCCTAAAAACAATGCGAACTGCATACGTAACCATTGCTTCCAGTGCGCCGCCCGGCGCCATTCACCACTGACGCTGTAGGTGATCCATGCGACCGCGGCAAAACTCAGCCAGAATCCCGCCGAAAATAATGCGCCGGGCTGCAGGCAAATGATAAATGTAAACGCCAACAGTATCCGCCTCCAGGAGTCGCTTTCCTCCCGAACAAATATCCGGCCAAGCATCAAAATAACCGTCATCAGCACTGCTCGCTGTGTCGGCAAATTAAATCCCGCCAGCGCACCGTATCCCAATGCAAATATCAGCGCGCTCACTGCGCCGGCACGTTGGGCAGGAAAACGCACCAATAAACGCGGAGCGCATCGCCATACCCAGCTACCGCAATAATAAGCGATCATCACCATTAGGCCGATATGCAATCCGGCAATGACTACCAAATGCACAGTGCCGGTACGCTGTAATACCTGCCAGTCGTTCGTGCTCAATCCTTCCTCAACGCCGATTGTTAACGCGGTCAACGTGGCCGCGGCGGTAGGATCAAACACGGCCTCCCCTATCTCACGCTGCAGGCTTTGCCGCCAGCCCGCCACCCAAAAACGCCAGTCGCCCGCGGATATTTTTTTATAGGGACTCTTTGGGATCACATAACCCGTGGCATGAATGTTTTGCGTCCACCATTCGCGCAGCCGTGTCGATGAATTAAAATTAACCAAACTGTGAGGCGGTTTTAAGCGGACGCTCAGTTCCCACCGGTCCCCCACCCTTAGCGGTGGATGCGGCTGCTGCCAGTTCAGCTGCAGCCGTTTGTGATCGCGCTGTCCGTCAAATTGATCGGTGCGCAGTAAAAAGCGCGTGTAGCGTTTTTCTTCCCGCGGTAAAGCCATAATCATTCCGCTGACAAAAATATTTTTTCCTGCCAGACGGCTTTGCACCCGTTCGCTCAACCATTGATTGGCGTGATAATCCGCATACACGAATCCCAACCCCGCGAAACCGATGCTCAACGATAAAATTCGCAGCCATTTGTGTTGGCGCAATGCCGGCCATATAATCGCAAAAAATAACACCAGAAAAATTAATCCGCTTATACCTATTTGTACAGATGGCACACGGGATAAACAGGCAACAACGCGTATACCCATTGCGAAAGCAAGAATATAAAAAATCATACGCCTATTTAAACAAAATAAATTCTCGCCGCACCCCCGGGTTTTATAAATTAATATTTTCTTAATATTTTTTAATTAAAGTGTGCTGCACTATCAATTACAATTACAATCCAGGTTTATATGAAGCACGAAAAAGTACAATGGTATAATAATTTGAAAAAAAAATTTACCTTATCCCTTGAATTTAGTGATGGTGGTGATTGCTATCTCTTTCATTTAAATGATATATCCCCTCGGCTATTAACCTTTTGGTCAGAAGAATTCGAAGCGGATGGTTTGGCAGAGTTATGGAAAGAATGCGGCAATGTCCATGAAAAAAATAATTTTCTTAAAGATGTTATCTTTAGTGATAGAATAGAACTGGTCAACAAAGCGAAAAGACTAGGTTTATTTAATAATTATGATCCTTACATAGAAAAGGTTTCCCTGGAACATTATGCCGCTATTTGTGGGAATTCACTTATTTATTTGGCTGTGCCTAAATTAGATTTACTTTCTGCTCCCTTTGGAATTATAGACCTCGCGGTTATGCATGAAAACACCGAGTTTATCAGAACGGTTTTAGATCATCTATTAGAAGCCAAAAAAACTTATAAACCCCGGTTAACAGAAGATCAGGATATTCCCCCTTATAATCACCCTCATGACGCACATCCCCATTTCCTAAGTTTTTCCTGGACTCCACTAGTGTATGCCGCAAATCCCGTGATCCTACATCTTTTGCATAATAAAAAATATGGATTTTATTTAAAAGATATAGAAATTGGCCTTTTTTTTCTGCAAATGGCTAAAAATATAATTAAACATAGTTACTGTGAACGGCGGCAGCATAGTTTTCGCGTTTATCAACCGTCTCTCGAAAATTTTAAATATTTATATGTAAAATACCAGCCCTTTAAAGATAGGGGTGAAGCTGCTGCAATATTATATTCAGCCGCGGTGGGTAGTAATGCACAAATTGTACGTTTCGAAAATTTTCCACTTTTATATTTTAGAAGACCTGTTGACGAAAAAAATTTATTAAATCTAAAGGGTGACATATCCTATAAAGCAATCAGCAACGAACCCTTAATAAGATGGTTGATTCAGGAACAAGGCATACAACCTGAAATAGTTATCGATGCGTATTATTTAGGTGGCGAACGCTATTACCTTTTGAGAAACTTGGTAAAAACTCAAGCAAAGAACCTGATGGCTGATTATAAAATTGATCAAAGTGAATTAAAGTTAATTCTTGATAAAACCTGGGGAGAATTAACTTCAATAAGAAGAGAATATTACCGTTTATTTCTTTCCAATCATCTTTTAATACCGATGATTGATTGGCTGAATGAGCCATTGAATAAGTTTTTTAATAAATCCGTCATTAGCCTTGTTGCCGGATATGCCATACCCACACGTAATTACGGAGATATTCCCAGAATTGACCTCCTGAATTATCATAACGAACCCACATTAAGAAACAGACTGTTGAAAACAGTAGAGAAGGATCGAGAGAAAAGAATCCAAAATGTACTTTCAATCTGGAAAAACCTGCCTTTAGATTTAGTGAATCCTCCCTTAATATCGGCCACAATCAGTTTGCCCAGTGTTCCTAAACTTCAGGATATGGCAAAAGAATTAAAATATTTAAGTTCAGCTCTTCCCGACTTTAAGGATTTTAATTCCGCCAAGAGTTATATTAAGAAAATATTGACCGATGACAAAAATTGTCACGGAAATTCCCTCCTGGATTCTTTATATCGATCAGTGGTAAGTCTATGGCAGAAGCCTGGTAGTTCCACAATGCAACGATCGATTGATGATTCTTATCTATCAGAATTAGAAAAACTTTTTACGTGGAAATCTTTATATCATTGGGTTGCTGATCATGGACAGAAGCTTATGGAAATCAACAACAATAATTTTTCTGAAGTGAATAAATGTATCCTTAATTTAAAAATTGCTAATTTGGCAAGAATTTGCAATCAATTAAAAGTTAAATTCCAGCGAGAACATATAAACGAAAATTCAAACTACAGAGTATAAAACGTAATGGCAAGCATTTTTCCCTCTCCCCGTACTCGGGGAGAGGGTTAGGGTGAGGGGTTTTTGGAGAGACCCCTCACCCCGGCCCTCTCCCCGAGTACGGGGAGAGGGAGAATTTGGGAGAATTTGGGAGAATTTTATTGCTTTCTGCTTAACTTGGCGCCATTGGTATAAAACGGATTTTTAGAATTTTTTTTAATTTTTCATAATTCCTTAATGTTTCACGAATAAGATAATTCCCAGAACAAAATATTTTTAAGAAAAGAAGGGAGTTTTTATGAAAAATTCTGCAGAAGAAAGCCAGTATAAACCTGAAATTATTTTTATAATCCGCGAACTGTTAGAAACTCAAATTGTTTTTGAAAAGACAATGGCGGGTCTCTATCATTATCTAAGCAACATTCCCAAAAATAATCGTACTGGATGGGATGGCGAGCATGGGGAATCTTTTCAAAGCCTGCTTAAAGCATTAGCTAATTTAAAAAACTCCCTCGTTAAAGAACTGGCCGATAGCGGTGACAGTGAGGATATTTCGAAAAAACCCAAAGATTTTGTTCAAATATTTTTTAACCGTTTGCAGAAACCAGATTCTGCAAATAAAATCCAGGAATTTACAGATCGTTTGCAAACTTCTCTGGAAACAGGCGCTCTGGCCAGTCAATTTAAATCTTTTCAAACGATTATTCTCGGTTACGAACATTATCTCCTGCAGCTAAATAAATTATTTAATTCTTCGGGAAGTTATGACGCGAATTTGGCAATACCCACATTTCATATCGGCTAATTTTTCTCCCATTGTGCAACGGCTGCCACGGTTCCCCTTACTGATCAGTGAAATGATAAAAAAAGCTACTTCACCAGGCGCCATCATGCAATTAAATATAATTCTGAACAGTTTCATCCAGAAAACACAATCCATTAATGAGACAAATCGTAATGGAATACATCGCCGGAATACTATTGATGCTTTGCAAAAGCAGCTGAATGGTCTTTCCCAACAGTCTGTTTATTTCTGGAATAAAACAGACGTTCGCAAGCAGACCGAATTATTGATCAGAAACTTTGAAAATTTTCTACATGATGAACTTCATCCTGCAAAAAATTAAATTATTTACTTCTTTCCGCAATAAAACACTGGTGGAAATTTTTCAACTGGTGGAAGTTGTTAAGTCACCTGGCCCTGATATTATCGAATGGCGAAATAAAATCGTGGTGATTATTCGGGAATCACTCGATATTATTAAGCAGGATTCAAAACCCAGCTAAAACCAGAAACGCCGATAATAGCACGGCCTGTTTCAGGAAAAATGACCATGCCTGTCATTAATGGCTGAAGACAAGACTTGCTTTTTTTTGATCAGTTGGGTAGACTATTTCCCATTTAGGTAAAAATTCACTTACAAGCGGCGTCTTTAAAATGAAGAGTATAGATAATAGAGTAAAGAATATGAATAATGATGACAGGTTTTATTCCCCAAAAAAATAACACAAGATATCAAAAAATGCAATAATTTTTCCGAACTTTGTTATATTTTATATTCCGAATACAGTGATTCTTTTGATTATATCCATCTTTCGGCCATTATTAACCAATGGGCTTTCTTATGGAAAGAAGCTCATAAAGGGTTGTGTTCAAGCTCAAGAGAAGAATTTCAACAAGAAATCAAATTAATGTCCAAGCATTTAAAAGGGGAAAGTTTCTCCTGGCTTATTGATCATGTCGATGGCGTGTTTGAGAGCCTGGGATTCATAGAATTGTTCTCAATCTCTAATGCCATTTCACATCTTCCCCTTTCTCAGCAAGGATCACAATTAATGGTTAAAATAGCTGAGAAAATAAATCAAAGTTCTTTGAAAGAGTATTGGCCTTGGCAATTAGCTAATCTGGCTAATGCAATGGCTAAAAATCATCCCTGGAGATAAGACCTGCATCACTTTGATCAAAAAAATAACCCATTACGTCAATCAGATGCCGCATCTGCAAAAAAAGATTGAACCTCGACATTTGTCCCTTCTGGCTAATGCAATGGCTAAACTCGTTCCTGAAGATAAGGCCAGCATCACTTTGATGAAAAAATCGATTGATCACTTCAATCAGATGCCGCATCTGAAGAACCTTAAACCTCAAGACTTATCTCTTCTGGCTAATGCAATCGCTAAAATTATCCCTGAAGATAAAACCAGCATCACATTAATGAAAAAAATCACTCATGACGTCAATCAGATGCCGGATCTGCAGAACCTTCCACCTCAAGAATTATCTCTTCTGGCTAATGCAATAGCTAAAATCGCTCCTAAAGATAAAACCAGCATCGCATTGATGAAAAAAATCATCCATCACGCCAATCAGATGCCTGATCTGCAAGAGTTTAAGACTCAAGAATATGTACCCTGGCGCATGCCACGGCGAAAATGTGGATTATTAATCTCGAACTTTTCTTAAAGTTAGATCAGTATCTTAAAATACTTAATCTAAACGACTGTTCGGTCGAAAATTTATCCCAAATTTATCAGTTTTACCTTTATACAAAATCAGAAGGTTTAGAAATTGAATTTAATTCCTCTTATATGAAAAAATGTCATAAAGTGTTTGCAGATAAAAGCCCGATAAAAAAACCATCCCGGCTGCAAACTTATGTTACTCAGATAATTAAAGATTTATTTTCTAACGATCGATCTTATCGGTTCAGTGAAGAATATCCAACGACAGGCTGTCGAATAGACCTGGCTTTATTTCAAAAAAATAACAAGGGGAACCTGGCAGAAAACCGCCGCCATCCAAGTGGATGGCCCTTCTCACTACAAACCCGACACTCAGGAAATCAATAGAAATACTTCCTTTAATTCCCAGTTACTCTTAACAGAAGGCTGGCCCACGGTTATACGGGCGCCGTACTATACATTGAATGGAGAGGAGAATGACTCTTCCACCCTCCTCTTTAAACCAATTTTATACAAAATATAGGTAACGTTGATAATTGAGTATATTTCAGGAAAAAATGACCATCCCTTAAAAAACAGGCAGATTGGTGGATGACGTTGGGGAATTCGGGCATAAAAACATGATTGACCGGTAACACAATATGATCGCGATAGCCCTCGATATACGTGCTGGCCACTGCCACTTTTCCATCATTGGGTTGCGCGAGCCAAAATTTGGCAAAAAACCAGTCCAGAATAAAATACCTGTCACCGGCGATAACGCCTAATTCATAGGTAGCAGGACCCAAGCGGTGACAAATGCCTTGCGGTCCCGTGGTTAACTGCAAAGCGGCAGGACCATGCAGTTTTTGATACCAACGGTATTTACACAAATGATCGATGATAACCGAGCCGTGATAAGGCGGACCCAGCGCCACGACGCGGCCCAAATTTTCGGGGCGATATTGTTTAATATAGCAATGGAGGATCAGCGCACCCATTGAATTGGCGACAAAATGCAAAGGCTGTGCCACCACCTGTCTTTGAGCAATCTGTTGAGCCAATTGATCCGTTAATTCTTCAATGGTGTATTGCGTGGATGGATAATCGATGTTGTGAACCCGATACCCTTGAGATTTCAGGTAATCGGCCATTTTAGCCATGATTTGAGATGTGCGGCCTAAACCATGGATTAAAATGACCGTGCTTTCGGTCATTGCGCCGAAATTTCCTTCATGCTTAAACGGACACGGCCCTGGCGATCGATTTCAATCACTTTCACCCGAACAGTTTGGCCTTCGTTGAGAAAATCCCGCACATCATTAACTCGTTCGTTGCGAATTTGAGAAATATGCAATAAACCTTGGCGGCCTGGCAGATATTCCACAAACGCACCAAAATCCGCAATTTTAACCACGGTGCCTGTCGTAAATTTTGTTCAGTTCCACTTCTGCGGTAATCTCCTGAATACGGCGCTGCGCTTCTTCACTGTCTTCAGCGTTGATGGCGGCGATTTTAATGACACCATCATCGCTAATATCAATGGTGGTATGCGTTTCTTCGGTAAGGCTTCGGATAGTGGCGCCGCCTTTGCCAATCACTTCCCGTACTTTATCTGGATGAATTTTCATGGTAGTAATGCGTGGAGCATGAGGCAGATAACTCCGTACGCGACTGGCTGATGGCCTTGATTCATAATCTGCAAAATATGCATGCGGCCTTCGCGAGCCTGGTCTAAAGCGCGCTCCATAATTTCGCGATTGATCCCAAAATTTTGATATCCATTTGCAAAGCCGTAACGCCCAATAAAGTGCCGGCGACTTTGAAATCCATATCGCCGAGATGATCTTCATCACCTAGAATATCCGTCAAGATAGCGTATTTGTTGCCTTCTTTAATCAAACCCATAGCGATTCCCGCAACCGGCGCTTTAATCGGCACACCGGCGTCCATTAACGCTAAACTGCTGCCGCAAACACTGGCCATCGAACTGGAACCGTTGGATTCAGTGATTTCCGAAACCACACGCAATACATAAGGGAAATCGCTCATATCAGGCAATACTGCCACTAATGCGCGACGCGCCAAACGGCCATGACCAATTTCACGGCGTTTGGGGCTGCCGACTAACCCAATTTCTCCCACACAAAAGGGAGGGAAATTGTAATGGAAAATAAAGGTTTCTTTACGATCGCCTTCTAAATCATCCAGCATTTGCGCATCGCGCTCGGTACCCAAGGTGCTGATGACTAGCGCCTGGGTTTCTCCGCGGGTAAACAAAGCCGAACCATGAGTGCGTGGCAAAACACTGGTTTCAATCGTAATGGGTCGGACGGTAATGGTATCGCGTCCATCAATACGACGCTCGCCGTTTAAAATGCGTTGACGAACAATTTTGGCTTCCAAATGTCGATCCACCAGTTTCATAACTTTTCCCGTGGTAGGGCTGTCTGCATTAGCCGGATCACAACATTTTGACATAATATTCTTTCGAATTTCTGCTAAGCGGTTTTGACGGGCGCCTTTTTCCTGAATGCGGTAGGCTGTTTCCAAAGCGGTAACGCTAATTCACTGATAACTGCTGTTCTAAGTTTCGAGGTCACTTCTGGGGCGGTTGCCATTCCAGCGGGTATACCCGCTTCCAGCGACTAATTCCTCAATCGCCCGAATGGCCACTTGCATTTGCTCATGGCCGTACATGACTGCGCCGAGCATGACTGCTTCGGAAAGCTGGTCGGCTTCTGATTCCACCATCATCACGGCTTCTTTAGTGCCTGCAACCACTAAATTCAATTGCGAATTTTCCAGCTCTTTAAAGGTGGGATTCAGAAGATATTGTCCCTCTCGATAACCCACTCGCGCTGCCGCCACAGGACCATGAAACGGCATGCCGGATAAACCCAGAGCTGCGGCTGCGCCGATAATAGCCGGAATATCAGTTTGTTCATGGGGATCTACAGAAAGCACGGTGGCGATAACCTGCACTTCATTGATGGAATCCTTCGGGAAACAAAGGCCGCAGGGGACGGTCGATTAGGCGGGAAACCAGAGTTTCTTTTTCAGTAGGCCGGCCTTCGCGTTTAAAATAACCGCCCGGGACCTTGCCGACCGCATAGCTTTTTTCTTGATAGTTGACAGTCAGAGGAAAAAAATCCCTCTCCTATTCACAGTTTTTTGGCCTACCGCGGTAACTAATAAAACCGTTTCGTCCATAGTAATTAATACTGCGCCATCGGCTTGCCGGGCGATGCGGCCTGTTTCTAAAGTGACTTTATGATTACCAAATTGAAATGTTTTTCTTACTACTTTCACTGAATGATTTTCCTCATGAATGACTAAAATTCCACTATCCACGTAAACCTAACCGTTGAACCAGCTTGCGATAACGCATAATATCTTTGCGTCTGACATAATCGAGCAAAGTCCGGCGCAGACTGACTAAACGCAATAACCCCCGGCGGGAATGGTGATCGTGTTTATGGGTATTAAAATGTTCGGTAAGCCCCTTAATCCGAGCGGTTAATAAGGCGACCTGCACTTCTGGAGAACCGGTGTCCCCAGGAGCGGCCTGGTATTCCTGAATAATTTTTTCTTTATCGACAGCAGTCAATGACATAATTCTGTTCCTCAACAATTTAAGTTAACATTCGAACCCATACTTATCTTCGGCCTCACAGTATATCCGCTGTCATTGACAGACCCTGTGTAAACCCAAGGGCGGGGATTATAGCGCAATAAACTGAACTTGTATAGTATGCTGATCAACAGCGCCACACGAGACTGGTTTTAACAACCTTCCCGATACCAAACCTACCAACCGTCAATTCATTCGGGTATCACACTTCGGCAAACCGCTCTTTCTTTGTAATTCTCCGTGACTTTTAGCACAGCTATCGAATGTTAATACCAGAGCCATTATTTTCTTTCCCTGGATTATAATTTCCTTCTCTTCGAGTGGTTTTGAAGCATATAAACGGAAATCTCCCACTCCGTTTCCTGCCTTATTGGCTAACTCATGCCGACCATCAGACAATTTTTTAATACCCATTCGATCCGAACTTCCCCCGGTAGTAAATTTAACTTCTTTCTGCAATTGAATTTCATTATACTCCCATGCTCCGTGTACTTTCGCCGTTTGAATCGCATCATCAGTCACATGTATGTAAACAGGCTTGTCAGTGCCAAACCTTGAGGAGTCTGATTTATAATAATGCTTTTGTTCTAACTCTTTTTTAATTTTTGCGGGTGTGGGATAAAAACTTTGATTACTACTGAAGTTTTTTTCATCAAAAAGATTGGTTTGATAACGATGAGATTTCTCCTTTTGGCTATCTTCCAAAGTTTGGGGAACTCTCATGGAGTTGGATCGTTCCTGATCTGCGGTTTGAAATGTTTTAGAGAACATATCCCATTGCGCAATAAAACTAAATTTAGATTCTCCATAAAGAGCTTTTAGTTCTTTTGGCGTCTTCGTAATGACAGTATCAGCGATTTTAGTCTCTTCAGCCCGTTTTTTCAATTGAGTAATAAGATCATGCTCCGGCGGAAAGTGTAAATAAGCCAGTTCCAGGGCATTTAATCCCATATGTGGCTCTTTAATATTCACATTAGCATTAAATTTCAATAATAATCGTATTAATTTTTCATTTTTAGTTGCCACTGCAAAGTGTAAAGCCGTTGCCCCACAGTAAGCAAGATCTATTTTGGCTTTTTTTGTCTCCAGAATAATTTCTGCAACTCCTAAACAGTGACGCATAATCGCCTCGTGGAGAGGAGGAGGGTAATCGATTGTGGGGAAGGAGATCTTTCTCTTCGATAAATCCTCCACGCACTCGTCCAAACACAATATCCTATTAAGCCCAAATTTGTCCTCGTTAACAGTATCTCTGTAACTCGCAATGAGATTATCCACGAAATCTTTAGACGGGGTGAATCGATAAATTTCGTTGATTTGGTTCGCGTCAAGGAATTCGAGTAAAATTTTAATTCTCTCCAAATTTTGCTCTGCCATTACATATCTTAGGGGAGTGCCCATCATTCGAGTGGGCCGATTTAAATTAAGCTTAAGTTTATAATAAATATTGATTAAATATTTAAATAGCTCATTATTAGTCTGGAATGCAGCGATATGTAAAGCGGTATTATCATTCTCATCGGTTTCATTTAATAATTTTTTCAATAGAACAGGTTGGTTGCTAAATTTTCTTATCAAAGTTTTAACAACGTCTAATGATCCCACTCTTACCGCTAATTGAAAAGGTGTGAAGCTTCCTTCCCACTTCTGATTGATCTCACTGATTTGAGGCATATCCATCAATATCTCTATCAATTTCGATCGATTTTCCTGCGCTGCTCCACATAATACATGCAGTCTTTCCTTTGCGTATTCTTTTCGCGAAAAACAGGGGATGATACTGACTAAATGCTTAAATAACTCTTTATCACAATCTCTATGAATACAGTGTAGTAGACAGTTCAGGTTTTTAGATTTTTCATCATTAATAAATGGGACGATAGCTTCCACGACTCCTCCATGGTTAGACTCTACCGCCCTTGTAAAAGCATCTATACATAGTTCATCCGTCAATAATGCCCTCTTCTTTAAATAATTCGCTAAAAAAAGGACTGCTTCTCTAAAACCTTGTTGCGCTGCTAAAAACAAAGAAGTGCCGCCTTTGGATGTTTGATGAAGAAGCTGAGTGTCATTTAACTGGGGGGCCAGAACTTGAAGAACATTTGTATGTCCCGAGTATGCGGCTATATGCAACAATGTGAAATCTTGATGACTAATCTCATCGAGTAACTCGGCTCCCGCCTTTGAAAGTATAACCTGAACTATCTCAGAATGCCCCCGGGAAGCCGCTATTTGTATCGGAGTGACTCCTTCAAAGTTTTTTTCGTTTAGTTGGCTTTTGGGAAGAGCATTCACTAAATATTTAACCACCGTTAAATAGCCTTTTTCGGCAGCCATATGCAACGGCGTAAACTTCTCATTATTGGGTAAATTGAGCAGATTTTTGGGAAAATAAATTAGCAAATGCATGCATGTCTCTTGGTCAGTGTTACTCAGCGCGTTATGCAGGAGGGTATTATTTAATTCAGGTGATCTCACCTCACCTATTTTTTCTTCCGTCAGTGCCGGCAGCAATTTCTTAAGTATTTCAGGCTTATTTTTTTTTATAGCCAAACACACAGTCATTAATATTTCTAAATCAGTCGTAGGGTTTTGGACTTTTTTCTCAAATGTCCTTCCTGTACCAGCATTACTTTTTTCATCTTTTCTTATTTTTACTCTTACTACTTTCTGGTGCTGGTTCTGTTTCTGCAGGGCGGCTTGAAAGTTTTTTTCTACTGCTGCAATATCTACCTGATTAAATTTTAAATTTTGGATATCCGGTGTTAACTCCACGGAATTTATTTTTTTGCCCAAGACGGCGAGATCTATTTTTCTTAACAGACGCTGCACTCCTCTGTAAGATATATTGAAATGGTGTTTGAGGACGGCAGGAACTATAGGATTGGCATCAATCAATTTACGTAATTCTACGATTTTTTCTTGTTTCTCTATAGAAGCAATATGAATGGCTGCTAATTTTAAAACGTTTACCAGCTCATTGTAATTTATTTTTTGATCTTTCATCGTCTTCCCCCTATTCAAATTCAAAAATTCTCTAGCGCATCCTATCATGAAGCTCCCAAGCTTTCAAATTTTCAGCGGCTCCCGCTGAGTACAGCGGTAACCGCTTCCTGTTTTTGATCCTGCGCGAGGCTTTGCCGATGCTCTTCATTACGGGGGGGGCGCTACGCGCAACTCCCCCTTACGATCCCCCATAGTGTAAGGTATTTTCTGCGAAAATATTTATATTGAAAAATAATTATTTCTATATTTCATGCGGATATGGCTGATTTTTCCTTTAGCGGGAATTGCTGATCAACAGCGCCACACGAGACTGGTTTTACTAACCTTCCCGATACCAAACCTACCAACCGTCAATTCATTCGGGTATCACACTTCGGCAAACCGCTCTTTCTTTGTAATTCTCCGTGACTTTTAGCACAGCTATCGAATGTTAATACCAGAGCCATTATTTTCTTTCCCTGGATTATAATTTCTTTCTCTTCGAGTGGTTTTGAAGCATATAAACGGAAATCTCCCACTCCGTTTCCTGCCTTATTGGCTAACTCATGCCGACCATCAGACAATTTTTTAATTCCCATTCGATCCGAACTTCCCCCGGTAGTAAATTTAACTTCTTTCTGCAATTGAATTTCATTATACTCCCATGCTCCGTGTACTTTCGCCGTTTGAATCGCATCATCAGTCACATGTATGTAAACAGGCTTGTCAGTGCCAAACCTCGAGGAGTCTGATTTATAATAATGCTTTTGTTCTAACTCTTTTTTAATTTTTGCGGGTGTGGGATAAAAACTTTGACTACTACTGAAGTTTTTTTCATCAAAAAGATTGGTTTGATAACGATGAGATTTCTCCTTTTGGCTATCTTCCAAAGTTTGGGGAACTCTCATGGAGTTGGATTGTTCCTGATCTGCGCCTTGAAATGATTTAGAGAACATATCCCATTGCGCGACAAAACTAAATGTAGATTCTCCATAAAGAGATTTTAGTTCTTTTGGCGTCTTCGTAATGACAGTATCAGCGATTTTAGTCTCTTCAGCCCGTTTTTTCAATTGAGTAATAAGATCATGCTCCGGCGGAAAGTATAAATAAGCCAGTTCCAGGGCATTTAATTCGATATGTGTCTCTTTAATATTCACATTAGCATTAAATTTCAATAACAATCGTATTAATTCTTCATTTTTAGTTGCCACTGCAAAATGTAAAGCCGTTGCCCCACAGAAAACAAGATCTATTTTGGCTTTTTTTGTCTCCAGAATCATTTCTGCAACTTCTAAATAGCCATGAATAATCGCCTCGTGGAGAGGGGCGGGGAAATCGATTGTGGGGATGGAGATCTTACTCTTCGATAAATTCTCCACGCGCTCGTCCAAACACGATAACCTATTAGGCTCAAACTTGTCCTCGTTAACAGTATCTCTGTAACTCTGGAAGAGATCCAGGAAAAAATCTTTAGGCGGGGTGGATCGATAAATTTCGTTGATTTGGTTCGCGTCAAGGAATTCGAGTAAAATTTTAATTCTCTCCAAATTTTTCTCTGCTATTACATATCTTAGGGGAGTGCCCATCGTTCGAGTGGGGCGATTTAAATTAAACTTAAGTTTATAATAAATATTGATTAAATATTTAAATAGCTCATCATGAGTCTGGAATGCAGCGATATGTAAAGCGGTATTATCATTAATATCGGTTTCATTTAATAATTTTTTCAATAGAACAGGTTGGTTGCTAAATTTTCTTATCAAAGTTTTAACAACGTCTAATGATCCCGCACTTACCGCTAATTGAAAAGGTGTGAACCGTCCTTCCCACTTCTCATTGATCTCACTGATTTGAGGCATATCCACCAGTATCTCTATCAATTTCGATCGATTTTTCTGCGCTGCTACACATAATACATGCAGTCTTTCCTTTGCGTATTCTATTCGCGAAAAACAGGGAATGATATTGACTAACTGTTTAAATAACTCTTTATCACAATCTTTTTGAATACAGTATAGTAGACTTTTCAGGTTTTTAGATTTTTCATCATTAATAAATGGGACGATAGCTTCCAAGACTCCTCCATGGTTAGACTGTACCGCACTTGTAAAAGCATCTATACATTGTTTATCCGTCAATAATGCCCTCTTCTTTAAATAATCCGCTAAAAAAAAGACTGCTTCTCTAAAACCTTGTTGCGCTGCTAAAGACAAAGAAGTGGCGCCTTTGACTGTTTGAAGAAGCTGAGTGTTATTTAACTGGGGGGCCAGAACTTGAAGAACTTTTGTGCTTCCCCAGTATGCGGCTATATGCAATAATGTTCGACCTAGACGATCACTCTCATCGAGTAACGCGGCTCCCGCCTTTGAAAGTATAACCTGAACTATCTCAGAATGCCCCATGAAAGCCGCTATTTGTATCGGAGTGGCTCCTTCAAAATTTTTTTCGTTTAGTTGGCTTTTGGGAAGAGCATTCACTAAATATTTAACCACCATTAAATAGCCTTTATCGGCAGCTACATGCAACGGCGTATTCTTCAAATTATTGGGAAAATTGAGCAGATCCTTGGGAAAATGAGTTAGCAAATGCATGCATGTCTCTTGTTCAGTCTGAATCAGCGCGTTATGCAGGAGGGTATTATTTGATTCAGGTGATCTCACCTCACCTATTTTTTCTTCCGTCAGTGCCGGCAGCCAGTTCTTAAGTACTTCAGGCTTATTTTTTTCTATAGCCAAAAACACAGTCGTTAATATTTCTAAATCAGTCGTAGGGTTTTTGCCTTTTTTCTCAAATGTCCTTCCTGTACCAGCATTCCTTTTATTATCTTTTCTTATTTTTACTCTTACTACTTTCTGGTTCTGTTTCTGCAGGGCGGCTTGAAAGTTTTTTTCTACTGCTGCAATATCTACCTGATTAAATTTTAAATTTTGGATATCCGGTGTTAACTCCACGGAATTTATTTTTTTGCTCAAGACGGCGAGATCTATTTTTCTTAACAGATGCTGCACTCCTCTGTAATAGAGATTGAAATGGTGTTTGAGGACGGCAGGAACTATAGGATTGGCATCAATCAATTTCCGTAATTCTACGATTTTTTCTTGTTTCTCTATAGAAGCAATATGAATGGCGGCTAATTTTAAAACGTTTACCAGCTCATTGTAATTTATTTTTTGATCTTTCATCGTCTTCCCCCTATTCAAATTCAAAAATTCTCTACCGCATCCTATCATGAAGCTCCCAAGCTTTCAAATTTTATCGGGATCTCTCATTGAAAATCAGGCAGGAACCCCCTGCCTGAAACAGGAATGACTATCAAGACCCTGGAAACCAAAAGAAATTATTCTCTGCCAAATTAAGAAATAAATTCGCAAACTACAGGTCTTGTTTTTCGATTAACGGCCACGCTATATCGAATTAGATCACGTATGTTTAGGAAATTTAATACAGACGCCTTTTTACTTTTTCGTCTTAGTTTTAATTGCAATCCTATGATTATTGTGCTTCCTGGTGCAGGGATTTCTGGATGGATGGGCGATTTTTCAGGTCTGCAAAATACCGGCTTAAGTGCGGGTAGTCGGCGATGCCGCCCTGCACCATACGCTCTGCCCAGGTCAGCATAACGAAGAGGTAAGCATCCGGCAGTGTGAACCGGTCTCCCATTAAGAATTTTTTATTTTCCAGATGGGCGTTCACGAATTTGAGTTTTTTCTGCAACATGGGCATAAACAAACTGTTTTTTAGCTCCGCGTCTATATCCGCATTGAACAAGGGACCAAAATTTTTGTGAAGTTCCGTCCCTATATATGATAACCATTCCACCACCCGGTAGCGGCTAAAATCGCCTACAGCCGGGAGTAATCCGGCGGCGGGATAGCTGTCGCCCAGAAACTGCTGAATCGCTATATTTTCGCTGAGTCCCTGATTGTTCCCGACGATTAGAAACGGGACATAACCTTTCGGGTTGATTTTTAAATAATCTTCGCCCTGAGCGGTTTTTTTGGTTTTCAAATCCACGGCTTCGTACTGACTCTCAATACCAATCTCATTAATGACGATACGCACTGCCAGAGAACACGCGCCTTTGGAATAATACAACTTCATGAACTAACTCCTTGTCGTTAGGGGATCCTGTTCCAGATCAACTCCCAGTAAAGCCGCCAGTCGTTCTCTGAGTGCGGGACCCAAGTCGGGACGTTGCAAAGCATAGGCAATGGTAGCTTCCAGAAAACCCAGCTTGCTACCACAGTCATAGCGTTTTCCTTCGAACAGACAGGCAGTGATCTCTTCCTCTTTTATTAATTCAGCGATGGCGTCGGTTAACTGGATTTCTCCGCCCACTCCCGCGGGAATTTGTTCCAGCAAGGTAAAAATACGCGGCGTTAAAATATAACGGCCCACTACCCCAAGACACGAAGGCGCGACCGCCGGCTGGGGTTTTTCGACTATTCCCTGAATGCGATCGTTATTCCCGAGAGAAATAATGCCGTATTGATCCGTATTTTGCGGTGGCACCTGCTCTACAGCAATGACGCTGGACTGCGTGCGCGCGAAAATTTCAATCATTTTCTGCAAACAACCGTCCGGCGGACAATCGATAATGTCATCCGCCAATAACACTGCAAACGGCTCCTGGCCCACCACCTGTTTGGCGCGGAGTACGGCATCGCCTAACCCGGCAGGAGATGACTGCCGGATATAAACCACGCTGACATAAGACGGTACGATATTGCGCACCATTTCCAGCTCGACGAGTTTACCCTGCTGTTCCAGCCGGCGTTCGTATTCGTGATGGCGGTCGAAATAATCTTCGATGGCATATTTGCTGTTATTGGTGACAAAAATCAACTGCTCAATACCGGCGGCCAGCGCCTCTTCCACGACATATTGCACCAGAGGTTTATCCACAATAGGCAGCATTTCTTTAGGGCCGGTTTTAGTGATAGGCAAAAAACGGGTGCCCAGTCCCGCAACGGGAAAAACCGCCGTTTTGACTGATTTGATCATGATTGAAAGCTCCTCTCTCAGCAATTCCTGGTGAATTTTAACTATTTGATTTAACAAATTAAATCACCCTTATAAAAAAATAATTTTCATAGAAAATTATCCCCGCGATGGGGGATCGCAAGGGGGAGAATCGCGATTCTCCCCCTTCATTCCGAGCATCGGCTCCGCCGAGCGCAGGATAAAAACAGGAAGCAATTTTCGCTGTACTCAGCGGGAATTGCTGCTCCTCTCTTAATGCCATTCACGAGGTGTAAATACTAATATTATAACATATAATCTCCATTTTTAGAGTCAAGAGGAAGGTCATGTTCAGAAAATTACTGGGGGGAGCCGCAATTTGGTTTTGTGCGATCACAGCCCACGCGGCGCCGGTGCATATTGTCGCCGCGGAAAATTTTTATGGCCGCATCGGTGAACAGATCGGCGGGAATTATGTACAGGTTACCAGCATTCTCAATAATCCCCAACAGGACCCCCATCTGTTTAGCAGCAATCCTGCAACCGCCAAAGCCATTGCCGACGCCGATATTATTATCTACAACGGCCTGGGATATGATTCGTGGATTAACAATTTAATTGCATCCGCCCAATCAAAAAATAATCATATTATTATTGCCGCCATTCTGACCGGAAAAAAAATGGGCGAAAATCCACACATCTGGTACGATCCTAAAACCATGCTGGCCGTCGCTGATAGTTTAGCCGCGCAACTCGGGCAACTGGACTCAGCACATCAACCCTATTTTCAGGAACAGCTATCCGTTTTTACAAAAAATTATCAGCTACTGGAGAAAAAAATTCAGGAACTGAAAAAAAAGTATCAGGGTACTGCCATTATCGCCACGGAACCGGTTTTTAACGATATGGCGGAAGCTCTGGGATTGGTGATGCAGGGCCAGGGCTTTCAACTGAGCATCATGAATGACACCGAACCTGCCGTCGGCCATATCAAAGATTTTGAAAATAAACTCAATCAACATCAGGTTAAAGCACTCATCTTTAATAACCAGGTCACTAATCCGGCAACCGACCGAATGCAAAAAATTGCTAAAAAAGCCGGGATTCCAGTCGTGGGCGTTAGTGAAACCGAACCGGGGAATCAGGATTATTTTAGCTGGATGAACAGCCAATTAGATGCTTTGGAAAAGGCCTTAAAAAACTCATGAACGCGATTAGTATCGACCACTTAACGCTGGGCTATGGCGTCACATCGGTTATCGAGAATTTTTCTGCCAGTGTCGAGCCGGGAGAATTCATCGGCATTTTTGGACCCAATGGCGCCGGCAAAAGCACATTGTTACGAGCTCTTTTGGGATTAATTAAACCTCTCTCCGGCCATATTCGTATTTTTGATGCTCTTTGCCGGCGCGGTAATCCCCAGATAGGTTATCTCAGCCAATTTCGTCAATTCGCGGCCACTAATAAACTCAGCGGCCGGGCCTATTTATCCGCTGTGTCCAATGGATTTCGATGGGGTTTACCGATAAGCAGCCAGGTACAAAAATCTGAAATTGAAAATGTCATTCAGCTAACCCGGACTCAGGATTTCGCTGATCGTCCTTATTTACAACTCTCCGGTGGAGAAAGACAACGTCTGGCGTTAGCGCAAGCGCTGATTGGAGAACCCAGGATTTTATTGCTGGATGAACCATTAAGCAGTCTTGACCCCGCGCAACAGGATAAAATGGTGCAGCTTATCCAATCTATTCAGCAACAATTGGGTATTACCGTGCTACTCACGGCGCACGATATGAACCCCTTATTGGGGGTGATGAAAAAAGTCATTTACCTCACTCACGGCAAAGCGGCCATCGGCACGGTGGACGAAGTCGTCAATAGTGAAACGCTGAGCTGGCTCTACAGTGCGCCAATTAAAGTGGTTCATCTGGGCGAACACCTGTTTGTCATCCATGAAAAATCAGGAAGCAATATTCATGCTCACGATCATCCATTTTGTTAGCGAATTATTTGCTTATAATTTTATGCGCTATGCCTTCGCTGCGGGTACCATGGCGGCGATTGTATCGGCTATTATTGGCTATTTTGTTGTGCTGCGCGCACAAAATTTTGCAGCCCATGCTCTAAGCCATATCGGCTTTGCCGGCGCAGCCGGTGCGGGATTACTGGGATTAAGCGTCACCACGGGTCAATTAGGCATGACTGTGCTGGCAGCCATCGGTATGGGCTTTCTTGGAAACAGAGCTTCTAAAAGTGATGTCGCTATTGGGATTACCCTCACCTTCGCTCTGGGATTGGGAATTTTATTTCTGTATTTTTACAGTAATTTTGCCGGACGGGCGATGACGATCTTATTCGGCGATTTGCTGGGCGTTTCGCCGGCATTATTAACTTCCATGCTGATTTACTCGCTTGTCAGTCTGGCAGGATTATGTGTCATAGCTCGTCCACTCTTATTCAGCACTCTGGAACCGGAACTGGCAGAGGCCAAAGGCGTTTCTTTATCGGCAATCTCCATGTTATTTTTAGTTTTGGTGGCCATTGCCATCACCGAAGCGAGCCAGGTCGTCGGCATTTTATTAGTTTTTACTTTATTAATCGGCCCCGCCGCCAGCGCCAACTGCTGCACGCGCACAGTAAACGCAGGTTTAGTTTTATCGGTAGTTTTGGGTTTGGCGATTGTCTGGCTTGGCATCCTCCTCACTTATCTGACCAACTGGCCCGCTTCATTCTGGATTAGCGCGTTGAGTTTTATCTGCTATCTTTTCTTTAGAAATATCAGCAATTCCCGCTGAGTACAGCGGCAATTGCTTCCTATTTATATCCTGCGCTCGGCGGAGCCGATGCTCGGAATGAAGGGGAAGACGCTCCGCTCTCTCCCCCTTCTGATCCCCCATCGGGCAGAGAATTTTCTGCGAAAATTATTTTTCTTTATGAAAAATTAATCATATATTTCATATACTTAAATCCGTTTTATTCCCAGCGGGAATTGCTGTAGAAATATCTGTCGCCTCTAACGGGTATGTGTTATACTTTCTAATAAGACTTGGAGATCTTTTTCATGACTCAAAATCACACTAAAAAATTACTGGTTCTTGCTATTATTTTAATTTTAATTTGCGTGATAGGGTCGCAGATTCTGTTGCCGTTATTGGGTATCGCCATTATTATGACGGGTGTAGCGTGGGGAATCGTGGTCGCTACGATCACTCTTTTCGCCATAGGCGCTTTACTGTTTTTTATCCTTCCGGGCATCCTCACTATTTTACTCAGCCTTTTTGCTTTGGGATGGGCAATTCTCGCCATTGTGTTATTTCCATTTTTATTTCCGTTGATTACTCCCGTATTGATCATTTTGGTATTCATCGCTTATCTTTCCCGGCGCAACAAAAACCAAAATCCGCCAAAATTATAATGAGGAAAGATAAAAATACTATTTTTTTAAAAACTATTTTTCCTCACCGAAAATTAACCAAACTTTACCTAAAAGGTGATGGCAATGAAAAAGAAAAAAAATGATATTTTGGATGTTAATCTGGATCAGGAAGAACAGGAGATCAGCGACGCGATTGATCAGGCTATCCATAGCGGCAAACTAAAAAGTGTTAGTCACTTAAAAGAAAAAATAGCCTCTGCGCAGAAAGCCGCAGCCAATTATTTTCGCAAAGATGCGCGGGTTAATATTCGTATTTCCAGCAATGACCTCGCTCGTCCGAAACAAAAAGCCGCGTACAAGGGATTACCTTACCAAACCTTTATAGCCAGCGTCCTGCATGAATATGCGGCGGGCATTTTAATGGACAGCAATAAATCGGTTGAGTCACAACGATTCTCAACGGCAATGGGCGGTCTACCCAGTAGGTTAAATTGACTCAGCAATTCCCGCTGGGAATAAAACTGGTTTAAGTAGATGAAATATATTATTAATTTTTCATGAAGAAAAATAATTTTCGTAGAAAATTCATTGCGCCATGGGGGTTCGCAAGGGGGAGCGCGCGAAGCGCTCCCTCTTCATTCCGAGCATCGGCTCCGCCGAGCGCAGGATATAAATAGGAAGCAATTGCCGCTGTACCCAGCGGGAATTGCTGAAATTGACTTAAATAACTTTTTATTATATATTTGATGGATATTATAAACTAAAAATTCAAGTAAGAGTTAGAAAGATGAGTAAAGATTTGTCTCTTGATGACGTTAACAGTAACCAGCGAATATTGACAGATGAGATTTCTGAAATAATTGACCGGTATTTAGAAGATTTCGCATCCTTGTATTCTCTACCTCAAGAAATCACCCGGCATTTTCCCGTATTTGCGCAAAGTATCAAGTCGATAATTTTTTGCGGAAAAATAAGTGTATTTCAAAGGTGTATAGAAAACTGGCTTAAGGAAATAACAGACTTACAAGCTCGGCAACACAATTTAACCTTAAAAAAATTTGAATCCTTATTTAAAGATTTCGAATGGCTTTTCTGCACATTAGCAGAAGATGATGAATTTGAAATTTTAAATTTCCTTTTTGAAGAAAAAGCCACAGCAAACTATATATTATCGGTAAATCCATATGTATTATGGACACGTGAAGATTCTATTGACTTTTTTTCTTATGCCGTAAAATATAACGCTCTCAATATAGTGCACCTTTTACTTGCAAAAAATGTCTATTCTGTTCAATTTTCCCACTTGATGACGGCTGTAGAATACCACGCCGAGGAAGTTTTCGAGTATTTATTAACAAAATTTAAGCCATCCGGTTCCGAGTGGGAAAAATTGGCTTCCCGCGCCAGAAGTTTGGGTAATGTGACTATTTTAAATTATCTGAAATGTTCGCCTGCTTACTATTTTGATGACCTCATTCAGAATTATCTGGAAACTAAAGATGAAATCAAACTGGTTGATTTAAATAAAGCAGTCAGAAATTCTGTTGCTCGCGCTTATCGCCTCACTTTAAGCATTCCGGAAGTTAAGGAACTCTGCTTAGGATTTATAACCGCTGTGAGGGAGAAATATAGCACTCAAGAGGAGCTAATTAAGCAAATAGAATTCATGATGAAGCAGGCGGGGGAAGGATATCTCCGGTGGGGTATCCTATCGCCTTATAGAAACCCAGAACATTTGCAAGGTTTAAATCGGGCTTATAAGTATATCGAGGATCCCATAAACAAGATCACTTTTTCTCCGCCCCCAAACCTGGAAGGTGATAATATAGAAATAGAAATGAAATCTGGTTTTCAAAGAAGATCATTACTTGACGCTTTGCTTTTAAAATCGGATGATTTTCTTTCATTTGATGAAATCATAGACGCCGTTAGCAAGAGTTTTCTACCAAAGAATGAGTTGGAGACGTTTGGGGAAAGAAGAACAAGTCCTATTAGAGGAACCCCTTTGACAGGGCGTTATGCCACCGTTGTTCCTTATCTCACTCCTTTATACAAAAAAAATTATCATTTTAAAAATAGTATCTTGAAAAAAGATACTTATGATTTTTTTTATGATGGGGATGAGTTAAGCGGATTGGAAATAATATTAGATAACTTCCGCCCAGGACAAAGATTCTTTTGTGATCATGGTTCATGCCCTCTCAATAGAGTGCTCCCAAAGATTCAAAAATTGCACCAGGAAATTGGCCTTATGGATTCAAAAAGTATTCAGAAAGATCCCGCATTGTTTTATCAAAAAATCGCTCAGGTATTGTCGCTTACAGGTAAGCTTACTATTTACCGTCGTGGTACTGGCCGGCTGGTTGAGACCTGGCTAGGATACGTTCACCTTAAAAAAGGCTTTTCACTCATACCTATTCTGAAAAAAGTTCAATTAGATGTCCTAAATATTGCATTACCTGAAGAAATTGAAGATAAGCTTTTGTTATATTTTTTTAAGTTTGACTCTTTATCAAAAGAGGTCCAGCAATATGTCACTGATTTAAATAAAAAACCAGAAATAAACGAATTATTACAGGAATTTAAATTGGGCCCTTATGAAAAACGAATTATTTCTGATAAGGGACTTCCCATGATATTGTCTGATGAAAAAATAATTAATAATTTTTTAAATTTCAGTTTTATAAAATCTGATTCCAGGGATAGAGCGGGTGAAAATTTGTTAACCTGGGCTGTTTCACAAAACCAGTTCAATTTTGCCAGGCAGATTGCTGCAACCGGTAAAATTTGTCCTCATAAAACCTTAGATAGTCAAGGGAATAGCGTTTATTACAAAATGCTCAAAATGAAAGTGTTCTCCAGAATCTCCGGTGTTTTTAGTTCCTTTTTTGATATTTCCTCCAGACCCGCATACATTAAGATCAAAATGGGGCCAGGCGGGCCAGGGGTCAAGTCCTGAATCGTGAATTGAGTTTGGCAATTCAGACCATGACAACCGAATGAACTTTGGGATATAATGATGTTTTTATACAAAATGAAAAGAGGCCGTTATGACAAGGCTTGTTCGCTTCGATTGGGCGATTAAATACTTACTTCGTCACAAAGCTAATTTTGATATTCTCGAAGGGTTTTTATCTGAGCTTCTCAAATCGCCGATTCAAATAGAACAGATTATTGAATCGGAAAGTAACAAAAATCACGAATCCGACAAATCGAACCGGGTTGATTTGCTGGCGAAAACGACCGGCGGCGAACACATTATCATTGAAGTTCAGGTGTCCCGGCAATGGGATTATCTGAGCCGAATTTTATATGGAACCTCAAAAGTAGTTTGCGAACATATCCGGGAAGGTGAATCTTATAGAAAAATACGTAAAGTGATTTCTGTGAGCATTGTATTTTTTGATTTAGGATCCGGTAAAGATTATCTTTATCGAGGGACCACGACATTCAAGGGTATACATTATCGGGATACATTAGGTTTAAATCCTCAGGAAAAGGAGTTTTATTGCAAAATAGATCTCAAGCCGGAAACGCCGGAGATGATTTTTCCGGAATATTATTTGATTAAGGTGATGGCGTTTAAAGAGCAGGTACAAAACAAGATTGATGAATGGATTTATTTTTTTAAGCACGGAAAGATCGAGAAACATTTTAACGCCCAGGGTCTCAGCAGCGCCAGAAAGAAACTGGACGTATTGAAATTGAATGAAAAAGAACGGCGAGCTTACGAGAAATATCGGGAAAGTTTACACGATGACGCCAGTCTTCGTGAGATGCTGGAAATGACTGAAGAAAAAGGTATTGAACAAGGTATTGAGCAAGGTATTGAGCAAGGTATTTTAAAAGTGGCCAGGTCATTAAAAAAAGCAGGCATGTCGGATTCCGAAATTGCTGCTCATACACACTTATCTTTGGAGAGAATCAGAACTCTTGCAGAGAAAAATTAACAGCAATTCCCGGTGAGTTTTAACTATTTGATTTAATAAAATAAATCACCTTAATAAAAAAATAATTTTCGTAGAAAATTATCCCCGCGATGGGGGATCGCAAGGGGGAGAATCGCGATTCTCCCCCTTCATTCCGAGCATCGGCTCCGCCGAGCGCAGGATAAAAACAGGAAGCAATTTTCGCTGTACTCAGCGGGAATTGCTGAAAAATTAACGGCGCTGAATGCCGCAGTCTATAAGTTAAACTGCTGCCCGGGCCGGACAAAACCACAAAAACCATCCGCCCGAGCCTCTGTTTGGCTGGGGGCGCCATTGTAATGATAAAGCCACATTTTGGCTTTTATGGCGGGGTCCAGGGTTTTTAACTCCTGGTAATGCGCGTGTACGCCGGAAGGATTTTTGCTGGTTTCGCAATCCTGAAAAATCAGTTGCGCGGACTGATAATAAGGCAATGCGTGGTCTGGCTGAAACCTCATATCCGTGGTCAGAAAAATCGTCTGCTCATTCACCCGAAACAGTAACCCGTAACTCGGCATGTGGGCAAATTCAGAATCAATATGCGGATTTTTAATAACCTGAAAATGAATATCTTGCCAATCGAAACCACCCCCCTCAGATACCGGATGCACCTGAAAATAGGCAGATAAAGAAGCGGGCTCGTTCGTTAATGAGGTCAGCCCGCCTGACAGGGTGTTTTCCCAAAGCGGCTTCACTAAATACTCCGGAAGATAAAAATGCGGTTTTGACAAAGGGTTCGGTGCAAATTTACGGGCAAATGCCAGCCATTCCAGACCGCCGGCATGATCAGCGTGCAAATGGCTCAGATAAACGCTGTCAATATCCTGATGATCAAACCCCTGGGCGTGCAGAGAACGGCGGGCGTCGCCTCCGCAGTCAATCAATAATGATTCTCCTGATGGCGATCGCAACAACATATTGGATTGATAATTTTCCGGATCGGTAACTAAAGCCGCCGCTGTCCCTAAAAAAATTAGACGCATACCTATTCCCGGGATATAGCCATTACCATTTCCGCTAAAAATTGCGCCGTTCGCTCAACTCTAGCGGCGTCATTACCTTCCACCATGATACGAATCACAGGCTCCGTTCCTGAGGCACGCAATAATATCCGGCCGTCGCCGGCAAATTCTTTTTCCATCTGCAAAGCCGCCCTGATAATTTCAGTATCCGGGCTTAAATCGATGCCGCGGGGTTTCTGTAGCGGGACATTAATCAGGACCTGCGGACGCTTGACCACTACTTTCTTTAAGTCCACCAGGCTTTTATCACTCCGCTGCATGATTGCTAATATTTGCAGCGCGCTGATGACACCATCACCGGTGGTAGCGTGCGCCAGATTCACAATATGGCCCGAAGATTCTCCGCCCAATAACCATTTTCGGCATTGCAACCCTTCTAAAACATACCGATCCCCCACCGCAGTGCGTATAAATTGCATACCACGGTGCAGAATCGCCTGCTCCAAACCTAAATTACTCATCACAGTGCCGACGATACCTTCGTATTTAACACCGTTGTGGCAGGCGAGAATTCCCAGCAACTCATCGCCATCGACCCGTTCGCCTTCGTGATCAACCATAATTAATCGGTCACCATCGCCATCCAGTGCAATGCCCACCACCGCGCGATGTTGCAAAACCGCCTGCTGCAGGGACCGCACATCGGTTGCGCCACAACTACGATTTATGTTGATGCCATTGGGTTTGTCGCCAAGGGTAATCACATCCGCGCCTAATTCACCAAAAACCAGTGGGCCAATGTGGTAAGCGGCGCCATGAGCGCAATCGACGACAATCCGCAATCCATTGAGTGTCAGCGCGGCGGGGAAAATACTTTTGCAAAAAGTAATATAGCGGCCGGCCGCGTCGTGAATTCTGGTCAATTTACCTAATTGATGAGTGTCAATCATTTCCATAGGTCTGGATAATTGCTCTTCAATTTCAAATTCATATTCGTCGGACAGTTTCATGCCGTTTCGGTCAAAAAACTTGACGCCATTGTCCTGGTAACTGTTGTGCGAGGCGCTGATGACAATACCCGCGGTAGCACGCAAGGATTGGGTCAGGTAAGCCACCGCCGGTGTGGGCATCGGCCCCAATAGTTGCACGTGCGCTCCCGCGGCGGACAGACCGGACTGTAACGCAGATTCCAGGACGTAGCCGGAAATTCGCGTGTCCTTGCCAATAAGAACTTTCGCCACTGAATTATGGCTGCTGAAAACTTTTCCCGCCGCCCAGCCCAGTTTGAGCATAAACGCCGGATGAATCAACTCGCTGCCCACCTGGCCACGAATGCCGTCAGTGCCAAAATATTTTTTATTGGTCATCGAATTCTCTCGTCGCGCATGGCGCGAAATACTTTAATCGCGTCGATAGTCTCCGGCACATCGTGAACGCGAATAATAGAGGCGCCCTGCATCGCTGCCAGCACCGCAGCAGCAATACTACCATACAAACGCTCCTCCGGGGGAACGTTGCCCAGCGTTTCTCCAATCATCGATTTACGCGACCAGCCTGTCAAAACCGGAAAGCCCCAAGCCGCTAATTCCGATAAATGCGCCAACAGAAAATAATTTTCCTGAGCATTTTTGCAGTAGTGACCCTGGCCAAAACCAGGGTCGATAATGATGCGCTCGGCGCTCATGCCGGCAGTTTGGCAACGGGTGACCGTCGTCCATAAATCAGCCTTAATCCTCGCCAGTAATTCTGGCAAAGATCCCTCTCCCGGGTGGCGTACAGATGCAAAAAAATGCATCAGCGCTACCGGAACTCCTAATTCCACCGCCATCGCCAGCGCTCCCGGCGCCTGCAGGCCGCGTTGATCATTGATGATGTCCGCACCGCGAGCGACCGCTTCCCGCATCACCTCCGGCAGGCTGGTGTCGATGGAGATTAATACCGGAAATTGCGCGACGAATTCAATCAGCGGCGCGACGCGGTCCATTTGTTCCTGCGCGCCGGGAGAATTTTCCAGATCAACCGTCAGATTGGTGGCTTCGCCGCCGATATCAATGATATCCACTCCACATTCCACCATTTCCTCAACAATTTTAAAAATTTCGTCATGAGCAGAATAGGGACGATAAAAAGAATCCGGGGACATATTAATTACGCCCATCACACTCGGCTTCAACAAGGAAATTTTACGGTCATCCGCTAAACGCAGAGAAAAAGTTGACATCTTTCCTCCAGCCACTCCCGCTGAGTACAGCATCCGTGGCTTTATTGTTCTTATCCTGCGCATCGGCAAAGCCAATCTGCGTTACTCGTTAGACTGAAAGTCCGCGGGCATTGTTTTATCGGCTTTCTCGGTACTCTCCTTCTGCGCAGCGGTTCTTCTCGCCGCGGCGGCTGCGTCGTCACTGGTCCAGTCCGCTGGCGGTGACGGAGTTTTGCCGGACATAATTTCCCGAATCTGTTTTTCATCGATGGTTTCATATTTGATCAAAGCCTCAGCCATCAGATGCAAAATCTCCACTCGATTCCCGAGTATTCCTTGCGCAACCTGATATGCTTTATCGACAATGCGTCGAATTTCGCTATCAATTTGACTGTTAATACTTTCCGAAACTTCTTTACGCTGGGTCATTGTGCGGCCCAGGAAAACTTCGCCCTGCTCTTCACCGTATGTGAGAGGGCCCAGCTTCTCGGATAATCCCCATTTGGTGACCATATTGCGGGCAATTTCGGTGGCCCGTTCGATATCGTTGGAAGCGCCGGTGGTGACGTGTTCAAAACCGAATATGAGCTCTTCGGCAATTCGTCCGCCAAATAGACCCGCCATTTGACTTTCCAGCCGCCGTTTACTGTAGCTGTAACGGTCTTCCTCCGGTAAAAACATGGTGACCCCCAAAGCACGGCCACGTGGGATAATACTGACTTTGTACACGGGGTCGTGGTCAGGAACCGAAAGACCCACAATCGCATGTCCGGCTTCATGATAGGCCGTTAAACGTTTTTCCTGCTCGTTCATGACCATGGAACGCCTTTCAGCGCCCATCATAATTTTATCCTTGGCTTTTTCGAAATCAGCAATAGTCACCAGACGGCGATTGGCGCGTGCGGCGAATAACGCTGCTTCATTGACCAGATTCGCCAGGTCCGCACCGGAAAAACCAGGAGTGCCCCGAGCGAAAATAGCGGGTTTCACGTCTTTATCCAGAGGCAGTTTTTTCATGTGCACTTTCAGGATAGCTTCCCGGCCTTTAATATCGGGTAAGGGAACGACTACCTGCCGGTCGAAACGGCCTGGCCGCAATAATGCGGGGTCCAGCACGTCGGGGCGGTTGGTGGCCGCCATCACGATAATGCCTTCTTTACCTTCAAAACCATCCATTTCCACCAGTAACTGGTTGAGCGTCTGTTCCCGCTCGTCGTGTCCGCCGCCCAAACCCGCACCGCGATGGCGGCCGACGGCGTCAATTTCGTCAATAAAAATGATGCATGGCGCGCGTTTTTTGGCCTGCTCGAACATGTCGCGTACGCGGGAAGCGCCAACGCCGACAAACATTTCTACGAAATCAGATCCCGAAATGGTGAAAAAAGGCACCTTGGCTTCACCGGCAACGGCTTTGGCCAGTAAAGTTTTACCGGTTCCCGGCGCGCCTATCAGGAGTACACCGCAAGGCATTTTGCCGCCCAGTTTTTGAAATTTGGCAGGGTCCCGGAGAAATTCAACTAATTCAGAAACTTCATCTTTCGCCTCTTCAACACCTGCGACATCGTCAAAGGTGATTTTAACCTGGTCCTCTCCTAATAACCGCGCCTTACTTCGCCCGAAAGAGAGAGGGCCGCCTTTGCTGCCGCCGCCCTGCATCTGACGCATAAAAAATATCCAAACGCCGATCAATAACAGGAACGGACCCCAACTGAGCAGGAAATGCATTAACAGACTTTGCTGTTTAGGCGGTACGCCGCGAATGGTCACTCCCTGTTTCATTAACGTGCCTAATAAATAGGGGTCCTGAATCGGTAAATAAGTGGTAAAATGTTGATTATTTTTAGTCACCCCCTCAATCGTTTGATCCTGAATATCCACACGATCGACCTCGCCCTTATCGACAGCTGAAAGGAACTGGGAATAGCTATATTGTTGAACGTCTCCCCGCTGCGGGCTGAAATTACTGAAAACGGTAATCAGCACGATCGCAATGACTAACCATAAGAGCAGATTTTTGAGCATATTGTTCAAGTTAAAAACCTCAAATAAAATTTCGTTTCATTATCCCCGAAAACCCTGGGCTAGTACATAGATTTCCGGTGAACGGGAACGTGACGCTTTGGGTTTGCGAATCTTGACCTGGTGATATTGTTTTCGCAGCCCGGCGATAAACTCATCGACTCCGCCTCCCTGAAACAGCTTAAGCAGCAGCTTTCCCCCACCCCGTAATACCTGTTGCGCAAATTCAGCGGCCAGTTCGGCCAAATACATACTTTTTGGCTGATCGACACTTTTTAATCCGCTGATATTGGGCGCCATATCGGATAACACCAGATCCACCGGACAGTTGCCCAGATGCGCCATTAATTCGGCCAGAACAGACGCTTCCGTAAAATCGCCCTGAATAAAATGCACCCCGGCCGGCGGGGTCATGGGTAAGCAATCCAACGCCACCAGCTGACCTTTGCCGCACAAAGATTCCATCGCTACCAAAGACCAGCCCCCCGGCGCGGCGCCGAGGTCAACGATACGCATACCCGGAATGATTAATTTGTCCCTTTCCTGCAGCTCTAAAAGCTTATAGGCAGAACGGGAGGGATAACCATCCCGTTTAGCCTGTTTTACGTAATAGTCTGATAAATGTTCTTGCATCCAGAGATTCGACATAATGAATTTATTATAGCATAATGCAGTAATGTTTTTGAGATATTTAGCATTATTATTAGCTATGCTGGTTGTCTGCTTGTTAAGTGGATGCGCAGCACCTAAAACCACCACTACGGTGCTGTCTACAGCGGGCACTTTTGGTCCAAAACTGACGAAACCGCTTTCCCAGGATCAACATATTCTGGTGTTATCTGTTTTACGTGACATTCGTATCGATATCATCGGTGAAAACATTTTTATCTATAACGAACTCGGTACAACGTCTCTTCCGGCAGAGGCTGTTAACATTTTATTAAGCAGAACCATGGCGGCTACGCTCCGCGATAATGGTTATGGTCATCTTGAATCCGCCGTCATCAACAATTCTAACGTGTTGAATACTACAGATATCCAATGGTCGCACGACCAATTCGAAAGCCGGCTGTCAGAGGAAGCCCGGCAATTCTTATCCCAGGTAGTTAATCATCGGAATGTGAACACGATTATTTTACTCACTCAAAGCGGTAGCCAGCCGCTGGCGTTTGATGTTAAGTGCGAGATTTCTAAACGGGATTTGTATCGTCAGGCCAGCATAGAGCCGCATCTTTATCTTTATAAAATTTATGTCATCGACGCCCATACTCTGAAAATTTTGACCTGGATCACGGGAAGCGCTCATGGGCATTTGCAGGATACCAGCCTTTGTAAACCCATTTCCCAATATCAGACACAGGATTTTAATGAACTTCGCTCTATACTCGCGCATAAATTGGAAAGCTCGGTGGCTAAAGACCTTACCCGCACTCTGGGAACTTAGCTTCCTCTCCAGGTGAAATCCATTGTTTTTGCCGCAAACGCAGCAATAAGGCTAATCCTGGAATGGCCAGCAGGGCGCAAACTATAAAAAAAGTGCCCCACCCGAGATGTTCGACCATGTACCCGGTACCGGAAACGAGGAAGACGCGGGAAATACCTATTAAACTGGAAAATAATGCATACTGGGTCGCGGTATAACGCTTGTCACACAGACTTGCGATGTAGGCGGCATATGAGGCTCCGGCCATCCCGCTGGCTAAATTTTCCAAAGTGACCACACCCGCCAGTAACCCCAGATTAAAACCAGCATGCGCCAACACAGCAAAAGCCAGGGTGGAAATTGCCTGGAAGATACCAAAAATCCATAAGGATCTGTAAATTCCAGTTTTGAAAAGTAGCAAGCCGCCCAACAAACCGCCGCCGATCATGGCGCTAAATCCAAATATTTTTGCCACCAGTCCAATCTCGGTTTTGGTAAAACCCAGCTCTAAATAAAAAGGATTGACGATGTCGGTTGCCATTTGGTCCCCGACTTTATAGAGTAAAATGAACAACAGAATTGTCCAGGCGCCGCCACGGCTAAAAAATTGCCGGAAGGGTTCTATAACCGCTTCATGCAATGTCAAAGGTGATAAAACATTTTTGACTGACGGCGCCAAAAGGGCTGCAATCATTCCGATCACCATACCCACCGCCATAATTAAATAAGTGAGATGCCAGCCTAAAATATCCGCCAGTGGCAACGCCCCCGCGCTGGCCACCAGCATACCGACGCGATAACCGGCAATTCCCAATGAAAAACCAAAACCCAGTTCCGCATCGCTGAGCACTTCACGGGTATAGGCATTGATAACGATATCCTGACTGGCGCTAAAAAAAGCAATTAACACACACAGTCCGGCTAACAACCACTTATGAGAGGAAGGGTGCATCCACGCCATCAGAGCGATGCTGAATAATAGACAGATTTGCCATATTATCATCCAGCTACACCGGCGGTCTAAAAACGGCGGAACAAAACGGTCCATCACAGGCGCCCAAACAAACTTCAGGGTATAGGGTAAGCCCACAAATGCAAACAGGCCGATGGTGGTCAAATCCACCCCTTCATCGTGCAACCAGGCTTTGAGGGTGGATCCAATTAATAAAAGCGGGAGACCCGAGGAAAATCCCAGTACTAAAATGACCAGCATCCGGGCGCTTGACAGGGAGCGTAACATCGACTTCATTCTGAAAGCTTATCCCATCCTTAATGGTAATAAAAGGGTCAGCAATTCCCGCTGAGTACAGCGAAAATTGCTTCCTGTTTTTATCCTGCGCTCGGCGGAGCCAATGCTCGGAATGAAGGGGAAGCGCGGAGCTTAGCTCCCCCTTGCGATCCCCCATGGCGCAGAGAATTTTCTGCGAAAATTATTTTTCTTTATGAAAAATTGCTCCAATATTTCATTCACTTAAATTCACTTTATACTCAGCGGGAATTGCTGTAGAAGGGTCAATTGTCTGGCCGCAGGAAAAGTACTACTATAATATTAACCTTAAAACTCAGGTGGAATGACTCTATGCCGCAGCTATCAACGTTAGAATTGCCGATTCCGGGAGAAAAATTATTATTGCATTCCTGTTGCGCGCCGTGCTCGGGAGAAGTCATGGAACGGCTGTCGGCGGCGAAAATTGACTATACTATTTTCTTTTACAACCCCAATATTCACCCCATCGAAGAATATTTACTCCGCAAAAATGAAAATATCCGCTTCGCTGAAAAACATAACGTGCCATTTATCGATGCCGATTACGACCCAGACGAATGGTTCGGGCGGGCGCGAGGCATGGAAAATGAACCCGAGCGCGGCGTACGCTGCACAATGTGTTTTGACATGCGCTTTCAACGCACCGCGTTATACGCACATGAACACGGTTTTAAAATTATCAGCAGCTCACTGGGAATTTCCCGCTGGAAAAACATGGACCAAATTAATGATTGCGGAATTCGCGCCGCGGCGCCCTATCCGGACATGATCTACTGGACTTTCAACTGGCGCAAAGAAGGCGGATCACAACGGATGATCGAAATTTCCAAACGCGAGCAATTTTATCAGCAGGAATATTGCGGTTGCGTCTACTCGCTTCGCGATACCAACCGCTGGCGCCTGAAAAATGGCCGGAAACGCATCCAGATCGGCCAGCAATTTTATACTTCTCAAAACGAATAGTTTCGGTAGCCCTTTACTTTAGGTAGCCACAATATGATGGAATTTATGCATTTTATGACCTAAACTTATAATAGAACCAGATTAATGGGGAGGAGGTTTATATGTGGCATAAAAAATGCGGCGTCCTTGGATGGATTTGCCTGATTTTAGTGATTATAGGAGGCATTAACTGGGGATTAATTGGGATTTTTGGTTTTAATTTGGTAACTTTTCTATTTGGCGCATGGCCGATTGTGGAGAGAATTATCTATGTTCTGGTAGGCATCGCGGCGATTATTCTGATCTTTGTCGCCTGCAGCTGTCGCGGTTGTGGATGCGGAAGATGCACCAGCACCGGCACTCATGTTCCACCACCGCCACCGCCAAATCCAAATAACCTGAATAACCCAAATAATCGAATATGAATCAGGACGCTAACTCAGCGTACAAATCATATTCATTCGTGTCGATAACACTCACCGTGGCGAAATCACCCACGGTGAGCTTTTGTCCGTCTTCAATATAAACTACCCCGTCAATCTCCGGAGCGTCCGCCATACTGCGGGCGATAGCCCCTTCTTCATCCACCTTGTCGATTAATACCGTCATTCGGCAGCCAATTTTTTCCTGGAGCTTGCCGCGGCTGATCTCAGCCTGACAGGCCATAAACCGCTCGTAACGTTCCTGCTGCACCGTTTCAGGCACAGGGTCCGGTAAATCGTTGGCATCCGCCCCGGGTACTGGAGAATACTTAAAACAGCCCACCCGATCCAGTCGCGCGGCCTTCAAAAAATCCAGCAATTCCTGGAAATCCGCTTCGGTCTCGCCCGGGAAGCCGACGATAAAAGTACTGCGAATAGTGATATCCGGACATATTTCGCGCCAGTTTTGCAGGCGCTGCAAGATATTTTCCGCGCTGGCAGGACGTTTCATTAAGCGCAAAATGCGTGCGCTGGCATGCTGAAAAGGAATATCCAGATAGGGAAGAATTTTTCCTGCCGCCATCAAAGGAATCACGTCGTCGACATGTGGATACGGATAAACATAATGTAACCGCACCCAGATACCCAATTCGCCTAACGCCTCACAGAGTTTAATAAAACGGGTGTCATCGGCGTATTTCAAATCGACGCCATAAGCGCTGGTGTCCTGGGAAATGACCAGCAATTCTTTTACCCCCGCGAGCGCGAGTTTTTTCGCTTCGGTCACGACTTCTCCCAAAGGCCGGCTAACCAGTTTTCCACGCATGGAAGGAATAATGCAAAAAGTGCAGCGATGATTACAGCCTTCGGAAATTTTCAGATAAGCATAATGGCGCGGAGTCAGTTTAATCCCTTGCGGCGGAACCAGGCTGATAAAAGGATCCTGCGCCGGCGGCGGCAATTGTTGATGCACAGCCTTCACCACGGATTCATACGATTGCGGCCCACTGATATGCAATACGCCCGGGCAACGTTCACGAATCATGTCCGCTTTAACGCCCAGACAACCGGTCACAATGACCTTACCATTTTCGGCCAAAGCTTCCTGAATTGTCGCTAAGGATTCTTCCACCGCGGATTCAATAAACCCGCAGGTATTCACAATCACCAAATCCGCTTTGGAATAAGTCGGCGACATTTCATAACCCTGCGCGCGCAATTGCGTAATAATCCGCTCCGAATCCACCAGCGCTTTCGGACAGCCCAGACTGACAAAACCAATTCGAGGAATCTGCATATTTAATTTCCTGGTTGAAATTTGACTCTTATATCTTTTTTTAATTTCTGAATAAAGAACTGTAAATCAGCATATTCGCTAAACATTCGAACAAAATACTTCGTTAATTTTTCGGCATTATTGACCAACAGTGGCTCATGAAATTTATAAATTTTGATGCTTTTCATTGGGTCAGTTTCATTTAAACAAACCAAATTGACGGAATATTGCAGCAAGTCATTCAATACAATCTGCATTTTTGCCAATTTTAAGGGTAGAGAAATATCCTCGAATTCATACAATACCGCCAGATCCATTTTATCATTCAATCGGGCTTTTCCCTTTGCATAAGAACCATATAATAACACGGCGACGACTCCCTGTTGCCAGCGAAACTGTTCGGTAATAATTGCTTTTATTCTTGATAACTCCATCTGGGGATTATAACATAAATTATCTATGCAAAAAATAGCCGTAACCGCCCTTGCCTTCGATCATAACCGGATTATCGCGACAGCCCTGCGCTTTAGGGCCTCCTGCTTTGACGCCTGGCGTACATAAATAATCTCGCCGAAGTTTCAATAAAATTTCGCAATACAGTTAAAATTTAAGCAAATCTTAATGTTTAAAGTATATAATATAATTAATTTCTAGCATCTAATATACAAAGGTAAAAAAGTATGAAAGCAGAGAACAAAATTGATCTCGATTCCAAAGCGCTTGCCAGTCTTGCAATGTCCACCGAAAAAGACGCCCTCCAACAAGAAGAAAACAAAGAAGTCAAAAAAAGAGAATTTGATCTCGATTCCAAAGCGCTTGCCAGTCTTGCAAAGTTAACCGAAAAAGGCGCCCCTAAAAATCAACCATCCCAACAAGGGGAAAACAAAGAAGTCAAAAAGCTTTTACCGGACCAATACCAACCACTGTTATATCCTTCAAATCAAACAGAAAACGAGCGATTATTAAAAATATTTTCATCGGTGACAAATCTTTTAGACGCTGATGATTACAATCCCGACTCCCTGGCTGCTAACTTAAAAATCGATCCTTTCAAGGTATTAGGCAAGGGCAGCGAAGGGATAGTCTACCAGGGATTATATCGAGACAAAAATGTCGCGATCAAAATTCCTAACGGAGCTGTTTCAGAAAATGCTTCCCTTGAAACGAAAATACTCGCTACCATCGGATCAGAAATTTCTCCATTAAAAGCCATTTACATGCAAGACAACAAACCCTGTCTGGTAATGGATGCTTTTATGGAGGGCGATCTTCATAAATGGCAGGGTTCAAATAAAAATATAAATGAATCATTGCTCTATCGACTCGCGGCTGATATCGCGGAAGGGGTGGTTTTTTTACACGACAACCATATTCTTTATCGTGATTTTAAGAGTCTGAATGTGCTGTTATATTACCGGAATACGCCCAATGGCGAAGAACTGCGCGCTCAACTCTGTGACTTTGGCCTATGTATTTCGATAGAAGACTCTAAATCGGGAACAGTCGTCACGCCTTTAGTTGGCACCATACCCTGGCACGCGCCTGAAATCCTGCATGACGAGAAGCAAAGCCAATACAGCAAGGCTTCAGACGTTTTTAGTTTGGGAATGGTGTTATATGAAATGGTCAGCGGAAACTTTCCTTATCATGATCTGCTTAAAAAACCTGATACAGTCATGGATCATATTAAAAATAATCGGCGACCATGGGATATTACCGGCTGGCCGCAAACCTGTCCTCAGGAATTACGCAATTTAATCATACGGTGCTGTGACGCAAACCCTGCCAATCGTCCCTCGGCGCTTGATGTACACACCAAACTGAAAGAGGAGCTGTTGAAGCTTTCCCAGAAGAAGAATCAGGATCAACCAGACGTGATAACGACGCCAATAGTGCAAGCTCAACCTAAAGAACTCAAACCGGATGAAAAAAAGGGACACTCTCCAAAATTGTTCAAAATGCCGATTGGAATACTCCATGGTCATGAAAAAGCGCTGGATCGGGAGCGTAAATTTGCAGATAAAATAGATATTTTAAAAAATGCAAACTTTGATAGCTATCCTTTAGGGGAATTGAAAAGAGCCTATCGGGAACTGGCCGGCATGAGACAAACGCTGGAAAATAAAATTGAAAAATACCAGGAGAAATATAAACAGAATTCAAAAAAATATTCTAAATCAAAATACGATCCCATCATTGAAAATTATAGCCACTTAATAAAAAGTATTGATATTCTGCATAAATCGATGGACGATAATTTTTCTTCGAGAAGACATAAGCCATTAATTTTTCAAAGGCCACGGGGACTTCAAACAGAAAATATTAGTGCGACGCATCAATTAAAAAACGCCTAATTCCAGTTTGGCGGCGTCGGACATTTTTTCGCGGCTCCACGGTGGGTCGAAAACGATATTCACCGTGGCGGAGACGACACCCGGAATGCGCTCGAGTTTTTGTTTGGCATCGTCGGCGATGGCGGGGCCCATCCCACACCCGGGCGCGGTCAATGTCATGGTGACGGTAATCTGCCAGGCGCCCTCGCCTGATTTATCAATCACGCAATCATACACCAGCCCTAAATCAACGATATTGACCGGGATTTCCGGATCGTAAACCGTTTTCAGCATTGCCATGGACTGATCGTCAATACTGCTGCCGGCGGGTAATGCCGCTAAAGGATCAGCAGTTTGCTTACCCAATGCATCCGCGTCTTTGCCCTCAATACGCGCCAGATTACCGAAAACTTCCACGGTAAAATTATTGCCTAACTGTTGGGTGATTTTCACTTCCATGCCTTTATGCAGCTTCATTTTCGCACCGGAGGGCACCATTGCCACATAACAATCACGCAACAAATAAATAATTTCGGCGTTAGCCATTTAAATCACCCTTATAAAAAATAATTTTCGTAGAAAATTCTCTGCGCCATGGGGGATCGCAAGGGGGAGCAGCGTGAAGCGCTCCCCCTTCATTCCGAGCATCGGCTCCGCCGAGCGCAGGATATAAAACAGGAAGCAATTCTCGCTGTACTCAGCGAGAATTGCTGTCTTCTTGAAGATGAAAACTTTCACCGCAGCCGCATTCACCGATGACATTCGGATTATCAAATGTCAGCAGTTTTTGTCCCAATCCTTTCGCAGTCAATTTTACCTTTGTGCCTTTAACCACATTAACGCAGGCGGGATCGACAAAAATCCGCAAGCCCTGCTCAGTGATAAATTCCACATCATTGACTTTGGGTTCCGCCCGAATTTCGGGTTCGTATTTATATCCCGAGCAGCCGGTCTTTTTAATCGACAGGCGAAACCCGCCATTGGGGAATCGCGTGAGAGATTTTTTAATATGTTCAACCGCTTCATCTGTAAAGTGTAAAATAGCTTCGCTCATGTTTTCTCCTCATTATTTAACGCCGCCAACGCGGTATGCCATGCTAACGTCGCGCATTTAACCCGCATGGGAAACTCGGAAACACCGGCCAATACGCAGAGCTTTTCTAGTTGGGCGCTTTCATTCAAAGGCGCGCCGGTGGTCACTAAAGCATGAAAATTCGCAAATAAGGCTTCTATCTCAGCCTGATTTTTGCCCTGTAAAGCTTCGGTCATCAGGGATGCGGAAGCCATGGAAATCGCGCAGCCGCAGCCTTCAAATTTTATGGATGCGATTTTATCGGCATTTTTTTGCAAATAAATAATAATTTTATCACCACACAAGGGATTAAATCCTTCGTGCGTGAAGTCCGCCGGTTCTAATTTTCCAAAATTCCGCGGCGAGCGGCTATGGTCGATAATCAGTTCCTGGTATAGCTCCCGCAAATCCGCCATCAAAACTCTCCGCTAAATATTTCAATCACTTTTTTTAAAGAGGTTATTAGACAGTCAATATCATGAGTATTGTTGTATAGCCCCAAAGAAACCCGTACTGTCGCCGGAACCTGCAAGCGTTCCATCAACGGCATTGCGCAATGATGCCCGGCGCGCACGGCAATGCCATCGCTATTTAAAATAGTAGCGATATCGTGCGGATGCGCCTGCGACATCACGAATGAAATCACGCCTGCCTGGTTCGCCGGCGCGTTTAATATTCTCAGACCCTGAATTTCCCGCAATTTCTGCAATGCGTGCGCTGTTAACGCCTGTTCATGTTTAATAATTTCTGCAAAACCAGTTTGTTCGATAAATTTTATCGCCGCGGCTAATCCGACCGCTCCAGCGATATGCGGAGTGCCCGCTTCAAATTTTGCGGGTAATTCCGCATATTCGGTTTTCTTAAAACTGACCCGCCGGATCATGCCTCCGCCGGTTTGGTAGGGCGGCATTTTTTCCAGCCAGGATGATTTGCCGTATAAAACGCCGATACCGGTAGGACCATAGAGTTTATGGCCGGAAAAAGCGTAGAAATCACAATCCAGATCCAAAACGTCCACCGGCAGATGCGCCGCCGCCTGCGCGCCGTCCACAAGTACCGGGATTTGGCATTGATGCGCCATCGCAATCATTTTTTTAACTGGATTAACAGTTCCCAAAACATGCGAAATATGTGACAGGGCCACTAAACGGGTCCGTCCGGTCAACAAAGCAGCATATTCCTGCAAATCTAAACTGCCATCATCCATCAGGGAAATCACCCGTAATTGCGCCCCGGTTTTCTCGCACACTACCTGCCACGGTACAATATTGGCATGGTGCTCCAGCGTGGAAATAACAATTTCATCTCCCGGACGCAATATCAATCCACCAAAACTACCGGCCACCAAATTAATGGACTCTGTGGCGCCGCGCGTAAAAATAATTTCATGAGTCTCCGGGGCGTTTAAGAAATGCCGCACTGTTTGCCGCGCCATTTCATACGCATCAGTCGCCCGTTCACTCAGCGTATGCACGCCGCGGTGCACATTGGCATTGTTCTGACGGTAATAATTCTGGATAGAGTCAAGGACCGCTTGCGGTTTTTGCGCGCTGCCCGCACTGTCTAAATAAACCAGTGGTTTATCGGCGATTTTTTGTTGTAAAATTGGAAATTCCATCCTGTGCATTTCTTCACTCTCCCATAACCGTTCGCAGGTATTGGGCAATCTGCAATGACGGCAACAGATTAAGTATTTCCTCTGCAAACCCGCGCATCAATAAATGCCGTGCCAATTCTTCGGGAATTCCACGGCTGCGTAAATAAAACAGCGCATTCGCATCCAGATTACCAACGGTAGCGGCGTGTGTGCATTGAACGCTATCGGCGAATACTTCCAGTTCCGGTTTGGTATCTATTTCCGCAGAATCGGCCAGCAATAAATTATGATTTTCCTGTTTGGCGGTAATTTGCTGGGCCTTTGGATGCACGATGATTTTACCATTAAAAACAGCGCGTCCCTGCGCGGCAATCATACCTTTATAATATTGCTGACTGTGTGTGTGCGCACTGTGATGGTCAATGCGAGTATGGAAATCGATATGCTGTTTGGCCCGCGGATAATAATAACCCGATAATTCACAATGAGCGCCCGCTTCATTCAAAGCCACATTAAAATCTTCGCGATTGAGCTGACCACCCAAAGCGATATGAGATGCGCGGATTCGGCTATCGCGGCTTTGATCAACGCAGGTATTGGCGATATGAAACGCATCCCTGTTTTCCCGCTGTAATTTAAAATAGTCAAGCTGCGCATTCGGGCCAACCGTTATTTTTGTCATGATATTATTGAAATAATGACTGCCATCCAGTCCACAATATTCTTCCAGAACCGCGGCGCGGCTTTGAGCCCCGAGGTGAATAATATGACGGGGATGGCGCATAGTTGAACCGTTGCTCGAATTTGTCGTTAAATATAATAAATGCACAGGTTTGCTCAATTCACAATTGTCAGGAACGGATAAAAATAAACCGTCAGCCATCAAAGCGCCGTTGAGCCAATGAAATACTGATAACCCCGATGAAGAGGATGCCGCTACCCGCTCCTGATAAATTTGCGGAAATCGTGTCATGGCGTCGGTGCAACTGGTTAACAGAATTTTTTCAGGCAAATCGTTATAATCTGAAAATTGAGCACTGAACACTCCATCGATAAACACCATCCGGCAAGTATCCGCGACACGATAAGCGGATAGATCCTCTGCCGGATGAGGGAGAGCTATTTCCGGCAATCTGAAAGACTGTCCAACCAGTGCGGCGACTGAAGTATATTTCCAGCTTTCATCCCGAAGCTTTGGAAAACCGCGCTGTAAAAATTCCTGCAATTGCCGGCCACGCCAATCCTTTAACCACGATGGGGCAGGAATTCGTGCCTGCTCCGATTGCCAGGCATCCACAGTCCACGCTGAGAGGTTGCCGGTCATGAAGCTTTCTCCCCAGACGCGTCTGCAACTAATTCCTGATAGCCCTGCTCTTCCAAAGTAAGCGCCAATGTTTTATCGCCGGATTTTAAAATCTGCCCTTTTGCTAAAACATGCACATAATCGGGTTCAATATAGCGAAGTAAACGTTGATAATGCGTAACGACGATCACCGCGCGTTCGGGGCTGCGCAGACTATTCACTCCTTTGGCAACAATCTGCAAAGCATCAATATCCAGGCCGGAATCGGTTTCATCTAAAATTGCGAGGCGCGGTGCAAGCATGAGCATTTGCAAAATTTCATTTCGCTTTTTTTCACCGCCGGAAAAGCCTTCATTGACTGAGCGATGCAGAAATTTTTCGTCCATCTCCAACAGGGCCGTTTTTTCTTTTACTAATTTCATAAAATCGAAAGCATCGAGAGGCGATTCGCCACGTTGTTTGCGCAGACTGTTATAGGCTGTTTTTAGAAAATAAAGATTGTTAACACCGGGAATTTCAACGGGATATTGAAAAGCCAGAAATAAACCTGCCGCGGCGCGTTCTTCGGGCATTAAGTTCAGCAAGGATTTTCCCATAAATTCCACGCCGCCCTGAGTCACGGTATATTCCGTACGGCCCGACAATACATTCGCCAGCGTGCTTTTACCCGAACCGTTGGGTCCCATAATCGCATGCACTTCGCCGGGATTAATTTGCAAATCAATGCCTTTTAGTATCTCCACTCCATCCACCGCGGCATGTAAATTTTGAATCGATAACATTTTTTCAAATTCCTCTCAATTTTTTTCTTAACCTATGGCCCCTTCCAGACTCACGGCCATTAATTTTTGCGCTTCCACCGCAAATTCCATGGGTAATTCTTTAAATACTTCTTTACAAAAACCATTGACAATCATCGATACCGCATCTTCGGCGGAAATTCCCCGTTGGCGGCAATAAAATAATTGATCTTCGCCAATGCGTGAAGTGGATGCTTCATGCTCTACTTGTGCAGTCGGAATTTTTCACTTCGATATACGGAAAAGTATGCGCTCCGCATAAATCACCAATCATCAAAGAATCACATTGACTATAATTACGCGCCGCTTTCGCAGTCGGCGCAACCCGCACTAATCCCCGGTAAGTGCTTTGACCGTGTCCGGCGGAAATACCTTTAGCAACAATCGTGCTGGTAGTATTTTTACCGATATGGATCATTTTGGTGCCCGTATCAGCTTGCTGATAATGACGCGTTAACGCTACCGAATAAAATTCACCAATGGAATTATCACCCTGCAATATCACACTCGGATATTTCCAGGTAATGGCGGAACCGGTTTCCACTTGCGTCCAGGAAATTTTGGAATTAACACCGCGGCACATTCCGCGCTTGGTGACAAAATTATAAATACCGCCGCGTCCCTGCTCATCGCCTGGATACCAGTTTTGCACGGTGGAATATTTGATTTGCGCACTATCCAAAGCCACCAACTCCACGACAGCAGCATGCAGTTGATTTTCATCGCGCATCGGCGCTGTGCAACCTTCTAAATAACTCACATAACTGTCATCATCAGCAATAATCAACGTCCGTTCAAATTGACCGGTATTGGCGCTGTTAATGCGAAAATAAGTAGATAATTCCATGGGGCAACGCACACCTTTGGGAATATAAACAAAAGATCCATCACTAAATACTGCGGCATTTAACGCCGCATAAAAATTATCCCGATAGGACACTACCGTTCCTAAATATTTTTGCACCAATTCCGGATGATTCTTGACAGCTTCGGAAAACGCGCAGAATATCACACCCGACTTCCGCCAATTTTTCTTTAAAAGTAGTGGCTACCGAAACACTGTCAAATACTGCATCCACCGCCACGCCTGCCAAACGCGCGCGCTCATGAAGGGGAACACCCAATTTGTCATAAGTTTCCAGCAATTTGGGATCCACTTCTTCTAAACTTTTCGGCGCATTTTTGCTGGATTTTGGCGCAGAATAATAGCTGATACTTTGAAAATCGATTGGCGCGATTTGAAGATGCTGCCATTCCGGCGGCTGCAGAGTCAGCCAATGACGATAAGCCTGTAATCGCCATTGCAATAAAAAATCCGGCTCATCTTTTTTCCGCGAAATATGGCAAATTACCTCTTCGTTTAGGCCTGGCGGAAGTTCGTCTGCGTCAATATCGGTAACAAAACCATGCTGATAGGCTTTATTAACAGCTTCGTTTAAATAGGAATGATCCTTAGCCACGGGTTTCTCCGCCGATTTGGAGTCGCGCCAGCGGCAAGGGTCTTTGTAAATCCGCAAGGGTGAATTGACTTAACGCATCGATAATCACCCGGTTGATTAATTGCCAGTTACTGCGTAAAGCACAGCGGGTGTCATGAATACAGTTATTTTTAGCATGGCAGCATTCGGTCAAGGCCGGCATGCCATCTACCGCGGCAATCACTTCCGCGACGCTGAGTTTCCCAGGATCTTTGGTCATGCAATAACCGCCATTCACCCCCCGGCTGGAAGTAATCAACTCCGCGTCGTTGAGTAACTTGAGCACCTTGCTGACAGTGGGCAGGGCGATACCGGTTCGGTCCGCCAATACCGCAGCGCTATAATATTGTTGGGGTTCACGAGTCAAAAAATTCAGAATAACCAATCCATAATCAGCTAATTTACTGATTTTTATCATAATAATTCTCTAAGTAGAAACAGTACTGATATTGTACTATATGGCTGCGCACATTTCCAGTCATCCTACTCATTATCATGGCTGTCCCGAGTTTTTTTATATTTTAATCATTGCCATGTATATATGAAAATATGTAGAGAGATAACTATATTGATTTAAACCCCCTCCGCGGTATTCCCGGCATCCGCCCAAAGGCTCGCAGGATCTTCACTGCGGGTCCTGTCAGACTCCACTCAGGCCCCGTGCTCGCTACGCGTGATAGCAGGCGCATAGCACGGTTAGAGAGATTGTGCAGCGGAGCTATTCAGAGCGCATGAGGGGAGCCGGTCCGCTTCACTGCGCGCGCGGCCTGAGTTCCGTCTGCCACCCGCGCTCATTGCGAATGGGCGGATGGCCGGGAATACCGCTATGTGCCACGTCGAAGTTTCCCTCAGGAATGCATCCCTGAAATCAGAGGCGAACCATCTCGCTATCCCAAACCAAAGTAGGGCAATTCAAATAACGAATATAAGGTTTTGCACTTTAACAAGTGCCTTATGTAAAATCATATCCATGATCCCAAAAAAGATCCCAAAAAATAAGTGGTTGAGTCATCGAAAAGAGTGGAGCGGGCTCAAGAGCATCATCGCTGTTGGGAGTATCTGTTATTCCAGTATTCCTGGGGTCAGGAAAGTCGAGAAGTACGATATTTTATGAGTAGTTGCAGATGCCCGTGTCATTTTACAGGCTGCCAGATTAGACGTTTTGGACTGAATCTATTAAAAAAATTCCAACAAATTTGCGAATATCGAATCGGCAATGCAAAAATAGCGCTTAAAACTTTACGAAAACTATTAATAGACAGTGACGACAATATGGCAAAATTGATTCAATGTACAGCTTAAGAATGGGATGCAATCAGGTTATGGTTTATAAGGAAATACAGATGAATTTCGGTTTTTTCCCTTTTTTGTGATCATAGATATGATTTTACATAAGGACTTGTTAAAGGATAAAACCTTATACTCGTTACTTGAATTGCCCTACTTTGGTTTGGGATAGCGAGATGATTCGCCTCTGATTTCAGGGATGCATTCCTGAGAGAAACTTCGACGTGGCACATAGCGGTATTCCCGGCCATCCGCCCATTCGCAATGAGCGCGGGTGGCAGACGGAACTCAGGCCGCGCGCGCAGTGAAGCGGACAGGCTCCCCTCATGCGCTCTGAATAGCTCCGCTGCACAATCTCTCTAACCGTGCTATGCGCCTGCTATCACGCGTAGCGAGCACGGGGCCTGAGTGGAGTCTGACAGGACCCGCAGTGAAGATCCTGCGAGCCTTTGGGCGGATGCCGGGAATACCGCGGAGGGGGTTTAAATCACTATTAGTTATCTAACCACATATTTTCACATACACATGGCAATGATTAAAATATAAAAAAAACTTGGGACAGCCCTGCTCATTATCGATTATGCTTTCTTTTAAATGCTCTACTTGACGGTTTTATGAATACTTTATTTTCGCGCCCGAAGTTTATGAATTAGATAAAGTATTATATTTCACAGAAATCTGGGGAAGCGCCTTCATTACACGGGTGCAATGAAATTGAAGAGCTTTTATTTACTCCCGAAGTTTGAAATAATTCACTTGCGTTACGAGTTTTTTTTACAGTACGAACTTCTTTAATTTCTTCAACTTTTCGTTTATGATTCCCTTGAGGTCGAGCCATCATTGGAATAGTTGATGTTTTACTGAATAAGTTGTCGGCCTCCTTTTGAAAACCTGTTTGTTTTAAGTCAGAAGAAATTGTATTCTTAAAAATATTCGTAAAAACCGAAAATGTCAGCATATTATGAATATTGCTTTTTTGACCCCAACGGAAATATCAATTACCTATGGGAACAAAAGTTATATCTGTACGATACGAATGATCTTTATTACCAAAAAAATTGTATACAACTACCGGAAAAGTATTATAAAAAGGATAAGAAGTCTGGTTATCTATGATATAGCACTTCGTCTTTAGTAGAAAAAAAATAAAGCATATGACCTAATGCATTTTTTTTATACCTGGATAAAAGTAAGATGCCATGAAGAAAACCTGTTTTCTCTTCTTTTGCTCTCTGTTTTAAATTTTCATCCAGTTCTAAATAAGTTTAGGGTCGACAATAAAGATAGAGGCTATCGCGATCTATCACCCGGTAACTGTGTTGCAATGTTCCCCATTTGGAATCGCTGTGTGTGGTGATCACGCAGCCTTTAATTAGCGGCTCGGGCGCCAACGTCAAAGGCGCTTGTGGCCACCGCGCCGCATCAATGGAAGAACCAATACTCAAGCCTACGCGATTATCCAAAATACCCGCATATAAATTGCTGGATTGGACTCGACGGATAATATCATGAGCGATGGCTTGTTGCGGATAGTTCATTTTTTCGAACCAGGGCAAACCAATAAAGCTGGTGACACATTTGAGGCCTAATTCCACAATTAAAACAACGATAGTGAGAACCAGCATTTTCTCACCACTTCGCCAAATGAAATAAGAAAATACCAAAGCCACCAATGGCATTAACGGTAATAAATACCGAATCGGAAAGTTTGCGGACGAAAGCCAATAAGGCAAAATACTTAAGGCAATAATCCAAAGCAGCAGTTTGATGGGTGCATAGTCAACCACAGGCAACTCTGTGACTAAGTCTTTCTTTTTTCTTTGCAGATATAAGCTATAAAAAGCTAACAGGTCAATGGGCGCAAAGCGAAATATTAATTCAAAAGGAATGGTGAAAACTTTTTTAAAATAAGACATCCCAACGTGCGTCAACCCCGTGGCGGTTTTGGAGATATCTCCAAACATGGCGTGTAAATTAGAATTGGGAGCATATTGAAACCATATTATTGGCAATATTATTGCGGCTAAATGCACTGCGATACTGGCTGGTTTAAATAAATAACGTTTGTTATCCGCAGCCAACCATATCACCAATAATGCGGCGCCATAAAAAATATAAGCCGTAAAAGCCTTGGTTAAGATGCCGGCCAATAATGCCAATGGCACCGGCAGCCAAAAAATAGGGCGTTGTTCTTTATAGCTTATCCACATAAAACTAATGGCAGTAAACGTTGCCAGAGCGAATAATGGATCCGAATAAGCTATCCAACCGCGCCTAAATAAAAAATCTCCTGAAAAAAACGTAGCTACTGAAAAAATTGCAAATAGTTTTTGCCGGAATATTCGAAAAGCCAAAAACCACAACATCAAGCCGGTTAAGATTGAAGCGGAAGCGGCGACTATTCGCGCAGCTACTAATATATGCGACGCTCCAATTAAATCCATTACCGCGATGATGATCCAATTATATAAAGGCGGCCGCCAATAAAAAGAGCCATAAGAAAGCGGTTGCCAATAATAATGATGGTAGGCCATTTCCAATGCGGAAAGAGTATATTGACCCTCTTCCCCGTTATAGGGTAAAAAAATAGTAAAATACAGGCTGATAAATGCAACGAGGGTGATGCCCCATAAAACCGGAGACCAGTAATTCTTGAGCGTTGACATGTTTCAATCATAACCAATCAGCATAAAGGCTGCAAGCTGGGAGGGTTTATGGTAAACTGGCGACTTTGGAGAGAGAGCGCTATGGCCGGCCCGCAACGTTACCAAACCGCCAGGCGGGTGACAATAGTTAATGCGGCAACTAACACCCTGCTGGCTTTTTTTAAAATAATCGTGGGATTTTTTGCGCGTTCGCATGCTTTGCTGGCTGATGGCATTCATTCTCTCAGCGATCTGATTAGTGATGCTCTCATTTTAATTGCCGCCAAACTTGGCGGAAAAATGCCTGATAAAGACCATCCTTATGGGCATCAACGAATTGAAACCCTGGCCGCATTGATTATCGCCATTTTCTTACTGATTGTGGGCGGTTCGATTATTTATGAAAGTTACCGGCATGTCCGGCAGGGCAAAGTCCCTCGTATCCATGGTGGAGTCGTTATTATCGCAGCGATAATATCCATGGGCATTAAAGAATGGCTCTACCGGTACACTTTGAAGATTGGCAAGCAAATTCATTCTAATTTGCTGATCACCAATGCTTATCATAACCGCAGTGACGTATGGGTCTCCGCACTGGTAGTTATCAGCGCTATCGGCAGCCTTCTTGAGATCCCTTACGCGGACACTATCAGCGCCGGCATCATTGCGCTGATTATCATGAAAAGCGGCATTCAGCTATTTTCCCGGGGAATTCTGGAGTTAATTGATACCGGCGTCGATGAGTCTACTTTGGCGGCTATTAAAAAATGTATTCAATCGATTCCCGGCGTAGTTTCGATTCATCAACTCCGTACCCGTTCTCATGGCGGCAACATTTTTGTCGATTCCCATATTTTGGTTAACACGTTTATCAGCGTTTCAGAGGGACATCATATCGGTGAAAAAATTCACGAAAAGCTGACACAAACGTTTTCCCAGATTGCCGACGTCATCGTGCACATCGATCCTGAAAATGATGAAGTTAATAAACCGAGCCTGGCGCTTCCCGGCCGCGCTGATATAATGGCCCAATTAGAGCAACATTGGCGGGATTTACCGGGTTATCAGCAAATAGAGGACATACGTATTCATTATTTCAATGGTCAAATTTATCTGGAAGTTTGCTGGCCGCCAAATGCAGTGACGTCTGAAAAATGGCCGGAAATGCAACGTCTGTATTCAGAGAATTCGCAATTTTTGCCGCATCTGGCTTCATTAAAACTATGGGTGCGTTTGGCTCGATGAAAAAAACCTATCTTTTTTACGACATTGAAACGACTGGATTAAATCCATGCTTTGATCAGGTTCTGGAATTCGCTGCGATTCGCACGGATCTGGAGTTGCGCGAATTAGAACGCTACGATTTAAAGGTAAAACTCAATCCGGACACAGTGCCCACTCCCGGCGCAATTATTACCCATCGCATTGGCATTGGGAAGAGTCAAAGCGGACTCAGCGAATTGGCCGCAATCACTCAAATCCACCGGTTATTAAATACTCCCGGCACCATTAGCCTGGGTTACAATACTCTGGGATTCGACGATGAATTTTTACGATTTTCTTTTTACCGCAATTTGTTATCCCCTTATACGCACCAGTTTGCTAACGATTGCTCGCGCATGGATTTGTATCCGTTAACGGTGATGTATTTCCTGTTTAAACCCGCCGTTCTGGAATATTGGCCGGAGCATCAGCAACAAATCAGCCTTAAATTGGCTAACCTCAGTGAGGCTAACCAATTAGCGCAAGGCCAGGCGCATACCGCCATGGTTGACGTCGAAGCTACTTTGGCGCTGGCAAAAAAATTTATTAAAGAACGGGAAATGTGGGATTATTTAACCGGTTATTTTGATAAAAACACCGACCTGAGCCGAATGGCGCAGTTAACTTCCGAACCAGGGGGAGCCACTCCTTTTCTTCAGGAAGCTTTGTTGGTCGACGGTAAATTTGGCGGCAAACATAATTTTCTCGCGCCGGTTTTACATTTAGGCCGGCATGAACACTATAAAAATCAAAGTCTCTGGCTCCGTTTGGATCTGGAGAATTTATCACAAACAAACATGGAAAATATTTCCATAAATACTTTTGTTATCCGAAAAAAAACCGGAGAACGGGAATTATTACTACCCATGAAATCGCGCTATCTTCAGCGTCTTTCGCCCGAGCGGCAAAAGTTGGCCACGGAGAATAAGCGCTGGCTCGGCGAAAATCACGATCTGCTAAACGCCATTGGCGCGTATCACAGGCAATTTACCTATCCCAAAACGCCTAACGTTGACGCCGGCGCGGCGCTCTATGAGATCGGTTTCACCAGCCGCTCCGAAGAAAATTTATTTCAAAAATTCCATCAGGCGGCCGTGGAAAAAAAAATGCTGATTGCGCGGCAATTTCCCAATGCCGTGCATAAAGAACTGGCATTACGCATCGTCGGACGCCATTTCTTTAATCATTTAAGTCTGGAGGAACAGACTTTATTCAACGAATACATCGAAAAAGCAGCCTATAGCGACACGGACAGCGCCCCTATTGATTATCGCGGGCAACGGAAATTCACCATTCCTGCCGCACTGTCAGAGCTCAGCGTTTTAAAAAATTCTACTTTGTCTTCTGATCAGGAGGCATTAATTAATGAATTTGAGAATTGGGCAAGTCTCCAATAGGGTTAAAATAGCCGCATATTGAGAAAACCTATAAAATTAGGAACGTTCAACGGATATGAGCTGATGCAAATCTTCGGTGAACCGTTGTGTGTCATTCCAGCGAAGGCTGGAATCCACTATTCCCATGCAGTTCATAGATTCCAGCTTTCGCTGGAATGACAGGCTCAAAGTCGGATTTTTCAGCTAAAACTCCAAAAATAGAGGCGGGGTCATAGAATCATAATTATTTGATATTAAATATGATTAAAAAATTAATATTCTCTTAAGGAATATCATGTAATATTTACTTTAACAGTTTAATAAGTTAAAAACTAAAAAAGGTAAATAAAGTATGCGGCTACCAAACATAGAAATCTTGCATATGTACATTACATCTGGAGATGTTACTCGCTTAGATGAAGTTATAAAAAGACATGAAGAAAATCCAGAACTTAAGGCTCTTATTAATAATAAATATAAAAATTCTAATGCTTTGGATTTGGCACTAAAGAAATTTGAAACGGAAAAAGATTCCAAATCCTTTAATATTGTTCATATTTTAATAAAAAATGGCGCTAAAAACAGCTCTGGCTTTACTCCTCAATTAGAAACATTAAAGACATTAATAAAGACTGATGAAATCATAGATTATAATAGTGATGAGGAGGAGGAGGAGGAGGAGGACGATCATGAATTGGAAGAAGAAGAAGAAGAAAAATGGAACCCTCTCAATACATTGGAAAAAAACCACTCTAATAAAGTTAAAGAAAAAAAAACAGAAACGAATGAAAACGAGCCTTATCAAAGCTTAGTTAATAAAATGAATGGTTATATTCAATTTTCGGAATTAGAGAATACCCGTACATTAGCTGATTTATATAATTACTACGCTGAGGATTTTATCAAATTAGGTAAAAAAGAACAAACTGATTTTTTTATTGCCCACTTAAAATTCATTATTAATTTTCACAAAAAAGATGAATCAAATGATTATTTATTTCTGGACTTTGCAATAAGAATTTATCCTTCTTTGGAGCCTAATTCTAAAAAAATGTTTGTTTTATTTATTAATAATATGCTGAATATTGAAACTTCTAAAGAAATAACTAATATATTAGATCAGCAAGGGAAGAGGTATTGTGGTTTTTTCTCGTCATCTTCTAATAAGCAAAATTCGATTTATCCAGCAAAGTTTCTGAATAATCATGAAAAAATCATCCAATCTAAGGCTCTTGAAATAGCTAAAAAACTTGAGTTAAAAGAAAATCAGGCCAAGACTTCAAAGCAAATCAAAACCAATCTAGAAAAAAATCATCAACCAAGTATTTCCATACAACCAAAAACCGCAGTTCCGGAAGTCCCGCCCATACCACCGGCTCTGAAAGCATTAATTCTGGATACTCAATATTGGAAAACTAAATGCTTTATCTCTATTGACGGAATTAAAGCAATGAAAAAGTTAATTGATACCTCGGAAAAAATCGAATTGAAGGAGTTTCAAAAAATTGTAAACGAGCGGCCGGAACAGGGAAAGATTGGTTTATTCCATCGTAAACGGAATGCTTATGTAGAATTCCTTTATCAGGCTATAAAGAACGCTAAATCGTGGAACGATTTAAACTACGAAAACCCATATCTGAAAGAAGTTTTTAATGATCGAGCTCAGAAAGGGATAGGTCATAAAGATTATGTGAGATAGGTTTGCTCCTCACCCTCTTCCCGAGTACGGGGAGAGGGAACAGGAAATTTTGATCACAGGTTTTAATTACATTCCAGTTCGTCAGGGTCCTCGCCTCCAGAAAGCTTATGCTTTACAATCTTAAGCTCTATGGAAAAACATATCTTTAGCGTCACAGAATTAAACTCACTGGCCCGGCAATTGCTGGAAGGCTCTCTGGGACAATTGTGGATTAGCGGTGAAATATCCAATCTGATACAGGCCACTCCGGACATTATTATTTTTCGCTCAAGGACGCTCAGGCGCAAATACGTTGCGCCCTGTTTCGAATGAATGGCCGGCGTCTGCCTTTCCCCCTAAAAAACGGCCTGCAGGTGTTGGCTTTGGCGCAAACCAGCCTGTATGAAGCGCGCGGCGAGTTCCAACTGATCATTCAGAAAATCGAAGACGGCGGCGTGGGATTATTGCAAAAAAAGTTTGAAGCTTTAAAACAACGCCTTCAGGAAGATGGCCTGTTTGCCGAGGCTAAAAAAAAACCTCTTCCCACTCTTCCGAAAACCATTGGCGTTATCACCTCTCCGACCGGGGCCGCCGTCCATGATATTTTAACCGTTTTAAAACGCCGCTTTCCGGCTATCCCCGTGATTATTTACCCAAGCCTGGTGCAAGGGGAACAGGCTGCGCGAAAAATCGCAGCCGCGCTTGAAATGGCAAATCAGCGGCGTGAATGTGACGTGATCATTTTGGCGCGGGGCGGCGGCTCTTTAGAAGATCTGTGGTCATTTAACGAGGAAATTGTCGCCAGAGCCATTTATGCCAGCGAAATCCCGGTCATTACAGGCGTCGGACATGAAGTGGATTTTACCATCGCTGACTTTGTAGCAGACGTTCGGGCGCCGACACCCTCCGCCGCCGCCGAACGGGTCAGCCCCGATAGTCGCGAATGGACTCAGCAAATTGAAAGTTTGCAGCAGCGACTGGTGCATTTACTGGTGTCGCGGCTTCGCCATGCCCAGTCGCATTTGCTGCATATCGGCAAGCGTTTGCGTCACCCAGGACAACGTCTGCAGGATCAGGCCCAGAATCTGGACCAGCTTGAGCATCGGCTAATTCTTGCTCAGAGACGCTTTTTCCAGTACAATAATACTCTATTAAATCAGGCGGCCCAGGCTTTACAGACTTTGAGTCCTCTAAAAACCCTGGACAGGGGTTACGCCATCGTCCGGGATAATATAACCCAAAACATTATTGCAAGCTCGCAATCGCTGTCTACCGGAGACAGGCTCACAATCAAATTTTCGCAAGGGAGCTGTGAATGCCTGGTTGAAAAAATAATCGAATAAGGCCATTAAAGTGAAGGTTTTTACGCTCCGCGAAATTAATTATTTTATTAAATTGTGCCTGCCTTTGGTCGCGGCTTTTTTAGCGCAAAAAGGCATGCAATTTATAGATACTTTAATGATGGGATGGTTAGGCCCTGGCGCGCTGGCAGCCGGCGCTCTGGGGACCAATATATTTATAACTTTGCTGGTGTTTTGTCGAGGGTTATTAAGCAGCGTGGGGGTGGCGATCGTCCATGCCCGCGGTGCGGGGACGAATAATAATATTAAATCCCTGCTACACCAGGCGATTTATTTAGCTCTGGGAGTGTCCATTCCCATGATGCTGCTGGCCTGGCAGGCGCCTGAGTACCTGGTCATGATGGGGCAGGATCCCAAAGTAGCTGCCGACGCCCAGAGGCTATTGCAGGGGCTGACCTGGGGAATTCCCGGTTTTCTACTTTTTTATGTAATGCGGGAGTTTATATCGGCGTTTGCCCTGGCAAGGGCGGTCATGGTGGTGTGCTTTATCTCCCTACCACTCACATTTATAGCCAATTACATCCTAATCTACGGCAAATATGGTTTTCCGGCGCTGGGTATCGCCGGCATTGGCTATGCCGGCGCCGGGGTGTGCTGGTTCATGTTCTTTAGTTTATTCTTTTACTGCCGGAAACAGTCAATTTTGAAACATTATGTCTCCTTCCAGTTGAGCAAACCCGATCTGATGCAGCTCAAGGCATTGTGGGTTGTGGGAGGCTCCAGTGGCATTATCAATGTGTTGGATATGGTGACTTTTTTAGCTGCGGCGCTATTCATGGGTTATTTTGGAGTGACTGCCCTGGCCGCTTATCAAATTGCGCTACAGTGTACCTCGATCGCTTATAATCTGCCGAATGCAGTGTCAGTTGTCACCGCCTTAGAAGTGGGTCACGCTTACGCGACGAACAATTTAGCGAAAGCCAGACGAACTGTTTATCTGGGACTGTCGACGGGTCTTGTGATTTCCATTCTTTTGTCCATTCTGTTTGTCAGCACTCCGCATGCCATAGTCAAATTATTTTTACCTGACAGAACTCATTTAAATAATGTTTTTTCCACCGCGCAGCTTTTCCTGATTGTTTCCAGCTTAATTCTTTGTGTTGACGGCGCACAATCCATTATTATCGGAGCTTTGCGCGGATTTAAAGACACTTTCGCTCCCATGATCATCAGCGTCGTGTGTTATCTGCTGATTGGACTCACCAGCGCGTACTGGCTGGGCTTCCATACTTCCCTGGGTGGAACGGGCATTTGGTACGGTTTATTCCTTGGAATTTTTAGTCTGTGCGTTATCGCAGGACTTCGCTTAAAGAAACGCCTGCAATCACTTCGTTAGTGACTCATCGAAATGGGAGAGAAAGTTTTCAGGAGTCAGAATAATGCCTTCAATACCTAATTCATGTTTGGCATCATCCAGGGCACGCTGTTCACGAGCAATCGTTTCCGCATCATCGGTTTCCCATGCGATTTGATATAAATTCATTGAACCATCCAGGCTTCTCGTTAAAAAATCTATTTCGAAACTATTTTTAGTGATGTAATAATAAATTTCCCGTTTTAAACGGCGAAAGTTGAGATACACAAAATTTTCAAAAACACGACCCGCATTTTTTAATTGACCCCCGCCATGATAGCTGGTGGCATAAGCAGGATATAATCCCGGGTCAACAACATAAATTTTTTTTGGACTGTTTTGCATTTTTCGTAGAGAGTCAGAATAGACAGGCACACTGAAGATTAAAAAAGCATCTTCCACATAATTTAAATAATCGTGAATGGTATTTTTGCTGGCCTGAATTCCCTGACTTTTAAGGTCTTTACAGAATTTATTGACAGAAAATCGCGTGGAAATATTGTTGATCAGCGTTTTGATTAAATATTTTATTAAAGTAATATTGGTTATTCCATGACGCTCAACGATATCTCTAAAAACCACGACATCGACTAATTCCTGCAATACCTGTATCCGCTCGCTGAAAGAATAAGCAATGCTGTCAGGAAATCCACCCTCCACCAAATAATTTAATAAGTACATGCGCATTTGATCACGAGATTTTTTTGCAGCCGGATAAGCCGACATTTTCAAATGCCGCGCTGTTAAATATTCTTTAAAGCTAAAAGGCCAGACTTCTGTGGCTATCGAACGTCCCCGCAAAGAAGTGGCAATTTCTTTACTTAATAATTTTGCAGAAGAGCCGGTGAGAAATATATCGACGCGACGGGTATCAAAAAACCGTCTCATGACCATGGGCCAGTCCGTCACATTTTGAATTTCATCCAAAAACAAATAACAGGTTTGATCGTGGTTTTCAGGGTGCAGGGTATAAAACGCCTCCAATAGACCGACCAATGTTTCCTGTGTTGCCGGCGCAAGTCGATCATCTTCGAAGTTAAGGTATAGAATCCTGGAGAAAGCTATCCCCGATTCTAAATATTGTCTGATTTTTTGTAAGCATAAGTACGTTTTCCCGGATCGGCGCACACCTATCGCCACTTTGATTTTATTGGCCATTTCGGGAAAAGAAAATTCTCGCACAACGGAGCCGTCAAGCAAATCCAGCCTGTCTTTAAACTCTGTTAATAGAGTGCTTAATAGTGTAATATCATCAGAAGCCATTTTGTCCCTCCTTACAGGGACATAATAGTCAATTTCTGTCCCTCTGTAAAGGGATTTAAATGTTCAACAGTGGTGGTGACAAATGTTGACTTTTATTGGACAGGAACAACTATCTGCCCTAAAATTATACAAAACAGAAAACAGAAAACAGAAAAAAAGGAATCTAAAATGAAAAAATTTATATTATTACTGGCAGGAATTTTTGCAAGCACTGGCATTTATGCTGATACTATTTCAAATACGCTATTAAAAATAACACCAATGAATGGCTTTTTCCTGGACAGCTTGCTTATTCACCCCCTGGATATAGAGTAGCAAACATTGATTATGACAAAACCCCCAATCTTCCCCCCAATGCTCCCGCCGATAATGCTATTCCCCCAAACAGCAAAGGATCAGTTACAGTGACAATTTACGACTTGCACCGGCACCGCTGCGGCGAACTTTTCGCTCTTGACTGCCACAGTGGTGGTTATTTCCATTATGGACTGCAAGGCCCCGGCTATCCTCCCCAACAAGATAGTTGTAAGATAAACTATGATGCCCACTATGATTCTTCAAGTAACAATTTCCCCCTTATCACATACAACATCGTCTGTTGGCCATTTAACTTGCAGCGCTAGCGCTGATGGCATATACTGTCACCATTAGTGAGTAAATGACGCCCCTACGGTGAAGCTGCTTTCCGGGGGCCTGTTTTTATTACCGATCGCGGGCATGTTGCACACAGTGAACCTGCTTTAGCGGGATTTTCTGGAAAATCTTTCCATGACCAGATAAAAAACCGGCGTCACGAACAGGGTCAGCAATTGCGAAAATAATAATCCTCCCACGACGGCGACACCCATCGATCGGCGGGCTTCACTGCCCGCTCCTAAACCAATGGCTAATGGCAGGGAAGATAAAATCGCAGTCATGGTTGTCATCATAATCGGACGGAAGCGAATCAGGCAGGCGCGGATAATCGCTTCTTTGGCATCCATATTCTGTTTACGCCGGGCCTCGACGGCAAAATCCACCATCATAATCCCATTTTTCTTGACCAGACCTACCAGTAAAATAATACCAATAAAACTAAATAAATCTAACTGCAAATGGAATAGCATCAGCATGATCAGCGCCCCGAACGCCGCAAAAGGTAACGCCGTTAGAATAGTGATCGGATGCAGAAAATGTTCATACAGAATGGCCAGCACGACATAAATGACAAAAATGGTTACCAGTAACAGTATCGGCAATGTATGAGTGGAGGACATAAAAACCTGCGCGGATCCGCCAAAACCACCGCTAACGCCTTGGGGTAAAGTTCGCGCCAGATCGGTTATCTTTTGATTCACGGCTCCCAAAGAAGTTCCCAGCGCCAGATTATAAGTCACCGCCACCGACGGTAATTGTCCGAAATGATTGACGCTCGCAGGCCCCACTCCCCGTTCAATCACCGCGATGGAACTTAAAGGCACGAGGGTTCCATTAGCAGCCGCCACATCAATGGACTGAAGCGCATTGGTATTTTTCTGAAAATTGGTGGATACGTCCACAATGACCGGATACTCATCCGTAGGGGTATAAACCGTACCAATCTGTCTCTGTCCATAAGCATTATAAAGCGCTGTTTCCACTGCGGCGGTGGTAATTCCCAATGCCGCCGCGCGATTGGGCAGAACTTTTACCCGCAATTCCGGATTGGTTAAATCCAGATCGTTATCAACGTCTTTGATGCCCGGAATTTTCGCCAGTTTTTCCTGAAAACTGAGCGCCGTTTCCTGCAATTGCTTTAAATCACTGCCCTGCAAAATATATTGATAGCTGGCGTTTGAGGATTTACTTCCCATTTGCAACGGCGGAGGATTCATAAAACTGACCTGAATTCCAAAAACCGAATGAGTTTGCTGACGCAATTGCGCAATGGTTTCATCGGCATTTAAGGGCCTTTTGGCGTTTGGTTTTAGGCGAATAAACAGCATCCCGCCATTACTGGCGCCGCGCCCGCTTTTCTGTCCGACACTGGATATGACGCTTTGAACGTTTGGATTAGCAGAGACGATGGACACCAAATCCTGTTGACGCTGTGCAAAATCACTAAATGGTAGACCGATGGGAACTTTGGTGAATCCATATAAAATTCCCTGATCTTCCGACGCCATAAAACCTTTGGGTACGGCCATGAATAATGCGATCATCGCCACCATCAGCACTGCGCTGAGTCCCAGCACCATCCGTTTATGTTCCAGAGACCAGCGTAAACTGTGTTCGTACAGATTTTTACTATTATTAAATAGCCGCTCAAACCACGGAAAAAACGAATGATTCACTTTTTTTGGTTTCAGCAATTGCGCACACAGCATCGGGGTTAACGTCAGCGCCACTATTCCCGAAATTAATATAGAAAGACTCACCACGATGGAAAATTCACGAAACAGGCGCCCAATAATGCCGCCCATAAAAATCAGCGGAATAAATACCGCCACGAGGGATAACGTCATCGAAATAACGGTAAAGACAATTTCCTGACTGCCTTTCAACGCCGCCTGCACGCGATGACATCCCTCCTCCAAATAACGGACGATGTTCTCCAAAACCACAATCGCATCGTCGACAATAAAACCTACCGCCAGCACCAGACCAATCAGCGATAATGTATCCAGGCTATAGCCTAACAAATACATCACGATAAAAGTTCCCAGCAATGCTACCGGCAGGGAAATAACGGCAATAAAAGTCGAGGAAATATTTCCCAAAAACAACATGATAATCCCAACGACCAGCGCCAGTGCGATCACCAGGGTTAATTTCATTTCATTGAGAGTGTGGTGAATAAATAAGGATCGGTCGTAAGAGATCTCCAGATGAGCGCCACCCGGCAGACTCTGGGTTAATTTAGGCAATAATTTTTTCACCGCATCGGCGACCGCCACGGTATTGGAGCCTGGCTGACGCTGAATCGCCAACATGATCGTACGATCTTTATTATACCAGGCGGCAACCTGATCGTTGACCACACTGTCTTCAGCCTTTCCCACGTCCTGCAAACGCACCGGCGCATTTTGCGCAAAACCAATAATCATCTCGTTAAAATCAGTGGCGGTATTAAATGTGTTGCCGGCTTTCACATTATAAGTGCGCTCCGGAGTCTGCAAGGTTCCTGCCGCCTGTGTCGCCGTGGCCGACTGGATCGCGCTAATGACGCTGGTGTTACTGAGACCACGCGCGGAAATGGCGCGAGGATTTAAATGAATGCGTACCGCGTATTGCTGGCTGCCATAAACCTGTACCTGGGCAACTCCTGAAATCATCGATAAGCGCTGCGCGATATAAGTTTCCGCGTAATCGTCCAGTGTCGTCAACGGGATATTTTCCCCGGTCAACGCTAAAAACATAATCGGCGAAGCGGAGGGATTTACTTTACGCATCATCGGTGGCGTGGTCATTTCCGCCGGTAAGTTACGGGTTGCCTGGGAAATTGCGGTTTGCACGTCCTGGGCAGCCGAATCAATGTCACGATCCAGCGAAAATTGCAAAATAATATTGGTCTGACCGGAGTTACTCGTTGAACTCATTTCGTCTAAACCAGGAATAGCGCTGAATTGTTTTTCCAGAGGGGACGCCACGGTAGTGGCCATGGTTTCAGGATCCGCGCCGGTCAGGTTGGCGGTGACCATAATAACAGGGAAATCGACCTCTGGTAATTCGCTAATCGGTAAAGCTTTGTAGGCCCCCCATCCAAACAGCACCAGGGCTGCTGTCAGCACAATGGTGGCTACCGGCCGCTCGATGAAAAATTTAGAAATATTCATGGTAACTACCTGCGCCTCGTAGATGGGAACGGCCACTTTTGCCTGCTATTCAACGAAAAAGCGCTTTCGCAATGCTCACATACAGGAGTATGCTCCGCTTGCTCAATCACTTTTTCGTTGAATATCAGACAAAATTGACCGTTCTGCGTTTGCCTGTTTAGGAGCGAGTAGTGACTATTCATGGCTGTCCTGTGATGCGCACCTGGGAGCCTTTCTGTAACCCCGGCGGTATCTCCGAGATTACCTGATCAGCCGGTTGCAGACCTTTGGCGACAATAGTTTCTCTGCCGACTTCCCGATCAATATCGATCGGCTGAATCTCGGCTTTGTTATCTTTCACGAGGTAAACGTAATTGCCTTTTTGACCCAGTTGCACACTCCCGCTGGGGATTACCAGGGCGTGAGGTTGTATGGTGAAAATCAGCCTTACTGTCACCAGCTGGCCGGGCCACAATATCCAGTCGGGATTGGCAACTTTGCCTTTAAGCTGCACCGTCCCCGTCTGGCCACTGACAATATTACCGACAAAAGCCAACTCCCCTTCTGCCAATTTCTGATCGCCGCTTTCATTGAGCACGATCAATTTCAGCGTGCCGGCGCGCTGGTAGGCCAGTAAATCGTGCAAACGGTCCTGGGGAATATTGAAATTAATTAAAACATTTTCCAGACGGTTAATGACTACCAGAGGTGTCCCGCTGTTAGCACTCATTAATTCGCCAACGTGAACATTGATGACACCCGCCCGGCCACTGATCGGCGAGTGGATCTGGGTATAGCTTAGTTGAATTTTCTGTTGCTCTAACTGGGCCTGATCAGCGGCCACGACGGCTTCCTGTTCTTTCACCGCGCTCACTGACTGGTCATACTGTTGCCGGGTGACGTATTCCAATTTAGACAGTGCTTCGTAACGGCTGGCGGTCGCTTTCAGGAAAGATAATTGCGCCAAATCACGCGACAGGTTTGCCTGTGCCTGAGCCACATTGGCGGCGTATACGGCGGGCTCTATCTCAAACAACAATTGTCCGGCCTGGACGGTCTGACCCTGAGCGATATTAATTTTCTTCAGAACTCCTGAAGCCTGGGGAATGATATTCACCGATTGTTCCGCTTCGACACTGCCCGTCTGCTGCATAAACACTGGCATGGGTTTGTATTGGGGATGGATCACTTTTACGGAATAAACCGCAGCGCCTTTAGCGAATTTTCCTTCAATATTGGCGGGCTTGGTATACCACCAGATAAAGCCGCAAATTGCGATCAGAATAAGAATAGCGAGTGTTAAACGCATTCGCGTCGATTTTCTCATAACAATAAATCCTGTGCCGATGAACTCTGTAACGAACCGATGGCTGCGGCTAATTGCGCCAGGGCGACATACCAGTTTAACTGCGCCTGAATATTTTGCACGCGCGCACGGGCAAGTGTGGACTGGGTGGTTAAAACCGTTAAAATATCACCGACACCATTTTTATACTGTCCAAGCGCCTGGTTACTCGCCTGTAAACCACTTTTGAGTAATATTTCCGTGGCGCCAATATTTTGTTCCGCTGTTTGCAGGGCAAAATAAGTTTGCCAGACCTGAAATTCCACCTGCTGGATCAGTTGATCACGGCCGGCCTGAGAAACCTGCACCTGTGCCTGAGCCTGCTTCACATTGTAGGTGTAGTTAAAACCTGTAAATATCGGTACTGATAACGTCAGAGCCAATGTGGTATCCGTTCCCCTGTTATTGGTAAAAACATTTCCGGGTATCGTCGTACCGGTCAGAGTGACCGTGGGTAACACCGAAGCTTTGGTAGCCGCCAGTTGCGCCTGACTTTGACGAACTTTGGCTTCGGCGGCTAATAAATCCGGGCGATTTCGTTTGGCCTCTTCCAATAACCTCGCCACTGCTTGACCCACCTGCTGGCTTTTCGGGGGCTGTCGTAATTCCACCAGACGTACCGGCGCATTGGCGGGCAAACCCATTGCGGTCGCCAATCGTCCCAAAGCAATTTGATAATTTCCCCGCGAGGTTTGCAGGTCAAGGTTGGACTGCGCATAGGATGCCTCCGCCTGATAAACATCGCCAATGGTCGCCAGTCCATTGGCACGCAACGCCTCTGCTACGTCCAGACTGGTTTTGGCCTGCTTCAGACTCAGCTGATTCGCTGACACCAGCGCCTGCTGCCCTAATACTTCATAATAAGACTCCTGCACCTCGAGAATCACCTGCTGAAAAGCGTTATTTTGATTAAGATTAGCCGCGATTTGCGCGTACTGAGCGGCCAGCACAGTGTTGCTGCGGTAACCAAAGTCCAGTAATAAATAACTCAGACTCATATTAGGACCGTAAGTGCTGAAAGAACTGTGCGGCGAAGAAAAAACAATCGCACTGTACTCATCGGTAAAACCGGCGTTTATCTGCGGCAGGTATGCGCTTTTAGCAACGCCGACCGCCGCCGCGGCGGCTCTGGCCTGTTGCCAGGCCAGCCGCGTTGCTGGATTATTTCGTAATGCAAAATCAGTGACTGCCGCCAGGGACAGGGGGCTGTCCGGTAACTTTTCCTGGGCCGTCTGACTGGCCTGGTCTGGAACGGTCAGGCTATCAGGTTTAAGCCAATAAGTTTGTGGATCGGGCGTTGTTAACTGCCCGGTATGAAAAGGGTCCAAATCGATACTCGCCCGGGCATTACCAAAAATGATGCCTGCGGTTAAAAATACCAGGGTCACTAAAACAGATTTAAACTTTGAATTGAAACGTACCGCTTTTTTTTTCATGCCTAAATTCTACCATTTTATCACATAAAATGCATTATACCGTAATGCGGCTCAGCAATTCCCGCTGAGTACAGCGAAAATTGCTTCCTGTTTTTATCCTGCGCTCGGCGGAGCCGATGCTCGGAATGAAGGGGGAGCGCTGCGCGCTGCTCCCCCTTGCGATCCCCCATCGCGAGGATAATTTTCTACGAAAATTATTTTTATAAGGGTGATTTATTATTTTAAATCAAACAGTTAAAATTCACCGGGAATTACTGAATGCGGCTTAAGATCATTTAATTTTTAACCCTTTCTAAGGATAAAATCTAATTTAACCTTTACAAGGGATAATATTGAATTTATCCCTCATCAGGGTTAAAATAAGTTTGACCCCCTACAGGGGATAAAATGAGGCAAGATATGTTAATTCATTCTCCTAAAGAACTGTCAAAATTGGTTTTCTCTGAGCGCAAACGCCATAAGTTAAGTCAGGCCGAAGCAGGCTCGAATGTAGGTTTAAAACAAACCACTGTCTCTCATTTTGAAATAAATCCTGAGCGCACACAAGTCACTACGCTATTCCGAATTCTCGCCAGTTTAGATTTAGAAATCCATATCACCCCTAAGTCAAAAAATTTAAAAACCGTGCCCAAAAAAATCCGCAAAGAATCTGAAAAAATTCAGGTTAAAAACTGGAAAGAAAAATGGTAGGGACTAAAAGAAAAGATTCCCTTTATATTTTTATGAATGGGTATTTAGTCGGACATTTGGATAAATTGCATTCCGGCGGTTTAACTTTTACTTATGATCAGGAGTGGCTGGATACACCGGGGGCAAGACCGATATCGTTATCTTTACCACTGACGCCCCAGCCTTATCAAGGCAGTCTGGTTTATAATTTTTTCGATAATTTATTACCCGATAATGAGAGTATTAAAAAACATATTCAAACTATGTTTCATGCACCTTCCACTCAACCTTTTGACTTGCTGGCCAGTATCGGTCATGACTGCGTGGGCGCCGTTCAATTATGCCGGGATATTAAAGGGGCGCAAGTGAAATCTATTCGATGCGAGTCGCTGACGGAACTCCAAATCGCCAATACGCTGAAAAATTATCAGCTATCGCCTCTGGGAATGAATAAGAATAAAGATTTCCGTATTTCTATTGCGGGCGCTCAAGAAAAAACCGCACTTTTGTTAATAGAGGGACGCTGGCATCGGCCGCTGGGAACCACTCCGACTACGCACATTTTTAAATTACCCATTGGTTTTATTGAACACCAAGGCATTGATTTACGAGATAGTTGCGAAAATGAATGGTTGTGCTCGAAAATTGCTGAAGCATTTGGGTTACCAGTGCCTCACACCGAAATTCATCAATTTAATGGTGCAAAAGTTCTGGTGGTGGAAAGGTTCGATCGCAAATTTTCCGAGGATGGAACATGGATTATGCGTTTACCTCAAGAAGATATATGCCAGGCCTTAGGATATTCCCCAGCGTTTAAATACCAGTCGGATGGCGGCCCTGGGATCAAAGAAATTATGTCTTTATTACTCGGCGCGGAATATGCGAATGAAGATCGCGAATTATTCTACCGTTATCAGGTATTATTTTGGTTGCTGGCCGCGATTGACGGACATGCCAAGAATTTTAGCCTTTTCATAAAACCCGACGGGCGTTTTCAACTCACTCCGCTGTACGACATTCTGTCGGCGTATCCACTTTTAGCTACAAAACAGCTGCAAAAACAAAAAATAAAAATGGCTATGGCATTAAAAGGCCGTGAAAATCATTATCATTGGTACAATACTCATCGCCGACATTTTTTATCTACAGCAAAAGCAGTGCAATTTTCCGTCCAGACTGCGGAAAAAATCCTTGATGACATGTTGGCGCAGGTTGAGGAAGTTATCAAAAAAACCTCGGCGCAATTGCCCGGCGCCTTTCCCGCCGCAATCGCTGAACCTATATTCAGCGGCATGACGCAATATCGCGATCGGCTGCTGAAGGCATGATTGAAATTAAATGCAATTTTGATTTGTATCAGGAATGCCCGCTTAAAGATTTTATTTTAAATTCTGCTATCTTCCTGCTGAATTTTACTTTGCACGGCATTCTTAATAAATTCATTAATAGATATACCATAAACTGCTGCGTGTAGAGCAGCTTCTTTATGCAGTTCTGGTCCAATGCGAACATTGAGCGATCCTTTAAAGGGCTTCATGGGCTCTCGTTTTAATTGCTGGCAAGTTTCCAGGTAATCGTTGACTGCATTTTTAAACTCAGTTTCCAATTGAGGAATAGTGCTTGCCTCATAGGTAACCAAATCGTTTATATACAGTAATTTGCCATACAGTATTTTATCCTCAGCGTTTGCTTCGATAGAGCCAATAAAACCTTTGTAACGAAAGATATTCATATATCTTATCCCTTTGAGCCATAGTTAATCGTAATCTATTTACTATGCAAAAGCAACTATTAAATAGTCGCCACAGAGCGAAAGGAAGCCATTGACGCTGTACTCAGCGTTTTTCGCAGAAAATACCTTACGCTATGGGGGATCGCAAGGGGGAGCGCGCGAGGCGCTCCCCCTTCATTCCGAGCATCGGCTCCGCCGAGCGCAGGATATAAATAGGAAGCAATTGCCGCTGTACTCAGCGGCAATTGCTGACGGTTTCAATCAAAATCTGTTTTTGCCGGGGTGGGGGAGCGGAAATTCTCCAGGAGAGCGTATACAAAATATTATTAACCCGCCATTCCAGAGTGGGATTAACGCCACCGGCCTGGATGTGAAACGGGGTGTAATAACCGGTTATATTTCGTGGCAACGCGACCTTTTCTTTTAAATGATTTTTATTGCCTGGCAAAGTCTGATAATCAGGAGCCAATATGCCCTGTCTTTGCGCGGAAAGAAATCCAATATTACACACTCGCACTCCCTGACACGTGGGAGTTGCATCGACGTTGATTTGCCAGGACTTACTGTAATCAGAATTCCCAGCCCTGTAGCCATTAAAAGAAACATACAACGGCCGGTCACCACATCCTTGCGCTGGAATTTTAGCCGGAAAAATCACTGGCAACGCAGATCTGCGTTTTAATTCATTGAATACTTTCTGTCGATTGATGAGACTGGAAGCAGAAATAAATTTTTGATCCGGGCAGACGCCGGCAATGGAACTCAAAGGCCTTACAAAGAAAAATAACACTACAAAAATGGTTATACAAAATCTGCGATACTTCATCGGGTCTATTTTACAAAAAACGGCAAAGACTGCAATCCGGTTCTACCGGATTTCAGCCTTTGCCGAACGACGGATATACTCTTAATTATCGGGGGGTAGCGGAGCTGGCAGCACCGGAAATGGTCTGGCCCGTTTGCGAAACATCCTCGCCAGCGCCCTTAACAGTGTTACAGCCACTTAAAAACCCCATCACTAAAACTAATGGGCATATCGCTAATACTAACTTCTTAATTTTCATAAGTTCCTCCTGGTTGATTTATCCACTAATTATAGAAGCAAAAATATTACACAACCATAAAATATATTTATTATGCTTTTCTGATATAGGGATTTTTATCATTGATCAATTGCACCCGCACGGGTATACCGACCAGGTTAAAAGACTGCCGGAAATAATTCGCCAAATATCTCCGATAAGAATCCGGTAAAGATTCAATTTGCTTACCATGCACCACAATCACCAGGGGATGATGCCCGCCCAGATGAGCGTAACGTAACCTGATCCGGCGCGCGCCAACCAGGGGCGGCTGGTGATCGAACACCGCCCGCTCCAGTATCTGGGTGAGTTGCGGAGTCGATATCTCCTGAGTGGACGACGCATAGGCTTCGTCAATGGCGCGATACAGATCGCCAACGCCTGTGCCGTGGAGCGCCGAAATTAAATATCGCCGGGCAAAATTGACAAACGCCAAACGCCGGTCTATCGCCTGTCTTACCCGGTCACGATCATATTCGCTCAGACCATCCCACTTATTAAACGCCAGGACCAATCCGCGGCCAGATTCTAAAATCCAGCCGAGCAACCGCATATCCTGATCCGTGATTCCTTCGCGGGCGTCAAAAACCATAATCACAACGTGGGCTTTTTCCAGGGCCTGCAAGGATTTGATCACCGAAAATTTCTCGATGGCCTCTTCGATCTTCGCGCGCCGCCGTACGCCTGCTGTGTCAATCAGGGTGTAACGTTGTCCCCGGCGGTCATAAGGAATATAAATACTGTCCCGCGTGGTGCCCGGCTCATCGAGAACAATCACCCGTTCCTCACCCAAAATCCGGTTAATGAGCGTGGACTTGCCAACATTGGGTCTGCCCATCACCGCAATGCATATACCGGCTTCGGCGTCAGGGACACTTTCCGGAACCGGGAAAGGCTGCAGGAGTTGCTGAATAAAAGATTCCACACCGCGGCCATTTCTGGCGGCCACAGGATGGGGCATGCCAAAACCCAATTGATAAAATTCGCCGGTAACGATGTCCGCGTCCAAACGGTCAATTTTATTTACCACCAACGCGACTTTTTTTTGATGAACGCGGAGCTGTTCGGCAATCATGGTATCAGCGGCGGTCAATCCCGCCTGAGCATCCACCATAAATAGTATTCTGTCTGCTTCGTCGATAGCCTGCCGGACCTGTTTCTCGACCTGTTTGGCCATTTCCGGATTGGAGGCTTCCACTATCCCCCCGGTATCGACCACCAGGTAAGGGCGTCCGCCCAATACGCCACGACCGTACTGACGGTCGCGGGTCACGCCGGGAAAATCAGCCACTAACGCATCTCGCGTTTGTGTCAGGCAGTTAAATAAAGTGGACTTGCCGACATTCGGCCTGCCGATTATGGTGATCACTGGTAACATTTTAATATTCTCATTAAGCGAAGAATTAATCGCCCTACCCGATGGGGGATCGCAAGGGGGAGAGAGCGGAGCGCCTCCCCCTTCATTCCGAGCATCGGCTCCGCCGAGCGCAGGATACAAAAAGGAGTAATTCCCGCTGTACCCAGCGGGAATTACGGAGGTTGAGCCAGTTTTAGGGATAATAACACATCTTCCCCCCCAGCGGCGGATAATCCGGTTTGCGCCGACTGATAAGATTGATGCGCTTTAGCAGCCTCGCCCAGCGCCAGGTAAATATCACCCTGGACTTCATCAATCGCCGGCTGAAAAGATTTATCCTCTACTACCGATAACAATTTCTGCGCTTCGGCAGGTTTATTTTGCGCCAGAAAAACCCGGCTTTCCCGCAGCCGCGCAATTTGCCGGACAGCTTCGGCTTTGGAATGTTCCAGCGTCCATTGTAATTTTTGCTGCGCTCCCACAAGATTATTGGCATTCACGGCGCTTTTCGCCGCCACTAAATTCCCTAACGCCGCATACTCGGTGTTGGGGTAGCGTTCCGTAAGCTCCGCGGCCATTTGCGTTACCGTATCACGATTTTTTTGACTATCCGCAACGATTAATTGCTGATAAAGCAGCGACGCCTGTTGACGGACCCGAACCTGTTGTTGCTGCCAGTAACGCCATCCCAATCCGGCCGCAAGACCAATAATGACCGCGACTACCAACCATTTGCCGTAATCGCGCCACCATTTTTTCAACATTTCCCTTTGTTCATTGTCGGTTTCATAAGTTGGCATGCTAAAGCCTCTCCTGTCAGCAAATTTTGTTTTTAAAAAAATCAACCACTGAAGATAACGGTACCGCATTCTGCTCACCGGTAACCAGATTTTTGATAGTGGCTTGTTGAGCGGCCAATTCAGATTCGCCCAGAATAACCGCTGCAAGAGCCCCGCTTTTATCGGCAGCCTTTAGCTGGCTTTTTAAACTGCCGTCCCCACAATGGGTAATAATCTGCAACGATAGAAAAGCGCTGCGTAACTCTTCCGCTAACAAAATCCCCCGTTCTTTCGCGCCTTCGCCCATCAGCGCTAAATAAACAGTGGGCAGTTTTTTTTGCTCATTCCCGAAAGACGCTAACAATAGCACTAAACGTTCGAGGCCGCAGGCAAAGCCAATCGCGGGAGTAGGCCGTCCACCCAGGTCTGCCACCAGGCGGTTATATCGGCCACCCGCGCAGACCGTACCCTGCGCGCCCAATTCAGTGGTAATCCATTCAAATACCGTCAGTTCATAGTAGTCCAGCCCGCGCACCAGTCGAGGGTTAATGGTGTATTGGACTCCGGCAGCATCCAACAGGCGGCGCAGACCATCAAAGTGCTGCCGGGAGGGGGGATCCAAATGTTCCAGTAAATTGGGGGCAGCCCGGTTTAAATCTATCATTACTGGATTTTTACTGTCCAGAATACGCAAAGGATTGGTTACCAGCCGCCGCTGGCTGTCTTCATCGAGTAAATCGTAATGTTGATGATAAAAATTCACTAACCGTTCGCGGTAGAGTGCACGAACCGCGCTAGTACCCAGACAATTTATTTGCAGCTCAATCTGGCCGGTCAATCCCAGTTGAGTGAGCAGGCGCTGCCCCAGCAGGATAATTTCCGCATCGATATCCGGCCCCCCCATGCCATAAGCTTCAACGCCAAAGTGATGAAACTGACGATAACGGCCTTTTTGCGGACGCTCGTGGCGAAACATCGGTCCTAAATACCATAATCGCTGTACCTGATTATAAAACAGACCATGCTGAATACCGGCGCGTACGCAACTGGCGGTGCCTTCCGGGCGCAAACTTAAACTGTCACCGTTGCGATCGGTGAAAGTGTACATTTCTTTTTCGACAATGTCAGTGGCGTCGCCAATTCCGCGGGCGAATAACGCGGTTTGCTCCATGACCGGAAAACGAATTTCCCGATAACCATAGCGTGTTGACAGATCTCTGCAAATGGCTTCGATTTGTTGCCACCAGGGCGTTTGTTCCGGAAGTATATCGTTCATCCCCCGAACAGCTTGCAGTGCTTCAGTCAACTATTTACCCTCATTCCGCGGAACTGGCGCGCGGAACCGGCAATCGCGTTCCGGAGGTGTGGGAGCGGGTTCTGCCAGAATCTTTCAAATCACTGGGTTGCAGGATACTTTGATCATTGGCGGCTTGCGGTGCTGGTGTAGTAACCGGCTGCGCGGGTTCAGCCTTGACTACAGGAGCGGGCGTGTTGTTCGAGGACTGCTGCACGACCCTGGGCGTGCGTGCAGGAGTAGAAGTAGAAACAGGAGCAGGGAGAACGGGTGCAGATGAAGGTACCGGTGCAGGCGTAGGTGTCGGAGCGGGTGTGGGCGTGGACGCTGGCGCGGCAGACTGAGGGGCCAGCGCAGAGGATTGTGGCTGAATCGGCACCACAGTTGATGTTCCGGCATCGGACTTGCCCGAAGGTGCAGAGGGGCCTTTCCACCACATGACTACCAAACCAATCAGGATAATGATCACGAAGATACTGATCCACAACAACACATTCGAATGTTGGCGTTGCGATTCAACAGGCTGATAAACAGGATTGGACCGTTCATCCAGCTTCAGGGCGTTTTTGGGCGGCGCAAAATCCATGGAAACATTATTGATAGTGGGTAAAATTTGAGCCTGGGGAATTCCCAATAATTGCGCATAAGACATGATGTAGCCACGGGCATAAGCGCGCGCCGACATACGACTATAATCATCGTGCTCAATGTCTTCGATAAACTGAGCGCTTAAACACAGCCGGGCGGCGACATCGATCACTGACATGCCCTTTTCCTGGCGCACAGTTTTCAGCAGAGTTCCAGGTGTCGTTCCCGAGGGAGTTGAATTCAGAGTGGGTTCTATCATGGAAATTTTCCTATGGTGTAAGATGAGTTATTCTAGTGTATACAATTTTTTACGTCCAGTGCGATCCGTAAATTGGCCGGCGAGTTGTCCGCAGGCGCCATCGATGTCGTTTCCGCGAGTGCGGCGCACCCAGGCAGGAATTCCGGCATCGATCAGGCTGAACTGAAAATGCGCGATTGTTGCCGGGTCCGAACATTGATAAGCCGTTCCGGGGAATGGGTTGAAGGGAATCAGGTTAACCTTGCAGCGCATGTCCGTCAGTAATTCAATTAATTCACGCGCATGCTGCGGCTGATCATTGACGCCTGCAAGCATAACGTACTCAAACAGGACAGTTTGTTTTGAGCGCCTGGGGAAATATTCCCGGCAAATCGGCATCAAAATTTCCAGCGGGTATTTTTTATTCAATGGCACCAATTGGGAACGCAACGCATTGTTGGGGGCATGCAGGGATACGGCTAGCGAAACCGGGCTATCCTGGCGCAGACGCTCCATTGCCGGCGCTAATCCCGCCGTGCTCACCGTTACACGATATTTGGATAAACCGTAAGCGCAGTCATCCAGCATCAAATCCAGGGCCGCGACCACGGCATCATAATTTAATAATGGCTCGCCCATACCCATCATGACCACATTGGTGATTTTGGGTACACGCGACAACGCCCACCACAGCTGGCCAATAATTTCCGCAGTAGTGAGATTACGATTAAAGCCCGCCTGAGCAGTCGCGCAAAAGCGGCAATTTAAACCGCATCCGACCTGGGAAGAAATACACAAAGTCCCCCGACGTTCCTCCGGCAAGTATACGGTTTCAATCGCGTTGCCATCTTCCAGTTTTAATAGCCACTTTAATGTGCCATCCTCCGCGCGCTGCTCCTGAATCAACGCAGGGACGGAGACGGTGGTCAGGGACTCCAGTTTGGCGCGCAGACGCTGATTCAGGGTGGACATCTGCACGACATCAAGGGCCCGCTTCTGGTGAATCCATTGGATGAGCGAACGGGCTCTCGCAGGTGGTTCATCTAAAGTTTCTAAAAAAACGGCCATCGCTCTGCGGTTTAAGCTCATGAGATTCAATGAATTATTCACAGATTTTGCAAATCTCTTCGGATTTGAAAAAGAAACTGATTTCCTGTTGCGCAGTAGCGGCACTATCTGACCCGTGAACGGCGTTGGCGTCAATTGATTCAGCAAAATCAGCGCGAATAGTACCGGCGGATGCCTTTTTGGGATCGGTATCCCCCATTAGCTGGCGGTTTTTAGCAATGGCATTTTCACCGCGGAGAACCTGGATCATCACCGGGCCCTGAATCATGAATTTTACCAGGTCATTAAAAAAAGGACGCTGACGATGAACGGCGTAAAAATCTTCCGCTTCCCCCTTGCGTAAATGCAGCATTTTCGCCGCCACAATTTTTAAACCCGCATTTTCAAATCGCGAGTAAATCTGACCGATGACATTTTTCGCCACCGCGTCCGGTTTAATAATAGATAACGTTTCTTCAATTGCCATAAATTTCTCCTCAAGTTTCGTGCATTTGGAAGCCGAATATGATAATATACTTTAGTTTATACGGCAAATTATAATACTCATTCACACAGGAGTTCCCGCTGAAGGGAACTCTCCTTACGCGATGGGGGATCGCAAGGGGGAGAATCGCGATTCGCCCCCTTCATTCCGAGCAATCGGCTTTGCCGATGCGCAGGATATAAACAAGGAAGCCATGGACGCTGTACTCAGCGGGAATGGCTGTCATTCACAGTTGCCTCACAAAATTTAAATCACGTCAAATGGATGGAACCTATGACAACTTTAACCAGCCTCCCCTTTATCCTGTTCGTGGTAGTGGTGGTCACCGCTATAGCCGAGAATATTAACGTTCCTTATCCTTTACTGCTTGTCATCGCCGGGCTGATTGTGGGTTTTGTTCCCAATATTCCCAGCTGGCATCCGCCCAGCGATATCGTCCTCGCCTTATTTTTACCGCCGATCCTGTTTTCAGCCGCGCGGCTGATTTCCTGGCAGGACGTCAAACAGCATATTACCGTAATTACTTCTCTCTCGGTATTTCTGGTGTTATTTTCAGCGATGGCCATCGCCTGCGTCTTGTGCTGGGTAATTCCCGGCGTTCATTTCGCGACGGGTTTAATTTTAGGCGCGATTATTGCTCCCACCGACGTGATTGCTGCCAACAGCATTCTCACCAAAATGAACGTGCCACGGCATATCACTCGCACCATTAAAGTCGAAAGTCTGTTCAATGATGCCTGTGGCATCGTATTATATAAGACCGCTTTATTACTGGTTGTGGGGCATACCTTAACATTACCGGCCATCAGCCATGAAATCCTTTTTATCGGCGCCGGCGGTATAGCGATCGGCCTGCTTTTCGCTTACATTTCCGGTATTATTATCAAGCAATTCCTGAGCCATTCCGAAAATCATCTGCCCATTATTATGAGCCTGATCCTTGCCTACGTCGCTTACTGGTTTGCTGAAAAGTTGGGGGCCTCCGGCGTGCTGGCTGTGGTTGCCGCCGGGTTGTATCACAAGCGCACCGAGCGCTCGGTTAGCGCCGGTATCCGCCTGGCGGAAAAGACTGTCTGGGACACACTGATCTTTTTTCTAAATGGTTTAATATTTATTAGTATCGGCACGGAATTTCCCACCTATTTTCGCAGTGTCAGTTATGTGCCATTGGAGGAGTTAATATTTTTTTCAGTCTCCACTATTATTAGTTTATTTCTATTGCGGGTACTGTGGGTGGCGGTGACCATCGCGATAGATCAATTTCTCTGGCAACGCCGTAGCGGTCATCGCGGTCATATGCTGATTTCCTGGAAAAAAACTTTTATCGTCTCATGGGCGGGAATGCGTGGTTTGGTGTCCCTGGCTCTGGCTGTGGCTCTTCCCGCGTTGCCGACCCACGATCCCATGCTGCCCATGCGCGATCTCATCATATTTTTGACGGTTATTACTATTTTATTTACTCTGCTGGTGCAAGGCTTGACTCTGCAGCCGCTGATCAAACTGCTCGCCGTTAGCAAAAATCACGAAGAAGAAGTTAAAAAAATGCGCGATATTTATAAGCAACTGACCGAAGAGGCGCTCATCCATATTAATTCCGGTGATCATAATCCCCTCCAGCACGAAACCGGAAGCGCCACGGAAATTGTAAAAACCCACTATAATAACCGTCTTCGCCATACATTGTCGCCTACCCATCACCCTCAGCACCAAAAACATGCGGAATCCATGCTCACACGCATGGTGCAATTTGAAAGGGATTTATTATTGAAAATGCGTGAAAAGGGCGAAATCAGCGAAGAACTGTATCTGAAAATTTTACTAAAACTCGACCGTGACGAAGTCAGTTTCTCCACTTACAAATAAATTAAATTATGTTATTATATACTCATTAATCTAAGCTTCAGAGGTTTTTATGGTCTTACGTCGCGTACTTTTTGGCCTTTTTCTGGTGATTGGGAGTTATTGCGCCTGGGCCGACACGCCCGCCCCTACCCCCAACACACCTGCCGGCGCAACTACCGCGCAAAATTTTATCCCGCAACCGCCTGACATTGATGCCAAAGCGTATATATTAGTGGACGCCAATACCGGTCAAATATTGGCTGAAAAAAATATGAACGACCGACTCGCTCCCGCCAGCCTCACCAAACTGATGACGGCTTATGTGGTTTCCGCCGCCCTAAAACAGGGGCAGATTAAGCCCGACAGTATGGTCACCATCAGTGAAAAAGCCTGGAGAATGGGCGGTTCGAAGATGTTTATCCGGGTAGGTTCGCAAGTCAGCGTTAAAAATCTGCTCGACGGCATTATTGTCGCTTCCGGCAATGACGCCTGTGTGGCCATAGCCGAACACGTCGCCGGCACCGAGGATGTTTTTGTCCAGCTCATGAACGAAAACGCCGCCCGACTGGGAATGAAGAATACACATTATACTGATTCTACCGGCATGCCCGACCCCAATCATTACTCTTCCGCTTTCGATTTGGCGACTCTTACCAGGGCCATCATCCACGATTATCCTGAAGATTATGCCTGGTATAAAAAACAATGGATCGATTTCAATAACATTCGCCAGCCTAATCGCAACCGGTTATTATGGCGCGATCCTTCGGTGGATGGCTTAAAAACGGGTCACACCGATGACGCGGGCTTTTGCCTGGTCGCTTCCGCCTTGCGCAACGATATGCGTTTAATTTCGGTGGTGCTGGGCACTAACAGCGATACCGCCCGCACCGCGGACACCCAGGCATTATTAAACTGGGGTTATCGTTTTTATGAAACCCATAAATTGTTTAACGCCCAGCAGGCTCTTGAGGCGAAAATGCAGCCAAGGGTTTGGTTTGGCGCCAATAAATATGCCAAACTGGGCTTCGCCGAGAATGCTTATGCAACCATTCCCACCAATAAATTCAAGCAATTGCAGGCTAACGTCGTTGTCAATAAATCATTACAGGCGCCGATCATTAAAGGTCAGACTTACGGGAGCGTTAATGTCACTCTGAATGGTCAGCCGCTCACCTCCATCCCCGTCGTTGCATTGGAAGGAGACCCCAAAGGCGGTATTTTCAGCCGCGCGTGGGACCACATCGCCATCCTGTTTGCAAAATGGCTGCATCTGTCGAATGGTTAAAAAATCTGGTAACGGCGAGTATTCCTCGCCGATCTCATTTCCCTGTGACTTCTCGCTCAAAGTAATGGGAAAAAGCTCTGCGGAATTTGTTAACAGGGTCATTGCGATTGTACGGCAACACTTCCCGAATTTTAATGAAGCCCAATTACAAAAGCGCTTCAGCCAGTTTACCCACTATATATCGCTCACCATAACGGTTCATGCCGAAAGCCAGGAACAACTGGATAATCTATACCGCCAATTGTCCAGCACTCCTGAGATACTGGTTGTTTTATAATCTTTTTAACGTATCCATTCTACGCAGAACGTTCAATTTTGGCTCAGGTTTGACGAAAAATTGGGCGAAAAAGCGGAGCATACACAGGTATGTGAGCATTTTGAGCACAGTTTTTCGTCAAACCTGAGGCAAAAGTGGACGTTCCCCTCTACAAGGTGAATAACTAGTTAAGAAAATTGCTGCAGGGCCTGATCGAGGCTTTGGTAGAGTGAAGCAACCCATCCGGGATGCACAGAGGCCATCTCAGGGGTGTGCCGACGGTAGTCATTCGGGGCAATAATCACCTGCACCTGTTTAACGCCGACCATGGCCACCAGGGGAAACAGCTGCTCAATCGCCGCATCGCCGATGGCGACACATCCAATAGACCGGTTTCCGCCGTGAATGAAAATATCACCACCCAATCGATTTCTGCCGTCCTGCTTCGCTCGAAAACGGTCGAACGTGTTGGGATAATCCAATGCCATGGACAAATCAAAATGACTGAAAGGATTCAGATGAGTGATGCGGTAGATTCCCTCAGGGACCTGGCGATCCCCTTCGTGTAATTTAGGACCCGAACTGCCGCTCGCGGCCAGAACTGAAAATGAGCGAATCTGGATCCAGCTTTTATGCCTGGCGTCTTTCGCCCATAAATCCAGCCGCTGATTTTCCTTGAAAATAAGGAGAGCCAATTGTTTGGGTGGGAATTGCACACCAGCCTGCTGAAAAAATGGCAGTAATCTGGAACGGGCTATCTGTTCGTATCGCGCAGTCCGCGATGACTGTGGATTTACCGGCCCCGCAGCGGCAATAAAAACCCATCCGCCCAATACAATTGCTACTAATATTTTAAAATTTATGGAGTGGAACACGATAAATCCTCCTTAAAACCAGATACCCGAATATACCAGACAGTAGAGAACCTGTCAGTACTCCGGTTCTCACCATTGCCGCATGCAGGGAAGCGTCCTTACCAAATTCAAATGCAAGGGTGCCCACAAACAGACTCATTGTAAAACCCACTCCCCCCAGCAGCGCAATACCGTAAATGCCCCCCGAAGAGGCTGCCGTTGGCAGCCGCGCAATTTTTGCCCGGATGGCCAGCATGGAGGAACCCCAAATCCCAACCTGTTTGCCCACCAATAAGCCCAGCGCAATTCCCATCGAGATCGGCCCGACGAAATGGCTGAGAGACATGCCCTCGAAGGAGACTCCGGCATTGGCAAATGCAAAAAGAGGCAAAATTAGAAACGCCACCCAGGGATGTAAGGATTTGATTAATTCTCCCGCCGGTAAATAATTGGGCCGGACCCGGTCACGCAAAGGGATTGCAAAAGCGAGGGCGACTCCGGACAAAGTCGCGTGCACTCCCGACTTTAAAACGCACAGCCACAAAATTATTCCCACGATAAAATAAGGCAAATAGCTGGTGACACGGAAACGGTTCATCAGTAACAGCACGGCTATTAATAACAATGCCAAACATAAAGACTGCAACGAAATATCGTGAGTGTAGAATAGAGCGATAACGATCACGGCTCCAATATCATCAAAAATCGCTAACGCCATTAAAAATATCTTCAGCGATGGCGGGACTGATCGTCCCAGTAAAGATAAAATACCCAATGAAAACGCAATATCCGTCGCAGTGGGAATGGCCCAGCCTCGTAAAGCCTCGGTATTTCCCAGATTAAGCAGAATGTATATTACCCCCGGGACGACCATGCCACCCAAAGCCGCAATGGCTGGCAATATTGCCTTGGAAAAACTGTTCAATTCGCCCTCAAATAATTCCCGTTTGATTTCAAGCCCCACGAGCAGGAAAAAAATCGTCATAAAACCATCGTTGATCCACAATAAAACAGGCTTGGAGAGGACGTAATTGCCAAACTGGATACTGAAGTGAGTGTTGAAAAATTGATGGTAGTAAACATCGAGCGGTGAGTTGTCAATCACCAGAGCCAATACGGCCATAATAAAAAGGGCGATGCCGCCGCTGGCTTCCAGATGCATGAAATTATAAATCACTCGACTCAGGCGCACAGATTCTTCCTAAAAGATGGATGATTGAACACGTATAACACAAAAATACTTTAATGTACAGTCAGCAATTCCCGGTTACAGTATGAGTCACAGTATGACAGTCACAGTATGAGTCATTGACATAAAAAATACTTTTTGGTATAGTTGCGCATCTAAATTTTTAATTATATTGGGGTAAATGTATGAGTAAGAGAAGCAAGGCTGAGATATTAGTAGACATCTTAAAGACAAATCCAAAGCATTTTGAGGAATTTATTTCCGAAGTCAATAAGCTGAAAGAAAATGATCCCAAGAATTACCACGTAATGTTATATAGCTTTTTACAATTCAACTTCAACTCTTTAGTAGACCAATTAGAAGAAAAAAATGTCATTACTTTACTTAAATTAAAATTTAAGCACCGCGACGGTACGGAAAAAACTTTAGCAGCCCTTCTTTTTACCAATGATTCTAAATCTATAACATATTTAATACAGAAAATAAGTCTGCAGGCATTGTTAATGATACTGCAAATACAGGATGAAGTTAAGGAATACCCTAATCAGAGCCATCTTCTTGCCGCTTATAAGTTCTTTCAGTATGGATCAGTCGATTATGTACCCCTCATAAATAAACTCGATCCGGCAGCCTTAGAGAATATTTTCCAACTTAAACTTTATAGTACCTATCCATTTATTTTTAAATTTTTAGAAGATAATAACATCGCTTTTAAAAAACTTATCAATAAACTCAATTCTAATACTGTCTTTAGGACGTTAGATTATTTTAAAGATTTAAAATTCGCAGTCTGTGATGACAGTGAAAATCAACCCTATCAAAAATACGAAAGTGGATGTTCTTCCTATTTATTCTACCCCCAATCTTTTCAATTATTTGAAAATCCTGAGGAGAACCTGCAAAAACAGCCCATTGAATTTAATAAACTCCTGAATACAATAGTCGGGGATTTTAACGATACTTCGCTTTTTTTAATTGAAAATCTCCACAAAGTTTTAAAAATAGTGAGTAAAAAAAATAAAAATTATTCATTAACCCTTCATTTATTATCTTTATTCGGCGAAAAGATAGCTAATAATTTAACTATTGAGTCTTTACAGGAACCTCTTATTTCTCCAATTTGTCAATTTTTTCTTGATCTCGATCAATGTGCTTCCGGAAAAACCGCCCGTTTTTCTTTTCGAAAAAAATTGCATCGAATCCTTTTTGGCGCTCCCCTACTCACTCAAACCAGCCCCTTTTATGGTCTTTGCTTTGGCGAGTCTCTGATTCAGGAAAGCGGGGGAAGCAGCTATATGACGCATGAACCTGTTCAACTGCATCAGTCGCCATTAGTAGTCAATTGCCACCGTACCCGTTTGAGAGCGCTTCAATATCTGGCGAAAGCCGCTAAAGATTCCAGAAATAACGATGATTATAATGAAATATTTGAAAGCGCCTACACACGGTTTCGTGATAATTTGTTAATTAATGAAGAACTTAATCTTTCAAATTATTTTGAAGATGACAATCAAAATTCTATTTCTTTCAAGGACTGGCTAGAAACATTCGATAGTTCGATGAACAGAAATTTAAATATGTTAGTTGAAGAAACGGATTACGATAGAGCTCTCGCCTTATTGGAAAATCGCGCTATTCTTTTGGAAAAATCGAAAGAGTGGAGCGCTTTCAGCCATGCTTTAATAAGCTATTTAACTCAGAGAAAAGCAGGCAAAGTGTTTGAAAAAGAGATGCTAACCTTTAAATTTCAATATGAAATTGCCGTGGGATCGAAGAAAATAACTCAGGCGAAACAAATATTATCGAATATGCAGCAATGTCTCAATGAAGAAATAAAACAGTATCCCCACCAGGAACTGTCCTCTCTTTCCGGTTTACTCCTGCAAATAAATCCCGAAAAGGAAGAGAAGGAGTCTAAATTTTTAATATCACTGGAACCATTAAATTCAGAAACCAGGCCTGTAGTTGATTATCCCCTGAAATCATTGAATCTAGACTTCGATATAGAGGGAGACATTGTTACCTTTTATCCCGAGTTGAATGAAAATCTTGTTCATCCATTTTTTGAGTTCCTGGAAACCAATAACGCGGTGAACTCGATTAAATTAGTTTTTTTTACAAAACTCTTTGAAACTAATTTTTCAGATCAATTAATTAAGTTTATCCGGGAAAAAAATTTCTCAATGCTTTCCATTAATTATGAAATCTGGAACAACGATGATAAGAATAATTCCCGGCATCCAGAACTGAAAGCCCTTTTATGCAGAAATAATTATTATAATACGACTAATTCATCCGCGAAAAATGAACTAAATACACTGTATCCTAAGAATATCAGCGAAATGATTTGTCATTATCATGGAGGCAGTTTTTTTACGACTACAACCACACCTCCCAATTTCATTATCGCAGCGCTGGAAAGCTACCATCGTAAACATGCGAAAAAACCCCTGTTTTTATATAACAAGGGATTCATAGCTTTAATCGAAGAAATTTCCAAACAAAATAGCGATAACCCTCAATTATTATTGGAAGTAATCCACTACTTACGACAGGATAATGATATTGTTAAAAAATTAGATTCCTCGTCTAAAGATTACATCCAGGCATTGCAAATCTTGATGGATCATTTAGTTAAGTTTGCACCTGTCAATACTTTATTTAACGTAAAAATAGAAAATTCTATGGTATTTATAACCGTTAAACCGGGTTTTGGAGCCAAAACCATTATAGAATCAGCAGCTAAACAATTAATGAAATATGGATATTCTTTGTATGACTATTCTTTTTGGAGTCAAACAGGAACCGTATGTAAGAATATTGAAGATGCAATACAAAGTAAATCGGGACGTTTATTTTTGAAGACAGACCTCGACTCCTATCGCAGGCTATGCAAAGTTTACAGTCTCGATAGTTTGAGTTTCCAAAGATAAGGACCCTCGCATAACTTTGACAATTGGCGCGGCCATTCATCATAGATAAAAACAGCATGCCTTAATTTTCCTACAGACAAAAACTGAACAGGATGATCAAATACTTATCGCAAGATGCACTGACCGGATCGGGAAATCAGAAAGTAAAAACAGTTAATATTGTGAGGCATTATGCAATTACCGATATCTACCGTTCGCATCAATTTTTCAGGACTTATCAGGACATTACTATCGTCGGTGCGACAACTTCAAAATAGTCTGAAAATCTTACAGAACAGTGAAAACTCTGACGCGAAGCTGACATCCCGCTTGCGGCAAATGGCTCTCACGACAGGAAAGATGGAGCAGATGGTTACGCATCTATTAACCATACAAACCTTAACACTGTACGATCAGGAGTACACCTGTTTTTGCGATTTAATTATTTGCGGCAGCGAGATGGCCAAACATCTCGCCAACACTAAAACCAGTAAAACCATGCGCGAACACGCCCGCTACTGGCAAAAGATCTGTATCGACCTCAAACCATTTATAAAAGACAATTTATAAGCGGAAAGGATACTCAAATATTGAAAACTCCTTAATGGCGTGATAAATTCAAAAAAATTTAGAATTATTCTGTGAACCCTTTGTGTGGGTTTTTTGCTAAGAAGGTAAAAAATATGAAGAGACGCCATTCAAACGGTATTTTAAATTCGAGTCAAACAAAAATAGAAATATTAGGATCTTTCTATTCTTCCATGACTAAAAATGACGTTGATGAGAAGAAGAATAATGCACCTCTTCGGGGTCAATATTATGCAACATTAACATCCTTGAATTTGTTTTTTGATTTGCAGAAAGTCAAAGACGATAGAAGTTGCTTTTTTTCATCCAATGATATCACCAGAAAGTACTGGGTTGATTTTCTTCAGGAGAATTATTTCTCTCTGAATTATTGTGTTAGTTCTTTGTATTCCGCTATTCGAGATGATATATTCACAATGTTTGAAAATGATTTTTCTCTTTGTGGTAGTAACGACAAAGCAACCATAGAAAGCAAAAAAGAATTATATAATGATTTGTATAAAAGACAATTTGGTAACCGTTCTCTGTCTCCTTATACTGAACTGGTTGATGCCTTTTTAGAGGGCATAAAAACGGGTAATTGGCTATCTTTCGATGGGAAGTGTTATAATTTTCAAACGCAGCTCGATCATCTTGGATTGTACCGCTGTGATTCCTTTGAAAAACTTCAACTTAGGCCTTCATGCAAATTGATGATATCGTTTGCCGGCATGCGTCATCAGTTGAAGGATTCGTCAGATACACTGGGTTATCATGTTATTTGGCAGCAAAGTCAGAAGACGAATAGGCAGCTATCTTTACTCTACCCCCCTGTGAAGGAATTTTTGAGTTGGTTAAAATCACACAAGCCTATGCGTCACGTTGTTTTTCACGTCTCCAGTGCGCACTTTAATAAATTGATATTGACAAAATATAATTTTGAAGAAAAATTGCCTAAATTAATCATTAAAATCCCGAAAATCAAAAAAGAAGATAAGGCTGCAACGGCGAAAGCGATTGCTATGTCTCTGAAAGTCCCTGATTTTTTCTCAAAAAAGATTAATTCGGATATGCTGTTAGCCATTACCATTTTTTTAAATTTTTCAGACCAAACAAATATTTCTGCTTTATCAAAATTTTTTCTTGCAATGATCCACATCAATCCTCGCTTTCGTAAAGAAAAAGAGATTTTTTCAGAATTTACGCAATATATATCTGACAAATCTGATCCATACCCGAATCCTGCTCCACATCAGAAATTTCATATAAGAAAAAAAACTACAGATATGATAATGGATGGCCTGGAGAAAAAATTATTTACGATGGACTTAATAGTATCCTGGTCCCTGAGCAAAGATCTCAATATTTTATGGCTTTTATTGCCCGCAATACTGAGTCATGACAATAGAAAACAAGCCTTAAAGAAAAAATTATTTACGATGGAAGAAGTTATAATTTTGGCATTAACATTCCCTAATCGCATATGGAGTTTAATAACAATTTTACTGAGTGATACTGGAATACAATTCTTGGGGAAAAAATTGACGACCCTAACAGAAATTACAGACTTACTCAATAGAAGAGTATGTAGTGCATTTATAATCGAAAGATTATTCAAAAGATTATCTAAAAACACTGGATTTTTCGCGACACCAGATTTTAAAAAGTTGGGAATCAATTTTACAGATGAAGTGGAGAAAGAGCTGAAAATGTATTATTAACAGCGGGAATTTCAGAGGCTTTGCCTCGCGCAGGATAAAAACAGGAAGCAATTTTCGCTGTACTCAGCGGGAATTGTGGGGGGTTGCGGAGATTCTCAAAAACCAGTATCATTGTTCATTTGTTTAAGAGCTAGCACATACGAGGTGTTTACTTTATGCCCACGATTGAGATTAACGAAAGAAGTTCTTTTGATTTAGCCATGCGCCGCTTTAAGCGGGCTTGTGAAAAAGCCGGTATTATGAGCAAGTTACGGCAAATCGAGAACTACGAGAAACCCACTACCAAGCGCAAACGCAAAAAAGCGGCTGCCGTTAAGCGGTACCAGAAGAAACTGCAAAAAGAGCAGGAAATTCTTGAGCGCGAACGCACCCGTCATTAATTTTATGCCCAGTCCACTTAAAAATCGCATCCAGGAAGATATGAAAACCGCCATGCGCACCAAGGATGTGGAGCGCCTGAGCGCTATTCGTCTATTACTGGCGGCCATAAAACAGCGCGAAGTGGACGAACGGATCGAACTGAGCGATATGGATATTATTAATATCATCAACAAAATGATTAAACAACGTCTCGATTCCAGCGCGCAGTTCCTGGTGGCCAATCGTCAGGACCTGGTCGCCAAGGAACAAAAGGAAATTGAAGTACTTGGCGCCTACCTGCCGCAGCAATTGAGTGAACCCGAAATAGATGTCGCCATTCAAACCGCCATGGAAAATACGAATGCCCGTAACATGCAGGAAATGGGCAAGGTCATGGCGCTGCTAAAAGAGCAGCTGGCGGGCCGCGCTGATATGGCAAAAGTAAGCGCTAAAGTGAAAAATCGCTTGAGCTAAAAGTTTGCCGGGGCCTGGCTCCGGTCACTCCCTGCCAGTGAGACAGGATTGAACAACCGATGACTCACCGTATTCCCTCCAACTTTATCCAGGAAGTGCTGGCACGCAGCGATATTGTTGAAATTATCCGCAGCCGCCTCCAGTTAAACCAGCGCGGAGATAACCATCTGGCACGCTGCCCCTTTCACGAAGAAAAAACGCCTTCTTTCAACGTCAGCCAGAGCAAACAGTTTTATTACTGTTTCGGCTGCGGGGCCAGCGGCAATGCGATTGGATTTTTAATCGCTTTCGACCATTTGGAATTTAGAGAAGCGGTAGCCTGGCTTGCCGCCCGCGCCGGCCTGGAAGTTCCCACAGAACCGGGTAGGGACGACTCCGAACGTTACCAGCCCCTCTATCGTCTTCTGGAAAGAGCCGCAGCAATATTACCGCATTACCCTGCGCAAGCACTCATCGGCCATTGAATATCTAAAAACCCGAGGCTTGTCCGGCGTGACCGCTAAAAATTTTGGTATCGGCTATGCATCCCCGGGATGGCAGGACCTGCAGGATCATTTAAGCGAACATCCAGACCAGCCGGCAGCACTGGTGAGCAGCGGTTTGGTCGTTACCCGGGATTCCGGGCATGCTTACGATCGGTTTCGTGACCGGATCATGTTCCCCATTCGCAATGTTCAAGGACAAATTATCGGCTTCGGCGGACGCAGTCTCGGCAATTCGCAGCCCAAGTACTTAAACTCCCCGGAAACCCCATTATTCCACAAAGGGTCGGAATTATACGGCCTTTACGAAGCCCGGCGTAACACCGCCAAATTAACCCGCTTACTGGTCGTGGAAGGTTACATGGACGTAGTGGCGCTGCATCAACACGGTATCACTCATGCCGTCGCCACACTCGGCACGGCTGTGACCACCAGGCAGGTGCAAAAATGTTTGCGTTATGCGCAAAACCTGACTTTCTGCTTTGATGGTGACCGCGCGGGCCGCCAGGCGGCATGGAAAGCGCTGACTATTGCTTTACCTTTATTACGCGAGGGTATACATATTAGTTTTTTATTCTTGCCGGAAAAGGAAGACCCGGACAGCCTGGTGCGTAAAATCGGTTCCGAGGCCTTCTCTCGATTACTGGACGAATCCCTACCGCTCTCCGACGTTTTTTTCCGTGAGCTGAAAAGTCAGGCTCCCCTTAACTCCCCCGCTGACAAGGCCCAGCTTGGACAACAGGCTGCTTTGCACCTAAATACCGATGCCCCACGGTTTATTCCGGGAACTGATGTATGGACAGTTAGCCCGGGAATTAAGTATCGATACTGAAACATTACAAACATTGCTCCAACCTTCTGTGGCGAAAGTTGAAAACGCAAACGTCAGCGCGGCAGCCAATCCCAACACGGATAAAAAAACATTTAACCTCCGTTCAAAAATTCCGCAAGCAAGAGGTCCGCAACGTCAGCTGTTGCCGCCTGCTCATCGGGCAATCTCCTTATTGTTGCACCAGCCCGCTCTGACTGAACTTATCAACGACTCCGAACTGGAGTTGCTGGAAATTCCCTGCAAAAAATTATTTTCCCAAATATTGCAGGCGCTTCGTCGTCAACCGGATCTGACCACGGGTGAATTAATGGCCAACATTGATGATCCGGAAGAGCAACAACTGATTGCCCATTTGGCTGCGCGAATCCCTGGTATCTCTCATGAAGGTGTCAAAGCGGAGTTTCTCGGAGTGCTCTCCAGTCTGGAACAACGCGCGCTTGATCAAAACATTAACCAGTTAGTAGAAAAAGCGAAAAAATCACAATTAAATTTGGAAGAAAAGCGGAAATTACAAAATTTATTAGCTAGAATTAAAAGAGATGCCAGCGAGCGTTAAGTGGCCATGGACGGCGCAACAGAAAATTTTTTTTATTACATAGCAAGTGCATCTAGATTATCGGACAAACTAGTGATATTATATCCGCCCTCCGAAGGCAGAGAGAACAGCGATGGCAGATGAACAAAAAGTAATTTTCAGCGCGCTTTTAGAAGAAGCGCATCATAAAGGCTATTTGCTTCACGAAGACTTGCTTAATTTATTACCAAGCGATTACGTTGATCCCGAACAAATGGAAGGCATTATTGGCCGCTTAAATGAATTAGGCATCAAGGTTTTTGAATTCCCCCCGGACAACTGATCAATTATTGTTGAGCGAAGAAGGCGGTGAAGAGGAACTGAGTGAGGCTATTGATGTTTTGGTGACTGAAACGCGCACCACCGACCCGGTACGCTTATACATGCGCGAAATGGGTAAAGTCGAGCTGCTCACCCGTGAAGGCGAAATCAATATCGCCAAGCGCATTGAAGAAGGCACCCGACAGGTTCTCAGCGCGATAGCAGTCTACCCCAAGATTATTGCTTCGGTGCTGGAAGAATACACCGCGTATTACCTCGGAGCATGGCCGTCTCAGTGATTTAGTGAATGGTTTTTATCATCCCGAGGGTGAAGAAGTAGCGTTGCCGAGAGGCGAAATTACTCAGGAATTGCAGAAACTGGAAAGCAGCGAAGAAGCCAGCGACGAATTTGGCGAAGGCGGGCCTGACCCGGCGGAAGCGGCTAAATATATGGCCGGTTTAGAAGAGTTGTACCAAGACTTATATTGCAGTCCATTAAAAAGCACGGCGTCAAACATGCGCAGACATTAAAACATCAGAAAGCGCTGATTGATTATTTTTCACACTGCAAACTGTCGGTCAAACAGTTTAACCGGCAAACGAACCGGTTAAGAAAATTATTGGAAAAAGTTCGAATTCAAGAACGTGTCATCATGAAAATTGCGTGGACAAAGCCGGCACGCCTCGCAAGAATTTCATTCGTTCATTTCCAGGCAATGAAACCAATCATGGAATGGCTTAAAAATTACAAGAAAGAAAATCCGGCAATCAAGCTGAGGCGTTGCAAGAGGTTTCCAGTGAAGTGAAGCGAGTACAAGCAACGCTCCTGGAATTAGAGGAAAGCAGCCATTTAACGATTGCTGAAATTAAGGACATTAATCGCCGTTTATCGATTGGTGAGGCCAAATCGCGCCGTGCGAAGAAAGAAATGATTGAAGCCAACTTACGTTTGGTGATTTCAATCGCCAAAAAATATACCAATCGTGGCTTACAATTTTTAGATTTAATTCAGGAAGGCAATATCGGATTAATGAAGGCGGTGGATAAATTTGAGTATCGCCGTGGTTATAAATTTTCAACTTACGCCACTTGGTGGATTCGTCAAGCCATCACGCGTTCCATTGCCGATCAGGCGCGCACCATTCGCATTCCCGTGCACATGATTGAAACTATCAATAAATTGAACCGAATCAGCCGTCAATTATTACAGGAAACCGGTCTTGAGCCGACTCCTGAAGAACTGGCTAAGAAGATGGACATGTCGGAAGACAAGATCCGCAAAGTTTTGAAAATTGCCAAAGAACCGATTTCGATGGAAACCCCCATCGGTGAAGACGAAGATTCGAACCTTAGGTGATTTTATTGAAGACACGACTATGGAATCGCCGGTGGATTTCGCGACCTCTTCTGGTTTGAGTCGAAGCGGTCCAAGAAATTCTGGCCAGCCTGACGCCGCGTGAAGCCAAAGTATTGCGGATGCGTTTTGGTATTGAAATGAACACCGATCACACTCTTAGAAGAAGTCGGCAAACAGTTTGATGTCACCCGTGAACGTATCCGCCAAATTGAAGCCAAAGCCTTGCGCAAACTGACGGCATCCCAACCGCGCCGAAAAGCTGCACAGCTTCTTGGAAAGCGAGGAAGAAGGCGCTTAAATTTAAATTTTAAGGGCACGTCTGTCACGCCGGCATGGATTTAGGTGGAGTCCGTTCTGGCAATTGGGACTGACGCCTGCAAACTCCCTAATGGCGGCCAGAAAATTGTGGAGCAGCAATAGCGGGCTTGTTTAGCTTTTTATTGTCCCAATTTTTGAGCAATTGATAATCCCCAGCTTTTCGTGTGATAATGCTGAAAAACTTTCAAGGGCCCATAGCTCAGTTGGTTAGAGCAGGGGACTCATAATCTTTTGGTCCTAGGTTCGAGTCCTAGTGGGCCCACCATAAAATCAATAACTTACCGCACTTTTCCGACTGGTCAAATTTTGACTGCCGGAATTTTGCCGGAATGTGTTTCCCCGACCGGCATCATTTGACCCGGCTCTGCCAGGATTCGATCATTCATCCTCAGCGGTTTTTCCCCGCGATGATCCCTGATAAAAGACAACGTCGGCGTGCTGCGTTGACGATCGCAGACCCCGTTCGCCGCTTCAATCAGATGTTCGATTTCTGCAGGACTGTAATGCGTCGTAATCCGATTCGATTTATGTCCCAGCAAATCCTGGCGATCTTCCAGGCTCACTTGAGCCGCGCGCAGGCGTCTACCAAACGTATGTTTCAAATCATGGATACGCACCGGCAGGTGCGCCAGCTTTCGAGCTTTTTCCCACGATTTGTTACTCATCTGATAAAGCCTGTTTTGACCATCCAATCGGGTAAACACATAAACGGGATGCTGACCCCGGACTTCGGCACAGTTTTCTTCATTCCTCCAATTTTAGCAAGCATCCCTGATGTTTGATCAGCAAAATCTACTCCACCACCGCCACTTCTCTAATAACCATCGCCATTGGCGACCTACCCACGGAGTAAGGATAGTCAGTGATTGACAACACAATAGCCGGCAAACCAGAGCGCGCCAGGCTTTGATTGACTTTCAACATAACCGAAGGCAATAGGAGCGTTACGGCATAGTTTAAAAGCTTAGCCTCAGATAGAGAAGCAATGCCACTGATCTGAGCGGATTGCGTCAGATGAATATTGAATATCGGTTGCTGGTGATGGTGTGCCTGAATGGAAATTTCCAAGGCTATCTCCACGCCCCCATCCTCTAGCCAAGCAGTGATGCTCGGATGTATCTGGGTTTCTAATTGAAACGGCCATAATTGCCTGGCTTCCTCAGGCAACAGGAACGTCTTCATTTGAAGATGATGACACCATTGACGCACCAGTTTGAGAGTAACTTGCGGTGAGCGCACAGTTTGCCCGGGCGTCAGCGCTTCCCAGCGATCTCCCTTTCTAAGATAAAGAGCAGGATTTAGCACATATTTCCCCACTCGAATTCGCTTAAATAGACATCGGTTATAGGGATTTTGTCCCTCTACTTCATTTTTAGACAATAAAGCGGAAATATAAGGGCGTTGCTTGCGATAAGCCGGGCACACCATTTCTGGAAAATGTTCGAGTGTCGAAGCCAGTTCTCCTGCTGAAAAAGGTTGATGATTGTAGTGCAAACTCACGAATAGTAATAAAAATTCGGCTCGACATTGATCGATTTTGATTAAACGACCTTCGGCTTGAACGTCCAAACTCTCCGGCGCTAACATCCGAAACAACACTGCTAATTTCGTTTGCGCAAACCGTTTATCATGACATCCTTGGTACAGCATTAAATCGAAGGTGGTTTTAGCAGCGTTATCGGTAAGATCAGGATTCGCGCCGCTGTCTAATAACCAACGCACTAAAGCCGCGTTCCCTACCATTCCCGCTACCATCAATACGGTTTGATTAAACGGATTACGGAAATCTACCCCATATTTTCTGACCTGTGCCTGAGTGGAAGATAAATTCACGCTGCCATAAACGTCAAAATATTTACGCCAGACTAATTCAAAACTCTTTTTAGCATTCTGCGCCGCCGATAATCCCTGTTGAGCTAAGAGAGTAATGACTGAATTTTGCCGGTAAATTAACGCATATTCCAACAACTGAATTTTTTGATCCTTAGAAAGACTGTTCGCTTGAACTTGTTGTATCAGTTGTTGTGCCTGCGGGATGGTCATCACGTTCCAAGGAACCGGGGTTTGCTGTAAACGATTTCGGATAGCGTCGGCTTGTTCCTGTTTACCTTGCATCTCCAACTTCCGCGCTTCCTTTTGCCATTCTTCCAGACTCGATTTCGTCGTTTCCAATGTCAGTGCGGATTGATAGCGTTCCAACTGTAATAAATCAAATAACGGATGCTGAACTTTAGATTCCACCCAATAGACATCTTTGATCGAACGAGTGACGGCGACATATAACGCATTAATATAAAACTTGTAGATTTCTAACGATTTATCGGTCTTTTCTTTAGCGCGCGCATAAGTAAACTCGCCTTGCAGTTCATCCGGATTCACCCCCCTAGCAATCTCGGCAAAAGAATCACTTTCAGCGGAAATAAAATCAAATAAAATAATATGATCATACTCCAATCCCTTGGTTTCAAAAATAGAGAACACCAGCGGCGTTTGAAAATATCGTTTGGCTATTTCCTTCCATTCATCGCGAATTACAATCACGGCATAATGAGTCGACTGTTGAGTTTTTTGATTGAGTTCAACCGTATTTTTATCATCCGCCTGCCAGAAAAATACCGAGCCGGCTTTTTCAGCATGAGTGTTCATTAAATAATGACTTTCTTTGTCCACCGACCCCAAGCGGGCATTTTTGATTCTGAGGATTTGATTGGCCAACTGGGTCACGGCCAACGAGTTGCGATAATTAACCGTTAAAATTCGCAAGGACTTTTCTTGAGTGGACAAACTACCCTGATAAAATAGGGTTTTAATTTTAGACCAGGAGAAAAAATTAGGATGAACAATCTGATTGGCGTCTCCGCACATCAGAAATTGCCCCGGATTTTTAAGGCTTTTATGGATTAAAGCTAATTGAATGGGTGTAAAATCTTGAATTTCATCGATGACTACCGCGTCATATTTCGGTTGGCAGCGCGGCAGGTAATCATAAGACAAGGCATTGAAATCCAGATAATGATTTTCCCGGCAGAAATTTAAGTAACGGATGAAGGTTTCATAAATCAATTCACGCTCTTCTGCTAAATAAATGGATTGCTTCACCCCTAACTGAAAATAATCGGATTGAGATAAATAGGGTTTATCCAAGGCCACACCGGTGATGACACCTCTAAATTCTTCCAGGATTTTATGAGGGTCTCTCAGCAACTTGTGAGATTTTAAGCGCTTTAACCAAGCTGAAAACTCCTGAAAACTGATTTCCCGTCCGGAAGGAATCTGAATCGCTTCCAAAAACTCATGATAAGAAAAAAAATCAATCGTCTGTTGCTCATTGACATATTGATGGCCATAATACAAACGGTGAGCATGCTGCACCAAATACGGCGAATGGGTCACATATAAAATATCACCGGTGCAGTGTTTCATTTTTTCCAAGGTTAACGCCGTTTTACCGCTGCCGGCTGAGCCGATGATCACCAAAGGCAAAGGCGATTGGTAAATGATCTCTTGATCATCGTCAAACGAAATCCATTTATCCAAGACATGAAACCGCGTTCCGGCAGGATGAATATAACTGATCGGCTCGCTGCTTACTTCGGTAGGTCGAATCACGATTTTGGATTCATCGACTGGAGTACCCTGTAAAAATTTGGATTTTTCATACTGATGTTGGCGAATAATTTCCAACATTAAAATATACTTTTTACCTCCGAAGTGCACGATTTGAAATAAAGCGCGGTTGGTATAATCGAGTTTGGCGCGATAATACGAAGTCGGTTGCAGTTTTTTAACTTCCGCCGAATAAAAATCCCCCTGTTCGAGCATGGCTTTTACTTTTTGGTAAGATTTTTCGACGCCGTGCAAATCTAAATCGGTATATTCCAGCACTTTCATGGCTGCACCTGGATGAAAAAAGGTTGAATAGAATCGGGATGTTCAATTCGATTTTGTAGAAAACGCTGATAACACTCGGCAAAATTTAGCTGTAATAAATAAACTGGCGGCCAATCCGCCTGGGTTAATACTTCATTGATATGAACACCCGCGTAACCGAATAGAAGATCACAACCCACACCATATAACTGTGCCTCGATTTGTTCCGGTGTCCTGTTGGGCAACACAAATAGACCGGCCTGGTCGATGACGATTTCCGCACGCGATGAGTGATCTTGTCGCAATTGAATGCTCAAAGCCAACACCAGTTCAAAACGGTCCTCTTTCAAGGAATGATAATGCGGATTGGCCTGCAAACTCACCGGCTGCCGCCACGGCAGCGCGGGATCTCCGATAAAGGGATCCGCGGTCAAGCGCAGATTTTTGGTGTGGATCTGTAGGATGCAGGATTTCTCATCAGTCGATACGGGTATCATCTTCTCCTCTCTGAAATTGAGTAAATCAATAATGTCGTTCAAACGCTTCCGGAGTTTTTTGAGATATCAATCATGCCGCTGAATCTTCATCGTGCCTGCAAATTCTATCTTTGCATAGTGGGTGAAGCGTAAGATCATAAATTTCCTTATATAGGGTTGAGAGATGGTCGCTTATATAATAAATTTCGGGCGTAATCTTTTCGCCGTTTTGATCAAACTCTTCGCGAATTTCTTTAATCAAGATCCTGAGTACTTTCAACTTATCCTGAAATTGTTGAATTTTATTTCTCATCTATGCCTCCTATTGGTCGGATGATTCTCGACTACTTGTTTATAGAATTATCTTTTTGGCACAGGGGACGAAGCGCCAAGTCTTCAATTTCTTTAGATAAAGCTGAAAGGTTAGCTTCTATAGAATAAATTTCGGCCGTGACCCATTCCCCTTTTTCCACGAATTCTTCTCGAATTTCCTGAGTCAAAAGAATGAGTTCCTTCGACCCTTGTCGTAACTGTTTAATTTTATTTTTCATTGATACCTCCTCAAGCTCGGCTTGTTTTCGTTACTGGAAGATTGTGGAAAGAAATTAATTTCCCTTCCGGTGGTTCTCTTTGTTCTGTATCGTCTTCGCCTGCGGAAAAAAAGATGAGCGGGAATTTTGATTTCGCCGCCAGCATTCTTTCTTTAAAATGGGTCTCCTTCCGGCAGGTCCGGAGTGTAATTTTTTAGGGTCTGAAATGCCGCCAATAACGATTCTTTCTGCGATTCGGAAAGAATTAACATCTCATCGCCTTTTTTGGTCGCCGCGTTTAATTTATCTGGATTAATGGTAAACCACTGCTCCTGCCGCTCTTCAGGCGTCAGCATTTGATAACAATCGGCCGGCAGTGTCCAAAAATCTTCCGGTTGTACCTCATGATCAAAAAATTTCTCCAGTTTCCCGATCATCGCACCCACTTCAAATATTCCTAAAATATCCATAAAATCTCCCTAATTTCTGAATGTCAATTTCATTTTGACTTAATCCGTTACTCCCAGGTTGCACACACAGGATCAATTCATCAGCAACAACGGTCTTTGGGACTCATCTTTCGCATCTGCATTGATACCCATTGGGTTTAAGGGAACCGCGCCTTGCTGATCAGGGGCTCGAGATAATTGTTGCTGCACGGCGGCGGCGATCTCATTCGCACGATCGCGAATCATTCTCGGCGTCACTTCCGCTTGGTAAAAACTCTTGAAGGTTCGACAAGAACAGCACCGTGTATTACCGGCGATCTGTTTGGTTTGCGCCGCCACCGCGTCTAATATCGCCTGCCGTTCCGCTCGCTGTACTTCATGCCAGCGATCGGGGTGCAACACCCCCTTGGTTTCCAAGGATTGAATGATCACACCCACAGCGCCGACATACTCATTGTATTGGTGTTGGTTAATATAACCCAAACAGCCAGTGATCTTAATGCGTGAAAATACTTCCCGCGCCATCGGCAGCAAAATCGTATCCGAATAGCCCGCCTGCTCTTCACCATCCACCACCGCTCGGGCGGCGCGATGTAAATGCGGCATGTGTTTGTAACGCAAATACCATTCAATCGCAAAAAACACTAAGCCAATGGCTCCACTGGTCAAAGCGCCGATAATGGCATTGCGAATGACCTCCGATACGTCGCCGTTCGATTGGCCGCCCGATTGGAATACTACATCGGCAAGTTTTGGGCAGCCAAGACAGCTCATTCGACTATCCCACACGGATACCTGAAAATGGGGGCTCAAGCTGGAATTGTCCGCGGTAAATAAAATTCGGCTATCCATCACCTCCTGCTGGGTAAAATTGAAAATCGGCCGTTTGCTCTGGTCATCAATATCGGCAAAAAATCCATGCGACAGATCGCTGATCTGAAATAACAATGTACTCGCTGGAAACCGGGCGCTCGAGGCTTTTAAATTCACAGCGTTAATTCCCACCGTTTCGCTCGGCGCTATACTTAAATATGCTCGATCCAAGGTTGGAGGGGTATCAAAATCAACCGCGCAACTGAAGGTACCGCTGGCGCCTCCCTGCTGACTATCACTCAACGTCAAAAAACAGGTTGGCGCTTTGGCCGATCCGTCCGGCACAAATACAACCTCTCCATTTGTGATCTGATTTTGATGAAAACTAGGAATCGGGTATTTAGTAGCGGTTTTTAAAGCAAAATATCCATTTTGTACGGTGCCGAATATCGGGGTAAATAAAACTTCACCAGCAGATACTTGATTACTGGCTGCTTGTAACATCTCCGCCGTTAACGTCAAGGTTTCTCCTTGATTGATGGGCAGATAATTATTCAATAACAATAAGGCGCGGGTTTCTTGTGCATCCGTGGATAATCCCGTGCTGCTGTCTCGCACTACCAAACTGCCGTCGGGCGGCTCGACGCTATTTTTATTATGTACAAAAAGAATATTCTGTTGGGTGATGTCTTTTTGATAAAACGACGTTATTTCTATTCCTGGCACATTGCGCCTTTCATATTGCCCCTGAGTTATTTCAGGCACTAAAAATTGTAAGGTATCCAACGCTTGACCAGAACGTATCGCTAATAAATTATCCGTAGTGAGTACCACCGGCTGGCCTTTGCTCACCGCAAATTGATTGTTTTGTAAAACTGGTTTCACCGAGTAACTAATATTAGCAGATTGCGGCAGTGTACTGATGCGTCCGTCACTAACCGACACCGTATAAGTCGGCGCATCGGTTCCCTGCTGATAAAATAACACCATCTGATCCATGATTTTCTGTTGCTGAAAAGTGGTGTCGAGAAACAGGGCTGATTGACTCTCTTCTTCCGGCACTATAAAGCGGCCATTGCTGATGTTAGTGATGATAAAAGTCAATTGTGGGTCGGCGACACCCACATGGGTCGCCAACAAATTATCAGTCGTCAAAGTAACTGTTTGTCCCTGACCGATTTTCAATTGATTATTGATCAAGATCGGCAACGGATCAAAATCAATCACGGCAAATTGCGGCGGAGTATTGATACGTCCATCGGTGACTGAAATGGAGTAAGCCGGCGACTGTGCCGAACCATCCTGGGTAAACTGCACTACGCCATCGGTGATGTTCTGCTGTTGAAAAGTTTTTAGCGGGAATTGGGGCGCAATGACGAAACTAAAATTACCCTGCGTGAGTTGAGAAACCACAAATTGCAAGGTGTTATCAGGTTTTCCAGGATGCGTTGCTTTTAAGTCGGATGAAGTTAAGATCACCGTTTGGCCTTGATTAATGCGTAAACTATTATTTAACAGCAAGGGAGTGGTATCAAAATCAATCTCGGCTAAAACCGGTGAAGTTGTGATCCGTCCATCTGTCACTGATACGCGATAAGCGGGAGCCAGTGTTGAATTATCGTGAGTGAATTGAACCCTTCCATCGCTCACATTTTGTTGATAAAAATTGCTGATCCCCTGATTCGGTGAATTACTCCAACTGAACTGACCGTGTTGCACCTCGCTGACATTAAACACTAAAGCGCTGGCTGGCCCTGTGGTATGGATTGCACTCAAAGAGGAGGAATCTAAAACCACCCGCTGACCCTGGTTGATGATTAACGTATTGTTGACTAATATCGGATTAGCATCAAAATCAATGTGCGCTAACTGCGGCGGCGTGGTGATTCGCTGATCCGTGACGGACACTTGATAAGCTGGCGCTGAAGTGGAATTATCATGGGTAAATTGAATGCGTTGATCTGAGATGTTCTGCTGATAAAATTGCAACAAAGACTGATCGGGAGAAGTAACAACACTAAACTGACCATGCATCATGTTGCTTATTACAAATAATAACAGATTATCTTCTCCAGTGGCGTGAGTGGCAGAAAACATCTGTGCGTTTAATGTGATTGTTTGGCCTTGGTTAATCACTAAAGAATTATTTTGCAAAACTGGCGTAGTGTCAAAATCGATGACTGCCGGTTCAGCCACTGAACTCAAACGGCCATCAGTGACCACCACCGTATAAGCCGGTGGTGATGTGGAATATCATGGCTGAACTGAATGGATTGATCGGCGATATTTTTTTGATAAAAGTTCGTGATAGCTTGAGTGGGTGAATTAACAAAACTAAACTGACCATGTTGCACATCGCTAATATTAAATAACAAAGCATTGGGTTCACCAGTGGCGTGAGAAGCGCTGAGAATTTCCGCATTTAAAATCACTTGCTGGCCTTGGTTAATTACCAACGTATTATTTTCCAAAACCGGAATGGCGTCGAAATCAATTAAGGCAGATTGAGCTGGCGAACTCGCCCTGCCGTCGGTGACATAAACACTATAAGCTGGAGCAAGCACTGAATTATCATGATTGAATCGAATTTGTCTGTCAGTGATATTTTGTTGATAAAAAGAAAAGAGAGGTTGAGCACTGGCATTGATCACACTGAAATTGCTGTGCTGTACGCTGCTGATCATGAATATCAAGTTAGCGTCATCTCCGCCGAGGTGTGTGGCGCTGAGTATTGCAGAATTGAGAACAACGGATTCTCCCTGATCAATCCGCAAAATGTTGTTGAGAATGACCGGTAAAGCATCAAAATCAATCAGGCTGGCTTGTGGACCGACGATGATTTTTCCATTGCTGACAGACACATTATAACACGGTGGCAAGTCAGAACCATCATGCACAAAACTCACTGCACCATCGGTAATATTTTGTTGTTTGAAAGTTAAAATCGGTTGATCCGTAAAATTAGTCCATTGAAATTGCCCGTGTTGCAAGTCACCGATAATAAATTCTATGTTTTCTTCCTGGCTGCCGGTATCGGTAGCGCTGAGATTTTCAGTAGCCAATACTACTGTTTGGCCTTGATTGATCAGCAGTTGATTATTTTTGATTTGCAGCAGATTAAAAGTGATATTAGCCGGTGTTTCACTGACATAGGCGATTCCTGTCGTCCGTACGGTGATATTGTAACTGGGTGCTTCAGTAGTGCCATCCGGTACAAATTGAATCTCACCTGCAGTAATTTGTTGCTGGGTAAAATTAGCAATTACTTTACCCGGATTGCTAGTCAGCTCAAATCGCCCGTGAGTAATATTGGAGGGAATAAACACCAAAGTGTTGTTGTCGTGGTTGCGATCATAAGATGCTAGGTGGTTGGAATTGATCAGCACAGTTTCGTTGGCATATAAGGGTAAACTGTTATTCACTAGTACTGGCGGAATATCCCCAAAGACTACGTAGCTGCGGCCTTTATAACTTCCCGATGGATAACCCCAAGCCCCAACCAAGAGATCAGCCACCTTATCACTATTAATATCCCCTGCTCCCGTTACTGAAAAACTGCCACTGTAATCACCTATTTTTTCACCGTCCATTTTGAACCCATTGACACCATCTAGATTAGATAACGATAAAAGTCCATTGCCACCTATCTGCGGTCCACCAAAAAGGATATAACTGCGACCGGTATTGCTATTATGCCCATAGGCACTAATGGGAATATCTGCATAGCCATCTCCATTAATATCTCCCACCGGGCCTGGAGAGGCATTAGAAGAACCGCTGTGATCACCAGGAGCCTCTCCATCTATTTTAAATCCATTCATGCCGTTGAGATCGGATAAGAGAACTTCACCACTAATGCCTATCTTAAGACCTCCAAATATGACATAATTACGACCCACTCCATTATTGTGGTTATTAGCACCAATCAACAAATCATCATATCCATCACCATTGACGTCGCCGAGTCCATTAACCATTCCACCATTATCTTTTATCATTTCACCAGTGAGTTTAAATCCATTGCTGCCATTCAGCATAGATAATGGTAAAGTTCCCTCTTTTCCTAATTCCGTATGACCAAACACGACATAACTCCGGCCCATATCATTGTTATACAAAGGCGCACCAATCAACAAATCCGCATAATGATCACCATTGATATCACCAGCTGCATTAACCCAGCGGCCGGTTTGACTGCCCGCCGATTCAGCACTCAAAGTAAAGCCATTTATTCCATTTAAATTTGAGGCTAAGATCAAACCACCTGTGCCTACTTTAGGTCCACCAAATACAACATAAACGCATCCCGTATAATCTCCACCATGACCAAAAGCTCCAAAAACTAAATCCGTATATCCATCCTGATCAAGATCACCCGCAGATTTAAGTGCATAACCAACTTGATCCTTATTGATTCCCTCAAATTTAAATCCATTTGTACCATTGAGACTGGCCAAAGAGATTATTCCGGTATTACCCACGCCAGAACCACCAAACACCACATAGCTGCGGCCTTTAGCATTATTAGCTGGGTACAAAGGAGCTCCGATTATCAGATCATCATAGCCATCACCATTGATATCACCAGCGGCGCTAACTGAAAGACCGCTCCGATCACTGTTATTTTCACCATCAAGTTTAAAACCCTTAGTGCCACTGAGGCTTGACAAGGAAATTGTTCCGGCACTACCTACGTCAGGACCACCAAACAACACATAGCTACGGCCTTTATAACTACCCGCTGGATAACCCTCAGCCCCAATCAGCAGATCGGCATATCCATCGTCATTGATGTCGCCAGCGGCGCTAACTGAGATGCCACTTTGATCATTATTATTTTCTCCATCGATTTTAAATCCATTCTGGCCATTCAAACTGCCCAACGGCAACACTGCCGGAAATTGTCCTTGTTTCATTTTATTGTCCTCCTAAAGTTAGGTTTCCATGATGGAAACGATTACGTTACTTAGTTTTCAAAACCATCGGGTCAGTGGACTTTTTGGCTTGACTTGAATTACCTGCCGACGGCTGGTTTTTCTTGGCGTCTCCGCCCACTAAAGTTTGGGGCAGTGATACTACTCAAAGGCCGTTGGACAACCGAGCCGGTCATACTGCTGGTGGTGCTGCTGGTCGATACCGAACTCGAAGACAAGGGTCTTGCAACGGATGTTGAAGTCGATCCGACAGATGAGCGGGATTCGCTCATCGTCATGACACCACCGATAGTCGGGTCTGATTGACTCAATAAATTTTCCAGAGGAGACACGATCTCCGGTGTTCGTTCATACCACCCTTTAATCCTTCTGGCCAGGGTTGCTAAAGATACACGCCCGGTCGCCTTTTCTAAATATTTATCTAAAGCCGATTCCATAGCCTTGATGGCGGCGGCCAAATCGGTTTTCCGCTGCACATTGATCTGATGGATCGATGACTCGGCAAACGTTAAGGTGATATCTTTTTCTTCCTCCCCTTCTGAGCTGATACGGTTTTCTTTTTTCTCTAATTGCGCGTGCCGGGTTAAACCGTGCTCTTTTAATAAATCTGTATGCAATTTCTCGTGAGTCTTGAGCAATTGAACACTCATTCTTTTCACCTGGGCCGCCTCCGTATTGAGTTTAATTTCAGTCACCAAAAAATCGCGCAATTCCGAAGAAAACACCAAGCCTTGATACTCGGGTTTATAAACAAAGGTCTTGATGGAAGGCGGCGTTAGAAAGGATAACGTCGGCAGTCCCACCCAAGATAAACTAGATAAACTACCGCCCCAATCAATATGCTGAGCCGCTAGACCGGCCGCTGTCATCGGGGTTTTCAATGCATCCGGTTTCTGCCAAATACCTAACAAAGTGCGAAAATAAGGCGATAAGGCGTCGTTGACTTCCACCAACTGTTTAATCTCAATTTCAATCAAATAAAAACCCAATAAGGACTCGAACGGTTGCAGAGGGATTTCTTTCTTGGCTGCAAAAAACGGACAAGTCGGATGGAGCATGAGTGAATCTCGCAACAAATAATCGTAGAGTTCAATTAATTTATTTTTGGCAGGATAATTTTGAGGAACACGTTCGCTATAAAAGGCTTGGGTTACCTGGATTAATTGTTCGCGGATTTTCTGCAAAAAAACTCTTAAATAGGGAGCATGAGCCGGGAACTGACTTTTTTTCAGTAAGAATTCAGTGATTTTTTGTTCTTCAGGACTGAGATTATTGGGAACTTTGCCTTGCGACCGCAATTCGATCAACTGAATCATCACATAGCTCATCAGAACGACGCAAGAAACCGCAGTCAACGGGTGCTGATCCGTCTGTGATTCTGGAATTTTAAATTCCGGCTGCTGAATGATGGTTTGCGCCATGGTTAATAATTCTTGTCTGGAAACCTGTCTCATAAAAAAACCTCCTGGGTGTTAAGTGTTAAAAATATTTCCTAACTCAGCAACGGCGTCTTCATCTGTGATTGATTTAGGCTGCTACCGGTTCGAGTCAAACGCACACCGCTATCGCTATGAAAACTTTTGGCTTCATTAACGTCTGATAATGTCTCCCGCACAGCGTTGGCTATCGCTTCGGCTTGATTACGAATCATCCTCGGCGTTGCTTCGGCTTTGTAAAAACTGGTAAAAGTGCGTGTCGAGCAGCAACGATTATTGCCGACTAATTCTTTGGTATGCATCGCAATCGCGTCAATGATTCTTTGTTTTTGCGGTCTGGGTAATGAATTCCAATTATCGGGTTGGATGACGCCTTTGTTTTCTAAAGCGGCGACAATTACGCTGACTGCACCCACGTATTCATTGTAATCGCGTTTGCCGATATAGCCTAAACAGCCGGTGATTTTAATGCGGGAAAATATCTCGCGTGCAATCGGCAGTAACAAAGCATCAGAATAAGTATCTTGTGCTTCACCGTCTATCGTTGGCCTAGCGTTACGTTGTAAACTTAATGAATGTTTATATTTCAGTGCAAAAAATAATAAACCAATAACACCGCTGGCCACCGCGCCGATAATAGCGTCTCTCAGAGTATCCGATAGACTGGAATTGGACGGACCGCTCTTGTCAAACACCACATCCGCTGGTTGCGGACACGCCCAACAATGCATTCGTCCATCCCATACCGAAACTTTAAATTGCGGCGCCAGGCCGGTTTGATCGGTCACAAAGATCATCGTTCCATCGTTCACAGTTTGCTGAGTAAATTGACGCAACTCTACTTGCCAGTTATTTTTATCGGCAAAATAGCCGTGTTTGATGTCACTGATTTCAAACATCAGTTGATTCACCGGTGCTGTGATGCTGCTCGCTTTTAAATTGATATCGGTGATTTGTTCTCTTCTGCCTGGTTGAGTGGCTAAATAAGCATTGATCAAAGTCGGCGCTGCGTCAAAATCGATTCGACAAGGCAACGTCCCTTGTACCTCACCCGTCTGACCATCACTGATATTTAAATAAGCGCTGGGAGTGTTGGTCGTATTATCCGATACAAACACAACGTTGTGGGTGGTGATTTGTTTTTGTTGGAAACTCATCACGGGGTAATTGGGATTGGACACTAGCTCAAACCGGCCATGCTGAACGGTACCGGTGAGAGGCGTAAATAGAATATCGCCATCGTCACCCCGATTGCTGGTCGCGTTTAACACCGCTTCCGTGATTGAGAAAATATCGCCTTGGTTAATCTGGAAATTATTATTCCCGATCAAAATCACTCCGGTTTCTTGGATATCGCTGGCTAAACCCGTAGAACTGTCCCAGGCTTTTAGCCGGCATTCAGGCAGTTGCCGGCTGTTGTCGGCGACAAATTGAATGCTTTGCTGTATCACGTCTTTCTGATAAAACGATTGGATTTCTACTCCCGGTTTAGCGCGCTGCTCAAAGCGGCCACGACTCACCGAAGACACTAAAAACTGTAATTCCTGCGCCATTTCCCCGGCCAGTGTAGCGGCCAAATTAGAACTCGTTAATACGACAGGTTGACCCATACTGACTAAAAATTGGTTTTTCGTTACTATCGGTTTGATGTTATAAAAAGTAATGTTGGCGGATACCGGCGGGAGGATGATGCGTCCGTCGGTGACTGAGACCGCATAACCCGGTTTCTCCGACCCTTGTTGAGAAAAACCGACCTGTTGGTCCAATATCTGTTGCTGTAAAAACGTGAGACTACCGGTCTCGGATATGTTGGCAATGATAAATCTTCCATTCGTCACCTTGCTGATGATAAAGGTCAAATTGGGTTCAACAATGCCGCGATGAAGAGCCAATAAGTTATCGGAAGTCAAGGTGACGGTTTCATCCTCTTTAATCGTCAATTGGTTATTGACTAAGATGGGATTGGAATCAAAATCAATGTGAGCCGCTTGAGGCAAAGAACACGTCCGTCCATCGGTGACGGAAACATTGTATGGCGACGCAATCGTAGAATTATCATGCACAAACTGAATTTGGCTATCGGTAATATTTTGCTGAAAAAATTGGTGGATGGACTGATTCGGAAAATCGACCCACTGAAATTGGCCATGAATCATATCCGTTATATTAAACAATAATATCTCGTCTGCTCCGGTGGGATGCAGCGCACTGAGTTGTGCTGAAGTGAGCACCACGCTGTCGCCTTGATTAAGGCGCAAAGTATTATTTAACAAAATCGGAATCGCATCGAAATCAACCTCTGCGGCTTGAGATACGGAACGAGTACGCTCATCAGTGACTGTTACATTGTAGGCCGGAGCGAATATAGAACCATCATGAGTAAATTGAACCAATCCATCGCTGATATTTTGTTGGTAAAAACTCGTGATGGGATTGAACGGAGCGCTGATCCAACTAAATTGACCTTGCTGCAAAGCCTTAATCTCAACCCGCAAATCATGATTATCATCCATACCAGGATGAGTCGCATTCAGCATATTTGAACTGATGCGAACGCTTTGCCCTTGGTTAATCACTAATTGATTGGCGAGTAAAACCGGTAGGGTGTCAAAATCAATAAAAGCCGCTTGGGAAGGAGTCGTGATTACCCCATTAGTCACTGCTAACTGATAAGAAGGCGCATTAACCGAATTATCATGAACAAAACTCACCAGACTATCGATAATATTTTGTTGTTGAAAAACCAGAATAGGCTGATTAGGTGTATCTGTCCACTCAAATTGCCCATGAGTTAAATCACCGACTAAGAAGCTCAAATTTCCATCTATTTTATTCTGATAAGTTGCTTGCATATTATCGGAGGTCAAAGTAACAGTTTGACCTTGGTTAAGGATGAGTTGATTATTTTCGATTAAAAAACTAATAAAAGTGATGTTAGCCGGAAATGGGCCTGTCCACGCGATACCGGAGCTTCGCACCGTGATATTATAGCTCGGTGCCAAGCCTGTGCCATCATGAACAAATTGAATCTCACTATTAATAATTTGCGATTGGGTAAAGTTCACCAATGATTTTGTCGGCGCACTTAGCATAGAAAAATAACCATGAGTCACATTGCTGGGAATAAATACCAGAGTATTATTGTCGTGATTACAGTCATAAGCACTCAGGTGGCCAGGTTGTAAGATAATATTCACTCCTGAAAAGAGGGACAAACTATTATTGACCAATACCGGTGGCACATCGCCGAATACCACATAGCTACGGCCTTGAAAAGAATTGTAACCATCGGCCCCAATCAGCAGATCCGCAACACCATCGCCATTGATGTCCCCGGCGGCGGCGACTGAGCAGCCAGTGAGATCATTACTACGACTATCCAGTTTAAAACCATTGACGCCATTAAGACTCGACAAAGCAATTGTCCCACTACTGCCTACTCCCAAACCACCAAATACCACATAGCTGCTACTTGTACCAGGAGCTCCAATCACCAAATCCACTATCCCGTCACCGTTGATGTCTCCCGCAGTGCTGACAGATCTGCCGCTGTAATCACCATTATTTTCCCCGTCAAGCTTAAAGCCATTGGCGCCATTTAGACTGGATAAGGCAATAGTTCCACTACTACCGACTCCCGGACTGCCAAACACTACATAGCTTCGACCTGTTCCACTAGTTGCTGGGTACTCGTACGCCCCAATCAATAGATCATCATGGCCATCACCATTAACATCCCCTGCAGCGCTAACGGAATAACCGCTGTAATCGCCATTATTTTCCCCGTCAAGCTTAAAGCCATTGACGCCATTAAGGCTGGATAAGGCAATGATTCCATTGTTCCCAACACTAAGGCCGCCAAATAGCACATAACTACGGCCTTTTCCATAACCATTGGGAGTATTAATAGTCCCAATGATCAAATCCGCATGGCCATCACTATTGATATCACCGGCCGCGCTGACTGAATAACTGGGTTGGGCGGCGCTACCATTATTTTCCCCATCCAGTTTAAAGCCATTGGCGCCATTAAGATTGTCTAAGGCCATAGTTCCATTGTTACCAACGCCTGGACCGCCAAACACTACATAACTGCGGCCTGTCCACATATTGTTGGGATAAAGAGGCGCCGCAATGAATAGATCATTATATCCATCCACGTTAATATCTCCGGCAGTACTGACGGAATAACCGCTCTCATACGCATTATTCTCTCCGTCCAGCTTAAAACCATTGGCGCCATTAAGACTGGATAAGGCAATAATTCCACTATTACCAACAGCCGTACCGCCAAACACCACATAGCTCCGACCTTTTGGAGTATTAAAGTTGGGATAAAAAGGCGCCCCCATCAGTAGATCATCATACCCATCATCATTAATATCACCGACGGAGCTGACGGAATTGCCGCTACTATCGCCATTATTTTCCCCATCCAGTTTAAAACCATTAGCGCCATTTAGACTAGATAAAGCAATAGTTCCGTTGTTACCAACGCCCGGACCACCAAACACCACATAGCTACGGCCAGTACGGTTGGAATAAATAGGCGCTCCGATCAGCAGATCATTATGCCCATCCCCGTTAATATCTCCGGCAGCACTGACGGAATAGCCACTGTAACCACCACCATTTTCACCATCGAGTATAAAGCCATTTACTCCATTTAAACTAGATAGTTGAATTACCGCTGGAAATTGTCCATTTTTCATAAAAACCTCCATTTTAATGTATTAAAAAATTACGCGATTAACTATCGCCCCTCAAACCACTCTAAACATCTCTCTCGATCAACTCAGCAACGGCGTCCTCATCTGAGATTGCAGGCTATTGGCAGTGCGCGTCAATCGCAGATTTCGATTGCCTAGTCTTCTATTATTCTCCAACTCCAGTAGCGAGTCTTGCACCGCTTCGGCTATCGTCTCCGCTTTTTCACGAATCATCTTCGGCGTCGCTTCCGCTCGATACATGCTGGTCAAGGTTCTCAATGAACAACAGCGGTTATTGCCCACCAATCGTTTAGTCTGCTCCGCCACCGCGTCAATGATGTTTTGTTTTTGAGGACGTGGCAAATCAGTCCACTGATTCGGTCGCAGTACACCGCGTGTTTCTAACGCGGCGACGATTCGACTCACCGCACCCACATATTCGTTATACTGCTCTCGGCTGATATAACCCAAGCAACCACTGATCTTCACACGTGAAAAAATTTCCCTTGCGATCGGCAACAATACCGCATCTGAATAAGTATTTTCCGACGCTCCGTCAATCGTCGGCATCACTGTACGTTGTAAATGTAATTGATGCTTGTAATTTAAGTACCACTTTAAAGCAAAAAACAAAAAACCCACCCCGCCGCTCACTAAAGCCCCAATCAGGGAACTTTTAATCGTCGAGGATAAACTATCGTCACCGCCTCCCCCGCCGCCGGAAAACACAATCTCCGCCGGTTGCGGGCACGGAGTGCAATGCATTCTCCCATCCGACACCGATACTTTAAATTGCGGAGACTGGCCGGATCCATCGGTCACAAAAATAATATTGCCATTGGTGATACGCTGCTGACTAAAGTTCAATAACGATACCTGCCAGTCATTATTGTCGGCAAAATAACCGTGATTGAGATCGTTGATCTCAAAAATTAAGCCACTTACTCCAGAAGTAGAGCTAGTAGCTTTTAAATTCAGGTCGCTGATCTTGACCTGCTCTCCAGGGCTGGTTTTAAGATACGCCTTTTGCAACACCGGCGGTACATCAAAATCCACCTGGCAAGCGATCGTACCTTGAACACCGTCAGTCTGACCATCACCCACTGTTAAATAACCGCTCGGCGCGCTGGTGGAATTGTTTGGCACAAAGATGATCTCATCCTCCGTGATTTGACGTTGCTGGAAACTGATTAAGGGATACGCCGGCGCAGTGATTAACGCAAAATGACCGTGTTGTACGGTGCCAGTGATGGGCGCAAACACAATACTGCCTCTGTCCTGTGTTGAATTGCCAGTCGCGTTGAGTACTGATTCCGTCACCAACAGGGTTTCCCATTGGTTGACGGGAAAATAGTTTTTGACTATCAACAGCGTTTTACCGACCTGCATATCACTCGATAAACCGCTCTGATTGTCGCGCACCAGCAATGAATAAGTCGGCGCACTGGTGCTGTTATCGTGGGTAAACTGAACGCTCTGTTGGAGAATATCCTGCTGGTAAAATGAGGTGATCGCGCTGCCTGGGCTGTTGCGCAATTCAAAACGGCCGTGAGTCACCGACCCAGTTACCACAAATTGCAAGTCCTCTGCCAGCGTGCCGTTGCGCGTGGCGGCGATATTATCCGTGGATAACACTGTGGTCTGACCGCGATTCGTTAAAAATTGATTGTGCATTAACACGGGCTTCCAAGCAAAAGTAATGGCTGCTGGTTGTGAATCAGTGGATAAACGCCCATCCGTCACCAAGACCTGATAGGCAGGCGCATCTGAGCCCTGTGCGGAAAAAGCCACTTGACCCTTCATCACCTGCTGCTGCAGAAAGCTCACATTACTGCCTAAATGCTGCGTCGGCGCTGATAACAACAGAAAACCACCATTCTGAACGTTCGTCACGACAAAAGTGAGACCCGGTTCTACGGTGTCGTTGTGAGTCGCCAACAGTTGAGTATTGGTGAGTGTGACGGTCTGTCCCTGGCCAATACTGAGTTGGTTGTGAATTAAGAGCGGCATGAGGTCAAAATCAATGTCGCTGCTTGCAGGCGCCGTGGTGATGCGGCCATCACTGACGGATACTTGATAAGCCGGCGCGAGGGAAGAATTATCGTGCGTAAACTGAACTTGTTTATCTGTAATGTTCTGTTGTAAAAATTGTAAGATAGGTAGTTGCGGACTTGCCGTCCACGCAAACTGCCCTTGCTGCACATTGCTGACAATAAAATTCAGATCGCCTGCCACAGTTTCTGCATGAGTCGCACGCAAATTATTTTCCGTCAGCACTACCGTTTGACCTTGGTTAATCGTTAATTGGTTCACCTCCAAAACCGGAGTGACATCAAAATCAATATCCGCAGAAACCGGTGATAAAGTAATACGACCATCCGTTACGCTGACTAAATAACTGGGTACCTGCGTAGAATTATCATGACTAAATTGAATAACATGATCAGTGATATTTTGCTGGTAAAAACTAAAAATAGCGTTATTAGGAGAAGCCGTAAAGGTAAATTTTCCGTGCGTAACCAAACTGATATTAAATAACAACATTCGATTATCTCCACCGGGATGTGTGGCGCTTAAAAAAGCCGAAGTCAATGGTACGGTTTGACCCTGATTAATAATCAAAGAATTATTTAATAAAATAGGTGTGGCATCAAAATCAATAAATGCAGATTGATCGGGTGTCGTCAGCGTACCATTACTAACTACGACTCGATAACTTGGAGCACTGATTGTATCATCATGCACAAATCGCACAATGCCATCGGTGACATTTCTCTGCTGAAAAATTAAAACCGTTTGATCGGGCACGGAAGTCAATGAAAAATTCCCGTGGGTCAAATTGCTAATGATAAAACTTAAATCCCCATCTTCTTTGCCCATATTACTGGCTTTTAAATTCGTGGAACTGAGAATGACGTTTTGACCTTGATTAACAACTAATCGATTGGTCTCCAATATCAGTCCTTTTAAAAGAGTAATATCAGCAGTAATAGGTCCAGTCCAAGCGATGCCTTCACTACGCACAGTGATGTTATAAGCCGGTGGTTCATCACTGCTATCATGCACAAATTGAACTTGCTGATCCCAAATTTGTTGTTGGGTGAAATTATCAAGCATCACATTGGGGTTGCTCACTAATTCAAATTGACCATGAGTAATATTGGTTGGAATAAATACTAAAGTACTGTTATCATGATTGCGATCATAAGCGGCAAGATTAGACGCGCTAAAAAAAACTACTCCACCACTGAATATGCTTAAACTATTATTGACCACTACCGGAGGAGCATCACCAAAAACTAAATAACTGCGACCTTTCGCGCTTCCAGACAAATAATTATGAGCTCCGATAACCAAATCAGATATTGTGTCACCATTAATGTCACCCGCTCCGCTGAGAAACCAACCACTGACATCATTTTGATTTTCACCATCCACTTTAAAACCATTGGCGCCATCCAAACTGGATAGAGTAATCACTCCATTACTGCCAATCCCAATGCCACCAAAAACCACATAACTGCGCCCTTGAGAACCTGCATAAGCACTAGCGCCAATAATTAAATCATCAATTCCGTCCCCATTAACATCCTCTCCACTCACCGAAATTCCAGTACCATCGCCAGTGTCGCCATCAAGTTTAAATCCATTGTTACCATTTAAGCTAGCAAGATAAAAAAGACCATTTACACTACTATTGCCTATCTCCCGGCTACCAAACATGACGTATGCACGGCCTACACCAGCATAGCCGGGCGCACCAATAATCAGATCGGAGATTCCATCACCATTGACATCGCCGGCTGTACTCACAAAATTACCGCTGTAGTCTCCATTGTTTTCTCCATCCAGCTTAAAGCCGTTTACACCATCCAGATTTGAAAGATTGAACATTCCACTGCTACCTACACCGGGCCCTCCGAAAACCACGTAACTGCGACCTTTACTGCTACCTGCTGGATAGCCGGTTGCTCCAATGATGAAATCAGAAATTCCATCATCATTAATATCACCGACCGTACTCACATAAATTCCATTCCAATCTCCATTATTTTCTCCCTCAAGTTTAAAACCGTTCGCACCATTGAGATTGGCAAGACTCAATTTTCCACTACTACCGACTCCGGGACCGCCAAATACCACATAACTACATCCTTTATGATTACCTCCTGGATAAGCAAGCGCTCCGATGATGAGATCGTCATATCCATCATTATTGACATCTCCGGCTGTATGAAGAGACCATCCGGTATTGTCCCCATTATATTCTCCACTTAGTTTAAACCCGTTAATTCCATTCAGATTTAAGACCATGATTCCACTACTTCCCACACCAGGACCGCCAAACACAACATAACCACAGCCAGTACTATCGCAGCCTGACGCCCCGATAAACAAATCATCTTGTCCATCACCATTAATATCACCAGCCGGTCTAACCGGATAACCACTGCCTTCATTATTATTCTCGCCATCGAGTTTAAATCCATTCACCCCATTGAGATTAGAAAGATTAATTTCACCACTGCTACCGACATCCGATCCTCCGAATACTACATAGCTACGACCTTTCCAGCTACCGCCTAAAAATTCATCTGCACCAATGAGCAAATCATCACGCCCATCACCATTGATATCCCCGGCTTTACTGACTGAAACACCGCTATTATCACGATCATTTTCACCATTCAATTTAAATCCATTTTTTCCATTTAAATCACCTAATTTAATGATTTCTGGAAATTGTCCTTGATTTAAACTCACTCTTGCCAAAGCAGGATATGTGGTTATTCGACCATCACTGACTGCCACTCGATAGATCGGCACACTTACTCCTGATCCTTGCTGAGAAAAGGAGACGGTTCTATTCATCACTTGTTGCTGTGAAAAACTATTTGCTTGATTATTGGATACTGTAAAAATTCCATTTTGTAAATCGGTGACAATAAACATCAAATTAGGATCAGTGGTTCCGTTATAAGCGGTAGCGTACAAATTCCCTGTGGTTAATATAACAGTTTGCCCCGGACGAATGGTTAAAGCATTACGAACTAATATCGGCTCCGCATCAAAATCAATCGAAGCCGATTGTGGTGAAGTAGTGAAAGTGCCATTACTGACAGCTACTCGATAAGTCGGCGCACTCTGCGAATTATCATGCACAAAACGCACGATACCATCCGTGATATTTTGTTGTTGAAAAGTTGTGATAGATTGGTTTGGTGTTGAGAGAAATTCAAATCGTCCATAAGTTAAATTACTGATCAAAAAAATTAAATCGCTTTCCACATTACCCAGATGAGTTGCTTTTAAATTATTGGATGTAATCACAACTGTTTCACCTTGATTGACTACTAATTGATTATTTTCTAATTTTAAAAAACCATTAAAAGTAATGTTGGCAGAAATTGGGCCTATCCACGCAATACCAGAACTTCGCACAGTAATATTGTAACTCGGCGGTTCATCACTGCCATCATGCACAAATTGAATTTGCTGATCCCAAATTTGTTGCTGAGTGAAATTGACAATCATCACATTTGGATTGCTGACCAATTCAAATTGGCCATGAGTCATATTGGTTGGAATAAAAACTAAAGTACTGTTGTCGTGATTGCGATCATAAGCGGCAAGATTAGACGCCTTGAAAAAGATTACTCCACCACTGAATATGCTTAAACTGTTATTGACCAATACTGGCGGTACGTCGCCGAATACCACATAGCTACAGCCTTTATTAGCACCGTTGGGATACTCATAATCCCCAATTAGCACATCATCCATGCCATCGCCATTGATGTCCCCAGCGGCACTGAGGAAATAGCCATTCCAATCCACATTTCTATTATTTGTGCCATCGAGTTTAAAGCCGTTGGCGCCGTTGAGGCTGGACAGCAACAGGTCACCGTTCTGGCCCACGCCCGGGCCTCCAAACACCACATAACTGCGGCCTTGAGCACCACTACCGCTTGGATACCCACGAGCCCCAATCAACAAATCAGCATAGCCATCACCATTGATATCCCCGGCAGCGCTGATGGAACCGCCGCTCAGATCACCATTATTTTCGCCATCGAGTTTAAAGCCGTTGGCGCCGTCGAGGCTGGATAGCAACAGGTCGCCGCTCTTGCCCACGCCTGGGCTTCCAAACACCACATAACTGCGACCCCTATTACTACCGGCGGGATAACCCAGAGCCCCAATCAACACATCATCATGCCCATCGCCATTGATGTCGCCGGCGGCGCTGACAGCGCCGCTCTCATCACCATCATTTTCACCATCGAGTTTAAAACCATTGCTGCCGTTGAGGCTGGACAGCGGCAGTCCACCCGTCTCACCCACTCCCGGACCACCGAACACCACATAGCTGCGACCTTTGTTATTACCGCTAGGATACAAAATAGCCCCAATCAACAGATCATTATATCCATCGCCATTGATGTCACCAGCAACACTGACGTAATAACCGCTATAATCACCATTATTTTCGCCATCGAGTTTAAAACCGTTGCTGCCGTTGAGGCTGGACAGTGGCAATCCACCCGTCTTACCCACTCCCGGACCACCAAACACCACATAGCTACGGCCAATACCAGCATGATTATAGGCTCCAATCAACAGATCAACATGCCCATCGCCATTGATGTCGCCGGCGGCGCTGAGGGACTGACCGCTGAAGTCACGATTATTTTCGCCATCGAGTTTAAAGCCATTGGTACCGTTGAGACTGGACAGCAACAAGTCACCGCTCTGGCCCACACCCAAGCCTCCAAATACCACATAGCTACGGCCTCTGGCATTATCCCACCAATTAGCCCCAATCAACACATCATCATGCCCATCGCCATTGATATCACCAGCGGCGCTGACAGCACCGCTATAATCATTATTATTTTCGCCGTCGAGTTTAAAACCGTTGCTGCCGTTGAGGCTGGACAGCGGCAGTTCACCCGTCTTACCCACTCCCGGACCACCGAACACCACATAGCTGCGGCCTATATGATTACCACTGGGATACCATACAGCCCCAATCACCAGATCGGCATGGCCATCGCCGTTGATGTCCCCAGCGGCGCTGACGGAAAAGCCGCTGAGATCATCATTATTTTCCCCATCTAATTTAAAACCATTTTTGCCGTTTAAATCGGCTAATTGAATTATTTCTGGAAATTGCCCTTGTTGCAAAGTAACTGCTGCAGAGACAGAAGATGTTGTGACTCTGCCATCACTTACCGCTATACGATACGCCGGTAGACTTAATCCTGGCCCTTGTTGAGAAAACAGAATTACTCTGTCCATCACCTGTTGTTGCAGAAAAGTAATATTCTCCTGACTGGCTATTTGATTACTTTGACTATTCGATATATTAAAAAATCCATTTTGCACATCGGTAATGATAAACATTAAATTTGGATCGGCAATCTCATTGTGCGTGGCATACAAATTACTTACGGTTAATGTAACCGTTTGACCTGCTCTGATCGTTAAAGCATTACGAACCAATATGGGCTCCGCATCAAAATCAATGACAGCCGGTTGTGCAGAAGTCGTTAAAGTACCATTACTCACCGCCACTCGATAACCAGGCGCGCTTGGCGAATTATCATGCACAAAACGCACCACACCATCGGTAATATTTTGCTGTTGAAAAATTAAAATAGATTGATTCGGAGCAGAGAGAAATTCAAATTTCCCGTGCAAAAGATTACTGATAGTAAAGGTCAAATTTCCTTGTGTATTATCCTGATTCGTCGCCTTCAAATTGTTGGCATCAAAAACAACTGCTTGACCCTGATTGATCGTTAATCGATTATTTTCTAAAATCAAAAAAACATTGTTATTAAAAGTAACATTAGCGGAAATAGGTCCGGTCCAGGCAATGCCTTCACTACGCGCTGTGATACTATAAGTTGGTGCTTCCATGCTGTCATCATGCACAAATTGAATCTGCCGATCCCAAATTTGTTGCTGAGTGAAATTATCTAATATCACGCCGGGCTTATCGATCAACTCAAATTGTCCATGAGTGATATTAGTAGGAATAAATACCAAAGTATTGTTATCGTGATTACGATCATAAGCGGCAAGATCGGCTGTGGTTAATGTAATAATTGCACCATTATTCACCTGTAAACTGTTATTCACCAAGACCGGTGGAATATCTCCAAACACAACATAACTGCGACCTGTACGGCCATTGTAATTACCTGCTCCAATCAGTAAATCTGTTATCCCGTCATAGTTAATATCTCCCGCAGTGTTGACGGCCATACCACCGAAATCTCCCAGGCAAGCAAGGTCCCCAGGCATCTCACCGTCAATTTTAAAGCCGTTGACGCCATTCAAGCTGGATAGCGCAATAACTCCTCCGCTGCCAATTTCTTTTCCCCCAAAGACTACATAGCTGCGACCTTGATTACTCCCTCCCGGATAACCTATCGCCGCAATAATAAGATCATCGTTCCCATCACCATTGATATCCCCAAGGCTGTTTACGGATTGGCCACTCAAATCATCACTATTCTCTCCATCCAGTTTAAAACCGTTGGCGCCATTCAGACTTGATAACTCAACGATTCCGCCATTTCCCACTCCAAGTCCACCGAATACTACATAGCTGCGACCAATTCTGCCGTTATAAATAAAATCTCCGATCAACAAGTCAGCATAGCCATCGTTATTGATATCTCCCACTCCACTAACGGCTATACCGCTACAATCTATACAATCATGGTATTCCCCATCTAACCTAAACCCATTAATGCCGTTCATACTAGATAACGAAATCCATCCGGAATTACCTACATCTGACCCACCGAATAGAACATAAGCACGAGCCGTATTGAATTTACGACGCACAAATCCAATGACTACATCCGCTATCCCATTGCCGTTAATATCTCCAACCATATTCACCGAATAACCGCTCCAATCACCAACAGCCTCTCCGTCTAACTTAAATCCATTACTACCTGAAAGAGCCGAAAGGGAAATAACACCATTGTTTCCTACTCCCCTTCCACCAAAAACAACATAACTACGCCCACCATTTTGTATCCCCGGAGAAGCATAATAAGCTCCTATCAGTAAATCCAAAAAACCATCATTATTAACATCTCTACCGCCACTGACTGAACAACCACTCCAGTCTGTAACTCCTTCTCCATTCAGTCTGAAACCATTGGCTCCATTCAAGCTGGATAATGGCAATAGCCCAGAATGACCAATTTCAGGTCCACCAAAAATAACAAAGCTGCGTCCTGCTTGTGTAGGGCCCGGAGATGATGAGTAAGGCGCTCCAATGAATAAGTCATCATATTCATCGCCGTTGACATCTCCAGCCGCACTGACACCAAGGCCATTGAAATCATGAGTGCTTTCAGCATCAAGTTTAAAGCCGTTGGCGCCATTGAGATTTGCCAATGCAATAATTCCACTACTGCCGACCCCAGGCCCACCAAACACTACGTAGCTACGACCAGCACCATTATTGTAGGCGGAAGCTCCAATCAACAAATCAACATAGCCATCACCATTCACGTCTCCAGCGGCACTGACGGAAAAGCCGCTACAATCGCCTGCATTTTCACCATCAAGTTTAAAACCATTTTTTCCATTCAAATCCGCTAAATTAAAAACTACAGGAAATTGTCCGTTTGGCATAAAAACCTCCGTTTAAATAAATTATTAAAAAATTCCGCGATTTTAATCATCGCTCCCGAATACCAGTCATAAAACCATGCTCTATGTTCATTGCAACAACGGCGTCCTTACCTGAGATTCATTCAGGCTGGCGCTGGTGCGGGTTAATCGCATGCTACGTGAGCGTTTGGTTTCAACAGGGTCCGATAGGGTTTCCTGCACCGCTTTTGCAATCGCGTCCGCTTTATTCCGGATCATTTTCGGCGTCGCTTCCGCCCGGTAAAAACCGGTGAAGGTGCGTATGGAGCAGCCAGCAATTCCCGGTGAATTTTAACTATTTGATTTAACAAATTAAATCACCCTTATAAAAAAATAATTTTCGTAGAAAATTATCCCCGCGATGGGGGATCGCAAGGGGGAGAATCGCGATTCTCCCCCTTCATTCCGAGCATCGGCTCCGCCGAGCGCAGGATAAAAACAGGAAGCAATTTTCGCTGTACTCAGCGGGAATTGCTGTGGAGCAGCAGCGGTTATTGCCGACGAGCTGTTTAGTATGCCTGGTGATAGCCCCCAGGATGCGCTGCTTTTCTTGTTTAGAGATGGATTTCCAGGTTTCCGGTTTGATCACATTCTGCGTTTCCAACGCCGCCAAAATCACACTGACCGCACCCACGTATTCGTTGTATTGCTCCTGACCGATATAACCTAAACAACCACTGATCTTAATGTGCGAAAAAATTTCGCGCGCAATCGGCAACAATACCTCATCCGAATATAAATCATGACCGTCACCATCGATGGTCGGCCTGACTGACCGTTGTAAATGGATTTGATGTTTATAATTACAATACCATTTTATCCCGAAAAACAATAATCCGACACCCGCACTGACTAAAACGCCAATCAATGAGTTTTTCAGCGTCGAATCCGAACTACCGCTGGAAGAACCCCCATGACCGGAAAATACAATTTCCGCCGGCTGAGGACAGCCCGCGCAATGCAGGCGTCCATCCCATACCGAGACTTTAAATTGTGGACTGTGGCCGGATTCATCGGTGATAAAAATAATATCGCCATCGGTGATTCGCTGTTGAGTAAAGTTGTTCAGCGGTTCCTGCCATGCATCGTTATCGGCAAAATAACCATGAGCCAGATCACTGATTTCAAACATCAGCTCATTGACCGCAGACGTCTCGCTGCCGGCTTTTAAATTGACGTCCGTCATTTTAACCCGTTCTCCGGCGCTGGTTTTCAAATACGCATTTTTTAATACCGGCGGCATGTCGAAATCAATCCGGCAGGCTACCTCACCTTGAGCGCCGCCCGTCTGGCCATCACTGACCGTTAAATAACCGCTCGGTGCGCTGAGAGAATTATCCGGGACAAAAATAATGAAATTGACCATGAGTTATTCCTGTCAGATTAAACAGCAATGCACTATCGTCTCCCGTCGGATGCGTCGCACTCAATAGGGTCGATGTGACTAAGACGGTTTCTCCCTGATTAATCCACAACGTATTATTCAGCAATACCGGAATGGCGTCAAAATCAATTTGCGCGGTTTGAGACGCAGAATAAGCACGGCCATCCGTGACCGATACGTTGTACACTGGCGCAAAAAACGAATTGTCCTGGGTAAACTGAACTTGATAGTTGGTAATATTTTGCTGATAAAAACCAGTGATCAATTTACCGTTATACACCCAATTGAATTGACCATGACTGATCGCGGTAATATTAAACATTAATGTGTTATTATCAGCTGTCAAATGCATTGCGCTCAGCATGTTCCCGGTGATGATCACGCTTTCTGCTTGATTGATACGTAAATTGTTATTTAAAATAATAGGGATCGTGTCAAAATCAATTTGCGCGGCTTGTGACCCTGAGCGAGTTCGCCCATCCGTGACCGATACATTATAAGCGGGCTCTGCGATCGAATTATCATGAGAAAATTGCACGACTCCATCGCTGATATTCTGCTGATAAAAACTCGTGGTCGAGGTGAATGGAGATTTGACCCAACTAAATTGACCGTGCTGAACCATGCTGATATCAAATCGCAACTGATTATCATCGCTTGCTCCGGGGTGAGTGGCGTTGAGTACCGCTGAATTCAGGCGCACACTTTGCCCTTGATTAATCACTAATCGATTAGTGACTAAGACGGGGATAGCATCAAAATCAATCCATGCCGACTGGGCCGGGCTGGTCAGTGTACCATTACTCACCGCCACTCGATAACTGGGTGCGCTGACGGTATTATCGTGAACAAACTGCACGATGTGATCGGTAATATTCTGTTGCTGAAAAATCAAAATGGGTTGATGAGGAGTGGAGAGAAATTCAAATTGGCCATGCATCAGATCACTGATCAAGAAATTTAAATTCTCATCTACCTTGCCCATATTATTGGCTTTCAGATTATCAGACGTCAGGATAAGCTTTTGACCTTGGTTGATGACCAACCGATTGGTTTCTAACACCAGATTATTATAAAAAGTAATATTGGCGGCAGCAGGCCCAGTCCAGGCTATTCCAGTACTGCGCACCGTGATCTGATAAGCCGGCGGCTAAATTTTCATGGGTGATGCCGATGGTTTCGCCTGCGTATACCGATAAACTATTATTGATGAGCACCGGTGGGCTATCGCCAAATATGACATAAGTGCGGCCTTTGCCGGTCCCATAACCGCCGGCCCCAATCAGGATATCCGTCACCCCATCCCCATTGACATCGCCGGCGGCGCTGATAGCATCGCCACACCCATCACCCTCAAATTCCCCTTCAAGTTTCAAACCATTCACACCGTTAAGATTCGATAATTCGATAATCTCATTGTCGCCGACCTGAGGTCCGCCTAACACAACATAGCCACTACCTTTACCGGCATGCTGTGAATAGTAAGGCGCGCCAATCAATAAATCGTCATACCCATCTCCATTAAAATCTCCACCTGAACTCAACGACTGACCACTGTAGTCACTGTTTGATTCACCGTCAATTTTAAAACCATTGCGGCCATTCAGACTGGATAATGCGAATAATCCACTGCTTCCCACTCCGGGTCCGCCAAATACCACATAACTGCGGCCCTGCATACTGTTGTCCCCCGGATAGCCCAGGGCTCCGATCAGGATATCGTCATAACCATCGCCGTTGATATCTCCTGCCGCGCCCACAGACCTGCCGCTGGCGTCATTACTATTTTCACCATCGAGTTTAAAACCATTTTGGCCATTTAAATCACCTAATTTGATTATTTCCGGAAATTGTCCATTTTTCATAAAAACCTCCTTTTCATAATTTTAAAAAATTTGCGATTCATTATCGCTTCTCAAAATAAATCTAAACACATCCTACGACCAATATTAAGCAACTGATAACAAATTACTTCTCTGAATAACGATGTTTTTTGATTGAGTGCTTGTTAATTTCTGCTGCCGGGTTTTAAACATTTCACTTAAACTTTGCGCCAGCACTTGAGCAGAAGGGCGTTTATCCGGCTTCTGCCAACACCTTCGTATCCATTGCCTTAACTCAGGCGAGCAGGATTTTGGGATCATTTCCTGGTTCTCTCCTCGATTCAGTTTCGCGGTAATCAGTGACGCAGGCGCTAAACCTTGGAAAGGTGTACGATAAGGATGGGTTATCATTTCCCACATCACCATCCCTAAAGCATAAATATCCACGGCCGCACTCACTTGCGGTTTTTCAGCAAACAATTCCGGCGCCATCCAGCCCAATGTCCCTTTCATCCCATGAGACGAACTCTTACTGCTCATTTCAGATTTTATTTTGGATAACCCAAAATCGGCGATCTTGGCCCGAAAGCGATCATCTAGTAGCACGTTCATACTTTTTAAATCGCGATGTAAAATATTTTTTTGATGCAATAGGTATAATCCACAACAGACATCCAAACCGATCTGAAGACGCACAACCAAGGGTAATTCCGGAGAGTTTTGTAACACGCTATACAAGGAACCTTTCGACATCAGTTCCATCACCAAACAATAATTCGGCGCTTCCAAACAAACGCCTCGCAGTTGGACGATATAGTCGGATCGCACACTGCCTAAAATACCCGCCTCTCGCTTCAACTCCTCTACCGCGTCTGTGCTTAAATGTCTCGTGTTTAATTTTTTAATCGCGACTTCACTATACTCGTAGGTCCCTTTATAAACTGTACTGTAAGCTCCGTATCCCAACTGACTTTTTTCATCAAACTCCAAATCCTGATAGGGGATATTAAAGGAAATTTTCATGTCACCCGTTTTATCCATCCGTTGAGTATTAAAAGCCTGTGATTTCTTATTTATCTCGGGCTGCTCTGGTAATAACTTGATAGGAGAGAAGGGTTCAAAGGTAATCAATGAGGGGAGTTGCAATAAGTGCGTTCCTGAATCAGGTGAAATCTTTTCAGCAATAGGTTGCATAGACAAAAGTGGTTCATTAAATGAAGAAGGTTCTTTTTTAACAATATTTGTAACAGTTTGTTTCTTCCGTTTCCAAGCCCAAACACCGCCTCCTAAAATAGCCAGCGCAGCTAATGCACCCAGAATCGTTCCTATAATAGTGAAAGCATCCTCCTTTTTCGGTGTTATCGGTATAATAAAATCTATCTGTGCGGAAGCCGGCGGTAGGGTGATACGACCATCACTGACGGCAATGCGATATGACGGCGCTGTGGGTGAATTATCATGCACAAAATGAATCAATTGATCAGTAATATTTTGTTGCCGAAATTGACTGATCGGTTGATTGGGTGCAGTGGTCCATAAAAATTGACCATGTTGAATCTCGTCAATCATAAATTGTAAATCGCCGATGTTTAAGTCCCCGGGGTGATTAGCGGCTAGATTATTGCCGGTAAAAACCACGGTTTGACCTTGAGTGATCACCAAACTATTGTTGATGATGATGGGTTTCGCATCAAAATCAATTGAAGCCGCTTGAGGCGGAGTCGTTAAAAAGAGATTACTGACCGAAACAGCATAGCTGGGTGCTGCCGGCGTATCATCATGGATAAAGCACACCCTGCCGTCGGTGATATTTTGTTGCTGAAAGTTCGTGATCGGCTGTAGAGAATCCGAAAGAAAAGTAAAATAGCCATGTTGAGTTTCACTGATTAAAAAAACTAAAGTCTGATCGAATGTACCGTCCGCGGTTGCATTCAAATTGTTGCTAGTGAACATGACGGTTTGCCCTTGGTTAATCGTCAATCGATTCCCGATTAATGACAAAAAGGGAATAAAATCCACCACGGCGGATTGCGGCGTCGTGGTAATTCGCCCATCACTGACTGTCGTTTGATAAGCGGGTGAAGTAAAACTGTTATCGTGCACAAAACAGATTTGACTTTGAGTAATATTAGCTTGCTCAAATTCGGTGATTGGAATTGAGGAATCGCTGACAGTAGCAAAACGCCCAGCGCTGACATTGCTAATCAGAAACCGTAAAGTACTATCATCTGTAACGCCAGGATGGGAAGCCCGCAGATTTTCCGCAGTTAGCGTCAAGGTTTCACCCTGATGGATAGTCAATTGATTGGTTTCTAATACCGGTGATGCATCGAAATCAATTCGTGCGGATTCCGGATTGCTGACCGTACGTCCATTAATCACCGCAACCTGGTAATTCGGTGCATTGACACTATTGTCGTGAACAAAGCACACTTGACTTGTAGTCACATTACTTTGTTGAAATTCGGAAATCGACTGCCCAGGAATCATGACCCAAGCAAAATGACCATGCTCCATGCTGCTGATTAAAAATATTAAATCAGGATCGGCAATCCCATCATAAGTGGCATGTAAATTATCCGCCGTAAACATAATCGTTTGTCCCTGATTCAGGGTTAATTGATTAATTTCTAAGATTGGAATTAAAGCAAAATCAATCGTCACCGGTTGCGGTGAGCTCCAAATGCGGCCGTCACTGACACTAACCTCATAACTTGGCGCCTGGGTGGAATTATCATGACTAAATTGAATGAGTTGGTCAGTGATGTTTTGCTGGTAAAAACTAAGAATAGCCTGGTTGGGAGAAGCCGTAAAGCTAAATTTTCCGTGCATAACTGAACTGATATTGAATAACAATACTCGATCATCACCGCCAGGATGTGTTGCACTTAAAAAAGCGGAGGTTAAGGCTACGGTTTGACCCTGATTAATAGTCAAAGAATTGTTTAACAAAATAGGCGAAGCATCAAAATCAATGATGGCTGCTTGCACTGAAGAAATTGTACGACCATCTGTAACCGATACGTTATACGCAGGCGCTAAAGTTGAATTATCATGAACAAACTCTACTAAACTATCGGTAATATTTTGTTGATAAAAACTGGTGATAGGGTTGAGCGGATCGCTGATCCAATTAAATTGACCTTGTCGCAAGGCCGTAATTTCAAATCGTAAATGATTATCATCACTCATCTCTGGATGAGTCGCATTCAATACTGATGCATTAAGGTGAACGCTTTGTCCTTGGTTAATGAGTAACTCGTTGTTCATTAAAATAGGAACAGTATCAAAATCAATAACTGCATCTTGCGCTGGACTTGTTGCTATACCATTGCTCACCGCCACTTGATAACGAGGTGCGTTGACAGAATTATCATGAACAAAAAGCACCAAACCATCCGTAATATTTTGTTGTTGAAAAATTAAAATCTGCTGATTGGGTGTGGAAAGGAATTCGAATTGTCCATGCGTAAGACCGTTAATCAAAAAAATTAAATCGCTTTCTACATTCCCCAGATAAGCTGCCTTCAAGTTGTTAGCAGTTAAAATAACAGTTTGACCTTGATTGATAACCAGCTGGTTGGCTTCTAATACAAAATTAATAAAAGTAATATTCGCAGAAATGGGGCCTGTCCACGCAATTCCTGAACTGCGAACGGTGATATTGTAACTCGGCGCAACATCGCTACCATCGTGCACAAATTGAATATTGCCAATTGAAATTTCCTGCTGGGTAAAATTACTCACCAAAACCTGATTATTAACTGTTTGAAACTGACCGTGGTTAACATCGGTAGGAAAAAATCGCAAAGTAGTGTTATCATGATTGAGGTCATAAGCAGCCAGATGGCTATTATTCAAGCAAACAATGTCACCAGGATATAATGAATTTAAAGTATTATTGACTAAAACCGGTGGGATGTCGCCAAATACCACATAGCTACGTCCGTTGGGGGGATAACCATAAGCTCCAATCAAAAGATCCTTAATTCCATCGCCATTGATGTCGTCGGCTGTACTGACTGAATGGCCGCTACCATCGTTACTATTTTCGCCATCGAGTTTAAAACCATTAAAACCATTTAGACTTGATAAGGCAATCGTTCCACTGTTACCCACCTCTGGGCCACCGAACACCACATAACTGCGGCCCTTATCAGTCGCCCCGACTATTATATCGTCATAGCTATCACCATTGACATCTCCCGCCGCGCTCACCGAAATACCACTTCCATCACCCGTTGCCGCGTCACCATCCAGCTTAAAACCATTTTGGCCATTCAGACTGGAAAGTGCCAACACTCCTGAACCGCCCACCGCAGAACCGCCAAACACCACATAGCTGCGACCCGCGCCCGCCGCGTAGGGAGCGCCTACCAACAGATCAGCTACTCCATCGTCATTGACATCTCCCGCCTCACTCACCGAATAGCCACTTGCATCCGCGTCACCATCCAGCTTAAACCCATTCGTGCCATCCAGACTAGAAAGCGCCAGTACTCCTGAAGCACCCACCGCAGGACCGCCAAACACCACATAGCTGCGACCCCCCGTGTTGTTCACATAGGTAGCAGCCCCGACCAGAAGATCAGCCACACCATCACCATTGACATCTCCCGCAGTGCTAACGGAAGCGCCACTCTGATCAGCATTATTCTCGCCATCCAGTTTAAAACCATTAGAGCCAGTTAGACTAGAAAGCGCAATGGTTCCACTACTACCTACTTTGGATCCACCAAACACCACATAGCTACGACCTTTAAAATTACTATATCGATAAGCTCCAATCAACAGATCAACATAACCATCGTCATTGACATCGCCGGCGGTACTGACTGACCAACCGCTATAATCACCCTTATTTTCGCCGTCGAGTTTAAAACCATTGGCGCCATTCAGACTCGACAAAGCCATAATTCCATTATTACCGCTGCCTACGCTAGGGCCACCTAATATCACGTAGCTGCGGCCCGTACAACTTTGTCCTAGATAACCAAAAGCTCCAATCAACAGATCAGCATAGCTATCGCCATTGACGTCGCCAGCCTTACTGACTGACCAACCGCTATAATCTTTATTATTTTCCCCATCGAGTTTGAAACCATTTGCGCCATTCAAACTCGATAAAGCTATAATTCCGCTATTACCACTACCTACTCCAGGACCACCAAATATCACATAGCTACGACCTTTATCAGCATAACCCGGATAACCATAAGCACCAATCACCAAATCAGCATAACCATCACCATTGATATCTCCCGCAGTATCGACAGAAAGTCCGCTTAAATCTCCCCTATTTTCTCCATCCAGCTTAAAGCCATTCTGGCCATTTAAATCACCTAAATTGAATACTGCTGGAAATTGTCCATTTTTCATAAAAATCTCCTCATTTTAACGAGTTAAAAATTTTGCGATTTCTATTATCGCTACTCAAAACCAATCAAAAAATATCTCCCTTAAACGAAACCATCTCTAATCGATCGCATCAACGCCTGACTATTTTGCCAGGCGCTTTGCATTTGTTCTTGTGTCCACGAAGCATTTTCTCGTAAAAAATTCGTCAATGTCAGCGCGGAAGCAGATACCTGTTGTTGATGAATGAGTTGCTGGATTTGCTCGATGGATAATCGTTCTTCCACAATTTTTTCACCTAATCCCTGCCGCCAGGTTACCGCCGTCAATACCATTTCAAAAGCTTCGCGCCAAGGGGGTAAAGCTTCCGAGTAAAAATGGCCGTTAAATAAATGTTCGGCTAATCGCCAGGGGCGTTCAGCCTGTTGCAGTTGTTGACGGGCTGCTTCCAACCAATGCGCAGGAATAGCCGGTGTAGCAATGACGGCGTCAGGATGACCGTGCAACGAGCGCAATTGCGGATGCAGCGTGAGTAATCCGGCTTGCGCCAAACGTTGAAGGGCGGCAAAGGTTTGTCGATCTAAAATTTCTAATGACGCTGACTTTCCATTCCATTGCGTTTGCAAAGCCGATTGAATCTGTTCATGAATCTGCGGCGAAGTCCGTTCCATGACGGCTAATACCGCAGATTGGTTAGCGCTGGGTTCACAAACGGCCAGATAATCCACACCTGTGGGAAGAAACGCAGTGAGGTCTTGAACCGGTTTCACTGCCGGCGTAGTGGGCTGCAACAGTTGCGCCACTCGCTCCAGAAGCGCCATTCTTCCCGAAGGCAGTTTCATACTGCGTAGATCGTTATCGCCATGCAGCACGCCTTGCGCCAAATTTTGTTTTTCACTCAAAAGATGAATCATGCGATGCTCAATGCTGTTTTCCGTAATCAGATTAATCACCTGCACCGACCGTTCTTGATGTTTGCGCCACGCTCGGGCAACGCGCTGCGCTAATTTAGCCGGATTCCAAGGTAAATCCAGATTGATCACCACATTGGCGACTTGTAAATTGAATCCAACGCTGCCGGAATCCGTAGACAAAAATAACCGGCAATGCGCATCCTGTTTAAATCGATTGATTTCTTGACGGCGTTTTTTCTGCGATACGGAACCGGTATGCCAAGCTGCGCCTATTCCCATTTTTTGCGTTAACTCTCGCACTAACTGCAACATCCGCTCCCACTCTGAAAAAATAATGACTTTAGTATGCGCATCTTCGAGTATCTCTTCTAAAATATTTTCCAGTTCAATGAGTTTCGGACAATCCCGGCAGTCAGCATCCAGAATATAAGGCGTGTCGCACAACATGCGCATCGAAGCTAAATGGATGCGTAATTTTTTATCTTCTTCGGGCGTTAAAGGGCGGCGCTCGGCCAATTTGACGAGACGGCTGACGTATTTTTGCTGTTCCTCATACCGAGCCTGCTGTTCTTCCGTCATGCCAACAAAAAATTCTTGAGTGGTCGCCGGTGGTAATTCATTTTCAACATCCTGTTTCCAACGGCGCAATAATAAGGGTTGCAATCGCTGATGTAATTGATCCAAATTTTTATAAGCAACCGGTTTACCCTTGTCATTCAGCTCGTAGAAATCACGATTAAAACGAAATAGCGGCCCAAATAGACTGGGATCAAGGAATTGGACAATCGAATAAATATCATCAATCCGATTTTCTAAGGGCGTACCCGTTAATACAAACGCATAACGGCTGTGCAAGCGTTTAATCGCGTGAGCGGTTTTGGTTTGCCAATTTTTAATCCGCTGCGCTTCATCCAGAATAATCACATCGGGCTTTACCCAGTGTTGCACATCGGCGGCGTCCGACATCATTTGTTCATAATTGGTGAGATAGAAAAAGCTGGGTTGCCGGTATTGCTTTAATCGTTGCGCCCGTTCACCATTGATAATGAGATAGGGTAAATCAGTGCATTTGAGGATTTGTTCTTCCCATTCGGTTTTCAGCGAAGCGGTGGCGACCACTAACACCGTTTTAATATTTTGTGTCCGCCGCAATAATTCACAAGCGGCGATGGCTTGGATGGTTTTACCCAAACCCATTTCATCTCCCAATAAAGCCCGCTCCTTAAGCGCTAAATGTAACATCCCCTCCTGTTGATAAGGATATAAAGCGAGTTTAAGGATATCTAACGAGCGTTTGCCTTTTTGCACGTCTCGCAAAAAATTGGTTTTATACTGTTGAATCTGTTCCTGACGGCGAAGTTGTTGAAAAAAAGGATCGATGGCGGCGGAGACGCGAATGATTTTTTGATGCGCCGGTTTAGCATGAGCCAGATTTTCCCGTATTTTCGGCCAGGATTGCAAAGGATGTTCTAAAAGCCGATGATCGCTGGAGAAAAAATTTTCTAACTCACGTCTGACGGCTGCACGCCGATGCAGTGATTTAGGCCATAAAACGCTAATTATTTTTTTCTGATCTCGTTGATCTAAAAAAATTTCCACGCGTTCGCTACCCGATTTTTCTAATTCAGGCCATTGCCGGCGATAGTTTTGACGTAAATAACCGAGGGTTTTTTCGATATGTTTACAAGTGCTCAGACCATTATGCTGATAATCGGGACAATCACAGGAATTTAATACCTCAGATATATGACGGATTTCAACGTGATAACTCTGCCGCGATGATGATTGAACGCAAAATGCGCCAAAAACAGGATGTACGGATTCTAAAGCCTGCACCGTCATCGATTCAATGTCACCCCGCCAGCGGCGCAAGGCGATTTCATCGTCATCCGTGGTATTCCATCCTAATATTTTAGGTTTTTGGGCGATAACACTGTGCGCATGGACCTGCCGACTTTTTCGTGGTTTCGATTGAACTTTCATGAATTTCCTTTCAGTAAAGGACACGCGAGAGATTCATTCCCCAAATTTCTCAATGATAACACCGCTGGAAATTGTCCTTGTTTCATTGTCTCTCTCCTTACAATTGAGTAAATTAGTGGCGTTCAGATGATTCCGAACCTTCCTGTTCTGCTTGAATTTAAAAGTGCTTCCCACAAAAAGTTAAACCGATTTTCAAAATATTCGTTTTGCCCCGTGGCAAGTCTTCAAATAAATTTCGCTTATCTCTTCATCCTATCAACCGAGTTGAACCACACTGGGATTTTCGATGAGTTCCTCTTTCATATCATTGCCTTTCTGGGACACAGAACTGATTTCATCCATTTCCACACTGCGTTTCCCTGAAGGTTCGGCAAATACCGGACTGCCGGATACCGATAAGTGTTGACTCATACGCACTTGACTTCGGTTACGACTCAACGCCTGGACCACATTGTCTGCAATCTCTCCCGCTGCATCCTGCAAATTCTCCGGGACAATCTGCGGCTTGAAAAAACTGCTGAATCCAGGACAACAGGCCGTGCAGCCCCGCCGTTTTGATTTCACCCAACGGTAGGTCTGGTTGCCGATTTCATTGATCAAGGCGTCTCGCTCCGGCGCTCTCATCTTCTTAAAATCTAAATCCACGCCTCTCGCCGATAGCGCGCTCAGTAAGCTACGCACGGCACTCTTAAAACTGCGCATGCGAATATTGGTCGTCGCATTTAAAAATCCGGTGATTTTCACCCGGCTCGCGATCTCCTGCGCCACCGGGCGCACCACGTTTTGATCGTAGTCGTTAGCTCCTTCACCTAAGGCTTGTAATAATTTTCGATTCGCCACTCGCTTGAGACAGATTTGAACCAGGGCAAATCCAATGCCCATTCCCCCGGAGATCGACGCGCCAATAATTGCTTTTTGAATCGTCGAATAGCCACTCTCTATTGCCGAAGGAGTCGGTGTCGATGAAGGTTCATTGAGGACAGTGAAGTATATTCCCGCCGGCTGGCTGGCGCTTTGCAACCCAAACGCTCGCACCGCACTTGAATAACCTGGAGTCGATAACGAACCATCCTGTACAAACTGCACCTGCCCGCCGCTTAATTGATCCTGATTGAAAAAGGATATCCAGGTCTGTGGCTGAGCGATTAAACTGAAATGACCATGGGTAGTATCGCTGATGTAATAAACCGTACTGTTACCCAACAAGGAACCGTAGGGTTGTTTTGCCGATAAATAGCGATCCGATAAAAGAGTGGCTTTGCCTTGCGTGACTTCTAAGTAATTATTCACTAGCTGCGGTGCACACACCCCTGAGTTGCAGAATAATACAGCGGCAGCATTCGGTGCGCTGCTCAATCCTGTAGAGATGACCGTCGCCGTAATCGTGTAGCTCGGGGTAATCAAATTGCCATCGGGAGTTAATTGAATATCGCCCGCCTCTACCTCCGCCAAAGTGAAATTGCTAATCGAGGCTTGAGTCAGTGTTGAAGTAATAGTAGCGTGTTGTAAATCAGTCACCGTTAAGCTGATTTGACTAGCCGTAACACCGCTGGGGGCGGTCACATTGAGCATGGCGGATGTTAACGTAATGATGCTGCCGGTGGTAACATTTACGGAATTTTGCGTAATGATGGGCGCGCCGATAAAATCAATCGTTGCCACACTCGGCACAGTGGATTGCACGCCGTCACTGGCTAAGACCGAATAACTGGGCGCTTGTTTATTGCCTTTGTGGACAAATTCCACGGCGCCATTTTGAATTTGCGCCTGAGTGAAAGACGTGAGATTTTTACTTGTTCCACTGTTGGAAGGGACAGTGGCAAAATAACCGTTCTGCACATTGCTGACGATAAAAATCAGCTGACTGTTATTAAAACCGATTTCGCCCGCTTGAAGATTATTACTCGACAACACCACCGTCTGACCATTGCTCAACATTAATTGATTGTTGAGCAAAACAGGAAAAACAGAAACCGGAGTCGGTGTTGGAGTCACGATGGACGTGGGCGTACCAAAAACAGGAGTGGGTGATAGCGAAGGACTCGGTGTAGCAGTGCCGCTCACAGAAGGGGTCGGGGTCAGGGTCTGAGTCGTAGCCAGAGTAGAAACCACGGTCGTCGTCACTGTTGGGATAAAAGTGATATTGGCTACAGAAGGCCCCGTCCAGGCAATGCCATCGCTGCGTACAGTCATATTGTAACTGGGCGCAAAAGCACTGCCGTCATGCACAAATTGCACCGTTTTATTTAATAATTGCGATTGAGTGAAATTACTTAAAGCCACCCCGGGTTGGCCAACGAATTCAAACTGTCCGTGAGCGACTGCTGTGGAAATAAATATCAACGAATTATTATTATGGTTAAGATCATACGCAGTCAAAAACGTCGAATTTAATACGATAGTTGCTCCAAAAGACAGCTGCAATTTGTTATTCACCAACACGGGAGGAGCATCACCAAATAGCACATAACTGCGGCCAGTAGAACTGGCATGTCCATCAGCACTGACCAGCAAATCAGTAATCCCATCTCCGTTAATATCTCCTGCGGACGAAGTTGCATAATTCAGAAAATCACCGGCAGTCTCTCCATCCAGTTTAAATCCATTATCTCCATTAACATCAGATAACAATAATAGGCCACTTTCCCCAACACCTGGCCCTCCAAATACAATATAACTCCTGCCAATCGAATTATTGTAATTATGCGCTCCGATCGATAAATCATCATAGCCATCACCATTCACATCGCCAACGGTGTGTACAGAGTGTCCACTATTATCACCCGTGGTTTCACCATCGATTTTAAATCCGTTAGTTCCATTCAATTGAGACAATGACAATAATCCACTAGCACCTATATTTGGTTCACCAAACACGACATGGCTACGACCTGTGCCATTATGATGACCTGCACAACCTATGATTAAATCATCACAGCCATCAGCGTTAATATCACCCGCAGCCGCTGTTGACCAACCACATCCATCATTAATTGCTTCTGCCTCTAGTTTAAAGCCATTGAATCCATTTAACGCAGAAAGCCATATCAAGCCGCCGCTGCCTATTCCAGGCCCGCCGAATACCACATAGCTACGACCCGTATTATTGTAATTATCCACGCCCATAATGAGGTCTGTATGACCATCACCGTTAATATCTCCAACCGGGCTTAATGAACCGCCATTTAAAATATCGTTAACCGCTTCCCCATCTATCTTAAAACCATTCACTCCATTCAATGTAGACAAGGAGATTGAACCACTGCTTCCTATGCCTGATCCACCAAATACCACATAATTACGACCGGTATTGCTATTGTAACCAATTGCACCAACGATTAAATCCGCCACTTCATCTCCGTTAATATCACCGATGCTGACGGGATAACCACTTCTATCGGTAGTCGCTTCTCCCAATATTTTAAAACCATTCCCACCATTCAGATTAGACAGTGAAAATATTGACCCATTACCTACCTGAGGGCCGCCAAAGAACAAATAACTACGTCCAGGTATAGCAGAATAGGCTCCGATTAATAAATCCGCATAGCCATCTCCATTGACATCTCCTCCCATATTTAGCGAGATACCACTTTGATAACTACCGGATTCTCCATCAAATTTAAAACAATTTATCGTACCATTAATATTGGACAACGAAATTAGACCGCTACTGCCTAAGCCTGGTTTGCCAAATAGCACGTAACTGCGGCCAGCATAATTGTTAAATCCAAGCGCTCCAATGAGTAAATCAATATAACCATCAGCATTGATGTCACCCAGACCAACCCATTGACCTGAATAATCTCCTGGGTTTTCACCATCAATCTTAAAGCCATTCTGTCCGTTTAAACCGGCAAGTGGGATAATCGCTGGGAAATGGCTCTGGGGAGCGCCGATAAAATTGATTTGCGCAGGTACAGGCCCCACCCAAGCGATGCCGGTGCTGCGCACGGTGATATTATAGCTCGGCGGGACTAATGTGCCGTCATGCACAAACTGAATTGCGCCGCTGGTGATTTGTTGTTGCGTAAAATTAACCAAGGGAACGCCTGGATTGCTGATTGATTCAAATTGCCCATGCACCACACCGTTAGGAATAAATACCAACGTATTATTGTTGTGGTTGCGATCTGTCGCCCCTAAATTGCTCGCGTTTAAAGTAATCGCCGCACCAGAAGAGAGAGATAGGCTGTTATTGACTAACACCGGTGGCGCATCGCCAAACACCACATAGCTACGACCAGCACTGTTGTTATGACCATAAGCCCCGATTAAAATATCCGAAACGCCATCACCGTTGATATCTCCTATTGTGCTTCCCCGATATCCGCTCTGATCCCCAACAGCTTCACCATCTAATTTAAACCCATTGACACCGTTGATATTAGCCAGCGAAATAATTCCTGATTTACCGATCCGAGGATCACCAAAAATGATATAGCTTCGGCCTGTCTTGTTTGCATAACTATCAGATTCAATCAAAAGATCTGCATATCCGTCACCGTTGAAATCACCGGCAGAACTGAGCGAACGTCCGCTATAATCACCAGGCTTTTCTGCATCAATTTTAAAACCATTGGATCCGTTGAGGTTTGCAAGTTGAAAGATACTTGCACCAATGATACTCGGATTTCCAAAAACAACATAACTACGTCCGGTATAATTTGCATGACTATAAGCTCCGATTAACAGATCATCATAACCATCACCATTAACATCTCCTGCGTTGGTAATAGGAAAGCCACTCAAATCACCACTGGCTTCCCCGTCCAATTTAAATCCATTGGTGCCATTGAGATTTGAAAGCAGGAAATTGCTTACCCCATCTTTTTGACGACCGAACACCACGTAGCTACAACCTTTATTACTTGACCCATAAGGAGCGCTAATTAAAAGATCATCACGACTATCGCCATTGATATCCATATTTCCTGCTATCCAGTTACCACTATAATCACCGCTTGAACCATCAAATTTAATTCCAGTGATACCATTCAAACTGGTAAGCTTTACCAGGCCTGTGCTATTCAATGAAGAACTGCCAAATAGGACATAGTTACGACCATTATAACTCGCGCTGGGATAACCAAAAGATGCGGTCGCAAAATCCATACGACCATCGCCATCGAAATCACCGACTGAACTGACCGCGATACCATTTTGATCTCCAGTCAATTCGCCATCCATTATAAAACCATTTGTGCCATTCAAACTGGCGAGAGACAGCACACCTGAACGACCCATCTCAGGTCCTCCAAAGATTAGGTAGCTGCGCCCTACGCCACTGGCATGTAGAAAAGCTCCGATCAATATATCCGGATGCCCATCATTATTTACATCACCCGCACTACTGACAGCTTGTCCACTATAATCGCCACCCACTTCACCATCCAGTTTGAAACCTGTACTGCCATTCAGGCTGGATAATAGTATTTCTCCCTCTATTCCGATATCAGTTCCTCCAAAGATCACATAGCTGCGTCCGGTATTTCCATTATGACCCATTGCTCCAATTAGAAAATCAAAATATCCATCGCCGTTGACATCTCCCGCGGCGCTGACTGAAACGCCGCTGCTATCACCGAAGTTTTCGCCATCAATTTTAAATCCATTTTGTCCGTTTAAACTAGCTAACGGCAAAACTGCAGGAAATTGTCCTTGTTTCATAAAAAGCTCCATTTAATTAAGTTAATAAAAATCTTCTTCAATTCAACCAACAATTGAAATGCATTGAAACTTGTTAATTGCCTCCATTGAATGAGAGCCTAGAGGGATCCTCTCGAACTTCCTCCAGCTTATGGCTTGCCTGAGAAGGTGAATCGATCTCTGATAGTTCCACACCCCGTTGGCTGGGCGGTGCTTGATAAATCGAACTCCCCAAGACCAATAGGTTGACGCTGAGATTTTGTTGACTTTGCGTCCGCCTTTGTAAAGCAGTTACCACATTCTGCGCTATCTCAGCCGCGGCGTCCTGTAAATCTTCCGGCACAATCTGTGGCTTGAAAAAGGCGCTGAACCCCGGACAGCACGCCGCACAGCCTCGACGCCTCGATTTCACCCAACGGTAAGTCTGGTTGCCGATTTCATTGATCAACGCGTCTCGGTCTGGCGCTTCCATCTCGTTCAAATTGACATTCACCCCTTTCACCGATAACTCACTCAGCAGGCTGCGCACCGCACTTTTAAACCTGCGCATGCGGATATTGGTCGTTGCATTTAAAAATCCCGTGATCTTCACCTGTGCAGCGATCTCCTGCGCCACGGGACGCACCACGTTCAGATCATAATCGCTTTTCCCTTCGCCCAATGCCTGTAATAATTTTCGATTCGACAGCCGCTTGAGACAAATTTGGATGAGGGCAAAACCAATCCCAAAGCCTCCCGATATCACTGCGCTGATAATCGCTTTCTGCACGGTCGAATAACCGCTGTCTCCTCCTCCCGGCGGTGTAGGCAGAGGCTCGTTCAACGGCGTAAAGAAAATACTGGCTGGCACATTGGCGCTGAATAAATTTGACGCTTCCACCTGAGTTCGATAACCTGGTATGGAGGGACTACCGTCTTGTACAAACTGCACCTGACCTTCTAACAACTGCTGCTGATTGAATGAGCTAATCCAGGTCTGTGGTTGACTGATTAAACTAAAATGACCATATTCGATATTGCTGACATAAAACATCGTCCCATTTCCTAATGCTTGATCATTGGGGGGTTCTTGGGCGTATAAATAGCGATTCGATAAAAGCGTTGCTTTGCCTTGCGTGACCTGGAGATAATTATTCACCAAGTGCGGTGCATACACGCCTTGGTCGGAAAGCAATACATCAGCAGGATCAGGCGCACTACTGAAGTCTGTGATGATAATCGTCGCGGTAATCGTATAACTGGGGGTCACTGAACTGCTATCTTGCGTTAATTGAATATCGCCCGCTTCCACATCAGCTAACGTAAAATTACTCACCGGGGCATGGGTGAGTGTTGAGGTAATCGTCGCGTGTTGTAAGTTACTGACCACTAAGCTGATTTGGCTAGGGGTAATGTCCTTAGGTGCGGTCACATTGAGCGTGGCGGGCGTTAACGTAATCGTGCTGCCAACGGTAATATTCACTGAATTTTGCGTAATGTTCGGCGCGCCTATCAAATTAATCGTTGCAAAACGGGGTAAAGTGGATTGAACACCATCACTGGCTACGACTGAATAACTCGGTGTCTGTTTATTGCCTGCAGAGACAAATTCAATCGCGCCGCTTTGAACCTGCGCTTGGGTAAATGAAGTGATATTTTTTGAAGGACTGTTACTGAAAGGCACGGTAGCAAAATAGCCGTTCTGCATATTAGCCACCGTAAACACAATTTGACTGTTGTTATTCACACCCTGCTCGACGGCTTGGAGATTATTCGACGATAAGACAACTATCTGGCCATTATTCAGGGTCAATTGATTAGTGATAATGGTTAGCGGAATGGTAAAGCTAATATTCGCCGTATGCGGCCCCGTCCATGCAATGCCGGCGCTTTGCACGGTGATGTTATAACTTGGCGTTGTAACACTACCATCATGCACAAACTGCACCACACCACTTTGCAATTGCGGCAGCGTGAAATTAGCCAGAGAAACCCCTGGTTGATTAGATAATTGAAAACGGCCATGAGTGATATTGCTAGGAATAAATACAATCGTGTTATTTGGATTATTGCGATCGTAGGCGCTGAGATAGGTTTGATTTAACGGTACCGTCTGACCCAAAGCCAATGATAAACGATTTTGAACTAAAGTGGGCGGGACGTCGCCGAAAACCACATAGGTGCGGCCGGTATGATTGGCATATCCCCAAGCCCCAATTGCTAAATCGGTGACGCCATCACCATTAACATCACCAGCACTGAGTGAATAACCACTATAATCGTCGCTGTTTTCCCCACTTAATTTCAAACCGTTGTTACCATTTAAATTAGACAAAGAAATTAGACCTGAGTTTCCAATACTTGACCCACCAAAAACTAGATAAACCCGACCTGTGGCGCCACACGAACCTGACCATGCACACTGAGGATCACCAATGATTAAATCAGACACTCCGTCACCATTAAAATCTCCTGTAAATATCGAATTGCCGCTGTAGCCATTTGGAGATTCACCATCCACTTTAAACCCATTAGTTCCATTCAAGTTTTTCAACGCAATTAACCCTGAATTTCCAACTTGCGGACCACCGAAAACGACATAGCTGCGACCAATACCTGCGTGTTGAGGAGCTCCAATCACTAAATCAACATAACCATCTTCATTAATGTCCCCTAACGCATGCATCCAAATACTACTCAGATCATTATTTGCTTCGCCGTCCAATTTAAAGCCATTTGTACCATTCAAGCCAGATAAAGGTACCAACCCTGAATTCCCTACTCGCGGTCCACCAAATATTACATAACCACGGCCAGTCGAACTAGCATGCAACCTGGCCCCAATCAGAAAATCTGTATATCCATCTCCATCAATGTCAGCCGCATTACTGACGAAATCACCACTCCAATCACCAGCAGTTTCTCCGTCTAACTTAAAACCATTAGTGCCATTTAAACTCGATAAAGGAATTAAACCCGAATTTCCGACACCAGGACCTCCAAAGACTACATAGCTACAGCCAGCACCATTTGCCCTGGCTCCAATTAATAAATCTGCATATTCATCACCATTGATATCTCCTGCAGCGCTGACTGAAACACCACTTTGATCATTATTATTTTCTCCGTCGAGTTTAAAGCCATTGGTTCCATTTAAACCGGATAATGAAATATTTCCACTGCTACCCACTCCAGGGCCGCCAAACACCACATAGCTGCGACCTGTTCGGTTACCTGCGGGATACCAATAAGCTCCAATCAATAGGTCGACATGGCCATCACCATTAATATCCCCTGCAGCGCTAATTGAAATACCACTAATATCATCATTGTTTTCTCCATCCAGTTTAAAGCCATTGGTGCCTTTTAAACTGGATAGTAAAACACTCCCACTGCTGCCTATGCCAGGACCACCAAACACAACATAACTGCGGCCTTTATGACTACCCGCGGGATAATTCGAAGCGCCAATCAGTAAGTCAACATGGCCATCATCATTGATATCGCTGGTCGTGTTGACAGAATAACCGCTCCAATCATTATTATTTTCCCCATCGAGTTTAAAGCCGTTTTGACCATTTAAACTAGCTAACGACAATATTGCTGGAAAATAACTTTGTGGCGCACCGATAAAATTGATTTGCGCAGGCACGGGTCCTACCCAAGCAATACCGGTACTGCGTATGGTGACATTATAGCTCGGTGGGACTAAAGTGCCGTCGTGTACAAATTGAATTGAGCCACTGATGATTTGTTGTTGGGTAAAATTAACGAGTGGAACACCAGGATTGCTGATCGCTTCAAATTGTCCATGCGTAATACCGCTGGGAATGAACACCAAAGTATTATTGTTATGATTGCGATCATAAGCCGCTAAATAAGTTGAATTCAGTTGGATGGTCGCGCCCACAGGCAATGACAAACTGTTATTGACTAACACCGGCGGTACGTCACCAAATACCACATAACTGCCTCCGTAACCGGGTAGATGAGGAGCGCCAATCAGCAGATCGGACAAGCCATCACCATTAATATCGTCCGCGCCACTGACTGAAAGGCCACTTTGTTCATTCAGGTTCTCACCGTCCAGCTTAAATCCATTCACTCCATTGAGATCAGCCAGATTGATAAGGCCTTTTCCACCTACACCAAGTCCGCCAAATACCACATAACTGCGACCGGTTGTATTTTGAGACCCAGAGGAGGCGCCAGGCGCACCTATTATCAAATCATGATAGCCATCACCATTAATATCTCCTGCCGCACTCACCGCATATCCGGCTAAATCACCAGCCATTTCACCTATCAGCTTAAATCCATTAAGACCATTGAGACTCGACAAATTGAGTAATCCGCCACTGCCAACTCCCAATCCTCCAAATACCACATAACTCATGCCAACCAGCGTGCCATTCGGCGCATTCTTGGCGCCGATTAAAATATCGTCGTAGCCATCACCATTGAAATCTCCTAACGCTACCGCCGAACCACTTTGATCGTTTGATAACTCCCCATCCAGTTTGAACCCATTGACTCCCTGAAGGCTGGTTAAATTCATAGACCCACCGCTGACTATTCCAGGTCCACCGAAAATAAGATAGCTGCGACCTCTCAGCGCACCATAGCCATTCGCGCCAATAATCAGGTCAGCATAGCCATCCCGATTGATATCGCCTCCACCACTCACCGAAACACCACTGTGTGCAAAGGTTGCTTCACCGTTAAGTTTAAAACCATTTGTGCCATTTAAGCTGCTGAGATCAGTAATATTGTTATTATCGCTGGAATGGCCAAAAATAATGTAGTTACAGCCCGCTGCGGTGTAACCATTGACGGAAGATCGCCAGGCTGAAATTAAAAGATCGCTAAACCCGTCTTTATTAACGTCGCCTGCGGTACTCACCGAATAACCGGCGTAACTGTCTGCCTGTTCACCATTGAGTATGAAGCCATTAAGCCCATTAAGACTGGAAAGATTTAACAGACCCTGATGGTTCTGAACTCCTCCATATACCAGGTAGGCGCGCCCCGACTGATTACTTCCACCTGGGCTGGCGCTGTCAGCGCCAATTAAAAAATCAGGGTAACCGTCTTTATTGAAATCTCCAGCCTGGCTGACGGAGCCGCCGCTATGCTCCTGTATGGACTCGCCATTCACCTTAAAACCATTATTGCCATTCAAACCAGATAAATTAAATAATCCACTGCCGACTCCATTCCCACCAAACAGGAGATAACTACGCCCCGTTCCTGTCGCATACCAGCGTGCTCCCATGATCAAATCATCAAATGAGTCACCATTGATATCGCCCAGCGAAGCGACCGCCCAACCACAGTCATCACCAATGGCCTCACCTGAAATCTTAAAACCCGTCTGCCCATTCAAACTCGCCAGCGGAAATATTGCTGGAAATTGTCCTTGTTTCATTGTCTATCTCCTTACAATTGAATGAATCAATGAGATTCAGAATATTCTGAATTCTCCCTTTCTGCCTGAATTTTAAAGTGCTTTCCGCAAAAAGCTAAACCGATTTTTATAATGTTCGTTCTCCCTCACCGGCGCGCTTCAGATAAATAAATTTCGCTTGTCCATTTATCATGTCAACCGAGTTGAACCACACTGGAGTTTTCGATGGGTTCTTCTTTCATGTCATCGCCTTTTTGCGACAAGGAACTGATTTCGTCCAGTTCTATACCCCGTTTGATTGAGGGTTCGGCAAACACAGGACTACCGGATACCGATAAGTGTTGACTCATACGCATTTGACTTTGGTTACGCCTTTGCAACGCCAGGATCACATTGCTAGCAATTTCATCGGCTGCATCCTGCAAATTCTCTGGGAGAATCTGCGGCTTGAAAAAACTGCTAAAACCAGGACAACACGCCGTGCAGCCACGGCGCTGCGACTTCACCCAGCGGTAGGTCTGATCGCCGATTTCATTGATCAGAGCGTCCCGCTCCGGCGCTCTCATCTTCTTGAAATCTAAATCTACGCCTTTAGCCGATAAGGCGCCCAATAAGCTGCGCACGGCGCTCTTAAAACTACGCATGCGGATATTGGTCGTCGCATTTAAAAATCCGGTGATTTTCATCCGGCCTGCGATCTCCTGCGCCACCGGGCGCACCACGTTTTGATCGTAGTCGTTGGCTCCCTCACCCAACGCTTGCAATAATTTCCGATTAGCCAGCCGCTTGAGACAGATTTGGACCAAGGCAAATCCGATGCCCATTCCTCCGGAGATCGACGCGCCAATAATCGCTTTCTGGATGGTCGTGTAACCGCTGTCCCCACCCAATACCGGCGGCAGTACATTTACCGGCGTAAAGAATATACTGGCTTGTAAACTGGCGCTTTGTAATCCAAACGCCTGAACCGCGGCTTGATAGCCGGGTGTCGAGGCGCTGCCGTCTTGCACAAACTGCACCTGACTTTCCAACAATTGCTGTTGACTAAACGCCGTGATCCACGTCTGTGGCTGGTGAATCAAACTAAAATGACCATACTCCATGTTGCTGACATAAAACATCGTGGTATTACCCAACACCTCACCCAGAGGCGGTTCCTGCGCCGATAAATAACGACTCGACAAAGGCGTGGCTTTGCCCTGAGTGACTTCCAGGTAATTATTCACTAACTGCGGCGCATACACCCCTTGATCGGAAGAATAACACCGCAGCCGCATTCGGCGCGCTGCTCAACGCCGTGAGTAGGATCGTCGCGGTCACCATATAACTGGGAGTAATCAAACTGCCATCGGGAATTAATTGAATATCATCCGCTTCTATGTCTGCCAAAGTAAACTGGTTAACCGGCGCTTGAGTCACGGTAGAGATGATCGTGGCGTGTTGTAAATTAGTGATCGTCAAACTGATTTGACTAGGCGCAATACCGCTGGGGGCGGTCACATTGAGCATGGTGGATGTTAATGTAATCGTATTGCCGGTAGTGACATTCACCGAATTTTGCGTAATGACGGGCGCACCGATAAAATCAATCGTCGCCACACTCGGCACAGTGGATCGCAAGCCATCGCTCACAATCACCGAATAACCGGGCGCTTGTTTATCGCCATTATGGACAAATTCCACAGCGCCATTTTGAATTTGTGCCTGGGTAAATGCACGTGAGATTTTTCAAAGGACTGTTACTGGAAGGTACCGTAGAAAAATACCCGTTCTGCACATTGCTGACGATAAAAATCATCTGACTGTTATTAAAACCGGTTTCGCTCGCTTGCAGATTATTGCCCGACAACATCGACCGTCTGACCATTGCTTAGCGTTAATTGGTTGTTGAGTAAAACAGGAAAAGCAGAAACCGAAGTCGGTGTTGGAGTCACGATTGGCGTGGGCGTGCCGGAGACAGAAGTGGGTGATGACGAAAGACTTGGTGTAGCAGTGCCGCTCACAGAAGAAGTTGGGGTCTGAGTCGTGGCCGGAGTAGAAACCACGGTCGTTGTCACTGCCGGGATAAAAGTGATATTGGCCACAGAAGGCCCGGTCCAGGCAATGCCGTCGCTACGCACCGTGATGTTATAACCGGGCGCAAAAGCACTACCGTCGTGTACAAATTGAATCGTGTCATTTCCCAATTGCGATTGGGTAAAATTGGTTAATGGGGTTCCGGGTTGACTGGTACTTTCAAAATAACCATGAGTGACATTGGCCGGGAAAAATACGATTGAATTATTATGATTGCGATCATAGGCGGCTAAAAAAGTAGCATTGAGAGGGATAGTCGCGCCAACAGATAAAGACAGGCTGTTATTCACCAACACCGGCGGAATATCGCCAAACACCACATAGCTGCGACCCGTATTACTCGCATGACCATAAGCACCAATCACTATATCCGCTACTCCATCGCCATTAATATCCCCAGCGGTGTTGACGGAATAGCCGCTGTAATCACCATGGTTTTCACCATCCAGTTTAAAGCCATTGACGCCAGTCAGATTCGATAACACAAGAGTTCCATTACTACCTACTACTCCTACACTACCAAACACCACATAACTGCGACCCGTCTGATCGGCGTAATGATAAGCCCCAATCAGCACATCTTTATATCCATCGCCGTTTATGTCTCCGGCCGCGCTAACGGAATATCCACTCCAATCACCAATATTTTCCCCATCCAATTTAAAGCCGTTGGTTCCATTTAAACTGGCTAATGAAATATTTTCACTGCTACCCACCCCTGGGCCGCCAAACACCACATAGCTGCGGCCTTTTTGACTACTGCTGGGATAACCATAAGCTCCAATAATTAAATCCGCATGACCATCACCATTGATATCTCCGGTAGTGCTGACGGAAATGCCACTGTAATCCTGAGTATTTTCCCCATCCAATTTAAAGCCATTGGCGCCGGTAAGATTGGATAAGGCCAGAGTCCCGTTGCCGATCATACCTAGACCACCAAACACTACATAGCTGCGGCCTTTTTGACTATTGCTGAGACAATATGGAGCCCCAATGATCAAATCCGCATAATCATCGCCATTGATGTCTCCGGCAGCGCTGACGGAACGCCCGCTATAATCACCATTATTTTCTCCATCGAGTTTAAAGCCATTGGCGCCGGTGAGATTGGATAAGGCCAGAGTCCCGCTGCCAACCATATCTGGACCGCCAAACACTATATAGCTACGACCTTTATAACCATTGCTGGGATGATAACCCTGAGCCCCAACGATCAAATCCGTATGACCATCCCCATTGATGTCTCCCGCAGTACTGACGGAACTGCCGCTGAAATCCTGATTATTTTCCCCATCTAGTTTAAAGCCATTGGCGCCGGTGAGATTGGATAACGCCAAAGCCCCGCTGCCGACCATACTTGGACCGCCAAACATCACATAGCTGCGTCCTTTCCCACTACCGCCGGGATAACCATAAGCCCCAACAATCAAATCCGTATGACCATCCCCATTGATGTCTCCCGCAGTACTGACGGAACTGCCGCTGAAATCCTGATTATTTTCCCCATCCAGTTTAAAGCCATTGCTTCCATTTAAACTGGCTAATAAAATATCTCCACTGCCTCCCACCTCTGGATCCCCAAACACCACATAGCTACGGCCTTTAGAAGAATTATAACTATCAGCCCCAATCAGTAAATCAGCATAACCATCGCCATTGATGTCTCCTGCGGCCCTAACGGAAATGCCACTTTGATCATCATTATTTTCTCCATCCAGTTTAAAGCCGTTTTGTCCATTTAAATTTGCTAGCGGCAATATCGCCGGAAAATAACTCTGCGCTAAGTTAAAAGCAATTTGCGCAGACCAGGGGCCGGTCCAGGCAATTCCGGTGCTATAGACACTCATGTTATAGCTGGGCGGATTCTGGGTGCCGTCATGCACAAATTGAATCGTGCCGTTGGTGATTTGTTGTTGAGTGAAATTAACCAGCGGAATACTCGGCGCACTGGGTGTTGAAAAATAGCCATGTGCAATTCCACTAGGCTCAAATACCAACGTTTGATTATTATGATTGCGATCATATGCAGCTAAGTTAATGTAACTCAGTATGACAGATGAACCAGCAACTACATTGAGTTTATTATTGATTAATACCGGTGGCGCATCTCCAAAAACAACATAGCTGCGGCCTATACTGCCATTGAAGGCGGGGGCGGCTATTACAAAATCAACTATCCCATCTTTATTGATATCTCCTGCTGAATTCGCTGCCTGCCCACTATAATCACCTAAATTTTCCCCATCCAAAACAAACCCGTTTATGCCATTGATATCAGATAAAGAAATCAGTCCATTACTGCCGATACTCGGGCTACCAAAAATCAAGTAAGTGCGGCCAGTATTGCCATTGTGGTCAGGCGCACCAATCAATAAGTCCGCATAATCGTCTCCATTGATATCACCGGCAGTGCTGACTGAATAACCACTCGAATCACCGTTATTTTCTCCATCAAGTTTAAATCCGTTGCTACCATTCAGCACGGATAAAGGGATCCGACCTCCGGCACTGTTAATATTTTGGCTACCCAACAAGAGATAACTACGGCCTGTACTACTGTTGTGACCCGGTGCTCCAACCAATACATCAGCGTAACCATCACCATTCACATCCCCTGCCGCACTTACAGAAAAACCAGCGGTATCTTGGGCAAATTCTCCATCCAGGTAAAAACCGTTGGTACCGTTTAACATCGACAATGTGATGTTCCCACTTTTTCCAATACCCATTCCACCGAACACTACGTAATTCCGGCCTGCGTTGTTGGAATGAAAAGGAGCTGAAATAATTAAATCGGTGCTGCTGTCACCATTCATGTCTCCCACTATACTGACTGCCCAACCGCTCTTATCACCACTCACTTCGCCATCCAGTTTAAAACCATTAGTCCCATTTAAACTGGAAAGTAAGATTGTACTTCCGACAACGGCATTGGGACCGCCGAAAAATACATAGCTGCGACCTACATCACTTGCATGCCGGTCAGCCCCAATTAATAAGTCGGTATATCCATCAAAATTAATATCGCCTACAGCGCTCACGGAATGACCACTTTCATCCGGGCCAGCTTCGCCATCGAGTTTGAAACCATTGGTTCCATTGAGGCTGGAAAGTGAAATTGTGCCGCTGCTACCTACTGACGACCCTCCAAAAATGACATAATTTCGGCCTGAATAGACACCATTAGGATAACTCGGTGCTCCTAAAACAACATCTATATAACCATCATAATTGATATCATCGGCCGTACTTACCGAGTAACCCGTACTGACCCCGGGTCCTTCACCAATGAGTTTAAAGCCATTGGTTCCATTCAAACTAGATAACTCTATCATTCCACTAGAACCGATATTACTTCCTCCGAATACTACATAACCACGACCTGTAGCAGAATCTAAACAATGTGCGCCTATCAGTAAGTCCACATAACCATCTCCGTTAACATCGCCCCCGGGGCTGAGCGCAATACAACCAGGCGCCGCCACCACTGGTAATACCGGTTCTCCGTTAATCTTAAAACCATTTTGGCCGTCTAAACTTTCTAACGGCAACATTGCCGGAAATTGTCCTTGTTTCATTGCTACTATCTCCCTAACATTGAGTTATCAATTGTGTTCAGAATTCTCTGAATCCTCTTTTTCTGCCTGGATCTGGAAATGTTTTCCACAAAATGCCAGGCCGATTTTCAGTATATTTTTCCTGCCGCGCTGTTTTGCTAATGAGCGCCTGCGAAGCCATCATTACAATCCTGAAACCTGTACAGTTTCCGCCGACATTTTAATTACGATAAAGACGCTATCTGTCGTTTCCTCCAGTTGTGGCGAAACAGTCGGTGGTGACAAGCGGCCACTTTGCGAGCTTGACACCAGACCCAGTTGCACCGCGCTGGATTTGTGCTGTTTCTGCGATTGAACCACCGCGTCGGCAATCGCGGCGGCGGCTGTCGTGATTTGATGTGGCGTCACTTCCGAAGTAAAAAACGAAACGGCAGACCGGCAACTCTTCCGGCAACAATGGCGACTGCTCGGTAAAAAATATTCTTTGGTCTGCACGGCGATTTCATTGATCAGGTAAGCGCGTCTCGACTCATTCAGTTGCGGATCCTCTAAATTGATTCCCCGTTCCAATAAACATCCTAACAAAGTTCCCACCGCGTCTTTAAACGCCCGCATCTCCCGGTTGGTCGTATGGCCCATAAAACCCGTAATTTTTAATCGCTGCGCGATCGCTCTTCCCAACGGGCGCACGACTTTTTGCTCATAATCTCCCGTGTCTCCTAACGCTTCTTCTAGTTTTTTATTCGCCGCACGTTGCAAGCAGATTTTCAATAACAAAAAGAATAAACCAATCGTTCCTGATACCACCGAACTGGCTATTGTGGTCGTCAATGAATTATTCCCGCCAGAAGATTGATCTAAAACCGTCAGCGAAAATTCACCTTCGGTCGATAATCCTTCCGGATCGGTTGCTGTCACACCAATATCAATCACTCCAGATTCAGTCGGTGTGCCACTGAAGCGATTGGTGCTGGGATTAAAGCTCAGCCAAGCCGGTAAAGATTGAGTGCTGTTGTAAATATCAGCGGATAAAATCAGCGGATCGCCTTGCGGATCAGTAAACAGTACTCGGCGCCGAGTGACTAAACGTAAACGGTTGATCCGACCGCCGCAATTTGATTCGGCAATGCGCCTGATAAATACGGCGGTTTATTGACGAAACCCAATGTCACTTGCGCTAAGCTGTTGGTTTGCAAACCGGACGATTGCACGGCAATTTGATAACTCGGCGCGACATTGCTGCCGTCATCTACAAATTGCACCACTCCCTCTTGCAATTGCTGCTCGGTGAAAAACGAACTGGAACTGCCGTTGACATTAAAATATCCATGATTGACGTTCGTGACATAAAAGACGGTACTGGCGGGTAAGGTTTGGCCACTCGTGGTGGTCGCATATAAGTTTTGTGAAGTGAGTGTGGCAGATTCTCCCTGCTTTACCCATAAATTATTGCGCACAATCACCGGCGCACAACTCAATGAACTGGTTAAACTGGTACACAATTGCGCCGTTACCGGTGTCGCCGCACTGCTTAAGCCCGTGTTGCCGGCGACACTCACCGAATAACTCGGGGCGATATTGCTGTTGTCCTGCACCAATTGCACGTCGTGATCAATTAACTGCGTCAAGGTAAAATTCGTGATCGATGTGCTGCTGCCATTCAATACAAATTGCCCGTTCTGCACATTGCTCACTTGAAACACGATCTGATTCGACGAACTGCTTCCGGTGTTGGTGACATTTAAATTACTGGTCGTCAGTGTGGTCGATCCACCCGGCGTCACGGTGACCGGTGTCGCCGTCACTGAAGGGGCGCCGATAAAGTTAATGGACGCCGGACTAGGCGCGGTCACTTGATTGCCATCGCTCACCACCACCGAATAACTCGGCGCTTGATGATCTCCCGAATGCACAAACTGCACTTGACCATTCTGCACATACGATTGTAGAAAACGAGTTACCGAGGCATTGGTCGGCAACAAACTAAAATAACCGTTTTGCATATTACTGACATAAAACACCAAATTGCTGGCGTTAAATCCGCTTTCAACGGCCTGCAAATTCGTAGGCGATAATACCACCGTTTGACCATCACCGATGGTGAGTTGGTTGTTGACCAGAACTGGCGTGGAAATGGTTGTAGGTGTGAGCGTTGAAGTGGGCGACGGGAGTGGGTGTGCACCGTAGTCATGGCGTGGAGTAGCAGTTGTCTGAGGTTACGTGTGTGAAGAGGCGTGCTTGCCGGTGTAGCCGGAAGAAAAGTAATATTCGCCGTCGAAGGCCCTGTCCAGGCAATACCGGCGCTATACACAGTCATATTATAACTAGGCGCAAAAGCACTGCCATCATGAACAAACTGCACACTGCCATTGACCAATTGTGGCTGCGTGAAATTACTAACAGCAACCCCAGGCTGGCTGACTTAATTCAAAATATCCATGCGTTATGTTGGAAGGAACAAATACAATCGTATTGTTGTTATTATTAAGATCATAAGCTGATAAAAAAGTCGAATTGAGAGGCAAGGTAGCTACCATGCTGTAAGGTTAAACAATTTTGCACCAAAGGGGTGGAATATCACCAAACACCACATAACTGACGGCCTGCATTTGAATTTAGCGTAACCATAGCACCAATAATCATATCAGCCACTCCATCCCCATTAACATCTCCTGCGCCGCTGGCTGAATAGGCGAGCTAATCGTCACTATATCCGCCGGTCAGAACAAATCCATTGACTGCCATTCAAACTCGATAACATGATGCTGCCGGTACTGCCTATGCCCGGTTTCACCAAACACCACATAGCTGGGCACCTGCCGCTAATGGTTCAATCGCACAATTATGCAATCAGCAAGCGTCCATCTCCATTGATATCGCCGGCCGCTACTGACGGACAGGCCACTATAATCACGCCTGACTACTCCACTCAGAACAAACCCATTGCTGCCATTCAAACTCGATAACGTGAGTGTTACCGGGACTGCCTATACCCGCTTCACCAAACACCACATAGCTGACGCCCAGGTAATAGTTAGCCCTACGGATGCGTAAGGCGCACCAATGAGCAGATCAGCCACTCCATCTCCATTGACATCTCCCGCGCCGCTGACTGAAACGCCACTTCTATCACCATTATTGCCACTCCGCCAAGTACAAATCCATTGCTGCCATTCAAACTCGATAAGGCATGATGCTGCCGTTACTGCCCATTCCCGGTTCTCCAAACACCACATAACTGGCACCTGCATATGAATTCGCCTCATAAGGCGCCCAATCATGCAGATCAGCCACTCCATCCCCATTGATATCTCCAGCGCCGTTGACTGAAGAACCACTATAATCACCTGACTGCCACTCCGTCCAGAATAAACCCATTGCTACATTCAAACTCGATAGCGCAATGCTGCCACTACTGCCTGAACTCTGGTCCACCAAACACCACATAGCTGACCCTTGCATTATGAATTCGCATAGGCGCACCAATGATTAAGTCAGCCACTCCATCATCATTGATATCTCCGGCGACGCTGACGGAACCGCCACTATAATACCTGCTATTCCGCTCAGGACAAACCCATTGCTGCCATTCAAACTCGATAACGTGATACTGCCAGAACTGCCCATGCCCGGTCCTCCAAATACCACATAGCTGGACCCTAGCACCAGAATTTGCCTATAGGCGCACCAATGATCAGATCAGCCACTCCATTCCCATTGATATCTCCGGCGGCCGCTGACTGAAATGCCACGTTATAACTGCCTGACAATCCGGTCAGGACAAAGCCATTGTTCCCATTCAAACTCGGATAGTGTGATGCTGCCGGTACTGCCCACGCCTGCGTTCACCAAACACCACATAACTGGCACCTGCCCCTAGAATTCGCCCGTAGCGCACCAATGATCAAATCAGCCACCCCATCCCCATTGATATCCCCTGCGCCACTGACTGAATAACCACTGTATCACTATTTGCCACCCCATTCAGATTAAAACCTTTTGGCCGGTGTTAAGGTCGATAAACGAGACTGGCTGGAAAATAACTTTGCGCTAAGTTAAAAGAAATTTGTGCGGGCCAGGGACCGGTCCAGGCAATGCCGGTGCTATACACACTCATGTTATAGCTGGGTGGATTCTGCGTGCCGTCATGGACAAATTGAATCGTGCCGTTGCTGATTTGTTGCTGAGTGAAATTATCCAGTGGAATACTCGGCGCACTGGTTGTTGAAAAATAACCATGAGCAATTCCAGTAGGCACAAATACTAAAGTTTGATTATTATGATTGCGATCATACGCCCCCAAGTTAATGTAACTCAGCACAACAGAAGCACCGGCTATGATATTGAGTTTATTATTGACTAATACCGGTGGCGCATCGCCAAACACCACATAACTACGGCCTTTAGCAGTACCATTGGGATAACCAAAAGCCCCAATCAGCAAGTCTGTTATTCCATCCCCATTGATATCTCCTGCACTGCTGACTGAATGACCACTGTAATCCCATTATTTTCCCCATCGAGTTTAAAGCCATTCGTTCCATTTAAACTGGATAATGAAATATTTCCACTGCTTCCCACACTCCAGGACCACCAAACACCACATAACTGCGGCCTTTACCACTAGCGTTAGGATAACCATAAGCCCCAATCATTAAGTCAGCATAATCCATCACCATTGATATCTCCCACAGCACTGACTGGAATAACCACTACGATCATGATTATTTTCCCCATCGAGTTTAAAGCCATTGGTTCCATTTAAACTGGATAATGAAATATTCCCACTGCTACCCACTCCAGGACCACCAAACACCACATAACTGCGACCTTTAGCACTTCCCCGCAGGATAACCATCAGCCCCAATCAGTAAATCAGCATGCCCATCGCCATTGATATCTCCTGCAGCACTGACTGAACAACCACTAGAATCCCCATTATTTTCCCCATCGAGTTTAAAGCCATTGGTTCCGTTTAAACTGGATAATAAAATATCGCCACTGCTACCTACTCCCGGGCCACCAAATACCACATAGCTACGGCCTTTAGCATTACCCTAGCATAACCATAAGCTCCAATCAGTAAATCGGCATGGCCATCGCCATTGATATCTCCGGCAGTGCTGACTGACCAACCACTATAATCACTGATTATTTTCTCCATCGAGTTTAAAACCATTGGTTCCATTTAAACTGGATAATGAAATATTTCCGCTGCTGCCCACCCCGGGACCGCCAAATACCACATAGCTACGGCCTTTATAATTCCATGCAGGATAACCGATAAGCCCCAATCAGTAAGTCAGTATAGCCATCTCCATTGATATCTCCCGCGGCACTGACTGAAACACCACTATAATCCCCATTATTTTCCCCATCGAGTTTAAAACCATTGGCTCCATTTAAACTGGATAATGAAATATCCCCACTGCTACCCACTCCCAGGACCACCAAACACCACATAGCTACGGCCTTTACCACTTCCTGCGGTATAACCATAAGCCCCAATCAGCAAATCAGCATGCCCATCGCCATTGATATCCCCAGCACTGACTGAAATAACCACTCCAATCACTATTATTTTCCCCATCCAGTTTAAAGCCATTCGGTTCCATTTAAACTGGATAATGAAATATCCCCACTGCCACCCACTTCAGAGCCGCCAAACACCACATAGCTACGGCCTTTACCATTATACTGGATAACCATATGCCCCAATCAGTAAGTCAGCATGCCCATCTCCATTGATATCTCCCGCAGCGCTGACGGAAATACCACTAGCATCACCATTATTTTCCCCATCGAGTTTAAAACCATTCTGGCCATTTAAAGCAGATAAATTGAATACGGCTGGAAATTGTCCTTTCATAAATTGCTCCTTATGTTGTTTAACGAACACTCTCATCCCAGAACTTAACCACGGTTATCCATGGCAAATCTGCCATTTCTCAATCCCGCGATCAAGTCGCGGGATGACGTCAATACTCAACTTGACTCAGGGCTTGGGCAGCCCCAGCGTTGTTGAAATTTCGGTGGTCGGCATATCACCTTGGCAATCTAAACCGGTAATGCCCGCCTGGGGTTAATACCGGCAGTCCTTTGATTTCACATAATGCTTGACGCTGAACGCCGGATGGGGTGATCCACGATAGCATCAGCGGATTATGGTCGTTAAGCCATAAACTCGGACGACGGAAATCCGCTCCTTCGATCTTCCATTCGCGCAAGCCGGGATGATTCGAAGCGGCGTGCGACAGTAAGGCCACGGCGGTATCGCGATAGAGTATTCGATGTTGAATACCCACCGCTGTGATCCACACCATCGCCGCTCCTCGCTGGCCTAGCAGGGTTCCCACCTGGCGAATTAACAGCGTGCCTAATTCAGGCCCTTCAGCGGTTGTGCGCTTTTTCTGAGATTTGGCTTCTTTATCTTCTTGTGGCAATATTCGACGGGTAATGAGGGTCAGTGATTCGCTTCCCATCATGCCACCGGCTGCCAGGATGATCGGAACTAAACTGCCCTGCGTCAGCGCTTCACCGCCATGCCATAGCAACACACTCAGCCGGTGCAATGCGGTGAGACTGCAGAGCGGCTCTTTGAGTTCCGCTTTGAAGTCATCCAAGCGATCAGCTTTCTACTTTTCGATAGCCTGCTCAGCGTGATCGCGCTCATTCCCAACATTTGCAGTAATGCATAAGGCCCCAGGTAAATTTGCACACCCGCGCCCAGGCAGGTTCCCAAAAAGCCTAAACTGCGGCTGACCGGTTCTGTCCCTAAGTAAAGCCGCACCAGAGTTTCACTGCGGGTGGAGAGGCTTTCGGATCGGGTGATTGCCTGGACCATTCGGCCAACGAGATGTGCTTCCTGCGCCGCTAAATCCTGCTCGGTTTTATGTTCTTTTTCTTCCTGGCTGCCTTCACCGGATAGAGAACGCCCCAGGAGTCGACCTAACTCGCCGCCTACTCCCAAAAACGAACTGTAATACACAAAATGCCAGGCGCGAGTCATATAATCGCAAGCCGTTTGGCGATCCTGGCGAATGTCCTCTTGCAGCGTGAACTCCCATCGGCGATTTTCCAGCCGAAGCTGACCTTGATGCTCTTGGAGCGTTTTCAGGTTTTCGATCACTTCTACCGTGATCAAAAAAGACGCCAGCACTGCTAACGGAAGTCCTTCGATCAGCGCTTGGGGATCGGGAAAACGCTGGGTGTATAAGTGTTTTTTCATCGCCTGATCTCGCGCCTGGATCGTGCGCGGCGAGAGTTTATCTTCGCCCGGTTGCTGATAGTTTGACCGGCGTTGAGTTTGCAATGTGCTCATAATCAAAACGGTCCGTAAGGCCGCTAACAGTTCTTGGTGCAGCGGAGCGTTGTGATGTTCTGTCTGCCGCCAACGATCGAGGATGGCCTGCACGCAACGTTCTTGGTGGTTCTTGGCAACCGTGTTGGGTTCGATCTCATGAGTTTGAGCGTGTTGTAACATCCCTAACACATCTTCCATCAATATCACCGAATAAGCCGTCGTCTGGGGGATGGCTTTAAAATTCAAAGCCACCTGACCGCGACAGACTTTTTCCAAAGGCCCTTTCAACGCATTCACTATGGACGACTGAGCGGCGACGCCCAACACCATCACCTGCACTTGTCCATATAATTTTGGCGCGGTTTGGGTGAGCGTGAGCCTGAGCGCGTTAAGTAATTCCGGCGTCGGCGACATTTGTACGACTTTCTGCTCTTGCCACAATTGACTGGCCAAAGCGGTATCCGGCACGGCATATTGGATCATCACCGCCACCGTTTGCGACTGTCCGGTTTGGGTGTTTTGGGTAGAAAACAGAAACGCGGCTCGCCAGTTATCGATATGCCCCTGCCGCGCTTGCCAATAGTGCAGCAAGGCTTGCAGAAATACCGTCTCCGTGACTGTGGCTTGCGGATACGCCGTTAATTCAAACCCACCACTGCTGTCGCGGGACAATTTGGCGTCAGCGGTCGAAGCGATTTGATACGCCCGTAAAATCCCGGCCATCATGGCGGGTGTATAAGCGGGACCGCTATATTTATACTCAGGCAAGCTTTCCGGTGGCTTTTCTTTGGGTACCGAGGGGGCGGAAGTTTCCGCCAGTGTGGGTGGGGAAATAGGCGACAGTACACTCTCCTTTTTCTCATCGTTTTCATTGATTTTTTTCACTTCTTTTTGACGGTTGGGAATTTGCTTTTTGAGTTTCTCTCGGGGCAATTCATAAAGCTGATCCACAGCCATTTTTTTAAAGTGACCATTTTTCGGTAATTCAATCCTTATCCGTGGGGTCGTGGGTGGGTTTGAAATCACCCCGGTGAAGATCACCACTTCGATTTCCGTAAAAAGCCGGCGAATCCCGGCCATCAAAGTCTTATTTTTGAGATAGCGCTGGGTTTTGGGTTGTTGATCGCTAATGCGATGTTGATTCCACAGATCTTGCGCTAAGGTCAAGTTGGGATTTAACCAGCGGATGATCAAACCCCTGGATTGCGCCTGCTCTACGCCTGAAAACAGATACAGCACGGCCCGTTCTCCCACCTTTCCCTGCTGCTCATGCCAATATTTTAAGGTGTTTTGCACAAAAAAATCACCGTTAAATAAATTCTCCTTACGGCTCACTAATTCAAATTCATGAGAATGCGTCTCGGCTTTTCCTTCGCTAGACGGCAGCCAACGCTTAATCTCCCATTGACCGGTTGCCCCGTCAACGCTTTCTTCCGTTCCGGTGCACCATGTCAAAGCCTGGGAGGGTTTTGAGGGTTTTTCATCCAGGGTTTTCAGGGCTTCCATGAGCCAAGAAGCCTCTGCCGGATCGGCGGTGGGTTTCGGAAATTCAAGGGAGGAGGATGTGGATGAGTGTGAAGGCGATTGAACAACGGTTTTGATATCCGTTGAGATATCTGATATTGAGGAAGTCGTCATCGCTCCTGATGAAGCGGTGGAGGTCGCCAACAACGTTTCCAAAGATTGGGCCGGTTCGATCAGCGCTGACCCTAACACGGTTTGTAATCGGGACAAAGTCAGCCGATCCGTTTGGGTAAAACTTACACCACCGTAACTGACTGCCATAATCGCAAAATACAGCGCCCACCAGCTACTGTCTGCCGGTTCATTACATAGATCACGGCAGCCATGAAGAAACCCGAGCTGTTTAAATACGGGTTCTACGGCGATTCGCACAGGACGGCCATTTTGCATAGCTGGAACCTGACAGCCCCGGATCAACACTTGGCAAAAACTCATGATTTCCACTGGCGCTTGATTCGGCGTGAGCTGTTTTTGGGGATCAAAATAATACATCAAAGGATTTTGATTATTGCCCACCGGCTTCCCTTCGGGAGGTTGATAATTTTGAGGCACAATCACTATGGCCTGCCAAGCATTCATCGTCACGATGGGGGAACGGAATTTTTGTTCCGTTTGCGGCTGCGCTACCAACATCACCACTGGTTTCTTCAACGGCGTTAATGGCCGCAGCACCTGCAAATACCGCACCGATCCCGCCGCTTGCGCAGGTCCTCTCGCTAAAGGCGACGCCTGCACAGACAACGCCGGATCGATTACATGGACACTATCGCCGAATAGCCGTTGCAGAATGGTCATCATCTGCTGGGGTTTAAGTTCAGCAGAGGATAAAGGCGATAACGAAGGTGAGTTTGAATCTTTGGTCTCTGATAAGGCTGATAATAACTGTTTGAGAGTTTGTCCTTTCATTGATTTTATTCCTTTTTAATTGTTATTGCACCACCGCGCCACTCTGCGTTTTTTCTTGCTGCGCCTGCGCTTGTTGCTGCTGCTGGTGTTGACGATACAACTGGATAAAATCCAGCGGCGCTAAATATACCGGTTGCAAATTGGATTGGGTTAAAATCTGATTGATCATCACCCCCGCGTACGGAAATAAAAAATTAGAACAAGTGCCGTACAATACCATCTCTCGCTGTTGAGGATCTTCGGTGGTGATGGTAAATAAACCCGCTTGTTCAAAATAAATCTCAAACACCGGTTTATCCTCTTGTTGGGCGTTGATTTGCAAGGCCAGAATCACCTCCGTCCGCTCATTGCCGACCTCATTGAGGCGTGGATTCGCGCGCAAATCAATTTTCGGATTCCACGCTTGAGTCCAGTCTTCAGGCAATCCCTGGATCACGACGCGTTGATTTTTACTATAAATCCGGTGGATTTGAATATTGACCGATTGACCGGCCGTATTGAGTTCTTTTGACATGATGAGTACTCCTTGTAGTTGAATAAAAAAACAAATGAGGGTGAGAGACGAGAATCTTGCTGGGCAAGAGGGAAAAATCATTTCAGATAGAAACGCGACAGAAAAACATCCTGCTCAATCATTCGTGAAATGCTATACGACTGAACTTCCCTTTCTCAGCACCTGGTCTTACTCTTTCCTTAGCACATTAATTAACCGACCGTGATATTTCCTTATTTTCACAGTTTGGGACGTTCCTATTGTTAATGAGACTGAAGGGTTTGTAAATAAAAAAATTCTTAAGATTTGATTAAAGAAAATTCTCAGAACGCTTGGAAATGGGAAGCATAACCAAAGGGAGGGTTCAGTGATGGCAGCCCAAAGGAAAACTCACCGTGACGTTCTTGCCATCGCCGCCACCATCGGCTTATGGTGTGACGGCTGGGCATGAGCTGGTGGCTGATATTGCGGTATGAGCGACCGGCTAACTTCAGCAAAAAAGCAGCTTCTTAAACCGACCAAAGATACCACCGCCGAGGCGAAATGCATTCTGGCAACACCGAACAGGTGCGATGGCAAGTGGAGCAATAAAATCGGGAAATGGGAATCGGATTTAACAGTTGAGCGTAACCATGGCGTAGACTATGAGAACGAATGCCTATTTTTTGTAATTGTTTGTCATAGAAATAACGATGCCGGATATACGATTTACCCGCGGGAATTAAGGATTGATCAGCCCGTTTGACGAATTGTTTGGCTTCATTCAGCCAGTATCGTTGTTCCTGAGTACGAACCGGTATTTCACGGGGCCGATTGCCTTTACACCAGGAACCCAGCAGTACTAATTTTCCACCCTGATCAGCCGCAATGGGCTTTATTTTCAGAGATTCTTCGCGCCTTAATCCAAAACAGCGTTGCAATTCCAGGGAAATACGCACGCCCTGATCGGTAATTCTGGTCAGATCATGATTGAAAATGGCGCGATTTTTGACGGCGATACTCTGCCGCCTGCCAATTTTAAGGTCTGCATTCGAAGGAATAATTTCTGGTTTATTGATAAGCACTGCTAAATGTCGAAGAGCCGCTATCCGATTTTTAATCGTGCCGTTACCTAAATTCTTTTTCTGCCAGTTCTCTGTTAACGCCACAACATGCTTGCGCTTTAATTGTTGGACAGAGGGGATTTTGTAGCCCAATTCGACTAATTCTTTGGCTGCGCTCATAAGAATTTGCCGCCGCTCAGCACGCGTCGCGTAAGCGCCGAAATTATCGCAACTCAATGTCATGTAAAAAGAGCGTGCCAATTGTTTTTTGACATTCATGGAAAAATAATCCTGTTTTGAGGTAACCGGACTGTTCTCAGAAACGGCATTAATGCTCAGTGTTAAGCCTCCAATCGTTACACCGTTCGGTATACGACGGCTGTCGCCATAAAATGCCGACAGCGATGAAGCCAGGTGCGAGAAACAGTCAAACAAAGCGTTTTAAAAGATGGTGAAACCATTTAGAAACTGGACGATTCCGTTCAAAAATTTGAAAAGAACATCCCAAAGACGATTAAATCCATGCGGATTTAATGAATGAATTGTATAAAGACCCGAAATTTTCAGAAAAATTCAAAGAATTGATCTAAACGAAGATTAAGTTCGTTCGATAAAGACAAAAACGACCTTGATGACATTGCCGCTTCTTCAGGAGAATCCTAAAGAAGAGCGAAAACACTATAGAATGATCAGTATGGCTACTGAACATCTATCCATTCTGCGGATTTAAGTCGTGCAGAACCGACTCACAGAAAAAAGTATAATTTAATTGAATATATAATTCAATAGTTATTTTAAAAATATTTTTTAATTCATGGAATGGATATATTTTCAGAAAATTTATTGATCAGTAGATTATTTTATGGCCGGGATTTTTGCGTCCTGGCCCACGTTTTTTATGACCGGCATCTGGAAAAAGTGACGTATTGCCAAAATTTTTATTCTAAATTAATCGGTTATTTTATTGAGGAGTTCGCGTCACTGTAGAAAACTGCGTTTTCATACAGTGACGCGATGCATAATGATTGACCTGAATCAAATTTTAATAAGCAAAAGTCATGGCCAGATTGATTCATCCCAGCCATTTGATCTTGCTGAACAACTCAAGATTGTGATACTTTTTCTTGTCCCAAAATAGAAGTTCGTATGGAAAAAACAAACTGCATTCAATTCAAGGAGAGGTGTTAACCATGATTAGGCCATCCAATTCAGTGGAATCCTCTGAACTTATCCAACTACGTCAGCAGGTCCGGCAAAATGAAATTAAAGAACGGCAAAGCTTACTGAGAGAATTTCTCGGTAATGTCAAAGAAATGATTAAAAGAGAGGCAAAGGAACATTTGTCTAACCTCGATGAGGGCCACCGGTCACCGCTGATTCAGCCTCAAGTTTTTATCAGTTACGCCTGGGAAGCCGCCGAAACACCAAAGCTTACCCATTTACAGACGCTTTTATCCCAAATAGATAGTGATTTAGCAGCGGCTGGAATCATCACCTGGTTTGATAAAAAGCGTATGACCGGCGACATAGCAGAACAGATGCGTGCTGGTATCCAAGAGAGTGACTACGCGTTATTAATTGGCACCCATCGTTATGCTGAACGCACTCAGCCTGACAGCAAAACCAACGTGCGCAAAGAATTGGACTTCACCCTAGCCAAAGCGAAAGAAAACCCAAATTTCCTGCTGCCGTTGATGCTGGAAGGGGATTACGGGACTACTTTTCCCACCGTGGGCCAATATCTCATCCGTGACTGCAAATCCTGGTATTCTTTGGAACAAGGACAGTGGCAATCTCAGGAAAAATATATTCAAGACCTCACCAAATCTGAGTCTGAAGGGATTTTGTATTGTTTGCTGGGATTGAATCGCTGTGAACGGTCGCTGATTAAATATCGCCAAGCCTGTTTGAAGCAATACCAGGAAAAACAACAGGCGTTGATGAATGCGTTACAGTTATTGTCTCAACGCACGGATGCTTCGGATGGCAAACCGAGCCCCCACCGTCCTCTTGGTCCTTCTATTCAATTAACGCCGGTGCTGCAAATTCCTTTCGAGGCGCTAGAATACGACAAAAAAGCTGACAAAATCGGCAGCGGCAGTTATGGCGAGGTTTACCGCGGCTGGTGGCAAGGCCAACAAACCGTCGCCATTAAAGCACTGACCGGCAGCCTGACCGCCGACGCCGAAAAGGATTTATATCGAGAAGCCGGCATTATGGCGTATGTCGCCAAGGGGTCCAAAGAACCCTATCCTGCCGTGCGGCTGTTTGGGTTGGCGGCGGCCAAACCGGATTACGCATTGGTGATGGAATATCTGCCCCATGGCACGCTGTTTGATTTATTACAAACTCAAAGCGAAGCTAAATTGCCCTGGGATTTACGTTACCAACTGGCGATCGATATTGCCGATGGCATAGCGCTGTTGCATCGTCAACAAATCCTGCATTGTGATCTCAGAAGTCATAACGTTCTATTGACCATTACCGATGGACATTTACGGGCCAAGCTCAGTGATTTTGGCTTATCGATCGTGAAAAGCAGCGTCCGCGCCACTACAACGACTAAAAAAATGGACAGTGTCGGCACGCGGGCGTGGATGGCGCCGGAATTGCACAAGCGCGGCGGCCAATCCTCTCCAGCGTCGGACATGTACAGCTATGGCATGGTGTTATGGGAATTACTGACCCATGCAATACCGTTTACGGATGCGCAGGGAGACCCCAGTTTGATTAGTGAATGGATCAGTAAAGGCGAAACCGAAACGATTCCCGGCGAGTGCCCACCGAAATTGGCAGAGTTAATCAAAAAATGCTGGTCGTTAAGACCGGAAGATCGCCCGACGATTGAAATAGTGCAAAAGGAGTTAGCAGCACTGGCGAAAGCTCACCTATTATCAGCTGAAACACAAGCAATCATTAAAAAGTTACAAGAAAACCAAAAAGAAAGTGAAGCCAAATGGAATGCGCGTAGGCAAGGAAAACCCCAGATGGCTTTAGGGCAAACAACAGACTCAAAACAAGAGACCAAATTGGATGCTAAAGAACGAGAAAAACCGCAGGACAAAGATTTAGAAGTATATGACCTTGTTTTGATGGCTGTAAATACTGAGCAGCAAATTGATGTTCAAAAAATAAAAGAATTTTTGAAAGAAAACAAAGGACTGATGGGGAAACCTATTTTAATTAAACAGGGAGATGGATTTATCTTATATGGCTTGTCTGAACAGGGGAAATGGAAGTTAACCCATGGATTAGACGTCAGTAAGTTTAAAAATTTAAAATTTGGTGATTCTTACAACGCCTTAGAAGACAATGAAGAAAAATTAATTTTAAGATTATCCGAAATCACAGCAAGAAGAGATGATCTATTGAGGCAACAGGAGAAACAACCCCATAGCCGTATCGAAAAAGAATTAGAAATCCGATTGAAACAAATTGATGACATTGAACGGCAACTCAATACAGATCAAAAATCGCAGCAAAGAGACTTATCGAAAAACAAATTCAATCTGGTTATTATTAAGACAAAAGGCGGTGGGGATTGTGCTTTACATGCGATTTTGGGTGAGTGGAATAAAGCAGAAGAGCAGCTGGTTTGCTCCGAAATTAAAGAAAAAAGAGCGCAAATTCGAACTGCTATTATGAGTAAAGATAATAAGTCAGACATGAAAGATTTGATTGGGTCAGGTATTAAAGAGTTAATCATGTCTGGCCGCAATGATATTGGTAAGTTTACTCAAGAATTGAGGAAAGGTTATCGCCAATTTTTAAATGACCAAAAAGATTTACCATCACAGAGTTGGTCACAGTTCGAAGCCGTTTTGCAACAGCCTCAACATCAAGTCATTATGGATTATATCCAAAAGAAACATCAACTGAATAAAACAACCTCTTCGCCGCGGGATCAATTTCATGATGCTTTAAACAAAAATAATGGAGAATTATATGGATGCATACTTTCTTTACCCACATTACACGAAGCTTTTCAAGAGTATAATCAATTACAAAAAACCGAATTTGATTGGGACTATCTTATTTCTGAAAATATAAAGCAAGAATATGCTGATTTTTTGGGTACTCCGCATAATTGGTTACTCCCTTCGGAGTTGGCTATTATAGCCCATGTTTTTCATGTAACGGTCATTTATTATCCTAGTCCGAATTCTTTTCCCTTAACCTTAAATCCTGGGGAAAAATCCATAGTTGAAGTGCAATTTAATGGAATCAATCACTTTGAAAGATTAGAATCCAGCTATTATAAGAGCATCATCATATTGCCACGTCATGAAATTCCAAAAGAAGTGTCTGAAGAAATAACCTTAAAAAAGGGTCACACCCCGCAAGAACAGATAATAGCCCCTGAATTGGAAATTGAAAAACCGGAAGGAATCGCCCATCTCCAAAAGCAAGATGATGCGAAAAAATTGGCATTGCAAAAACAGATGGAACAGCTCAAATCGGAAAAAAGAGCGGAACTAGAGCGCAGCCGCGCAAAAGAAGTCAAAGAAATTCAGCGCCCACCGGTGAAACCCAAAAATAAACTACCGCCGACAGCGCCGAAGAAAGAGCAGGAATTGAAAAAAGTCACGCCACTACTGCCATCGTTATCGGGAAGTTCGCAAACCTTGATGCCTGCGCCGCAGCCCGTCATCCCGCGACTCGATCGCGGGATCCAGAGCGTAGATGCAAAAGCTTTAAAACAATTGCTGCAATATGTGGCGGAAGGTGAACAAGACAAAGCCAAAGCGTTAATACGAAAAGAAAAAAATTTACTGCTGCATGCGGAAACAGTAACAGATTTATCGGGCCGGGAATTTAAACAGATTACCGCATTTCAATATGCGTTGTGGGCGATGGACTGGCACATGTGGACGATGATTCAAAAATATTTGCCAAAAGAAGCGCAAGCCGAGCAGTTCCAGGCATTAGAAACCAAAGGGACGTCGCATGGTAAACATTTTAGCTTACAAGGCTTGACGGATGCATTGCAGAAATATGTGGATAATACTAAATGGAATCGTGACCAGCGAGCTGTCCACCAGTTGTGTAAGGTCGTGGGTGAAGAACAAATGCTACTTCCGGCGCATGTAGCGAATGAATATTGCCGCCCGGATAAGACGTTTGACCCATGTCCGCAAGAATGGGAGTCAAAGTTACCACGAACCCTGTCACTGCGTAGATGGAATAGTACTCAAAGTAAATCAGTGATGGGATCGTGGTTTGTTCCCCCGCCTTCTAAAGATGACCTTGGACACACTTATGGTTTTTACAGATATAAGTTGGGGGGTGGTATGGCGGGTGAGGCGGGCTTGGGTTATTGGGAGGGGCTCGCAGACCTCAAAGCTCTCCAATCCTTGTGGAAGACGCGCACACAGCAGTTGGAGTCTTTGAAGTCTCAATTATTATCCACGACCAATCAAGACCAGGAATTAAAAGAACTGAAATACGAGACACCGGTTCAAATATCGCAGATCATTCCCCAAACTATTTTGCCACCACCAAAACCCAAGGCCACTCCTGAGCAATTGGTGTTACAAGATCAACTTATTGCAGCTTGTAAACAGGGAGATGAAAAAGCGGTTAAGGAGTTACTCCAACAAGGTGCGAAACCGGATATTGCGAACGCCAAAGGTGAGCAGCCGTTAGGGGCGGCGGTTTGGGGCATGTGTCCTGATGTCGTCAATACTCTGCTTAAACAGGCAAGCGGGGTAACGCCAATGACTTGGGATGACTGTGAAGAACATAATTTAGAACGTTACGGGGAAGTCTTTATTGTGAGCTTATTTAGTCCGCAGACGTGGAGAGAATGGTATTATTTATTGTTGAAGATAGATTCCAATCCATTTATCCGCTCATTTCATTTGAAGAAGTCTGATGAGTTCTGGAGAAACAAGTTTGAAGGTGATTGGAATAAGCTGATGAATTATGTGGCCCTTACCTTCCCGGAAGCGCATGACAGTTACGGAACGGAGTGGTGTGTAGACGATTGTGTCGGAAGGGGGGAAAACGGAGCCGGGGTTTGCAGATTTCAGAACACAGATTACAAAATCAATAGAATCCGCAATACAACCTACGTTGGGAATAACTTTTTAGCACAAAGGTTGCCTATGCAACCCTTTCTTGCATCCACAACCGAGATCATGAATAATTCGTTTTGTCTCAGGAAAATAGGAAAGTTTTTCATTTAACACGCAGGAGCAGCAGCGATGATACGATCCTCAACGAACAATCCCTCCCCATCCGATCAAGCCCCACTGCTTGAAGAAAGTTCCCTGGTCACCTACCTGGCAAGGAGAAGCAATCGTTGGTTTCCTTTACTTAATAAACCTGAAATAATCTTAATAAAGCTCCCAAAAGTGTGACATAATCCTTCTACATGAAATTTTCAGGATTTTGGAAAAACTATGTAACCTATTGATTTAATTAAAGCTGGAGATCTGAATCGAACAGACGGCCGGCTGATTACAAAGCTTAAACTGGATGACACAAAAAATCAAACTGGATTGTTGCCCACACCAAAACCAGCTATGAAGTCCGTCGATGAGAAAGGCTTGCCCACGGCTATTCAGAGCCAAACTCAAAGTCAAGCTCAGAGCCAGACAAGCCTGGTAATGTAACTCTAAAAAAGTCTGACGCAATCCTTCTACATATTTTCTACATAAAAATTTTCAAATTTTGGGGGCAAAAGTAGCTATGTCGCTGATTCGAATGCCGTGACGCAGTTTTTTTAATAAAAATTTAATTGTTTTTTTTCCTGAAATCTAAGGCTTAAAATTATCAGCAATTCCCGCTCTAAATTTAAGCCGCTCCTGAAGGGCCTTGAAAAGGGTTCAAAAAAATACCTTTCGTAAACTTTTTTTGATATCTTGCAGGAATTGTCCAAACTGGACTGACCAAGGATATCAAAATGCGCAAATATTTATCAATTAATGGATTACTGGCATCTGTACGAAAAAATTTCTCAAAAATAGATCGTGATGTAGAAACAAAGCGGACAAGAACGATTAGTTTGCAGGACTGTTTAATGTCCGGCGTGGCTATTTTTGGATTGAAGTTCCCTTCTTTATTAAAATTTGACAAAAATAAAGAGGACCCTAAAATCAAGAAAAATCTTTCCACGCTTTATGGCGTTAAAGAAACGCCCAGCGATACCTACCTGAGAGAAAGACTGGATGACATTTCTCCTCAAAAACTTCGGCAACCGTTTAATAAAATATTTGCGTTGCTTCAGAGAGGAAAAGCGCTTGAAAATTTTCAATATTTGAATGGGGCTTATTTATTATCTTTGGATGGCACAGGACAATATTCCTCTGAAAAAATACATTGCCAGGAATGTTGCGAGAAGCATCATCGCAGCGGAAAAATCAGCTATTATCATCAAATGTTGGGGGCTGTGCTTGTCCATCCTGACCAACGAATAGTGATTCCATTAGCTCCCGAGCCCATTACTAAACAGGATGGAAACAATAAAAATGATTGTGAACGCAATGCTTCCAAACGATTACTCGAAAATATTCGCCGGGAACACCCACACCTCAAATTAATTGTGGTTGAAGATGGATTGTCTTCAAATGGCCCGCACATTGAATTGTTAAAATCTCTCAACATGTCATTTATTCTGGGAGCAAAGCCTCAAGATCATAAATTTCTATTTGACTGGGTTTCCCATTCAAAATGCGAAGAATATGAGGAAATCGACAAAAAGGGTATTCAGCGGCGTTATAAATTTATCAATGATGTACCTTTAAATGAAGCCCGTTTTCATTTAAAGATTAATTTTCTGGAATACTGGGAAAAAGATTCAAAGGGAAAAATTATCCAACATTTTAGTTGGATAACCGATATTAAAATCAATAAAAATAATGCCAAATTCATTATGAAAGGAGGCAGAGCACGCTGGCGCATTGAAAACGAAACCTTTAATACACTCAAGAACCATGGGTACCACTTTGAACACAATTACGGACATGGCAATAAGCACTTGTGCAGTGTTTTTACCATGCTGATGATGCTCTCTTTTTTAATAGATCAAACTCAGATGTTATGCTGTCCATTATTTCAGGCTGCTAAAAAATCAGCCCAAACTTTTCGAGATTTATGGTATGAAATGAGAACATTGTTTCGATATGCTTTCTGGGAGACTTGGGAAAGTTTTTACCACACGATCGCCCACGCCAGTATGGTCGAATTAAAGTTAAACACATCATAGCTGGCTCACCTGGACATTTTGGCGATTGTGTTTTAGTGGATTAGCGGTTCTTGAGATTAAAAATTATTCATTTTTGACACTTCTTTTGAAGGTGGGATCGTTATTGGGCGGGTATTTCTTACCCCTTCAAATTCCTATAGCCACCTCGGGCGGATTAACATTATGGGAAGTTAGCGGGAATCGCTGTAAAATTATTGAATCATTAGTGGTACAAAGATATTATAAGCAATAAGGGCAATTCTTAATTTTTTCTTCTTCAGAGGGATTAATATGATGACGAATGATTTAGGCGCAAATTCTTTAGATGATCAGGAATTAGATAGAGCGCGAAAGCTGTTTCAATCAGAGCCATTAACCTCAACAATAAAACGATTAATTTATGTTGATGGTTGGTCGAAGAAAGACGTGCCTGAAGCGATTAAACAATACCGAAACTTTCTTTTTTTAAGAAAAAAATACGGTCATCTATATACTTTGCCTCCATCTGTAGAAATTGATGATGTATGGCACGCACATATTTTGCATACCAGGGAATATATAAAATTTTGCCAGGACGCTTTCGGTTACTTTCTACATCACGACCCTCACTCAGAGGGTGATCTCGCTCTGGCTGACAAGAAATTTCAAAGGCTGTTCGAAGAAGAGACACAAAAGCTTTACTTTAAAGAGTTTGGGGAGTATATTTATGCTATTCGTAGAGTGCCTATCAACAAAAGAATACGACAGAGCTTAAAGAGATTGAAAAAAAGCTTTATCGGGACAAAAAGGCTTAAAGAGCAATATATATAAAACTAAAATGTACAGTATGGGAGCCAGAATATGGGTCATATTTTGTTTTTGATGATAATACCCTGCATTGTTTCATGGATGCTTACTTTTAGGGCTTATTGATTTATTAGCATTTCTTTTTTAAATAACTATAAATCCTGCACTTCTTGACCATGCCTGAGTAGGTCAATTACTCATCTTGTACGTTTCAACATCTATAAATTCATAATCTATGAAAATTTAATTTAAACCTTAACCACCTGATTTTAATAATTTTTTTATTATTAACTTATGTACATTTAGTTCTTTCTCTGGACAAATGGCGTTAAATATGCTTAAATACTATACAGAGCATCAATCCAGTAAAGTAAGCAGCCATAAAGATCATCTAACTAAAATGTAGACGACAAAGAAGAGTTTGTGCTGCTTTGATAATAACTGAATGAGGTCTGAATTAATGAATCATGATCCCATCAATAATGATAATAAAGACCAGGAAAATAATAACACGTTATTAGTGAAAGTCATTGATGCCTTTAAAGAAAATGCCATTGTTCAAAGAGAGCAGATTGCTTCACAGCATGAACATCTTAAACATGATAAACACGCACAAGCCATTGAAAGAAAATACAATAGGATAACCAACTTAGCCATAGCAATCATTACATTAGTTGGCGTAGCGGTTACTGTATTCATTGGTCTCTATGTTTCAGCAAAAGAAAACGAAATTCAGAGGCGCTTTCAGGTAGAGCAGGAACTGGAAACCCAAGCCCGTGAACAAGGACAAGAATTGGAAGCTAGAATTAGAGATAAGATTACAGCCCGAGATAGAATAAATAACTCAACTGCAGCAGCGCGCTTTATAAGAGAAGCAAACCTATTAGACTGCAAGAATGGCAAGTATTTAGGAAATGTTTATGAATTCAAAAAAACCTATCTTAAATCTGACATTCCTAGGACGTTTTTAGGATTTTTTTAATTAAAACGGCGTTTTTCTTGATTCTATTTCCCACTTTACAATTATTTCTGCTAACTTTTTATAAAAAAATCCCACTTCAAGAAAAATCATTGTTCTACTTAATTATGCGGTGGGAAATAGAAGCAAGGAATGACGAAAAATTTCTACTAAAGTGGGGATTTAAGCACATTATTTGGTAGTTTTAATTAAAAAAATCCTAAAAACGTCCCAGGAATGTCAGTTAAATCTGGTTATGATTTTGTTAATGCACGGTTTTCAATTTTTGAAATTTTTGGTAATGAAATACAAAATGAAGCACAAAAACTTTTAGAAATTGTAGCCAATGAACCTGAGCCTTCATGTGACGATAACATCTCAAAAAGATTACAATTGCTACAACGGCATCTTAATATGCTTATGAATGCAAGCATATCAGAAGATAAGAAAAAAAGAGAATCTTTACGCGTCAAAGAAATGGGACTTATACCATCAGGAGATACTAAAAATAAAGGCTCCCCAACCACTCCTAAACAATCAAAATAATTAAGGAGCCTTTATAAAATTATGAACAAAGAGCTACTCTAGCAAGCTTTTTCTTGGAAGAGAACATAGCAAGGATTTTTTTCATTTTAATTTCCTTTATATCTGATTATATACACTCCCATTTTAGGGACCCATTTGTGACTTATCACAACTCAAATTCTAATCGTCTCTTAAGGCACTTGTCAATCATTTTGTGCTTCAGTTTTTAGTCTTTGTTTACGAAAGTCCAAAGAAATAAAAAAAATAATACCCGCATACTCAAGAATGCCCAGTATTATCAAATCAAAAAATAATAATAAAACCTCTTCAACATCCAATCACCAATTAGGACAATTAAGGAGCCTTTAAAATTATGTACAAATAGCTACTCTAGCAAGCTTTTTCTTGGAAACGAACAAAGCAATAATTTTTTTCATTGTAACCTCCTTTCAATCCGGTTAAGTATATTCCCTTATTAGAAACCATTCGTGACTTATCACAATTGAGAAGAACCATTAAAAATATTTACAGTCTTTACATACACGCTGCTACTTGGGCAAGCTTTCTCTTGGAAAAGAACAGATCAATGATCTTTTTCATCGTAATCTCCTTTCAATCGAGTTATCTATATACCATTTTCAGGGACCCTTTGTGACTTATCAAACTGGGGTTTGATTCGCCTCTGAAGACACCTGCCAATCATTTTTGACTATATTTTTTCACATTCAATTTACGAAAAAATTAGACGCAAGCAGCTACACAAGCAAGCTTTTTCTTGTAAAAGAACATAGCAATGATTTTTTTCATTTGTAATCTCCTTTCAATTAGGTTAAATGCATTCCTTATAGCAACCTTTGGTAACTTATTATAATTGTGATATAACCGCACTTTTAAAGCAATTATCCCACTTCACTTCCTTACCTTTATTTACGAAAAAGATTAGACGCAACCAGCTACGCTAGCAAGCTTTCTCTTGGAAGAGAACAGATCAATGATTTTTTTCATTTTAATCTCCTTTCAATCAGGTCAAGCATACTCCCTTATGAGGAATCCTTTGTGACTTATCACAGTGGAGATTCTAATGATCTTTTAAGGCAGGTGTCAATCATTTTTGACATCATTTTTGACTTCATGTGGGACATCATTTGGGGTTTCACTTTCAGCTTTTATTCACAAAAATAAGTAAAAAAATCAAAGGTATTTTTTATTCATACAATTTGAGCAAAAAACGTTCTCTGTGCTATATTTATAGAGCATCTTTTAAAGATGAATATTTGAAAAAATTACATTAAAAACGAAGGAATGATTAAGCTATGAGGCGCGCTAAATTACAATCAAAAAAAACATTTACGTTGAATAAACTGTTCTTTTCTTTGTTAATACGGGCAATAGCCATATTACTGTTTTTCCTCATTATAATTATTGGTCTTTATGGAATTAATGCATGGGAAAAATTATCCACACTAGACTGGGGATTTTCCTTGAATCTTTTGATAGCCACAGTCGCACTTAGTTATATTGCTCAAATGCTCTGGAACCGACTTAGTAAGTAACTTATAAATAAATACACTATAAATTGAGGAAAAATATGAATAATGATTCTGAAAATAAAAATTCTTCTCCAGATTATAAGAATGCTCTTCAGGATGGCATGAATCGAACTTTACAGATGGGAATTTTAAAAGCAATCAATAACGCTGTTTATTTAATAGCAATGGGGTTTTCGCTACTGATATTAACCATTGGTATTGGATTTTGCTCAGTTCACTTTAGTTTTATTACCGCAATAATCACCATTCTCTTTGTAATTTTTATTCTTTTTACATCTTACCGTATAGAAAAAAGATCAGCCTACTATATGCTGAAAATTCACAAAAAAGAAGAAGATATATTATCGTTTTATGAAACAGTAAAAAAAGATCAATAAATTTGCCGTTCTTTAAGAGTGGAAAACTTTTCCAGTGGATTTGATCCAATTATCAGCCACGCAATCCACTCTGAAAAATTTATTTCAAACTTTGAAAATTCATCTCGCACGTCATAGCAATCAGCTTGTCAAGGGTCAATTTTTGAAATTAACCTTCATGATTTCACGCAGATTATTCCTGAATGCCTGAGTTCACAATTAGACTATTTTACACTATTTATTAGCACCAAGATTTTTCCGTAGAAAAACCATCCGATTGATCGAATTAAGCATATTGATTCGACGACGCTCAAACCAACGCCAATCTCTGACGACAAATCACCCAATCTTTTGACTGACTATTCAAACTTTTTTTCGTATCGGTTGAGGAGTCATCGCATTCATTTTATCAGAATATTGAGTCAAAATATCCCGAGCCATTGACGAAATGAAGGGCTTGACCCGATAGTCATCCATACCGGCCTGTAACGCCCTGGCCTTCAAATCGGGATCATCATGAGCGGTCAGCGCCACGATAGGCACATGACAGCCGGGACTTTCCTGCTCCCGAATCAACTGAGCCGCCATGATACCGTCCATGCCGGGCAGACCGATATCCATCAACACCAAATCGAAGTCATTTTCCACACAGAGCGCGACACCGTCCTCTCCGGTTTCGACGATAACGACCTCACAATGCAGATTTTCAAGAATACTTTTGACAATCCTCTGCGGCAGCGGAGAATCCTCAACCAATAGTATTTTTTTTCGGTTCATCCATTTTCCTCCTGATAATATCCCTGGATAAGGGTGTTGCGACAGGCAACAGCACCCTGAATATCGTTCCATGATTTATTTCACTGTTCACATAAATATTACCTCCCATTTCTTCAACGAACTGTTTGACTATTCTTAATCCCAGACCGCTGCCTTTATATAAATTTTTGTTGCTGGGCGTTATTCGGGAAAATTTTTCATAAATAAAATCTATTTTTTCATCGGGAATACCGATGCCGCTGTCCTGGACAGTCAAACACAGGATTTTTTCATCGTGCGTATCTGATTTTTTTTCTACGTTAGCGCTGATCCTGACATATCCTTTTTTCGTAAACTTAATGGCGTTACTGATCAGGTTAATCAGTATTCGTTTGACACGATACAAATCACTTAAAACGATATCCGGATTATTTTTTCCATACTTTAAGGTTAATCGGATTTTCCTGGTCTTAGCCGCTGGGGTCTGCATTCGCAGGATGGAATGCAATAACTTTTTTAAATCAAAAGGCTGACTAATACTGGCTGAATCCCATAGTCCACCCGCGCAAAATCAACAATATCATTGCAATAATCCAAAAGTTCTCTGGCCGCCTCTGCCACCATCACCAGTCTGGTCTGGATATCTTTCCGGTTTTCCGTCTCCGCCAGCACTTCCATCATGCCGTAAATGCCGCTGATCGGCGTGCGAATATCATGCTGCATATTCAGAATAAAATCCGTTTTAATGCGGCTGGCGGCTTCGGCCCTGTCTTTTTCCCGCAGCAACGCCCGCTCGACTTCTTTAAAAGGCGTGACGTCCACGTAAATACCCAGCACACCCGCCATCTGACCATCGGCAAAGAGAGGCACCTTGCTGGTCAACAACGTTAAATCCTGTCCGTCGAGCTGGCGCTGCTTCTCCTCAATATTGAGTTTGGGAATGCCCGTTTGCAAAATTTGCTGATCGTCCTGATTAAATTTTCCGGTTTGAGCGGCACTCCACGGCAAATCATGATCCGTCAAACCCACAATATCCTGTGGCTGCTGGCAACCCACCTGTCTGGCAAAATTTTCATTACAGCCCATGAGTTTTAAATCCGTATTCTTCCAGAAGACAAAACCCGGTACTTTGGCGATAATGTCATTCAGCAATGCGGCGCGTTTGCGATGGGCTTCGCGCTCACTGATATCTTCACCGGCCAGTAAAATCAGCGTCCGGCCTTTTTCGGGCAGGAGATAATACCGGCTCCACTGAATGACGAGGGTCGATTGACCGGGCAGGTCGATGGTTTTAATGATATTTTGTGGATGACCACCCGCATCATCCGGCAGAACGCGGTGAATATCTTCCGGCTGATTCACCAAACGGCGGCCCTGAGCATTCAGATAGATCACTTTCTGTTGATCCAGAATCACTAAAAATAGCGGACAGACTTCCAGAAAAAGATTCACAATCGACAGCAGCAATGGCCGGGACAAATCTTCCATAACAGTTTCCTCAATGCGATAGCAGTGAAACAGGCCGCAGTTTTTCCGGACCGGCGGAGAGAGATTCGCTCCCGGGTTTAGAGAAGAAAATCGAATTCCGGTATAAATTCCGGATTAAATTTTCAGTTTCTTTTTGATCCTGTCGATGCCGCCAGATATCGCCGCCGTGGTGCGCCAGCCAGTCGTTAAGAACCGCGTGATCCCGCCGGGCAGAGATATTGTTCAATCCCTTCGACAAATCCGGGTTAATCAACAGTTCTTCTCCACCCTGCAAAAATAGGGAAAAAATCGGGTCCAGGTAAATGACTTCCGTCGGATATTCCAGCATAAAATTGGCGGGTTTTTTACGATTGAGAATTCGCCCGGGTGAAAAATTAACGCCAAATTCATCAAAAGTACCCATGTTAATCAGCAGCGGCACGGGATCATAATCGCCCTGTGAAAAATGCCGCGATACCGCACCGGCCTGACCGGTCGCGGTGATCACCGCCCATATCTGCGGCAGCAGCGACTGAATTTTTTTAACCGTGTCGTGTGAACCAGATTCTTTGTTCAGCAGTAATCCCTGATAACCGTTTTTCATGGTGTGAAGATAAGCTTCCGCGGAGGCTTCCACGATAAAAATATTCTCCCGCGGCGTTCCGGCGCTTTCCAGAGCGTTGACAATCCCCCTGCCCACTTTGCCGTAGCCGAAGATCATAAACTGGTGACTGGAAAATAATTGCGCCGCGTTTAGCATACTGAACAAAATCGGGAAATGGGGCACGTCCGGTTTGGCGCCCGGCAAGGCAGCCTGGCCCATCAAAGTCGTCATCGACTGTCTGGCAAGCTGATTGATCAGTCGAACCAGACTGTCGCCCGTCCCCAAACCGGTTTCGATGGATTTTGTCAGGGAATTGTCTACCGTAATCACTGGGAAATTCATGTTCTCATACCATTCCGGACGAGTCTGTGTCAGTTCAATTCTGCCCAGACGGGGAATCAACCGCCGCATTCCCGCCCCACAATCATAGATGATATCGTAGTAACCGGTTTTCTTATGTTCAGGAATTTCGGTTAAAAAAGGAATGCCCGCAGCCATCAGCGCCTGTTGCGCGTTATCGTGCTTCACCAGTTCCGGCGATACGGTGACTTCCACCGAGGCTGTTTTGCGCATAATATCAATAACCTTTAGCGTGATGCCCGTCAGATGCATATTCAGTAACACTTTCCTGCCCTTTAAGGGCTGACGTTGTGTCCACTCATTTTCCAGCCTGGCAAGGCAGTATTGAATGCTGTGTGGAATACGGGGCTGCCAGGCATTCTCCAGAGGCGTCAGAACTCCTGGAGTAGAAAACTGGCGTTTGCCTCGCAGCAGGGGTACAAATAATTGAGAGTATCGGGTTCTATTAATTTGTGAATGAACAAAAGTGGCGGGTCGCATAATTGATCTCCTGTACGTTTAAAAGCGACCACGACACCAACGCGCGCACAGGAATGGGGCCCAGTCTATGCGGCGTTGGCGCATGGACTGGTTTTATTCCACCGATGGATTCATTATCTTGAGCATCCCATATCACGCGAGAACCCGGAACTTCCTTCCGAACCAGTTTGTCTGGGATATAGACAAATAGCCGCCAAGAGGCATGGCCGAAACCATGCCTCTGGAGACTTTTTTCAAAAGGAAACAGCACCCGGGAATCAGGGCGATTCAAAAGAAATGAATTATCAGTTAGTATAATGACAGCCATGTAACAAAACTTCCATTTGTTCGTGGTCAGCGGCTCCCGGGTGCTAGATACACTCGGGCGTCGCGCTTGTGATTATAAACCCTCTAAAAATTAAAATGCAATCGAAAAATTTTTGCTTAAAGAATTTGCAGATTTAAAGTTATACCTTGTGTACCGTAAATTCTGTCTGTTATAGTCACCTGCGGTTTTTTCTTTATTGAGGTTTTTAGCCCATGAAAAGATTTGACAATTTTTTTAAATCAAGAGTTCCATTGATCTCTAACATTGTATTACATAGAGATGGGTTTTCTTTACCGGGTTTTTTCTCTCTGCGTCTTGGTAATATTCCCAATAATTTATGTTCAACATTACAAATGTTAACTGCGTTCAACAGTAAACTGTTTTTGGGAATAATTTTTCGACTGTTTCAGGAAGTATCCTCTAAAATATGTCATGATTTTGATCCGGAAGGAGTGGCATCGGATATATTTTTTACTCACAGGGAAACCAGGAGTAATTTATGGGTGCATCATACCCAAGGAGCCAGTCTCAATGAAGCTTTAAATAATACCTGCGGTTTTTTGTTATCTGACAAAAAAAATGTATCCTATTCTCTAGAAAATTGCGAATGTACTTTCATAGGTAAAAATAGTGGACCGGATTACACTGAAAGCTTCGATTCAGTTTATATTTATGGGAGCAATATCTCTGATCAATTAATTGATTGTATTTCAGCTTTTATAAGCGACAATTTTTGCCCAATAAATAAAAAAGGGTTGATGTATTTTGGTATCGCAATTGCCGCACTATTTGGTGCATTTGTTTGTGGGTCTTCATGCTATATTTTTTGGGATCGGATAGTAGAGTTGAAAAATCGACTTATGGGAGGGTATCAACCCATACCACCGCCGCCACCACCTGCGATTCCTTTACAGGTTCAGGGTAATTCAGTGGCGGAAGAAACTCGCTATAGTGATGATACACCTTCAGATAGCGGGAATTCTGATTATGCATTGGCTGAAACACCACCGTCTGTAGTGGATGATACATCACCGTCCTTCAATTGAGGTAGCGAAAAAACCAGGTCTGCATATACCTGCCCACCTGTAAAATACCCGCCAGTTATTCCTGCGATAATTCGCGCGCGTGCTTTATGCAATATTCAACCGGATGACTGAACGGAGGTTATTTTCCTGACTTATTTTTATACAGTTTAATGCATTTTGAAATTGACAAATATACAAACTGTTGGCAAAATAAAACCTCCTTCTCCTTACCCTGCATAACTTAAAAAGGAACACGAGAATGATTAGGGTACTCCTGATTGATGACCACACGATAGTGCGCCGGGCGTTTCGCGCATTGCTCACCAGCGCCAAAGATATTCAGATAGTCGGAGAAGCGGGTACCGGCACGGAAGGCGTGCAACTGGCGCGGGAATTGCAACCCTCGGTGATTATTCTGGATTTAAAGCTGCCGGATATCAGTGGACTGGAAGTGGCCACCCGCTGCCTGCGTTTAGAAGAGCCTGCGCCCAAAATACTGGTGGTCTCTTCAACCGGTCATCATGAATATTCTCAACGAATTCTGAAAATGAGGGCATCCGGTTATCTCACCAAGGATACCGACCGGGAAGAGCTGATAAGAGCCATCAAAGCGGTCCATCGAGGCCAGTCTTTTATCAGCGCCGCGATCGCCAGCCGGTTGGCCCTGGCCAAAATTGATTATAAAGCCCATGCTGTTTTTAATACGTTAAATAATAAAGAGATGGAAGTACTGATGTTATCCTTACGCAGTGTGCCAACTGCTGACATCGCCAAACGTTTACGAATGGGTGATAAAACAGTTCACGGTCATCGTTGTCGCATTTTTAAAAAACTCGGCGTCGAAAACGATGTTGGCTTATTGTGGCTGGCGATTCGGGAAGGCCTGCTAACAGTGGATGAAGCAGGTCATTAACCGGTTAACTAGAGCCTGTCCCATTTAGGGCAATTCTCCGCAAGCGCTTGCTCATATTTCATGCAATCCAAAATTTTCTCTCAAATTTTATTTGTGACTACTCGCCATTTTTGGATCCCATTTAATAAAGGAAAAAGGGGTCAAATCTGGAATTGTGAATAGACTCTATTCACAATTCCAGATTTGACCCTGATTACCACATCAGAAATGATATCGTCATCGCTATCGCCAAACTCTTAACCTGCAAAAATACGATCAGAGGCTATCATCAATACCATTGCTCTTACCCTGATTGCTCACACTCTAAACGTGTTCCTCACACCTGTAAATCCAAAGCCTGTTCTTCCTGTGGTAAAAAAGCAACCGAACTCTGGATCAAAAAACAAAATGACATCTTGCCCCGTACTTCATGGCAACACATCACCTTCACCATGCCTTCCGAACTCTGGGATTTCTTTTGGTGTAACCGTCATCTCCTCAATCATATTGCCAAAATTGCCGCCAGCTCCATCCTGTCTACTGCCAGTAAAAAAAATGTCACTCCAGGCATCTTTGTCGCCATTCACACCTTCGGCAGAGACCTCAAACGTAACGTGCATATCCATCTTTCAACAACAAACGGCGGAATATCACCGGATGGCACACAATGGAAAAAATTATTCTTCCGCCAAAAAACACTCATGACGATCTGGCGTTATCAAATCATCCAACTCTTTCGTGAAAACTCAAAACAGCTTGTCATCCCTGCCGCCATACAACAGTAGATTAACCACACCTTTACCTTCAATCAATTTTTAAACAGACTGTATCAAAAAACCTGGATCGTGCATTGCTCCAGGCCATCTGATAATCATCAACACAATGTGGATTATCTGGCCAGATACACCAAGCGTCCCGCTATCGCAGAATCAAAACTTAAACACTACGACGGCCATTCCGTCAGATTCAGATATCTCGACCATACCACTCACACCTATAAAAACTTTGACCTCTCCGTCGAAGACTTCATCAAACGCTTTATCCAACATATTCCCGATATCGGTTTCAGAATGATCCGCTACTACGGATTCCTCGCTAACCGCGTGCGCGGAAAACAATTACCACTGGTCTATCAATTGTTGAATCAACAGTCACCAAAACAAAACCAGGGGCCTACCCATGCTGAATTGATCCAACAAAATTTTATCCTCAATCCACTCATCTGCATATTGTGTGGTAGTAGGCTTGTGCTGACAGGCATTAATTTTGGTAATGCTGCCATACCTGAGCTAATGAAATATCATCGAGAATTGGCGCTACTCAAAAAAATCTAATGTCACTGACACGGGGTTATTGTATCCAAAATTTGAAAATGGACTTATTTTTACCAGTTTTTACACTATTTCCATTGAAGCATGGATAAATCCTTAGCAATAACCCATTAGAAAACATGGTACACCATAATCATTATCTGTGAAAAATTGGCCAGTAACCTTTTTGAAATTCCTAAACATCAAGTGGTTCGCCATACCTTACGGCACACAGCGATTACACACTTGGTGCAAGCAGGTGTAGATTTGCCGACAGTAAAACGCATTTCAGGACATAAAACTTTGCAGATGGTAGAACGCTACAGCCATCAAAATGGCTCGCATATTCAAGCGGCGATGGATAAATTGGAACAGCGTTATAAAACCTTCATTATAACTGTGGTTTGTGATTTTTAACTGGATTTTTTGCTAATATAAAGATTCTTATCTTTTTGATTTTCTCGGCAGAGCGCTAATTTCTTTAAAATGGCAGTTTGCTTGTCTGGCATCCACTGAGAATTACTATCATCATCAATTGCCTTTATTTGCTATATATATTATGCTATAATTGCCAAATTAGGGTAATTTAAGAATAATATATAAACCAATGTGGGTTTCTTCAGAATGAAGGACGTCACAACATACACTATAATCAATCATTGCCTCAATATGGCAATAATAGGATATTAAATATACCATGATAACTAAAGGGATAGGAAATGAGTACCGTCATAAATTAGCAAATGTTGCTAAACTAGCAAAAGGTATTATCACGCCTTTGCTTGTCAGTGAAACATTGCAAGTATCCCGGCAAGAAGCTGGTCGTATTCTATCTCGATGGAACCGTCAGGGCTGGGTAAAACGCATCAAGCAAGGAGTTTATATTCTCATTGCGGTAGATGATATAACTGGTGAATCCTCTATTGAAGACCCCTGGATTTTAGCAGACTGTTTATTTTCTCCAGGATATATTGGTGGTTTTAGCGCAATTAAGCATTGGGATTTTTCAGAACAAATATTCGAAACGACGACCTTCTTCACATCAAAAAAAGTTAAAGATCGGCACCCTATCATTGGTAATACCCATTTTCACTTAAAAACTATTTCAACTTATAAAATATTTGGCACACAACCCGTATGGAGAGATAACTCTAAAGTTTTAGTTTCTGATCCATCTAAAACAATCATTGATCTTTTTGATGATCCGTCCATTGTGGGTGGGATGAGAATTGTTAAAGATATTTTTCTGGCATACAAAGAATCAAATTTTTTCAATTTGGAAACAATAATTTCCTATTCTGAAAAAATGCACAATAAAACAATACTGAAACGTTTTGCTTTTCTTATGGAAAATATAGGGCTTTACGATTTGATTAGTCAATATGATTTATCAAAAAAAATTTCTAATGGGTACTCGTTATTCGATCCTGGGGTTAAAAATACTTCTATCATTCGAAAATGGAATTTAAAAATTCCAGACGTTTGGAAAAATAAAGATGATTCCAAAAAATGAAATTATAACAATGGCTACTCGTTTATCTCTTAGTCCAGATACGATTGAAAAAGATTATGTTCTAGGCTGGCTATTATGGGGAATCAATAATCATAATAATTTTACAAATGCGTGGATTTTTAAAGGTGGAACTTGCCTCAAGAAATGTTTTTTTGAAACTTTCCGTTTTTCAGAGGATTTGGACTTTACCGTCACCGACGGAGCGCATTTATCGACAGATTTTCTAAGAGAAAAATTCCATGAAATAACAGATAAAATTTATAACGAAACTGGAATTTATTTTTTCAAGGAAAATTTTAAATTTAAAATCCTCCCAAAAGAAAATGGCAAACTCTCAGCACAAGGAGTCATTCATTATAATGGTCCGCTAAGAAGAAAACAGGCTCCAAATCCAAGCTTTGCATCAATAAAATTAGACTTAACGACCAATGAAATTATAGTGCTCCAATCTAAAAGAAATAAAGTTCATCATCCCTATTCAGATGAACCTACCACTGGCATTTTGGCCACTTGCTATGCATTTGAGGAAGTCATTGCAGAAAAAATTCGCGCGTTAGCTGAGCGCGCAAGACCTTGTGACCTGTATGATGTTATTCATTTTTTCAGAAATCGAGGCATGATTGATAATAAAAAATTAGTTTATAATGTCCTTAGCAAAAAGTGCGGCTATAAAAAAATTCCTGTACCCATATACTCTTCTATTAAAAATCATGAGAAATTGGAAGAACTTGACGCACAATGGCATAACATGCTGGCACATCAATTACCTGCCCTTCCTCCACTAGATTCATTTTGGGCAGATTTGGAACCATTCTTCGAATGGATTGAAGGCAATTTGCAAGAACAAGAACTTGTAAGCCCATCTGAAATGGATGGGGAGATATTTCAACCAGAACGAATTGCTAATGCTTTCTCAATAAATTCCATTATCCATAAAATTCAATTTGCAGCGGCGAACAGAGTATGTATTGAACTTACTTATCACAACAAAATCAGAATCGTAGAACCATTATCATTTAGACAAACAAAATCTGGTAATAAATTATTTTATGGTTATGAACACGGCAACGAGCATCCAAAAGCCTTTACACTTTTAAAAATTCAAGGAGTAACAGTTACTAATATACCATATAGCGAAAAACAATATGCAATTGAAATTAATGCCAAAGGCCCCATTGTAATGCCGCCTATTAGAAGGAAAAGATAATCAGAGTGGAAGCAGTTTCAGTAAAAGTAAACGAAGCCGGAACTTTGTTCTGATCCGCATTGCTATCCCCGGAGTTGATTCATAAGGACTATCAATTAAAAAATTGCTAATATAACCTCTAAAATCACCGAAAATCGACGATATCACGGTTTAAATTAGCACAAATCCAAATCTTTGATCACCGACGCTGATCATATAATGCTGAGTCACAGGGGAGCCATATTCAAGATTGACGAATTAAAACAGTGTTATAAAACTTCACTATCAAATTTTATTTGACTTATCCAGTCCGTTGGTGGAGTTGAGACTCTATCTTTCACTCCCATACTTATTTACGCCAATGCCATTACCGATAAATCGCCAGTCATTGCGCTCTGCTTCACTGGCGTCACGTAATTTCGGAAGCCATTCTAATGGCGCAGAAATTTCTCTGCCATCGGCCAGCACAAAATGTAATGAGGTCTGGGTAAAACTCACATCTATTGCGTGATCATCAAATATTGCCAAAGAAGTCACACCATTTCTCCAAAAATAATGCGCTATGCTCAATGCTCAGCGAGCATTTTGCCTCCATTTCAACTAATTCGATGAATATTAATTACTCCCAATGATAATCTCATAATTATCAGTAGTGCTCCTATTTATATTTTGCCCTTTTATCGGCTTATTAAAGACTACTTGATCAGGCCCTTCAACCTGGTAGTTACTGTTTTTCAAAATCGGTAGGTTAGTTTCTAATTCTGTTTCGACAGATTCATTTAAATGTCTAGGTTGTGGCTGAGTAATATTAACAGTTTGTGCAGTGATTCCACCAGACTGATTAGTGGAACTTATTATCGTAGAATGGTCATCAGTAGTTTTTTATTACAGGTAAGGTTTTATTTAAGTATGTTGCCTCGGAAATATTTTCCACATTACTATTATTTTTATTGTTACTATCTTTCAAATTATTATATGAGTTTGAGTTGTCCGCATGAATATCTATACTGTTATTACTCAAAATAGAGGGCATCGCCAATATTTTTGTTCCTATGTAACTCAATCCGCCAAGCGAGATAGATATGGGTATTATCAACTTAACCATTATTGGTTTAATTCCAAATCCTTGATAATTATTATTTGTCCTAAAATCATCATTCTTGTTCATATTTTTCCTCAATTAAAATGTATCCTCTCAAATTCCCCGGGTAGCTCCCTAAAATTCAAAGGCACACATAAGGTCTTGAATTAATAAAAAATTAGTATTAAAGTACCTTAAGCACATGGATTATTGTTTAGGGTATGGACATAAAATCGGCACTGAGCCATTTAAAAATAGACTTAAAAAGCATTCAAGATGAAAATCTACGAGGCTGCATTATTTTATTGTTTAATGCCGTTGAACAGTTATCTAAAGAGAATGATGAACTACGCAAAAAAAACCAGGCTTTAAGCGATGAGATAAACCGCCTGAAGGGCGAGCAGGGAAAGCCGAATATTCGGGCACAAAAAAAAGATAAGGACATTTCATCAGAAGCGGAACGTAATGAAGAAGACGATGACGATAATCATAAGCCGCCCAAAAAGCCCAAACCCAGGAAAGACGAGATAAAAGTTGATCGGGTCGAATACTGCGATCTGAATAAGGATGAATTACCTTCAGATGCTTTTTTTAAAGGTTATGAGTCTGTCGTGATTCAGGATATTAAAATCACCACGGACAATGTTCAATTTGAAAGGGCCGTGTACTATTCTGCATCGCAAGGTAAGACTTACCTGGGTGCATTGCCTATGGGCTATCAAGGTCGGTTTGGTCCTGGCGTCAAATCATTGGTATTAGATTTATACCAAAACGGAGGGATGACGCAGCCAGCGTTAAAACGATTTCTTGAAACGCACGGTTTATTTATTTCCTCTGGAACGATATCAAAAATAATTACGAATGATATTGAGCCATTTCATGCAGAAAAAACGGACATTGTGAATGCAGGATTAGATGCGACGGATTATCACCATTTAGATGATACTGGTTCACGCGTTAACGGAAAGAATTATCACATGTTAACGGCTGAGAAAAAGCGCGTAAAAATGGCGAAGCGAGGAGCTGTTAATTTTGAATGAATGACCGGCCCCAGAAAGGAATTTTTTCTGAGGGCTACTCAATTCAGTAGAAAATTAATGGTGGGCGCTGGAAGATGTTTTCTTGTGTTGTGCGCGAGTTGCTTTCTGTCGAGAAGATTTTTCTCTAGATTCCTTCACCCGATAAGATTCGGCATCTATGTGAATAATTTCAGAATGGTGAACAAGCCGGTCGATGAGAGAAACCACACAAGCGGCATTAGGAAAGATCTCCGCCCATTCAGAAAAAGCCTTGTTAGTGGTTACCAACGTAGATTTTTTCTCATATCGTCGAGAAATAATTTCAAATAATAAATCGGCATGGCGGTTAGAATAAGAGAGATACCCCACTTCATCGATACAAAGTAAAGCAGGTTTAGAATAATGCTGGATACGACGATGAAGGGCCCGATCTCCATCCTGGGCGGACAGATCGTTAAGCATCTGCCCGGCGGTGGTGAATAAAGCGGTCTGTCCCTTTAAAACAGCTTGATAAGCGATATTAGAAGCGATGGTGGATTTACCGACGCCATTGGGTCCACAAAAAATGACATTAGTCGCCGCAGCCAGGAACTCCAAACTCAGAAGTTCTTCAATCGCTTGTCGATCACATTGTTTAGGCCAACTCCAGTCAAATTGAGCCAGGGGTTTAAAGCGGCCAATGTGAGCAGAAGCCAGGCGCCGTTTCAGGCCACGATCAGTCCGTTGAGTTTCTTCCCAATGAAGTAAATCAGCTAGCCAGGGAGCCTCTTTGACTTCTTCCCAGTGGGTTAATAATCCGTAAAGTTTTAATGCCTGAGCGCGTTGATATAAATGAGCGTAATGATTAGGATGATTCATGGTTGATGTTCTCCGTTTTGTTCTCTATAGGGTTTGGTGTTGAAGGGTTTGTGGCGTGTTCGTTGGCTAATTGATCATAAATAGCGAGGGAATGGGGTTGGACCACCATTTTTTGAACCCGCTCATCCTGAGGCAGTTCGACTGGAATGGGTGGTGGTTGTCGACTGAGTTTTCGGCGCTTTTCCAGGATTAAACGCACGGTATTCGGATGAGGTGAATGGCAAGCCAAAGCTTGTGAAACGGCGATATTGAGTTCCTGAGCGCCGTAGCAATCCAGGCAAATTAATAAATCATTGACGATCCTTCGCAAAGCATAATGATGATGAGCGGCCTGGATCAGGAAGGCTGAGCATGCCGGGGCGGATTGGATTAACCGATCCTGGCCGCGATTGAGGCGAGCTTTTGCTTTTTGTTGGGCTAAGGCTTCAATATGCTGGGCGTCTTCAATTTGGCGGCCTTTATCGTAACAGCGAGCATGTTGGGCAATGATATTGGCCACTCCGTCGATAATGGTCACGGTTTCCGGTTCAGCCACCACGGTGAGCAGGCGCCTCACGGCGGTATGTGGTACGGAATAATCGTTGAGATCAAAGCGAATATAAGGTGTTTTACCGACTCTGACCTCGACCCGCTCAGCGGTAGGATAAGGATGATCGGGTAATTGAAACAGAAGAGGTTTCTCCTGTTCAAAGACAGCCCGAACGGATTTTGAAAATTCTTCGGGACAAGGCCGATTGGCGGCCTGGGTATCAGCCCAGTACTGTGCCTGATGATTTAAATCTTCTACGGTTTTCCAAATTCTGGCAGGGAAAAAATTATCGCGCACATAACGGATAGCGCGCTCAACCCGACCTTTTTCATTACCCCGGGCAACAGCGACTGGCCGGGGTTCAAAGCGATAATGCGCTGAAAAATCTAATAAAGTGGGATTAAAGCGAATGGCGTCTCCCTGGCGTTCCAGCACGGCGCTTTTCAAATTGTCATAGAGCAACACTTTGGGCACACCGCCAAAGGACTGGAAAGCCGCTTCATGTCCCCGTAAAAAGTTACTCATGCGGGCGTCGAGATAAAATCGCAGAAAAATTTTTCTCGAATAACTCAAGACCATCACAAAAGCCATTAAGGACCGTTTGGCTTTGCCGATGGTGATGGAACCAAAATGAGCCCAGTCGACTTGAGCCTGTTCACCGGGTAAGGTGCGTAAACGCAGATAGGCTTCGGGCATTGGTTGTGGCCGATGTAACGCGATCTGATGCCTAAAGTGGTCTGGCCCACCGGTGTAGCCGCGTTCACAGGCCATTGAATACAGACGGCTGGCGGTGAGGTTGGGGAATCGCCCTAAAGTCTCCATGACCCAGGGTAAAAAAGGGTCGAGAATGGATTTTTTAGGGACGATCACGGATTTAGAAATACCTGCCTGAGCCAGTACACGCCTGACTGTGCTGTGGTGGATGGAAAATTGTCGGGCAATCGTGCCGATGGGCCATTGCTCGACATGATAGAAACGCAAGATTTTAGCTTCCAGGTCATCAGAAATAGTCATTCAAGTGCTCCAAAGGTTTAAAGGGAAGTACACCCAGGAGGTCCTTGTGGTTGTGCTGACGCACGCACCTGGGAAAAACGGCGTAAAAAACCGGGGCGAAGGAATCTCCAGCCGGAATTCCCGCAAAAATGACAGGAAGTCTCGGAGTTTTTGGCTTCAGGGACTCGCCGCCGGGTTTTTTTAACCTTGAGGATCACTAGATCATGAATGGGCGTTTCCTGGGAACGGTGATGCGTTACTTTTTGTGATTGACGCTGTCTTTGGCGTTGCCGATAACGTTGTTGTCGCAGGGCTTGCCTGAGCTTACCCTGCCGGGTTTGCCGGTAACGTTGAGCGGCGGCGCGCAGTGAAGTCGCTCGTGCCAGACCAGCGCAAGGACCTGGGCAATAAATCTGGCCCCGGTCACAAGCGCGGCAGATGATTACCCGGCGGCGGCAACGGGAGCAATGATATAAGCGTGCGGAATTTTCCATCAGACATCCAGCGCTGACGAAAAATAAATGGGTTAGCTGTGCGATGGGATCGAAAAATGCGGTATAATAAACCCGGGTCGCGGCAGTCGAGGGGGTGACAGTGATTGGGGTTCTAAATCAACAACTTTCACCAGATAGCGTCAGCAGCGACCTTATTATCGCTCTTATTTCCATCCGTAAACTGTTTTTTATCAGAAAATTTCTTCTTTGCTTTCATCAAAAAGTCGAGTTCCCCTGAAAGTGAGTCCTCTTCCCGTGCTGTGTTCCGCGGCAGCCGTGGATAGCCGTGGACAACGTCCTTGTTGCCCACTGGCTACCCACCGCTGCTTCGCGACTCAACGCTCCGCCGTGGATAACTCGCTATCCTTCGCCTTCCAGGCGAAGGACTTAACGCGAGTTACCCACCGCTTCGCTTTAAAAAAAGTTTTTGATAAAAAATACTGAAATGATATTTTAGATTAATTGGTACGATTAATACTCCTTCGCCAGATTTACGCGGTTTTTAGCCGCCATCTACATCACACCCATATTCTGTGTAATCCATTTTTCACCTCGTATTTTACGTTGAGTACACGAGATCGCCTGGCGGCAATTGAAGCGCTGAGCAACGGCAATCTGTTATTTTGTATAGATGAGGAAACGCATCAATTAATGACGAATTTAGGTTTACCTGATAAGCGGTTAAACCAGCTAAAAGCATTAGATTTAGCGCAGACTCCCCTGACGAAGATAGAAATGGATGCGATTATTCGATTACTGTTTCCTCAAAAGGATAGGAATCAGACCAGTCAAAAAATCATACGTGAAGCGGCGGCAATCATTGCCTATCGACGATATGTTGGCAAAACAAAGATATTAGTGACAGACGGCGCTTTACAGTTTCACCTGATTACTGAATACCAGAGTTTATGCTGGGTGCATGAAGGGCGGCACTATAAAAAACTGAATCCAGTATGGCTTGTGCATCGTGAAATACTTGAGGGATTCCGTGAATTATTTTGGGATTTTTACCGTGATCTGCTTCGTTTTAAAAAGTCGCCTACTGAATCTGAGGCTGAGCGGCTAACGATTGCATTTGATGCATTATTTTCCAGAAAAACAGACTATCAGGATTTAGACGATCGCATTGCCAGCACGCTATCGAATAAAAAGCAATTATTGTTAGTATTACGCTTTCCTTATCTTCCCCTTCACAATAACCCCGCTGAACTTGGCGCACGTGTTCAGGCGCGCAAACGTGATGCCAGCCTGCAAACAAAAAATGCCAAAGGCACAAAATCAAAAGATACACTCATGACAATAACAGAAACGGCCAAAAAGCTTGGCGTCAACACTTATCAGTATATTTATGATCGCTTAACTGGCAAACGCAAGATGCCTTCTTTAGCTGACTTGATAAAACAACGATCTATTAGACTCGCTTATGCCAATACGGCTTAGAATTTAACATATATATCAGGGTTACCCGGGGAATTTGAGAGGATACATTAAAATTGCATCAAATTTATACGATTGTACGATTAGTACACCAATATGTAGCAATTGGGGATTATTTTTTTGATTTCAAGGGCATTAAAAAGTTTCCATCACAAGAGAAAGCTAACTCAGCGACAGAAACGGATTTAGGGAAAGACCCCAGATAGTCCGGCTGAGTCTTCCATATAGGGATATAAAATTCTGCTTATTTCTCTGAATATCCCACAAAATCTCTGGCATGATTACACCAAAATTACACAGACCCTAAAAGAGTGGATAAAAATTCAATGGTAAGTACTTGATTTTATTTGGGCCGGGCGAGATTCGAACTCGCGACCAACGGATTAAAAGAACCCGTATTGGGTTTTCTATTTTTATCTATATTTTTCTATCTATTTATATTTAAAGCTTTTTTTACTTTTTTGAACTTCTGTATTTTTCCTTAAACTTCTATAAATTTCTATATTTTTCTTTGCACCCTTACACCCAAATTACACCTCGCTAATAATACTATCAGAGAAACTACCCTGAAGCCTTAAAAAGGAAAATGGTTCTAGGGAGAGAATAGATACGTTTAGTTTATCTAAAATTTAGTAGAGTTGATAAAAAGTTTCAGAGATATATTGATTATTTTATACGTAAAATATTGTCCTCTATTACAACCTAACAATTTTTTTCGTTAGAATTTTTCAGTTAGAATTTTTCATGTCAACGCAAAGTTAAAATGTCCCACTTTGTCCAAAGTTAAAATGTCCCTTTTTCCCAAAATGGCCTCCCGCCTCGGCAGCAGTTATCCATAGGTTTTACAAGGCGCTGAAGCCCAAATTTAGCGCAAGCGCGTTGTGAAACCTGTGGGTAACTGCGGCGTTCCCTCTCCAGCGGCTACGGCTTCGTCAAGGCCTGATTTGCCAGCTCACTGACGCCCGGTTTCAGAGGTGTTCGCCACGGATGATTGCTGCCAGGCTTAACCTGAACTCCACGGCGGATTTTTATTGCCTCATCCACCTGCGCGTCTTTTTCTTTGCTACCCACAGGCTCCTCCCGGCGCGTCTGCTTCACATGGCTCGTGTAGGCCAACGATTTCCCCTCATGCCATAGGCTGACATGGCCTTCCAGGTTTTTACGTACCTCCACGCGCGTACCCCGTAAGCGACGACTCAGATTTTCAGATTGAATTTGGTAAACCACATGCTGGTAGCTCAGCTCCAAATTCTGACTCAGCTTTCTTGTGCTGCGCCAACTAAAAATAAAATCTAATACACTTTCTTCCAACAAATTCTTTTGATGACTATCCGTCGAACTTTTTGGAGAAACACTAAATCGCCGATTATAATCCTCTATAAACACTGGCAAAAAAATATTAGCCGAAATCATATCGTTAATTTTTTGCAAGCGTAATTCCTTTACTAATCGATCTTGTAGTGTGCTGTTGGCTCTTTCAACTCGCCCTTTCGCCTGTGGACTGTTAGCACAAATAAGCTTAATTTCTAGCTCTTTCAGTGACCGAAAAAATTGCGTATCGTCTTGTTCTTTCAAATCACTCCCTTGATTTTGACGAAAAATACCGTGGCGATCCGTGTACAAACAAATCGGGCGACCATGCCTCTTCAGGTACTCTTTCATTCCAAGCCAATACCCCCGTGTCGTCTCACTCTTTTCAAAATGCAGATGCATGAGTCGGCTTGTCGCGTCGTCTACCCATACCAGCAAACAGCAGCGTTCTGCTCGACCCTCAAACCAGTCATGAGGCGATCCATCCATCTGAACCAATTCGCCCAGGCAGGAACGCCTATTTCGCTGTTGGTGTACCACCAGCTCTCGACGTCGTTTACTTTTCCACAGCCCTTCCTGAATCATCAGTTTGCGCACGCTTTCTACCGATAACTTCAAATTGTGAATCTCGGTTAATTTTTCATGCGCCAGGGTCGGACCAAAGTCTGTGTACCGCTCCCGCACGATTTCCATCGCCTCCTTTTTCAACTCGATTTTTAACCGGTTAGGACTCGGTTGGCCTCGACGATTGGATAACAAACTTTTAGCCCCCTCTTGTCGATATTTTTTACATAGTCGATTGACCTGTTTTCGACTCAACCCCAACTGTTGCGCCGCTTCTGCTTGTGTCAGCTCCTTCAATTTTACCCTCTCCAAAACCTCTAACCGGTTCAATTTCTTGACACTCATCGTCACATACTCCTCTCTCATTTTCTCAAGATCCCCTTTATCAAAAAGGGACATTTTAACTTTGGAGAAGTGGGACATTACAACTTTGGCGCTACAAGTTAGAATTTTTCATTGAGAAGAGAGAACGAATGCATTAAGATTTAACACTTCACAATTGCTAATTAAACCAAATTGACCAGGAGGCAGCATGCCGATTCTAAATTGGCTGAATAAAGAAGATACTGTGAAGGAAGCCAACCGGTGTGCCTACCGCCTATTGGAGCCGATTGATGACCTTTCTTACGGTGATCCCAATACTGAAAATATACTCATTCAAGGTGATAACTTAGAAGCATTGAAAGCACTGATTCCCCACTATGCTGGGAAAATTAAATGTATTTTTATAGATCCTCCATATAACACCAAAAGTGCGTTTGAGCACTATGATGATAATTTAGAGCATAGTAAGTGGCTTTCATTAATATACCCTCGATTGGAATTGTTGAGAGAATTATTGTCCGAGGATGGCAGTATTTGGATTTCAATTGATGACAACGAAGCGCATTACTTAAAGATAATTGTTGACGAGATTTTTGGTAGAAAGAATTTTGTTGCCAATATAGTCTGGCAAAAAAAGTCATCGCCCTCTAATGATGCAAAATGGATATCTGATAATCACGACCATATTATTGTGTTCGCAAAAAGTAAAGCTCATTGGCGACCAAATAAACTAGATAGGACAGAGAAACAAAATTCTATATATAGGCATTCTGATGAATTTGATGGGATTGAAGCCAATGGAAATTTTTATGGTCGAGGTCCCTGGTTTCCGGGAGACATGACTGTAAAGACTATAAGTGAAAATAGTCTTTACAACATAAAAACTCCCTCAGGAAGAATAGTTAAACCAGCACATGGCCGCGCTTGGGTTTATACAAAAGATAAGTTTCAAGCATTATTAGTCGATAACAGAATAACTTTCGGAAAAAACAATAATAATAAGCCTTGTATAAAAAGATTTCTTACGGAAGTCGAAGCCTCAAAAATTGTCCCTAAATCAGTATGGCTTTATGAAGAAGTTGGTGAAAATAGGAATGCGCGGCAAGAAGTAAAAAAATTCGACATTAAAATACCTTTTTCAACACCAAAACCAGAACGTCTTCTGCAACAGATTATCCATATTGCCACAAATCAAGGCGACCTTGTTCTAGATTCTTTTCTAGGTTCTGGAACTACCGCAGCTGTGGCTCATAAAATGGGGCGACGCTGGATTGGTATTGAGTTAGGCGGACATTGTAAAACGCACTGTGTTCCTCGCCTGAAAAAAGTTATTGACGGTGAGCAAGGTGGGATCTCGAAAGTAGTTAATTGGCAAGGCGGCGGCGGTTTTCGATTTTATCAATTGGGCGAGAAATTATTCGATGAATCTGGCATAGTCAATCCGAATATTCGCTTTGAAATGTTAGCAGCTCATGTGTGGTATCTTGAAACAAAACAGCCTTTTTCAGCAAAAGAAAAAAGCCCACTTCTTGGGGTACATCAAGATACTGCTTATTATCTGCTTTATAACGGCATCCTAGGTGATCAAAGGCCTGATGGCGGCAATGTATTGACCTCTAAAATTCTTTCTCAACTACCTCGTTTAAAGGAGAAAAAAATAATTTATGGTGAAGCTTGTCGATTAGGTAATTTACGATTACAGCAAGAGCAAATTACCTTCAGACAAATTCCTTATGACTTAAGGAGATTTTGATGTTACAGTTAAAAAACTATCAACAGCGCGCTGTCGATGTGTTGAGATTTTTTTTCCAGCGCTGTCGTAATAGCCAAAATGTAAATATAGAAGAAGCGTATCAGGAAACACTGCAGGAATTTAATCTTCGCACTGCTCCATATCGCTCTTACTACTTTAATCAAATACCTTATGTGTGTATTCGAATTCCGACTGGAGGTGGGAAAACACTGTTAGGTTCTTATGCCATCACTGTCAGTGCTCAAGATTTTTTGGCGCAAGATTATCCTTTGGTATTATGGCTTGTTCCAACTAACATGATTCGCCAGCAAACTGTCGAGGCGCTCAAAACACCAAGACATCCTTATCGGGAACAGTTAGATCAAGCATTTAAAGGTGAGGTTTACGTTTTAGATATTGAAGAGGTAGATCAAATCCGCCCACAAGATTTAGGCGCTAAAGCGATTGTGGTCGTGTCTACCCTAGCCAATTTACGTGTTACAGATACCTCTGCACGTAAAGTATACGCATATCGAGAAGATTTTGAACCTCATTTTGCTCGATTACCTGCAGATTATCTGGGAATCTCTTTGCTAGAAAGAGTCAGCTATGGTGATATTCATGAAAACGGGCTGAAGCCCTCGGCAGTAGGTGAAATTAAATATTCTTTTGCTAATTTGCTAGCAATTTATCGTCCTATTATTATTATGGACGAAGCACATAATGCACGTACTCCCCTCACTTTTGACACATTACAGCGTGTGTACCCTGCCGTTATTATAGAGTTTACTGCCACACCTAACACATCTGACACCAATGGCAGTAATATTTTATATCACGTATCAGCTGCAGAACTTAAGGCAGAAGAAATGATTAAATTACCTATCATATTGACAGAGCATGCCCATTGGCAGGATGCTGTCCGCGATGCGATGCTGACTCGAAATCGTTTAGCCCAGGAAGCTATTCAAGATCAAGATTATATTCGCCCACTAGTTTTACTGCAAGCAGAAAACAAAGACCAGAAAGTTACTGTAGAAATTTTAAAAGATTATCTTATCAACGAATTAAAAATTGAAGAGAATAAAATTGCTATTGTGACGGGTAATCAGCGAGAACTTAACCAAGTTAACTTATTTTTACCAAGTTGCCCTATTGAGTATATCATTACTATAGAGGCGCTCAAAGAAGGCTGGGATTGCTCTTTTGCTTATGTTTTCTGTTCGGTGAAACAAGTAAGTTCAAGCAGAGATGTTGAGCAATTATTGGGAAGAGTACTGCGCATGCCTTACGCTCGCCGCCGCATCATAGAAGACTTAAATCGTGCCTATGCCCATCTTTCATCTTCATCTTTTTCAAAAGCAGCCCATGAATTAGCAGATAAATTAATCGCGATGGGGTTTGAGGAGTTGGAAGTTGCCTCTTTTTTGCGTCCTAAAAGTAATGAATTTTTACAATCGGATTTATTAGAAGATCATGGTTCTGAAGATCTTCAAATAAAGTTATATACGCCAGTTTTTTTCCGAGCAGAAGTTGAGAAAATGCCTGATATCAATTTGCTAAACGAAGAAGAGAAGCGTCGATTTTCTATTGTAGAATATGATAAAAAAATGGAGGTCAAAATATCTGGTCAAATATCAGAAGACATGAAAAATGTCGTTTATCAAGTATTACGGGAAACTGAACGCCCAACTATTGAAAAAAAGGTGCGTTTACATAATCAAATCATTGAAAACATGGAACGCCCTTCTGAGCGAGGTATACTATTCAAATCATTGCCGCAATTATGCGTTTTAAATCAGGGAGAACTAGAGTTAGTCGAAAAAGAATTATTTCTAAAAGCAAGCCAGTGGAGCCTATTAGATTACCCTGCCCAATTATCTAAATTTTCTGTTTCTGAAACAGAAAATGCTTTTTATATTGATATAGAGGGAAAAAAAGTAGTATTTGGACTAGCAAATCAGAATGAGACCATTAACTTAAATGATTCCTTTAGTGCAATCACTGAAAATGACTTGATTGGCTGGTTAGATCAAGAGATTAGAGATAAAGGAATACTTCAAAAAGAAAAAATAAAATTCTTATCTGCAATTATTCGTGATCTGATTTATGTTCAAGAAATTTCATTGACAACGCTAATTCGTCATAAATATCCATTGACGAATGCGATTAAAGCCTTGATTGATAGTTATGAAAAGCAAGCGTGCAAAAAAGGCTATCAAGAATTATTGTTTGATTTATCTTCCCCCGTAGAGACGACACTGGCGTTAGGAGGCTATCCGTTCAAGCCTAATGGCTATCCTGCCCGTCCCCCGTATTATTCTGGAAGATACCAATTCAAACGCCATTATTATGATAGGATTGAAGATTTAAAGTCAGAGGGAGAAGAATTCGATTGCGCCCAAATTATTGACAGTCTTTCTGAGGTGAAACATTGGGTAAGAAATCTAGTTAGACGCGACCAAGCCTCCTTCTTTTTGCCACTTGCTCACCAATATTTTTATCCTGATTTTATTGCAGAATTACTGGATGGACGAATTTTGGTAGTGGAGTATAAAGGGAAAGCGTATGAATCAAATGATGATTCAATAGAAAAACGCACGGTGGGTGAGTTGTGGGCAAAAAAAAGCCAAGGCAAATGCCTTTTCCACATGGCTGTAAAAAAAGATGCTCAGGGTAAAAATATTACACAGCAACTGCACGCAGTGATTACTAAAAAAGAGGGTTCTGTCAATGACGAATCAAAATCGAGTAGTATATGACAATTGAACGCGACCCAGACTACTTAAAAGACTTAGTAAAAGAGCTTTGCCGTTTGCCTAATGAAACTGAATGGGTTGAATTTAAGGAAAACAACTATGATCCCGATAAAATTGGGGAATATGTTTCAGCATTATCTAATTCCGCTGCCTTAAATCATAAACCCTATGCTTATTTAGTATGGGGTATTCAAGATAAAACTCATATCCTGGTAGGCACTCACTTTTCCCCAGCTAATCATAAAGTGGGTAATGAACCTCTTGAAAATTGGTTGCTGCATTTGCTAAATCCCAAAATTCATCTTTGTTTCTCCTCTCTGTCTATTGATAATTGCTCGATCGTGGTTTTGGAAATCGGGAAAGCCTTTAAAGAACCAGTGAAATTTAAACATGAAGAATACATTCGAATTGGATCTGTCAAAAAACGCCTAAAAGATTTTCCAGAAAAAGAGCGGCTGCTGTGGAAAAATTTTAATCAGACTTTATTTGAAAACGATTTGGCCGCTGAGTATATTACGCCTGAAGAAGTTATCCGCTTACTGGACTGTAATGCCTACTTTAGATTACTGAAGCTGCCCATGCCTACTTTTCTGGAAGGGATTTTGGACGCGTTACATCAAGAATCAATGATTAAAAAAGGCAAACATGGGCGATGGGACATTTTAAATTTAGGCGCGATTCTATTTGCCAGAAATTTAAATAATTTTAATCAGCTACGCCGCAAAGCTGTTAGGGTAATACGCTACCCTGAAAATAATCGTCTCAAAACCATAGATGAAGTTGAAAACAATAAAGGATATGCCTGCGGTTTTGAAGAATTGATGGATTATATCGCTACTTTGATTCCATTCAATGAGGTCATTGAAAAAACACTACGAAAAAATGTGCCGCTATACCCCTTATTGGCTGTTCGGGAATTAGTCGCCAATGCTCTTATTCATCAAGACCTTACGATCACTGGCGCGGCCCCTATGATTGAAATTTTTAGTGATCGTTTGGAAATTACTAATCCAGGAAAGCCATTGCTGGAGGTGGATCGTTTCTTAGATAGCCCCCCGCGATCTCGTAATGATTCATTGGCTCGATTTATGCGTCGTGCTGGAATTTGCGAAGAAAGGGGCAGCGGTATTGATAAAGTAGTTGCTGAAACCGAATTTTACCAGTTACCGCCCCCTTTATTTGAGGTCGTAACAGATAACACCCGTGCAGTTTTATTTTCTTATAGACCGCTCGATAAAATGGATAAAAAGGATCGAGTCCGTGCCTGTTATCTTCATGCTTGTTTAAAATATGTAAAGCACGAGTATATGACTAATACCAGTGTACGAGGACGTTTTGGTATCCAACAGAAAAATATGGCAATTGCCTCCCGTATCATTAAGGAAGCTTTGGAGACGGGTTTAGTCTGTGTTTATGGCGAAACGGCTTCAAAGAAACATAAGCGCTATGTTCCCTTCTGGGCTTCAGGAATAATTAAAAATCTTATTTGATGGTTATTTGATTATAAGTAGTTTTTTCAACCTAATATAGATAAAAATCAATATTTATCAACAAGTTAAAAATTTATTCTTATTTGATGGTTATTTGATTATAGGGGTAAAAGGATTAAACCTATTAAATAAGTTGGACTAAGCTTGCTGGCTTATGATGAACTTAAAGAGAAACTCGCGATGAAATCTGAATTTAGGCATTTTTCAAATACTTCTCTATCGCTCATTCAAATAAAGTAATCAGTCTGGCCAACACTTCTTCCATCACCGATTTTGGCACCCGCTCTATCTTCCTTCCCCGGCGCACGGCTAAACCCATTGAGCATGGTTGGTCACATCGCACGACGCTTCTATAGAGTAATTAAGCTTTTATAAAAGGTCTCAATTTAGCCATTACATGATCGATAATTTTTTTCATATGCTCTTCATTTAGTATTTCACCTTCTTTAGCGCCACAGTTTTCAAACCCATAACTTACTGCATCATCTAAAATTTTATTTATCAAATTCTTTTGGTTATTTTGTACTGCTATTTTCAATGGAATATCAAATGCTTTCTGCATATATTCGTGACAACTTTTTTCACCATGATATAGCGACTCTAAGTTTTCTTTTTCTATATGAATTTCAAAATGTAAATCAATTTTTTTTCCTAAAATAGGATCAATTGCATAAATATCATGTATTTTTTGACCAAGATATGAATCAGAAAGACAAATTACAACACGAAAAATACTAAAAAGCTCAACGTATCCGAGTAATAAATTACTTTCATTATAGTTGCTAATCGCTACACAGTGGAAAATTTTATCTTTCGGTCTGTTTAAGATTAAATCTCTATCATAAAAAAAGCCAAAACAAATTTTAGCATTTTCTGCCGTTAAATATTCAATTGCATTTTTACAGAACTCTGAACCAATTTTATTTTCAACAGCAAGTACTATAGCTGATTTTATTAATGATCTCATTGCGTCACTATCGCCAAAAACAGCACGAAAAATTAAGGGGCCTTTTAAAAATAATGATTCTTCTTTGAAGGAGGATTCATCAGTATTGATATTTGGGTATTTTCTCCTAAGACATTTCATAATTTCCCTTGCTTCAGACATTGAGGAAGCTTTAATTTTTATACTTTTACCTTGATCGTTTTCAATTTTTTCGACACTAGGTCGTGGTAATGTAATTTTCCCATCATGATGTAGGCGAATTTTTTCCCCACTTATTGTATCAAAGTTTTTGGCTGGACTTTTCCCTCTTTTTCGATTAGTCTGAAAAATCAAATTCCAAGGATTTAATTGTTGAGAAAGAATAGAATCCCAAGTGCTTCCTTTTTGATTGTTACATTTCACACACATGACCCCTTTAACTTTTTTTCTTCCTCCAATAGCATTCAAAATCAGATGCTCATTAGAATCATTTGCATTGTTCAGCGGAATTTTGCATAAAAAACAACAAAATTTTTTAATTATCATCGGTCAAAACCTATATTAAAAAAATAAGTTGGGCTAAACTTGCTTATGATGAACTTAAAGAACATCGCCTTTAGCATGCTTAGGGATGAGATATTAACAAAATTTTTTGGATAACTTAAATCAAGCTAATGAACGGTCTACTGACAGAAAAACAAGCATCAATAATAATTGAAGCGACACTCCCCCCGTGCTATTAAACAAACCACATATAACTTCAAAGAACGCCAAGCTTTTAGATGGCTCTAACTTAACCTGGAATTTAAATTTCCTAAAACGATATCACGAATAGAGTTATAATCCTTAGGTGGCCCATCATATAAAACATGAGAATCTATTTTTTTACATTGTTTACATTGATAAAAGTTATTTAAAATCGCTCTATTAGCACCAAATTCGGTACCATACCTTTGGGCATTGGGCTGCATATTAGCTCCACAGCCTGTACATTTTTTCTCAATGTGTCTGCCCAAAGTAAAATCATGAGAATGATCGTAAGGATGGTGACACCCTTCGAGACATATATTGCCCCATCCGAAAATTTTAGCGAATTCCTCACTTGACATAAATTCTCCCGTTAATATTATTTTTGTTAAATGATCCATTTTAATGAATTTAATTAATATGTTGGGGCTGAATAATTAAAAATCAAGCGTAAGGAGTACTATATGTGCAGGTTCTTCTATTAAAGTCTATAAAGTTCTATTAACTTCTCGCTTTAATTTATTATTTTCTTGGCACGGTTACACCCAGATTACACCCAACCTTACCAGTTTAAAAAATTTGTTAATCTAAGTGTTTGATTTATAATGGGCCGGGCGAGATTCGAACTCGCGACCAACGGATTAAAAGTCCGCTGCTCTACCGACTGAGCTACCGGCCCAATTTTGGTTTGCGGGTCGTTCACGATGACATTTCCCTGGGAAAATGACTTCTGCGAAGCCCATGAAAAATGCATCATACCTGTTTCTAATAAAAGCACAAGAGTTTTTTAAAAAACGATCATTTTTAGTCCATTGTTTAATAAAATATTTATATGGAATTTCCGGTATTGTCAACGCCTTTATGGACCCCTAATCTCCATATCATGAAATTAAACCGGGGGTTTTCTTTACTTGAACTCTTGATCGCGATAGTCATTATTACGATCCTGGTCACTATCGCCTATCCATCTTACACTAGTTACCTCGCAAAAGGTCGCCGCGCCCAGGCTATGATAGATCTGCTTTATATGGCTAGCCAACTGGAATCCTTCTATACAATGCAAAATACTTATCAGGGAGCAGCGCAAAGCTTAGGTCTTAAATCCACCACAGACGATCATAACTATCAACTCGTCATCCAGTCTACGTCAGACTCCCACTATAATCTGGCCGCAGTGCCCAATAGCACGCAGGCAGCCATAGATTCATCCTGCGGCACACTCACTCTCAACGAACTCGGCGAACGCGGGGATACCGGCACGCTAACACCCGAAAAATGCTGGCAATAGCCATCAAACACGAACCCTGGACACCCTATCAGCGGAAATGATTGATTCCAGTCAGTGAATCCAAAAATTCTTTAAAAAAATCTTTCATTTAATAATTCCTTAAGGTTTGGCTGGGATAATTGATGTTATGAACAATCATCACATATCAACAAACGCGATAAACCAGCTTCAGGCGGGTTTAAATCAGATCGCTGAATCTTTGCGGAAAATACCCCATCCAGGTTGGGCGCAAATGGACAGGTTAAGTCAGCGGCGCTCAGTTATCCAGGCAATACACCATATCCTCGTAAATATTTTTACACAAAATCCAAAACTCGCGCCGCTGACTCAGCTTGGCCTGACTGACCAACTCTTATTTCGGAAAGCTCTGGGAGCCTATGCGCAATTACTGGCAAGGGCGGCAATCAATATGGCCCGCCCTAATCCTGACAACGCCAAAGATCAGGTCAATAAAGACATTTTTAACAAAAAAATAATCACCGCGCATAAATTTTTCGCCGCAATCATTATTATTATTTACCAACTCCAGGACGCACAGGCGTATCGGGAAGAACTCATCAAAGACCTGAGAAGCCAACTGGCCGCGCTGGCGGAGAAAGAAAAATCACAAACTCCGGATTACACGCAGGCGGAGGGTGTTGATAAATCTCCGGTCCTCATGCCAATGCCAATCCCCTGTCTGATACCGGAAGATGATGAAGATTTATTAGAACTCCTGGAAATTCTCGAATTAAAAATAGGCGCTACCCATAAAGATATTGAGACGGCTTTTTTACGATTAACGAAAGTGTTTACCCCAGAAAAAAACCCTACAGAATATGCCGTCCTCAAATATGCTCGTGATAGCCTAATGCTCGTGGAAGCCAGCAAGCTGGCGAATCTGCCTAAAATTTCATCTGAAGAAATCAATTTTCTGGTAGCTCACCCACAATTTAAAAATACCCTCAATAAAGACATTTCTCTGCGGGAAGTGCGTGAAGTTTATTTAAAATATGACCCTTCCAAAGAGCCGCCATCCAGCAGTCCGATTATGCTCAAATTGCAAGAATATTTCGGATATAACCCTCCCAAGGAGCCGTCATCCAGCAGCCCAATGCGCAAACTGCATATGACTATGCAAAGATTAGAACACAAATTCGGCGAGGATCCTGACAAGAAATTTAACCTGGCAAAAGAATTTTTAGAAAAATCCGGGTTATCACCTCTGGGTCAAACCCCGAGGCCAAAACCCCCTAAAAGCTAAAGCCCTCCCACCCGGCCTGAAGCCATAAAGAAAAATAATTTTCGCAAAAAATTCCCTACGCCATGGGGGATCGCAAGGGGGAGTTGCGCGCAGCGACTCCCCCTTCATTCCGAGCAATCGGCTTTGCCGATGCGCAGGATATACTCAAAACGATTAGGTTTTCGGTGTTATAGCGCCCAGTGACCGGTGAGATTGAAACGTTCTGACTGAGAAAAGCCGCAGGAATACTCATTGTATTTCAAGGTTTTTCGAAGGAAGAACGTTTCAAGATCGCCGGTCAATGGGATGCTAGAACACCGAAAACCTAATCGTTTTGAGTATATAATCAGGAGGCCATAAACGCTGTACTCAGCGTTTATGGCCGTGGCCGAGCGTCTGAAGCAATAACATCCCTACCCCAACAACGATGGCGCTGTCGGCGACGTTAAAAGTCGCATAATGCCAATCGGAAATATGAAAATCAAAAAAATCAATGACGAAACTAAAACGTAGCCGGTCAATTAAATTTCCCGCAGCGCCGCCAATGATTAAACTCAATGCGCAGGCCGTCCAGGCGTTTGGGTAAGATAAACGCATCAGCCATATCACTAATACCAGAATGACTACTATGGAAAGGACACAAAAAAATAAAACCTGCCAGCCGCCCGCCTGATTCAGAAAACCAAATGCCGCGCCTGGATTAAAACTCAAAATCAGATTAAAAACGGACAATAATTTTACTGGCTCACCCACATGCAAATAATGCAGAATTAAATATTTGCTTAACTGATCCAATAAAATGACCAAAATAATCAGTAAAAACCACGGTAGCACTCTTCTAATTTTCATTGCGATGTCACTCTTACAAAATTAGGCAAAATGCCGGGTTTCACCGGGAGCAGAAATATTTTCTACACAACGTCCGCAAAGAGTGGGATGCGCTTCATTCACACCCACGTCCTCCCGGCGCTGCCAGCACCGTGCGCATTTTGCATTTTCAGACACAATCACTTTAACCCACAAACCAGATATGTCCGTGGTTTCAGCATCGCCGGGCCGTGAGTCAAGAGGCAATATCTGAGCGCTGGAAGTGATCAGCACGAAACGCAGCTCGCCACCCAGTCGGGATAATTCCGCAAGCAGTTTTCCTTCAGCATATAAAATAATTTCCGCATCCAGCGCTGAACCAATATCTCCGGATCGCCGGTGCGTTTCCAACACTTTATTGATCGCATCCCGCACCGGTATCAGTAAAGACCAATCAATCTCCGGAGCAGTTTTAAAATCCGGGAATTGATTGTACCAGGTGGTTAAAAATACGGATTCCGCGCGTTTTCCGGGGATATATTGCCAAATTTCCTCAGCCGTAAAACTGATCATCGGCGCAAGCCAACGCACCAAAGCCTCAACAATATGATACATGGCCGTTTGCGCGGAACGACGGGCAATTCCGGAACGATAACTGGTGTACTGCCGGTCCTTGATAATATCCAGATAAAAACTTCCCATCTGCACGCTGCAAAAATTATGAATTTTTTGGTAAATTGTTTGGAAACTATAATCGTTATATGCGGTGATTATCTCCTGCTGCAGCGCCGCGGTTTCCGTGATCGCCCAGCGGTCCAACGGCAATAGTTCCGAAGGCGCCACCAAATCGGTTTCCGGAGCAAAATCAAAAATATTCGCCAATAAAAACCGAACGGTATTGCGAATACGCCGGTAGGCGTCCACGCTGCGTTTTAGAATTTCTTCGGAATAATTGATATCCAGCTTGTAATCCGCGGACGCTACCCATAAACGCAGAACATCCGCACCTAAATTTTTTGCCACATCCACCGGAACTAGGACATTTCCCAGCGATTTTGACATTTTACGTCCCTGGCCATCCACCACATATCCGTGCGTCAGTACGGTTTTATAAGGCGCCTCATTGCGCATAGCCACCGCCGTCAGCAAAGAGGTCTGGAACCAGCCGCGATGCTGATCGGAACCCTCAAGATATAAATCCGCGGGGAAACCCAGCTCTTCGCGCTTTTCCAGCACGCAGAAGTGACTACTGCCGGCGTCAAACCAGACGTCAAGGACATCATTTAATTTTTCGTAATCACCTGCTTCCTCGCCTAATAGCTCCGCAGGATCAACCGCAAACCATCCTTCCACGCCCTGCTTTTCAATTATCTGCGCAACTTTTTCCATTAACTCTAAAGTTTCCGGGTGGCGCTCGCCAGTGATTTTATGGATAAATAAAGGAATGGGCACACCCCAAACCCTTTGCCGCGAGATACACCAGTCGGGCCGTGTTTCCAGCATCCGGCTGATTCGCGTCTTGCCCCAGGCGGGAATCCACACCACCTGTTCAACCGCGCTCAGTGCCTGATTGCGTAACCCGTGTTGGTCCATACTGATAAACCACTGCGGCGTGGCACGAAAAATCAGGGGCGTTTTATGCCGCCAACAATGCGGATAACTGTGTTGAATAATTTCCACATGGAATAAACGGTTATTTTTTTGAAGTTCGGCGATCACGACATCATTCGCTTTAAAAACATGCAAACCCCCGACCAGGGGGACGTCCGGGTGAAAACAGCTGTTTGAATTGACCGGATTATCCATGGGTAATTGATAGTGTTGTCCAACAACGTAATCATCCTGCCCATGCGCGGGGGCGGTATGCACACAACCTGTGCCTGCCTCAATAGTGACGTGATCTCCTAAAATGACCGGAACACGCCGTTCCAGATAAGGATGTTGCAGAATCAGCCCCTCCAACTCTTCTCCATTGACTGTCGCCAGCACTTCGTATTCCTGCACGCCATAACGTTGCATGACCGCGGCCACTAATTCTTTCGCGCAAATAAGCAGAATTTTCTGATCTTTCCAGTTCAAAGCTATCAGAACGTAATCAAAATTTGAATTAACCGCTACTGCCTGGTTGGCGGGCAGCGTCCACGGTGTGGTGGTCCAGATTGGTAAAAAAATAGTTTCCGCCGGTAATTTAATATCAAAAATTTCTGCCACGGCTTGCGAATCCGCTACTGCGAAACCCACATCAATCGCCGGCGAAGATTTATCCTGATACTCCACTTCCGTATCCGCCAGTGCCGAACCGCAGGCAGTGCACCAGTGCACCGGTTTTTCACCGCTATGCAGATGCCCATTGGCGATCATCTTCGCCAAAGCCCGAACGGTGTTCGCTTCATAGCGAAAATCCATGGTTAAATAGGGATGCTGCCAATCCGCGACGACCCCTAATCGCTGGAAATCTTCCAACTGGATGGCAACCTGCTGAGTGGCATATTCGCGGCAGGCTTTGCGAAATTCTTCGGGCGAAAGCTTATCGCCGACCTTGCCAATTTTTTTCTCGACGTTCAATTCGATAGGCAGACCATGACAATCCCATCCCGGAACGTACGGGGCGTCATACCCGCCCAATATTTTCGACTTAACCACCATGTCTTTGATGATTTTATTCAACGCAGTACCCAAATGTGGGCGCGCGTTTGCGTATGGGGGACCATCATGCAGAATAAAACGTGGTTTTCCACGCGAGTTTTCCGTAAACGGCGATATAAGTCCAGCGCCAGCCAGCGCTGTAATATTTCAGGCTCCCGCTGTGCAAGGTTCGCTTTCATCGGAAAAGCCGTAATGGGTAAATTCAGTGTGTCTTTATAATCTTTTGTCATAATCATTTCCGCGCATGTTTGTCAAAATCTCCTCAGGGGAATTTTAGTATGTTATATTAGCTCCTTTATGCAAGCAACTAGAGGCCCATGATTATGTTAATAACAGCTGATACGTCCCGTACCGTGATTATTTCTATTCATTTTTCTCCGGAAAATGATGCTCCGGCAAAAGTGGAAGCTTTGCTGCGTGAATTGGGCAATCGCATCACCCTGCTTGACCGTGTTCAGTCGCCCAGCAATACCACCCTGTTTCTCAAGGTGACGGCGGAGTTTGCTCCAAATATTATCAATAAAATCAATTCACTGGAAGATGTTGGTTGTGCCGCGCTGGATCCCACTTTTGCTTTGCATCTGGGAGGAAAAATTGAAATCCGCAGTAAAATCGCCGTTACTAATCGGGAAGAACTGGCGCTGGCATATACTCCTGAGGTGGCTAAAATCTGTATGGCCATTCACCATAATCCGGAACAGGCGGAAACCTTCACTATTCGCCATAACACCGTCGCGGTGATTACCGATGGTACTGCGGTGTTGGGATTAGGAGACATCGGTCCTAAAGCGGCTCTGCCCGTCATGGAAGGTAAGGCGCTATTATTCAAGGAATTTGCGAACGTCGATGCTTTCCCGCTGTGTCTGGCTACCACTAATATCGATGAATTTGTTCGCACAGTGAGTTATCTGGCTCCCAATTTCGGGGGAATTAATTTAGAAGATATTTCCGCGCCACGGTGCTTTGAAATTGAAAAGCGGTTAAAAGCCAATCTGGATATTCCGGTATTTCATGATGATCAGCACGGCACCGCCGCTGTCGTCACCGCCGCGTTTATCAACGCCATGAAGATTACCGGCAAACAGGCCCATCATCTTAAAATTGTGTTCAGTGGAGTTGGGGCGGCCGGTACAGCCTGTAAAAATATGCTTCTGCAATTAGGGGCTCTCAACATTATCGGCTGCGACCGTAAAGGCGCGCTGGTAAAAAGCCGCACCGATCTGGATTCCAGTAAACGGGAATTTGCTGAATCGACCAATCCCGATAATCTCACCGGATCTTTAAGTGAAATCATTAAAGGCGCGGATGTTTTTATCGGCTTATCCGGCCCGAATACGTTGACGGTGGAAGATTTAAAAAATATGAATAAAAATCCCATCGTTTTCGCGATGGCGAATCCCATTCCGGAAATTATGCCGGAAATCGCGGCGCCATACGTGGCAATAATGGCCACCGGCCGCAGCGATTACCCCAATCAGATTAACAATCTCCTTGCTTTTCCGGGTATTTTTCGCGGAGCGCTCGACTGCCGCGCCAGCGACATTAATCCGGAAATGCAAATGGCCGCTGCTTACGCGATTGCTAATGCCGTGGATCCAAAAGCGCTATCGCCCGAATATATTATCCCTAGCGTATTCGAAAAGAATGTGGTGCCTGCTGTGGCGGAGGCTGTTATCCGCGCAGCCCAGCAAACCGGTGTCGCCCGCAAAAATCATATTTTTTGAGAAGCCATTCCCGCTGAGTACAGCGGCAATGGCTTCTCAAACTTCCTATTCCCTCTCCCACTTGTGGGAGAGGGGGGAATCGGTCAGAATTAAATTGAAACGGTACTACTACCGAAGATCGCTGAGGGTTTTAAAACTGGTCGTGCGAACAAGTTTAGACCTGCCGGGACTACCGATGCCGTTTAGCGGAATAGAATTGTGTTTACTATCAAGAGGTCCGCCTGAACTCGTGATGGCCGAAGCGATTTTTTCATCTGTTTGTCCTGCACCAGAAAATTTCCGGAAGGCTTCTGCAAAATAAACTAATTTGGGCAAATCCCGGTAGATCTGGTTGGTTAATTCATTTAATTCCAGAAAGTCGGTAAGTTTTTGGATAGCATCAATAATGGATTCAGTGGGATTTGATAAAAGATTGCGAATTTCTCCATCGACATTTCTGGCAGTCAATTTTATGCCGCTAATAACAAGTTTATTTCTGGCGGCAAACTGAAGCGTGTCATAAAGGGAATGGATAGTTTCGATAAAAGGTTTCGCCAGGGCGTTACCAATTAAGTGATTCAAAGCATTGAAATTCATCTTCACCAGAGATTGCTTATCTTCCTCAGACAAAGATCTCACAAAGCGATCGAATAAGCCCTTTCTATAAAGCGGGCAACACATAAAATCAAGCGTGTCTTTATCTAAAATACCTTCCAGAACGTCAATAAAAATTTGCCTACTCATTACTTTTACCCTCACTATTTAATTTACCTCAATTGGCTGACGATAGATTAAATAGCAATTATTAAAAAAGTATTAAGATACCAGCATAATTTTTCAAAAATTATCCCGCCGTACCGTACATTCTTAATTTTTCTTTAACCTTATATCGTTAATGTAATTAATTTTTATTAATTAATAATAGGACGTGCATGCATAACCATAAAGAGTATGAAAAAGTCTCCTGGGATTGTTTCATTAAACTAATGGGTTTTCACAATCAAAAATTTTCAAGGAAAACCGATTATTCAGTCACGGGGACCACACCATCCATTGAACGTCTGGTCGAACTTAAATCCGATTGTTTTCTATTGAACACACGCGAACTAAAAAAAAGCGGTAATCTGAATATTCTGCTTGCGGATTGGCAGCTATATTATGGTAGTAAAAATTTAGAAAAATCTTATAATTCCTATCAACAATTTTTGCAAATATTGACGGAAAATCAGTTTCAGGTATATATATTCCAAGGAAAAACATTACGTCAGGTTACCTCGGAAACTGATCTATTTAGTTGCTACGATACGCCTATGTGTTTTCCACAATTCGCGGAAATGAATATTCAATTGGCGTTACTCGGATACGATGCATCACAATTCTACATTATTGATCATTTTCAAATGTTTCAATTAATGGAAGTCGTCAAAGAAATTGATAATCATTATTTAAGAGAGAACAAAATTTTAGAAGGTTCGGCGTTGATCAGACTACAAGATCAGGCTCTGGCGAAGTCTAATTATACATTGTCCTTATCACTGAATCATGATGATCATACTTTTTCCCGAATTCTCAATGCCTCCAGGCGCCGTGAAGTTAAAACTATTGAATTTTTGCTGCCACCATATAATTCAACACTGTTGGACGTTAATATAAAAATTACTCAACTTCTGGCTAAACTCGACAGTTTTTACGGAAAAAATAAAAAGCCGCCGGGTTTAAAAATTGATTTTTTATTATTTTATGGTTTTACCGGAGGTAGAGCGCCGGTTTTCAATTGCCTGATTGATAATTTTTTGAGGTATTATAAGTCAGATGAATTGCGTCATTTATATCTGCTTAACTACCCAGGTAGATTAAATTTAAGCGGGCATCTGCAAATTGAAAAGTTACACATTACTTCCCAATTTTATGGACCTGACGAAATATTCAGTTTAATCACAAATCCATCGATAATAACTGATAACAAAATAATAGATATTAACCCATTAAAATCATTGCAAAGCTATGAATATAACATCGACAAAGAAACCATATCCACTGCTCCTTTTTTTACAGAGGAAATGCTCACCATTCATAATCAGGTGACCGATTTCAGGGCATTATCTCATTTAAAAACCCTTTTTCTTCCGCTTTTTCCACAAAACCTCTCTGACTATAAACAAATTCCAAAAAATATTATCAATTTTTTGGATCTGGAATCTCTGCACATTGACGGGATATTTTTACAGGACCTGGACAATTTTTCATTACCTAAATTAAAACAGATTACTATCAACCTCGATAGTCTGGATGAACAAGGACAAAATAAATTTTTACAGTCATTACAGAAAATAACCTCTCTAAGCCATATTAATTTGTTATCGATCAAAGTTAAAGTTCTCGATTTTAGCGAATTCACTCAATTAAAAATCCTCAATTGTGCATCAGGCAGTTGTAAAATTATTCTGCCCGAAGGATTACAGGAACTCAATTTATTTGCTATCACCGTATCTTCTCCGATGAAATTGCCTAAATTAAAGGTGTTAAATTTAACAGTTATGGATCTTTCTCATATTGATGCTCAGAAGGCAGTGCAATCGATAAACCTTTTAAGGATAGAGCGTTGTACCCACATCGATAAATTTATGGATTGTTCATTTCCCCGTCTCTCTTCTTTAATTATCGACAATGAACTGGTTAAACCTCTTGACCCTGATCATTATCCTGCTCTACAACACCTGAATATAATACGACATGGCTTTATTTATATCCAGAATCGGAAGGTTTCCGTTATCAGTAAAGACGAACTCGTTCAAAATAAAAAAAATCCCGCAATCGCCAGCGCCACTCTCAATATTTCACAGTTTAATCCAAACAAAGATCCGTGGGTGTTCAATCTTAAATCTCTCAGTTTAAGAGTGGACACACCAACTGAAAATATCATTGATTTTCGTCCTCTCACCCGGCTGACTTTTTTACAATTCTCTATGAAAAGGCCGGATGCGGTGCGTGGATTTTATTTACCACCCAATCTGGATTATTTAAATTTAGATTTAATTATAAGTTGCCTGGATGACCTTCCAATGACAATAAAGCGTCTATCAGAAATGATCATTAATTTAGAAGGCCACCTGTCACGCAAACCTCTCATACTTACTATCCTTAAAGATGGAATATCCAGCAGCAGTGTCTTATTAACAAAAAATTCTTTCCAGGCGTTATTGAAAGTAAAAAGAAATGATGCCGGCATTGATAAAATTTTAAAAGAACCGGTTGGCTTGCGTAGCGAAAGTAAAAGCGCATTTTCTTCCATGGAAATGATTCCCGGATTAATCCCAATTCGGGGAGGTCAACTGACAGATAAATGTTCCTCCTCTTCAGGATTTGATGGGCAAACTCAGGCAGATCCTGATAAAACTTATCAGGCAGACAGATTTATCTACCAGCATAACGGAACGGAGTCCGAACCCAGGTCAGTCACAACCCATGATTATCGATTTCAGGCTCTCTCCATCGGGAAAACTGTAGATTTAATGGCGAAAATTGTAGTACCGGAATCCAGTGATTTAATTGAGCTAAATAAAGAAAGCAAAGTACTTAAATGGTATTCTCAGGAAATTACTTCTGCCGAATTTCAAAAAAACAGAAAAACCGGCTGCTATTATGCCCTTATTTCTCCAGAACAGTTATTTTCTACTTATTCCGATATCGCCCGGCAGACGGATGGCTGGGTACCGTTGACTATGCTGACCGCTCAGGATCATTTATCCGATATATATTTACCAACGAATTTTAAATTACGTTACAACCGTGTCAGCCAACAATACGAAGTTTTTTTCCCAGCATCGCAAAACAGAAGTTTTTCCGAGGAATCCATCACTTATATTTTTAGCACAAAAGCAGCGTCCCCATTCCCAATTTCTTCCCGACGCATTCCGCCGTTAAATGATGAATTAGTCAAGACACTGGAACAGGTTTTTTCAATTAAAGAATTATTGCCCGCTGAATTTTCCGAATTTTTATTGGAATTTAACAAAAATAAAAATCCTCAGGTCCGGATGGCCACTCTGGTTCATTATTTATCAAAGAAATTCAACAGCGGTGCTTTAAACAAAAACCCTACTTACTTCCAGTTAATAACTATAGAGCCTTCTGCCAGATTTTGGGTGCAATCGTTAATAGAAGCCAAAGGCGCCTGCCGGCACCGGGCAAAATTATTTTATTTAATTGCAACATACTTTTTAAAGCTCAACGTTCGACTCATCGTTCGCGGCGGGCACGAAGATATTGAGTATGAGGATAATGGCATATTCAAACGCATTGATCTTGGCGGTTTTCCTTTAAAACGATTACCACCCAGGGAAAGTTTGTCACGCAAGAAAGAAAAAAAGGAAGAAAAATCCTCCAGTACAGCGCTGAAAGATAAAAATTCAATCACCTTTTTAAGGCAAAATCCGGATGATATTAAAGTAGAACTTAAGGACGATACCGCGATACTCCTGTTTCTTTCTGAACTGCAAACCGATGCGGATGAATGCAAATCATGGCCTCAATTAACAACGTTATTAAAATACACTCAACGTTTATTGCTGCGAACCGCAGATAATGATGAAGCCCGAAAAATTTCCTTAGGACTACAAAAGGAATTTACCCGATTAAACGTTCAGTTTGACTATATAGAAAATTCGGACGAACTGGAAAACGCACTCAGCAGTTTGCATATTGATGAAAAAGGCAGCGCCCATAAATTACCTGGTTCTTTGATAAAATTAATTACTGCTGCGGGTACAGGCAGGAAGCCTGTACGGAAATCTCTGTTGATTAACTGGAATAATTTTACCGCAGAACAGATGAACCGTTTTAAAAGCATGCTGGATGATCCTCCCATGTTGTCCGGTTTTCCCGTTGATCCACAATTGCAAATTATCAATCTGCTCAATTCTGAAGTGAATGTCAGCGAATTATTTACTTCGCGCTGCGATGACGAAATTTTTTGGCCCACGGGGAAACTGGAATTGCCCCCGCTTCCGAAAGAATTTCAGTTTATTTCTGAAAACAAAGTACTTAGAAAATCTCAGGAAGATTACCTATTCGTGAATTTATTTCATGGTGGAATCTCCTGGCGTGAAGCATTATTAGGTCATATTTTGCTGAGCGACGGCAATCCCTGCTTCATACCCGGAGCATTGACGCAAGCGGTACTCACGGGGGCGCAAAAATTTGTCATACAAAATTTACCCACACCGTCGCAGGACGATAAGGAACATGCGGAACTCACAGCTTTTCTCACCCGCCTGCAGATAACAGGCTGTTTTACCGCCAATGGCGTCTGTTATGACTTGCGTCACGGCGTAAAATTGACTCCCGAAGGACAGTCAGAACCTTTGCCAATATCGCCTGAATTTAAAATATTAATGGAAGAACAGCCATTCCCGCTGAGTACAGCGTCCATGGCTTCCTGTTTATATCCTGCGCATCGGCGGAGCCGATTGCTCGGAATGAAGGGGGAGAATCACGATTCTCCCCCTTGCGATCCCCCATCGCGTAAGGAGAGTTCCCTTCAGCGGGAACTCCTGATGGAAGAATTACCTTCTTCGTCTCAATTTCAGGGCGAATGTAAACAGCATGAGCTGATCAGTCAGGTAAAAAATCCCGGCTCCCGCAAAGTATTTATAATTAATGATTTCAGTTATTCAACTTTCTTTCGTCAGGTGACGGTGGATGAGAAAGGACATTTGAGCAACCAGCCTGGATGGGTTGAAGACTGCGCCAGTCAGGATTTAATTCTTTTTGCAGAAGACTTAAGCAGAGGCAAGCGCGAACGGGTTTTAACCGAATTGCGCAAAAAGAACAAAGCCGTTTCCTTTGGCGATGCCACGTGGGTCCACGAGCACCTGCACCATTCGAAATCCGGCGCCTGTTTAATACAAAGTAGCGATGTGGATTTCACGGTAAAAAATCTGCGGGAAGAACTGGCTAAACAAAAAAGACCGTGCTGGCATGTCGCTCCGGTTCACAGCAACATGCGTTTTGGTGAGCTGATGGCCTGCATCGAAGTCCCCGCCGCCGGAGAAAAAAACCAACAGCGCTGGGGAAAATATCAATTTAATCGGAAAGTCCGATATAAACAGACTGCGTTATTGACGGCTTTATTGGCCGGGGAAGACGTGATTGTCCACGGCAGTCTTGGCATAGACTGTTATGGCGAACTCGCCACTTTATGGGCATCGCCGCCCTATTTACAACGAAACGGCCGGCGCGTCGAAGTCATGGGTCGACTGTTTTTAGTGACTCCGCCTCTGGCTTATGAAACCGCCGGGACCAAACACGTATTTGCCTGGAAAGATTATGAAGCGGCATTGACGGCGGAATTCAAAGACAGCCCGCAATTCACCGGAATTCTTGCGCGTTTAGGTCAGCTTTATCTATTGGCGCAGCGTCTGGAATACGGCAAGCCAGGCATGCCGCCGCATTTGATGTGGAATTATTACCGGTTACGCGAGTGCGTCAAAATTTTATTAACGACTGAAAATTTTGATGACAGCCCTCTCAAGAGCCTATTACTTCTCGATTATGATCCATACAGCGAAGAATACGCATTTTTAAATGTCATGTCGAAACTGCTTTTTGGCCCAAACAGACCATCCGATTGTCGTCAGGAAAAATTGAAGAAATTTGTCAGGCAGGGCGACAAAGCCGGCTGGCGGCAATTGAATTGCTATAATGGGCCGGCGCTGCGTCAAATCCTTAAATGCGATAAAGACCATATCGTTAAAAATCCACAAATAATTACCGATTTAATGGATATTAAAAATAAATCCGGGTTGCCCAAATTATTAGTCGTGGAATCTAAAAAATTGGATGTAAAGCCAGCCGTAGCCAATAAACACCTGCGAAAAGTTCTGCAATTTTTAAAACAAAACCCCTTTGCATTTTTAAAAGGATTGCCGGGTACGGGCAAGAGTTTTACTTCAGAGATTCTCGCCCAGGGAACAGTGGAAGGATTTGGAAGCGTCGCGACCTTCTGGGGAGAAGAGCAAATTGAATCGTGGATCCATGCGCAAGACGGTGACTACTTTATTTTATTTATCGATGAAGCCAATTTAAATAACCCACAGGACTACTGGAATTTTTTAAAAGATTTACGTCAACAACCGCCCAGCATCTACTGGAAAGGCCAGCGTATCCTGTTAAGCCCCAAACATAAAGTTATTTTTACCGGAAATCCCGAACATTATAGCCGGCAACGGGACTTCCATACCTTTCTGGAAGAAATGCCCATTGATTTTTATAAAACCTGGCCGGACGATAAAATAGTCGCCCATCTCTCTAAATTATGGGAAGAAAAGACGGAAGTACCCGTCATTCGATTAATAGTGAAGGCCATGCACACCCTGGAAGAAACTTCCCCAACATTGTTTCCACCGGGCAGACTCACCTTGCGGGATTTACACCAGGTGATGCACCGGTTAGGTATACGCCGTGGGCTGGGATTGGATTTCAAAAATTTAGCCTACACTATTTGCGTGGATGAATGGCTGCCGTTACTCACTACTTATGAACTGCGCGAGGCTTTTACACGGGAATTAAATAAATTATTTTCAGTAGAAAATTATCCTGCCAATCTGGACGAACAACTCGTCTCTCTCAACCCTGAGTGGGAAAGAATAAGGGAATTCTTATATATCCCTCAGGAACGCTGGCATGATGTTCTGGTTATGTATGAAGATTTAAAACTGCAGACACAACATTCTCTCACCGGCGATAATCATCGAATAAAAAACGCCGTCTTGCTGGAAGGCCCTTCAGGAATCGGCAAAACTACCTTATTGTTGGGATTATTCAAAACGCTGGGTTATAGTAAAATAACTCCTGAAGAATTAACAGCCGCTTTCAAACAGGCGCAATCCGATAATCAGGAAATTAAATTATCACCCAAAACTTTCATTCATTTAACCGCCGGTGATGCTCATAATGCTAAATTATTAACTCAGGCATTTATGCTGGGAATTCCAGTAGTTTTTGATGAACTGGATTTACAACCGTTACCCGAGTTGTTAAATCATTTATTAACCGGAACAACACCAGACAAAGTGAAGCCTTATCGCCAGGGATTTTTTCTGGCAGCCAGTCTGAATTCCGGACGGGTAAAATTGCCTTTGGATTTTGAAAATCGCTTTCGTAAAATATATTTGCAGGCATACAGCGACGCTGAACTTCGTGAAATTGCCACCCAGGGGCTCACCAAAGCGGGTATGGAATTCAATCTGGAGGATGTGAAAAAATTTGTTGACAAGTATATCCAGGCCAAAACGTTGCGCAATGGTAAAATGAATTCGCGAAACTTCTTTCGTACCCTGAAAAAGGTTATTGCAAAATCTTCCAACGAACGCTCTTTCATGAAATGCTGGGATATTTTGCTGGAAGAACGTCGCGAAAAGCTGCTGATGAAAGAACAAAGAGAGTTAATTTCTGATACCGGTGAAACCGGCATGGTCAACTCAACTTCCATAAAAATACCGGAAAATAAGCAGGAAGATTTAGAGAACTTTTCGCCACAAGAAAATAAACCTGTCAGCGAAAAGGTAAATTCTAAAATACCCCTTCCTGTCACCCCATTTCTTGCTGAATTGATTAACCTAAACCCGAATTCCGCGCAGGAATTTAAAAGAACGCGGGGCATGCTGGCAATGGTCTATCAAACCAGGCCTTTAGTCACTCCTCAAGTCTCAGGCAGTTTTTTTAGTTTCAAAGAGTCGTCGTCCCCATCAGTAGAGTGCATTGTTAATTCCATCTATTTGATTTGCCTGCTGCAAATGACCCCTGTCGATCATGAGCAAAGATTGGCGATTTTACAAAATGCCGCGCGAATCGCGGCGAATCTGCCCCATGCGAAAACGCTGGCTCCCAAAATATTGGCGGATGAAGAAAAATTATTCGCGTATTTGGCCGACAGCAGGCAAAATAACTGGGCAATGGAAGAAGCCCTGCTATGGATAATGCGACAGGGCTGGGACAAAGAATTTGCAGCGACGGCGCCGTCTCAATCCAGTTTATTCACGGCCATGACCGGAATGAAATCCGCCCAAAGTCACCCAACCGCGGACCAGAAATTTTTCAAACCCCTTGAGCATAAAATCATGCCGGCTAAATTTATTCTGTATGTCAATGACTCCAGGCAGTTAGTGCTCCGTTTCGAGGACGAAAAAAATTGTCGCTGCTTTCTCGGCAAAATCGGCCAGACTCAGATTCCATCAGCTTTTAGAAAAGGGCCGCAATTTGTTAACAACAAAAACGGTCTGATTCCGGTGAAGGAGTCTAAACATTCACTGACGTTTTGCACGTATATGGCGCAGGGAGGCGAACTGGCCATCAATTTGGTGGATCAGACCCGCCGAAACAATTTTATCACGCATCTGCAATTAAAGTTAACGTCCCGGCTTCACTTACCCATCAGTGGCGAGGATCAGGAAAATTATTTAAATGGTCAACTGACTGTGTTTACCAATAATCCTACCGCCCTATATTTTCCCAAATTGTCAGACAAGCCAGGATCTTTTATCAAGGTGGATGGCGAGAAAGTGTTAACAGGTACTGAAGATTTAACCAGGCTAGCAACGGAGCCTTTTGATGCGATATGCGATGGCCTTGAATCAAAAATCAGATCGGATTCTTTAACCAGTTAACTCAAGCTAATGTGTTTTAATGTCAGATAACAATAAATTCGGGACAGCCCTTATCTTTTTTTATATTTTAATCATTGCCATGTGCATGTGAAAATATGTAGAGAGATAACTAATAATAATTTAAACCCCCTCCGCGGTATTCCCGGCATCCGCCCAAAGGCTCGCAGGATCTTCACTGCGGGTCCTGTCAGACTCCACTCAGGCCCCGTGCTCGTTACGCGTAATAGCAGGCACATAGCACGGTTAGAGAGATTGTGCCGTGAAGCTATTCAGAGCGCATGGGTAGAGCCAGTCCGCTTCACTGCGCGCGCGGCCTGAGTTCCGTCTGCCACCCGCGCTCATTGCGAATGGGCGGATGGCCGGGAATACCGCTATGTGCCCCGTCGAAATTTTCCTCAGGAACGCATCCCTGAAATCAGAGGCGAATCATTCCGCTATCCCAAACCAAGTAGGGCAATTCAGTAGCGAATATAAGGTTTTACCCTTTAACAAGTGCCTTGTATAAAATCGTAACTATGATTCCAAAAAAGGCGAACCATATGAAACCGTCGGTTTGCTCAAAATTAGTCGGTGATGAGACGTTTTGGATTGAATCTATTAAAAAAATTCCAACAAATTTGCGAATATCCCCATCGGGAATGCAAAAATAGCACTTAAAACTTTACGGAAACTATTAGGGTCTGTTTACAATTCATTAATTATGTTTTACACAAGAATTTTGTCATTGCGAGCATTAGCGAAGCAATCCAGTTTCGTACTTTAGACAAGCTCCGCACTGGATTGCTTCACTGACGTTCGCAATGACGGCGAATAATTAATGAATTGTAAACAGGCCCTAATAGGTAGTGACGACAATATGGCAAAATTGATTCAATGTGCAGCGTTTGGGATAGCGAGATGATTCGGCCTCTGATTTCATGGATGCGTTCCTGAGGAAAACTTCGACGGGGCACATAGCGGTATTCCCGGCCATCCGCCCATTCGCAATGAGCGCGGGTGGCAGACGGAACTCAGGCCGCGCGCGCAGTGAAGCGGACTGGCTCTACCCATGCGCTCTGAATAGCTTCACGGCACAATCTTTCTAACCGTGCTATGCGCCTGCTATCACGCGTAGCGAGCACGGGGCCTGAGTGGAGTCTGACAGGACCCGCAGTGAAGATCCTGCGAGCCTTTGGGCGGATGCCGGGAATACCGCGGAGGGGGTTTAAATTATTATTAGTTATCTCTCTACATAGATTAAAATATAAAAATTTCGGGACAGCCCTACGCGCCGTCCCACAGCCATCGGACCGAAAATTAGGTCCTGGATTCTATGCCCAGCTACGGAATCGTGCTGAATTCAGCAGCGGACTGCTTTTCAGGAAAATCTTCGCGATAATGTCCGCCGCGGCTTTCGCAGCGTTGCAGGGCGGAACGCACAATCAGTTCGGCCAGCAGCAGGATGTTTCGCAACTCCACCAAATCGCGGGTAATGGTATAGCGCCGGTAATATTCTTCGATCATATCACGGCGCATTAAAATCAGACGCAATAAATCCCTGAGTCCCGCGGCGGTGCGGACTATCCCGGCGTAAGATGTCATTTCGCCGCGTAAACCAAGCCAGTGTGCATTAATCTGGCTGGCGCGGCGTAAATCAATGACCCCCTGCGAACTCCAGGGATTTGCACTCATCTCCAGCGGTAATGGTTGCTGCAACCAATAGAGACTGGATTGAGCGGCGCGTCTGGCCATCACGACCCCCTCCAGTAAAGAGTTACTCGCCAGGCGGTTTGCGCCGTGCAGACCGGTGCAGGCGGTTTCGCCCAGCGCATACAAACGGGCAAGATCGGTTGCGCCATCCGCTTCCGCTAAAATACCCCCGCATAAATAGTGCGCGCCAGGGACTACCGGTATCATATCTTTACTCATATCAATGCCCAAACTTAATAACACATTATAGGTATCCGGAAAATGCTGCTGCAGGAATTTTTTGGAATGATGCGTGATATCCAAATGCACGTAATTAAAAGCGCTGCTTTCAATTTCGGTAAAAATCGCTCGCGCGACAACGTCACGTGTGGCTAATTCTAATTGATCCGGCGCATAACGGCGCATAAATCGGTGATTATTTTCAACCAGACGCAAACGGGCTCCTTCGCCGCGCAATGCCTCGGAAATTAGCAGGTTATTGTGTTCGGCGCTATATAAAATCGTCGGATGAAATTGATAAAATTCCATATTGCTCACACGCGCGCCCGCCCGGTAAGCCATGGCGATGCCATCGCCGGTGGCGACGTCGGGATTGGATGTGTAGCGGTAGACTTTTCCAGCGCCCCCCGTCGCCAAAATGACTAAATCCGCTAAAAAAACGTGAATGACGTTCTGCTGCTCGGCGAGGATATATGCCCCGGCAATCACAGTTTTTTTTCCCGGCTGCGGTTTTTGATGGTGAGCTATTAAATTAACTGCTGTGTGGTTTTCCAAAATGGTGATTTGCGGTAGGCGGCGCACACCTTCCGTCAGCGCTTTTATGATTGCACTGCCGGTACGATCGCCCTGAGAATAAATACGCCGTTGTGAATGTCCGCCCTCCTGACCTAAAGGAAAATCCGCGCAGGATTGATCAAAGGACACTCCCTGCTCACTCAAGAATTGAATCGTTTCGGGACCCTCGGCAATTATCGCTTCCACCACCGCCGGGTCGCACAAACCATCCCCGGCAATCAGAGTATCGCGAATATGCTGACTGACGGAATCCTGCGTTGAACCGACGGCTGCAATCCCTCCCTGAGCATAATAGCTATTGGAGTCGGTCAGAGTTTGCTTGCAGACAAGAGCGATCCGTACCGAAGGTTTTAAGCGGGTTAGTGCGAGGATATAACTTAACCCGGCAATGCCGCCGCCAATGACCAGCACGTCATAGCGATATTGATCTCCCTGTTGGGAAACAACGGATTCACTCACAAAATCGCCCTCACCACTAGCGGTTTCTTAAGGCTCACCGGCTAAACGCCGGAGTGCTTCCAGGTAGGCTTCACTGGTTTGCGCTACAATTTGCGCCGGCAATTGTGGTGGCGGCGGTTCGCGATTCCATCCCGTGGATAATAAGTAATTGCGCACGATTTGCTTGTCAAAACTGGGCTGGTCACGGCCCGGTTGATACTGATCTTTAGGCCAAAACCGCGAACTGTCCGGTGTCAGCACTTCGTCAATCAACATAAGCTGATTGTTCCATAAACCAAATTCAAATTTGGTATCCGCGATGATAATCCCGGCTTTTGCAGCAAATTCAGCGCCCTTTCGGTAGAGTTTTAGGGTGATGACTTCGAGCTGTTCGGCGACTTCATTCCCTACCAGTTCCCGAACGCTTTCGATATCAATATTTTCATCGTGACCTTCAACCGCTTTCGTCGCCGGCGTAAAAATCGGAGTGGGTAACTGCTCACATTGCCTTAAACCGGCGGGCAGCCGTACTCCCGAAATCGCCTGGGTGTCCAGATATTCAAGCCAGCCGGACCCGGCGATGTAGCCGCGCGCCACGCATTCGACAGGCAGTGGTTTTGTACGATGCACCAGCATCGTCCTCCCTTCCAAATCCTGCGCAAATTCAGCTAATAATTCAGGAGTTAAATCCATTTGCGCAATATCGGTGGTAATCAGGTGATGAGGAATGATGTGCTCGAAATGTTTGAACCAGAACGCAGATAATTGCGTCAAAACCTTACCGCGCTCTGGAATCGGATTCGGCAAAATAATATCAAAAGCGCTGAGCCGGTCGGTAGTGACAATTAACAGAGTGCGTTCATCCACCGCATAGATATCGCGGACCTTTCCCCTGCCCAATAAAGGTAAAGGCAAATGTGTTTCAAATATGACTTTCGTAGGTTTGGTTTTGAATGCCATCAATAGTCTCCAGGTTTAAAAAAATCTCAGGAGTTCCCGCTGAAGGGAACTCTCCTTACCCGATGGGGGTCGAAGGGGGAGAGAGCTTCGCTCCTCCCCCTTCATTCCGAGCAATCGGCTCCGCCGATGCGCAGGATATAAATAGGAAGCCATTGCCGCTGTACTCAGCGGGAATGGCTGAAAAAATCTCTGGTTTGCCGTACGTCTTCGTGAATCTGTTCGATTAATTGCGCCGTATCGGTAAACATTTGTTCGTCGCGCAGTTTTTGTAAAAATTCCACCACCAGCAATCGACCATAGATATCACGGTTAAAATCCAGCAGATGCACTTCCAGTAAAACCCGATGGTTAGAAAACATGGGACGCACACCGACGCTCGCTACCGCGGGTAACGGATGGTCCCCGAGACCCAACACCCGCACCACGTAAATACCCGCCACCACCACACGCTTATCAGTTAAATGAATATTGGCGGTGGGAAACCCCCACGTGCGCCCGCGAGCATCGCCATGAACTACTTTACCACATAAAAAGTAAGGCCTGCCTAATAAAATCCCGGCTAACCGCAGATTATTGGCCTGCAGAACCTGGCGAACGCGGGTACTGCTGACCCGCTCTCCGTCCATCTGCAGTGTCGGCGCCAGCAGAATTTTAAAGCCGTATTGCTGACCCAATTCTTCAAGTAACCGGACATTGCCGGCACGGCGCGCCCCGAAACGAAAATCGTCGCCGACAATAATCGCCTGGATGCCAAGCTGCGCGATTAAAATATCGCGCACAAATTCAGCCGGGCCACATTGCGCTAATGCCTCGTTAAAACGCAGGCAGACCAGATAATCCACTTGCTGCGTCCGCAGGAAATGCCACTTTTCATGAAAACGCATCAACCGCGGCTGCGCCTCCGTGGGATTCAAAAATTCCCGGGGTTGCGGTTCAAAGGTAATCACCACGGCGGGCGCCTGCAAAAGCCGGGCCTGTTCCCGCAATTTTTCAAGCAGGCGCTGATGGCCCAGATGAAAACCATCAAAATTTCCCATGATAACAACGCTCTTCCGCAACCGTTTGGATAATCGTAAATATCCGTGTCCACGGATTAATATCATTCAAAACTCCGGGGTCTGAAGTGGCGCCAGCGCAAGCCTGCCAGGCCTAAACCCATTATATAAACACTGATCCCGCAAACCATTAACAGCGCCAAACGCCGACAGGTTTGGGTGATAGTTTCTGTTAGCCAGGAGGATAAGGAACCCTGCCCCCACCACAGCACAATGGACAATAACAGGCTTCCGGAAAGGATTCCCGCGCAAAGGCGCGGCCATCCCGCCTGTCCATGGAAAATCCGCCGGCGATATAAAAAAAACCATAATAACACGGCATTGAACCACGAAGTCAATGCGGTTGCTAACGCCAGACCGGCGTGCGCCAGTGGCGAAATCAGCGCAAAATTACCGGCAATATTCAAAAATATCGCAGCATAAGCGATGCGTGCCGGTATGCGCGTTTCGTGTCGCGCGTAAAAAGCCGCGGCGAAAATTTTAGTCGCCATTAAAGCAGGCAAGCCCACGGCAAAAGCCATTAAACTGCGTCGCGTCATTTCCACATCGTGATTTGTGAAGGCGCCGTGATGCATCAATGTGGCTAAAATAGGCCCCGCCAATAGCAATAATCCAAGCGCTGCGGGAATTGCCGTGGCAAATACCCATCGCAACGCCCAATCCAGAGTCACCGCAAAATTCCCCGGGGCCTCGTTGTGATGATGGTCTGACAGATGAGGCATGACCACCGTCGCCAGGGCTACTCCAATAATGCCGAGCGGAAAATACAGCAGGCGATCTGAATAATATAACCAGGAAACACTGCCCGGCGGCAGGAATGAAGCGAATAAATTATCAATCAACAGACACACCTGAGCGGCGGAAACTCCGAGCAGGGCCGGAAGTAGCTGCTTAAATACCCGCGCAACACCGGGGTTGCGCCAGTGGAATGCGGGTTTTGGCAGTAATCCCAAACTCCTCAGCGCCGGCCATTGCACGATTAATTGAATGGCTCCGCTCCACGCCACTCCCCATGCCAATAGGTTTATGGCGTGCACCGGTTCGACGTGGGGGACCCACCAGATCGCCACCGTGATCAAAACAACATTCAGTAAAACGGGAGTAAATGCGGTTAAGGTAAACCGATGCCAGGTATTTAATACGGCTCCGGCGAGGGCCACCAGACCGATGGAAAACAAATATGGCAGGGTAATCCGGATTAAATGCACCGCCAGATGATAACGGGCGGGATCGCGGGAAAATCCGGGGGCGAATATCAATACCAATAAAGCCGCGCCCACCTCACCGATCAACACGACACCCAGCAGAATCAATCCCAATACCCCGGTCATACTATTTATTAATGCACGGACATCTTTTCCGCCGTTACTGGCGCGATATTCGGTTAAAACCGGGATAAACGCCTGGGAAAAAGCGCCTTCACCAAACAGACGGCGCATAAAATTGGGAATTTTGAAGGCGATTACAAAGGCGTCAAAGGCCGCCGTGGCGCCGAAAGTCTGGGCGAGAATCATGTCCCGGAGAAATCCGCCCAGCCGCGAAAGAGCGGTCATCGTCATGACCACCGAAGCAAGGCGGCCCAGCCTACCTCGCGGCGCGGAGGTTTTTTTAGGCGAGGCATTCGGGGCATTGACAATGTGGGTAAAATGCGGCATAGTAATGGCCTTAAATGAGAGGAGTATACCGTGGCAAATACAGCACAAGCAACCAAACGGGCGCATCAAAGCAAGTTACGAGCAGCACATAATGGCGCACAACGTTCACGTTTTCGCACCGCCGTTAAAAATTTTCGTAAACTGATTGAAGCCAAGGCTCAAACTGCGGATATGCAAGCTTTTCAAACCACCGTTTCGATTATTGACCAAACCGCCACCAAGGGGTTGATTCATCCCAACAAGGCAGCCCGGCTGAAAAGCCGCCTGAACCGCAGTCTGCGCAAACAGGCGCCTGCCGCTTCCTGATTCTTAAATATTCGATCTGCTTATCCGTGCGTCATTCCAGATTTCTCTGGAATGATATACTCAAAACGATTAGGTTTTCGGTGTTATGGCGCCCAGTGACCGATGAGATTTAAACGTTACGATTGAGAAAAGGGGCATAATATAAGGAAATATTTTCCACTAGACTGTTTTTATAATTTTGACCAATTTACTCAAACTTCCTATTCCCTCTCCCACTTGTGGGAGAGGGAGAAATCGGTCAAAATTATAAAAACAGTCTACTGGTTACATTAAGCATTGACATTCCCTACTCCGCCTCCCAGGCTCCGGATATAGTCTAGATGAGTAGAACAGATAATTGGAGGCGCCAGGGTTGTTGGCTTAAAAAATACAAATGGGAGGTGAGGGCTTTTACCAGATTCAAGTGACGCTAAACCTGACAGTATATTATCTTTTAACATATTAATATCAGATCTGTTGGATAGAGAAGGAATAAGCTTTAGTAGCTTAGCAAAATTTTCTTCCCATGCATTCACACTGTTTCCGGGTAAATGAAGTATCAGTTGCTTAAGAGCTTGATCTTTAATTTCTGTAAGATCCTCTTCCTGAATCACCAGATTGTTGACGTCAGGTAATTCGTTATGGCTGATCAAGCATTCAAGCAAATACCAGCATTCTTCACGGATAGTGTGAAGTAAAATATCTTTGTTTGAATTTTTTTCATCAATAGCAAAGTGAGCCATATCAAAATCTAATTCATCAAGAGTTCGATTAAAAACTGCTCTTTTTAAGGGATCCGTAGGCGCATCTTTAGAATAATTAAACATTAGCCGGCATAAGTGAGCATCTCTGAAGGGATTGTATAATAATTCATTTTGGATTAAATAAATGGAAATTTCTTCCACACCGCTTTCAATAAAACTGTACATTTGTGAGTTGGAAGTTCCTTCAATTAAATTATCCATACTGACATCCTTTAAGTTAATTTTTAGTACATGCAATAAATATTCTACTAAAGGAGATTGTTTGTTTTTAGAAAGTGCTCTTAATAAAATTCCACGCTCTGAAAAAGCCTCGTCAACAAGAATATACCGAACCGTATTGACATCTTGAGCGACGCACGCCAATTGAAAAAGACTTTGTTTAATGGGATCTTCAGGGAATAATACTTCAATTTCTCTTGAATTTTTTATAATCAATTTAAGGAGTAGCATGGATAATGGGAATGGATATTTTTTATCAGTGACAACGTCAAAGATTGCGCGCAAAACAACTGGGATATTTTTCACTAAAATGATAAAAATATCTTCAAAAATGGATTTAAAAATATCTTTGTTAATATAATTGTTATTCAAAATCATTACGAACAGAGCAGAAGCAAGATTTGATTCTTGCAGATTAATGTCAAAACTTAATAAAAATGAGAGTACATCCCAATGTTTTCCCATTACAACATTTATCATAAGCTTCTTAATTGCATCGAAAGTGTCAGCATCAAGAAATTGACGAGCCAACAAGATTTTTTCAGGTTTTTCAATGACGGATTCTAATAAAGCATAATACCCCTTGTCATAAAGCTCTCTTTTAGTTCTTTGCGCTTCGACATTGTATTTTTCTTCTTCAAATTCTTTTTCAAAAAAAAGACGATCACTCATCAGACCTGCCTTTTTAAAATAGTCAAGTATTTGTAAGTGACCAGCTTTTATGGCATGAATAAAATCAATGGGACGTGCGTGCTTTACTAAATCAAATTTACAGTCTGTACGGCCTGCTGTACGGTCTGCAAAATATTGAATGACATCCAATTTGCCTAATTTAATCGCGAGGCTTAATGCTGAATCGCCATTTTGGGCTTGCTCACAGACCACGCTCTCGTCTAAAGTAAACAATTTAACCCAATCCAGATTCCTAAAAGTTATGGATCTTCTTAAATTGTCGGCAGAAGTTGAAGTTCTGTGAATAATTTGCTGGAGAAAAATCACTAAGTTATCTAATTCGGAAGCGTTGGTGACTTTGACTAATTCTTTCTTAACTAATTCTCCTATGAGCTTATGCTCGATCGCTTCTTCAAGAATTTTTTTAGGATATGCAGTCAATAGAGACTGATTTAATTTTTTCTGTTTAAGCAAATTTTTATTGTATTTTAACGTATTTTTTAACGCCTCTTTGAATGCTGGTGCATTAGAATCCAGAAAAATATTCTCCATGGTTAATTTTTCAACCTCGTCAGCAAGCAGTGGCTTAAAACAATCGCGGACGTTTTCTAATTCCAGCACAGCGCTATATTCATATAGGGTATGCCCCCCTCTCAATGCCAAGGTGGCAGCGCAACGGCACTGTAAGAACAGAATTAATTTTTCTAGCGTATTAAATTCAAGTGCTTTTTTCTGGTATTGCCATAACAATGCCTTTACTGTTCCCACTAAGTGACCCGATATACCAAGAGAAAAAGGATGTACCCATTTTGCAGCGACATGTTTTACCCATTTGGCTTCCTGGTTTGCATTAGCGCTATCAGCTCCTTTATGGAATTTGTTTCCTTGAGGCGTATAAGCAAAATCGTCTACCGGTACGGGCATAGTACTTTTGATGACGCCCAAATTGTTTGAGCGGACATGAGCTGGATAACCTTGATCTTCTTTAGGAAGCTCCCCTTTATGTAACTCATCAAAACCACTTTTAAGGAAAATGTCAGGTAAAGGTAATTCATCAAACTTAGCCATTAGGAATAATCTGGCGACATGAGAAATCTTGATTAACATACCTATTTTCATTCGGTTTTCTTTAGAAAACTCAGGTTGCTGGAAATAAAAGTGAGTTTCAATTTTTTCAATTGAATGGATCAGTTCTGAAACATTAATGGATGCAACGGAATTAGCGTATAAATTATTCTTTTCAAAAATCTCGGCGCATTCCTCTTTTAGATCGTTTGGAAGTTGTTCATATAAGTCATCGTGAAGCCTGTGCAATTCGTTTAAATTAATTTTTTCAATATTATATTTTAAAATTGCTAATGCCAGATGAGTCTCAAAATAGGGACGACTGGGGTCAGTATTAGTGACTTCAAAATCTTTCGAAACTATATAATTGCTATCGATTTGGACTTTTTCAATTATTTGGTTAATGGCTTCTTCGCTGCTGATTTTTTGATCTTGATTACGTGACAACCCGGTACCACATAAGTACAAACGGGACAGATGGTCCAATTGAGCGGGGTCTCGCGTGTCGTCCATAGCAATTAATAATGCCTGACCCACGGAAATAACTATTTTATTAGGTTGAAGAAGGGATTCTACCTTTAATTTAACATCGTTTTGCATAATTCGCTCTACATCTGTAACTATAATGGCGCCATTATAGCACGTTTTATGTTTTTCGGTATACTAATATCAAAAACCAAATCGTTTTGAATAACTCAGGTATTGGAGCTGTGGCTGAACCGGGGTTCACCTGACACCACTTCCTTCTCTTTATTACTGCTGACATCCGCAATCAATTTTTTTATAAATTCTTCATCATTTTTTGAGAAATTATTTCCAAACAGGGTCGCTGAATTGCCTGCAACAGTAGGCGTATTTACCACAGGGTTACAATGGTTTTTTCCTGAAAAAAATGGTTCCAGGTTTACGGTCACTATTTGCCGAAACTGGTAATCCATATGTATTAAAAAATCACAACTTGTCAGCGCCTGGATTGAATTAAGTGTGACTTTTTCAGATTTATATTCATAGTCCTCTAAAATTTTTAATAAAATAGATGTGTCGCTCTCTGATTTAGAATCCATTTCTTTGAGAATCATTAATTTTTTTTTATAATAATTCAATTTCTCCATGATTTCCTGTTTCTTTAAATCAAATTTTTCTTTTAAAATTTTATAACTATCTTTTTTTTCAAAAAAATCTTCGACATTCATACCAAGTCCATTTGCTCTGGGTTCCAGGTGATTTTTGACAACCGGAATCAGGCTTTTATGAACGTTAATAATTTCTAAAGGAAATGTTCCATGACCATCACTATTGAAAAGATTATCGACATTCTCATTCAATAATTCATTCACTATATCTACTCCATTTTTAGTGATGATTTTACAATCCAGAATTTTAGTCAGCGGAGTACGGCCATCTTTAAATTTTATATTTTTAACTTTCTGTTTTTTAAAAATCAGAGAAAAATTGTAATAATCCTGATTTTCCAGCACCTGGAGAAAAGCAGCATCTTTTAAAATTTCGATCATTTCTATATGTTCTGGTTTTTCTTTCCTTAAAATATCTTCCGCGGTTTCGTCTTTAAGATTTAATTCAAAAACATCCACTTTTTTATCTATTAAATATTGGACGACTTCTTTTTGATTATAATAGGCCGCCATCATGAGGATACTGGATTCATGATTTGATCCCCGATGCTGTAATTTAATTAAATTGTTGAAATGATCCAATAATAGAATCGCTGTATCCTGATCTCCTGATATTAGCACTGACCAAAATTTTTCATGTAAAACTTCCCGAAACCGGGGACAGGTCACATCAATTTGTAAATTTGGCGCCTGATGCTTTTTTAAAAGGAATATCATTATTTCTAACTGAACTTCTCTTGAGGTTGTTTTAAATGAAGCGATTGTCTGCACCGGTGAAAGTCCATTTGGCAAGAGATTATTTAAAATTTTTGGGTTGGTTCCCGCGATTTTTTTAATCTTCTCCAGGTCTAAAATTTGCAAGGCATCATAAAGGTGACTCGTTAGGGCCTGTTCGTCGCAGATAGTTAAATCGATACCCTCTTCCAGTAAAGCGCCTTTTTTCAGTAAGGCGTCGATTATTCTTTCTTTATTTCCATTTTTATCTTCTTTAAGCTCATGGGCGATAACCAGGGGTAATCGATCCCCCACCAATTTTTTATTGAGCAACGGCTTTGAGAAATCACTTTTTAATATTTCATTAACCTGCTTATAATCGGCTGCTTCTAAAAAATATTTAAACGAAAATTCAAGGATATCCATGTGCCCATGCCTTAGGGCCATTTTTAATGGTACGAAATCCTCATCTTCACTATCCAGCCAAAGCTGATTGAGCGTTTGAGGAAAAGCCTGGTAAAGGAGATTCGTCAGAGTTTGGTCGTCGCTGTCACTAGAAACATCTTCACTTTTCTGTGAAATTATTTCTTTCAGTAATGCCTCAAATTTATGTTCCCAGCCGGTAGGCAAGGGTAATTGATACTTAGCTTCAGGTACACCACTGGAAGAGGGTAATTGATCCTTACCTTTAGCTTCAGGTACATCACGGGGAGCATGCACTTCTAACAACAGATTAATCATCACTACACATTCATTGATGTTACACCGACAATCGGGCTCGTCATCTGTCATGTAGGAAACCAGATAATTCAGACTACGACGGGACTTGGGTTCCGGAGTAATCTCGGTTATCCGGGTGGGTTTACCCCCGGTATAGGTGACATTAAAAATTTCCGGGAACAGTTCCGCCAGCATGAGGCCAAAAATATAAATATCATCGGCCTGAGTGTACGCTGCGCGTATTCCGGACGATCTGGTAATCAGGTTAGGCGGTAAATACGCACGGGTATAGGCTGTTCCGGCAGTGCCAATAGGATGTACCGCGTCAAAATCTACCATTTCAATGGTCTCTTTGTCTGTATCCACCATAGCATTCCCTGATTTGGGGTCTCCCAGTATCAATCCCAGATCATGAAATATTTTTGCCTGCGTCAGATAATTCATGAACATTTTCAACCGGGTATAAACATCAGGTTTTTTAAACGGTAGTACGTATTTGGAATCCTCTGCGTGTTTTTGTAAATGTTTGGCATAGTCATGCATGTTCATACCTTTCATCCATGGTATGGTGACATAGCATTTGTTATTCATAATGCCCCAGTACGACTCCCGTCCTAATAAGTGACTATACTTCGCTTCATTTTCAGCGTTTCTGACCCGATCATTATATTCTTTATTATCAAATATTTTAATTGCACAGACAGGGTCCCCAGTGTTGGATTTTGCGTCGAAACATTTTTTTAACTTGCTGATTCCACCGAGATATCTTTTATTGTCTTGGCCATGAATTTTTAATACATGCTCAATTCGCAGCCTCATTTTGCCTTCAATTTCGATATAAGAAGGTTTATTTTCGTCTTTGCTATCCGATTTAATGACTTTGACCATCTTCGTCTGGGAAGGGGTGGGCACCTTTTCTTCAATTTTCGGTCGCGACATATATTTTCTCTCTTTATTATTTTTTATTCTTATAACCCGCGTGAGATACAGCACTCCGCATTTATGTGCTGTTTATACCTGAGAATTATTAATGAAAAATTAAGATCCATGTTCATATGGTAGACATAATACTAAAACTCATGTTTAACTAGCACCTTCCGGCAGGAATTTGATCCTAAAAAATTGATCTGTTAAGGTAAATCGTGTCTGCCTGCTATTTTTTTTCGAGAGAATTGAGAGGTTTAAGTGTTGCGATCCCCAAAAATCAAAAACTTGCCAGTCATTTTAACTTTTCTTTGGGTATTAATGGCTATTAGCTTCATTTTCTTCGTGCCTCTTGAACAGATTGATGAATTACATTATATGGGAGTTGCCTGGAACATGTTTAAAGCCCATGCGTGGCTAAATACTCTTTGGGATGCAAATGTCACCGATTTGGAGAAAACGCCCATTCTTTATTGGCCAATTTTGGCAGGATGGCGCTTATTCGGTGTCAGTGAATTCTGGCCGAGAATAGTTGTTTATATAATTGCTTCAATTAATTTGATACTGACATATCGATTAACCTGCATCATTTTTCCTGAAAATAAAAATATTGGATTAATAGCTGTTATCATTCTTCTTTGTAATTTATATTGGCCTGAATATTCAGGAAGAGTTCGCTGGGATGGATTAGTGATACTTTTTGGTCTCTTTTCCCTGATCTTTTATGCAAAATATTTAAAATTCAATGCGAATTTTTTCTGGTTAATTTTATCCGGACTGTCTTTTGGACTTTCCATTTTTTCTAAAGGGATGGTTAGTTTTATTTATTTCTCTCCAATCATTATTTTTTTTCCAATTCTGTTAGATATAGATTTTAATAAAAAAGCATTTTTAGCCTTGCCGATTTTCTTTGTCACCTCTTTGATAATCCCCTTATTGTGGCTGGTATTTATTTATTATGATTTGGGATATCTGGCAGTACACTATGTCCTGTTTGGACAAGTGGCGAATCGAGTCTCTTTACATTTTGAAATGACCCTGTGGACTACATTATTGGTGAATTTTTCTCTGGCTGTTTTTTTCATTAAATTTTTAAAACCGAATTTTGATAAAAAATCGGTCGTACTTATCGCTCAAATAATTTTTGTGTTATTATTTTTTTCTATGGTTATTGCCAGGCAGTCTAACCGTTATTTAATACCTGTTTATCCATTCATAGCGATCCTAATAGCTAATTATTTTACAACGCGAAATTTAACGCGATTAACCGTATTTTGCACACTGTGTTGTTTGGGAATGAGCATTTATTTTATTACTTTGTACTTCTCTCATAAAGAACAGTATCAGAGAAATTTAATCGCCTTATCTAAAAAAATGCACCAGTTACAATTGCAAGGATACGACATTGTGCAATTTGGTCACCTATGCGGATATCAAAATTTAAATTTTTTTGGTTCTCTTCCAAAGGATATAGACGTTCTTTTTTCCCCTGATGATCAAAAAAAATGGCTCGCGACTCATAAACATGGAGTTTACATTTTTGATTCTCACCTGGGTTACCAAATCGGTCGCTATCAATATTTAAATTTTCAATTTAACGAAGAAAAAACTCCTTCTTTAAGCATTTCACCTCCACCTGACGGGGATATCGCCCTGCAATGAATTTTTTACCAGAAACTTTGTACGGTTGATTCATTTGAGCCTGAGCTTGAATTTTCCTGCTTTACTACTGACATTTGAGTAGGTGGAACCGGGAATAGCGTTTTTGAAATGCATTCTGTTACGACGCCGTTAGATTTAGGCAAACCTTGATCTAATTTTAATTCATTTTCCAGGTATCCTTCTAAATCGTCTTCGTTTCGTGGCAGTGCTTCCAGGAGGTAAAATTTTCGGCCTTGCGCTGTTCCGCCACCCTTTAGACGAAATTTCGTGCCAGGAAGAAATAAAACTTCTTCTTCATTTTTAAATATAGAATAAGGAGCAATATATTTTCCTTGACGTGCCCTATTCACAATCAAGCAAACACTAATGCTATTTTCATAGTGTCCGGCTGACGTTCCTTTAATGATTTGACTCATTCTCATAGAACTCCAGAAACCTTTCTCAAAGTGAATGCCCGTTGTATTTAAATCTGCCATATTTTTTGAATCATCATAGCTAAAAAATCTGATTACTTCTTCATCTTCTTTTCTAAAAGGCAGTTTAAGAAGAGCATCCCAGATCAGCTTTATTATTAAAAAAATCGTTGGACAAAGAGACGGTATCAACTTCCCATCCGTTTTTAAAAAAAGATTGATCACTCTGGGAAATGTAGCTATCGTATAACAAAAAATCGCTATTTTTTCCGATAAATGTAACGTGTTCTTATCAAAACCGTATTCATCCTCCGCACTTTCAAAATTATTTGGTATTCTCTGGATAACCTCCGGGTAGTATTTTTTGAGGCCTGGATCATCTCGTATAAGCTGATAACATATATCCAAATCAGTATTAGAAAGAGTGATTTTTCCCAGATCCGGATTATTAAAAAGATATTTACTGACATTATGAGCAGGTTTTTCGTCAATTTTAGCAAACAGGTTTTCATTGTTATGAGTATATTCAACAGGCACCTTATCTAAAATACACCTCATTAAAATTTGAAAAAATTCTGTTTCAGGAGTATTAAAACTCAAGGGTAATGGTACTTTTATTAATAAATTATTTTGCTGATTTTTTAAAGCCGCCTGTTTCAGATCGTTTAATATTTTTATCAAATTTTGGTAATTTTTAAATTTTATAAGCGACTCCCAATCGTCTTTTTCTAAACAGACGTACTCGCTAATAATATTCAGTAAGTCATTGCTCATGGATAATAGAAGCCGAATAAATTCCAAAAACAGAGGATTGATAAAGAAATGTTGAAAAACTTTGATTAATTTATCCTCTTCTTTTCTGCCCTTATAACCTGTTAACTCTACAGGAAATCGAATTGCAAAATTTTGTATATTCAGATTTGCACCGGCTTTGAATAACTGTAAAAATAACGCATCATTCTTTTTCTTTGCCGCATAATGCAGTACAGTGCATCCTTTTTCATCTTGAGCCTGTAAATCTGCTTTTCTTTCAATTAAAAATTTTACAGATGGTGTGGAATCTTCCCTAACAGCCAGAATCAGGGGAGTCATTCCATGACCTGTGCTTTTGCTTCCAATAGATGCACAAGATTACTGTTATGATAGGCGCCTACATGTAAAGGCCTTGCTCTCCTTGTCCGGTATTTACTAAATTTTAAAAAATCGTCAGATGGAAGATCAAGTTGTTCCAGGCACTCATCTATCTCCTCTTCCTCCAAAGCATCTATTTTCGCCAGAAGATGCAGCTTTCCAACGTTCAATCTATCTACATAAGGTCTTCTCTGCTTCGCAAGGTACGCTGCGCATACCTCTTCCAGTGATTCTATATCTTCTTCCTCCCCTAGTTCTGCCCACAGATGTAATAAAAGATACCGTTTTAGCTTAGAGGATGGAATCGGTTTGGAAAAAATATTTTTAACATCACCTATTTGCTTCAAAGTTTTATTAATATCAAAATTAAAGCTCGAAAGTAATGATGAGTCGAAGTTTTCCATCACTAACTGCTTAAATGTCATATTTTCGGAGACTTCCAGAACTAATGGAAAATTGCCCTTTTTTTTATGTACTATACATATTTCTATTACTTTCATGGTTTCCTCGCTAAATTCTAATATATATAGAGTAGAGGATAAATGATTCCTTTTTTTTGGGCAATCCCTGAGCAGGACGAAGGCAATTTTCGCTGTACTCAGCGGAAATTGCTGCTCTTCACCACCACCTGATGCGGCTGGCGATCGTCCTGGAGCAGGATAATATTGTTTTCGAGAGGAAGGCCATCCAGCTCCACACCGCCGATCGCGGCACGGCTGACGGCAATGCGGTACAGGGTTTCGCCAAAGCGGTAATCCACGGTGACGTTATCCCAGTCCTCAGGCAGATGGGGAGTCAGGCGCAGCTTACGCCCCTCCTCCAAATGTATTCCCAGCAGCGACTCCAACGCCAGCCGGTACATCCACCCCGCGGACCCTGTATACCAGCTCCAGCCGCCGCTGCCGGTATGGGGAGCCACGCTGTAGACATCCCCCGCCGTCACATACGGTTCAATTTTATAGACCCCGATTTCCGCCTGAGTCCGGCCATGATTGACCGGATTAATCATATTGAAAAGCTTCCAGGCGAGATCGTATTCCCCCAGTTCAGCAAACGCCATCACCGCCCAAACAGCCGCGTGAGTATACTGGCCGCCGTTTTCGCGGATGCCCGGAACATATCCCTTGATATATCCCGGATTGAGCGCGGAACTATTGAACGGCGGATCGAGCAATGCAATCAGCTTATCGGCGGGACGAACCAGATAGCGGTTTAGCGACGCCATCGCCCGTTTAACCCGTCCGGGTTCGCCGGCGCCGGAAAGCACCGACCAGCTCTGGGCAATGGAATCAATGCGGCATTCGTCATTATTGGCCGAACCCAACGGCGTACCATCATCGAACCAGGCCCGGCGGTACCAGTCGCCGTCCCAGGCGTTTTGCTCCAGATTTTTTTGCAACAAATCACTCTCGGCTTCACAGCGCTGCGCGAAAATGCCGTCACCGTAACGGCGCGCCAAAACCGCGAAATTTTTCAGTATGGTATAGAGAAAAAAGCCTAACCAGACACTCTCGCCGCGGCCATGGATGCCTACCAGATTCATGCCGTCGTTCCAGTCCCCCGATCCCATCAATGGCAAACCCCGTTCGCCAAATCGCAAACCGTGGATGATGGCGCGCACGCCATGGTGATAAAGACTGGCGCGCTCGTCCGAAATAACGGGCAATTCATAGTAAGATTCCTCACCTTCCTTTAACGGACGTCCCTGCGGAATTGCTGCTTATTTGTTTTTGTAAATCTTTTGGAAATGTAATCATAAATAAATCTTGATGACAGTTCGTTCTCAAAATCAAATTAAGAGAGATAAAATATATTCCGCTCGTTCTTTCACACTTACTTTAGGAAGCTCAATCATGTCATACCCGTGTTTAGGATAAAATTTTATTATCTGATCATATTCTTTTACTGCATCCTGAAATGAATGCTTCCTTTCATCATCTTGGCTAAAAATTTCTTTCCACGGTGGTGTTAAGAATATCGAATGATAAAATCTTAACTCATTAATTAAGTAATCATATTTATGTATATCTATGGATTGAAAATAACTAACAACTTCCAAAAAACTACGATCAAAGAAAATAATATCATCTTTAACAGCCTTCATTTTTTCTGCTTGATGATAAGTAGCTATTGACCTTGTAATGATCATTTCACCGCGAGCCAATGGGTCGAGATCACCGTATTCTTTGATAATTTCTCTACATACTTCTTCCCTAACTACGTATCCTTGATAACTTAATTCGGATAGTAGCGTTGATTTCCCGCCTCCAGAGCATCCGGATAGAACAACCAATTTTTTCATTTTTGACATTTTCAACCATTCTGTTAATTTAATCGCTCAATAATAAACTGAGCGCGTTCTTCGGGTGATACGCAGGGTACATGGATTAGCGTATAACCATATTCACTATATATTTCCTGGACTTTTATTCCAAAATCTTGTGCTATTTCAAATGACATTTTTCTTTCCTCATCCAGGGTATAGATCTCTCGCCATGCGGAATGACAAACACCTTTTGTTCATAACAAAATAATTTTGATGCTTGTCGCGCAGGCAGATAACTCATATTGAATAGAACGCCGTCCAGCGCCACACTGGCGGCTGCAGCACGACTGAGGGCCTCTGAAATGAATACTTTTATTTTATTATTCGATTACTTAGCTTTAAAAGCATAGTAATTAAAATTGCCGTATCCCATCTTTTCTTTTCTTTCCTTATGCGCTTTGTTGGATGCCTCTATTTTTTTCCGTAGCTGCTGTTTCGATATTTTGTTTATTATTTCCGTGTAATCCCGCGGTTTTAACATTTTCAATTCCTTCATGGTACACCTCATTAAGGTTAGCTATCATTACGTTCATTTCTGATTTTGAGTAAAAACAAGAACGACGTTCTAAATCCTCAAGGAGACTAGGAAAAATTTCGAAAAAATCCAGTTCTTCTTTCTCAAATTTTTTTACATCCTTGAATAAATTTTGAGCTTCATCATAATCTATGACAAAACTATGTGATGGATAAGTATATACTAAATTTTCAACACAATCTTCTTTCAAGTTTCCTTTTTGTATCCTCAAGGCATAATTATGAGCAATTTTAATTGCTCGTTCTATTTCACCCAAAGCATTTGGATCAATTTTTTTAAAAATTTTCCCATATAAACCAACACTTAAATTAACAGCTACGTCTGCTGCTGTTTTTGTAGTGACCTGCTGGTTACTTCCTTCGCGAATATCAATCAAATATTCACGAAAAGCAGCAAGTGCTCGATTTGTTAAGCTTTCAAGTGCCATTGGAATATTAAGACCTGAAGTTAATTCTCCCAATTCGTCATTTTTACCTTGTTGTATATCTAACGGTCCCAACTCCCCATCAGGCCCCATAATAATTTCATCTGCACCTAAGGCTATAAGACTACCCGCGCTTTTACAAAAACCGCTCACAATTAATTTTAAATTAGCATATTTATGATGAAAATATTTAACAATTTTATATGCAGCGTCAGGATCTCCTCCTAGAGTAATCAAAATTAAGACAGCATTATCATGATATCTTTTTTTATAATTATCAATCAAAAAACTGGCCGGATCTCTGAGTATACCCCCATAATACAGATAAATATCTGCATCATATTTTTCACTCAATTGTTTTATTTGACTATGCATTTGTGTTTCTTCCTCCCTAATCTTGCCTGGTTGTATTGTACTCCTTATCAGGTGCTTCACCCGGATATTTAACTTGAATTTTTTTAGTTGCATTTCTATTATCTTCCTTAGGTAAAACTATTAACATAGTTTACAGATTTAATTATTTCATGCCAATCTTTTCAAGGTTAATATTACTTCACATTAATAGAAAAAACATTTTAACATAAATATCGTATTAAATAATTTTTATATCTTATTTTAAAAGGTCTAATTAGGACTGGCAATACCGTATTTTTTCAGTGTAAAATTCGAGCAATTGACGCCTGGCTGACAATGCCCTTTGATGAGGCTGCGATCGTCCTGCACCAGGATAAATAAGGGGTTTACAGATCTCAGACATGGCTCAAGTTTGCGAACCAGGCGCCTTCACCACCACCTGATGCGGTTGGCGATCGTCCTGGAGCAGGATAATATTGTTTTCGAGAGGAAGGCCATCCAGCTCCACACCGCCGATCGCGGCACGGCTGACGGCAATACGGTACAGGGTTTCACCAAACCGGTAATCCACGGTGATATTATTCCAATCCGCGGGCAGATGAGGAGTCAGGCGCAGCTGCTTTCCCTCCTCCAGATGAATTCCCAATAGCGACTCCAACGCCAGACGATACATCCACCCCGCGGAACCCGTATACCAGCTCCAGCCGCCGCTGCCGATATGGGGCGCCACGCTGTAAACATCCCCGCCGTCACATAGGGTTCAATTTTATAGACTTCGATTTCCGCCTGAGTCCGGCCATGATTGATCGGATTAATCATATTGAAAAGCTTCCAGGCGAGATCGTATTCCCCCAATTCAGCAAACGCCATCACCGCCCAAACAGCCGCGTGAGTATATTGCCCGCCATTTTCACGAATACCAGGAACATAACCCTTGATATAACCCGGATTGAGCGTCGGAACTATTAAACGGCGGATCAAGCAATGCAATCAGCTTATCGGCGGGACGAACCAAATAACGGTTTAGCGCACGCCATCGCCTGTTTAACACGTGCCGGTTCGCCCGCACCTGAAAGTACCGACCAGCTCTGGGCAATGGAATCAATGCGGCATTCGTCATTATTGGCCGAACCCAACGGCGTGCCATCATCAAAATAGGCCCGGCGGTACCATTCACCATCCCAGCCATTTTGCTCCAGATTTTGTTGCAACTAAATACTTTCCGGCTTCACAGCGCTCCGCGAAAATGCTCATCACCATAACGGCGCGCCAAAACCGCAAATTGTTTCAGCACGGTATACAGAAAAAAGCCTAACCAGACACTCTCGCCGCGGCCATGGATGCCGACCAGATTCATCCCGTCATTCCAGTCACCCGATCCCATCAGCGGCAAACCATGTTCGCCAAATCGCAAACCATGCATAATGGCGCGCACGCCATGTTGATAAAGACTGGCGTGCTCGCTCCGAAATAACGGGCAATTCATAGTAAGATTCTTCATCCTTCCTTTAACGGACGTCCCTGCAAAAAATGAATCTGTTCATCCAGCACAGTCCATATCGCCGCTGGTTTCCACATAACGGCAAATCGCAAACGGCAGCCACAAAAAATCATCCGAACAGCGCGTGCGCACGCCACGGCCCTGCGGCGGATGCCACCAATGCTGCACATCACCTTCTGTAAACTGGCGCGATGCGCACAATAATAACTGCGCACGCAATAAATCAGGTCTGGCATGGACCAGCGCCATCACATCCTGCAAGCTGATCGCGAAAACCAAACGCGCCCGCATGATTGATAATAACCACTCCGTCCCCATAACCGGCTGGACAGAACCTGATACAGCAGCCAGCCGTTGGCTAGCAGATTCACCGCCGGATCCGGTGTCTCCACCCGCACCACACTGAGAACACCGCGCCAATACTGCCGTGCCGCCTGTAACGCATCGGCGGCGGCGGCGGATCCACGATAACGCTGCACTAAAGCCTCCGCTTCCTCGGGATTTTTGCCTGCGCCTAGAATGAACACGATCTCGCGCGATTGTCCTTCCCCCAAATCAAACGCCAATTGAATGGCTCCGCAGGGATCGAGTCCGGCGCCGACGCGCCCCGATAACCGAGTACGCTCCAGCGCGGCCGGGCGTTGCCGCGTGCGGTTGCGGCCAAGAAATTCAGCGCGGCTGCCGGTGACTGTCCTGCCGTTCAATCCCAGACGGGAAGTGGCCGCATCAAAAAAAGCGGTCCGCTCGCCAAATTCGGTGTTGTAATGATTTTGCGCCAGCAGCGCGCCGCTGCGGGAAAGATCGGTGATCACATGCATGGCGTTCTTGGTGCGCAAATCGCCCAATACCCATTCGACATAACCGGTCGCGGATAACCGGCGGCGCCGCGTGGGAATCATTACGAATTTTTAAAATAATAAATTTAACAGGCGCATCCAGCGCGACAGACATCCACATTTCAGAATAAATGCCGTCTTCGAGATGCTCAAATACACTGTAACCAAAACCATGGCGAGTCCGATAATCACCGCTACCGCGGCACGGGCAACGCCGCCGCTGACCAGAATTGCCCGGTTTCATCATCACGTAAATAAAATGCTTCTCCGGCCGAATCCTGCACTGGGTCATTTTCCCAGGGCGTCAGGCGAAATTCGTGGGCGTTTTCAATCCAGGTATACGCCTGGCCACTTTCGGAAACCAACGTTCCAAAATCTGGATTGGCGAAGACATTGACCCAAGGCGCAGGCGTGGGTTTCCCTTCCGCCAACCCAATCATATATTCATCGCCGTCCGGCATAAATCCGCCTAGGCCATTAAAAAAGTGCAGATCGTGCGGGACCGGCAATTTCTGGGGAGCGGTATAGCGCCGGGGTTTACTGACTTCTGAGCGCGCGGCATCGCCGACTGCGTCAACGAACGGCGGTTTAGTTGTTCCTTCAGGGCGCCGTGTTTATCGGAAAGCACTACCCGCGCCACCGATTGCAAAAGAATACGATCTTCCGGCGGCACCTGTTCAGCGATCCTGCACAAAAATACCGCCGGCGTGCTCGGCGGTCGTCGCGGTGCGGGTATTGATCAAACTCATCACTTGTTCCTGCAAGGTTTGCCGGTAACCGGATGTTTCTTCATTCAAGATCACCAGATCAACGATCAAACCTTTTCGCCGCCAGTACGCCTGCGCCTGGACAAGTTGCCGCACTATTTCAATATTGGCGGCATCGCTGATATGCAGCAAGACAATGGGTAAATCTCCGGAAATCGAATAGCCCCATAACTTCGATTGGCCATTGCGATTGCTGGCAATAATACCCGGCTCAGCCCGGCGCGCCCGATTGGCGTAGATGATCGCTCCGGCCAGTTTGCCATACAGTTGGGCTTCGGCTTCCGTGATGTCGAGCTGATGCAACAGGATCTGGCTGTGCGTCCAGCTCAGTCCGAAAATACGGTCGGCCAGATGACGGTCGTGATATTTTTCCACCAGGGCCAGACAATGGTCACGGGTATCGGTGACGCCGGTGATGAGATCGAGGGTGATGACCGCGCCCGGGTCCAGCGTCACCCGGCAGCGGATGGCGACGATGGGATCCAGCACCGTACCGGCCGTGTTGGAGAGATCACCCGGTTTCAGTCATCGCTAACGGCTCCGCCGGGTGCGGCCACGCCCAACAAAATGAGAGCGGCTGGTTTCAAAAGAAATGTGCCAGGATCTTTCGCTGTAGACATTCAGCATGTGACACATCCAAGGCGAAGCCTGATCCTCGCTGCGCGGGCGCCGTGTGACCAAAATAGCCTGGCGCTCAGGCAATAGTTCGGTTTCCACAAATAAATTGCTGAATGCCGGCTGCGCCTGGTCATCGCTCTGCGGCGCCAACACCACTTCGCCATAACTGGTGAATTCAATGACGCGGCGGCTGCTGGAAAGATTGCGGATGCGGGTACGGCGCAGTTCGATATCGTCTTCCGGCGAGACTACGACTTCGGTGTGGGTTTCAATTTCTCATCTCGGTACGGTTGAATTCGGCGTGCGCTTCGGAAAACGCCGCCCTTAAAATTCTTCACCGGCGCGCTGGTGGGCTGAAAGCTGGTAGACCAGAAAGCGCCGGTTTTCACATCGCGCATATAACCAAACAATCCCCAGTTGTCGCAGGTGGCGTCTTCCCGCCAGCGGGTAATGGCGATATCTTTCCAGCGGCTATAGCCACCACCCGCCTGGGTGAGCATGACATGGTAACGGCCATTGGATAAAAGCTGCACCTGTGGATTGCGGGTATTGGGGGTATGGAATACCCGTGTCGACGGTTCGGGATGACTGGGAGTGGTCGCAACGGCGCCATAAGATTTGGGCATTTGAAAATAGGCGGCGACCGGTTTGGGAATGCGTTCCTGCAATAGCAAAAGTGTAGACTGGAACAGCGGGTCCGCCGCAAAACGGCGCTGCATGGGCTGGTCGTGCAATAAATAGGAAAATGCCAGCAGACTCATGCCCTCATGATGGACCATGAATGAACGCACCAGCATGTGCGAGCGGTTGCGCGGGAGGCGCGAGGGAGTGAAGTCGATCGCCTCATAAAAGCCAAATCGCCCCACTGCGCCTTCGGCTTCCAGCCGCTGTAAATTAAGACAGGCCGCCTCCGGTTCCACCATAAGAGCCATAACAGTCGCATACGGCGCGACCACCAGATCTTCTTCCAGCCCCCGCTTGAATCCCAATTCCGGCACCCCAAAGGCCCGGTATTGATAAATGGAATGGACATCGACCGCGTGAAAACCGGATTCGGAAACCCCCCAAGGCACTCCGCGCTGCCGGCCGTATTCAATATGCCGGCTAACCGCCGACCGGCACACCTGATCCAGCAGAGTGCCCGGGTAGGAAGGCATGACCAGCAGCGGCATCAGATATTCAAACATCGAGCCGCTCCAGGACATCATCACCGGCTGCCCGCGCCGGCTCATCACCTGTAAACGTCCCAATGCAAACCAGTTTTCCTGCGGGACCTGGCCCTGGGCGATGGCGACAAAGCTGGCCAGCCTCGCTTCCGAAGACAGTAAATCATAATCACCATGGTCTCGTTGCTGTTTTTCGACATTAAAGCCAATAGTCATCAGGCGGTTGGCGCCGTTGTAGAGAAAACTGACATCCATCTGGGCCAGTTCAAACGCCTGACCGGCCAGAGTTTCCGCGAGTGTCATTCGCGCCGCGGCTTCCGGCAGCAGCGGCGCGACATCACGCAGGGTGGCGTTTGGCGCAAGAGCCGATGACGCCCCGCTAAACAGTTTTAGTTCATCCCGCAACGCGTGGCACTGCAATAATAATTTTTGGGGCCACTCGTGCATAAAAGTGTTCGCGATGTGATCCGCCGTATCGCACAGTTTTTCGCTGTAAATTAAAGCTCCCGCCCACGTCGTGAACGCCGTTCGTGACTCATGCAGCAATTGCCGGAACTGACTGAAGATCGCGTGCTGCGGATCATTAGCTGTAGCCATTCCCGCTGAGTACAGCGGCAATGGCTTCCTGTTTATATCCTGCGCATCGGCGGAGCCGATTGCTCGGAATGAAGGGGGAGAATCGCGATTCTCCCCCTTGCGATCCCCCATCGCGTATTCGAGAAGCACATCCAGCGTATCCTCCAGCCCGTCGAGATAAGCCGTGCGGAGCAAAGGCTCGTCCGCCAGCGCCAGCAGACCCTGGCGCAGGGTTAGCAGATGCCCCGCCAGGTTGCCCCCATCCACCGTGGAGACATAGCGCGGCTGTAGCGCTTCGAGGGTTTGGGTATCGTACCAGTTATAAAAATGCCCCCGGTAGCGTTCGAGCGCAGCCATGGTTTTTAACGTATCCGAGGTGCGCTGCAACAACTGGCTGTTATTGATGTAACCGAAATCGTAGGCGCTCAGATTCGCCAGCAGCGCCAGGCCCATATTGGTCGGCGAGGTGCGATGGCAAAGCACTTCGCGAGGCGCTTCCTGATAATTATCCGGGGGTAACCAGTGATCGGCCGCCGTCACAAAGGCGTCAAAATATCCCCAGGTCTTTCGGGCCATGCGGTGTAAAAAACGGAACTGGGTTGAGTCCAGTTTGGGTTCCGGATGCCTGAAAGGCTGACTCAGCCGGCGGGCCAGCAGCGGCGACACAAACCACAGCGCCAGCAAAAGAGCCGACAGTAACAGCGTCCCCAGACGGTGATCGAATAATAAAACGGCCGCCATGATGACCGCGAGCACGGGGCCGGGCCACATTATGGCGATCCACTCGATCGGCTTACCGTGAAAATCATGATCGATTTGGGTTGACGGAGTCCATTCCAGCAGGCGGCGGCGGGAAATCAGCAGACGCCAGGCCGTGCGCGCGATGGCGTCCAGACTGTACCAGGCCTCGTGCGCCAGACAAGCGAGGTACAACAGAAGCTGACAACAACGCCGCTGCATGACCTCGGTCATCCCGGTTACGTGCTGGCTGAAGCGCATGTCATCCGGTTTGCGCGCCAGTTCCAGCAGGGTTGCAAGAACTTCCGGTAATAATAACAATGCGAGAATAATGCCAAACCAGAACCAGGTCCCGGGCAATACCGTCCAGACCAGTATGAGCAGAATGACCAGGGCTATCGGCGCAAGGCTGCGCCGCAAATTGTCAAAGATTTTCCATTTCGAGAGGCCATTGAGTCCTTTACGCCACCCCCAGCTCGCGATCTGCCAGTCACCGCGGATCCACCGGTGACGGCGCTTGACGTCGGTGAGATAATCACCCGGAGAATTTTCATACAGCGGCACATCGCTTAAAAAACCGGACCGCAGATAACAGCCTTCCAGCAAATCATGGCTAAGGATCTGATTTTCCGGGAAACGTTGGTCCAGCACATTATGGAACAGCGCCACATCATAAATGCCTTTACCGGTGAACGAGCCTTCGTTAAATAAATCCTGATAAACGTTGGAGACAGTCCGGGTATAAGGGTCAATCCCCAATTCGGTACCGCACAGCCACACATAACGGGTCGGCCCCGGGCTGGGCAGGGCTTCGGCGATCCGTGGTTGCAGAATGCCGTAACCCGCTACCACCCGCTGTTTTTCAGCGTCGTATTTCGGCAGATTCAGGGGATGCGCCATGGCGCCAATGTATTGACGGGCCGACTCCCGCGGCAACTGGGTATCACAGTCTAAAGTGATCACAAACCTGACGCCGGCAAGCACTTCGCTACGTCCTACAATCAGCGAAAATCTGCTTTGGTCATTCTCCCTGAGCAAGGCGTTCAGATCGTTTAACTTGCCGCGCTTGCGTTCGTAGCCCATCCATTTTTGTTCCCGTTCATTCCAGCGCCGGGGGCGATGCAGAAGAAAGAAAATATCCTCCTCCCCACTTTTGCGTCGATAACGTCTGCCAAGTTCTGAAATTTTTTCCTGCACCAGGGCAAGCAGCGCGGCGTCTTCGGGCATAACTTCCTGTGGGGCGTCGTTAAAATCGGTCAATAAGGCGAAATGCAGATGATTGTCGCGGTTGCCGAGAAAACGGACCTCCAGCGCCTCCACCTGTGATTCAATGCCGGCCATATCGCTGATGATGGTCGGCACGACCACCAGGGTGCGGAATTCGGCGGGGATTCCGTGGGTAAAATCCATTTTCGGCAGCGGGTGGGGTTTAGACCATAATGTCGCCAACCAGTTCACCAGCGCAACCGCCGGCTGGCTGATGCACAGCAACAGAACAATTCCCAGTAACACCAGCCACACTGCCCTGATCGGAGTGTCACCGACTTTGAATAATATAGCGGCGGTGAAACCGGCGGTGATCAGGATAATCGCTCCCAGGTAAGCGGATAATGCGAACTTTCCTCCCTGCTGACGCCATTTTCCCAAAAGAGAGGGACGCAAACCCAGCGCCTGCTGGAGCTGGGGGAGGCCGTCGTCGATCAGATAAAAACCAACGTGGGTGTGGCGGGCGCGATCGACAGGGTCGTCGGTTTCAGCCGCGGTGGTCGCTAAATGAACCGCGGTAGCCGCGACGATCTGCTCAGGCCGGCGGCTGGCGCGCGCCAGACGTTCCACGACATGACGATAACGGTCCCGGGTGGTGAAATCCATCCGGCGGTAAGTATCTCCGGGATCGTTACGCAGAATCTCCTCAACAATGCTCATTTTTTCAACGAATTCGCGCCAGTCTACTTCGGTTAAGCGGCGCAAGCTGGAGATACTGTTGCTGACCGTCGCCTGGTTCGCTGCCTGCTGGGTGTTTTCAGCCTGCACCAGAGCTTCGATGGTCAGTCCCTCTTCCGCCAGTTTCTGTTCAATCCAGCTCATGGGCAGCGCCAACGCTGCACTTTGTAAACATCGGGTCAATTCGGCGACAAAGGCGCCGGTCATGGGCGGTTCGGAGCGGACCATATCGGCTATGACCAAAACCAGCTTTTTGGGATCGGAAACGGAAACTTCCACCATGCGGTCAGCCCAGCCCGCCGCCAGCTGATGATCGCTCCAGTTGGCGAGAATTTGCCGGCTCACCCGGCTCAGATTTTCAATCAGCGCCAGACGCAGCATGATGGGCAACGCCCATAACTCGCCGAGAGTAAGCTCCGTGACGCTTTGATAGGCGCGTATAAAACGGCTGAGGGTGTCGGGTTCCCATCGCCCATCGCCGTGTTCAATAATCTGCAAGGCGATATCGTAGACGCGCGGATAATTTCCCTGCAAAAAACCGCCACGTAATTGCGGCAGACCTTTCTCATATCCTTTCGGCAGGTGGCGTTTGATAATGCGGATCTGCTCATCGATCAGATAGAAATTGTCGAGTAGCCATTCACCCGCCGGGGTGATGTGCTGCCTTGCGGCTGCGGCGTCGGTCAACATGCGGTGGGTTTTGACCAGAATCTCTTTGCCGGCCGCCAGCCGTTTCAGTAATACACCCTCGGTACGTTTTTGCGTGACCTGGTGCGTTTGCGCCAATCTCCGGCCATGCCGTTCCATTTGCTCGTCGCTAAACAGTTCCGGCAGGGACGATCCATTAATGAAATGGTCCTGCGGTTGTTTTTTTTTCAAACCCCGCCAGCGCAACAGATGGTTAATAAAATTTTTATATCGCATCTATCTTGCCTGCGGCGCTCTGATCGAGATACCAGATAATTTTTTCCTCCGCACTGTGAATGAGCTGTGCGGGATACCGTTCGGGATCGAAAGGGCCTTCTAAAACCTGTGATACCGCGGCAGCTTTATTATCACCCGTCACCAAAAAACAGATACATTCACAGTGATTAATGGCGCAGGGAGTGAGCGTAATTCGGTACATCTTTTGGTGAGGGGCCCAAAGCGCAGCCACCAGCTGGTGTGGCGCTTTTCCCTTCGCATAATCTTTAACGATATCCGTGCCCGGCATCAGCGAGGCCGTGTGAGCGTCGTCGCCAAGGCCGAGATAAATCAAATCAAAATGAACTTTACAGATAGTCACTTCATAACTTCGGGCAGAATCCTGCGGATCGCCAAAACCGGTCGGGATCGGAAAAATATTTTCCGCAGACACAGGTACTTTTGAAAATAAATGTTGTTTGGCCGTGTAATAATTGTTTCCCGGGTCATCCGCGGGAACGTAGCGTTCATCACCGAAAAAAAATTTTATCTTCCGCCATGGGACCTCATCGCGATACTCAGAGTTTGCGGTGAGCGCATCGAAAAATAATTTTGGAGTATTGCCTCCTGAAAGTACGACATTAAATTCATCTTTTGCCGCTATCGCGGCAATAGCGCGCGCTGCAAAATCCTGCGCGGCCGTCGAAAATAAATCATTTTCGTTGTTAAATATTTTAATGATTCTATTTTTACTTACAGCACCCATGAACGACCATCCCGTTTTAATAAATTGTCGGCAGCCTTGGGTCCCCAGGTTCCTGATGCATAGTTAGGGAAATCATGCGGTGTTAAAGCGCCCCAAACTTCCAGAATTGGTTGCAGAATCGCCCACGATGTTTCCACCATTTCCGCACGTTCGAACAAAGTATGGTCTCCGTTCATGCAATCGTATAAAACCGTTTCATAGCCTGTTTGCGGCTCAATGCCAAAATAATCACAGTATTTAAAACTCATGTCCACCTGACCTAGCCGCAACGTTTGTCCGGGAATTTTAGCGTTAAAACGCAGAGAAATTCCTTCATCGGGTTGGATTTTTATACGCAATAAATTGGGCAACACATTTTTCCCATAGTTATCGTATAAAATCGCAGGCTCCGATTTAAACTGTATGACTATCTCGCTTGAACGGGCCGGTAAGCGTTTGCCGGTGCGCAGATAAAATGGCACGTGCAGCCAGCGCCAATTGTTCAATAATAATTTTAACGCCACAAAAGTTTCCACTGTGGATGCCGGATCGACTTGTTTTTCAGATCTGTAAGCCGGGCAATTGGCAGAATTAATTTTCCCGGCTCCATACTGTCCGCGTATCGCTTGTTGTAATACTTCCTCCTGAGTGTAAACCTGTACCGACCGCAGCGCTTTGGACTTTTCATTTTGAATATAATCTCCGGAGAATGTCACCGGCGGTTCCATCGTGATCAAACTGAGCATTTGCAGTAAATGGCTGGAAACCATGTCCCGTAAAGCGCCGGCCTGCTCGTAATAACCGCCGCGCAACTCTACGCCTAACGTTTCGGCTACGGTAATTTGTACGTGATCGATGTAGCGGCGATTCCAGATTGGTTCAAAAATTCCGTTGGAAAATCGAAACGCCAACAGATTTTGTACCGTTTCTTTACCCAGATAATGGTCGATACGAAATATTTGTTTTTCATCCACTATCGATAATAATTTGCGATTTAATTTTCGCGCGGAAATAAGGTCATGTCCAAAGGGTTTTTCCACGACGATTCGCCGAAAATAATTATGCCCTTTTTCATTGACCAATTTGGCCTTATTCAATCCCATGGCGATCGTGGTCATGAATTCCGGAGGTGCTGCAAAATAAAATAAGCAGTTTTTACTGGCTTTATGGGCATGTAATTCTTCGAGTTTATTTTTTAATTCTGCATACGTTTTATCATCGGTGAAAGCGCCGGAAATATATTCAATGCGTTTTATTAATAGATGTCCAAATTCTTTGGCGCCAGGGTCCGTGACAAACTGTTCAATCTCTTTAGTGAATTGCGTGCGAAAAGATTCGGTAGTGTAGTTATCTTTGGCTACGCCGACGATAAAAAAATTTTCTTCCAATAATCCTTTGGCGCCTAAATTACAAAGCGCCGGGTATAGCAGGCGTTTGGTTAAATCTCCCGTAATTCCAAAAATCACCATGACGCATGGGTTGGCAGGCCGTTGCCCGGAGCTCCGCGCACCGGTAAAATTTTCAAATTTTTCCATAATCCCTTCCCTGATAATCTAGCCGTTATGGTATATAGTATAGTAGAGAAGTTCATTAGATATAAGGAAAAGTCTACCAATGTATAAGATGGATCAACAATCTCAAACAAGAAACATCAGTCCTTTGGCTGGAAAGCCTGCTCCAACCGGGATTTTGGTGAATATCCCGAAATTGATTACCGCTTATTATTCGGAAATACCCGATCCGGCAATTGCAACGCAAAAAGTTTTATTCGGCACTTCCGGCCACCGCGGTTGCGCCTTTGAAAAAACCTTCAATGAGTGGCATATTTTGGCGATCACTCAGGCGATTGTTCTTTATCGTATCCAGAAAAATATTCAGGGCCCACTGTTTCTCGGTATCGATACACACGCCCTTTCCGCACCGGCGCTGGCCAGCGCGCTCGAAGTTCTGGCGGCTAATCAGGTAGAAGTGATGATCGCCAAACCCGATGTTTATACACCCACTCCGGTGATTTCCCATGCGATACTGGGTTATAACCGCGGGCGATTGACCGAATTGGCGGACGGCATCGTGATAACGCCTTCACACAATCCTCCGCAGGATGGCGGTTTCAAATACAATCCTCCTCATGGCGGTCCTGCTGATCCGGCCATCACCGGCTGGATCGAAGCCAAAGCCAATGAATTTTTGCAAAACCGGTTGCAGGGGATAAAAAGAGTCACTCTGGAAAAAGCCCTGCGCGCAGCCACCACGCATCAACACGACTATATTAATCCTTACGTGGAGGACCTTGGCGGCGTCCTCGATATGCCGGTCATTCGCGACAAAAAGATTCGTATAGGCGTTGATCCTTTGGGAGGCGCGGGAGTCCAGTATTGGGGTCCCATTGCCGAGCGCTATGGATTAAACCTGACCGTCGTAAATTCCGTTGTCGATCCGACCTTTCGTTTTATGACCGTTGACTGGGACGGCCAAATCCGCATGGACCCTTCTTCACCTTTTGCAATGGAACAGTTAATCGCTCAAAAAGATCGCTTCGACATCACCGTTGCCTGTGATACTGACCACGACCGGCATGGCGTCGTGGCCCCGGGTAGCGGTCTGATGCCGCCGAATCATTATCTGGCGGCGGCTGTTTTTTATCTTTTTCAACACCGCCCGCAATGGAGCACAAGCGCGGCAGTGGGCAAGACCGTGGTCAGCAGCCAAATGATAGATCGGGTCGCCGCAAAGCTGAAGCGCAAGCTCTATGAAGTCCCAGTGGGATTCAAGTGGTTTGTCGATGGGCTATTGAGTGGTGAATTAGGCTTTGGCGGCGAAGAAAGCGCCGGAGCTTCTTTTCTGCGGCGAAATGGCAGTGTCTGGACGACAGATAAAGACGGCATCGTCCCCGCTCTGCTGGCAGCGGAGATCACCGCACGAATGGAACGGGATCCCGGCAGGCTTTATCATGAACTGGAACTTGACCTCGGCATTTCCATTTACGAACGAATGGATACGCCGGCCACCAATGCACAAAAAGCCCTGCTAAAGAAACTGTCGCCGCAACAAATTCAGCAAACGGAACTGGCGGGCGAAAAAATTCGGGCGATACAGACGCAAGCCCCGGGAAACGGCGCTGATATTGGCGGTTTGAAAGTGATCGCTGACAATGGCTGGTTTGCAGCGCGGCCCTCAGGAACCGAAGCTATTTATAAAATTTATGCGGAGAGTTTCAAAAGCAGCGAACACCTGCAGCGGATTATGCTGGAAGCGCAAACCATTATTAACAAGGTGATAAAATGACAGTCACCACATTATTTATCGACATCGGCGGCGTTTTGTTGACAAATGGCTGGGGAAAATCCTCACGGCAATTAGCTGCGAAAAAATTTAAACTGGATTTCGATGAAATGGAAGAACGGCACCATCTCACGTTTGAAACTTATGAATTAGGTAAAATTGACCTGAAAGAATATCTTCACCGTACCGTATTTTATCAAAAGCGTGCGTTTACGCAGGCGCAATTTAAAGAATTTATGTTTGCACAATCTCAACCTTTCCTGCCAATGCTGGAATTGATCCGCCAACTCAAATCCCGGTACGAATTAAAAATAGCCGTCGTCAGCAACGAAGCTTATGAACTTAATGAATGGCGAATTAAAAAATTTAGGTTGCGTAATTTTGTGGATTTTTTTATTTCTTCCTGTTACGTGCATTTTCGCAAACCAGATGCGGACATTTTTCGTATCGCTTTGAATATTTCCCAGACGCCTATTGCGCAAATAATTTATATTGAAGACAGAGCCCTGTTCGTCACCGTCGCCGAGGATTTGGGAATTAAATGCATACACCACACCGACTATGAGTCGACGCGAGAGCAACTGGCTAAATTTGGTTTAAAATTATGAGCAAAATATCATTATCCGAAAGCGCTGAACTGGAAAAGCTGCAACACGAAACATTTAAATATTTCATCCACGAAACCAATCTGAAAAATGGATTGGTGCTGGATAAAACCACTGCGAATTGGCCCGCCAGTATTGCGGCAACCGGTTTGGGATTGGCCGCTTATCCGGTCGCGGTCGAGCGTGGATTTATGTCGCGTGCCACTGCGGTTGGAGCTCACCCTGAATACCTTGCGTTTTTTCTGGAATAGTCCGCAAAGCCCTGAAGCGGACGCCACCGGCTATAAAGGTTTTTATTATCATTTTCTCAACATGAGAACCGGCAGACGCGCCTGGCAAAGCGAGCTGTCAACAGTCGATACCGCTTTTCTGCTCGCGGGTATGTTGACAGCGGCCCAGTATTTTAACGCTAACACTCCCGAAGAACAGGAAATTCGCACACTCGCCGATGCGCTTTACCGGCGCGCAGATTGGCAATGGGCGCAAAACCAGGGCACAACACTCACCCACGGCTGGAAACCAGAAAGCGGATTTCTCCATATCGATGGGAAGGCTATGATGAAGCCATGCTGCTGTATACTCTCGGGCTTGGGATCACCGACTTTTCCGTTGCCTGAAAGCAGTTACACCGCCTGGGCTTCCACTTACGAATGGAAAAATTGTCACGGTTATCGATTATCTTTACGCCGGACCCTTATTTACTCATCAGTTATCACACGTCTGGATCGATTTCCGCAAGATTCAGGATGCATTTCATGCGCGAAAAAGGCATCGATTATTTCGAAAACAGCCGCCGCGCGACTTATGTTCAACAACAGATATGCCATCGCAAATCCGCTCGGATTTAGCGGATATAGCTACTGCTGCTGGGGAATTACCGCCAGCGACGGGCCTGGCCCCGACACCCTCAAAGTCAACGGCATCGAGCGTCGAATTCTATGATTACATAGGGCGCGGCGTGCCATATGGGCCTGACGACGGCACCGTCGCACCCTGGGCGGCGATCACATCATTGCCGTTCGCTCCGGAAATCGTGCTGCCGGTGATTGAGCACTACATTTATAAACTGAAACTGAAAGAGGGACATGTGTATGGTTTTCGGGCCACTTTCAATCAAACTCATCCCGATAAAAATCATCCCTGCGGGTGGGTATCGCCCTGGCATTATGGATTGAATGAAGGACCGATTATTTTAATGATCGAAAATTATCGCACCGGATTATATATGGGAATTGATGCGCAACTGCCCCTACATCAGCAAAGGTTTGCGGCAGGCGGGATTTAATGGAGGCTGGTTATGAATAGTCTGACGAAACTGCCGACATGGCAGGCCCTCGAAGCTCACTATCAAAAAGTGCGCGGGCAACATCTGCGAACGCTGTTCGCCGACGATCCAAAACGCGTGGAACGCTTTAGCGTGGAAGCGGCAGGTATCTATTGTGATTTTTCAAAACACCGTATGACCGATGAAACAATGTCGCTGCTGTTGCAGTTGGCGCAGGAATCGGGATTGCAGGCCCGAATCGCCGCCATGTTCAAAGGCGAAAAAATAAATGTCACCGAACAGCGCGCCGTCATGCACGTGGCGTTGCGCGCGCCCGGAGTGAATCCCTGTTTGTGGATGGTGCAGACGTCGTACCCGAGGTTCATGCCGTTCTCGACAGGATGGCGGCCTTCGCCGACAGGCTGCGCAGCGGCGAATGGAAAGGGCATACGGGCAAAGCCATTCGCAATATCGTGAACATTGGCATCGGCGGTTCCGACCTCGGACCGGTGATGGCTTACGAAGGCTTGCGCCATTATAGTCAGCGCAGCCTCACCTTCCGTTTTGTATCCAATGTCGACGGTACTGCTTTCGCCGAGGCCACGCGTGATTTTGACCCCGAAGAGACGCTATTTATTATCTCCTCCAAAACTTTCACCACTCTGGAAACGCTGACCAATGCGCACACTGCCCGCGAATTGGGCGCTCGACAGCCTGAAAGATCCGAAGGCGGTCGCCAAACATTTTGTCGCCGTTTCCACCAACGCCGAAGAAGTAGCGAAGTTCGGCATCGACACCGCCAATATGTTTGAGTTTTGGGACTGGGTCGGCGGACGCTACTCAATGGATTCCGCTATCGGGTTATCGACGATGATTGCTATCGGCCCTCAACATTTTCGTGACATGCTCGACGGTTTCCACCAAATGGATGAGCATTTTCGCCACTCTCCTTTTGAACGCAACTTACCCGTGCTGATGGGATTACTCACGATCTGGTACAACAATTTTTTCGCCGCCCAGACGGTGGCGGTTCTGCCCTACGAACAATATTTGTTACGTTTTCCAGCCTATCTGCAACAATTAACCATGGAAAGCAATGGCAAACACGTGACCCTGGAGGGAAAAACCGTCGATTATCAAACATCCCCCATTTATTGGGGAGAGCCCGGCACCAACGGCCAACATTCTTTTTATCAACTGCTGCATCAGGGCTCCAAACTGATTCCGTGCGATTTTATTGCGTTTACCCATCCGCTTAACCCGATCGGGCGCCATCACGACTTACTGATGGCCAATGTCTTTGCGCAGGCGGAAGCTCTGGCCTTTGGTAAAACCACGGAAGAAGTCGAAGCCGAAGGTTGCCCTGCGTGGCTGGCGCCCCATCGCACCTTCGAAGGAAACCGGCCTTCCACCCTGCTCCTGCTCGACCGCTTGACCCCGGCGGCGCTGGGAAAGCTGGTGGCGCTTTACGAACACAGCGTATTCACTCAGGGCGCCATCTGGCGGATTGATTCGTTTGATCAGTGGGGAGTTGAACTCGGCAAGAAACTGGCCGAACGCATCATTCCCGAACTGGAAAGCACGCAGGAACCGGCGTTAAAGCACGACAGCTCAACCAACCGGCTTATTCAAAAATACAGAACTTCGAGGAAATAATCATGACAAATCAATCACAATGCGAAATGGGCATGGTCGGTCTTGGCGTGATGGGGCGAAATTTATTGCTCAATATCGCCGACCACGGTTTCACGGCGGCGGGTTACGATAACGACCCCAAACAGGCAGACAGCTTACGTCAGGAATCGCAGGGGCGTGATATTCATGCCACGGCCAACATCCAGGAATTCATGCAGTCGCCTACGGCGGCCACGCGCCATCGTGTTGCTGGTCCCCGCAGGCAGCGCTGTGGACGCGGTCATTAAAGCTCTGTCGCCCTGGCTGGAGCCAATGATCTCATAATCGACGCCGGTAATTCCTATTTTAAAGACACGGATAACCGCGCAAAACATTTAGCCGCGGAGGGCATTCAGTTTCTCGGCGTCGGCGTTTCCGGCGGTGAAGAAGGCGCGCGCCATGGGCCCAGCATCATGGCCGGCGGCTCAAAAGAAGCGTGGAAGCGGGTGCAGCCGGTATTTGAGGCGATCGCCGCTAAAGTCAATAATGAACCCTGCGTGGCCTGGTTGGGACCAGGATCAGCGGGCCATTTCGTTAAAATGGTTCATAACGGTATTGAATACGGCATGATGCAACTGATTAGCTGAAACCTATAATCTGATGAAACAGGACATGAATTTAACCAATCAACAGTTACAGGAAGTGTATAGCGAGTGGAATCAGGGCGAATTAAGCAGTTATCTGTTGGAAATCACCAGCCATATCTTTGGCAAAATAGATGACAGAACCGGCAAAGCACTGATCGATCTGATACTAGCCTGTCGCCAAACAAAAAGGCACCGGCATGTGGACTTCCCAAACCGCGCTGGAATTGCAGGTCCCCACCCCCACTATCGATATCGCCGTGATGATCCGTGATTTGTCCGGATTGGTGGAGGAACGGGAAGAGATCAGCCACTCATATTCTTTGGCCTTACCCCGTTTTTCACAGTGATTATGATAGTTTTCTCCTCCAGCTCCACCATGCGCTGTTCGCCGGTACAATTCTTGTTTATTCTCAGGGAATGTCGTTATTGGCCGCGGCCTCGCAACGATACCAGTATGAGCTTAATCTGGCGGAAGTGGCGAGAATCTGGCGCGGCGGCTGCATCATTCGCTCCGCATTTTTGGAAGATATTCGCGCTGCTTTTCAGGCTTCGCCCGGCTTGCCCAGTTTATTGCTGGACTCTCCGATAGCCCATAAACTGACTGAGCATCAGGAGGCGTTACGGCAGGTGGTCATGCCAGTCCGCTGCACGGGGCATAACGACGCCAGGATTAATGGTTTCACTGGCTTATTTTGACTTTTATCGGAGCGCCTGGCTGCCCGCTAATCTGATTCAGGCCCAGCGGGATTATTTTGGGTCGCATACTTATCAGCGTATCGACAAACCCGGCATATTTCACACGGAATGGGAAAAATGAAACAACAACAACGAAAAAATCTCGATCAACTCTGCGTCAATACTCTGCGGACGTTATCCATCGACGCCGTGCAAAAAGCCGATAGCGGACATCCGGGTTTGCCGCTCGACGCCGCGCCCATGGCGTATGTTTTATGGACGCGTTTTCTCAAACATAATCCGGTTAATCCGCAATGGTATGACCGCGACCGTTTCGTGCTTTCCGCGGGCCATGGTTCCATGTTGCTTTACAGTTTGCTGCATCTCACCGGATACCCATTGCCATTGGAACAAATTAAACAGTTCCGGCAATGGGGAAGTATGACCCCAGGCCATCCGGAAAGTGAACTGACGCCCGGGGTTGAGGTCACTACCGGGCCATTGGGACAGGGCTTTGCCAATGGCGTGGGCATGGCGATTGCGGAAGCTTATTTAGCGGCGCGCTTTAACCGCCCAGGTTTTAAGCTGATCAATCATTTTACCTACTCAATCGTCAGCGACGGTGATTTAATGGAAGGCGTCGCCGCTGAAGCCGCCTCACTCGCCGGACATTTAAAACTGGGTAAATTGATTTATCTGTATGATAATAATCACATTACGCTGTCCGCTTCGACCCATCTGCATTTCACTGAAAATTGCCAGCAGCGGTTTAACTCTTATGGTTGGCATACACAAGTTATCGAAGATGGTAATGATCTGCAGGCGATCGATCATGCGATCGAAGCGGCGCGCCAGGAAACTGCAGCGGCCCTCGTTAATCCTGATTAAAACCCATATCGGTTATGGTTCTCCGCATAAACAGGATACGTTTGAAGCGCACGGCTCGCCGCTGGGGTCCGAAGAAGTGAAATTAACCAAACAGTCTTTGGGATGGCCGCTTAAACCTGAATTTTATATTCCAAAAAAAGCGGAACAACATTTTCGCAAGGCGATTATGGATGGTAAAAAAGCAGAAAAAGCCTGGAATGATAAATTGACAGCCTACAAAAAAAAATATCCCGGATTGAGCGCGGAACTCCATCAATTTATCCAGTAACGAATTAACCAAAAACTGGCATGAGAACATTCCGAAATTTCCCGCCGACGCCAAGGGCATGGCTACCCGCGAAGCATCGGGAAAAGTGATGCAGGCCATTAATCCTGCCCTTCCCGGTTTCATTGGCGGATCTGCTGATTTAAATCCATCCACTAAAACAGCGTTGATCAATTTCGGTAATTTTCAAACTCCGCAAACCGACCATGGTGATTTACAGGGATCGTTGGACGGCGGCTGGAATTATGCGGGACGCAATATATTTTATGGCGTGCGGGAACATGCCATGGGCGCCATATCCAATGGGCTGGCCAGTTTCGGCGGTATCATTCCTTTTACCGCGACTTTTCTGATTTTTTCCGATTATATGCGACCGCCTATGCGGCTGGCGGCGCTCATGCGGCGTCAGGTGATTTATGTATTCACTCACGATAGTCTGGCATTAGGTGAAGATGGCCCCACCCATCAGGCTGTGGAACAACTGGCCAATCTTCGCGCTGTTCCGCAATTAGTGGTGATACGGCCCGCTGACGCCAATGAAACCGCGGTGGCATGGCGGGTAGCCATAGAAACACGCCACAATCCGGTCGCTTTAGTATCTGACCCGTCAGGCCGTCCCCACTCTGAACCGCAAGGAATTTTCTCCGGCGAAGGGGCTTAGGCGCGGAGCTTATATTTTCGCGGATGCGCCGGAAGGTAAACCGTCCATCATTTTGATTGCCAGCGGGTCGGAAGTCGGTTTAATCGTAGAGGCGCGAAAAAAATTACAGGAACAGAAAATCGCGGTACGCATTGTTTCCATGCCGAGCTGGGAATTATTTGCTGCGCAGCCGCAAAAATATCGCGATTCTGTTTTACCGCCGTCAGTTCCCTTACGGCTCGCAGTGGAAGCCGGCGTCTCGCAGGGCTGGGAGCGTTATATTGGCGATCGCGGCGACATCATTAGCGTGGAAAAATTTGGCGCATCACGCACCGGGTCCGGAGGTCATGCAGCCACTATGGTTTCACTGTGGAAAACGTGTGCAATCGCGCCTCAGCATTATTGAAAAAAAACCATTTAGGAGAAGATTATTTATGAAAACCAATCCTTTGAAAAAATTGACAGAGCTCGGCCAGTCGATCTGGCTGGATTTTATCAATCGTGATTTGATTACCAGCGGTAAACTTCAGCAATTAATTGAAGAAGACGGCTTGCGCGGACTGACTTCCAATCCTTCCATTTTTGAAAAAGCTTTTTCTGAAAGTAATGATTACGATCAAGACTATTCGTGCATTAATAAAAGAAACCAGGAACATTAACAACATCTATGAAACGCTTGCGCTGCGCGATGTCCGCGATGCTGCGGATAAATTTCGTCCGCTCTATCGACCAGACTTCAGGTCAGGACGGTTATGCCAGTATGGAAGTCAATCCGCATCTGGCGCGAGATACGAAAGGAACTATCGCGGAAGGGCGGCGACTGTGGAAAGAGCTTGATCGCCCCAATGTTTTAATTAAAGTTCCCGGCACCCGCGAAGGGTTGCCGGCAATTACTCAGTTGATCAGCGAAGGCATTAATGTGAATGTCACTCTGCTGTTTGGTGTGCCGCGCTATCAAAAAGTAGCCGAAGCGTATATGGCCGGCCTGGAAGCGCGGGCTGCGCAAGGGCGAAGCCGTCAACATCCCATCGCTTCGGTGGCCAGTTTTTTCCTAAGCCGGATTGACGTTTTGCTGGATCCCATTCTGGAAAAACAGGCTCCCAAAAATTATCAGGGACAAACCGCCATCGCTTCCGCAAAAATGGCATACCAATTATTTAATGAAATCATCGATAGCGACCGCTTTAAAAAACTGGCTGAAAAAGGCGCCCAGGCGCAACGGCTGCTCTGGGCCAGCACCAGCACCAAAAATCCAGCCTATAGTGATGTAAAATACGTTGAAGCGTTGATCGGCAAAAACACGGTCAATACCCTTCCCATGGAAACCCTCGAAGCTTACCGTGACCACGGTAATCCCAAACCGGAGCTTGGACCAGAATATCGCAGAAGCGAAAGAAATTTTTGAACAGTTACCCAAATTGGGCATCAATCATGGACAAAATCACCCAACAGCTTGAAGACGAGGGCGTGGAGAAATTTGCCAAATCTTTTGATCAACTCAGCGCAGCTTTGAAAAACAAATGTGACAGCGGCTCCCGCTGAGTACAGCGGTAGCCGCTTCCTGTTTTGATCCTGCGCTCGGCGAAGCCGATGCTCGGAATGAAGGGGGAGGAGCGCTGCGCAACTCCCCCTTGCGATCCCCCATAGCGTAGGGCATTTTCTGCGAAAAATATTTATATTCTAGTTCATTTCCGCGTGCAGCGGGGTAACTCCTTCAAGGGTCTGATGCATAATGAACGGTAATAAGAGCATGTTTAATCAGGGGATCGATTAGCCGGTAATTACCGCTCGGCGTTTTCTCAATAAAATCCTGCTGTTCAAGCACTTTGAGTGCCTGAACAATAGAGCTGCTGGTTAATTGCAGACGTTGTTGATTTTCATGGGAAGAAAGCTTTTGATCGTTACCGAGTGCGATGGTTTCCAGTAATTTTCTTTGTGTATGCGTTCTCGCCGATAAAATTTCACGAATATCTTTCTGATTTAAATTGACGTATTCTTGCCAAGTGGTTTTGATTTCTTGCAGGGTGGGTGGTTTTTCTTCAAATTTTACCCATATTTCAAAGCAGAACGCATACACATATCGAGGATGGCATTCGGTTAAACTCAGAATTTCATCGATTACAGCTTGATCTATTTTGGCTTTAAATGTTTTCTCAGCTATTTTCTGTAAATAAATATGATAATATTTGGCGTCAATTCGTCCTAAATTGATTTCATCGCAGAGACCGAATAGAGGATTTTTATTGTTCTTAAATCTTTTTTTTAAAAGACTTCGGCTACTTCCAGAAAAAATAAATGAGACTCGCTCACTCTCCTGGGCAAAATGTCTGATGGCGCCTTCAATTGCTTTGGCCACTTTGGTTTCCGAAATTTCTTGAAATTCATCAATAAATATAACGGCTTTTAACTTTTTTTCGAGCAGAATGTATTCAAGGGCATTTAAGACATCTAAAATATTATCAGCGGGCGTTTTGATGTTTTGGGGTATTAATTCCAACTTGAGCCCTTTTAATCCGATAGTCCATTTTTTATTGGATTTCGTAAAGTAATTTTGCAGCGATTTAATCCATTGTTCCGGTTTTTTGGAAGTTTTTTGAATAATCGCTTCAACACCGGATATAATTTTTTGTCCGATATCATACTCATCTACCGCAACAAATAAGTCAATTTCAGTAAAGGGGAATGCACATTGAGCAATAGCCTTTTTTGCCAAACTAGACTTACCATATCTTCTAGGAGCCAGAATTAGAGTATGAACCCCTCCCTTGAGGTTATTAATAAGTCTTTTTAAAGGTTCCTCGCGGTTAAAAAATTGGTCCCCTTGAGCAATCCCTTTAGGAAAATAACGACGATGCATAAATTTTCTCAAAATCATTTAAGTTAAAGCATTTTAACTTAAATGATTTTGAGTTTCAACCGGCTTTAAATGTACAAAATGTACATACCGTTTCAATTTAATTCTGACCGATTGATTCAGACTTCCGATCCCCTCTCCCACTTGTGGGAGAGGGGGAATCGGTCAGAATTAAATTGACATTCCCGGAATTTTCGCGTATATAAAGCAAAAAGCATAATACACGAAACTTATAAAAGGTTAATCATGAAAAACAGTATAGACGTTATAAAATCGGCCCTGCAACTTATTCCTGCCCAATTACCTGCCGAAATTCCCGAGATAATATTGAATAAGGCTTATCAACAGCTCATTCAGAAGCACGATATATTTTCGTTAGACAGACTGGTAAATTCCCTGACCAGTGAGGAATGAAATAGATTTTTCCAGTGCTCAATTTATTTTGAATCATCCTGTTAAAATAAGTCAGTATCGCCGCTGTCCTGAACAGTTGGTACAGAAGGCCAAAACGGGGTCTTTTGAGTTTCTCTTCTATCCAGTCAAAGGAAAAAACAAAGAAACTCAGTTCATCATTATAGCTTTAATGTTTTTATTAAGAACCTGGAAAACATTACAAAAACGATATCATATAAATTCTTCAAAAAAACTCGATGAGAAAAACCAGGAAATCGCAGAAATTAATTTTAGAGTTAACAATAGATTTAATTTTAAAACACTGACTGATCTTCTCGGAGACCTTGCGCAACTTAAGGAAGTAACGATGGGCATGGACCCCTATAATAACGTCATTAATCCTCGATACGACAGGCTATTTAAAAAAAATAATGAAAATATAGTATTATTTAGAGAAATACCCGAAATTTATAAAAAATTATATGAATATAAGCAAAGTAACAGCGTACGGCCTGTTTTTATTCAAATGAAGGGGAGCCCGCGGCAACTCAGTGTGGGGGAAGGAGATTCCAAACTTGAGTTATCTCACGATCAGTGGGTGAAAGATTCTCAGAAGAAAAGTTTTAGAAGATATCTGGTAAGAGCCATTACTCCTCAGGAGCGTGGAATTATCGCAGAGGCTATTTTTTTTAATGAAAATATAATTTTGATTCCACCCACTGAAGTCAATAGAGAATACCTGAAAGATTTTAAAGAAAATAAACATCGATCTTCTTTAAGATGTAAAGATGATTATGACCTGGCCAACAGTTTTAAAGATCCCGAAGTAAAGAGCGGTTTATTGGTACTCGACGGCAAGAATAAATTTGCTTTTTGTTGCAGCGATACCCTGAAGGAAGCACAAATATTATCAAATCGGCGTAAATCGTTTATAAATGATGGTCAGACATATGTTCAGTATATTCAGGGTAATGGCCAGGCTCTCCCCGGATGGGAAGTTCAGGGCGGAGGCCAAATCATCATTGATTGCGGCCTGATCCCACAAGACGTTAAGATCATTGCCGTTAGAGCCAATTTTGCCAATCCTACTTTTCTGGATGATTTTCGCTCTAATACCGCTCTGAAAATAAAATGGGTGAGCTACCGTAATCATGAAGTTCATCTCAGCAAACTACCAATCAGTGCAATTATAGCCTGGCGGTCCAATGCGTCATCAGCATGGCTTAATATTAAAAAAATTACAGCGCCTTTATATAGACAAAAAAGGACGACGCATGAGCAGCCCCTTGTTTCCGAGGCTATAAAAAAATTAGAGAGGCAACTGCCTATAAAAATTCAATTGGAACAAAAAATAGAGCCTAAATCCGAATGCATGAATATTCCGAAGATAACTTTGCCTCCGGCAAATAGCCAGGGTTACATCAAGAAAAACTCAAAACGTAAGTTTGGGATAGTTGAAAATGGCGCTTTGAATTTTATGCAACAAAACAATAAAAAAATTAAACAATCTCCGAATGAATTCCCTCAGGATGCAAACGGAGGTTTCAACTGTTATTATAGGTAGTACAGTGTATACTCAATCGTTTTGAGTATAATTTGGGAAAAATTAAGGATTTTTTATGAAAAATTTCAAAGAATCCATAGCTGGATTATTGGAACAAATGGACTATCTAATACAGTCAGTCGCTGACGAAAAGGAATCGACTGATTTAGCATTTAAAGATTTACTGCTCCTGCTTTCGGCTTTACTCGACTCAATTAAAGAAAAAATTATTATCGAACAGGAAGAAATTAAAAAGATACTCAATAAAGTAAAACCCATAACGGACCATTTGGTAAAGAGAAAACATATCAGTAAAGCCAGACAGTATCACGATGAGGTGATTAGTCTATGCAAAGATTTAAATATTAATGAGCTTAAATCCATAGAATCCGACCATCATTTAAGCATTTCAAAATTAAATATCAGTCCGGATATTATTGTAACCCATGAATTTATCGAGGAAAAAGAAAACATTGATGATTTTCTGGATAAATTGAATCATTTTTGCCAGGCTGCTTCGATACACCAGAAAAATGAAGAAAAATCCGGGGAAAATGAAATTTCCACATTAAAACTAAAATTAATAAACGCGGCAAATATTCAGTTAGTCAATTTATATCCGATACCGGATGAACCTGTTGAAAAAAAAGCAGTTCAGCTTCAACAAAAGGCAATTGAAAATATAATCTTTCAATCGGCAAAGCCAGAAAATAAAGCCGCGGGTTGTCATTTTATTTATCGTCTTATTCAAAAAACCCTAAAAACTAAATGTTATGATGTGGAATGGAAGAAAAATTTATTATGCTGTTTGTTTTATGCCTATCAACTGCGTAAACCAGATTCCGATGAAAAAGAGGACTGGAAAATACACCGGATTCAACTAAAAGAAAGCCGTGAGAAACTGAACCAGCAATTTAGCGACGGACATTTAGTGGGAATCGATACTGAAAAAAGAATCGCCGCCGCAATTCATTACAGCGAAGCCGTTAAAAAATTATTACAGGATATAGCCACAAGGTGTACAAATTTAATATATCCGCCGCCAGGGGCATTTGAATTCTGTCTTGTGGCGTTAGGCTCAATAACCCGCAAGGAATTGCTCCCTTACTCGGATTTGGAATGCTTATTGCTCACGAGCGACAGAAAGGATGCGGATTGGGAATCCCAAAAAGCATCCCCGGCGGCAAAATATTTAGAAATATGGTTTAAGCTTTTTCAATTTTATATCGTCAGCTTTGGCGAGAGCCTGGAAGCGAAACCCGGCTTTCGCCTGGACGGTTATTGCGACAAAACCGGTTTAACTAACCTGCGACTAATAAAAGGTAATCCGTGTAACCCTGAATTTCGTAAAACCGTCGGTAGCGTTATTGAAGCCCTACATTTCGCAACGCAGGACCAGGCCTCATCAACCACGAATAAGGCATACACAGATCCTTATTCATTATATTCCCTGCTCAGTCCTGATTACATCCACGGCAATGATCAAATGAAGCTATTTAACGACTATCATAAAAAAATTCAGGAGCTAACAGAGGATTCCCAAGAAAAATTTTCACAAAAAATAGCTATATCGCAATTAAAAATGTTTAATCAACTTTATCAGAAAATAAATGATGATGATCTGGAAAAAACAACTTCACTTAACATTAAACAGCATTATTGGCAGTTACTCATTTATCCTTTGTATTCATTAACTTTATACCACAATCTGATCAAATTTTATGATTCCAAAAATACTCATCCGCCAAAAAGTACCGCCGATATCATTTCCCTGTTAGAGAAAAATAAACTTTTTAAACCTGAGGAAGCGAAAAAATTTCAAATTATTTTATCCGATCTTTATCAAATCCGGTTTAAATTGCATCAAAACGCCGAATTCCAGAAAGAATCTTATGATTCAAAATCCGAAATTATTTTAGAAAAGGCTGATTTAGAAAATCTGGATAGTATAAAAAATAAATTTTTAAAAGAATTTTACAATGCCATCGCCGCATTTTTGAAAACAAAATTATGGTCATTGAAACCTTTACCAAGATCTTATGAAGATATGCTTGAAATCTGGAAAAATGATAAAGAAAAGTATGATGCGGAAACAAAATCCCAAAATGAAAAAATAAAAACTTTAGAAAAACAAATGGGACAACAGATAAAAGAGTCAACGATATCAATAACGCCCGTTTATTATATCCTTGCGGATTATTCAGATAAATATTCACTGTCTGTCGAGTTGGAAAAAAAAACTGATTCAACTTGTCGGCTGCAATCCTATATTATCGCTTATTTAGATGACCAAAAGCGCCTTATGCTTTGGAGCATGTTGTATAGCTATGGCAAAAAAACATATAACTCTGAATACTCGATAGAAATATTAACAAGAAACTCCGTCAATCAAAAATCCTCGCCGCCAAAAATTGAATCAAGAAAAAAACAGGAATTAAGGCCAATGAAAACCGAGGGAAATGGTGACTGCCCGTTTCATGCCGTTTTAGGAGAATGGAACGAATCCAAAAAAAAATATATTTGCGCAGAGTTAGAAAAACATCGAGAGAAAGTAGAAACTGAAATCTGCAAAATCGTGGAAAATAAAGAAGAATGTAAACCGCTGCAGGACCTGGTAATAGCGGGTATAAAAGCAGCGATCATGGATGGGATATTTCCGGGAACTCATTCTAACATCCTGCTAAAATCTTGGCGGGAATTTGAAGAAAATCAGAAGAATTCAAAGGGCTGGGATAAATTTCACGGAGAACTTAAAAAATACCCTGATATCATGGATTTTATTAATAAACATGGATCATCATCAAGCGAATTCGAGTCATCCAAATATCATGTCGCGTTAACTAAAGAAGACAAAATATTAAAAGCAATGATTCTTTCATTGAAGGATTTAGAGACTGCCCGTTGTGCTTATGATTTGGAGCGGAGTCAGGGATTTGACTGGAATTCTAATTTGAATGCGGAAATAAAAAAAGAATATGGGCGGTATATTGGTAAAAAAGGAACATGGATGTTACCTCATGAACTGGGAATTATCGCTATTGTATTTAAAGTTTCAGTGCATTGTTATGCCACCCATAACGCGATACCTCAAATCTATAATCCGGATCAGAAAAAAATTGTTCATGTACAGTACCGTCGACGTCAACGCCATTATGAGCGATTAGAGTATGTCGAATCCCGAGGAAGCGCCATGGAAGAAACGGCCCTCAATACGAATAGCGTTAAACAATATCTCCACAATGAACTAAAAATCTATGAGATGGAGCGCCAAACCGTCCATGATATTACTGAACCGGAAGTGGATAATTATGGACAAGTCTCTTTTAATCAATTTTATAATTTTTATAAAATCAAATCCAAATTACAGCCAAGACAACGGAATGAAGCTCTTATGAAGCTTCTGCGCATAACCATCGAAAACCATGGCGACAGGTTGAGCTTTGCTCGCACAGTTCACTCCGACCGTGAAAAATATGCGATTTTATCAGGAGGTCAGACAATTCAGTTTAAATTCGCATGGCAGGGCGAAAAAAAAGCTGAAGAAGAAGTGATAGAAGAAATAAGTAAACTTAACAAAGGTTACAAAATTTTAACCGTTGTATTCGATTATAGTAAGGATAAACCTGCGTTAACGGGTTATATTCAGAGTATTCAGGACAAAAACAAGAACTTAAAGAAATATAGAATTAGCTCTGCCGGCTTCATGAAATGCCTACAAAAGTATATCTCTAATTCGAATTTCGATTTATACAAAAAGCAAATTGAACAATTCTGGATGCAACCCGGCATTATGAAAAAATGGCAGGAGGCGTCCATTAAACTAATAGAAGAGGAAAAATGGTTAATTCATTTATATAATAATTTTCAGAAAATAAAAAAAATAGAATCTGGATATATTAAAGATTCATGGGCGCAGGTTTTGCAACGATCCGCCTCCGAAAGTAAATCTTTGCGAATCGAGCTACAGGCGGATAAAAAACTAAAGCCTATCCTTTATACCGCATCCGGCTTTCTCATCAACTTTTTGCTGCTTTCACGATTGATGGGTTATACGGTACTCGATTATCGCGAAGACCCGGACGTAGATAACTACATTTGCCAAAATAAAATAAATAAAAAATTAATTGAAATGAACATTATGCTATTGAAAACGTTATATCACGATTTACTTTCATTCAAACAACAGAATCATTTTGATATAATTTCCAGAATTAATAAATCCTTCACTTTGATTGACGGGGCTATCGATAAAGAAACTTGTGATAAATTTGACAGCGCCATCAGTTTGCTTTACGTTGTTATAAATACCATAATTAAGACGTGGAACAGTCTTGACAACGATGATAATGATCGGAAGAGAACTTCTCGATGGTCTTTGTTTGATCCATGGCCCGTGATATCCCGGCATATTCGAGGCTTTGGAAGCATGGAACTTGAAGATCGCCAGAAGATTATCAATAATTTGACAATCTTTCGTAAGGAGATAGAAAGAAGCCATGATTTTTCCAGACTCCAGGCAGCGGCTGTGGAAACACGTCTTTACAGACAGAGTGATAATTTTTTTAAATAACCAGGCTTTTATTTAAGGGAAAATTTTATGAGCAAAGACCATTTAATCAAAAATAATAGCCGAGCGGCCTCATTAAGTAGCGATGATGAGACAGCGATAGATGACGACACAATACATCTGGATGTCAAAAGTCCCAGATCTGACTCTCACGATGGATTGGGGCATCATCGACGGGTAGTCGTTGCAAGAACGAGACGCTGTTGCCCTTGCTCAGGAAATTATTTAATAGTGCAATTGACTAACAGCTTTTTTGCATTATGCGGTTTAGGTATGTTTCTTTACTCTGGATATGATCTTTTTATCGATCATGCTGATCGTGACTCAGTAGATTATGCCAGGACCGGCGCGGGAGGATTACAATTAATTTTAGGTCTTAGCAATGTTTATAATACTGAACAGGTCCGAAGAAATAATATTATACCGATAACAAAAGGAACTACCCCTGAAAGGAAAACGGAAGCAAGGATTACTGACCTCCATGCTTCTTTCGTTAATACATTCAGAAAGTCGTCAACGTCCGCGAATTTTTCAAAATCTGATGACGAGGATGAAAACGAAAATTCGAGTCGTCATGAAGGCAGCAATCTAGTTTAAAGACAAGCCCATAATGCGATGCTGGCTGGAAGTCACTGGGCGATATCCATTTGCCCACCATCCTGATGAGTCAGGGTGGAATATCCGGGTTAGGGATTTTCCTGAATCGTCAGTGGATTCGGGTGAGTTTCCAGATACGCCATGATTCGCTGACACAGCTCTACCGTACCCTTCCTTTCTGAGGCCGATATTTTAAAAACGGGGCCTTGCCATCCCAATGACTCGACTACCTGGCGGGCGAGTTGCTCCAGTTCCGGCGCAGGCAGCAAATCGGACTTGTTAAAAACCAGCCAGCGCTCTTTATCCGACAATTCCAGGCTATAACGGGTTAATTCGGTGACGATGGTGTGGATCGCCGCCAGAGGCTCCTGATCTCCTGTGCCGGAAATATCCACGATATGCAGAAGTAAACGGGTCCGGCTTAAATGTTTTAGAAAACGCACCCCTAATCCGACTCCATCACTGGCTCCGGCAATTAAACCCGGAATATCCGCCACTACAAAACTCTGCAAATCGCCGACGCTGACAACGCCCAAATGCGGATGCAGGGTTGTAAAGGGATAGTCAGCGACTTTAGGAGTAGCGTGAGAAATAGCGCGGATCAGCGTGGATTTTCCGGCATTAGGCATTCCGCATAACCCCACATCCGCTAATAATTTTAATTCGAGACGCAACTCCCGTTGTTCACCCGGAAATCCGGGGGTGGTTTGGCGCGGTGCACGATTGGTACTGCTCTTAAAACGGGCATTGCCCAAACCATGAAAACCGCCTTTGGCGACACATAAACTGTCGCCAGGATGGGTGAGATCACCTATCAGTTCCTGAGTTTCTGCATCATAAACGGCTGTGCCGATAGGGACAGGAACTTTGAGGTCCTCACCTTTCTTACCGGTGCATAATTTGCCGGTGCCATACATGCCGTTTTGTGCGCACAAAATGCGTTTATGCCGGAAATCCATGAGGGTATTGACATGAGGATCAACCACCAGATAGACGCTGCCGCCATCTCCGCCGTCGCCGCCATCCGGCCCGCCGCGGGGAATAAATTTCTCACGGCGAAAGCTCATGCAACCAGCCCCGCCCTTGCCGGCTTCTACTCGAATAGTGACTTCATCAACGAATTTCATAGATGTTATTCCGGCCAGGGCCGGAATCCAGAGGATAGACGATACAGAATTTCTAAAGTTATTTTGCAGGCCCTTCTACGCAAACGAATTGATAATTATTAGAGCCTTTACGAACAAAAACCACCTTTCCGCCTACCAGGGCATACAGCGTATGGTCCCGCCCCATGCCAACACCGGAGCCAGGATGGTACTGGGTTCCGCGCTGACGGATGATAATATTGCCAGGAATCACGATTTCACCGCCAAAACGCTTGACGCCTAATCGCTTGGAATGTGAGTCACGACCGTTGCGGGTACTACCACCCGCTTTTTTATGTGCCATGGTTTATACCTCTTGTTTAATGCCGTGGGCATTAATGCCGGTGACTTTAATCGCCGTGAAATACTGGCGATGCCCTTGGTGTTTCATGTGATGTTTGCGCCGCTTCATTTTGATAATCCTGATTTTTTTTCCACGGCCATGCTGAACTACCTCCGCGGTGACTTCAGCATTTGCTATCAGCGGAGCCCCAAAATGGGATTTCTCGCCATCACTCACCAGTAATACTTCATTAAATTTAACTACCTGACCACTTTCCGCCGGTAATTTTTCAACCTTCAACGTCTGCCCCGGACTTACCCGATATTGCTTCCCGCCACTGCGGATCACTGCGTACATGCCAATACCTCACTCACTCATATATAAAAAAAGAAAGACAGCTATTGTAAGCAAATTTTCAACAGGAAGCAAGAATAAAATTTCAGGGCTTGCAAAAGGCTAAAAGACGATATACTATATGCGTCAATAAAGGGATAAGGTTAGCAAGGAAGCTATAGAAGTCAATACATTAGGAGCAAACAAATGATGAAATTACCTGTTCAATTAGCTTTATTAGGTACCGCCGGGCTGTTGGCCACTTCAGCTTTCGCAGACACCACCATTCTCCCCGTTGCAAGCACTCCCTCAAACAGTGTTTATATTTCGGGTGATGCCGGTTATGGCGTGTTATCTACGCCTGATCAAAACCCCAGCACCGATAATCTCGGGGTTGCCAGCTCTTCGCACTCCAACGGAGGTTTTGCCGGCGGTGTGAATATTGGTTTAAATCATGCTTTGTCCAGCAATCTGTTAGTGGGCGGTGAATTTGGGTGGGCTTCGAATGGCCGGGCCAAATATACCGAAACTTTCTCTAACGGAGATGAGAACACGCTGAAAATAACCTCTACCGATCTGCAGTTACTCGCCACCACCACTTACCTGTTTAACAACGGATTAAATCTGTTTGCTAAAGCGGGCGGCGCACGCGTGCAGCAACAAGGGACTGTCAGCGGTTCCGATTTTGATAACTGGAATGGAGTTACCACCGAAATTCGTTACCAGCCCATGTTGGCCGCCGGCGCCGGCTACCAATTCAGGATGGTCAATCTGTTCGTGCAATACGGACATATTTTCGGTAAAAACGCCAAAGAGTTCAATGACTTATTTAATGATGATGGCAGTTTTAACGGGACTGTCGCCGTCGACACCATCAAAGCTGGTGTAGCGGTTAACTTCGCTCTTTAGTCTTCAAGGCCGGCACTGGAGTTCTCTCCGGGGCCGGCCCCTTCCTAACCACCCACTTTTTTTACATATTTTCCTTGACACTGATCGACAGACTCCCTAGCATGACTCCCATGGTAGCGCATGCATACAATCCGATAAACTCAACACCGAAAGAAATACTGACGGGAATCCAGGATTTGCTCGCGGATGATTTAATAGCCACTAACCGGCTTATTCTTGAACAGCTTGCGTCCGAAGTCACCATTATCCAGACTATTGCGCAGCATATTATTACCAGCGGAGGGAAACGTTTAAGGCCGTTATTGGTGTTACTCAGCGCAGGCTATCAAGGATGTTCCGGTTCGGCGCATCATGAACTGGCGGCAATTATTGAGTTCGTTCATACCGCCACTCTTCTGCACGACGACGTGGTGGATGCCTCCAAACTGCGTCGAGGTCAGGATACCGCCAACCAGATTTGGGGAAATCAAATCAGCGTATTGGTCGGAGATTTCCTTTATTCACGGGCATTTCAGTTGCTCACCCGGCGCAATCATGCCGGCGTGATGAATGTTCTGGCGCAAACCACCAATCTGATCGCCGAAGGCGAAGTGAGCCAGTTGGTGAATCGTTACAATCCCGATATTACCGAAGAAATGTATTTAGAAGTCATTCGCCGCAAAACCGCCTGCCTGTTTAGCGCCGCCGCGGAAACCGGCGCGTTACTGGGCCAGTGTGACGAAACCACCCGGCGGGCGATGAGCGAATACGGGTTACATCTGGGAATCGCCTTCCAGATTATTGATGATTTGTTAGACTACACATCCCCGAAAGCCGATACAGGAAAAAATATGGGTGATGATCTGGCCGAAGGGCGCGCTACCCTGCCGCTGATTTATACTTTAAAACACTGCCCGGAAAAAATCGCCGCGCAAATTCGCGGCGGGATCCGTCAGGGAGATTTAAGTCAGCTGGATGTGGTTATAGCGGCAATGAATGCCGCCAACGCCCAGAAATACACTTTATCGATAGCACGGAAACACGCAACATTAGCCCTGACCGCACTCTCCGGTCTCCCCACCAACCCATATCTCGATGCCATGGGACAGTTGGTCACTTTCGTACTGGATCGTAACTACTAGCGTTTCAACTAATTCTGACCGGAAGAGATTACTTGAGATTACCCGTAATTTCTCATCAAAATAATTGAATTGCCCCGTTTTCTCAGCCAAATCAATGGAGTAAACTAGTTTAACCACAACAGATATACCACCCATCAGGTGAAAAAACGGAGGTGATAGAATAATGACACAAGGATTACTGCCCTTTCAATACCTGCGCGAAAAAACGGAAACGAACTTGACCTCTTTTGCCGGATTGCCGCTCTATCTGGATTTGATCCATGTTTCCGGTTTATGGACGGCCATTCAACAGCTACTACAATCCAAAACCCAGGGCTGGCCTGATTTGCAGGTGATTTTATCGCTGATCTTATTGAACCTGGCGGGTGGAGACTGCGTGGAAGATGTTGAGCGTCTGGAGCGGGATGAAGGTCTTGCCACGTTGTTGTTGCGCATTAAAACACACGGCATGAAACGCCAAGAACGGCGAGCCTTTGATAAACGCTGGAGAAAAGAAAAAAAGCGCGCCCTGCCTTCTACTTCCGCTATCCATCGTTATTTAGAATTATTCCATCATGCGGCGGAAGAAAAAAAACGGGTCGAAGGAACAGCGTTTATTCCAGCGCCCAATCGTTTATTGCAAGCGCTTTTGTTGTTGAACGTTCCCCTCATTGAGTTTGCTCAACGTCATAACCCGTTAAAAACGGCCACATTAGATCAAGATGCGACGCTGGCACAAACGCATAAACGGACGGCCTTTTACAGCTACAAAAAATTTAAAGCGTATCAACCCCTGAACACCTATTGGCACGAACAAGGCTTGCTGATTCACAGCGAATTTAGAGATGGCAACGTACCCGCCGGTTATGAGCAGTTACGCGTATTGCGGGAAGCACTCAGGCTATTACCGCCGGAAGTCGTCAAAGTATTTCTGCGCTCGGATTCGGCGGGCTATCAGCAAGAATTACTGGAATATTGTGCCGAAGGCCAGGATGAACGCTTCGGGGTAATTGAATTTGCCATAGCGTCAAAAGTGAGCGAATCCTTTAAACAAGCGGTGGCGCAAATACCGGTAGAGAAATGGCAGCGGATTTATCAAGAAGAGGCTTCTGGCCAACGTGTTGAAACCGGTCAGGAATGGGCGGAAGTGTGCTTTGTGCCGAACTGGGTTGGGCACAGCAAAAAAAATCCACACTATCGTTATCTGGCGATTCGGGAGCGCATGGCTGTGCAAATGGAATGTGAAGAGGTGGAACCGGTCCAACAGGAACTACCGTTTCAAACACTGGAAATGAATCAGGGCCAGTATAAATTATTTGGCTTAGTGACCAATCGGACACTGGAAGGTAATGCGTTAATCCAGTGGCATCGCCAACGGTGCGGAGACAGCGAAAAAGTGCACCATGTGGAAAAAAGCGAATTGGCGGGCGGACAATTTCCGTCACAAAAATTTGGAGCGAATGCGGCCTGGTGGCAAGTGATGGTGATGACGTTCAACCTCCATCAGATTATGAAACAGCAGGTGCTGCCGGAGTCGCTCAAAACCAAAGGGTTAAAAGCCTTGCGCTTTCAAGTGATCGCTGTAGCGGGGCGAGTGATTCATCATGCCAAGAGATTGTTGATTAAACTGAGCGGCGGAAAAGAGATGGCCGAGCGTATTGGCTGGATGAGAGAGCGGATCAGGGTGTTGGCGCAAGGACCGCCTCCCTTATCCGTGGTCTGACGCAGACCAACAAGGGGAGCAGAAATCTCCCAGTACGAAGTCCTATGGATAGACTTTTGCTAAAAGGGAACGAAAACTCATGGTTTCGGTGCTTAAAAGCCGAGGGGGTTAGGCTTCATTAGGTTCAATACAAAAACGACGGTAAAATAGCCATTTTTTGAAAAATGCAGCAAAAATGGCGAGTAGCTGACGACTTTGAAAAATTAGGTGGGAGATTTTGGATTACTTTGAGTGATTGCAAGATTTGCTTAAATCCACTACACTGGGCAGCTTCGGGGTGTAGCTCAGCCTGGTAGAGCACTACGTTCGGGACGTAGGGGTCGCAAGTTCAAATCCTGTCACCCCGACGAGACCTGAAACCTCAGTTATTTTCCGGCGCGAATCAGACCGGCCATGCCCTGTTCTTCGATCACCATTTCCATGTGGTTGCGGATTTCTATCGGGTCGTCCATTCGCAAAACATGTTTGAGAATGGATTTAGCGCGTTCGAGAGTGATTTGCCGGATTACCCATTTCATTCGCAAAAGACTGCGCGGACTCATGCTCAAAGCGTCGAACCCCATCGCCAACAATAAAATCACCATCATCGGATCGCTGGCTAACTCTCCGCAGATGCTGATCGGCTTCCCGGCTTTATGACTTCCTTTTACGGCCTGTTGTAATGCCCGTAAAACGGCCGGATGATAACCTGAGTAATTACTGGCGACGTGCGGATTATTGCGATCCACCGCCAGTAAATATTGAATCAAATCATTGCTGCCCACCGACAAAAAATCCACCCGCCTGGCCATTTCATAAGACTGGTATACCGCCGCCGGGACTTCGATCATTAAGCCGATCTTCGGCATTTTCAGTGTCGGATATTCATCAATTAATTCGTGGTAACTCTGCCTGATTAAACAGGTTGACTGCTCGATTTCAGCCACGGAAGTGACCATCGGCAGCATGATAGATAAATTATCCAGACCCACACTGGCGGACAACATCGCCCGGATTTGCTGCAGGAAAATTTCGGGATGGTCCAGACTCACCCGAATCCCCCGCCAGCCTAAAAATGGATTCGGCTCTTCCACTGGAAAATAGGGCAATTTCTTATCCCCGCCAATATCCAGAGTCCTCATCACCACGGGGCGTGGCGCAAACGCCGCCAATAATTGCTGGTATTGCGAATGCTGTTCTTTTTCGCTGGGGAAACGGTCCCGCAGCATAAACGTAAGTTCGGTACGGTACAGCCCCACTCCCTCCGCCGAACTGTGTAACGCCGAAAGTTCACTCTCCAGCGCCAGGCCCGTATTAACCCAAAGTCCGATGCTATGGCCATCCCGGGTTTTAGCGGGCAGATTCTGTAATTCGGCTAATTGTGCGTCTAACTGCTTTTCTTCCAGCATCAGCGCCTGAAACTCTTTCCTGAGCGTCGGCGCCGGCGCCACATAGACCTGGCCGTTGTAACCATCCACAATTAATTCTTTACCGGATAATTGATCCATCACCACCCCCGTCAATCCCATTACGGCCGGTATTCCTAAAGAACGCGCCAAAATCGCCACGTGCGAATTCGCAGAGCCGGAAGCCGAAACTATACCCGCCAGACGTTCGCGCGGCACTTCCATAATGCTGGTGGCCGTCACTTCCTCGCTAATTAAGATAGTTTTTTTAGGATAATACTCCGGCGGCGGACGCTTTTCCGTTTGCAGATGAGAAAGAATCCGTCTTCCCAAATCACGAAAATCAGCGGCGCGCTCGCGCAAATATTCATCTTCAAAGGCCTCAAAATGCATGATATGCCGCTTGATCACTCGTTTCAATGCGCCCTGCGCCCATTGGCCGCCCTTGATTTCTTCTATCACCTCGTTCATTAAACTGCGGCTGTCAAGAATACGCATATAGGCGTCAAATAAAGCCTGTTCGGCCACAGATAATAACGTTTGTGCGCGGATCTGTAATTGATGAATTTCTTCTCTCGCAGCTGCCAGGGCCTTTTCAAATAAATCACACTCGTGCCTGACCTGCGTGGTGGTGCGTTCAGGGACTGCATTAAGATCGGCGGGAGGAAAAAACATGACACCCTTGCCAATCGCCACACCGGATGCGCCCGGAATGCCGTTCAATTCTTTCAGCTTGCGTGTTCGGGTTTTAACAGCTGCCTGCAATCCGCCTTTCGAGCAACCGTCGGCAATATCACTGGCTAACTGAATGGCGAGAGTCACCAGCATCTCTGTGGTTTCGGTGGGGAACTGATGCCTGATTCGTTGCTGAACCGTTAAAACCCCTAATAAATGGCCCTGATAGAGTATTGGGATACCGAGAAAACCGCGAAATTCTTCATCGCTAAGATCGACTATGTCAGAATAGGCGCTGGCATCATTCAGGTTGATCACTTCTTCCCGCTCACCCACCTGACCGATTAAACCTTCCCCCAATTTAATCCGCAATTTCCCAATCAGTTCAGTCGAAACACCCGCCGCCGCCAGAAGTACGTATTCCGCCCGCTCATCATCCAGTAAAAAAATCGCGCACGCATCCAGGGCCAGTTCTTCGTAAATATTTTTGACGACTACGTTGAGCGCCGCCGGTAAATCTCCGACCAAATCCATTTCATGGACAATACGGCTCAATGCTGTTAACACAACCCCCTCCTCAGGTTTAGCAGCGGCTCAAATTGTTCGAGCACCTGACGATACACCTCACGCTTAAACTCGATGACAACTGTTAAGGGTAACCAGTAATCCACCCAACGCCACTGATCAAACTCCGGCGAAGCACTGCTGTCTAATTTTATCCGGCTGTCATCGCTGACCAGACGCAATAAAAACCATTTTTGCTTTTGACCAATACACAAAGGCATCCGCTCCGTTCGCTGGTAGCAGATGGGCAGTTTATAAAATAACCATTCGTCCGTTTTGCCTAATACTTGCACATCCTGAGCGGACAGTCCCAGTTCTTCGTTCAATTCCCGATACATGGCTTCTTCTTCATTTTCCCCGGCGTCAATGCCTCCCTGGGGAAATTGCCAGGCGGACGGATTGCCGATGCGGCGCCCCCATAAAATACTGTTTTGGGAATTAACGATGACCAATCCTACATTGAGTCGAAAACCATTTTGATCAATCACTTAAACTACCTTACCGCCGTTTGACACTTCGCAAAGGAGAGTTCCCTTCAGCGGGAACTCCTGCAATTGTTTCATAAATCCCTATGCTTTCCTACAGGGGAATCCACAGTTTATCCACATATTATCCTCAGGTTTTCCCCTTGCAATTGAGGCTGAAACACATTATCTTGTGTTTATACAACCCGTCAATACCCATATATTGGGGTCGTAACCCATATTGAATTTTTTAAGGATCCTTTTTTTCCATTTTAGCTTACATGAGGAGCGGTCATGAGCACACAAGATATTTTAACGTGCCGTTGAACCTGGCGCTCTGCGGGTAATACGCCGTAACGGTAACGTCACGGGATACGACGCCAATCGTATTATGGTGGCCATGAAAAAAGCATTCCTGGCGGTGGAGGGCAATGACGCCATTCACGCCGATCGCATCCAAAAAACCGTGGAACAATTGACCCAGCAAATTAGCGAACGTTTTATGCGGCGCTCGGTGGTGGAAGGCGTTATTCACATTGAATCCATTCAGGACCAGGTTGAACTGGCGCTGATGCGCGCGGGCGAGCAAAAAGTAGCCCGTGCTTATGTGCTGTATCGTGAAGCGCGCCATCAGGAGCGTTTGGCGCAAACGATCAAAATGCCCTCTCTGATTGATTCGATCACCGTCACCCTGGCCGATGGCCATACCGTTCCGCTGGACCGCCAGTGGCTCCAGCGCCTGATTGAGCGGGCCTGCCTGGGGATTCCTGATGTCTCTGCGCAACCTATTTTTGACGATGTGCAAAAAAATCTGTTCAACGGCGTCGGAATTAAAGATATTTATAAAGCATTGGCGCTGAGCGCGAGAACCCTGGTGGAAACCGAGCCCAACTACAGTCTGGTCACCGCCCGTTTGCTGCTGGAAGATATTTATGAAGAAACCAGCCAGGCGCTGGGCGTCATTCGGAACAAGGATTTCAGTCATATCCACGCCTGGTATGCGGAATGCTTTAAAGCGTTTATCGCGCAGGGAATTACAGCGGAATTACTCCACGCCAATTTGCAGGATTTTGACCTTGACCGGCTGGGCCAGGCGCTGAAAATTCAGAACGTGATCAGAACTTCAACTATCTGGGTTTGCAAACTTTGTATGACCGTTACTTTATCCACCGCAGGGGCCATCGCATCGAATTGCCGCAAGCATTTTTTATGCGGGTGGCGATGGGACTGGCGCATTGCGAAGGTGAACAGCGCAATGAAAAAGCCATTGAATTTTATAATTTGCTGTCTTCATTTGATTTTATGAGTTCAACGCCAACTTTATTTAATTCCGGCACCTGCCGCCCGCAATTGTCCAGCTGTTTTTTAACCACCGTTCCGGATGATTTGGATGGCATTTACAGCGCCATTAAAGATAACGCACTGTTATCAAAATATGCCGGCGGCCTTGGCAACGACTGGACGCCGGTGCGGGCAATGGGCGCGCATATCAAAGGCACCAATGGCAAATCTTTGGGCGTAGTGCCCTTTTTAAACGTCGCCGATGCGACCGCGGTGGCCGTGAATCAAGGCGGTAAACGCAAAGGCGCGCTGTGTTCCTATCTAGAAACCTGGCACATGGATATCGAAGAATTTTTGGAATTGCGCAAAAATACCGGTGATGAACGCCGGCGCACGCACGACATGAATACCGCGAATTGGATTCCGGATTTATTCATGAAGCGCGTATTCGCAAAAGCAAGATTGGACATTATTTTCGCCCGATGAAACCCACGACCTGCACGATCTATACGGCGATGCATTTGAAAAGGCTTACGTCGCTTACGAAGAACAAGCGAAAGCCGGGCAAATTCGCAGCCGCACCATTCCGGCGGTCACGTTATGGCGGAAAATGCTGGGCATGTTATTTGAAACGGGTCATCCGTGGGTGACATTTAAAGATCCTTGCAATATCCGTTCGCCACAGCAACATGTCGGCGTGGTGCATAGCTCCAATTTATGCACGGAAATCACCTTAAATACGTCCGCGACTGAAATTGCGGTTTGCAATTTGGGCAGTCATCAACCTGGCCCATCATCTTAAAGACGGCAAACTGGATATTCCCAAATTGGCCAAAACCGTTAAAACCGCCATGCGCATGTTGGATAATGTCATCGATATTAATTATTACAGTGTCCCGCAGGCCAAAAATTCCAACTTCAAACATCGCCCGGTGGGCCTGGGCCTGATGGGCTTTCAAGATGCCTTGTATGAACAGCGTATTCCTTATGCTTCTCCCGAAGCGGTTGAATTTGCGGATCGCTGCATGGAACAGATCAGTTATTATGCCATTGTAGCTTCGAGCGAACTGGCGCAAGAACGCGGCAGTTATGAAACTTTTGAAGGATCGTTGTGGAGCCAAGGCATTTTACCGATTGATTCGATCAAACTACTGAAAAAATACCGCGGCCAATATCTGGAACAGGATGACAGCAAAACCTTGGATTGGGACAGTTTGCGCCGACGCGTCATGAAAACACGGCATGCGCAATTCCAATGTCCTGGCGATTGCGCCGACGGCGACCATTGCCAATATTTGCGACGTGACGCAATCGATTGAGCCGACTTATCAAAATTTATTTGTGAAATCGAATTTATCGGGTGAATTTACTGTCATCAATCCTTATTTAGTACAGGATTTGAAAAAAATCGGTCTGTGGGACGAGGTGATGGTCAATGATCTGAAATATTATAATGGCAGCTGTCCGCTATTGAACGCATTCCCGCCAGACTTCAAACAATTATACGCGACCGCGTTTGAAATTGAGCCGCGCTGGTTAGTCGAATGCGCCTCACGGCGGCAAAAATGGATTGACCAAGCGCAATCGTTAAATTTATATATGGCCGAGCCTTCCGGAAAAAAACTCGATATTCTGTACCGCATGGCTTGGTTAATGGGTTTAAAAACCACTTATTATCTTCGCAGCATGGGCGCCACCGGCACTGAAAAAGCCACCATTGCCGATAGCGCCCTGAATGCGGTAAGCGCCGAACAACCGCCCGCCTGTTCAATCGACAGACCCCGACTGCGAAGCTTGTCAATAACTATTTAAGGAGAATGGAAAATGCTGAACCTAAAATTTTAAACTGGGATGATTACAACGACAATGCCGCGCCATCCGCTGCAGCGCGGAAATGCCCATCTTGCCGCCGCCATCACGGATACCGCCGAATCACGACAACGATCCACGGCGCCACGGGACTGGAAGAATTAGAAATGGGCGCGGCGCGCATTCACGTTGATGATAAGCGAATTATTAATTGCCACGCCGATCTTAAATCAACTGGTGCCCTTTAAATACAAATGGGCGTGGGAAAAATATTTAGCGGGCTGCGCCAATCACTGGATGCCCAATGAAATCAACATGGCCGCCGATATCGCGTTGTGGAAAGATCCGCAATGGCTTAACCGAAGATGAGCGCATCATCATCAAACGCAGTTTGGGATTTTTTTCGACTGCCGATTCATTGGTTGCCAATAATTTGGTGTTGGCCGTTTACCGTCATATTACCAATCCCGAATGCCGGCAATATTTATTGCGCCAGGCATTTGAAGAAGCGTTGCATACCCATGCTTATCAACACGTGATTGAAAGTCTGGGTCTGGATGAAGCGGAAGTATTTAACATGTACCGTGAAGTACCCTCGGTTGCTAAAAAAGCAGCCTGGGCGATTCCTTACACGCGAAGCTTAAGCGATCCCAAATTCCACACCGGCACGCCTGAAAACGATCAGCGGTTATTGCGTGATTTGATTGCGTTTTACGTGGTATTTGAAGCTATTTTCTTTTACGTCGGCTTTACCCAAATTTTAGCCATGGGCCGTCGCGATAAAATGACCGGCACTTCCGAACAATTTCAATATATTTTGCGCGATGAATCCATGCATGTGAATTTTGGCATTGATGTGATCAATCAAATTAAAATTGAAAATCCGCATTTATGGACCAAGGAATTCCAGACAAGAAGTGATTGATATGATTCGCGAAGGCGTCGATTTGGAATATCAATACGCCAAAGACACCATGCCCCGCGGTATTTTAGGCTTAAACGCCGAATATGTTCAGAGAATATTTGCAATACATCGCCAATCGCCGCTGCGCGCAAATCGGCTTACCCGAACAATATCCGGGCGTCGAAAATCCATTTCCATGGATGAGTGAAATGATGGATCTCAAGAAAGAGAAAAACTTCTTCGAAACCCGCGTCATCGAATATCAGGCCGGCGGAACCCTAAATTGGGAAGAGGACGATACTGATTCATAACCACTAAAACCTTTTTGGCGTAGTCAGAAATTTTTAAACTCACTCCGCTGTTTTCAGCGACACCCGCCTGCTCGCAGGATTGCCTAAACGGGTCCTGGCAGAGCGGAGCAGATTTTGTGCTCGGGAGTACCCTGCGCGCAAAATCTGCTCCGCTCTGCCACCCGTTGCAAAGTTCGCTGGCGGATGCGCTGAAAACCGCTATGCAGAACGCCCTCTTTTTCTTCTGGAAATACTTTCGAAACCTGCAGGATCATTGATTTCGCCAATACCCATTTTTATAAAAATCCCGAAAATCGCTGCAAGTTTGTCATTGAACTTGACAGTCGTAACTTGTAGAATAATAAATGAATCAGTCTACTTTTTACGGGGTTTCTTTATAACTATTGTTTAGCCTATACTTAACGGGAGTATGAAATTGGGAACTGATTTATTGCCAATTACAATTCGAGAAAAATATGAGGTACATGAATGGAAACACGCTTGTGCCATATTAAAAAATGATTTTCCCACGGAATGGGACGACATCATAGCTCTGTTAAGCGAGTTTAAATTATGTCAAAGCTGGATAGTTGCTGATGGTGGCAGCAAATCAAAAGTCGCCAAATTTATGGATAATTTTTTATATCAAAAAGGATGGGAAGAAAGATATTTTTAATCAGTTAGGCAAAGGGACCTCTTATGGAAATTCTACAACCCATTTATCCAAATTAATTCCCAAAATTGAAGGTGGTGGAGGCGCGGGTTGCCCTCTCCTGGTTTTTGGTATTAAGCCAACCCTGCTAACCGGAGATTGCTAAAATGAATTCAAATAACCTGTCACAAAACTTCATTAAAAAATGTAAAGGTTTAAATTGCAAGGTCATACTGGCCGATCCACCCTGGCAGTTTCAAAATAGAACCGGGAAAATGGCCCCCGAACATAAACGCCTCTGTCGATACAATACACTAACTCTCAAGGAAATTATGGAGATTCCTGTTACGATGGCAACGGCAGAAACCGCACATCTCTATCTTTGGGTACCCAATGCACTATTAGCGGAAGGCCTTGAAGTCATGAAGGCCTGGGGATTCAAATATAAAAGCAATTTAGTATGGCATAAAATTCGCAAAGACGGCGGACCAGACGGCAGAGGAGTCGGATTTTATTTTAGAAACACCACTGAAATTTTATTATTTGGTGTCCGCGGCAGTATGAGAACATTAGCCCCTGGCAGAAGACAGGTTAATATTATAAAATCCATGAAAAGAGAACATTCAAGAAAGCCGGATGAACAATATTCTATAATAGAAGCCTGTAGCCCCGGACCCTATTTGGAACTCTTTGCCAGAGGTCCTCATTCAGGATGGTACGCGTGGGGGAATGAGGCGGAAAATTATCAGCCTCACTGGCCCACTTATAAAAATAATAGCGCCCTAACCAAACAACGAAAACAACAAATCGAGTTGCCACTCCTGATTTAACTCTTTCGCATACTGCGGTACTCTACTTATGTAGACCTTAATAGCATCGGAAGCCGTATTAACGAAATTTTCGTCAACGGGTATCGGCTGACTGATCAGATCTTTCATTTTAGTCAAAAATTCTTTCATTTTCATTTCTCCATTATATCTGGGTTAAAGCGAACCGGTTGAGACTCTCGCTGATTTGAGGAAGCTCTTTATTTATTTGTTTTTTAATTTTAGGCGTTAATGAACGATAAAATAAGCCGGAATCATAAAGGTAAGAGTACCCTCTTTTGGTGTATTCAAAAACGATACCGATTAATACGCTGGGTATTGGCAGATGTTCCAATAGAACCTCCTTAAATTTTTGATCCTGTACCATTTGACGTGAATCATTCCTTATAGTTAACCGGTTTAGACCTTGATAGTGTTTGACCGCCGAGCAGAATCTGTTTGTAAGATGTTGAATTTGGGGGTATTGGATAGTGAGAGATTCCAGGTTTTGGTTACCTAACAGAAATAACCACCCCAACTGCTTTTCGTCCGCGATAGATACTTTGAGGGTCTTCAGGCTCTCATTCAGGGCCAAGGCAATTGCTCCTAAAGAACCAACAGGATTAGCCATCAAATTTAACCAGGTAAGGCGTGTATTGCTAGCCAATGCAATGGCTCCCTCGTCATCAATATGACAACCCTTCAAACTCAGCTTGGTCAGTGTGGGATGTTTCGAAAAATCAACGGCGAGGCGGTTACCTAAAATATTCGAAGCGGATTGAGTAGCAAAGATATGACTTAAATTAAGAGAGCGCAAGACGGTATTCTGCAAAAAATAGGCGGCTCCCGTAAGGCCAATGCGGCAAAAGGCCAAATTAAGACAGGTCAACGTGCGATGGGTTGACAGGAGACGGGCGCTCTCATCAGATAATAGACGGTTAACCTCTAAACTAAGATCTGTTAGGACATGATTTTCCATCAGAAAACCAACTCCTTTGTCAGTAATTTTGCAGCCGAACAAATTAAGTTTGGTCAAACCGGGATGAGTTGACAGATGAAGAGCGCCCTCATCATCAATATTGTTCATTTTTAAAATAAGCTCCCTTAGGACATGATTTTTCATCAAAACAGCAACTCCGGTATTACTAATGTCGCACAGCGACAAGTCAAGCCTGGTTAAGGTTGGATGGGTCGACAAAATATCAGCGGCGTCATCACCTATGTGGGCGCCGTTAAGATTAAGGGATTTTAGAACATGGTTCTTCGAAAAAGGAAAGATTCCTTCCGCATTCATGACGGAGCAAGTAAAATCAAAATTTTCCACAGTGGAATGATTCGATAAAATACGAACCTTATCGTTAACCATTACGGATTGGTTATTATCACTTCCTGTTAATTTCAAAGTCTTGAGATGGGTATTTTTCTCCAATATTGCAAGGTTACTTTTTTCATCTATTAGTCTGGATAACTCCAGACTGGTCAGGGATTGATTATGCGCCAGGTCAACAAGTCCCTGATTAACGGTAAAAGGTAGACCGAAATAATTCATGTTAAGGGTAGTTAAATTCCGACACGCTGCTAAAGTCGACATGAGCGTATCGAAACTACCTCCGGATTGAGAGAATAAGTCTCCATTAATCCTAAGCCGAAGGATTTTTATATCAGGATTTACATTTAAATAATTTGCAAGAGGATAAATCTGATTGGCAATAGACAGAGGATATACCATCTGTAATTCCATATCTAAATGGGTCAAAATATTGGTTAAATTTATTTATTTGTTTCTCGTCTGAATTCTTATCGAGAATATTTTTTTTTACGGGTATCGGCTGACTGATCAGGTCTTTCATTTTAGTCAAAAGTTCTTTCATTTTCATTTCTCCATTATATCTGGGTTAAAGCGAACCGGTTGAGACTGTCTCTTATTTGAGGAAGCTCTTTATTTATTTGTTTTTTAATTTTAGGCGTTAATGAACGACAAAATAAGCCGGAATCATAAAGGTAAGAGTACCCTCTTTTGGTGTATTCAAAAACGATACCGGTTAATACGCTGGGTATTGGCAGATGTTCCAATAGAACCTCCTTAAATTTTTGATCCTGTTCCATTTGACGTGAAGCATTCCTTATAGTTAACCGGTTTAGACCTTGATAGTGTTCGACCGCTGAACAGAATCTATAGTAATAATCGCGACTCATGTAATTGATAGTGAGAGATTTCAGATTTTGGTTACCTAACAGAAATAACCACCCCAACTGCTTTTCGTCCGCGATAGATACTTTGAGTGTCTTTAGGCTCTCATTCAGGGCCAGGGCAATTGCTCCTAAAAAACCAATAGGATTATCCATCAAACTTAACCAGGTAAGGCGTGTATTGCTCGCCAATGCAATGGCTCCCTCGTCATCAATATGACAACCCTTCAAACTCAGTCTGGTCAGTGTGGGATGTTTCGAAAAATCAACGGCGAGGCGGTTACCTAAAATATTCGAAGCGGATTGAGGAGGAAAGATATAACTTAAATTAAGAGAGCGCAAGACGGTATTCTGCAAAAAATGGGCGGCTCCCGTAAGGCCAATGGGGCAATAGGCCAAACTAAGACGGGTCAACGTGGGATGGGTTGACAGGAGACGGACGCTCTCATCAGATAACAGACGGTTAACCTCTAAATTAAGATCTCTTAAGACATGGTTTTCCATCAGAAAACCAACTCCTTTGTCAGTAATTTTGCAGCCGAACAAATTAAGTTTGGTCAAACCGGGATGAGTTGACAGATGAAGAGCGCCATCATCATCAATATTGTTCATTTCTAAAATAAGCTCCCTTAGGACATGATTTTTCATCAAAACAGCAACTCCGGTATTACTAATGTCGCACTGCGACAAGTCAAGACTGGTTAAAGTTGGATGCGTCGACAAAATATCAGCGGCGCCATCACCTATGTGGGTGCCCTCAAGATTAAGGGATTTTAGAACATGATTCTTCGAAAAAGGAGAGATTTCTTCAGCATTCCTGACGGAGCAAGTAAAATCAAAATTTTCCACAGTGGAATGATTCGATAAAATATGAACCTTATTGTTAAACATTACGGATTGGTTATTATCATTTCCTGTTAATTTCAAAGTCCTGAGATGGGTATTTTTCTCCAATATTGCAAGGTTACTTTTTTCATCTATTAGTTTGGATAACTCCAGACTGGTCAGGGATTGATTATGCGCCAGGTCAACAAGTCCCTGATTAACGGTAAAAGGTAGACCGAAATAATTCATGTTAAGGGTAGTTAAATTCCGACACGCTGCTAAAGTCGACATGAGCGTATCGAAACTACCTCCGAATTGAGAGAATAAGTCTCCATTAATGTCAAGCCGAAGGATTTTTATATCAGGATTTAAATTTAAATAATTTGCAAGAGGATAAATCTGATAGTCACCCTGCAGAGGATATACCATTGTAATTCCATATCTAAATGGGTCAAAAAAATGGTTAAATTTATTTATTTGTTTCTCGTCTGAATTCTTATCGAGAATATTTTTTTTAACGGGTATCGGCTGACTGATCAGGTCTTTCATTTTAGTCAAAAGTTCTTTCATTTTCATTTCTCCATTATTGTTTAAAGCTAAAAGAGCGGATGTATTGCCTTGTATTCCAGGAGGGCATGCTCAAGTTTGTCAATTCGTTTATTCTTAAAGAGCCTGAATACATTCCTAAAACTTTTTAGATCGGATTCTATTTTCCGAACATGAACGGGTGTCAGTGTCGATATAACCGATAATTTCGCGCGCAACAAAGCCCCATCAACAGGCAAGTCATCCTCCTTCAACGCCTCAATCAATTTTATAATCCTCTTTTCGAGAAATCGGCTATGGAGAACTTCGACTAAATAGAAAGGGCTTTCTTCTCTTAAACTCTTACTGAATACCTGGGTCCGTTTATGGCTGACCAGATCGAGTATTTTTCCTGATTGACATTTAATGGCGTGAGTTACCGGCGTTTCATTCTCAAGAAAAGCAAGCGTTTCATTCAAAAATTCAGAGAATCCAGATAAAATCAGATTATAAAATGCTTCGCTTCCCTGAACATGAAAGACCTTTTCTAAAGCGGCTTTTATTAAAAGTGTGAAGGCGTTCCCTCTTTTGGACGGGGAAGAGGCGAAGATAATTTTCTCGTCCAAATGAATATCTTTGCTTTCCAAAAAAATCTGGACCATATCCGGATAATTGTTAAAAGCCGCCGTCATGAGTGGCGTATCCGCATATTGATCGCCGGTTAATGGCTGACCAGAAAAACCCGGATAATAATTCAGGATTTCTTTGACTTTTGTTAGATCGTTTTTCCGAACAGCGGTTGCAAAGATCGCACGCGCTTTTGAAGCAAACCACGCCAATCGCCCTTTTTCCCTGGCTATTTTTAACGGTGTTTCGTCTAAACAATTAGGTAAAAAAATATCTAACTTTTGTTCCAAAAGATATTGAATCACATCGGGATTGACGTCAGGCGCTTTTAAGGAAAAAGTTAACAGAGTCTCGCCCCCACCCAATCTGGCATGAGTGAAATCAAGATCCAGTTCAAAAATTTTTATCATCGAATCAGGATCATTGGTTTCCAAAGCTTTCTCAAATAATTTTAGGCAGGGTTCATAAAGTAATTGAACAGCTTTTTTCCCAATAGCGGATTGAATGGCATTATAATTTTCACTGTTTACCGACAAAACAAATGCATCCCGACGCAAAAGCAGATCGGCTATATTCAGTTCGTCTTCCTCAAGAGCCAGGATTAAAGGAGTAGTAAACCTTCCATCCGCGAGATCAATCCGCTGATTAATGAATTCAGGGCAATATTTTAAAATTTGCTGGACCTGAGCAAGACGTCCATTTTTTATGGCCTCATAAAAATCATTTTTTATCAATCTTTTTTCAATAAATGGTTCTTTGAAAAATTCGGGATAGTATTTTACGATTCTTTCAATTGACCTATAATTTTCCGATGTTAAAGCTTCTAAAAATTTTTTAAAAGCCAATTCGCGCAATTTATTCAATTGCCCGAATTCTTTCGCTATTTCTAATGGCCCTTTTCCTGAAGAATTATGTTGAAAAATATCAGGCTTCTGATCTAAAACTAACTTTATGACATTGTTTGAAAGATCTTCCTTTAAAATCCAGGTCAGCAGTGTTTCACCTTCCAACAGAAGAAAGTTAATAATATCTGAATCACATTTCAAAATCTTTGAAACAGTTTTTTCATCATTCATTTTTAGAGCTGTTTTCAGCGATAATTGAGCGCGACCGGTTAACTTTATCAGTATCTCCGGGTCACCTCTTAGTTTAGCTATTTGTCTTATTGACCTTTGCCCACTATCAACGGCGAACATATCGGCGCCTCTTTCTATCAACAGCGAGATCATATCTTCTCTGTATTTATTTGCAAAAAGAGAAAGTATCAGTGGCGTTGTTGTAGCGCCGCTGTCAGCGTGAATGCCGAAAATGTCGGTAAATACAGGAACAGGTTTATGGACGAACTCAGGGTAGAAGTTCAAAATATGTTGAACTTCAAAACACTCTCCGTCTCCAATGGCTTCGATAAATAGATTGCACACTCTGCGAGTCAATAACTCCAGACATTCGCTTTGTCTGGCGGCCTCCAAAATATTTACTCCCAGACTATCATGGGTGAAAAAATCAATGGGGCCATCACCCAGGCTTAATTCTTCAAAATTAAATGATAACTCATAAAGAAAGGGTTCAGTGGTTATTTTCGGAAAACTAAAAGAATGGAGAGAACAGTTATCCAGCGGATTGATTATCATCCCCAAAGGGAGACCGGATTTAATTTCTTCCAGAGCGCCCTGTTGTAGTTTCTCCAGCTCTGCCCTGCCCTTAAAACGCAATGCTTTAATTTCGGCCTGCTCTTTTAATTCCTGCCTTTCTTTTATGAGCTTTTCAAGAGCCGCGATCCTATTCTCGTTAGTAAGAATAATTTTCCTGATCTGATCACTGAGCAAATCAACGCAAAAATCAGGACTGAGCGCTTCTTCTTCGGAGCCGGAACCCTGCATCAATATAAATATTCTCTTCATATTTACGGTCATACCGGGCGAACCCCAACTCTTTATCTCATTTTGTTCGGATTCAATCAGCCGGGTATTAAACCACTCCAAAAAATCTCCAACAGCTTCTTGCGCCACGGGCGCTGCTTTTAATTCTGTGCCTTGACCACCTTTGGAGGGATTTTTACTGCCGCGGCCAAGGCCTTCGCATAACTGGTTGAGTCGCCCAAGTACAGAATCAGGGTCTTTGCGGATCGCATCCGCTTTTAGCGAATAGTCTATTAATTCACGCCAGTTTTTTCCGTATTGGCGCAAAACAGAAAGCGCGGGTCTTGGCAGGGGGACTTTTTTTTTGTCATTAGCGCTTTTGGGATCGGTTCTAAGCCAAATACGATCATAATTAATTTCTCCGATTTCCATTTTGGCCATCGCCCATCTCAGCATGGGCTCTAAAGAATGTATTTCCCCGCAAGTTTGCATGCTATAAAGATCTCCCTGATCCTGCCAGCAAAAAACTTCAGCTATATTTTCCGGAAGAACAGAACTCAGTGCTATATTATCCTGCCATTTCTGATTTTCTGTACGTGCTAACGTTAATCTTAATTCCAGCAGATAATCATAAGGGCCTTTTTCTTCATCATCTTTTGTTTCCTTAACCACTAATAATTTGGCAGCCTCAAAACATAATTTGTTAATCACTGACTGGGAAGAAAAACAATAATCCATCTCGGTATTTTCAATAAATTCTTCTCTCCTTCTAAAAAAATTCTGTAATCTTTTAAAAAACTGGTTTTCATTTTGGGCAGTCTTTGCGATCATGATCAGCGATCTTAGCGTCCGAAATATATCAAGTCTCTGATAAAATCCTATTGAAGAATAGTAATAATCTTCTAAAGATTTTTGCTTATCGGCTAAAACAAAATGAAGTTTCTTTGCAAGCTCAAATCGAGGTTTAAGCTCTTTTAGTTCATAGAGATAATCAACAAATCTTTCCATTAAAATGCTATTCAGGGATTTGTTAAACATCAACTGTTGGCTCATACCTTTTTCTTCCCGAAAGGAAGCCAGATCGAAGGCATTCAATTTCTTAAAATTGGTAGTGGTGGCCCTGGCGCCGATGCTTAACAAAAATCTAAAGGCATCATAACTGCCATATTCAATGGCAACCATCAATGGTGTGTTGCCCTGGCTATCAATTGGCATTTCCAGATGGTCTTTACTTCCCAGATAGCGAATAACAGAAGGAATATGAGCGTCTCGAATAGCACCGCATAATGCACTCTTATCCAGAACTGAGAGTCTCGATTCTTTCATCTTATGACCTTTTTTTGTAAATTTATCTAAATCCTACGCGCGGAAAGAAAAGAGGTCAAGTATTCAAATACATTAATAACTTATTAATGTATCATTAATATTTGAGTGATTCTTAATGGAAAAATTATTTTCTCCGTCACAATATAATATGATCGGAGAAAAATTTTCCCATTCGTTTTTTTCCATGGTGGCATAAGCGCAAATAATAATTCGGTGTCCGGGACGGACCAAATGAGCGCAGGCGCCATTGGCCCCTATTATTTTGGAACCTGCAGCGGCGGGAATAGCATAAGTCGTTAATCGGGCCGCATTATCCAGATTGTATATCTGAATTTGTTCATTTTCCAAAATATTGGCGGTATCCAATAGTTCACGGTCTATGGAGAGAGACCCCTCATAATTGAGATCAGCATGAGTGACTCTGGCCCGATGAATTTTTGCATATAAAAAAATTCTTTGCATCTCACCTCTTATACATTGTCAATTAAACGAATATCGTCCAACCATACGGCGCCCAGTCTGCGGCCCCACTTTTCGGCAATATAATCGACGCGAAAACCTAAAGACTTTAATTGCCCGATAGCTTCCTCAGGACTGCAGGAATTTTGTAAATAATGGCAGAAATGTGCTGCTTTTTGCCTTTGCTCGTTATCCAGTCTGGAATTCCTTGAACTCAATGCGAGGCCGTCTTCAGCACGTACGGTCTTACAGGGGACTATCTCCACCGGTAAAAAAAACGCCCGCACCATCTTTTGAATAAGCAGGAGTTGCTGATAATCTTTTTCACCAAAATACGCGCGCGTGGGTTGAATTAAATTTAATAGTTTTAAAACGATGGTTAACATACCATTGAAATGGCCCGGTCGATATTCTCCTTCGAGTATCTGACTGATATTAGTTTCAAGTATCTGGAATTCATAATTATCCGGATACAATTCATCAGCCACCGGACTAAACAGATAATCCGTTCCACAAGCAGTCAAAATTTCTATATCCTCCTTTAAACTCCGGGGATATTTTTCAAAATCCGCCGTTTGGTTAAACTGGGTTGGATTCACAAAAATACTGGCGATGGAAATTTCATTTTCGGCTTTCGATCGACGGCATAAAGATAAATGACCTTCGTGTAAGTACCCCATCGTGGGAACAAAGCCGACTGTTTTATTTCGCAAATGGCTTTTTAATGCCAGCCAATCATTCACTTTGGTAACAATGTTCATGCTGAGGAAAGTCTCCTGTCTGAATTGCATTCACGTAATCCACGATACTATTTTTTAACTGTTCCTGGCCATCCATAAAATATTTTACAAAATAAGGTTTGAAGTCAATGTTCAATCCCAGCAAATCCTGTAAAACCAAAACCTGGCCATCGGTCATGCTGCCGGCGCCTATGCCAATAGTAGGAATGATTAAAGATTCCGTAATTTCAGCCGCCAGAGAGCTGGGGACACATTCCAGGACTAAACCAAAACATCCCGCTTCCTGAAGTAAAATACTGTCCTGTTTAATCCGGATAGCGCTTTTTTCAGTTTTTCCTTGCACACGGTATCCACCTAGCGTATGAATAAACTGGGGCGTCAACCCGAGATGACCCATCACCGGCACACCTGATTCTGTCAGGTGCTGAATTAAATTGATATTACCGGCCGCTCCTTCTATTTTAACCGCATGAGCTCCCGCGCGCATTAATTCCTGAATCACTGCCACACTTTGCTCCAGAGACTTGCGGCAGGATAGGAATGGAACATCGGCAATGATAAATTTGTTTTTAGCGCCGCGGCTTACCGCCGCGGTATGAAGGACCATCATTTCCACAGTGGCGGCGAGGGTATCTTTAAATCCGTGCATGGTCATCGCCACGCTGTCGCCCACCAGTAAGCAATCGATGGGAGTTTGAGAGAGGACGCGTGCGCTGGTATAGTCATAACAGGTAACCATGCTGATCCTCTCTTTTTTTTGCTTTTTTTTGTAAAAATCAAAAATATTCATGTCAATACTCCTTTACTTTTTTGATAACAAAACAAAAAACTTTCGTAGAGTTCTTTAAAAGGATCAGAACCTAAAGCAACGAGGTTTTTTTCTATGGTGAGTGTATCTCCCCTCACCAGAGGGCCTGTCAATGCTGTTTTAGAATCCTGAATAAGATTTTTAGCCTGACGGAGCAGGTAAGGATGTGCGATATTTTCCGGAAGATTTAAATTTTCCTTAAATTCGTAAAACATTTTTTTCCAAAGCAAACAACTAAAGTTACCGCTCATGACACACAGAGCGTGATATTTAGCCTTTAAAGAAGTCTCTAAACGGAAATGCGGATTGGGAAGCTGTGGAAATATCTCCTCAAAATCCGGGCAATTGTGATCCATCACAAAAGGAATTGTCAGATATTCCTCTAATTCATAGAGTTTTTCATTAAATGTCATCAGGGGATGTATGCCATAAGCGTCTTTATTCAAAAGACTGCCGGAAAAATGAATGAAGAGTGCGGATGTTTTCTGTCGATGTTCGGCAATAAAATTGTCGATAGCCTTATCGCTAATTAATAACAATACATAAGTTGCTTTTCGCAGTTGTTGGGTAAGTAAATCTGCGGATTTTTTTCGAGACCATTGTTCGAATGGAATTTGCAAAAGAGAAAAATAATGACTGAAATGCGTGGCAACACGCCCATTACCAATCAATAAATATTTAGGTACCTGTTTTTCAATCAAGTCCATATTTAATCCCTGGAGAAAAAAATAAGTGTCTGCCATAAGGTCAGATCATCGAGGAGCTTATCTTATTTCTTTCAGTAAGGCAAGGAGCCATTTTTCGGAATTATTGTTTATATAATTCCAGCAATTCCCGCTGAATTTTAACCATTTGATTTAATAAAATAAATCACCCTTATAAAAAATAATTTTCGCAGAAAATTCTCTGCGCCATGGGGGATCGCAAGGGGGAGCGCGCGAAGCGCTTCCCCTTCATTCCGAGCATCGGCTCCGCCGAGCGCAGGATATAAATAGGAAGCAATTACCGCTGTACTCAGCGGGAATTGCTGATATAATTCGGGTTTGGTAGTATCACTGGAATGAATAAAACATTAATCAATAAAAAAATTTTGCTCGGGGTGTCCGGCGGCATAGCGGCTTATAAAGTAGCAGAACTCGTTCGGCTGCTTTTAAAGGCTGGCGCAGAAGTGCAGGTGGTCATGACGGCTCATGCTAAACAATTTATTACTCCGTTAACGCTGGAAATTTTATCTCAGAAGCCGGTCTATGATGATTTATTTGCAAAGGATTTTGAGAGTAATATTGGCCACATTGAGCTGGCGCGTTGGCCTGATATTATTATGATCGCTCCAGCCAGCGCCAATATTATTGCAAAGATTGCGCACGGCATTGCGGATGATCTTCTGTCCACATTATGTCTGGCGACGACCGCCCCGTTAGCCGTGGCTCCTGCGATGAATAAGAATATGTGGGAAAATCCGGCCACTCAGGACAATATCAATCGTCTGCGAACGCGCGGTATAAACATTATCTACCCAGCCCACGGCGAACAGGCATGCGGAGATGTTGGCGTGGGTTGCCTGGCGGCGCCTGCGCTATTATGTTCGTGGTTAGAAAATTTTTTTTCCAAACCGGTAATGTCCTCAAAAAAAGTGCTGATTACCGCGGGCCCGACTCAGGAAGCGATTGATCCGGTCAGGTATCTTTCTAATTATAGTTCGGGAAAAATGGGTTATGCGCTGGCGCAGGCGATGTCCGAATCGGGAGCGGAAGTCGTCTTAATCAGTGGACCCACCTCACTCGAATGTCCACGTCATGTTAAAATTATCAGGGTGACATCAGCAGCGGAAATGCACGAGGCGGTAAAACAAAATTTACCTTGCGATCTATTTATCGGTGCGGCTGCGGTGGCGGATTATCGTCCCGAATCCATCGCGAATAATAAAATTAAACGCTTAAGTGAAAATTATTCTTTACAGTTGGTGAAAAATCCGGATATTTTGCTGTCCGTATCCAATTTTCATCCTCGACCCTTTGTCGTGGGATTTTGCGCAGAAACAAATAATCATCTTGAAAATGCCAGGACGAAGCTTCAACAAAAGAATTTGGATATGATCTTAATGAACGCAGTGGAAAATGGCGAAGTTTTTAACTCGGATTTTAATGAGGTTATTATTATAACGAAAGAATCAGAACAGAAATTACCACGGTTAACGAAACAGGAAATTGCTTTTCAGTTAATTAATATTATTAGTCAACTCGAAGTACAGCGCCCGGAATGAGGGGCAGAATCGCGATTCTGCCCCTGCGATTTGCCGTTAAAAAACAATTCCCGCTAAAGGAAAAAGCAGCTATATCCGCATAAAATATTGAAATAATTATTTTTCAATATAAATATTTTTCGCAGAAAATACCTTACGCCATGGGGGATCGCAAGGGGGAGCAGCGCGCAGCGCTCCCCCTTCATTCCGAGCATCGGCTCCGCCGAGCGCAGGATATCAATAGGAAGCAATTGCCGCTGTACCCAGCGGCAATTGCTGCACTATTTTTTATTTATGAAGTTCTTATTAGGTTCATCTTTTTTGAACTCCGCATCACTCGAAATAGATGTTGATGAAGAGCCTTGAGTATTCGTCAAACTCAGAGACTGTAAAGCTTGTATCGTTTTAGCTTCAATAGGTTCTGTTGATTCACTGGAAACCTGAAGCGGCTGTTCATTCTGGGGTGGACTCAAGCCCAGAGATTCGATACAACTTCTCACTTTTGCTTCCGTAACCTCAGATCCCATCTCATTGAGGGCGTTAGCCAGCGCCCCCATTTGCTGATTGAACAATCTGAGGGCCGCCAGCGTCGGCTCTTCTTCGAGTAATCTTGAGTTTATTTTTTTATTTAATCTTTCGGCACGCCACAGAAGTTTTGAGTATTCTGTTTCTGTTAAAGTTGGGTTTTCCAGTTTTTCGAGAGTTTTATCAAAGGATTTTTTCAGCTTTTTCACCTCATCATAAACTGAAACCACCGGATAAACAGGCTGAAAAAAAGCGGTTCTGAAAGCTTTTTTTTCCGGGTCATCATGATCATCTTGCATTAGTATCTCCCATAAATTTTTTTAGTTTACAAACTTCCTGTACAATTTTAGGCGTCCTTTTTGTACTAAATATTAACTGAAGCAATGATCTGTGTAAACCGGATTCGATTCTCCCCCTTGCGACCCCCCGTCGCGGGGATAACTTTCTACGAAAATTATTTTTTTATAAAGGGGTTTTCGCGTAGTTTCCGCAGGGGTGAAATCTGATATAATCCCGGCAATAACCATTGGGTTGGTCGATGAATATTTAATCTTAACGGAGAAACACCATGCCCTTGTATGAATACCAATGCGTCAGCTGCGGGAAATCCTGCGAAATATTGCAAAAAATGCAGGAAGAACCGGCAGTTTTATGCCCGGAATGCGGGAAGGCGGGGCTAAAACGCAAAGTCTCCGCGCCACGTTTTCAGCTCAAGGGTTCAGGCTGGTACGTCACCGACTTTAAAAATAAAGATAAATCCAGCGCTAAAACCGATACCCACACACCCGCTGAAAGTGAAGGGGGCTCCAAAACCGAAGAAAGCACACCCGCGCCGGAAGCCCCCAAAACCGACGCCACCGCCAAAACCAATAAAAAAGAGGAATCGTAATGCTCACCGCAGGTCTCGCTCGAACTCTTCGCCGCTATTTTGTCGCGGGTCTGCTGGTCTGGGTGCCGATCTATATCACCTATTTTGTCGTGCATTTTATTGTTAACCTCCTCGACGGCACCCTCAGACTCCTGCCGCAAAATTACCATCCTGAACATTTGATCGGCCATTCTGTGCCGGGGATAGGCGTCTTGCTTACCATACTTATCCTGATTTTTACCGGTATGCTGGTCACCAATTTTATCGGCCATCGGTTATTATCCCTGTGGGAGAAACTGGTTTCGCGAATTCCTTTAATCCGCAGCATCCACTCCGCTTCCAAACAGGTGGTTAATGCCGTTTTACAGCCCAACGGCAATGCCTTTAGAAAAGTAGTTCTCATCCCCTACCCTCACACCGGCATGTGGAGCATCGCCTTCGTCACTTCCGGAGTACTTGAAAGCCCATGGACAAAGCATGACGTCGTTAACGTCTTCGTGCCCACCACACCCAATCCTACTTCCGGTTTTTTGCTTTTTGTACCCGCTCATGACACCATTGAACTCAGCATTAGCGTCGAGGAAGCGCTACGGATGGTCATTTCACTGGGCGTTATCATTCCCGAATCCCTGAAAAAAATCTTAACAGAGGAAAAAATACCATCATGCCAGCAACCCAACGATCTCCAAAAAATAACGTAAAATTCAGTCTGAACATAACTACCAATTTAATCCAGGCAGGGCGTTTACTCAAAGGGACAAAACTGTCATTCTGGACAACGTCACTCGCCTGGGTAGGCATGGCGGCAGTTATTTTAGGCGTGGCCTGGGTTATCAGTCTGGGTGATACCCCCGGCGATCGCCTTTAACCACTTCACTTTACTGGCGTTCACCTGGATCGTGATCATGCTCACAGCGCCGTTATTTGCTGGAATGAACATGGTCGCGATAAAACGGGTGCGTAATGAACCGGTGAATATTCGCACCGGATTTCAATACTTTAACCAATGGTTGCCACTCGCTTTCGCGTTTCTCGTGATTTCTCTGATCACCGCTGTGATCGTTGCCCTGGTCACCCTTGCCGTTGATTTCGGCATTCTTCACCTGTTTACAGATCAGCCCCGCAATCATTGGCTCTTGTTCCTGGCTGTGACTTTATTCAGCACCCTTATCTTTAATTTAACTTACGCCCTGCTAATTTTTATTGTTCCACTGATTGCTGATCGTAAGGTTGCCGTTTTCCAGGCTTTAACGCTCTCTGTAAAGACTGCAAAAAATCACTGGTTAAAATTATTCAACCTGCTCATTATATTTTATGCGCTGAACTTCCTGGCGCTCTTAATCTGTGAAATTCCCTTTATTGGATTAATTTGCTATATTGTCATCAATATCTGGTTAATCCCTTTTATTTTTCTGAATATCGGGGTCGCCTACCACCAATTAATCGACAGAGAAAACAGTTATGCGCAGTCACTTTTGTCAGGAAATTAACGCTTCACTCATCGGTAAAGAAATAAAACTATGCGGGTGGGTGCATCGCCGCCGTGATCACGGTGGTTTGGTATTTATTGATTTACGCGACGGCACCGGTATCGTGCAAATAGTTTCGCCTCCGCAATTAGCACAACCATTACATAATGAATATGCCATTCAGGTATTGGGCGTGGTTCGCCGGCGTCCTGAGGGCACCGCAAATTCCCAACTGACTTCAGGAGAAGTGGAGGTAGACGTTCGCGAAATTATTATCTTCAACAGCTCTATCCCATTGCCTTTCCCGCTCGAAGACGAATATATAGAAGTGGGAGAAGACGTACGGCTGAAGTACCGGTACCTGGATCTGCGCCGGCCGGAGATGGCGAAAAAATTCCGCCTGCGTCATCAGATTACACAGTATGTGCGCGATTTCATGAACCAGACATCACTTTCTGGAAATTGAAACGCCGATGATGACTAAAACCACTCCGGAAGGCTCCCGCGATTATGTCGTGCCCAGCCGCACCCAGCCGGGAAAATTTTTCGCATTGGCGCAGTCACCCCAAATTTTTAAACAATTGCTGATGGTAGCGGGCATGGAACGTTATTATCAAATCGTGCGCTGTTTTCGCGACGAAGATTTACGCGCAGACCGGCAACCCGAATTCACTCAATTAGATGTGGAAATGTCATTCATTGATGAAAACGACGTTCAACAATTGGTAGAAAACCTGATTCGCGGTTTATTCAAGGCAGTACTGAACGAATCCCTGCCCGACCCTTTTCCCCGCATGACCTGGCATGAAGCCATGCTGCGATTCGGCGTGGATAAACCCGATCTGCGTATCCCATTAGAACTCACCGAGCTGACTGACCTGATGCGCGAAGTCGAATTTAAAGTCTTCCGCGAAGCAGCCCTGGACCCTGAAGGGCGGGTCGCCGCTTTACGTATTCCAAATGGCGCCCGTTTATCCCGCAAGGAAATTGACGACTACACCCACTTTGTGACCGCGAATCACGGCGCGAAAGGTTTAGCTTATATCAAGGTCAATGATCTGTCCGCCGGTATTGCCGGACTGCAATCACCTATTTTAAAATTTCTGCCTGAAAATAGTTGTCATGAAATTATAAAACGCTGTCAGGCCGAAACCGGCGATATTATTTTCTTTGGCGCCGATCGTTTTGACGTCGTTTGCGCTGCATTAGGCGCGCTGCGCATTAAAATCGGCAACGATCTGGGTTTCAATCAGGGCGGGTGGCAACCGTTGTGGGTAGTGGATTTTCCCATGTTTGAAAAAGGGGATTCCGGCGAATGGCAGGCTGTGCACCATCCTTTTACTTCTCCCAAAGAAATGGACGTGGAAAAATTGCTGGCAAATCCTGGTAAAGCTTTAGCGCGTGCTTATGATATCGTGTTGAACGGCATAGAATTGGGCGGCGGGTCCATCCGCATTCATGTCAACGAACTGCAGCGGGCGGTTTTTAACTTATTGAATATCACTCCGGAAGACGCTCAGGCAAAATTCGGGCATTTGTTGACTGCATTACAATTCGGCTGTCCGCCGCACGGTGGTTTTGCCATCGGTTTTGACCGGTTGGTCATGTTGATGACCCATTCGACTTCGATTCGCGAAGTCATTGCCTTCCCGAAAACCCAAGCAGCGACGTGTCCATTAACCAACGCGCCGTCACCCATTTCAGAATTACAATTTAGAGAGCTGAATATCCGTTTGGCTAAAGTTCAGCATCCGGGATCCAATGATATGGCAGGTCATAGTCAGTTTAAAAATATTATGCACCGCAAGGCGGGTCAAGATTCAAAGCGCGGTAAAATTTTTACGAAGCTGATTCGCGAGATCACTACCGCCGCGCGGCAAAGCGGCCCGATCCGACTCCAACCCCCGTTTACGCATGGCCATTGATAAAGCTCTTGGGAATAACATGACTAAGGACACAATTACACGCGCCATTAAACGCGGCAGCGGCGAAAGCGACGGCGAACAAATGCTGGAGATCCGTTATGAAGGATACGGTCCGTTTGGCGTCGCCGTCATTGTCGATTGTTTAACGGATAATAAAAACCGCACCGTCGGCGAAGTCCGGCATGCGTTTACAAAAACCGGTGGTAATTTAGGAACTACCGGGTCGGTATCTTATTTGTTCCGGCAGGCAGGCATTCTCAGTTTCCCTTCCGGCGGCGATGAAAATAAAATTCTGGAAATCGCTCTGGATGCTGGTGCAGAGGACGTGGTGCATAATGATGATGAATCCATCGATGTCATCACTACCCCGGAACATTTTGACGCCGTAAAAACCGCTTTAAATGCCGCCGGTCTTGCCACTCCTTATGCCGAAATTACTTGGCTGGCCAGTGTGAAAGCGCCGCTCACGGATGAACAATCCCAGCATTTAATCGCGCTCACCGATATGCTGGACGATCTAGACGATGTTCAGCAGGTCTATACCAACGCTGATTTCTAAACCTAACCGCAAAGTTCAAATGCTTTTAAGAAAGCCTTAATAGTTTACATGTAATATGCGAACCCTATTTGAGAAACGTAAGTTCTCTTAAAAACTGTATTCGCTGGGGAAAATAAAATGCGTAATCCTGAATTTGAAGCAAAACTACTGGCAGACCTCTTAAAAGAATATTACGGTGACAATCGGAAGAAAAAGAGGGAAGAAAGATTAAAGTTAATGTTAAACAACAATCCTGAAGCGAATAAAGTTTACCAATTATTGAGGGAAGATAAAATCGGTATAAACGTCATCCAGATGACGGTAGAAATACTTTCCCAAGGACTGAAAAAGCCCGATAAGGATGGCGATCTTTCTTTTGACACACCCTCTTTTGCCTTTTTCGACAGAAATTTCGTGGCTCTTCTTCAGTTACTAGAAGACGCCATAATAAATAACAACTTATTCTTGACTGAGGTCATCTTAAATTCATTGAGCTTCTGTTGGATATCTTTATTACCTGAATGTCTTATCCAGCACGCTGTTAAAAATAACAATTTTGAAATGGTAAGACTTTTACTGTTAGCGGGTGTGCCTATTTATGGACTTTTTCTGTCCGTTGCCCCTTCCATCACTTTGTACCTAAAGGAATGTAAAAATCCTAACCCATCTAAAGAAATCATCTCTTTACTTCTCGAGTTCGGCCTCCAATTAGATGGATATTCCGTGCGTTGGCTATCCACTGTTAAAGAATCCGAACGATCTAAAACTATTAACTCAGATAAAATTTTTATCGAAGAACAAAAAGGTTCGATTAAATATAGCCATTATCGTTCGAAAGGTGAAATTTTAAGTGGTCAAATTAGTAAAGAAAAGTTTCCTCAAAAATTATTTCCAATACCTTTTGAAGAACAAGATGAAATAGCTGAACGTAAAATTGTCTCTTTTATTGCAAATGATCGACGATGAACACAAAAAACATGATTTTAGACGGTTAGGAAATCAAACTAGTCTAAAACAGGAGTCTATATTAAAACTTTTTTCAGAATTCACGTCGAGTCACAATAATCCTACAGCCATTCTCAATAAATTATTTCCCAAGGTCCTTGGCGATATCATTGCAGAATATTGGATTGAAAACCATCAGGAAATATTATATCTACTGTCTTTCTTTAATATGAACCGGATAGATCCTTTGTTGAAATTTTACTTTCCCTCATTTCTAACTTCAATATTCTCTTCTGAAATAACTCCAGAAATTAAGAAATTTATCGGTATAATGAAGCGTTCTGTACGTGACAGATATCATACTATCACACCGATAGCTTTTGATAAGATGTTTATTCATTTGCTAGAAAAATTATTAGCCGAAGATAAATTTAGACCGACAGCAGCAGAGTATAAATGCATTACTGGCTTTTTAGGTGATGAAGTTGTAAAAAACTTATGTACCGAGGTAAAAGAGTATAGAGCTCCTGAAATGAATTATACCTATAATTTGTTTACCCAATCTCAGGATCAATCTTGTAGATCATTATTACACGCGAATTTGACTGACATAGTTCGTTATATGAATAGTCCCAGCAAATCTGAAACTGTCGCTCTTATTTTAAAGGAATTTTATCCGGAGGCAAAACAACTCGTGAGCCACTCCGAGCGTTTAGCTGTGGAGAATTTTGAGGATTATGCCCTTCTGGAACAACTTAAGAATAAAATAAACCAGGCCATATTGCAGATACATCCCAAAGTAGAGGGCGCCGATAAGGTTTCCTGGACGCAAAAACTTTATAGAATGCGGGATCAACTTTGTAACATTATGCTGGAAAAGATTGAATTCTCAGAGCCAGCCTCGCCCGTAGGCAACGAAGAAACCAGCGGGACATTGCGCAATTAATTGCGGCGACTTCACCAGCCGCCGGCGTAAAAATCTGTTCAAAGTCTTTTAAAATATCAAATTGACAAACCTGGCGCTATCGCCTTAAGCTCATTAACCCCAACGGGGTTGACAATTGTCCATTTTAGAAATATCATTACTAATATACTCAAAACGATTAGGTTTTCGGTGTTATAGCGCCCAGTGACCGGTGAGATTGAAACGTTCTGACTGAGAAAAGCCGCAGGAATACTCATTGTATTTCAAGGTTTTTCGAAGGAAGAACGTTTCAAGATCGCCGGTCAATGGGATGCTAGAACACCGAAAACCTAATCGTTTTGAGTATATGGATAGACAAATTATATGAAACATACACTACAGACAGTGGTTGAAACACCTGAATTTATCAGACAATCGGAATCCTTGATGGATGATTCTTCCAGGAAAGAATTTATTAACTTTATCGCTGAAAACCCGCTTAAAGGCGATTTGATAGAGGGAACTGGTGGTGCGCGCAAGATTCGGTGGGCGAGTCATGCGCATCAAGGAAAACGTGGTGGCGTCAGGATTATTTATCATTTTCACAATGAAAATATTCCGATTTTTTTATTTACGGTTTACGCTAAAAATCAGAGAGCAAATATAACCGATAGTGAAAAAACCGCATTGCAAAAAATTATTCAATCAATCGTTAAAACATATGGGAGATCATCGCTATGAGCCAAGTTGGAAAAAGTTTATTGAAAGGCGCTGAAGAGGCGCTGGCGTATGCAAAAGGACAAACCAGAGGAACCAGGATTCATAAAATCAAAGTCCCGAAACAGGTGAACGTACGCGCCATCCGAATTAAATTGCACATGACGCGTAATGAGTTCGCACAACACTTTGGGTTCTCTCTCCGTACCCTGGAAAAATGGGAACAAGGGGTGCGCCAACCCGAAGGTGCTGCCAGGGCTTACCTCACTGTTATTGCCAAAAACCCTAAAGTGGTTGAAGCGGCATTGCACGATTAAGAATAAGTTATCATAGAGGGTCAAGTCTCGAATCGTGAAAAAAATTACAATTAATAATTTCTATTTTTCACGATTCGAGACTTGACCCTGAGTACTCAGCGCGAATTGCTGTTGCCCGATTAGCAGCGTCCACTATCTGTGTAAAAGCATTCTTTAGTAAAGAGTATTCTCTTAAGCCGGCAAAATCAGGCTGATCAGCCTTTCTTGCTTTGGCAGCTAATTTTATTTGATGTAAGGAATTATTTATACCCATTCGTGTTACTAAAAATTGCCAGATAGGAGAATAACCATTCAGAATGGCACTGATTAAAGGAGAGATATGCAGTGGATAAGCTTTATTTGCAATCTGCAAAGAAGCTCCCGCCATGACCAGTAGTTGAACCAGGTCCAGACGATTATTTTCGATCGCATAATAAATGGGAGCAGGTTCTTTAACCTCTGGATCATTAAAGCCGTCAGGATGAGCTCCTTTTAAAAGCAGGTAATACACAATTTTAGTCCGGCCAAGGCTGACCGCAATAATTAAAGAATTAGGGAGCAGTCTGTTGTCCTGCAGATCCGTGTATCTTTCCGTGGAAAGTGAATAGCAGGTATTCTCAAGGATGCATTGAACTCCTTCAAACCAATTTTTGGCAATAGCAGCGCCTATGGGGAGTAAGGGATGATGAGACTGGATACGAAAATTAGCATTAGGAAAATGAGAGAAATCGTAAATCAAACAATCCTGATCTTCGTAATCCCGGCAAACTCTTTTTAATCCTACGATATCTTTATTTTCTATATAGAAAAAGAATTCTTCAGTGGACCAACTCGTACTATAAACAAATAACACCTCAATGAGTTTGCGATTTTTACTAATAGAAGCCATATCTCCGATACTCAAATAACAATCTTTCGTATTAGTATAGAGTTCAAATGGATACCGCTTTTTTCTGGCTTCGTGGCAAGGCCTTTCAAGGGCATTTTCATTCATTCCTCTAAAGGCATAATCAAGGAGACTTTCACTACTCAATATTACGGCTATCATTCCTAAAGACAGATTTTTTAGTTGGGGGAACCAGCTTTTATTCCAGTGAGGTTTGTGTTTAATAATGCAGATAAGATCATGCTGATTACAAACATAAGCGAAAGCAAACAACCATAAGGCATCCTCAGACATTTTTGAATCGAGGCTTGATAAAGTAAGATCATAGTTTCCTAACGCCACTATACCTCGCGGTACGACCCGGTCTGAATTCACCACAAAGATATTAAAACAATAATCTAAATAGCCCTGGAATCCTAATTCCGCGGCTAAAGTAAGGGTGGTATTACCAAACCCGTCTTTTTGATAGGCAATCATGTCCAGGAGATTAGGATTATTTTTTCTTGACTGAATGAAGGCTTTGATTCCTGACAGATCAAATTTTTCCACCAATCTAAATAGTTTAATGTAATCATAATCAACCAACGTATAATATCGGGGATGGAAGGATGAATAGACACCATATAAATTTTTACTAAAATTAATTAACTGATTAACCATCCGGGGGGCAAAATCATAGATATCTATTGTTCTCTGTAAGACACTAAAAGCAAAAACGGTATGATTAGTCTGAAACAAATGAAGCAAATCTTTTTCTTCTAAAAAACCCGCCGCCAAAATCCATAAAGTGCGAGGTAGCCGCATCAACCAATTTATTCGGTTACCACTCATAAATTTATTCTCAGAAGATTTTTTTTCTTCCACGGGTAAAAACGGACTGTCGCGTACTTCCAATGGATGAGAGATCTGCTGAGAAAGGGCAAGAAAAATTAAACCGTTTTCTTTTTTATATTCGACATAAATTAATAATCCCTGCAGTAGCTGTTCAAAAGTTTTGCCGCTCCCGAGCTTCCGGATGATGTACTGAGTCATCGCTTCATTTTCATTTAGTATGGCTCCAATGAGGGGATAAGGCGGAAAGTATTTAAGATTTTCACATTTAATTTCTAAAGAGGCGTTCTTATCAACCAGCAATTTGACCAGTTTTAAATTATTTTGTTTAACAGCTTTGAAAACCGGGGGCAGCTCCAAATTCTTAATATCAGGATTGTTATAGTTGGGATTTGCACCCTTTGAGAGTAAATATTTAACTATTTCTACCCGGTCAAATTCAACGGCCAGGCTTAAGAAATTACGTGAATTTAAAGGAAGGCCTCTTTGCACCATGAATCTGACTCCCGGCATCCAATTTTTCGCAATAGCTACCCCCATAATCGTCAGTTTTCTATTCGAATCTATATTGAGATAGCGATTAAGAAGACCGGAAGTTTCTTTTTCGAGATCATTCGAATAAAATACTTTAAATCCCTGAATGTCATGGCACTCTATAAAGTAACAGAGCAATTCGGAATAGGCACGATTAACTAACCCTTTCGATTTTAATTTTAAAAAGAGATAATCAATAATGGCTCTATTCTTGCCAAGGGCCGCGATTTCAAGGGGATTATAGGAAACTATCGAGTGTGTGATATATAAATTACCAAAATTAATTTCCTCAAATAATTGATCGGCAGTTTGCTCTCTATCAAGCCCCCGCAAAACCCTCATTACCAGGTCCAGACTGCTTAACAAAGTCGCAATCGCGGTCAGAGTTGGGCTTTCGTCTTCCTCCTGCCAGGTGCTTCGCCATGCCTGTTTTTGGATAATTACGTTCCATATTCCAGTTTGATTGCATACATAGGCGCAGGCAAACATCCATAAGGCTTCATTAGACATGGTATGATCTAAGGTAGCTAAAATTCTGGAGTAATCTCCAGTCTTCACTAAACTATATCTATCCTTGTTTAATCGATATCCCTCTAAAATAAGATTCTTAAAACAAAAATTTAAGAAATCCTGGAGGCCATAACGATTGGCCAGGCTGATCACTGTTTCACCCTGGCCATTTTTTTGAGAAAACACCCGATCGACTACATTATGCCTGTTATCTATAATTCGAGCCTGGATAAAAATTTTTGCTTTTTCAGAGTCTTTGGCTTCAATAGCTTCAAATAACTCCACATAATCCGGATCGAACAAGGTATAATAACGATAATGATAGTATTGACCTTTTATATTAATTTTTTTTAACGATTGTATACTGTTTGAAACTGCCGAATATTTTCTATCAAGAGGAGTAGACTCGATAGAAAATGGAAAGTAGATAAATTTATCTCTGTAAAAATTAATCATAGCCCGGCAAGCGATTCGGAGAAAATCGGTGTCAAGATAGGTTAAAAAATAAAGCTCGCGTTTATGCAAAAATTTTGCTATATGAAACCATAGCGCATCTGGTAATTGAATCTGGACTTTCTGCTTTTTAATGAGCTTTTCAACCCAACCATCACTTTTTCGTTTCCGCATTTATGAACCCTCATCTATTAGTTTATAACCGGCCTGGATATTAATCACTCCACAATACGACATCGTGAAAAAAATTACAACATTTGGGACAGGGACTTGATTTTTGAGTCAGAAAGAATTAGCATCATAAAAAAATGAATCTAATAACTAACATTAAAAGAGCTTCAGATTATGCGTAAACGTAAAAATATTGTTGAAAATAATCAAAATAAATCGAAACAACAAAAAGGTTCAGATAATAAATATTCTGTTCCTGAGGATTTCAAATTCAATTTGAACCGGTTTAATCTGAATCTGAGTTTATCCCGTGAAAACTTAAATAATAACACTGTGACAGGAATGACAGCGTCCGTATCTTCTACTCATAAAGACGGGACAAATACATTATTAAAACCCGGCTTATATGAAGATGCGCTGGCCGGTCTGTTGGCGTTAAATCAAAGTGATGATAAGTACGAGAGCAAAGAAGACGAAGCATTTGAATCAGGGTTGAAATATTACTACGGTGAGAAGGGTGTCAAAAAAAATTGGGAAGAAGCGCTGAAATATTTCCAGAAAGCAGCCAAAACAAACCCAAAAGCTCAATTTTATTTATCATCGTGTGGAAAGTTTGGTGACACCCTGGCAACAAATCAGGTGACAGAGGAAACAGAAGCAGTCAAATTATTTAGACTGGAAGCAAAAAAAAACCAGCCTTATGCCTGTCACGTTCTGGGTATGTGTTATGAGCATGGTTATGAGGGGGTTGTTAAAGATGAAAAAGAAGCCGTCAACTATTATAGATTAGCCGCCGAATCAGGCTGTGACGAAGCCCAACTAAATTTAGGATTTTGTTATCTAGAGGGGATTGGCGTCCAAAAAGACACGCAGCTCGCCCTGGAATATTTTAACCAATCGGCCACTTCCGGAAATGAATCGGCCCAGTTTAATTTAGGTATCTGCTATTTGAAAGGATTGGGGGGAATTGAACCCAATCAGGTCCTCGCCGGAAAATGGATCGAGTCGGCTGCAAATTCAGGTCATACCGTGGCTAAATTCATTTTAGGCGGCATGTATCTCAAGGGGTCCTCAGGCTTTCCGCGTGATGACAAGTCTGGAATCGATTTGATTCACTCGGCTGCTCAAGATGGACTGAAGGAAGCCCAGTTCCATTTAGGTAATTATTACGAAAATGGTCTCTATGGCTTACGCTGCAGCACCCATAGAGCCAACTATTATCGCAAAGCCGCCACCGAGAGAGGGTATTTAGATACGAGCGCGTGCCTGAACAACATTTCTCAGCCTGCCAGCAGTCAGGAGCAGCAGAGCAGCCATCCGCTGAGCCAGGAAGTAAAAGGCAATGATGCTGTTCAGTCCCTATCGCAATTTATTGTAGAGCCGCTATTACACAATGTTGAAGCTTTCACTTCTGCCCAGAGCCAGTATCAATTAGGTTTATGTTATAAATGGGGCCAAGGGGTGGCAAAAGATGCACAAGAAGCGGTGAGATGGTTCTATTTAGCAGCCAGTCAGGGACATTGTGACGCGCAGTGCAATTTAGGTACCTGTTATGAATGGGGAATAGGAATAGAACAGAATGTGGCAGAAGCAGAGAAGTGGTTCCGCCTGGCGGCCAGTAATGGAAGCGTGGCTGCAATCAACCATTTGGAATCATTAATTAATCAAAATACCCTGCTTTCACCACCCTCCACGCCCTCAATATCAGCGAATTCACAATCGATTATTTCTTCAAACACGGCTCTTTTCACCAATTTATCTTTATTAATTCCACGCGCTAATCCGAATAAGATTAATAATAATACTGAACAGACATGCGAATCCAATCCCTAATGAGACGAGGTTATTTATGCGGCATTCCTGTAATTATCCCGGTTGCACCAAAGAGTATGGTAAAAAATACACATTAAATCGTCATAAAAAAGTTCATATGAATACGGGTCCTGGCTGTCCACATTGCGGCAAAAAGTTTTGCGATAATTCTTCTTTAGGGCGCCATAAACGAGTACATACCGGTGAAAGGCCTTATCCTTGCCTGCATACCCAAACTTGCGGGAAAGCATTTGCAGCAATCAGTAATCTAAGAATTCACATGGAGAAACAGCACAATGAAAAGTATGAGACCAAACAGCTTTTCGAATTAATTTCTTCTATCAACCCTTCGGAATCCCGGACCCTACAGGCTCTTCGTTCTTTGGATCCTCCCGTCACCTCAACGTCTTTATCCAGTGGGCCGCAAACCGAAGATCCCCTTAACATAACGGAGGAGATAGTGCTGTCTGAAAACACTTCTTATACGGCTCCTTCCCCTTTTGCGGACGAGCTTAAAAATGATATCGATTCTCTTATGGTTTTAGAAAGAGTGACGCCCTCTTCACTCCAGCCAATGAGGAACCGATATAGACACCTAATAAATGCGCAAAAACCCTGTTTCCGAAAGAATTTGTGGTCCCATACCGATATGAAATATGCCATTGCTGAAGCGGGTTTAAATATGCGTGAATATGATAATCAAACAATAAAATCCTTACTCCAGCCGCTGGCTGAATTAGCTTTGAAACAAAATCCGCCGGTGTTTTTATGTGTCCAGCCTGAAAGCAAGTCCAATAAGATGGAAGATTTGCAGCGTGTCACTCTTAAAGCAATGAAATCTTTGTCGGAGGCAGTGCAAGGGACTCCTGCTTTAGTTTGCGCCATTTGCCGTGCCTTTGGAGCGGTATCAGGAAGCCATTTGATAGTGAATATGGTAATAGATAACACCCTCATTATTATTGATCCTTTAATGAATAAATCGGGGTATCAGGAGGAAATATTCAGCCAAATTCTGAACGCCTATCAGGAGGCAGGTCTTGCAGGTTTCATGGCGGTCAGTACTCTAATTCCGGAAGGTAAAATGAAGGAGAATTCCTCTGGTGTATTAAGTGTCGCGATTGCAGAAAAATTGACTCAATTAGGTTATATTAAAATTAAAAACTGGTTGGAGAAAGCCGCCGACATGAAGGATTTATTGTGCGAAACCACGCCAACCCAGCCGGATTATTTGGCAAAATTAATACAGGGTCAAGGCAGTAAAAATCATGATAAATGCATAAAACGAGATTAAATCCGAGCATAGGTACCGGAAGTTTAATCTGCCCCCTTCCCTCGCTCAGAATCATTTCGAAAGACGGGTGTCGGCAATGCACGAAGAAAGTCAAAATAAGAAAATTATAGCGGAATTTCAAACCGCCGTCAGGATGGCGTCAACCGGTCCGAGACCCAGCCTGTCGGAATCCGAAGGCCAGCTTTTTTTTAGTCAACCCGGCAGTTCGTCTTCTTCAGGCAATACGGCAAATAATTCGTCATCTACTATTTCTTTGACAGACAGTTAAATCGCCGCCCTCTCCACCCCAGCTCCCCCGGAGAGGGAGAAAATCATTGCAGGTAAGGAACCGGATATTGTTCATCGTCGCTGTCATCGTCGGGCTCGTTAATAGGAAGTAACCGGTGAGAAGCACTTGCGAAAAAGTCCGACCCGCGAGTAGACCGGGAAAGCGGATATAATACTGCGATAACCCCGGGAGCGGCCAGGGAACAGAACGCGGTGATGATACATGTCACCATCAAATTATTGCCACTGGGAAAATAAAAAAAACAAAATACAGCGGCCAACAGCGCCAGGATTCGATAGCCCGAAGCCACCCCGCCTCGTACTTTTTGATAACTTTGTTGACATTTTGAAAGTCTGGTTCTTTTCTCTTCTGCGTCTGCGCGCCCCAGTACCTTACAGGTCTTCTGATACATTACCTGACCGGAACAAATGGCGAATTCAGTCAGCGGCCAGGCGGTTGCTGCAAAAATCAGTTGGCCGGTTAAATCGCTATAAATCCCCGGACGCTCTTTTAAAAGACCCGTAAGCAATAAAGGGTTAAAGAGAGCGTTGGAATAAAGACAACCTTGAGGGATCCCATAGAGCACCCCCACCAACCCGGCCAAAAACTTTGCGACGCAAGGCCGCTGGTTCCCGCGCCAGCTCGTGTGTTCAAGAAGCACAACTGCTGTCGCGCCAAAGTTTCCTAAAAGGGAAAAACCGGAACAGCTACTGGATACCGGCCACTCTCTGGTAATATCACGAACGCTGGATAATAACGAAGAAGAACTGATCACCGCTTTGCAGAGAGCACCGAATACAATAATCGCTAAAACCGGCCGGGATAGTTCTGTCTGATTGTTTTTGGGCATTGACATGCCGCAGACTTTCCTGAGAAATTTGGAAATATGGCCGGTCATGCCAAAGTGATTACTCACTGACACAAATCCGCACATTACTAAGTTCACCCCGAGAAGGTACCATTCCCAGCGCTCATTACTTTGGGTTAATTGATGGTCCACCACCCCGTTATGCCAAAGAAAATCGTTGCCGGACTGAAAATAAGTGGTTGTCACCACCCCGTCGTTAATGACTGTCAAAATCCACAAGAGTATTTTTTTTCCGCTGGCGTATTTGATTTCTTTCTGCTCAAAATTTATTCTCATAATGTAAGCTCCATGATCAGCAATTCGCGCTGAATTATTGCAGCACTTTATCACAACTATGTTACAATTTGATGACTAAATTATGGTAAGAATATTGGGAATTGACCCAGGATCGGTCCGCACCGGTTATGGGGTGATTGAAATCAGCGGTGCAGCGCACTTTAGCTGTTTAACTCATGGATATATCTCCGCACGCGCCGGAGATATGAGCCAGCGGCTATTGCACGATTAAGAATAAGCGACTTCGCCTGCCACCGGCGTAACCTGATCTGCCAATAACACCCGCAAGGTCGACATTAATTGACTGATGTCCACGGGTTTAGCGATATAATCCGTTGCCCCCACTTCTAAACAACGTTTGCGGTCATCCTGCATGGCTTTGGCTGTCAGAGCGATAATCGGCAATTTTTCAAAACCAGGTTCGCCGCGAATAAGCGCGATCAGTTCATAACCGTCCATTTCCGGCATCATAATATCCATTAAAATTACCTGAATATCGGGGTTTTTTCGTAATAACGCCATACCCGTTCGTCCGTTTTCCGCGAAAATCACTGACATATTATAACGCTCTAGAACACTGGTCAGGGCGAAAATGTTGCGCATATCGTCATCCACAATTAACACTTTTTTTCCCGACAGTTCAGGATGACTTCGCTGCACCGTCGCCAATAAATTTTGTTGTTCGGCTGAAAGCTCCGCGTAAGGCTGGTGTAAACATAACATCGTTTTATCCAGCAGTTCAGCCATGGTGTGGACCGTGTATATTGGCTTCGTGTGACTAAAATTTTCCAGCCACCGGTTTTCTTTTTTAGACAATTTACCCTGAACTAAAATAATCACTTGCAATGCCTGCAAAACAGCAGAGGGCTTAGGCGAGTGGAAAAGCGCCGAAAAATCTTCCTGTTCCGGTAAGTGGGCATCAATCAGTAAACAGTCAACAGCATGATGATTCATCAAATCAGCCGCCTTCGCCATAGTAGACTCCGCCATGATCGTGAACCTGTCGTTTTTTAATAAATCGATAATTCGCTTTTGTAATTTTATATTCGGTTCAATGATCAGAATCTTTCGCTCATGACCATCGATGACCTGCCGGATCTTTTGTAAAGCCTGTTTTAATTCGGGTTTAAATACCGGTTTACGTAACACCGCCAATGCGCCGGCGGCCAATCCGCGCAGTGGTGAATCACTGGAAGTCAGCAATTGCACGGGAATATGCCGGGTCGTCATATCGTGTTTTAGCCGATCCAGAATGATCAAGCCATTGCCGCCGTCCGGTAAATAAATATCCAGTAAAATTCCCGCCGGTTTTAACTCCAGCGCCAAATGCATGACCCGCTCCGCTTTATCCAGAACCATCGTTTTAAAACCCGAAGCGGTGGCAGCCTCTACCAGAATTTTCGCAAAGCTGGTATCATCCTCGATAATAAATAACAACGGCTGGGTATTGGTTTTTTCATCAACGGCATTTTCGGGGGATTTTTCCTCGTCAATATATTTTTCATTAACCTTTGCTTCAGCATGAATTTTTAAATGAGGAAGCGCCGTTTTACCGCGCTTCAGCGCGGGAGTGAACGTCAGAGGCAGGTAAAGAGTAAATGTGCTGCCGGATTTGGGAGTACTTTTTAATTCTATCTCACCACCCAAGGCGTGGGCGATCTGCCGGCTGATCGATAGGCCTAAACCGGTGCCGCCATATTTGCGGTTGGTGGTGCCATCGGCCTGCTGAAACGCCTCAAAAATAATCTGGTGCTTTTCAGGAGGAATGCCGATGCCGGTATCCGTGACAATAAAAGCCACCAGCGACCCGTTTTTTTCCATAGCCGAATTCGGCGACCGGGGCCTCTGTTCCAGGTTTATCTGCAGACTCACTTTACCCGAATTCGTAAATTTAAAAGCATTGGCCAATAAATTCTTTAAAATCTGTTGCAGTCGTTTGCCATCGGTGTGTAAAGCTTTCGGCAGATTTTCCGCCAGGGTAACGCTGAATTTCAAACGTTTGGATTCTGCCACCTGTTTGAAAGTACGATTGACGAATTCACGTAAATCCATAAATAACACATCGCTTAACTCCACGGACATCGTACCCGATTCGATTTTCGCGAGGTCTAAAATATCGTTGATTAAATCCAGTAAATCAGTGCCGGAAGAATAAATCGTTTGAATATACTCTAACTGTTTAAGGTTTAAATTAGTGTCATCGTTGTCCAGCAGTACTTTCGCCAAAATCAGTAGACTGTTGAGCGGAGTGCGCAATTCATGAGACATGTTCGCCAAAAACTCCGATTTAAAGCGCGACGTCAGCGCCAGCTGTGAGGCTTTTTCTTCCAGTAATTTCTTGGCGGTTTCAACTTCCTCGTTTTTCTGCTCAACTTCGGCGTTTTGCAAAGCCAACTGTTCAGCACGATCTTCCAAATCTTCGTTGGCCTTTTGCAGTTCGCGTTGCTGCTGTTTGAGTAATTCCTCGGATTGCTGGAGATTTTGTGCCTGCTGCTCCAGACGTTTATTGGTTTCAGTCAATTCTTCCTGCTGACTGCGCAATTCTTCGGTCAGGGATTGAGACTGCTTGAGCAGGTCTTCGGTACGCATGGTCGCTGTAATCGTATTCAAAACAATGCCGATACTCTCCGTCAATTGTTCCAGAAAACTTAAATGGACGTCCGTAAAACGATTGAAAGTGCCCAGTTCGATTATCGCCTTGACCTCGCCCTCGAAAACGACTGGCAGCACCACAATGTTGGCCGGGGTGTGCTCACCCAATCCAGAACTGATCTTGATATAATCGGCAGGCACCTCGGTAATCAAAATCGGTTCCTTTTCCAGCACACATTGCCCCACCAGTCCCTCACCGACTTTAAAATGATTGGAAATGTGCTTGCGCTGTTTGTAAGCGTAACTGGCCAGTAATTTAACGTTAATATCTTCCTCGGTACTTTCCACCACGTAAAATACACTGTGTTGGGCAGTCACGAGAGGCGTGAGTTCGGACAGGATCTGTTTGCCGACGCTGAGCAGGTCGCGTTGGCCCTGCAACATGCGGGTAAATTTGGCCAGGTTGGTCTTTAACCAGTCCTGCTCGGTATTTTTGCGCGTGGTATCTTTTAAATTGCGAATCATTTCATTGATATTATCTTTCAGGGCAGCGACTTCACCCGCTGCCTGGACGGCGATGGACCGGGTTAAATCTCCCTGGGTCACGGCAGTCGCGACGTCGGCGATAGCGCGTACCTGGGTCGTTAAATTACCCGCCAGCTGGTTGACGTTGTCAGTTAAATCACGCCACCGGCCTGCGGCGCCTGGCACGTGGGCCTGTCCGCCCAGCTTGCCTTCAATTCCCACTTCCCGCGCCACGGTGGTGACCTGATCGGCGAATACCGACAGGGTGTCAATCATGCCATTAATAGTCTCGGCGAGTTCCGCGATTTCACCCTTCACTTCCAGTACTAATTTACGCTTGAGATCACCGTTCGCCACCGCCGTCACTACTTTAGCGATACTTCGCACCTGAGCGGTTAAATTACTCGCCATCGAGTTCACATTGTCCGTCAAATCTTTCCAGGTGCCGCCAACTCCCTGAACAATGGCCTGCCCACCCAGTTTACCTTCCGTACCCACTTCGCGGGCGACGCGCGTCACCTCGGAAGCAAAAGCATTGAGCTGATCGACCATGGTGTTAATCGTGTTTTTGAGTTCCAGAATTTCTCCTTTGACGTTAACCGTAATTTTCTTGGTCAAGTCCCCATTCGCCACAGCAGTGGTCACTTCCGCGATATTGCGCACCTGCGCGGTTAAGTTACCCGCCATGGAGTTAACATTGTCCGTGAGGTCTTTCCAGGTACCGCCCACCCCTTTCACGATGGCCTGGCCGCCCAGTTTACCTTCAGTACCCACTTCACGGGCCACGCGGGTCACTTCCGAAGCGAACGCGTTCAATTGATCCACCATGGTATTGATGGTGTTTTTCAGCATGAGAATTTCGCCTTTGACGTCGACGGTGATTTTTTTGGTAAGGTCGCCGTTCGCCACCGCCGTCGTCACCTCGGCGATGTTTCGCACCTGGGCGGTCAGATTGCTGGCCATGGAATTCACATTATCGGTCAGGTCTTTCCAGGTGCCGCCCACTCCCGTCACTTCCGCCTGACCACCCAGCTTGCCTTCGGTGCCGACTTCACGGGCCACACGGGTTACCTCGGATGCAAAGCCGTTGAGCTGATCCACCATGGTATTAATGGTGTTTTTCAACATCAGAATTTCACCTTTGACGTCGACGGTAATTTTTTTGGTGAGGTCGCCATTCGCCACCGCGGTCGTCACCTCGGCAATGTTTCGCACCTGCGCGGTCAGATTCCCCGCCATCGAATTCACATTGTCGGTCAGGTCCTTCCAGGTCCCGCCGACCCCGGTGACTTCGGCCTGACCGCCTAATTTACCTTCCGTTCCCACTTCACGGGCTACGCGCGTGACTTCCGAGGCAAACGCATTAAGCTGGTCGACCATGGTGTTGAAAGTGTTTTTCAACATCAGAATTTCGCCCTTGACGTCAACGGTGATTTTTTTGGTAAGGTCACCGTTCGCCACCGCCGTCGTCACTTCGGCAATGTTTCGCACCTGCGCGGTCAGATTGCCCGCCATCGAATTCACATTATCGGTCAGGTCCTTCCACGTTCCGCCGACGCCGTTGACTTCCGCCTGACCACCTAATTTACCTTCCGTTCCCACTTCACGGGCCACGCGCGTGACTTCCGAGGCAAACGCATTGAGCTGGTCGACCATGGTATTAATGGTGTTTTTCAGCATGAGAATTTCGCCCTTGACGTCGACGGTGATTTTCTTGGTGAGGTCGCCGTTCGCCACGGCCGTCGTCACTTCGGCAATGTTTCGCACCTGAGCGGTAAGATTGCCCGCCATCGAATTCACATTGTCGGTCAGGTCTTTCCAGGTCCCTGATACTCCCTTCACCTCGGCCTGGCCGCCCAGTTTTCCTTCGGTGCCCACTTCGCGGGCCACACGGGTCACTTCCGAAGCAAAGCCATTGAGCTGGTCGACCATGGTGTTAATGGTGTTTTTCAGCATCAGGATTTCACCTTTGACGTCGACGGTGATTTTTTTGGTGAGATCGCCATTTGCCACCGCCGTCGTCACTTCGGCAATGTTTCGCACCTGCGCGGTCAGATTACCTGCCATGGAATTGACGTTGTCGGTCAGGTCTTTCCACGTACCGGAAACGCCTTCGACCTCCGCCTGGCCTCCTAATTTGCCTTCGGTTCCCACTTCGCGAGCCACACGAGTCACTTCCGAGGCAAAGGCATTGAGCTGATCGACCATGGTATTGATGGTATTTTTAAGCTGTTGAATTTCGCCTTTGACGTCTACGGTGATTTTTTTAGTCAAATCGCCGTTGGCCACCGCGGTGGTCACATCCGCGATGTTACGCACCTGTGCTGTTAGGTTGCTGGCCATGGAGTTGACGTTATCGGTCAGGTCTTTCCAGGTGCCGGAAACGCCTTTCACTTCCGCCTGGCCGCCCAGTTTACCCTCCGTGCCGACTTCGCGGGCGACGCGGGTCACTTCAGAGGCAAATGAGGACAGCTGTGCGACCATGCCATTGACCAGCCTCGCGGAACGGAGAAATTCACCCTGCAAGGGTTTATCGTCAATTTCCAGCGCCATGGTTTGCGACAGATCGCCTTTGGCCACTGCGCCAATCACTCGCGCCATTTCATTCGTCGGTTGTACAAGATCGCCCACCATACTGTTCACTGAATCGATGCAAGTCGCCCAGTCTCCCTGCAGATTTCTGACCAGCGCCCGTTGGGTAGTTTTCCCTTCTTTACCCACCATCCTGCTCATTTTTTGAAATTCTTCTGTCATATACGCATTACTTTCGATAATGGTATTCACGGTATCGGCGATTTTGCCGGCCAGTCCGATTTGATCAGACGGCATGCGCACGCTGAAATCACCTTTTTTAACGGAAAGCAGGATGTTTAGAAGTTCCTTGATATTACTTTCATCTAAAGTGGGAACAACGCCTTTTGTATTCATAATTCATCCTTAAATTTAATTTCTTTGGAAAATTATTTCAATCTATCATAATTGCAAAAAGATTGTCTAATGATAAAAGTCATATGACCGTGCCAGGGTAAACCCGAGGTTAGGAGGGAGATATCCTTATTGTTTTGAGTCCTTTCATATTATAATTTATTCAAGATTTTATCTTTGATGATCAAACAGAAAAGTTTTAGAGAAATCATGAATAATTTTAACAAAGCTTTTGTATTGCTTGTCGATGATAACCTGAATAACCTCATCGCCATGGAATCGGTCCTTAAAGGATTGGAGCATTCAACCATTTTTGCCACGTCCGCCAAAGAAGCCTTGCGTTACGTATTGCGATACGATTTCGCCGTTATCCTGTTGGACGTTCAAATGCCTGATATGGACGGGTTTGAGACGGCGCGATTAATCCGCAACCGGGAGCGTTCCCGGTACACACCCATTATCTTTATGAGCGCCTGGCAGAAGGACGAAATTGACGTCAATAAAGCCTATGCCATCGGCGCGGCTGATTATCTTTTTAAGCCTATCAATCCCGACATTTTACGTTATAAAGTAAAAGTATTTATTGATTTATTTACTAAATCGGCATTAGCCGTCAAACTGGAAACTGAATTAAAAAATCGCCTACGCGCCGAGCAACAGGCGCACCGGCAAAAACGTCAATTAGAACTGGCGCAACTGGAACGGATACATACCATGGAAGAAATGTCCTCCGCGCTCGCCCATGAGCTTAACCAGCCCCTGGCCACCATCACTAATTATATTAAAGGATGCATGCACCGGCTGAAACACAACGAATACCATCTGGATCAATTATTGGAAGCCTTACAACAGGCCAGCGATCAGGCGGAGCGCGCCGGCGCAATCCTCCACCGTATCAAGGATTTTGTCCGCAAAAACAAATTATATCTTGAACCTCACGCCATTTTTGAATTGATTGCAAATATCCCGATGCTGCTCATGGAAGAAATTCAGGCAGCCGCCGTGCAACTCGACATCCAACTCGGTCATAAGTCACCGCCGAAAATGCTGTTAGATAAAATTCAGTTTGAACAGGTGTTAATTAATTTAATGCGTAACAGTATTGAAGTTTTGCAGGGTTGCCAACATCCCCGTCAGTTAACCGTTTCGGCGAATTTAAAAAAACCAAAAACTTTAATTATCCAGGTCAAAGATAACGGGCCGGGCATCGACCCGCAAACGGCGGCCAAATTATTTGATTTATATTTTACGACCAAACCTGACGGAATGGGCGTGGGACTCGCGATTTGCCGCACCATTATTGAAGCGCATGGCGGGCATATTTCTGCGTCGAATACTCCGTCAGGCGGCGCCTGTTTTCAAATTAATCTACCGGTGGTAACCTGAAAATGACAGCTGACCTTCCCCAAACTATTTATATTGTCGACGATGACCCCGACCTTTGCCGCTCGTTGCAATGGCTGCTGGAATCCGTGGGTTTAACTTCCATGGTGTTTAACCGCGGCACGGATTTTCTGGCGGAGTTTAAGCCGGAGCGGGCCAACGGCTGTATCCTATTAGACATTCGTATGCCGCAAATGAGCGGGCTGGAATTACAGGAGCGGTTGAACGCCTGGTCCAATACTTTACCCATTATTTTTATGACCGGCCACGGCGACGTCACTATGGCCGTACGCGCCATGAAGGCGGGAGCCTTTGATTTTCTAACGAAACCTTTTAATGATGAAATTTTGTTAGAGCAAATCCATAAGGCCATTACGTATCATCAAAAAGTGAGCGCACAGAATCAACAATCGTTAACGCTGCAAAAACGTTTAAAATCTTTGACCAGCCGGGAAGCAGAGGTACTAAAATTTATCGTCGACGGCAAGTTAAATAAAGAAATCGCTTTTGAACTGGATATTTCAATTAAAACCGTCGAATTACACCGTGCGCATATCATGCAAAAAATGCGCGCTGACAATATCGCTGAACTGGTTAAATTTTTTTTAATGGTCACTAAATCACACTAAGGGAAAACCACTATTGACAGTGAAACAATGCTGGTGTTCGCCCTAAATTCCTCGTATAATGTCCTCTATTTTGAATAATTTATGGACAAATCATGCTGAAATTCATCCACATACTAAAACAGATTAAACCACTCGCGATATCCCTCGCGCTGATTGAAACCGTACGCACAACCGCTGAGGCTTCGCAGATCGACCCGGAAATCATTTTACAACGGCCCTCGCCGGAAAAAGCGGTGCCCGGCTATCGGCGCCCACTGTCGACTTTTCACCAGGCTATCCTGAACCCGACAATGATGCATTTGCCGGAACAACGATCCTTGTTACTGACGCAATTAGAAATCCTGCTGAAAGAATGGTGTGAGCTGGAAATTCTGCGAGCAGAGGAATTGCCGTTCGCAGAAATAATCGTTGACAACACCGCGTTTAATGAGCAAATCTCAGTGTCAGACTCGCCGAAGTCTGAATTTCAGGAAATAAAAGATCAGAAGCAGGAGAACACTGCGATTCTCTTCCACGAATTGCGCAACCTGCTCAATGGCATTTTGGGAAACGCCAGTCCGATACACGCCAGTGTGGGAAGTATGCTGAAAGGCATCGAAAAAAATCGGGAAGCCAAGGATATGCAGCTGAATTTGTTCATTCTTGGGCAATCTCTGCAACAAATTAACAAAAAGCTGGACTCTATTATTTACTGCAGCAGGGAACAATTAGTTCTTCTGAATAACTTCCTCGACTGGAGTAAACTTCAACAAACAGAAGTAAAACTGGAATCAAAAACATTTGCATTGTTGAATAGTGTCGTCAATCCTCTCATTGATGTTTTTTCAGCGCTTAGCGAAGAAAAAGACATTCTGTTTTTAACCTCGCTGCCATCAAAAGATGAATGGGTCAAGGGAGACTCTCACCGAATCACGCAGATCCTGACTAATGTACTGTCCAACGCCATTAAATTCGCTGCGCCTATCTCCGAAAAAACGGGGAAGGTTGAATTGTCTTTAGCAGTGAAAACAACGGAACAGTCACATCAACTGCATTTTAAAATAAGAAATTCCTGCAAGGGTCTTAACCCCGAGCAGATTTCAAAATTATTCACACCGTATACGCAAAGTGATTCCAGTGTTGCCCGGATTTATGGCGGCACCGGACTTGGCCTGATCGTCAGTAAGCAATTACTGGCATTGATGCAGGGAAAAATTATTTGCACTTCTCTGGAAAAGCAATGGGTGGAATTCGCTATCGAGCTGACCCTGCCGGCAGCCCAGAAACCGGTCCTGAATAAAAATAAACGGAAGAGGCAACTCCCAGCCCTGAACATCATGCCGGCACTCAATGCCGGGGTGCTTCTGGTTGAAGACAACCGGATTAATCAGGAAGTCGTTACCGCCATGCTGGAAAAATTTGGTTGCAAAGTCGATGTGGCTGATAATGGTGAGCAGGCGCTTATTCTCTATTCCAAAGGCAGCCATGATCTGATTTTAATGGATATCCATATGCCGGGAATGGATGGCATGGAAGCCACTCGGGCCATTCGTAATATTGAAAAACAAAGGTCGGGACCGCGCGTTCCCATCATCGGCCTGTCAGGGGATGCTTTTCTGGAACAACAAATGCGGGCCCATGCAGCCGGCATGGATGATTATTTATCAAAGCCAATCTTGAAAGAGGAATTGCATAAAAAAATAGCCCGCTATTACCACCGCACTCCTCTGGAACAGAATTCACCTCACCGATCGCCTCAATCACAGGAGGAACAAAAATCCGGAAGATCATCACCGGGCACAGCGCTGTTCATGGCGCGGCGGTTAACGCCGATCAGAAATTCCATTCCTACTCTACCGGCCAGTACTCTATTGGATTCAAAGCAGGACGGTGAATTGACGCCCGTGATCGATTCGGGTTCCAAAATCGAGTTGTCACGCATACCGCTGCACACTAACGTGGGCGCCGAGGAGCTTAAAACTTTTAATCCGCCAGTCGGCTTCCACAAACGCGCGGGATTTATGAACCGGTTACAGCGTAGCTCCCTGTCAGCTCCGTTACTGGGTGACCAGAACCCGCCAACGCGAAAATCTTCTACTTCCGATCTCCGTCTGTTCAATCCGCTGGTTACCCAAAATATGGAAACCAAAGAAACTCCCATCCAGGAAGCGCGGATGATACTGCAATCTATCGATAATGCTTTTCGAAATGCTTTGATGAGTGAAGATCCCCATTTAACGAGGTCAAAAGAAATTCAGGAGAGTATCAGGAATTTATCACGGTGTTACCGCCTGGCGCCGCTGAGGCAACGATTATTGATCGCCACCACCGCTTTGGGATGCTGGCAATCCTTACGGAACCAGGTAGCGGAAAAAATGTTGCGCGGCGCTGTAGAACCCTCGATATTGCAATTAGCGGATTTTAATTTAGACGCCTGGAAACGCCAGACGACGTTATTGGAGCAGGATGATCTGTTAATCGAACCCAAGCGACCCCTTTGCTGCGTAATATCTTAAGGTAACTACTAGCACCCTGTAGATGGGAACGGTCAATTTTGCCCGTTCTGCGTTTGCCTGTTTAGGCGCGAGTAGTTACATCTTAAGTTTGAATGAATTTTCTATCGCAATCACGTGTTAATATCGAAAATTCATGTTGGCATTACAAAAGTTTGATGATTTTTTTCATTACCGTGCAGGACCGGCGACTGAGAAGTCACTTTCATAACGCCTAAAATGGGCAATAACTGAAAAACTTCGGATATTATCTTCGTGTGGCTCGGCTGAGGACTGCAGGGAGGAGAATCTAATTCTTCACCCGTCGGAGAAGGCACTTCTTTAGAGGAATGTTTTTTAATCAGACGATAAATATCCGTATTGCGATAAGGTTTGGATAAAAAATCATTCATGCCGGCATCGCGGGCTTTTTCTTTATTTTCCGGAGTGGCGGCGTTAGCAGTCAGAGTAATAATGGGAGTCGACGGTGAAAAAGATTTATATTCCATGTTACGCATTTCTCTGGCGGCTTCATAACCATCCATGACTGGCATTTGTAAGTCCATAAACACCAGATCGTATTTTCCCGGAGAAAATAATGACACTCCTTCCATGCCATTATTAGCGACATCGACGATGTAATTCCTTTTTTTGAGTATTTTCAGAAGGAGTTTTTGATTAATCAGATTGTCTTCAACGATTAATAATTTAATTTTCACATCTGGCGGCGCAGATGTGGAAGTGGTTTCGTTATTTTTCAGTGATGTCAGATCCTGAGTCGGTATCAATTGGGTAAGATCATTCAAATAGCTTTTCATTCTGTCAAGGTCGGCATCCAGTTGATGAATCAGTTTATTGAATTGATCCGGCATATTTGCTAAATCTGTCTTCATAAAAGTATCGTGAACCTGTTGTAAATCAGCCACAGGTTTTTCGAGTTCTCTCATTAACAAAATAGCCTGAGTAGAAATATCCATAAAAATTTTCTCTTCCCGAACATTCTGACGGCAATCCGCGGGTTGACCCGTTTTAATAAAGGTAGTTAAACGTTGCAGGCTGCTATCGATATAACTGAGATAAGTTTTGAAATGAGTTATTTTGATGACTAAATCTTTCTGTTTTAACACTCTGCGCAGCCGCGTGGCAATTTCCCGCAAACGGTTCGTGGATTCATACAGGGTATGCAAAGGTGTGCCTAACTCATGAGAAACAATATCCAACACCGACGAATCTTTGAGTGGTGAAATTTTTTGGCCTACCGGCTCCTCCCGTGAAAAAAAACTGAGGGATATATTCCGTTTCCTGGGCTGCGCATCCGTGGTATGAGTTTGGATATTGAGAGAATCGGATAACATAAAATCTCCTGAATCAATGACCGATGAAAAACCTTATAAAAAATTCTAATGAAAAGGAGAATAAAAAAATATTCGGATTTTTCCAGGTCAATGTCAGGGTAAACCCTTATAGCACGCGATGACTATATCATTGCAGATGGGGGGCCAGATAGTATTCATCGTCGCTGTCGTCGTCAGGCTCATTAATGGGGGGAGTAATGGCCGATGGTAATTAGCCTCATTCGTGTAAAGGCCTGACCCTCGGATGGACGGGGGGAGCGGATGTAATACTGCGAAAACTCCGGGAGCGGCCAAGGCACAGAGCGCGGTGATAATGCTTGTCAGCGGCAGGTTTTTGTCACTGATAAAATAGAAAAAACCAAATACGGCAGCCAGCAGACCCAGAGTTCGAAAAACAGAAGCCACCCTACCCCCCAGTTTTGATAGCCTTGTTGACATCAAGAATTCTCATAATACAAGCTCCCTGGCTCCCTGTTTTTAAATTTTTAACACTCTAACACAACTATGTTACAATTTGATGACTAAATTATGGTAAGAATATTGGGAATTGACCCAGGATCGGTCCGCACCGGTTATGGGGTGATTGAAATCAGCGGTGCAGCGCAATTTAGCTGTTTAACTCATGGATATATCTCCGCACGCGCTGGAGATATGAGCCAGCGGCTATTGCACATTCATCAGGAACTACTGACTATTATCCAGACCCATCAACCGCATGAAGCGGCTATTGAACAGGTTTTCATGAACCAGAATGCGCAAACCGCTTTAAAGCTGGGTCAAGCACGGGGGGTGGCGCTGGTAGCAGCGGCCAGCTATGCTTTGCCGATGGCGGAATACAGCCCGCGAAAAATTAAACAATCCGTGGTCGGATACGGCGCGGCGGCAAAAACCCAGGTGCAACACATGATTAAAGTCCTGCTAAAGATGTCTGAATCTCCCCAGGCCGATGCCGCTGACGCTTTGGCCATCGCTCTCTGCCATTGCTATCACCGCCAATATTCTCTTAAACTGGCTAAAAAAATGCGTGAGATAAGCTAAAATGATTGGATGTTTGCGTGGAATCATCATTGAAAAACAGCCGCCTCTGGTGGTGGTAGACGTCAACGGCGTCGGTTATGAAGTTTATTCGCCGATGAGTACTTTTTACCACTTACCGGACTTGCAGCATACCGTCACTTTACTCACCCATCTGATAGTTCGCGAAGACGCGCAACTGCTGTACGGTTTTTCTCAACGCCAGGAACGGAATTTATTTCGCGCTCTGATTAAGGTCAATGGCGTCGGGCCAAAACTGGCGCTGGCTATTCTTTCCGGAATCACCACGCACGAATTCGTGCAGTGCGTGCGGGAGAATGACATTTCCCGTTTGGTAAATATTCCCGGGATTGGCAAGAAAACCGCCGAACGCCTGGTGATTGAAACACGTGACGCGCTGGCGGACTGGACGTCAGCTACGGCTCCCCCGCTCGCTCCTGAACAGCAGTATATTCAGGACGCCATCAGTGCACTGACGACGCTGGGATATAAACCCGCCGACGCGCAACGCGCCATCAAACAGGTGCAACAACAGGGCGGCAACAGTGAAGAGTTGATCCGTCTGGCTTTACAACGGGTAGTGAGAAGCGGTTCATGAACGAAAGATTAATCGATGGCGCGTTAAAAAATGATGAAAAAGTAATTGAAAATTCCATCCGCCCACGCCGGTTGCGGGATTATATTGGTCAGGCAGCGGCGCGGGGGCAAATGGAAATTTTCATTCAGGCCGCCAGAGCCCGGCGGGAAGCTTTGGACCATGTATTAATTTTCGGCCCGCCCGGTTTGGGAAAAACGACTCTGGCGCATATTATCGCTAACGAAATGGGTGCGGGGTTCAAGCAGACTTCCGGGCCGGTGCTGGATAAGGCGGGAGATTTAGCCGCTTTACTCACCAATCTGGAGCCGAACGATGTTCTGTTTATCGATGAAATCCATCGGTTAAATCCTGTGATTGAAGAAGTGTTATACCCCGCGATGGAGGACTATCAACTCGATATTATGATCGGCGAAGGACCCGCTGCCCGCTCAATCAAGCTGGATTTACCGCCGTTTACTTTGGTGGGCGCCACCACGCGGGCGGGTTTGCTGACTTCGCCGCTGCGCGACCGGTTCGGCATCATTCAGCGCCTGGAATTTTATTCCACCGCGGAACTGACGCAGATCGTTTCGCGTTCGGCTCAGATACTGCATTTAAACATTGAACACACGGGTGCGGAAGAAATTGCCCGGCGTTCCCGTGGTACGCCACGAATTGCGAACCGTTTGCTGAGACGTGTGCGCGATTATGCGCAGGTAAAGTCGGATGGCGTCATATCTCCCGGCATCTCAGAGGAGGCGCTGGATATGCTGCAGGTGGACAAACTGGGTTTTGACGCGATGGACCGCAAATTTCTGCAAATTTTAATCGAAAAATTTCAGGGCGGCCCCGTCGGCATTGAAAGTCTGGCTGCCGCGATAGGCGAAGACCGCGGCACTCTGGAAGACGTTCTGGAACCCTATTTGATTCAGGAAGGATATATTATCCGCACTCCACGCGGCCGGGTCGCCGCGGCGAGCGCTTATCAGCATTTTGGTTTGGAATATACTCAAGAGCAATGATGCGAATTTTTAAAAAAATGAATACTTTTTAAAAGATTTGCGCTCAAAGTGAAAAATAAAATTAACCAGGCGAAAGAATGTAGTGTGTTGTTATAAAATAGAGTGGCAGAAACAATGCCCATAACCGCGGCCCAACCCATTAAAAAAGAAAACAGAGCTACGCGAATACCCATGGGCTGTTCTGTGGATTCTATACTTAATCGATTTAACGGAGCTAAAGACAGCCCACAGCCAAATTGAAAAATCATCAGGCTGATCACAATATAGGACAACCGGTTAGGCCAAATATAGGCGCAACAGACGGATATTATCGTTCCAGTTAATGCTATCGGTAAGCCAATTTTTAAAGTTCCTTCCAGACCTCGATAACGAATCAGTAATCTAATGACCACTGTTCCAACAATATAACTTCCCAGCACTAATATTTGAATACTACCATACCATACCGGTGTGAGATGGAAATCCCGTATCACTAACAATGGCCCAATCGCCATCCAAACAATTGCGCTGGCGAATAGGAAACACAAAGTCCCTATATTAATTAAAAATTGTTGATTACCAATAACCTGCCGATAATCCCTAAACACTTTACTTAAATTGAATTTTAATCTTTTTTCCGGAGGTAAACTTTCCGGCATCCAATGATTTAACATCAAAATTAAAGTCGCCCCCCATATAGCGAGTATGATGAACAACCAACGCCAACTGCCAAATAATAATAAGATTCCGCCAAATAGTGGGCCCAATGCGGGAGATAAAACAGCTACCCCGCTCATCCAGGCCAATGTTTTCACAGCCTGTTTTGATTCTAAAAGTTCATGGATACTGGCATAACCGGCGACGATAACAGCGCACACCACCATCCCTTGAAAAAATCTGGCGATGTACATCATCATGATATTTTCAGCCATCGCGCAAAAAACACTGGCAACCACAAATACTATACCACTATACAAAAGGACCGGGCGTCGTCCAAAACTTTCAGAGATGGGGCCTAAAATTAATTGCAGGGAAATACTACCGATGAACCAAAGAGTCAAAGTCATTTGCGCCATGGAAGAAGAAATTTTTAAATCATTCATAATGCTCGGCAAAGCCGGCAAATAGATATCATTCGACAAGTAAGCAGCCATTTCATAAAAAACTAACAATAATGGGTAGAAAAACATAGTATTTTTTTAACAAATTATTAATATGATGCCTATGATGCCAGAATTAATTGAATTTCATGGCATAAATTTTCGTAAGCCAGCCGGATCTTTTCGGAAGAATTTGAAGCACTTATTATTTTTTCTAACTCAGCAGCCGCGTTTTTTAAGCGGGGAGTGCCACAGTAGCTGGCGCCGCCTTTAATATAGTGCGCAAGGTCATTCAATTGGGCATTATCTCCTTTGTAAAAGGCGGTTTTTAATTTCTGCAGGTCTTCGGGCAATAATTTTACCAGATCATCGATCATCTTCCTGGCTGCTTCAACGTCGCCGTTTAGTATTTCGGCGCCTAACTTCAAATCAATGACGGGCGATTCATCTTTCATGCAACGATCCTGCGTTTTCCAAAAATATAAAGGTATTTTACTGAAAAATTTCTTCAAAGTCAGTAGATGCACAACTATTGACACCAGACTGAATAAAGACTATATTTAGGTCTAATACACAGGAGAGTTCCATGAAATTATCTCAACAAATTAAACCCATTAGTTATTTAAAAGCACACGCTGCGGAAATAATTAGGGACTTACGTGAAAAAGGTGAACCATTAATAATTACTCAAAATGGCGAAGCTACCGTTATTCTGCAGGATATTGAAAGTTACGAACAGACGCAGCACTCACTGGCGCTATTGAAAATTTTAGCTTTAGGCAATCAACAGATAGAAGAAGGCCAAACTGAAAATGCTTCAGCAGTTATAAAGCGTTTACGCTCCCGCAAAAAGGCAACGGAATGACCTATACCGTCATTTTAACGGCATACGCAGTACGCGATTTGGAAGGAATTTATGAATACATCGCTCTTAATGATCTTCCTGAAAAAGCCTTTAATAGTTTGAAAGAATTTCCCGATAAGGGATCTTATCCCAAAGAATTGTCGTATCTGGGCATCCGGGAATATCGGGAAATCTATTATAAACCCTATCGCATCATTTATAAAATTAGTGAAAAAACAGTTTATATCTATCTGATCGCCGATGGCAGGCGAAATATGGAAACATTATTGCAAAATAGGATATTGGGCTTGTAAAAATTTGGGACATTGTAAGGGAAGCTCCATTTGCATTAAGGGGAACAATATGAGACTAGACACAATTAATACTGACGTGCAATTACATATATTTCGTTTTTTGGAATTTTCAGACTGGAGTTCGGTTTCACTGGTTTGCACATCTTTTAATTCTTTTCTTGACACTACATACCGTGCATCCGAATTAATAAAACAGGATGTGGAAAAATATTATCTCAAAAAAGAATCTGAATTTAAGCAACTGAGAGAATCTGAAGCGAAAATTCTTAAATATAATAGAAAAGTTTTTTTATATTTCATTGCCGGGGCTGTGTGCTACTCCGCTACTTTTCATTTAAGTTCAAAATTACCGGGTGAATTAGCCGAACTCTTTGATTTTGATGAACCATCCCGTGTTTTTAAATTGGCTATGGCCGGAATTGGAACTATGCTTTCACTTCAATATTACAGACCAGGATGGAATCTGTCGAGCAATCTGTTTTCTTCAGATTTTACAGACACAGTGATTACAGAATCCAAAAAAGTCAACAAAATACGTAGGATAAAAGACCATTTAATGAGCATTAGACGTGTCGAAAACCAAAAAAAAGGGAACCCAGGAATATTCAATGGATGTGGGGATAATAAAAAATCCAGCTCAAATGAAGAGAAACGCGCCCGGTACTTTCCGTGGTTACACCGTTAGTGGCTTACTTTAGGTCACAGCTTATGTGACGATCATTACAACCTATAGATAGACGTCTTTTCGATGACCTACTTTAACCACCAGAATCAGTAAATGACTATCCTTAATCTGACAAATAATTCTGGCATTCTGAACTCGATATCTCCATAAACCATGTTTATTATAAGATAACGGTTTACCAAATCGTTTGGGGTCTTCGGGTGTCGAAATTTTTTCTCTCAGATAACGTAAAATCTCCTGCTGAAGTTGCCGATCAAGTTTTCTCAACTCCTTACGGGCCCGATCATCCCATTCAACCTTCCAGGTCAACGTCTTTCTCCAACTCGTCCAAAGTCCAACGTTTCGCTGGACGCTCTAATCTTTGCAACGCTAAATATGTTTCTTCTAACTCTGCAATATGCCCTACGATAGCTTCCCGTACATAATAAGTCTTGGTGCGTCCTGTTCTTTTGGCAAGTCGATCAAGGCGCTTTTCTATATTTTCAGGTAATCTCACGGATAACATAAAAACCTCTTTTGCTTTCTTTGTATGACAAGTATAGCACAAAAAACAAGTTTAAAACAGGACAGGATAAAAGTTAACGATAAGGTTCGTCGGCGGCGCGGTCGGCGGCGATCTGCTTTTCATAAAGATCGCCGATAAAAAGGAGTTTTTCTTTGGTGAGTATGTTTTCGCCACGATTTTCCATGTGATAGTGCATTTCCGGCGTCAGGACAATGGCGTCCACAGGACAGGCTTCTTCACAAAAACCGCAATTAATACATTTAAAAGCGTCAATTTCGTATTTGGTGGTGCGCCGTGAACCGTCGTCGGCGCGGGGACCTGCCTCAATGGTGATCGCGCAGGCAGGGCACACCGCTTCGCACAGTTTACAGGCTATGCAGCGCTCCTCGCCATTGGGATAACGCCGCAACGCCAGCATGCCACGGAAACGCGGTGAAATCGGGGTTTCCTCTTCGGGATACTGCACGGTCACTTTGCGTTTAAAAAAATACCGGAGCGTCAGGGTCAGACCCTGAAGTAATTCCCATAAAGTGAAACTCTTCACCCATTGTTTAATCTTTAAATGACTGCGTTTGTTAGCCATATTGACCTACTTGTTAATGATCTGAATAAATACCGCCTCGACGATCAACCAGATCAGAGTGACCGGGATGAGCACTTTCCAACCCAGGTGCATGATTTGATCGTAACGGTAACGGGGGAAAGTGGCGCGTATCCAGATATATAAGTACATAAAAAAAGCCATTTTGAGAAACAGCCAGAAGATGTTAGGCACCCAGGCGAATAGCGGGTCCAATAGCGGAATGCCCTGAAACGGCGATAACCATCCGCCAAAAAAGAACACTGCGGCGACACCGGTCACCAGCATCATGTTGGCATATTCCGCCAAAAAGAACAGCGCGAATCCCATTCCCGAATATTCGACGTGAAAACCGGCGACGATTTCCGATTCTCCTTCCGCCACGTCAAACGGCGCGCGGTTGGTCTCCGCCACACCGGCCACCCAATACACGACAAATAAAGGCAGCAGCGGCAACCAGTACCAGTGCCAAAAGCCGCCGGTTTGCTTAATGACAATTTGCGATAAGTTCATCGAGCCCGCCGCCATTAAAACGCCAGCTAACACAAAACCCAAAGCGATTTCATAAGAAATCATTTGCGCGGCGGAACGCAGGGCTCCAAAAAAGGCATATTTGGAATTAGACGCCCAGCCGGAAACCAGAATGCCGTAAATACCCAGCGAGGTCATCGCAAATAAAAATAATATTCCCGCATTGACATTGGCGATCACCCAGCCTGCGTTAAAAGGCAGCACGGCCCAAGCGATCAGCGCGGGAGCCAGCGCCAGCAGCGGCCCGAGAATAAATAAAAAACGGTTCGCCGCGGCGGGAATGATCACTTCTTTTTGTAACAGTTTCACCGCGTCGGCAATAGGCTGCAGCAGGCCCCGAACGCCCACCCGGTTAGGTCCGATCCGGCCCTGGATATAACCAATCACTTTACGTTCAGCCAGAGTCAGGTATGCCACCACCAGAGTCACCGGCACCGCTACCAGCAGAACTTTTCCCAAAATCCATAAAAGCGAGAGAATGTCATTCATTAGCGCACCTCCCTCTGTAAAGTCACAGGCGCGCAGGCGTGACCAAAGCCCGCGGTTTCAGGCAGCGCCGAAGGAATAAATACGGCATCGTGCGCTAGACGGTCGTCCAGACGCAACGGCAAGGTGACTTCCGAATCGCCCTGACGCGCGACCACCCGCTGCCCCGCCGATAAACTGAGTTTTTCGGCCAGACTCGGATGAATGGCGATGGCCGCCAGCCGCTCGTAATTTTGGGTATCCTGTAACGCTGAGGATCGCCGTACCAATGGATCGGCGCGATATAACAGCCACGGCGCCAGACGGACTGCCGAAGAGTTTTTTACAGCCATTCCCGCTGAGTACAGCGGCAATGGCTTCCTGTTTATATCCTGCGCATCGGCGGAGCCGATTGCTCGGAATGAAGGGGGAGAATCGCGATTCTCCCCCTTGCGATCCCCCATCGCGTAAGGAGAGTTTCCTTCAGAGGGGACTCCTATCAGGGCATTGACTTCTTCCTGAAGCGCATGAATATCCGCGTAATCAAAACCTGGTAATTCCATTAAATTTGCCAGAACCCGGCAGATTTTCCAGGCCGGCTTCGAATCTCCGGCAGGTACGCTAACCGCGGAAAAAGTTTGCGCCGTGCCGGCGGCATTGATGAAGGTGCCCACATTTTCTGTTATCGGCGCTATCGGCAGAATAAAATCCGCATACTCTTCCATTTTCGCGGTCACGAACGAAGTCAGACACACCACTAATCCGGCCTGACGCAATGTTTCCAGAGCGGCGGCGGGCGCCAGGCAATCCATCTCCGGTTCCAGTCCTAATAGGAAATAGGCCCGTTTGGGAGTCGCCGTTAATAATTCATAAGCGTTTGCGCCCGGGTTGGGTACGGTAACGCCTCCCGGACCCCGATGCGGTATCGCGCCTGCCAGCCAGGCTCCGGCGCTATTGGCGCCGTCGGTTAAAATTCCAACCGTGGCCTCGCAAAAGCCGCTGATCAGACGCGCCAACGCACGGATAGCCGCCGCCTGCGGGTGACTTAAAGCATATTCGCCGATAAAAATAGCGGCTTTGCGGCCCGCCTGTTTTAACTGTTTGGCAATGGCCAGCGCCTGAGGGCCCGGTTTGACATTCGCAAGTTCGGGAATATTCGGGTGATTCTCCTGGTCCAGCGCCGCGGCGACCTCGGCCAAACCCCGAACCAAATCGGTAGTGATTAATTTTTCGCGAAGGGGGAACACAAAACGATAATCCATGGGATTAATCGCCATGATTTGCGCGCCATCCTGCGACGCCTTGTTTAACCGCAAGCCCAGCAAAGGCTGTTCATAGCGCACGTGCGAACCGACCAGCAAGACCGCCTGACAATTATCGATATCCGCCAGACTCCGGCCCAGGGAGGGAAATGCCGGAGCCATTTGCTGATCACTAAAATCCTGCTGGCGAAAGCGGTGATCGATATGATGACTGCCCATCGCCCGTAACCATTTTTGCAGGATGTAACATTCTTCCAGGGTGGCGCCGGGAGACACCAGCGCGGCGATTTGATCGGGACCCTGCTGTTCCATAATCGCTTTGGTGCGGTCGGCGACTTCCAGTAACGCCCGCTGCCATTCGATTTCATGCCATTGGCCGTTGCGCTTCACGCGCGGCCTGAATACCCGATCCGGATGCCGCAATCCCAAATAACTGAAACGGTCCCGGTCACTGATCCAGGTTTCATTGATGGCGCTGTTTTCACGCGGAACCACTCGCATGACTTCCCGCTGGGGCGCGTATTCCTGACCGCGGGTGTGGATAAAAATGTTGGCGCCAATGCAATCGTGAGGCGCGATCGAGGGATGTTCGCTCACTTCCCAGCCGCGCAATGAGTAACGGGAGGGTTTTGCGGTGAGTGCGCCGACCGGACACAAATCAATCACATTGCCGGACACTTCCGACTGCATCATGTGTTTTACATAAGTGCCAATCTGTTCATGCTCGCCGCGAAAAGTCACGCCCAGTTCGCGCATACCCGCGATTTCTTCGCCAAAACGGACACAACGGGTGCACTGAATGCAACGCGTCATTTCGGTGTCGATCAGGGGGCCCAGGTCATCGTTAAAAACCGCCCGCTTGGGTTGATCATAGCTCGAATGGGAACTGCCGTAGCCCATGGATAAATCTTGCAACTCACATTCACCGCCCTGATCGCAGATCGGGCAGTCGAGTGGATGGTTTATCAATAAAAATTCCATCACTATCTTTTGAGCTTCGACGGCTTTTTTGGAAGTGGTGTAAACTTTCATGCCCTGGGTGACAGGGGTTGCACAGGCCGGCAACGGTTTGCCGGATTTTTCAACTTCGACCAGACACATGCGGCAGTTGGCGGCAATCGAAATTTTTTGTGATAGCAAAACCGGGGAATATAAATTCCGAGCATATCCGCCGCTTCGATAATCGTGGTGCCTGGCTCCACGCTAACCGCTCTATTGTCAATTTCTAAATCAACCATAATTTTTTTTCACCCCTTAGCCCAGCCCTCTCCCGCAAGTGGAGAGGGGCCATTCTATCATACTAAGCATTTTTTATGATGAATGTGATAGACGAATTCATCGCGAAAATGCTTTAAAAAGCCCGCTACCGGCCAGGCGATGGCTTCGCCGAAGGCGCAAATGGTCCGGCCTTCGATGCCGCGCGCCGCTATCGCCAAACGTTCCAAATCTTCCATAGTCGCCAATCCGTCTTCGATTTTCTGGGTTAACCGGTATACCCAGCCTGATCCTTCGCGGCACGGCGTGCATTGTCCGCAGGATTCGTGCATGTAAAATTTGAGAATGCGCGCCAGCGCTTTGACCATGCATGCGGTTTCGTCCATCACCACCACGCCGCCGGAACCCAGCATGGAACCCGCCGCGACCAGACTGTCAAAATCCATTCGGGTTTTCAGGATGATTTCCGCAGGCAATACCGGCATCGAACTGCCGCCCGGGATCACCGCTTTTAACCGGCGACCATTTAATACGCCCCCCGCCAGCTCTAATAATTCCGAAAAAGGAGTTCCCAGCGGTATCTCAAAATTGCCGGGCTTATTGACGTGGCCGCTGACGCTGAAAATTTTGGCGCCGCCATTTTTAGGCGTGCCCAAATCGGCAAACCACTTCGCGCCTTTTTCCAGAATCACCGGCACAGATGCGTAAGTTTCGGTGTTATTGATATTGGTGGGTCTGCCGTATAATCCAAAATTGGCGGGAAACGGTGGTTTAAATCTCGGCCAGCCACGTTTGCCTTCCAGCGAATTCATCAAGGCCGTTTCTTCTCCACAGATATAGGCGCCGGCGCTGTAATGATTATAAATTTGAATATTAATCCCGGAACCCAGAATATTTTCCCCCAGTAATCCGGCCTCCCGGGCTTCCTCTAACGCTTCTTCACAGCGATGAAACGGTTCCCAGAATTCTCCGCGCAGAAAATTATAACCGACGGTCGCATTCATGGTGTAGCAGGCGATCGCCATGCCTTCGATCACTTGATGGGGGTTGTAGCGTAAAATATCCCGGTCTTTAAAAGTGCCGGGTTCACTTTCGTCGGAATTACACAGCACATATTTTTGGCCCGGAATGTCGCGCGCAACAAAACTCCATTTTAAACCGGTGGGAAATCCGGCGCCGCCGCGGCCACGCAAGGCAGAGTCTTTGAGCGCCTGGATAATTTGTTCCGGCGGGGTTTTTTCGCGTAAAATCTTTCTCAGGACTCCATAGCCGCCCACACTTTCGTAGGATTTCAAACTCCACGGCTGCTGAAGATGTAAGGTACGGTAACAAACTTCATTAGCCATGGGATGATTTCTCCTGCGATAAACTGTTAATCAGGGCCAGCATTTTTTCGGGAGTCAGATTTTCATGATATTCACGGTCATTTATCTGGCACATCGGGGCGCCGCCGCAGGCCGCCATGCATTCCAGTTCCCGCAGGGCAAATAATCCATCCGGCGTTGATTCGCCGAAATCAATGCCGAGACGCTGCTTCGCACAATCGGCGATGTCTTCCGCGCCTCTTAAAAGGCAGGAAATATTCGTGCAAATGCCAATCTTATGCCGGCCACGGGGTTTCAGATCATACATGTCGTAAAAAGTAGCGACTTCAAAGACTTCAATCGGCGCTATTCTCAAATAATCCGCAACTGCTTCCATCGCGGCCTGACTCAGCCAGCCATTGTTTTGTTCCTGGACATATAACAACGCCGGAACAACGGCTGAACGCCTTTGCTCGGGTGGATATTTCGTCAGCCAGTGATCAATTTTTTTCTGAATGCCGGGGTCGATAATAAATGTTTCGGTCATCAGCGGTCTACCTCCCCAAACACGACGTCAACCGTGGAAATAACGGTCACGAAATCGGCAATCATGTGACCGCGGCTCATTTCATCCAGCGCGGCGATATGCGGGTAACTGCCGGCACGAATTTTAACCCGATAAGGTTTATTGGCGCCATCTGAAATAATATAAACACCAAACTCACCTTTGGGATGCTCAACCGCCGCATAAGCTTCACCCTCGGGAACGGCATAGCCTTCGGTCAACAATTTAAAATGATGGATCATGGATTCCATGTCTTCTTTCATGATCTTGCGCGGCGGCGGCGCGATTTTATTATTGTCCGTCATGACCGGCCCGGGATTTTTACGCAGCCAGTCGACGCATTGACTGACAATGCGATTCGATTGGCGCATTTCTTCAACCCGCACCAGATAGCGATCATAGCTATCGCCATGCACACCAACGGCAATATCAAAATCCAGTTGATCGTAAACTTCATAAGGTTGTTTTTTACGTAAATCCCAGGCGACACCGGAACCGCGCAACATCGGCCCAGTAAAACCGAGATTGATGGCGCGCTCAGGAGAAACGACACCAATGCCCACCGTGCGTTGTTTCCAAATCCGATTATCGGTTAACAGATATTCGTATTCATCCACTAGTTTGGGAAATCGCTCGGTAAAATCATCGATAAAATCTAGCAAGGAACCTTCCCGGTTGCTGTTCATCTCTTTCACGCGTTTGGCATTATGCCAGACGGAGGGTTTATATTGCGGCATTTTATCCGGTAAATCCCGATAAACGCCGCCGGGCCGATAATAGGTGGCGTGCATACGCGCGCCAGAAACCGCTTCATAACAATCCATTAAATCTTCGCGTTCGCGGAAACAGTATAAAAATACGCTCATCGCACCAATATCCAGCGCATGCGCGCCAACCCACAATAAGTGATTCAAAATGCGTGTGATTTCATCAAACATGACCCGAATATATTGCGCGCGCATCGGAGGGGTAATATCTAATAATTTTTCAATCGCCATGACATAAGCGTGTTCGTTACACATCATGGACACATAATCGAGACGATCCATATAACCAATGGAGTGATTATACGGCTTCGATTCCGCTAGTTTTTCCGTCGCGCGGTGCAATAAGCCAATATGCGGATCGGCGCTTTGAATGACTTCACCATCCACTTCTATAATGACGCGCAATACACCATGCGCTGCAGGATGCTGCGGACCAAAGTTAACCGTATAATTTTGAATTTCAGGCATATCGCTGTCTGCTGGATTTATCAACCAAATAACGATGATCGTCGCGAATCACTTTCGGAACCAAAACCCGCGGTTGAATGCTCACGGGTTCATAAACGCAACGCTGTAGTCGCGGCATCATAACGCAATTCAACTTCACCAATCAGGGGAAAATCTTTGCGAAATGGATGTCCGACAAAGCCATAGTCCGTCAGCAGCCGGCGCAAATCGGGATGGCCATCAAACACAATGCCAAATAAATCAAACGCTTCGCGCTCAAACCAATTGGCGCCATTCCAGATATCGATAACGGAACTCACGATCGGTTCCGGGTCCAAAAATACCCTTAACCGCAAGCGCTGATTGTGAACCAGGGAAAACAAATGATAAACCACACCGTATCGGGGCTTATCCCGGATGTGAATCTGACTGGATTCGGTTTCAACGCCGCGGCTAAAGCCATTTTCGGTGGTTTCGTCGGTGCGCCATTCTGACACGCCATAGTCCAGATAATCCACACCGCATAAATCGGTCAACTGTTCGAACTGAAATGGCGCGTCCCGGTATAATGTCTTGCAAACGGACAGCAAATCAGCGGCAGTGACATCCACGGTGACCATATCTCCCATGGTGCATTGCTGAAGTGAGTCGCCAAAGGTTTGTTGCAGAGCATTGGTGAGAGTTTTGCTGTCTTTCCTGAGAAATCTGCATAGTTTTCCTCAATCTCGCTTGATGACGTTGCGCCGTTTAATTTTATTTTGCAATTGAATAACGCCGTACACCAGAGCTTCAGCCGTCGGCGGACAGCCCGGTACATAAATATCCACCGGTACAATACGGTCACAACCTCTGACACGGAATAAGCATAATGATAATAACCACCGCCATTTGCGCAGGAACCCATGGAAATCACCCAACGTGGTTCAGGCATTTGATCATAAACTTTACGCAAAGCCGGCGCCATTTTATTGCATAACGTGCCGGCGACAATCATGACATCGGATTGCCGGGGACTGGGCCTAAACACCACGCCAAAACGATCAAGATCATACCGGGCCGCGCCGGCATGCATCATTTCCACCGCGCAACAGGCCAGACCAAACGTCATGGGCCACAAGGAGCCGCCCTGCGCCCATTTAATGAGCTAGTCCAGCGAAGTCACGATAAAGCCATTTCCGGATAATTTTTCTTGTAAATTCATTGTTCTACTCCCATTCCAACGCGCCTTTTTTCCATTCATAAATAAACCCGACAATTAAAATCCCCAGGAACAGCATCATCGCGCCAAATCCAGCCCAGCCAATGTGGCGCAACACCAGACGCCCACGGGAATAAAAAGGCGGTTTCAAATCGAAGATAATAAATAAAATGGCGACCAGATAAAAACGGACATCAAAAGGCAGACGAGCATCCTCAAAGTGATCAAAACCGCATTCATAAGGCGATAATTTAGCCTTGTCAGGACGATGTGGTCCTAAAATTCCGCCAGCGGTATAGGCAATCACTCCTAAAGCCACGGCGACAATCATAAAAATCAATACTGGAAAATATTGAGCTAACATAGGCGCTAATCATAAAATTTTTTACAGCAAAAAGCCAGCAACAGCAATTCCCGCTGAGTACAGCGGCAATTGCTTCCTATTTATATCCTGCGCTCGGCGGAGCCGATGCTCGGAATGAAGGGGGAGCGCTGCGCGCGCTCCCCCTTGCGAACCCCCATGGCGCAATGAATTTTCTACGAAAATTATTTTTTAATGAATGACTTTATTTTATTAAATCAAATAGTTAAGATTAGCGGGAATTGCTGCCAAGTCAGTTTAATTACAGTCGAGAGATAATAAAAAATAGTGCCGAAGGCCGGACTCGAACCGGCACGGCTTGCGCCACAGACACCTCAAGCCTGCGTGTATACCAATTTCACCACTTCGGCAATTTATTTATTTTGAAACCGGCTCCGGCGGGTATATGGGGGCTGCGGGTGTTTAGGGTTAGCAGGGGCGGCTGGGCGTGGGAGGTGGTGCCTGGGCTGGGAGCGGGTGAGGTGGGGCGTTCAGGAGCTCCCAGGATTTGGGCGCGGCTGCCGGTGCGAGGCCAAATAGCTTAACGTTAAGCTGGTGATGAAAAAAACGGCGGCAAACACGGCGGTCAGCTTCATGAAAAAACTCATCGAGCCCGCGCTGCCAAACATGGTGTTGGAAGCGCCACTGCCAAAAGCCGCGCCCGCGTCGGCGCCTTTGCCGTGCTGCAATAAGCACTAAAATGATAATCGCAATGGCAAGCCAGTACATGAATAACTAAAATTAACGCTTGCATTGTTCCGCAATCTCTATAAATTGATTCGCCTGCAATGAGGCGCCCCCTACCAGCGCCCCATCAATATCATCCTCGTTAAACAGCGCCGCGGCATTTTCAGCTTTGACACTGCCGCCGTAAATAATTCTGACCGTTATCACCCAATACGCTGCAGGTGCCGGTCAAGCTGGACCCTGATGGCATGGTGCACTTCTTGGGCTTGCCCAGGCGTCGCGATCTGGCCTGTACCAATCGCCCAAACTGGCTCATAAGCAATCACCACGGCGGATAAATCAGCAAGATTATCGGCTAATTTTAACGCGACTGCAAGCTGCCGCTCGATAACCTGTAAGGTGGCGCCGGCCTGGCGCTCCTCCGCGGTCTCTCCTACGCATAAGATGGGCCGCAAACCGGCCTTCAGGGCCGCCGCGAATTTGGCGCCGACCTGCTGGTCGGTTTCGCTGTATAAATTCCGGCGTTCGGAATGACCCACAATGACATAACGGCATTGAAAATCATTGAGCATCGCCGCGGAAATCTCGCCGGTAAAAGCCCCCGACTCCTCACTGGAAACATTTTGCGCTCCCAAGGCCACCGGCGAGCCCTGCAGGTACTGACTGACCAGTTCCAGGTAGACGAACGGCGGAAATACCGCCAGTTCCACCGCCTTAAAACGTTCTCGGTTTTGCAGTAACGCCTGCAGCAACGCTTTGATACTGGCTTTCGAGCCATTCATCTTCCAGTTGCCGGCAATTAAAGGAATTCGCATGTCCGCATTTTAACTGATTTTAGAATTGAGAACAAATCTGAACTATCTGCAGGCAGCCATTGCCGCTGTACTCAGCGGGAATGGCTGACAAATCGGTCCAGGCAATGCTGCGCTTCCGCCAATTTCAGCGGTTTGGTGATTATTTTGTTTATGCCCGCCCCGGTACAAACTGTTTCATACTTCTGACCGACGTGCGCGGTCAATGCGACGATGGGCGTTTGGCCTCGGGGACCGGGCAATTGACGAATTTGCTGGCTTACCCAAAGACCATCGTGATCGGGCAAGCCAATGTCCATAACAATTAAATCGTATTGGCGCGTTGCCGCCATTTCCAGCGCCTGCGCTCCGGTCCCGGCAATCTCTACAAAACAATTCAATTGATTCAAAGTATGAGTCACCCCTTTTTGAATAAGAGAGTTATCCTCGACCAGCAGTATTCGCGTTAGTTCCGGGATCGAAACGCCTTCTGGAAATACCTGCTCAATTTTTAATTGATTAGGTTTTATTTCGTTCCGAATGGCTACTGCATGATCACTGGCATAGTCGTCAGGATTTTTAACCGCTAACCCGGAAGTATCGTCAGCCATTTTTAGAGGCAAGTTGATAGTAAAACGCGAGCCTTTCCCCAACTCACTACTGACTATCACGTTGCCGCCCAGTTTACTCACAAATCGCGCCACAATCGATAAACCCAAACCGCTGCCACGGTATTTTCCCTGAAAGGACGGCGTGCCCCGATAAAATTTCTCAAATATTTCTGTTTGCGCCTCGGGAGCAATGCCGATACCTGTGTCTTCCACTATTATCTGTATGGGAAAAATGTGTTCATCGGGATTCATTGCGGACTCATCTTTCTGAACCCGCACGATAACATGTCCCTGCTCGGTAAATTTAAGGCCGTTGCTGACTAAATTTAATATGGAGCGCTGAACAAGCAGTATATCACTGACAAATTTTTTAGGAATGTCTTTCGCATAGTCTTCGCCAAGAATTAAGCCCCTTTGTTTGGCGACCGGCCCAAATAAAACAATGAGTTTGCTAATTAATAGCTGTAAATCAAAAATTTCCTGCTTAATTTCTGTTTGCTCATCATCTTCCAGTTTCGCCAAATTAATCACGTTATTGAGCAGGATCAGTAACTCATCGCTGGTGTCGACGAGCGCCTGCACTTCCTCTCGTAACTCTGCGGGCACCCGTTCCATCAGCCAGCCCGCTATGCCCTGAATCCCCACCAAAGGAGTACGGATATCGTGGCTGATGTTACTGACAAACTGGGTTTTGGCGCGATTACTGGCTTCGGCCCTCTGTTTGGCGATTTCCAGCTTTTTTTCAATCTGGACCTGTTCGGTAATATCAGTGGAGATACCCAGAATTCCGATCACTTCATTTTTGTCGTCAAACATCGGCGATTTGCTGGCGAGGTATACTTTTTCCACCCCATCAATAAAGACTATTTCACGGTGTATGGAAGGTTGCCGTGACTCCATCACGATGAAATCATGCTCGCGGATTTTTTTGGCAACTTCAGGGTCCCATCCCATCATGGCCGCCACATCAAAAATTGTTTTCCCCAAGGCCTGGGTACGGCTCTTCAATCCTAAAAGCTTCACCTGCTGATCATTATACCCCAGAGAGCGGCCTTCTTTATCCAGCCAGTAAATGTTACTGGGTGAGGACATTAAAATGCTCTCCAGGTAAAAATCCGTCGCATGTTTCGATTTTTCCAGTTCAAGCCTGGTTTTTTTCATCTCGGTAATGTCGTGAGATATGCCAAATATCCCCCGGACATTACCTTGCTCATCGTAAAATGGCGCTTTGTAAGATAAAAAAACAAAGTCATTTCCACCAAAATTATATTCCTCTTCAAAAACGGCAGATTGCCGCGTAGTCATGATTTGTAAGTTATTGGCCTGAATTTTCTCAACCTGCTCTTTATCCTGGTGACACAGCTCCGCTATTTCCATTAAACTCAGGCCATATAACTGAGCGGGGTCGCCGAACCCCAGAGAACGCGCCTGATTGATATTACACAACAAAACCCGATTTTCCTTATCCGTCCAGTAAATATTCAATCCCGAGCAGGAAGCGTTCAACAGGCTCGTTAAATAAATATCGGGTAATGTCAGTTGCGAATTCATTTATTATTGTTGTTTGTACTTGTTAACGTGCTACGACTGCTTCCTGAGGATTTGCGCTGCCAACGGGTGTGGCTATTATAAAGACCGGGAGATGAGGACCGAATGTTATCCTTTTTGGGCGGCGAGTAAGACAATGGTTGCAATTGTTTAGTTTCAGACGACTTTTTAAGCCGAGGATTGTTAAATATCGCACTTCTATTAATAGAAGCAGGTACATTAAGAGGCTTGGGTACAGGAATCTCTGCCGACATTTTTTTGATCTCTTTAGCATCATCCCTCGTTAATCGATGATTAAGAGCAGTGGGATTTGGCAAATTTTCGGTCGGGTATTTCGCAAGTAAATTTATTCTTTTTTGGACGGGCGCATCAGATTGGGCGAGCCGGAGTAAAAATCTATAGGATGTCGCTTTCAGTGTAATTTCTTCTTCAGGGGAAGGGTAATCAGCTCTATCTAAATTATCTCTCTCCATGGTTTCAATAAGATTATTACGCACTTGTACTGGATCAGAAGAAGTAGCCAGATCGAATATAAGATCATAAATATTCTGTGCCAGTGTGACAGTATCTCTTTCGAGATAAAAGGTTTTGGGTGGACTTGAAGAAAGTGGTGATTTATCTTCTCCGGATGAATTCTCATCCGATAAATTGCCACTGCTGGTTCGCCTCATTACCACAGGAGATAAATCTTCAATCACACTCGCTGGCGGATTTGTAAGCTCCACTTCTTTTACTTCTTTCAATTCTTTCATTTTATTCACGCCTTTCACTTTTGGGACCACAAACCGGATGGGCTGCCAAAATAATTTATTTGCATAATCCGCGGACAAGAAACACTGCTTCGTCATGGTCAATAGCCGTTCCATTTTTAAATTATCCGGTTTCTTTCCCTGTTGGGAAATATAATGAACGAAATAATCGATGTTGTATTTTTGTCCCGCAACAATTACCAGCGCCATTTCATCCAAAAGATGCTCTACCATTAATCTGTTCATAAATTTCGGTAGATCGTACACTTCGTCCGTTTTTTCATCCTTAACAAGGCAATAAATTTTTTTCACTTTTTGCGCTGCATAAAAATCTTTAAAAATACGCTGACAGGCTGCACCCACACAATTATCGACAGCCTTAGAATAGTTAGCCTGATCAACGGCTCTATCGGAATTAACCCCGACATTATAATAAAATTTTTTAATTTTCTCCTGAATTTCTTTAAATTCCGATTTTTTTCTAACCTCAGAAGTTAAGAGGTATTGCGGTAAAGCATCAGATTTATTTTCTCCGGCTGCAACCTCGGAAAATATATATTGAATTCTGTCTTTTTCCTGCTGCATAAATTTCGTTTCGAATTCCAGGGCTTTAGGTTCTATTAATTTTCTGGCTTCCGGGAATGTAGAAGTTTTTTGGGGTTTTGTCTCACTAATTCCTGCGAGGAAAGTAAGCGGGGTCAATAGTTCAAATATTCCCACAAATAAACTGAGCCGGTTCTTATTTGCAAGTTTTTTTAATGTCCCCAAATTATTGCCGCTAATCGGTGGGATTAAATCCACCAGTGATAATTCTTTAAAATCGAAAGAATAACTGGGGCAAATTGCAACAAGCAGAGAAGCATTTTCTCCGATTTTTGCAATCGAAAACATTGTAGATGATGGATCATTGCTCTCTTTGAGAAGCATTTTATTCACGTCAACAAGTTCAAAGTTTACTTTGTCATTTTCCGAAAATGAAATTTTCATAATTATCCTCTTTATTATTTCTAATACAATAAAATCAGTATACCGCTGTTTCATCCTGTTTGAAAAAAATTACCAGAAAAGGAAGAGTCCCTTCTTCCTCGCTTACTTGCTGAACGAATTAGTTTATCAAAAAACTGACTCAATAAAAAGCCTCCGACAAATATTTAATAAGATTCTTCGGAAAAATGTTATCAAAAAACTGTAATTTTGTAATTTCAAAATGGAAATATTCATTCCCTAACTTCTCATCTCATAAAAATAGAAATTTTTAAATATTTTAAATAATAAAACAGCGAATGCAATAATTTTAAATATTTTTTCAATTTGGAAATTTTTTTTGCATATTACTGCAATTTAATTAAACGAATTTTAAAAATTTGTAAAAATTCTGGTGTGTCATTAAAAAAATCTATTGGCGCAGCGAACGACCGGCGTCGATATTAAGAATCTGTCCCGTGATAGCAAGTTGCTGAATGAGAAATAACACCCCCCTGGCGATGTCTTCGGGTTCGGCAAAACGTTTCAGCAGCGTTTTTTCTTTTAATTGGGCGGTAAAATTCTCGCTCAACGGTTTTTCAGGCAGCAATGTTACGCCTGGAGCGATGGCGTTTACCCGAATTCTCGGGGCGAACTCACGCGCCAATGCCTGGGTTAGCATTATTAATCCGGCTTTGGCGACAGAATAAACAGGATACCCTTTCAAGGGGCGTTCGCCGTGGATATCCGCGATATTGATAACGCAGCCCTGCCGCGCCGCTAAATATTCCTCAGCCGCCTGGGCGAGGAAATAAGGGGCTTTTAAATTGGTATTCATTAAATCATGCCACTGCGCTTCTGTGGTGGCGCTTACCGGAGTGGGATAAAAACTGGAAGCATTGTTCACTAAAACATCCAGACGCCCCCATTTCCGTGCGGCCTGAATAATGAGATTCTCAAGGTCCGCGAACTGGTTTAAATCCGCGGGCATGATCGCGCACGAATCGGGCCGGATCTGGTTTAAGGCGTCGGCAAGAACTTGCGCCGCTTTTTGGGATTGATGATAGTGAATGACGACCCGATAGCCGGATTCATGCAATATTCTTGCAATCACCGCCCCAATTCGGCGAGCCCCTCCGGTGATTAACGCAACTGGACACACATCAATTAAAGAGGGATTCATGGAAAAACCGCTGACGATATTCCTCTAATTCGGATTTTATGCCGGGTCTATCCGTCATTAACGGTATTTTACGAATAAAATCATTGGCGGCGATTAAACGTTGGGTCAGTAATCTGGCAACATTATAACACATCAACAGAACACCTACTTCATAATTTTGCACGCCTTCTCGAAACTTCTCACCCTCAATCATCAATAATTCGGAATCCAGAGACGCCTTGATGCTGGCGGACCTAATTTTTTCTCCAAACACACACACTTCGCCAATTACCGCCCCGGTCTCTATGGAAGCAATCGTTTGCTCAACATCGCCAAGCCGTGAATGGATGAGAACGTCCATTTTACCTTTTTTCAGTAGGTACATACTATTACCAGGGTCACCCTGACGCCAAAGAAATTGCCCTTTTGTTAACCGGATGGGCTCAGGCAGGGAAGAGAGAAATTCTTCAACGTAATCCGCATCGATCCCTTCAAATAATAAACTGTCGCGTATATCTTTTGCCATATTTATAACCCTAAGGTGACGGTTGCTTTAACTACCCGGCCAATACCGATGAGAAAAGCCGCTTCACGAAAACTGCATTGTTTGACCTGGGCAGTTTTAACCACCCGGGCCACCGCATCCTGCATGTAGGCATTCAGCTGGTCGTTAATTTGTTCCAAAGGCCAGCGGACCTGCTGGATATTTTGCGCCCACTCAAAATAGGAAACCGTAACCCCACCGGCATTGGCTAAAATATCCGGAATTACCTTGATACCGCGTTTCTGAAATATTTCATCCGCTTCAGGTAGTGTCGGGCCGTTTGCCGCCTCGACAAGGTATTTACAACGCACGGCGCCGGCCAGTTTTTGGTCAAAAACATCGCCTAGCGCCGCAGGGATTAACACATCACATTCGGTCACCAGCAATTGTTCGTGAGAGATCTTTTCTCCACCTGAAAATCCGATGACCGTGCGGTGTTCGTCGACCCAGGTTTTTAATGCCGGGATATCCAGACCTTTGGCGGAGAAAACAGCGCCACTGACATCGGAAACCGCTATCACCATGGCGCCTTTTTCATGCAAAATTCTCGCGGTATGGTAGCCGACATTTCCAAAGCCTTGCACCACGACCCGAGTTTTTGCCAAAGGAAGCTTATCCATCTTCAGGAATGCCTCAGTAACGATCACAACTCCGCGGCCGGTAGCTTCCTCACGACCCTCGGAACCATATAAAAACAATGGCTTGCCCGTCACCACCGCCGGACTAAAGCCCTCATATTTGGAATATTCAGACATAATCCACGCCATTATCTGAGCATTGGTATTCACATCCGGAGCGGGAATATCTTTGTAAGGACCGATGATTTCCTTGACTTTACTGGTAAATGATTTAGTAATACGCTCCTGCTCAGGAAAAGACATTGTCGTAGGGTCACAGGAGATCCCTCCTTTGGCGCCGCCAAAAGGTAACCGCAATAGGGAAGTTTTCCAGGTCATCAGAGAGGCCAAAGAATTAACATCATCCTCATCCACGGTGGGATGGTAGCGAAGCCCGCCCTTCATCGGACCCAAGGCATTATTATGCTGAACCCGAAAGCCGGTAAAGTTAGCCAACTGCCCATTATCTAGTTCAATGGTCAGGTCCATTTTGACGACACGGTAAGGTTTTTCAATGCTTTGCGCCAGATTTTTAGAAATATTCAGCAGACGGACGGCGTGTTTAAGATAATATTGCGTGGCTTCAATACCCATTCTATCCTCCTGGGATCAGCCATTCATTCCCGCTGAGTACAGCGTCCATGGCTTCCTTGTTTATATCCTGCGCATCGGCAAAGCCGATTGCTCGGAATGAAGGGGGAGAATCGCGATTCTCCCCCTTGCGATCCCCCATCGCGTAAGGAGAGTTCCCTTTAGCGGGAACTCCTGTCCTGGGATCTATTTATTTAACGTATTTTCAATCTTCGCTTTTTCAATAATGCTCCTTAGGAATAATTGATAATCCAGTTCGCCCCAACGATTAATTAATAAACTGCTTAATTTTACCTGTTCAGCGGGCGGGGCGGCACTATAATTGGCTTTGTGAAAACTATCTACTTGAATTATAGCATAATTACCATCGGCCATTAAAATGCTGGTAATGGCTTTCTTGGGGGAAGTTGGGGGGGAAACTCCAAAAACCGCCACTAATAATTGGGGCGGCAGAGCTTTGTCTTCCCTGGTGATACCGGTTTTTTCAAGCCATTTTAAATGATATTTCTGTGACAATGCGGCCACTGATTCTCCCGACTCAAGGGCATGCTGAATTTGGTAAGCGACTAAACCCGCCTGTTTTTGACCCTGCTCTTTTTGCAATAACTGACTGATTTGTGCGCGAACTTTGTCTAAAGGCTGGGTTTGCTCAGGCTGATGGGCGGCAATGCGCAGGACTATAAAACCACCGTTTTTTAATTCAATGGGCGCGCTATTGTTTTTTTGCTTCAGCACTTCATCACTCGTTATCGCGGCGAGTACCTTTGGATCGGAAAACAATGGATCGCCTTTAATTCCTTCGCGGGGCATGAAGCCGGAGGTCTGAATAGGTAATTTTAAGGCCCTGGAGACATTGTCCAGGGAAGCAGGATTCGTATAAGCCAGATCTTCCAGCTGTTCGCTTTTTGCGGCCATAACCTGATTCAACTGCTGTTGATACAGTCGTGTCTCGATATTCGCTTTGACCTCTGTCAGCGTTTTACCTGGGAATTCATTCGCATGGTCCTGGTAATATTGAGAGACTTCGGCGGGATTTACCTTGATCTCAGATTTAATGCTTTCCGGCGATAACAATAAATAGGCCACTTTCATCTGCTCGGGTGACTGAAACTGATCCTGATGCTGTTTGTAATAGCCGCTAATCTGGGCATCGGACGGATGCGCACCTGCGATATAAGCTGTGGCGGGCAGGATGAAGTAACCAAAGTCGCGTTGTTGATGCCATAAACTGTAAGCCTGCGCCAATTCTACCGGAGTGACAAAACTGCTTTTTTGCAGGCCTGCCGATAATTGCTCAACCAGCAGCGAACTGGTCATTTTTTCCAGAAAAGTTTCCTGATCAATACCGTTATTGCGCAATGCCTGCTGGAATTTCTGCGGTGAGAACTGCCCGTTCTCCTGAAAATTGGGTATATGCCAGATCACCTGCTGAATTTCTTCCGGATTAATGGTAAAACCCATTTTTTCCGCTTTTTGCAATAACGCCTGGTCGAGAATAAGCTGTTGTAAAGCCACACTCTTTAGCTGATTTTTAAGGGATTCATTCAGGACCACACCCTGCTGAGTATAATTGCGTTCAAAAGCTTCATAAGCATTGTTCAGTTGCTGGGAGGTAATTTTAACACCATTGACCGTAGCGATTACCGACTGCCTGTTCCCACTCTGGGAAATGTAATATTCCAAACCCCACAATACGAACGCGGCGGCGATAATGATGATAACTACCCACGCAATCCAGCCCTGCGTGTGCTTACTGATAGTTTGTAGCATGCGTGACTTCCGTTACTTAAAAATCTATTGAACCGGTAGTCTACTGTAATCCATTGTCCTCTCCTCTGCAACCCATGCAAGATAATCGGCTTTGACACCAACTCACGCATTATTTAAGCCGCGTAAAAGATTTTCATACTCAAAAGAGCCATTGAATCGAATATTATTGATAAAAAATGAAGGCGTTCCATTGACCCCGCTGCGCACGCCGCCGGTAAAATCATTTTGAATTTTTTCAGCGAAAATCTCATTGTCGATTGCAATTTGCAGCTCGGCGCCGGAAAGATTTAAAGATTCCGCATAGCCTATTAAATCTGACAAATCCAAATGCTTCTGATTTTCGTATAACAAATCATGCATTTCCCAGAATTTTCCTTTAGAAGCGGCAAATTCAGCGGCCATTGCTGCAATGCCGGCATGAGGATGACTATCTATTATTGGAAAATTTCTGAATACAAATCGCAAACGATCGCCAAATTGTTTCTGCAAACGTTTCACGATTGGATAGGCCATTCCGCAATAAGGACACTCATAATCACCATATTCAACCAATGTTAAAGGCGCTTGCTCATTGCCCTGAATATGATCTTTAGACGATACGGATATTTTTAACATAAAAATCACTCTTATTTAGGTAAAGCTTCTAATGCTTCCAGAATACCATCGGCGCCGGGATTTTCTGCAACGGGAGATAAATAGCTCCACGTGATTATGCCATTCTTATCTATGACAAATAACGCACGTTCACAACAACCCTCTTTTTCCCGGTAGGCGCCATACTGTTTGGACACAGCGCCCTTGGGTTCAAAATCAGAAAGCAGGGGAAAATGTAAGTTTCTTTTTTCCGCAAACGCATCATGACACCATACGCCATCGACTGAAATGCCCAGTAATTCAGCTTTAAATTTTCGAAATTCAGGGAGTACCGCATTTAACAACGCCATTTGATCACCACACACTGGGCTCCAATCTGCAGGATAAAAAGCGAGAATGACAGGCCGACCACTGAGCTCACTAAGCGATAAAGATTGATCAGGCGTAACGTGCAATGTGAAATCCGGGGCACGTGTATTGGGGGTTAATATTTTTACCATTTTATTTCCTTTATAAATGCGAGTAAGCCGGCGCTCACTTGATCAGCGCCTGGACATATAAGTAGCATATAAGTCATAAAAAACTCCCTGTTTTTAAAATATAGTAGATTTTCTGGTAAGTTTAAAGATTTGAAATTTAAAAATTCCGCCGGCTTTGACACCAACTCTGAGGTAATTTACCTCCGGACATTTTCTTAAACATGGCGATAAAGGCGCTCTCGCTGTTATAACCGAGTTTATACGCCACGGTATTGGTATACCGATATTTTTGTAATAATTCGATGGCTTTTATAAATAAAAACTGTTGTTTCCAAACCATAAAGCTTATGCCAGTTTGTTTTTTAAAAATTCGCAATAAAGTTCGGCTGCTGACATGAATGCTGGCAGCGGCTTCGGCAACAGAAGGATAATTTCCTTTAGCAACTCGAAATAATTGGTAGATTTTGAGAATTTGGTGGTTATTCGGTAGAATTAAACGAGCATAATGAACAGTCTCAGTATTATTCAGCTCCTCTAAGAGAGAATTTATCAGTCGTTTTCCTCCGATTTGTTTAAGTTTCTCTGCGTTCAACGTACATATTTTAATTATCAGCGCTTTGGCCAATTCAGTTAACGGCATCAGTTGAGTTGATTTAGGTAGCTGTTTTGTATACTGGTCGGGTAAATACAAGCTGGCAATCGTTAAATTTTTCAGCATTTCGCTTTTATGAGCGACATTTTTTGGAATAAAGATCGCCATATTCGGTGGAATAATATACAAATTATTTTCAGCGGTAATATACATCACTCCTTCGATGGTAAAAAATAATTGTGCAACATGATGAGTATGAAACTCTTTTGCGGTCGTTTTCTGATGCAGAGTTTTTACGGCGATTCCCAAGCTACTCACTCCTGTGTCGGAATAAAGCAATCAATTGTCTTATTTTGAAAGATAAACAGCGCTTAAAAATTTTATAATTATCTAAGTACAAAGAATAAATAAGGAAAAACTTATGAATAATATTAAATCTAAAGATTTTTATCCAGTCAGTGTTCAAATGGATAAACCGATGATTGATCTTACTGATCCAAAAATCGCTTTGATTCACGGCGCACTTATTAATGTTTTGGGGAATCGTAATGTAACAAAAATTCCTGATTACTTCACCGAAGATGTCATTGTCATTATTAATGAAAAATACTTACAAGGCCCTGAATTTTATAATCGCATTCAATGGCTACGTGATAACCCGGAAATTAAATCTGTAAATGTTACGGTCCATAATGCCTTCTTTACCGGCGATCAAGGCTTTGATCATCAAACTCCCAGGTTATTTATACGCATGGAAAACAGGCTACTTATAAAATTTTTGGCTATATAAAACTGCGGAATAATAAAATTTGTCACTATGAAGATCTCACTATTCAACAAGAAGGTGAAAAAGACATGGGCGTTGTTACTTCAACAACATAGCGATTCGGCGGGAACTCCTGGCGATGGTACAAAGCAGCTATTGATCGCGTGAATTATTTGCTCTAAAATTGGCAAACTCACCAGTTTTGGTTTGGATGGTATCACTGTTCAACAGGGAAAACACAATGAGTATTTCTAAAAAATCTTTTTTTGGAGCAGCGTTTGGAACTTTGGTTGAATATTATGATTCTGCTTTAATTACTATTTTTTTACCTATTTTGTCGCCTTTATTTTTTCCAGCTGATTCTGTTTATCATTCGCTGGTTAAAGGATATTTTTTTCTCCTGATCACTTTATTAGTACGTCCATTAGGTGGGATTGTGTTTGGTTACCTGGGTGATACGTTAGGTCGGCGCAAAGCGTTGTTGCTCTCGATGTACGGAATTGCAGTGTCTACCCTGGTGATTGGCGTTTTACCACCGTATTCAACTTGGGGAGTTTGGGTGATTATCCTGTTGATTACGGCGAAAAGTGTCCAAATGCTGTGTTTTGGCGGGGAATATAGCGGAGCCGGAGTCTATGTGGTTGAGCATGCTCAAAATAAAAACGAGGCCTTTGTTGCAGGACTGCTCACGGCCATTATGATGGCGGGTTCATTAATTGCTTCACTACTAGGCATTTGGTTTACCAGCCCCTCTATGCCATTATGGAGTTGGCGTTTGGCTTTTATTTTTGGCAGTCTGATCGGTATTTTTGCGGTTTTCTATCGAAAAGAATTAATGGAAACCCCAGCGTTTAAACCGGCAAATTTGCATTTACAAAATTTTAAAACACTTTTTAAAAAATATCCCAGAGAATTATTTGCAGGTTTTTGTATTGGAGGGTTTGCCACAATGCCCTATACCACTGTACTGACTTTCATTAATCCTATTTTGATGGTGAAAGGATTAATCACTGCTCAACAACTCATGAAAACGCAAAGTTTAATTATTTTAATTGCTATAGTGACCTTGATCATTTCAGGTAAGTGTGCCGATCGATTTTCTCCCAAAAAAATGATGCAATGGGGATGTTTATTTTTAATTTTGATTGCCTGGCCTGGTTTATTTTTGATTGACCATCGCCAATTAACATTTTTCGCCTTGGTCTTAATGATTATAGCAAATGAAATATTATTAGCACCAGCAAATGCTTATCTAAAAAATTTATTCGACGTCGAATATCGTTATCGAGGAATTGCCTTTAGTTTTTGTTTGGGCATGTCAGTGATTGGCGGATTAACACCCTTAGTTGAGAATTTTCTATATACCCAATTTGGAAATTTTCAATCGATTTCATTGTGGATCATTTTCACGAGTGGCATCACCTGGATTGCAATGTATTGTAACCGCTCACAGCGGCTCCCGCTGAGTACAGCGGTAGCCGCTTCCTATTTTGATCCTGCGCGAGGCAAAGCCTCTGCCCGGAATGCTGGGGGAGGAGCGCTGCGCAACTCCCCCGTAGCGTAGGGAATTTTCTGCGAAAAATATTTATATTGAAAAATAATTATTTCAATATTTTATGCGGATATGACATCTTTATCTTTAAGGACTACGGCGAAACTAAGATTTTTGATATGTCTTGCTAATAAGCAGATATTGGGGTATTTTTTTACATTTGTTCTGGCTGTCTCGTTGGGGCCTATTAAAATAATTTTTTTTCGCATAACCTATCCTTTTTTTAACTCGTGGAAATTGCAAAAGTACTGTCCGCCTTACTATCAGAAGGGTATCATAACCAGCAACAACGTTACAAGAGTAGACAGCCCTGATGCGAGGGTCCTTAGCCTTGTCCACCGAATCCGGGATGGGACTCTGACCTCAGAAATTTGAACGCATGATGCCAATACAACAATCAACAATTCAACAATTGGTAGGGAATAACTATTCAGTTAATACCGCTCGAAATCTCACCTGACCTTTTAGCATTTTATCAAATGCAATTTGCGCCTGTTGTAATGGAAATTCTTCTATCATTGCCCTCACATGATGAAGCACACAAAATCGAAGTGTTTCTTCTGCATCAATGGGATTACCCGAAGGCCAACCTTGAATTCGATGTCTACCACTAATCAACTGTAATGGAGTGACTTCAATAGAATCCGCACCCGCACCGATGGCCATTAAAACCCCCTCACGGCCTAAGCCATTAATGAGTGATGACATTGCTTTACCACTGGGCGCTGTCGAAAGTACCACACGAGCTCCACCGTGTTGTTTTAAATCGTGAACGGGATCTTGCTTTTCAAAATCGATGTAAACATCCGCGCCCAATTTCCGCGCAAAACTTTCCTTATCTTTCCCGTTCGAAATAGCAATGGTTTTGAAACCCATCTTATGGGCAAACTGTATTGCTAAATGCCCTAATCCACCGATGCCCTGAATCGCCACGACATCACCCGCTGTAGCACCGCTATGACGTAATGCATTAAAAGTGGTAACGCCTGCACAAAGTATGGGTGCGGCTTCTGCAAATGAAAACTCATCGGGTAACGCTACTAAAGCATTTGCAGGAACGACCACATATTCAGCATATCCACCGTCGTAATGAATTCCAGTTATGGTTAAATGCAAACAATTAATGAAGTCACCCTGGCGACAAGAATTACAATATCCACAATACCCTCCATTCCAACCGACACCGACTTTTTGACCCTTCTTCCAAATGGGCGGAGTATCACTTCCTAACTCGTCAATAATACCGGCAATTTCATGTCCAGGCGCGCGCGGATACTGAATACCGGGCCACTGGCCGCTTTGAGTTAATACATCACTATGACACACTCCACAAGCTTTTACTTTAATACGCACATACTGTGTTCCAGGTTGTGGTATTTCTTTTTCGACTATTTCAAATTTAGAGCCAGGACTTTGCACTTGGGCAACTTTCATATTAGGCATATATAAACCTCCCTTTAATTATCACTCAATCCAAGGATGATTATCCTTTTTTCAAGCCTGACCCGGTGGTGTCTCTTATCCAAGTCCTGGCTCTTTAGCGTAATCCGACATTAGATCATTATCTGTAAAATCACTTTGTTTATCGATATTAGAGGCAAAATATTCCCTTTGTACTGAATCTTTAAATTTCAAAAAAAACCGATCGCCAGCTTTTGTGGTACTCAGGGTTACACTCGATTCGCAAAACATTGGCTTTAGCAATTTTAGCAATTTATCTTTAAACTCGGGATAGCCAGAAACTCCTTCCTTGGATGCCTTTTCAGCAGATGCTGTTATTGCCTCCTCGAATATCGCTGTTTGGAAATTTTCAAAAATCGTTTCATAATTTGGAAATTCCTGCTCAAAAAGGGTCAATATACCACCAGCCGCCATTTGTTTTTGCCCTTCTTTTGAATATGTCACGGAAAATTCTGTTGAGTCTTCTGTAAATGAATATAAATACTTTTTTTCCAATCTAAATATTTCATTTTCTACCCCTCGGACTGAATAAGTTTTAGATACACTAAACTTTTTTTGAAAAAAAAACAATCCCTATTCATTACTGCGGCCCTGCACCATCCAATTTCTTCCATTGACGATTCTAGCCACTAACATGCTAAATTTTAACAACCATGAGCATATAAATAGCAGCCACGAATCCCATCAATAGGAACACAATAAACATTCGGGAAATTACTCTCCATAGTTCGCTGATCGTTGACATACTAGCGATAGCCGAAGAAATACTAAAAAATACCAAAGGGACAACAACGGTAAACATTAAATTTAAAAACACGTCACCAAAAGGTTTGAGGTAAATTGATTTAGGGCCGAGTAAATATCCGGTTACACTTCCCAAAATTAAAGAAATGATCAAGATTATCGAAAACCGATAGTTTTTGATTCCAGAATAAAAATTTTTCCAGGAAGTCATAAAATGGCGTCCTTGCGTTTTTTAAATAAATTATACAATTCATGCTGAATTGGTAATATTTGAGCTGCTAGTATGATATGATTGTAGGTCACGGTGTCAGAGCCGACAACAAAAATTAAAAAACTTATTAAAACAAAGGCATAAATTTTTTATTTATGTATTTTGGACGCGGTGGCGCGCTGTATGAGCTGTCCAATTGAACGAGAGGGTTTATGACATTTAACTTAAAAAATCGGCATTTCCTCACCCTGGAAAATTTCACCCCTAAAGAAATTAACTATTTATTAGAATTAGCTCGCGATCTGAAGCGAGCGAAATATGCCGGTATTGAACAACCTCGTTTACGTGGCAAAAATATCGCGCTCATTTTTGAAAAAACTTCTACGCGTACACGCTGTGCTTTTGAAGTAGCGGCGTATGATCAAGGCGCTCACGTGACTTACATCGGTCCGTCAAGCTCACAAATTGGTGAGAAAGAAACTATGAAAGACACCGCCCGAGTTTTAGGAAGAATGTATGACGGTATTGAATACCGTGGCTTTGATCAGAAGATTGTTGATGAATTGGCGCTTTATGCGGGTGTACCGGTTTGGAATGGCCTGACTACAGAATATCACCCGACACAAATTCTGGCAGATTTGCTCACTATGCAAGAGCATAGTCAAAAGCCCCTTAAAGATATTAAATTTTGTTATCTGGGTGATGGTCATAATAATATGGGCGATTCTTTGATGGTGGGCGCTGCGAAAATGAGTATGGATTTTCGCATGGCAACGCCCGAAAGTTGCCGTCCTCATCAACCGCTTATTGATCGCTGTCTCGAATTGGCAAAAACTACCGAAGCAAACATATTATTAACGGAAGATATCGAAACCGCGGTAAAAAATGTTGACTTTCTATATACGGATGTTTGGGTTTCTATGGGAGAACCGGATTCCGTTTGGGGTGAACGCATTCGTTTACTTCAACGCTATCAAGTGAATCGTCAAGTTTTAGGGTTAACGGGCAATCCTCACGTAAAATTTATGCACTGCCTACCGGCAAATCATAATCGGAATACTCATATCGGCGAAAAAATCTATCAGCAATATGGATTAGAGTCGATGGAAGTGACTGAGGAAGTATTTGAATCGTCTCATTCTATTGTGTTCGATCAGGCGGAAAATCGCCTGCATACCATTAAAGCCGTATTAGTCGCAACATTATGAAAATAGTTATTGCATTGGGCGGCAACGCCTTATTGAAACGCGGAGAGCCGCTAACATTAGCCGCTCAAAAAACTAATATTGAACAAGCCTGTCAGGCGATTGCTGCGATTGCTGCCGAGCATCAGGTGATTATAACGCATGGCAATGGCCCACAAATCGGACTATTAGCATTGCAGGCAGCAGCTTTTAATACGGCGGATTTTTCTTTTGACGTGTTAGGCGCTGAATCAGAAGGAATGATCGGCTATTTGCTCGAACAACAACTTACCAATTTATTGCCACAGTATAAAATCGCCACTTTGTTAACTCAGGTGGTAGTCGATCCTAACGATCCTGCATTTAAAACGCCAACTAAATTTATTGGACCTATGTATACGCAAGATCAGGCCGGATCCTTACGGAGTGCTCATCCTGATTGGCAAATAACTTCAGATGGAGATGGGTTTCGAAGGGTGATTGCTTCTCCAATGCCGCAAAGTATTTTAGAGATCAGCACAATCAGGCTCCTGGTAGAAGCCGGGATTTTAGTCATTTGCTGTGGAGGCGGCGGTATCCCTATCATTCGAAAAAATGGGTTTTATCGCGGCGTAGATGCGGTTATTGATAAAGATTTAGCAGCGGCTTTACTTGCAGAACAAATACAAGCCGATTGTTTATTAATGCTCACGGATGTTCCGGCAGTGATGAGAAACTGGCGTACGCCGCAAGCGGAGCGTATCTCCGAGATCAGAGCTGAAGTAATTACCAAAGAATCTTTCGCCGCGGGTTCAATGGGCCCTAAAGTTCTGGCCGCCGCTCGTTTCGCCGAGGCTACGCATAAAACGGCTTATATTGGCGCCTTAGCCGATGCATCGCTGATTTTACGTCGGCAAGCGGGAACGGCCATTATCTCTTAGGACCCTCGCATAAATAACTTTGACAATTGGCATCATCGTTTTGAGTATCACTCTTTGGGAATTATGGACGCAAAATATGAAGAAACGTCATATACAAAATACTGCAGTCATTACCGCTGCATTAGCAGCCTCTCTGGTTGCAATATATGCAAACACGGACTGGTTTTCAACAAGACCCCTTGAGACAAAAACCCAGGAACGTTGCTACGGTATAGCGCGTGTAGGAAAAAATGATTGCGCCACCCCTAAACATTCTTGCGCTGCTCAAGCAACTACGGATCGTGACCCGGAAGAATTTATTATGGTACCAGAAGGATTGTGTAAGCATATTGTGGGTGGAAACATAAATGCCTAGTTATCACGAATTGCCTCTGCGCATTAAAAAAGAAATTACAGCTCAACAATATAACAGTGAACTGCTGGTTGGCAGTGTACAATTCGGTGTTGTGGTATTGCTGAGTATTATTAACTTTTTTACTCCAACTAATTATATTCCTGGCGCTCCGGTACACTCTGCATCTCTAGGATTGGAATTATTTACCGTTTTAATATTGCTGCGTTTATGGTTTGCTTATACTCATCAACTAACCCGATGGTTACTGAGCATTTTTGTCATTATTGAAATGCTGTTGTTGTTATTTATTATTTGGACTTATTATCTGCAGTTTGAGACGACGGCAACCATTAATCTTAAAAATACGCACATTTATTATGTTTTTGTTTTAATAGCATTACGGGCATTGCGTTTTGAACCTATCTGGGTCTTCATTTCCGGCATCACAGCGGCAGTGGGCTGGAGCGCGATTGTTTGGCAAACCTTATCGAGCGCAGGGATGAATGTTATTACCTGGGATTACGTCACCTATGCATCCACTCGTAGTTTATATTTTGGAGCAGTATTCGATATCATATTCACAATTTTGTTAGTAACCGGGATAATTAGCCTGGTCCTTAAGCGAGCACAAGAAACACTTTACCAGGCCGTTGGCCAAACTGCCGCAGCCAGAGATTTGTCACGTTTTTTTGATTCTGGAGTGGCAGAAAAAATCATGCACTCTGAATTAAGATTAAAAGCAGGTTATGGCGACAAGCGCCAGGCGGCTATTATGTTTACCGATTTACGCAATTTTACCAGGATATCCGAAAAACTTGAGCCTGGCAGCATAATGACATTGCTGGTAGAGTACCAGCGTTTATTAGTACCCATCATTCAAAAACATCATGGAGCTATCGATAAATTTATCGGTGATGGCATTATGGCGAGTTTCGGGGCAGTCGCTTCTTCTGATAGCTATGCCGCAGATGCTTTACGAGCTGTCGATGACATCATGATTGCTGTAGCTAAATGGAATGAAAGGCGAACGAATCATGGAGATTTTTTTGTGAGCGTGGGTGTCGGCCTTGCGGTGGGTGAAGTAATATTTGGGGTAATTGGCAACGAGGAGCGGTTGGAGTACACAATAATTGGTGAAACCGCCAATCTGGCAGCCAAACTTGAAAAACACAATAAAGTGGAATTAACTGCTGCATTGAGTACTCCGGAAACTTTAGCAAAAGCCATTCAGCAAAATTATATGAACCCGCAAGAAAGAGAAACGCGTGTGGCAAGAACCGTGGCTGGTTTGGAAAAGCCGATTAATTTAGTGGTTTTGTTTCCGTTGCCTGACATGGGAAAGCTTGAAAAGAATCAGGCGATTAAGGATAATTAAGCATGCAACATTTAAATCAAGTCGGCATGGGTCTTCGTTGTCAGCATTATGCGGAAGTAGCTAATAGCCTTCCCCGGCTTGGTTGGCTCGAAGTACACAGCGAAAATTTTTTTGCTCAAGGAGGGCAACCTCTGAGCTATTTAGAAAAAATAGGCGATAATTACCCAATCAGTTTTCACGGTGTCGGTTTATCACTGGGATCAGCCACTGGTATCCAACAAACTCATTTGCTGAAGTTAAAGAATTTAATCACTCATTTTTCCCCCTGCCTTGTTTCTGAGCATTTAAGTTGGTCTGCCGCAGGTGGAACGCAACTACCTGATTTACTGCCGCTGCCTTATACTGAAGAATCTCTCACCCTACTGACTGACCACATTAACCAGGTGCAAAATACTTTAAATCGCCAAATTTTAATAGAAAATATTTCCACCTACCTACAATTTAACCATTCGGTGATCCCAGAATATGAATTTATCAATGCACTGGCGCAACGAACCCAATGCGGCATACTATTGGATCTTAATAACTTATATGTAAATAGCCGTAATCACGGCTGGCAAACCGATGTTTATTTAAGCAGCATTGATAAAAAGTACATTAAAGAACTCCATTTAAGCGGACATATCGAAAAAAAAATCGCCCCTTCATTCCGAGCAATCGGCTCCGCCGATGCGCAGGATATAAACAGGAAGCCATTGCCGCTGTACTCAGCGGGAATGGCTGCAAGTATCTTAATCGACACCCATAGCCAGCCTGTTTCTATGCCGGTATGGAGCCTTTATTCGCAAGCACAATACCGCCTTGGCCCTTTGCCTACATTGATTGAATGGGACCAGGATCTCCCTGAATTAAATATTCTACTTGCCGAAGTCGAAAAGGCCAGACAACTCATGGAAGAAATTCATGCTCAGCCTGCTTGATTTACAAAATTACTTCATCCGAACGCTCATTGATGAAGAAAGCTTCGTTTCATTAAACCTCAAGATTTTTGAAAACGATTTCAGTGCTATGCAGCGATTGCAGATTTATCGAAATAATTCTTTCGTGACCCTAACCGAAGCATTGAAAAATATTTATCCGGCAATTTCACGTCTTGTCGGCGAAAATTTTTTTAATGCAACTGCCAGAAAATTTATAGTGGAAGCCCCTCCGGTCACTGGCGATTTACATGAATTCGGTGGAGATTTTGCCGATTTTTTGGATCAGTTTATTCCTGCGCAAACCATGCCTTACCTGCCATCCGTGGCTCATTTGGAATGGGCCCACCACCAAACCTACTATGCAGCAAATAGTACGCTATTAGATATCACGCGCTTGAAAAGCGTCCCACAGGAAAAATATAATTTCATTAAATTCAAGTTACATCCCAGCCACCACTTACTGGAATTTTCATTCCCCATTCTGGAAATTTGGCAAATGTGTCAAGAACAAAATATACCTAAAAACAGTATCGATTTATCCCTGGGTGGACAAAAAATATTGGTGATACGCCCTGAATTATCTGTGGACATGCTGAAACTGACCGCAGGTGAGTTTGCATTGCTTTCTGCATTATCCGGAGGAGAAAAATTTGCACAGGCCTGCGTTCTTGCGCTGACGGCAGAACCTGATCTATGCATTGATCATTACCTCCAGAAACACTTACTTTGTAAACATATTGTCGATTTTTCAATTGCTGAGTCAGGACTCGGTGACGATCACGATCAGTGATCTGTGATTTTAATAACTAAAGGAGATTTGAACATGGAAAAAATTTCTAAAGTTGTCAGATCGGCTATTGCCGGTATGTTAACGCTCGCGACAGGGGGTGTGGTGATGACCGCTTACCCTGCACCCGCTGAAACCCCAGAAATGGAAAAATGTTATGGTATTGCCAAAGCGCACCAGAATGACTGCAAAACGATAAACTCTTCTTGTGCTGGTTCATCCGCAAAAGATAGTCAGCCTGACGCTTTTTTATTCCTGCCTAAGGGGCTTTGCGATAAAATTGTGGGTGGAAATTTGAAACCCCCGGCAGAGACAAAATAACTATTCAGGAGACAAGACAACATGAAAACTATCATTAAATCGCTTTTAATAGGCAGCTTATTATTCCCAACGGAATTACTTGCGCAAGACACTGCTTATACCATTGATCCTGCGCATAGCTACGTATTGTGGCACATCAATCACTTTGGTTTTTCTAATCCTTCGGGAAAATGGTTTGTCAACGGCAATTTGAGCATTGACGAAAAAAATCCACAGAATAGTCAAATTCAGATAACTATTAATCTGGCGGATATGGTGACGGGCAATAAAGAGTTGGATGATCATCTTAAAAGTGCTGAATTTTTTGATATCACTAAATTTCCAACGGCAAGCTTTAAAAGTAATAAAGTCGTTATGACCGGAAAAACAACTGCGAAAATATCTGGTATTTTAACCTTACATGGCGTTTCCAAACCAGTAACTCTAAATGCCATTCTCAATAAACAGGGCAAAAATCCTATTACCGATAAAGACAGCCTTGGTTTCACCGCCCATACGGAGTTAAATCGATCTGATTTTGGGATTAACACCTTGTTGCCGGGATTAAGCAACCAGGTACCCATTGAAATAGAATTAGAAGCTTTCAAAACAGGTGAGAAAGGTTCCTCTCAATGAAGATTAAAAATACAGTAAGCCGCTATGGTAGCGTGGCAATCATTTTTCATTGGCTGATGGCAGTGTTACTGATACTGCTTGTTGCTGTTGGGCTGTATATGACGCGAATTCCGGTCAGTCTGGAAAAACTCAAACTTTATGGCTGGCATAAAGAGTGGGGGTTATTGGCGCTGATGCTGGTGATGTTGCGCATTGTCTGGCGTATTGGCAACACCACTCCCTTATTAACGAATTTGCCGGTGTGGGAAAGATTAGCGGCACATGCCCTGCATTGGTCTTTTTACGTGTTGATGTTTACTTTACCGATAACGGGCTGGATGCTCACTTCCGCTGCGGGCTTACCACCCTCATTTTTTGGATTATGGGTATTGCCTGAGCTAGTCTCACCTAACCCACATTTACAAAATCTATTGACGGAAATTCACAAATGGTTATCGTACGCGCTAATTCTTGCCTTTTGCGGGCATGTGGGCGCTGCACTTAAACATCACTTTATCAATAAAGACGATATATTAAAGAGGATTCTATGATATAAAATATATATTATATGTTTTTCATTAGGAATTTTAGCAAAAAATAATCAAATTTTGTATAAAAAATATTCTAACGCTATACTCTATAATGTCATCCAAAAATTTTGGATAGATCAATTAACTAATATTAATAGGAGCAATTAACATGAAAATGAAAAAAAACATCCTTGGAATAACCTTAGCAACCGCAGCCGCTTTAGCTTTTTCAGCTGCGCCCATTACTTCTTCATTGGCAAACAGCACGGCCCATGAGGTGAAATGTATGGGTGCTAACGCTTGCAAAGGTCAAGGATCCTGTAAATCAAAGCTGAATTCCTGCAAAGGACAAAACAGCTGTAAAGGCAAAGGCATAACAATGATGAGTAGCAAAAAAGCTTGCCAAGACGCGAAGGGAACTGTTACCAAGTAATAATATTTCGTTGAGATTCGAGCACGCCACTCATTCAGGCGTGCTTGTTCTCACATCCTGGCGGTATGAGTAATGAATACTTCTATTCAAAAAGCTCCTTATTTTGGCTTTGGCTTAGGATTACGAACCGAGCATTATAATACCATCCTTGAAGAAAAACCCGCACTGGATTGGCTGGAAATTCTCACTGAAAATTATTTGGTCCCGGGCGGCAAACCGCTTTATTATCTTGATAAAATTCGTGAGCTTTATCCGATGATGATGCATGGCGTCTCACTTTCCATTGGTAGTCTAGACCCATTGGATTGGGAGTATTTACGAATGGTGAAAGAACTTTCGCAACGTATTGAAGCTAAGTGGATTTCTGATCATTTATGTTGGACAGGAATACAGGGAAAAAATAACCACGATTTATTACCATTACCTTACACCGAAGAAGCCATCAGGCACATTGTCAATCGTATCCGACAAGTTCAGGACTTTTTAGGTCAAAGAATTCTCATTGAAAACGTATCCAGTTATCTCACTTATCAACAATCTGAAATGACTGAATGGGAATTTTTAACAGAAATTAGCCAGAAAAGTGATTGCCTTATCTTACTGGACGTTAATAATATCTACGTCAGTTCCGTTAATCATGAATTTAACCCGCTAGAATATATTGCGGGAATACCTATCGACAGAGTATTTCAGATCCATTTAGCAGGTCATGAACAAGCGGAAAATTATATCGTGGATACTCATGACCATGATATTATCCCTGCCGTATGGGATTTATATGCGGCAACACTGCGCCGTTTTGGCTTAATATCAACCATGATCGAACGGGATGACAACATTCCTCCACTCTGTGCCATGCTGGAAGAATTAAATTACGCCCGACAGATTGCTGCAAAATCAGTGGCCCAATCCATATGCTGCAAAACTTAAGTCAATTACAGAATTATTTTCAGGATTATTTACACCAGGGAAAAAATAACATTCAACAATATATCGTTGATACCCAAAAAGTATCCGCTGAGTCGCGATTGACTATCTATAGCAATGCTTATCGGCTCCGTTTGCTTGAGGCGCTAACCGAGACTTATCCGGCGATGCTAAAATACCTTGGCGAGTCAGCCTTTACGGAACTGGCCACCGCTTATATCGACGCACATCCATCGACCTATAAATCTATTCGCTGGTTTGGTGACAGTCTGGCGAATTTTTTAAGTCAGGGCGCGCAATATCAACCACTACCCTTTTTAATTGAACTCGCGCAATTAGAATGGACGCTAACGTTAGTATTTGACGCGGCAGACAGCCCGATTTTTAATCTTCAAGACATGGCGAATATTCCGGTGGAATCCTGGGAAAATATGGTACTCAAAGCTCATCCTTCCGTTCATCTGTTAAATTTTTCCTGGAATGTGGTGGAATATTGGCACAGCATTGAAACAAAAACGCAAAGGCCTGAACCAGTGCATAATTCATTTCCTGTTGCATGGGTATTATGGCGCAAAGGATTACAGAGCCAATCTTGCGCCTTGGCTCACGATGAGGGATGGGTCATGAACGCCATATTAAACAACCTCACCTTCGGAGAATGTTGCGAAGGTTTGTGCCAATGGGTTGATCCAGAAGCAGCGCCGGTTCGTGCTGCTGCTCTTTTAAAGACATTGATAATAAATGAATTAATTTCTGATATTCGTTTTTGAAATGATGTCGCTGCTCCAATTGAGGAAGATTATTACTTCACTGCAGAAATGGTAAAATCAATACGAACTTCATCTTTGACCGCTTTGGTATCTGACCATTCACCCTGACCTACTCCAAATGCTGTGCGCTTAATTGTGGTGGCGCCTTTAAAAAGGGCTTTGCTATCGGTATATTCTTCCTGCGTTAACGTCAATGTAACCGGCAAGGTTTTATCTCGAATGGTTAATGTACCATCCGTTTGATAGGTCTTATCGCCGGTCTTGGTAAACTTTGCGGAAGTAAAAATGGCTTGTGGGTATTGTTTGACATTAAACCAATCGGCGCCTTTAAGAGTATCTGACAATTGATTGTATGGATCTGAAATAGAACTCATATCCACCACCACTTTAACATGACTATCATTTAATTGGGCCGGATCAAAATTAATAGTTGCCGCAAATTTCTTGAATTCACCGGATACCGGCGCGCCATTTTGAGTTGCTGTAAAGGTGAGTTTGCTTTCACCAAGTACAATTTTCCATGCAGGCGTTGCTGCTAGTGAAAGTGTGGGTACAAACAAAGAAAAAATGGCAACGAATACCCATATTTTTAACTTGTTCATAATAAGCATCCTTTATTTTTAAGTGGGGTCAAGTCTTGAATTGTGAATTAATTTAGCCTTCAATGAAATTAATTCACAATTCAAGACTTGACCCCATCTTAACACAGCACACGATCAAACCGCTATTTTTTTCTTCTTTAATTTTTTTACAGCCGCGTTTTGTTTTTTTTCCATTTCTAAATTGATACCAAATAAAGCAGATAAATCGGTATCTTTGAGCGTCTGGGCTTTGGATGAAGAGGACGTCTTTGATAAGCGTCTCCCTGCTTTCACCAGCAAATCACTCTGATCAACTTGCCGTAATAAAAATAATAATTCCGGCGTTTCATCCAAACGAGCGCCGACTCCATATAAAACCGCCGCTGCGTGTTTACACAGATCCGCATAATCCGGACAAGAACAGTTCAGCTTAATTTCTTTAGGATGTGGGAATAATCCTTTTTGAGGTTGTGTAATGACCGACATGACGGGTTTAGAAAATTTACCCTGTAATAAGTCCACCATGGAATCAAATTCACCGGCGCATTGATTCACCAACGATTTCCAGCGAGCAGCAGGTAACTGACTCACGGTAATATTCACTTTATAAATGTCAGAACCGCTGACTAACGCTTCAATTTTCCCAGCTTTTAAATGCAAATCAATGACAGAACCATTGCGTACATACGTTCGGCCTCTCGGCAGACGATTCTCAAAATCACTGTAAGATTCCAGATTATCGCACCAGGCTTTTCCCCAAAAGGTTTTAGCAATCACTCGGCCTTCAATATTGACCGGTTGAATGTTCTGTCCTTTCTTTTTTAATTGCGCTACTTTACGCGCCGCAGCTTCCCGTCGTTTCGCTACCGGAACATAAGGTGCAAAACCGCCATACCATCCCATTTATTCATTCTCCTATTGCTTTATGAATATCCAAAGTGATCATATCTAATAATTCTGTATCGTTCAATTCAGTCAAATTCAATTCATTCTGAGCGGATAATATATCTTCCGACAACGTCTTTTTTGAATTAATTAATGCATCAATTTTTTCTTCAACGGTGCCTAAGCAAATAAATTTATGCACCAGCACATTTTTTTTCTGGCCAATACGATAAGCACGATCTGTGGCTTGATTTTCCACAGCTGGGTTCCACCAACGATCAAAATGAATAACATGCGCCGCCGCTGTTAAATTCAAGCCCGTTCCGCCTGCCTTCAAAGATAATACAAAAAACGGCGGCCCTGCTTCCTGCTGGAAAACTTCGACTCCTTGCATACGCTGTTTAATCGAAGTTTGGCCGTGTAACATCAACCCGGGTTGTTGAAAGACAGTCGCAAGACAATCATGCAGTGCGGGAATAATTTCTTTAAACTGCGTAAACACCAGCACTTTTTCTTGCTTGGCCGCAATCACAGCCGCAAGTTCTTGTAGCCGCAAAAATTTACCGCTGTCTGCAACAGTATATTCTCCATGACCTAACCATTGGCTGGGATGATTACAAATTTGTTTTAATCGCAATAAAGTCGACAAAACCAAACCGCGCCGTGCTATACCATCGATTTCCTTTTGATTAAGCTGTTCGGCTAGCGTTTTTACGGTTTGTTGATAAGCCACAATTTGCGATTTACTTAATGCACAATAGGCATCAACCTCTGTTTTATCCGGTAAATCGGCAATCACTTGTTTATCGCTTTTCAGACGGCGCAAAATATACGGACTCACCAACCGACGCACCGTCGCATGAAAGTTTTTGTTTTTGGCGTAATCTGCAAATGCACGATTAGAGCCTAATAATCCAGGAGCGGCAAAATCAAAGAGCGACCATAAATCCATGATCCGGTTTTCGATCGGCGTACCTGTTAATATGAAACGCACCTCTGAAGATAAGGCTTTAATCGCTCGCGTTTGCTGTGCAGAAGGATTTTTAATACTTTGAGCTTCATCAAGAATTACCAAATCCCAACGGGTTTCAGCTAATTTTGGCATGCGGCTTAGCATACCGTAGGTAGTGATGATCAAATCAGTCCGACTGAAATCCAGTGGATGGTTTTTCTGTGCGGAAGAATGCGCAATCGAAATAGTTAAATTCGGGGTAAAACGACAAATTTCTGTCTGCCAGTTGCTTAATAGAGACGTCGGCACAATCAGTAAATGTGGTTTTCTCACAGACAGAGTCCCAGGGCGATGATGTTTTGTCAGCAGCAAAAGTGCTAATACTTGCAGCGTTTTTCCTAATCCCATATCATCCGCCAAACAGCCGCCTAAACGAAGCTGATACAATCGCCACAACCAGGCCACTCCTATTTGTTGATAAGGGCGTAATGTAGCTTTTAGAAAGGGCTGTAACTGTGTTTGCAAAATTTGAACCTGATCGGTCTGATTGGGTTGGCGTAAATGATTTAATGCCTGGCGTAACCAATCTCCTTCTATAACGCGTGAATACTCTGTTAAAGTTTCTTCGGTCAGTTTCTCTTCCTGCGCTCCAGCGCCGGTCAGCCAGCGCAAACCTTCCGCCCAAGAAAGTCCATTTTGATGCGTTTGCCGTTCCAACGTTTTCCAGTGCGATAGCACATCGTTTAATTTCTCAGAATCAACGGCAACCCACTGCCCTTTGATTTGTACTAAACCGCTATGCGTTTTAAGTAATCGCTTCAATTCTGATGGCGTCAGTCTTTCTCCGTTGGGCAATGCCATATAGGCATCGAAATCCAGCAACGCATCGAAACCTAATTGATTAGGATTTTTTTCACCTATTTTAATGTTTACTTGCGGACGCGGAGGTTTTTTGACGTTCCACCAATTAGGAATACGCACCACGATACCCGCCGTTTCCATTTGTGGAACAGCCTGTAAAAATTGATAGGCTTCCCCGCTCGCCCACGCCAGTGGTTGAAATATTGCTTGGGAATCCACTAATTTCTTTAAAAAAACGCAACCCTCAGCGGCTTTCTGGATAGGTAATAATAACGCCAGCAATTGTGCCCGACCGGATTCGCCGGCATATTCTTGTAGCGCACGTCCTAATGGCCAATGTTGCACCGCGGCTGTTTTGGAAAGACGCGCTGCATAAGTCGCTAAAAATGCAAACGGATGCTCACTGTCCGTTTTATTTTCAGCTAAATGAAAACAGACTCTCCCCACTTTATTCCAGGACAAATGATGCGCTCCTAAATAAGCCGATAAGCGAGGAGGGTTAAAATGATCGACTTCCTGAATCAATTGCTTTAATAATGACTGCCACCATGCGCACAGCCGCTCTAAATTCAAATATTCCACACCCGGCATCACCGGTGCTTGATCCAACAAGATTTGTAATTCCGCGACAGGTGGCGGCAGATTTTTCCAAAGTTCATTGTTTTCTTCACCGGTACGCGCGAATTGGCAAACCGTGTTGAGCAAACACTGAGAAAATTCCCACCAGAATGCCACACTGGGAGGCAGCGGGCTATCCAGGGGTGTCAATCCCAGATGCAATACTCCTTGCAGACAATCCCCTGCAAATAAGATTCGAATTTTTTCGGCAAGGATTGGTGAAACGGCATTGGCCGGCTCAGTCTCAGGATGTTCTTCCAGGTGCAAATGTCCATTGGGCGATACCACTAACCCAACCCATTGTCCAACCTCAGTTTTTTGGCTCATTATCTTGTCCAATTATTTTGAATAGCATACTGCATATAATCCTAAATTAATCAGTTCGAAGCAACCGGCTAAGGTAATTCGGCTTAACTTGTTAATTTTACGATAATGCTATATCGTAAAATAGCTTGAGTTCTTATTTTCGGAGGATTTGTTAATGGTTAAGGAAAATCAAAATTCGAATTGGCCGATACTTAATTATCCGGAGATGCAATCAACGTTGCATCTTATACATATGGCCAGTCAGGTAATTGGCAAATTAAAATTATCTCAACCTTTTGAACCTCATTGGGCAGGGGTTGCCTTGTGGTTGACCAGCACTGGCCTGACGAGTGGTCTCATTCATTATAAAAAGAACTTTAGTATCGATTTAAATTTCCTGGAACATCAGATACAAATTTTATCCAGCTCCGGTGCAAAAGAAGTGATTCCGGTGGCAACCTCTTCAGTTGCCGCACTCACTGAAAATATATTTCAAGCGCTTAAGCAGATGAACATTGCTTTAAAGATAAATACCATTCCTGCTGAAGTACCTAATCCAATCCCTTTTGAAAAAGATGTGGAAAAACGTATTTATCAACCCAAGTTAGCAGAGGCCTGGTGGCAGGCCTTAAGTCAGATCCATCGTGTTTTACAACGTTATCATGCTTTATTCAGAGGGATTTCACCGCCTGTAGGCTTAATGTGGGGAACATTAGATTTACGCGACGTTCGATATAAAGGTATTCGTGTGCCCATCACTGCCGATAACTCGGATTTTATTCGGAAAAACGCCATGGATGATGCCCAAATTGAAGTCGGTTGGTGGTGTGGTAATTCGCTTTACCCAAAACCAGCTTTTTTTTCATTCACTTATCCTCAACCATTACAAATTGAAAGCGCCAAAATAAAACCAGCGTCAGCTCGCTGGGAATCTTCCTTAGGTGAATTTTTGCTGGATTATGAGCAAATACAAAAATCCAACGACCCTGATGGAGATTTATTGGCTTTTTTTAATTCCACCTACATTGCTGGGGCTGAACGAGCCGGCTGGGATCCGGCGCTTAATACCTCAGGGTTCCCTGAACGGTGAATATTTAACTTGTTTCACAACGGTGCTCTATAATCAAAACGATTTTATTATGAAAATTTACATATTATTTGGTAAAATAGGCTCTGGAAAAAGTTTTGTCGGTAATCACTTGCAAAATAACTATGGATTTCATCATTTTGATGGCGACTGGATCCTCACTGATAAAATGAAGGAATTCGTCAAGCATGGAAAAAAATTTACTCAAGAAATGGTAGATGAATACACTGAAAATCTAAAAGAAAAAATAAAATTTTTCTATGATCATTCCGCTATTCCGATTGTGATATCCCAAGGTTTGTATAGAAACAAAAATCGATTAGAGATTTTGCAAAGGTTTCCAAATATTCAATATATTTTTATTAATGCTGACGACAAATTATGTTACGATCGAGTTGAAACACGAAAGAATTGGATTACAGTGAGCTACGCAATAGAAATTAGTCAATTATTTGAATCTCCTCATGGGTTTAATTATGCGACTATCATTAATAACCGAAAAGATATTCTATCTCTTGAAGTTCAAATCGAAAAACAACTGGGTATCAAAAAATAAATGTAACTACTCGTACCCAATTTTGCAATGGAAAAAAGGCTCGTACTAACAATATTTTTAATATCAATAGCTTAAGTGAATTTCACCATCCACTTAATGTTCGAGCTTCACCGCCGTTCTGTCCATTACTTTTTTCCCCCACAGCCTCAACGCCAGGAGGATTGGCTTTAGGCTTTGGCCGAATTCTGTTAAAGAATATTCTACTTTGGGCGGGATTTCCGGATAGATTTTTCGATGGACCACCCCGTCGCTTTCTAATTCACGCAATTGTAAGGTCAGCATACGCTGCGTGACGCTGGGAATTAATCTGCGTATCTCGTTGAAACGTAATGATTTTTCAAGCAAATGGAACAGAATTACTCCTTTCCATTTGTTGCCGATGACGTCTAAAGCGGCCTCAATCGCACAGCCGTAATGACAGTGATTGGTACGTCTGGATATGTTTTTAGTCATTTTTCCTCTCCGGTATCAATTTTGATACTATAACACATTTCTGTGCGTATTTACAATACATAATAATACTATAAAATATCAGTCAATACATTTAATTTTGAGAGAAAATTTATGAAAAAAAGTCTGGTTTTATATTATTACCCTCCTCAATTCAAACGAAAAAAAACGTTCCCTTTTATTGGAACCGGCTTTGTGGCAGGGCATATTGCAATCGCGATGGAATCTGCAGTTTCGAAAAAAACTGAAACTGTTTTTGTAATAGATAAGGGTGGTTACCAAAATGCATCAGTTAACGAAGTAAAATTTGGAAAGCCCGTGAAAGTTTATCTTTCTCCAACCCGTAAAATGACTTCATGTACAGATGAAACTTCAAAGAAAACAAAAGAGCAATTAACTGAGCTTAAGAATAGAGAGTTTTCACCTTTGAGGTTTAATTGTGTCTATTCAGCCTCCCTTTACTTACATGCCATAGGCTATGATTTTGCTCCTACAAGGTATATTACCCCTGACATGTTGACTCGAATTGTAAAAGAAAAATATAGTTTCATCCATAAATTAAGAGAAATATTGCTATTAGCCAACAAAAAAGGTGAAGAAGATAACCGGTGGCAAAATATTAAAAAAACATTGCTCAAGATAATCAACATCGAGGACATAAACCAAAAAGGATTTTTACAGTGGCAAGCAAATATCGATTGGGGAAAAATTATCAATACCATCGAAAAGCTTAGAGATCACTGTGAAGATCATCGCAATTTCAAACTAATGAGAGAATATGGTTCCTGCTTTTTTAAGCCTGCCATGCCGGCAAGTTGGAGTAAACTGAATGAATTATTGCAACTGGCTGAAATGCACAATGACTTTAATAAAGCATCAGAAAAGCGGCATGAAAAACCGGCAGCTGAAACCAGAAATTCTACTTCGGGAAGCTTTTCACATTCGAGGCGAGAATTTTGATAAATTTTCGGGGGCACGTTTAGACAATTAATTTATTTTTTACTTGCAAATAATAATGATTCTCATTATCATTTCAGATATAACTCTGAAGAGAAAAATAAAATGAGTAATATAAACAAATTGCTATTGGCCCTGTTCACAGCTTCGGTAGCAGCCACGGCGGTTGCTGCCGAAGTGCCTTTATGCGACCTACCGCAAACCAATTCGAACGTCGAAAATCCTGACCCCGCTTGCGGGAAAATTTTAATAAATGCGAAAAAAGTGGCGGAATCAACTCAATCAAACCTCTCATTTATTAATACAACGTCTATTCCACCGCAATTAAATGTCGGTTCCGTCTATTTACAGCCGATCACTATGACGCCAACAGGAATGATGCTGCCCCGCAATCAATCTGACATCCATTTAGAAATTGACATTCATGCGAAGGCCAATTTGAAAGCACGAGGATTCGCACCTGGAGACTGGCTGCCTAACGTTAATGTCAATTATACCATTCAGAAGATTGGGGAGACTAAACCACTGGCCTGCGGTGGAATGAAGACATCGCCGGATAAAAACACGTGCAGGTTAATGCCAATGGTTGCATCGGATGGCGCACATTATGGCGATAATGTAAAACTGAATGGACCCGGTTTTTACATTGTGACGTTTGATGCAAAGACCGATCCCAATTTTGGCTGGCACACGGATAGCGACAGTAAAGTATTAGGCACTGAATTTGTCAATTGGCACTTTAAACAAAGTTATCTATTCAAGTGGACTGGCATTGGAAAATTAGGCGGTTATTAATGCGGCGATCGAGTCTACGCAGTTTTATATTTATCGCATTATTATTTTGGATAGGCGCTGTGTTTGCGAAAAACGGTGAACCCATCACTGTCAATGCCTTCATAAATACAACGGCCATTGAATTTTCCCCAAATATTATTCCAGAAAATACTCCTTTTATTATTCATGTCATCAATAGAGCGGGGACGCCCGTTGAACTTGAAAATTCGGATACCTCTGTTGAAGTGTACGCGAATATGGATAAAACATATAAAGTGGGGTTGCCGGCAGGCCACTATGTCTTTTTCAATGACTTTAATGCGCATACAAAGGCGGCTAATCTGATTGTTGAAAAAGAATCTGCTATATTGAAAAGCACAAACACACCTTTAACCACCCAAGCCGCTCTCACACAATCTAATCAAACTCTTTCCAATTTAAATGTTTCTGAGATTTTATTTATTGTTTGGCGAGAAAGCGTTGAAGCGTTACTGGTGGTTGGCGTGGTTTATAGTTGGCTAAACCAGTTAAAAACAGGACGGCGTTCCGGACTTTTCTTTATGTGGATGGGTGTCGTCACCGGATTGCTTTGTGCTATTTTACTCAGTTTTTTACTGATGACGGTTAACCATATTCTGTCCCCTGTTTCCTCAAACCTTTTCCAGGCAGGCATGACGTTACTGGCGGCCAGCATGATCGTGTATATGGTGAAATGGATGCGAGGAAACAGCAGATCTCTTAAAAAAAACATGCACAATTCCCTTGAGAAAAACAACTCAACTCACTGGCGAAATATTTCGATTTTAACAGTCGTTACTGTTGCGGTAACCAGAGAGGCGAGCGAAGCATGCATTTTTATTTATGGATTAGGAGCCAACAGTAATTTTTCAGCCAATACGATGAGTATTTTAGGATTAGGGGTACTGCTTGCCATCGGAACTATTTTTCTCTTGCAATTAGGTAATAAAATATTTTCCTGGCGATTTTTTTTCAAAATTACTGAAATCTTACTATTATTGTTAGGCGGAGGATTATTACTGAGTTGTATCGATCGATTAATTTTATCGGGATTTCTAACGCCGTTATACAGCAAAGTATGGAACACTTCTTTTTTAATCAGTGAAGGCGGTTTTTTTGCACCGATGTTATCGAGTTTCGCGGGTTATCGCGCAACGCCGTCTTTAATGAATATTATCATCTATGGCGCCTATTGGATTGTCATTTATTTTTTACTCAAAACAAAAAAAGCTAAAAGCCATGCGCTATAACATTGCATATTTAGGAAACTGGTTGGCCCGGCATCAAAAATTAATTCGCCATACGCAGTGGGCAATCATTTTAATTTATGCATACCTCATGCTGATTCCCATTTTTTTACCGCTTCCCGATGAGTCAGCAACTTTATTTCATCATTTAACGGTGTTTGCTGGATTTTTATTTTGGGGAATTTGGTGGCCGTTTGTATTGATAAGCATTATTTTTTTTGGCCGATTGTGGTGCGGAGTTCTTTGCCCCGAAGGTTCGCTTTCTGAATTTTCGAATCGCTATGGTCGAGGAAAAAGTATTCCGAAATGGATGCGATGGGGAGGATGGCCGTTCGTAGCGTTTGGCATCACAACGGTATATGGACAAATGACAAGTGTTTATCAATATCCAAAGCCGGTATTACTGATTTTAGGGGGTTCAACACTGGCAGCGATGGTTATTGGATTTTTATATGGAAAGTCAAGCCGGGTATGGTGCAAATATTTATGTCCTGTCACTGGCGTATTTAATTTGTTAGCAAGGCTGTCGCCATGGCGATACCAGCCCATTCAGGAACCGTGGAATACAAATCAAATTCAACAAATCAACAATGTGCGCTGCCCCACCCTACTACCTTTACCTCAAATGACCGGCGCTTCGAATTGTTTGATGTGCGGGAAATGCGGTATAGCTAAAAACACAATACAATTAACAATGCGTTCGCCAAATGAAGAAATTGTTGTCCATGGTGGCAGGAAAAATAATTTTTTTGATAGCCTGCTAATTATTTATGGATTATGCGGCCTTGCATTAGGCGCATTCCAATGGACTAACAGCTTTTGGTTTGAGCACTATCGTGATGTGCTTGATTCGTGGTTTTTAGCTCATCAAATAACATGGGCCTTTAATACGGATGCTCCCTGGTGGATTTTTACTCATTATCCGGAACGTGGAGATGTGTTTACCTGGCTGTATGGTTTTGAAGTGATCGCATATATTTTACTGATTGGCTTTTCTATTGGAACAATTCTGTCAATTTTAATTAGTTTTTCGATTAAAATCACTGGACAATTAACGTTATCACGATTTAATCATTTAAGTCAGTCGTTAATTCCCCTCGCTGCTTGTGGTGTGTTTATCGGACTATCTGCGAATACCACCAGCCTGTTACAAAAATATGCGAATTTGGGTTTTTGGTGGGTGAATGATCTCAAATTTATTTTACTGTTTCTTGCCACTCTTTGGAGTTTGCTATTAGCCTATAAAATTATGAGACGTTATACCCATTCGTTCACTCGTCAACTGTGTGGTTTATTAATGATGCTCATTAATTTTGCTATCATTAATTATTCCTGGATTTTGACATTGCACATCTGGTCGTTAAAATCAGATAGTATTCCCTGGAATACGCTATGGGTATATACTCAAATTGACTAGGTTGTTTTTGCAGACCGAAAATACTGCCTGCGAAAACATACTAATTTTTTAATAAAAAAACAATAAGGAGATTGTTTATGAAAATGCAACAACAGGATGTGTTTTTTGGTCCGGTTTTTTGCGCAAGCCTCTATAGCTACCTCCATAATACCCCATCCGGACCGGCAGTTTCCAAAGAGACAGACGCTATCAAAAAATTTAGTATAGCGTTAATAGCCGTACTGGGTGACCGAGCCAGTAAATTCAATATTAGCCACATCGTTTCGGGGCAAGGCAAACTGGAAGTTTTAAGCCACGTGCACAAGGTTAAACAGTTACTATCAGATCAAATGGATTTTGAGATAAAACAGAATTTTAAAATTTTTTATTCACAGACGGGAATGCCGCGTGGATTTTATATAGAAGGTTTGTCGACTGAAGATGAAAAAATTTTAAATAATTTATTTACTGAACAACATCTGATTATTTCATTTGCCGAGATGAAAGCCTTAGGATATAACGAATCGGATCCCTATGCAGCTCTCAACCAATTCACCTCTTTGGAAGATCGCATCGTTCTCACTGGAAAAAATGGTGATGTTTGTGTGATCGCCGAATCGGAAAAATTGGAACAACTCAAAAATAATACCCCACAACCCATAGCAATATCTCACGCTCAGGCTATCGCTATTATATATAAATCCGAACCCAAAGAGGAAAAATATGAGATTGCACCTCTCAAATCCCTGCAGTCAATTAAGCCGGATTCGGCTCAACTGGCAGAGGCCTTTAAAAAATTATCGATCAAATGTTATGTTGAAACTCAAACTTCAGAGAATTTTAAAGTAACCGCCCTGCCGGAGGAGCACGCCAAAATTCATAAAAAATACGATGAGTGCCTGCACCCATTGGACAATCATCTGTGCCAGGTGATTTGCATGGAAGCCGAGACTGACGAAAAATCGATAACGCCTGAAGTGCTTGCGACATGGCTTGGTAATGATAATTTTGCCCTCCTTCAGGGACCCTCCATTATCACCAATCCTTCAGGTATCCAAAAAATTCGCGAATTGCGAAGAGAATGGCTGGAGATAGACAGTGATTATTTAAAACTACTTAAATATTATATTCCACATAATGAAGCCGCTGAGATGAGTGCGCAGGGAGTGGTAGTACAATTAAAAGAAATGAATATAATTCCGCTACAATTGCCTGTGGAAGTACGTGAAAGTAATAACGGCGATTTTAAAATTTCAGTTGCCTTAAAATATAAAAATATAATCCTCAAAAAATTTGTCGGTCTTTTTTCAGAGCATGCTTTGCCCGTAACTCCCGAGATTATGAAAATTTTATATCAACAAACCGGAATTAAGGAAATAAAGCCGGCTTTTGCTAAATTGCAGGAAGATGGGCGAATAGGAAAGGGGTTTATCACAAATAAAAATAATCGAAGTTCTTTAATATTCGCGGATGAAGACGACGTTGAAAAGTTCCAAAGTTATTGGCTACGATACGTCGTTACTATCAATTCTTTATGTAAAACCGTGGTTAGATTGCAGGCCAAAAGCCAGGGATGCAAATCTGACGATTTCAAATCGTGCTGTCATTATTTGAAGATAATTGCTGAACATCCTTCTCCTTATTTTATTTTTTTCTGTGCAAATCCTCCGTACATTATAAGAATTGATAGCGAGAACCTTGAAAAATTGAACAATCTTCTCGCCAGTTATGTGTCAATCACTCCTCCAGTTCACAATTTTATTACCAAACTTTTACCTGACAAGCGCGAATTCGACTCCTGGCAGATGGTCAAAGAGTGTAAATACTATGTGGTCTCTAAAAAAATTCTTGAAACCGTTTTTCGAGAAGCCATGACGAAAGTCCCAGATATATGCAAAAGCACACTTACCGGTAAAATAATAGAAGAAGCACCGTGTATTCCGGTCGATAACGAAATTTGGGATTCTGCAGATATGAAAGAAGGTCAGAAATCCTTCACTTATATTAAACTCCCTCAACTGGAAACATTTATTTCTCAATGGAAGGCGGAACATGATTATGTTCCTCTGGGATATCAAAATTTGCCGCTCATATCTGAAAATCATAATCCTGAAAAGCACTTTGCACGCAGGTCATCGTCGGCATCTGATGATGATAAAATCGCTGAAAATTCACAGACATTAATCCCTTTTAGAAAGATCACACGTGACACTTCCGAGTACTCGATTGAGTCAAAGAACAGCAATGATGAAGTTACCCTTACTCTCGACAGTGATTTAAGAACTGTGACCAGTCCGGAACCCAGCCATTCATCCAGTAATGACTCAAATCTCGTCCCTACTTTGACGCCAGGCCGTCAGGAAAGTCCTCGTTCTAGTCTTGGCCTGGACTCGAATTTTCGCTTAATTGGGGGACTTAATTCCGGTTCAAGTCCCTCTGTCAGTAGTTCCGTATCAACTTCGCAACAAACCATTGTACTGTAACCGTTTCCCCGCATACGTATGATGCCAATGCGATATGCGGGTTTTTCGGAGAAAATATGAAAGAAGCTACTCAACACATTTGACTAAAGCTATTCATTATTGCGTTGATTATCCATCCGGGACAGCTGAAATCACAGAAATCCCTATCAAAAAAGCCATAACAGTCAAACCTCCAATAATTGTGAGATACGCATTACATCGGCATCCTGCCGGTTCATTAGACCGGAAATATCTCGATACCCGCTCAATATTCTAATAATTTCAATAGGAGAGGAATTTTTATAAATAATCAAATAATGCCATTTGAAAGTCCAAAAAAGCACAGGCTTATCTGTGATATCTTCCCTCACGTGGCCTATCTGTGGATTTATCGCCAGCAAATCCATGCATTCATAGAGCGCATTTAAAAATTTTAAAGCCGCATCATGGTTTTCTTTGGCAATATAGGTCAAGATCTCATCAACATCCTGTTCCGCAGCATCAGATAAAAAATATTTATTCACTTGTTGTCCTTTGGTTTTCTATTTTTTTCTTTAGCCGTTGATAGACCTCAGAAGCTGGTGACTTCTTACCCGTTTTCAATTGCGATAAACCCGCGTCAATGGACGCATTCAGTTGCTTAATTCGTTGTTTCTGTAAATCATCATAATTGTGCATCAGTCTTAAAGATTCGCGCACCACTTCACTCGCGGAGGTATAAAATCCACTACTGACCTTTTTTTGGACATAATCTTCAAGTTCGGGAGTTAATGATATATTCATGAACAGCTCCTCATTGTTAAACTATGAAGAAAATAATAACAAAGACTGACATTATTAGCTATCCCGGTCATGGCGTCAGGGCTGTCCCGAGTTTTTTTATATTTTAATCATTGCCATGTATATGTGAAAATATGTAGAGAGATAACTATATTGATTTAAACCCCCTCCGCGGTATTCCCGGCATCCGCCCAAAGGCTCGCAGGATCTTCACTGCGGGTCCTGTCAGACTCCACTCAGGCCCCGTGCTCGTTACGCGTAATAGCAGGCGCATAGCACGGTTAGAGAGATTGTGCAGTGAAACTATTCAGGGCGCATGAGGGGAGCCTGTCCGCTTCACTGCGCGCGCGGCCTGAGTTCCGTCTGCCACCCGCGCTCATTGCGAATGGGTGGATGGCCGGGAATACCGCTATGTGCCCCGTCGAAGTTTTCCTCAGGAACGCATCCATGAAATCAGAGGCGAATCATCCCGCTATCCCAAACCAAAGTAGGGAAATTCAGGTAACGAATATAAGGTTTTGCCCTTTAACAAGTGCCTTGTATAAAATCGTATCTATGATTCCAAAAAAGGCGAATCATATGAAACCGTCGGTTTGCTCAAAATTAGTCGGTGATGAGACGTTTTGGACTGAATCTATTAAAAAAATTCCAACAAATTTGCGGATATCGAATCGGGAATGCAAAAATAGCACTTAAAACTTTACGGAAACTATTAGGGTCTGTTTACAATTCATTAATTATGTTTTACACAAGAATTTTGTCATTGCGAGCATTAGCGAAGCAATCCAGTTTCGTACTTTAGACAAGCTCCGCACTGGATTGCTTCACTGACGTTCGCAATGACGGCGAATAATTAATGAATTGTAAACAGGCCCTAATAGGTAGTGACGACAAATATGGTAAAATTGATTCAATGTGCAACTTAAGAAGGAGATACAGTCAGGTTATGGTTTATAAGGAATTATACAGATGAATTTTGGCTTTTTGTTTTTTTTGGGATCATAGATATGATTTACATGAGGCCCTTGTTAAAGGGTAAAACCTTATATTCGTTACTGAATTGCCTACTTTGGTTTGGGATAGCGGGGATGATTCGCCTCTGATTTCATGGATGTGTTCCTGAGGAAAATTTTGACGGGGCACATAGCGGTATTCCCGGCCATCCGCCCATTCGCAATGAGCGCGGGTGGCAGACGGAACTCAGGCCGCGCGCGCAGTGAAGCGGACCGGCTCCACTCATGCGCCCTGAATAGTTTCACTGCACAATCTCTCTAACCGTGCTATGCGCCTGCTATTACGCGTAACGAGCACGGGGCCTGAGTGGAGTCTGACAGGACCCGCAGTGAAGATCCTGCGAGCCTTTGGGCGGATGCCGGGAATACCGCGGAGGAGGTTTAAATCAATAGAGTTATCTCTCTACATATTTTCACATACACATGGCAATGATTAAAATATAAAAAAACTTGGGACAGCCGTGGTCATGGCGTCAGGTTATATTTATGGAGCCAGGGACGCTGTACTCAGCGGAATTGCTGACAATGTCATTAAATTGTCACAATTCATTGGTAAAATAGAGTTCAATCTTTTTACCGGAGTTTTTATGAATAAATTATCTAAAATATCATGGCTCGCCCTGAGCTTAGTTACGATGACAGAACTGTGTTTCGCTGAAACCTCACTGATCACCGGGGCTGGCGCAACTTTTCCCTATCCACTTTACGTCAAATGGGCGCAGGCTTATCAGGCCAAAACAGGAATTTCCATTAATTATCAACCCATTGGTTCAGGCGGCGGTATTCAGCAAATACAGGCAAAAACCGTCGATTTTGGCGCATCCGACAAGCCTCTCACCAATATCGAGCTCAGTCAAAGCCATCTGACTCAATTTCCTGCGGTGGTGGGCGGTGTTGTGACCGCCATTAATCTGCCCGCTTTGGCTAACCACACTTTAATCCTGTCAGGCCCCATACTCGCTGAAATTTATCTGGGCAAGATTACTCAGTGGAACGATCCTAAAATCCAGGCGCTGAATCCCGGCCTGGTTCTGCCAAAGCAAATTATCACGGTCATTCACCGCTCAGATGGATCAGGAACCACCTTCTTATTTACCCACTATTTAGGTGAGGTCAGCCCGGAGTGGAAGGAACACATCGGATCGGATACGGCCGTCGCCTGGCCTGTCGGCGCCGGCGGTAAAGGCAACGAAGGCGTGACGGCTTACGTGCAGCGCATCAAGGGAAGTATTGGCTATGTGGAATATGCCTATGCACGTCAGAATCATTTGAATTTCGCACAACTACAGAATCGCGACGGCAAAACAGTCACCGCGAATCTTAACAGCTTTCAGTCCGCTGCTGCTTACGCACACTGGAGTCCACTCAATCATTTCGCTGAAATTTTAACTAACGAACCCGGCGCGAATAGCTGGCCTATTGTGGGAGCGACTTTTATTCTTATGAATACTCCCCCGGTTGATACACAAAAATCCACTGCTGTCCTGCGATTTTTTAACTGGTCATTTAAAAATGGCAACGATCCGGCGACAAATTTAGATTACGTGCCGCTGCCTCCAAACGTGGTGCAGATCATTCAAAATAACTGGCAGAAGGAATTCAATTTTACATCTGCAAAACAGGTCCTATGAATTCACCAAAAGTATTTAAAAACCAGCGTCATATCGACACACTGTTGCGATTCACCGCCGGATTTTTTGCTGTCGTTTTACTTATCGTTGTCGCTCTACTGGTGATGACTTTAGGCCACCACAGCCTCCCAAGCTTAAAAGCTTTTGGCCCGAATTTTTTGGTGAGCGCGGACTGGAACCCGGTTTCCCAGCATTTTGGAGCGCTCACGCCGATCCTGGGCACGTGCACCACAATGATCATCGCCATGATCATTGGTGTTCCAATGAGCCTGTGCATCGCGTGGTTTTTAACTGAACTTTGTCCGGGTTATTTACAACAAACCGCGCGGGTATTTATCGAATTGCTGGCAGGGATACCCAGCATCATCTATGGCATGTGGGGACTATTCGTGCTGGCGCCGATATTTTCCGATTATGTGCAGCCGTGGATGATTGAACGCCTGAGTCCCATCGCCGTTATTGGACCTTTTTTTCAGGGCCCGCCGCTGGGGATAGGGATCATTACCGCCGGCATTGTACTGAGTATCATGATTATTCCTTTTATGAGTTCAGTCATGCGCGACGCTTTCGCGATCGTGCCTGATTTATTAAAAGAATCCGCCTATGCGGTGGGCGCAACCCGCTCGGAAATAGCCAGACATATTATCTTCCCATATTGCCGGACCAGTATTTTCGGAGGAATGATCCTGGGATTAGGCCGCGCCATCGGCGAAACCATGGCGGTTGCATTCGTGATTGGAAATTCCCATCAATTATCGCGTTCGCTGTTTATGCCGGGTAGCAGCATTACTTCTGTATTGGCCAACGAGTTCAGCGAGGCGACAGGGCCGCTTTATATTTCTTCACTCAATGAACTTGGCTTAATTTTATTGATCATCACTTTAATGATTTTTTCCCTGGCCAAATGGCTCATTAAATTTCGAAGGAAATAATCGTGGATTTTTTATATTTTAAACGCCGGCTTATTAATATACTGAGCATCAGTATCGCCACTATGGCTGTGCTTATCGGACTAGGGTTTCTCGCGTGGATACTGTTCGGACTGGTTAAAAACGGTTTGCCGGGCTTTTCATTGCATCTATTTACGCAAAATACTCAACCACCCGGAGGCTTCGGAGGACTCAAAAATGCAATCATGGGCAGTGTTTTAATGGTAGGTTACGCATTAATGATCGGCGTTCCCGTGGGCGTGTTAATTGGAACTTATCTGTCTGAATTCGGCAATCATAATCGGCTGGCGCAGTGTGTTAAATATATCACGGATATTTTACTCAGCGCCCCTTCGATTCTGTTGGGATTATTGATCTACTCGCTGATCGTTACGAAAATGGGACATTTTTCCGGATGGGCCGGATGTTTAGCGCTGGCATTATTGGTAATTCCAATTGTTACCCGTACCACCGAAGATATGTTTTTCCTGGCGCCTAACTGGTTACGCGAATCGGCTTTTGCGTTAGGTGCTCCACAGTGGCAGGTGATTTTTTACATTGTATTGCGCGTATCACGCACCGGCGTTCTCACCGGCATATTGCTGGCGCTTGCCAGAATCAGCGGGGAAACAGCTCCGCTGTTGTTCACGGCGCTGAATAATCAATTCTGGAATACCCACATGAACCAGCCTATGGCAAATTTGCCGCTGGTCATTTTCCAGTATGCCACCAGTCCTTATGACGACTGGCATCAGCTGGCATGGAGCGGCGCCCTGTTAATTACTGGTTTTATACTGGGACTCAATATATTAATTCGAGTGATATTCAAACAAAAACCGCCAATTATTTAAAGAGAATAGCATGAGTCAATCCATCAAAATAAAAACCCATAATCTGAATTTTTATTACAGCAACCATCATGCGCTGAAAGATATTAATATTGCTATTCCGAAGCATTCCATCACCGCGATTATTGGACCCTCCGGTTGTGGCAAATCGACTTTATTACGTACTTTTAATCGCATGTATGAAATTTATAATAAACAGCGTGCCACCGGGTCCATTTTTCTGGATGGCGAGGATATCCTGCATCCCTCCCAGGATTTAAACAAATTACGCAGTCAGGTCGGTATGGTATTCCAAAAGCCGACTCCATTTCCCATGTCTATTTTCAACAATATCGCATTCGGCGTTTCTTTATATGAAAAATTAAGTCGCAGTCAGCTGGCGGAACGCGTCGAATGGTCATTAAAAAAAGCGGCGCTCTGGGATGAAGTAAAAGATATTTTAAAGCACAGTGGTCTCAGGCTTTCCGGCGGACAGCAACAACGTTTGTGTATCGCCCGCGCCATTGCTGTAAAACCCGACGTTATTTTACTGGACGAGCCAACCTCCGCATTGGACCCTATTGCCACCGCACACATTGAAGAATTGATTGTGGAACTTAAAAAAGAATATACCATCTGCATGGTTACTCACAATATGCATCAGGCGAAACGGATCGCGAATTTTACCGCTTATATGTACTTTGGTAAATTAATCGAATACAACTCGACCGACATTATATTTTCCAATCCAGCCCATCAGTCCACTCAGGATTTTGTTTCGGGAAAAATAGCCTAAACTATCGCGGCAGCAACAACCAATACCGGCCCGGCTCATGCATACGGCTGGCCATGAATTCGGCGGACTCGCCCGCACCCCAAAAAAGATCGGCTCTGATCACGCCTTTAATCGCGCCGCCGGTATCCTGTGCTATAAATAGTTGCCGTAAAGGAATGGATTGTTGAGGTTGATGGATATCCGGCACGGTGGTTTCCACCCACAATGGCAAATTAATCGGGATAATTTGCCGGTCTATCGCTAATGATCGCCCCGCGGTTAAAGGTAAGTCTGAAGTTCCTAAAGGCTGTTTTCTGGGTAATATTTTAAAAAACACAAAAGAATGATCCTGCTCCATGACCTCCTGCGCCTGTTGTGGATGCGCCACCAGCCATTCGCGGATTTTGGTCATGGATATCGTGGACTTATCTAATTCACCCCTTTCTATCAGTATTTTTCCAATGGGCGTATAGGGAGAACCATTTTGAGCGCCGTATCCAATAAATAATTTTTCTTTCTTATCGACTGTTAAAAGACCCGATCCCTGAATTTGCAAAAAAAATCTGTCGATGGGATCAACCCATGCGATAATATTGGCTTTCCCTTCGATAGCTCCGGCGTCAATCTCTTTGCGGGTCGTATGATAGGGAATTAACTGACCATTGACGACTTTACCTGAAAAGGTTATTCCAGCCCATTTTGGATTAAAAGCGGTTAAGTCAGCGACAACCAAATCCCGAGGCTGCCCATATAAAGGGGCGCTATACTTTTCAGATTTTTTACCCGCTCCCTCTAATTCCGGAAGGTAATATCCGGTAAAAAGACCGGTTGAAACCTTACCGTCGTAAACGGCATACGGTTTAAACCATTTTTCAAAAAAATTACGCGCCTCTGTGTCAGATAGATTTTTTATCAGTAAAGCCGATTTACAAACCGATCGCCAATTCTGAATACTGATTTTTATGCTGCCGGAACAGAGCGGCATGGTTTCGCCGGAAGCTAAAATTTTTTGACAGGAATTTTGCAAGGCATAAAAGGCAGCCGCCTGATGATCCTTTTTCCAGTCAGGCAAATTGGCAAATGATACAGGCTTTAATATTAATTGTTTTTGATCCTCTAATTTTTTTGGATTACAGGAAACCATAATACATAGCGTTAAACCAGCCAATAGGAGATTTTTTAAAGAACTGTTTAACATATTTCTGCCTTGATGATTTTACGATAGCTTTATTATTCCAAAGTTAAAAGAGAAGAAGTTAAGGTTTCCAGTGGAGGCTCGTCTTTGTGAGCCCCCGAAGTCGTCCACAGACTGGCATGCGCGAGCGCGTCGACGGAATCGGTAGCTCTCTGACTGAGATGTTGAAGCGTGTCGATGGAGCCGGTGAAAAACTCTACCAAGGTAGCAAGGCCCTGAACTCCCAGAATCGCTATGTGCTGATCCGTTTTAATCAGATGAAACAATCCCAACAGGGATTGGCTGGCATGCAAACCTCCTGTCAGAAAAGCCAGAGTCAATGCGAGCAATTTTTTTCCACAGGATAATTTTTTTAATTTTTTATAAGCGGGTCCAATATTCAATGAATGCGTCACGTGATAACACGCAGTCGAACAACTGAGTCCCACTACGGATAGCCAATAGACCGCCAACTGTGTTTTGGTTTCATTCGTCAATACATTCGTCAATAATAGACTGTCTGCAATGTGACAGCCGGTGTACACAAGAAAAAGAACACTCTTTTTTAAAGATGAAGTAGATAACTTTTCTTCTTCATCATGGGTAGCCGTGACTTTACACATTAATTCCTGTTCAGTGCCGGTAACCAGGGCTTTTGCATGTTGACCCGGCAATAAAATAAATCGACACATATTCGCTACAAATACCGGTACGGCAATTATTAAATTTCCCTGCGCGAAATCGTTCACCTGATTCCAAATGGCATAGCAACCAAAACCACCCAATCCCAGCGGAATAGCGCTACGCAATACTAATTTGGCTGGGGATAAATGCGATTTATGATGATCGGTGTTGATAGAAAGATCGTCCTGCACGTTAAGTGATATCAGGAAAGGCGTGTTTTTGAATTCCGTCTCACTGGAATGATCGTGGTGATGATGATGCCCTATCGCATGATCATATATCTCTACACCCTGGCTGATCCCCAGCGCTGCTGTCAGCAACAGATAAAGCAAATTAATCTTACCTTTGTATAAATCCGATGAATCCAAACCATCATCTTGAGCCGAAGCATTATAAAATAACGCCATGTAGGCAGCCAGCATGATGAGAACACCGAAAAATTTTAATAAAGTTTTTGTTTTAGATGATCCATGGCTAGCACGCATATAATTCTCCATATTTAATGTCGATGCACAATAACAGCTACTTTATCATACGGTGACATTGGTGTCGTGGGCAATCGCGACTCAAAATATTGGCATTTCCAATTAAAAAAAGAGTATAATCATTCCTGCTCAATAAGGGCAGGGACGAGTAAAATACTCATTGCTTTAGTTTCAAAAGGAGTCTGTCAATGAAAAAATACTGGCAATTATTGTCTACACTGGTTATATCATTACTTTTTTGTCAAATGGCATCTGCGCAGGTAAATACCTCCACATCGCCCACTGCAAACAATCCTAATAATCCTAATAATCTGGCCGACCCAAACGATCTGAACAATCCTAATAATCCCACCAGTCCCAATAATATTAATAATCCCAATAATCCTTCTAATATTAATAATCCTAATAACCCTGCAAACCCGGCCAATCCTAACAATCCTGCGAATCCGGCCAATCCCAATAATCCGGCAAACCCCAATAGTCTAACTCCAAATAGCCCCAATACCCCCAACAATAATGACAATCTGGGCACGCCGAATAATCCCAATCCGAATCAATCCCAGCCTGGAACGGTTACACCTGCGAATCCGTAACTTTTTTATAAAGGCGGCGCCAGCCGCCTTTTAAGGATTAAATCCAGTCATTTAATGCAATACCCACACTGGCACTGTTGGTGTAATGATTATACTCTATTAAACTTTGTCCGTAACCCGTAAAGCCCTGAACGTACCCACGAAACTGTCTGACCAATGGAAAAGACCAGGTTAATTCCAGGCTGCCCCGGGAAGTCATGTGCTCTAGATTATAAGTGAGTAACGAAAAAGTCTGCTGATGAAACTTATACGATAGAACTACCCGTTCGTATCCTAAATAATTGGCAATATGGGGATTATTTTTCAGACTATTTCCTGGAATGACATACCAGGGCCGGATACTCAACAGCCAGTTTTTTTTGGAGATCAGAGTTTCCAGATAAACGCGATTCCAGCTTCTTTCGTTATCCCCACCTCTGCCGTTAGATTCATGCACTGCTCCGATATTTAAAAAACTGATATTCCAGCCTCCGAATAAAGGACGCTCAATAACACTGGAGAAAAATAATTCCGGCTGATAATTGGTTTCTCTAAAAAAAGGAGTTTTATTGTATAACTGCCAGAATGATAATTGTGTATAAGCCAGATTTAATGAGTTTTTATAATGAAAGAAATTGCGCCAGATAGGCGCTTTCACACTAAACTGAAATTTAGTTTCAGTATGATTTAAATTTTCGAGACTGCCATCATCCCACTCTGCGGCTTGATTCCAGGAAGAAACATACGAAAAAGGCATGATGTAGGTGGGTTCGTATAAACTAATGACGTACGGATTTGTGTTTGCCTGATTTTGCAATGATTCACGCTGCTCTGCCGCAGTGCTGGCGAAGGCAGAAACAATGTGTGCCCCCAGGAATAATGAAATACAGCCAGAGATAGCTATTTTTTTAAAATGAGTATTCGGCATAATTTTCTCCTTTAGAGCAAAGTTGTTGGTTTTATAATTTTTATGCCATAACCCTCCCCGGCGAAATTTTTTCCGCCCTGAAATTTCCCGTTAATTGTACCCGGCCCTTCGGCAAAATCTCGGGAGAATTTTTCTGAATAAATTTAATCATTTCCTCCCGGACCCGACAGCGTAAATTCCATAAATCGGCAGAGTTTCGCGCACTGACCACGGCACGTAGCTGCACCGTATTTTCAGTGGCTTCGATCATTTCGAGTGTTCTGGTTTTTTCATCCCACAGTGGAGAAGCCCGAAGGATATCCGATAAATAGTCTCGTAACTTTTCAACGTCGATATTATAATCTGTATAAAAAATGACGACCCCGCGTAATCCATATTCCGCATGACTTAAATTTTGGAATGAATTTTCCATAAAATAAGAGAGTGGATAAATAATCAGACGTAAATCCCAGGTACGCAAATGTATCTGGTTTAAGGTAATTTTCTCTATATTACCCAATTCTGGCCCTATATTAATTAAATCACCCACTTTGATTGGTCTATTTAGAATAAAATCCAGTCCTGTGAAAATATTGACGAAAATTTTCTGCGCAGCAAACGCCATAATACCGCCAATGACACCGGCTGAAATTAAAATCCCTTTACCTATTTCTTTCACCACAGGAAAATTAAGTAATACCAGCGCGAGGGCCAAAAGTATAATTATTATGGTTAGTATTTTTTTAAGTAAATAAGCCCTTGTGACAAAAATGCCTAAATTCGGCGACGTTATTGAAGAATTCTTTTTCCGCTCCAACCAGATGTCTATATAATCTAATAGCTTAATGGCAGACAGGCTGAGTGCCAACGTAATTAATATTTTAATTGAAATCTCTACAAAATGAGCAGTTTGCGGTAGATTAAATAACCAGGCAAAAAAACTGAAATAGATTAAAGGGAAAATAAAATAGAAGGCCCTGATAAATGCCGAAATAACTACTTTTAAAGGAGTGATATATGCAGAACGATAGTATTTTTTTACAACTTTATAAAGAACATAATTGGATAATAAACCTAAAATTAAAGCTGGAACCAGCGCTTCTACCAGTGCAAGATTATTTTTAATTAAGTTAATAACATCCAATATTTTCCCCCCACTATTTCCTTATCTTCTATTATTAATTATTACAGAGGCAATAGCTTTTGTCCAGCAATTCCCGCTGGGTACAGCGGCAATTGCTTCGGGTGCAGTTCCTTTATGACGACGACATTAATGATTGGAAATGATCTAAATTTCTTATTTTTGAGGAATAATTTCTATCATGTTCACTTTTTAAATGGTATGCCCAATAATCGTCAAAGTCCCCACTTGTAACGAGAGAGCGTAGCTTAAGAACAGATTCTGCACCTGACAAGCCCCATCTCGCACCGGTAATGTCCATCCTATCTTTGATAAGATAGCGACATGCACCCTCAATAACTCCCGTTGCAATCGGATATCCATGCTTTAAATATTTGACGTAGTTCATATAAGGTTTATGTTTTGCTACATATCTGGCGCAATCTTTTGCAGTCTGCTTTTTTTCTTTTGTTAGTTTTCGTTTGGCTGCTGACATTCTTATGCTGCCAGCTACTTTACCCGCTTTACCATTCAGTATTTGCGTAAGCTTTTCCTCAACCCAGGCCTCACAACCTGCATGATTGGTCTCATCAATAAATACGCGTGCAGCATCCCATAGATATTCGATAACATGAATAATATCCAATATGATTGATACGCTAACCCCTTCTTTTTTTGCCAGCGCCTTTACAACATGCAACTGATGCTTATTGCCATCCACAAGAATTACCCATTCTTTATTATGCTTTGGATCACGCTTGTTGGCCTCTGAAAACATCGCTCTGATGACGTCATCTGAATCTTTTTCAACGCTAGCCCACACGCGTTTTTCGATCGGGCGCGGACGACGTAAATCTGCTTTTTGCCGTCTCAATTCTTCTATAACATCCTGTGGTACTCTAGTAAATTGTTCAATTAAGTAAATTGAAGCCACTTGCGCCATACGCTTACGGTTCGACTTCTCTCCTCGCGATAAGCGAGTCTTCATTTTTTGTTTGGCATCTGTGGCACGTCTTTGGGTTTCTTCCCTGAGCGCATCGTGACGCATTACAATGCCTTTTCCATCCGTGGTTAATACCAGAATGGTAGTTTTCCGGCTCTTTTTTGCCATTTTATGAGTATAGTACGCATCAAAATCAACTGAACATTCTTCTACCATGCGAATAGCTTGTCGCTTTCCCACGGTAACACCCGATATCTCTTGCGTCAGGTTTAATGCTTCCGAAAATGCAGTTGTGGCAATGCGTCTCGCAATAAAACGTTGCAATCCATATGAAAACGACGACGAAATGGGTAAATTTAGTAATGCGTCTAATGGAAATAAATTAGGATGATCTCGAAGGGAATAACCTGTCCTTGTGATGTCGATTGCACCAAATAAAGTCTGCAACGTTCTTTTATATAAGCGTCTATGAGTTAAAAGTATACCGCCAGTTGTCGTGATGGCTTCGCCAACATTTCCAGTGCCCCTGGAGTCTGCATGACCTTGTAATATTTTTCGTGTTAGTTCGCGACCATCCTGGCCAATCTCAGATTCGATTGCATTGAGCCACAATGAAGAGGGGGACTTGTATTTTTCGACCATTTGAGTAAACTGCTCCTCAGCTTCCCTGAAAACATCCGCCACTGACAACTTCTCCAGCCACTTAAACAAGCAAAAAATGCCACCTTGCGGCAAGTCCAAATTTTTAAAGAACAAAATATAAAGGAAATTTTAGATAAAATCAATAGAATCAATGATTTTTCGTCGTCATAAAGGAACTGCACCCAATTGCTTCCTATTTATATCCTGCGCGAGGCAAAGCCTCTGCTCGGAATGAAGGGGGAGAGCGGAGCTTATGCTCCCCCTTGCGATCCCCCATCGCGCAGATAATTTTCTACGAAAATTATCTTTCCAACCGAGTTTTGCCGGATCATACCGAAATGACTTTTCTGTACCTATCAGCCAATGACTATACCGCGTCCAGTAATTCCAGCGGCTGGTATTCTTCGCTAGTACCGGAGTAAGTAAAAATCTGGCCTTTTTTAACGTCGAAAAACCATAGATGGATAGCCAGTTCTTTTTGCAGGACTTTACTGTTAATCCAGGGAAAAGTCAGACAATTCTGCAGAGATTTATTCAGCGCCAGCTTGGCGTAATCATCGGCGTCCTGCGTTTCGATACGCTTCGTTTTAATTAATGAAACCCAGTTTTTTATAAAATCGTTTTTAATTTCATCGTTATTATTATTCAATAAAACCTGAATGCCGCCGCACTGACTATGCCCTAATAAAATCAGGTGTTTGACTTTCAAAAAACAGATTCCAAATTCCAAAGCCGCGCTCGTTCCGTGATGGGCTTCATCTTTTTCATAGGGAGGGATGACGTTCGCAACGTTGCGCACCACGAATAAATCACCCGGATCGCACTGCAGGATCAGAGCGGGATCCACCCGGGAATCGCAACAGGATACCACCATCACCTCGGGCTGTTGCCCATAATGGGAAAGATACTGCATGACGGAGTTATCCCCCGAAGCGTATTTCCGTCGAAATAACTGGTAACCCTGCAGCATTTTTATAAATGAATTTTCCATAAATTATCCCAGTTGAAGACCTGGGTTGAATGTTAACCGTCAAATCGGCCGGGTGTCAAATTTCTGGGTGGGTTCGCTCTTCAATATTTGTTATTATACTCAAATCGCTATTGTTGGCGCAGGCATCGCCGGACTGACGGCGGGAGTTAGAGAAGCTGATCGAATAATACAGACGATGGGATATTTACTATGAATAATGGCATGACACTCGTCGATTTGACGCATACTATCCACGAAGAAATTCCCTTATGGCCGGGCAGCCTGATTTTCTCAAATGAAATTCGCCAAAATTATTCGCCGGGACAATTTAGAATTTATAATTATCATCTGTGCGCAGGCACCGGCACGCATCTGGACGCGCCTTTTCACTCTGAAAAAAACGGTAAATCTGTTACCGACTTCACGTTGCAGGAATTAATTGGCCCTGGATGCATCATCGATGTCACTCGCAGCGTGCACCAGAATCCCGATTACGCTATTACTGTGGACGATCTCGAACAATGGGAAAAAATTCACGGAGTCATCCCAAAAAAAGCCATTGTGCTGGCGCATACAGGCTGGGCGCGGTTTTGGGACCAGCCGTCTCGATATTGCAATGCGGATGACGCGGGGATTTTACATTTCCCCGGCTTTAGTGAACATGCCGCGCAATGGCTTATTAAACGCGAAATAATTGGAGTCGGCATAGACACACTCTCCCTGGACCCAGGAAATAGCCGGGCTTATCCCGCGCATCATATTTTTTTGGGTCATGGTTTATTCCAGTTGGAAAACGTGGCCAATCTTGGAGACTTACCCGCCACCGGCGCGACCATTTTTGTACTCCCTCTCAAAATCCGTAATGGCCCCGAAGCTCCCGCGCGGGTCTTTGCTTTGAGTATTAGAGTTTCTTCAATTGGCTAATCAGCTAATGATTTAAATGCTCCATCTAAAAAATTATCCATTTTTTTATTAAACGCTTCAACTTTTTTTAACTAAATTCTTTCCGAAATAAATGGTTATCAGAGATCCTATAATAATCACTATAGCGCCGATGAGGGTAAGTGTATCAGGGATATGATTCCATAACACCCAATCAAATAAACCGCCAAAAATAACGATAAAAAACATCAAAGGCGACATCAGTCTCACTGGCGCAGTGACGTAAGCTAATGTGGCGAAGAAAAAAAAATAGGCATCGATGTTGGTAAATCCGTCCCCACTTTTTTCACAAAAACACTCATCACCGCAAAAGAGAAAGCGGAAATAATAGCAAATAAAGCTCCTAACCCGATATGTTGCCGATGATGAATGGAGATAGTGTCTTTGCTCATAAATGATCACTATTCACAAGCGTGCAAAATTTTCCAAGTAATTGAATGGTATTGTTATGTTCCTCCACGGAATTCGCTGCGCACGCATCCTGCACAATGATCACGCGATAGTCCCGATCATGGGCTTCACGAGCAGTGGTTTGAACGGCAAAATCTGTAGAAACACCACACAACATCACCTGTTGAATTTTTCTAGCGGTTAATATGGCCTGCAATGGCGTAGCATAGAAAGCACTCACACGATGTTTAGTGATCATGACATCATTTTCTCTAACATCCAAATGACTATCCAATTCCGTGCCCCAGGTATTCAGCTGCAACGCTTTCGCCTGTTGAACATAAGAAAACAATGGTGAGGCTGTAGGGCACTCCACATAATCTTGAGAAAACCCCACGCGGACAAAAATAACTAAAGCGTCACGTTGACGCGCCCATTGAATCGCAGCATTGGTTTTTGCAATAACGCTGTTTTCAATGACCATTTTTGCATTGCGTGCGAGTTTCCCTTCAGGATGAATGAGGTCATTCTCTAAATCAAGAACGATCAAAGCGGTACAGCAATTCCCGCTGAGTACAGCGAAAATTGCTTCCTGTTTTTATCCTGCGCTCGGCGAAGCCGATGCTCGGAATGAAGGGGGAGAATCGCGATTCTCCCCCTTGCGATCCCCCATCGCGGGGATAATTTTCTACGAAAATTATTTTTTTATAAGGGTGATTTAATTTGTTAAATCAAATAGTTAAAATTCACCGGGAATTGCTGAAAGCGGTATTTACATTTAACATATTAAATTCCTCCAAAAAGAGTATAAGAATATTTTATATACTTTAGCTGTCCATGCCAGAACTATAACCAATTTTTGGCAATGCTATAAATATCATTTATAGTATACGATATTATGAGCAACGAATTTATCGACCTGAAATCCCTTGAAAAATTACTGAATCGCGATTTAGATATTATCATCACCTCAAAATCAGGCGAAAACTATCCAGACTTAGAAAGTAGATTAATTTACCAGGAACCCATCGTTGGAATTTACAATACTCTACTTAAAAACAAACTGAAAAAAAATTCAGAATTACAAGAACTGATTACCAGGAAAATAAATTACATAGAATTCATGCCTGGCTTAACTTTGGGAATTGCTTTGAAGCAATATTTTTATCGTCTCAATTTGAATCCTACGAGTAAAATAAAAGTAGATTCAGCAAAAAATGCACTGCTATTAATTAACAGCTTACCTTGCTGGGGGATTGGCATCCCATTACTCATAGAGAAATTTAAATCGGAATTAAACCACATACAGATTTTTGATCTTCCAGAACTTTCCGTTGATAGCACCTGGCATTTAATTTACCGTCGACACGAATATGAAAAAGCGGCTGATATGATAGCAACTATTTTACGTAAATTCTTAAATCAGTTTTAATTTTCTTTCTTTTGTTTTTTAAGAAAAAAGCGCCTTAAAACAGGGGTTATTTTTTGCAAATTCATCCAATACTGTTTTCGTTACTGAGGCTACAATATCGTCACGACTTTTGGCGTCTTGTTGGTTTCCTACCATATAAATAGCCAATACAATGGGTTTACATAAGGGTGACCACATGACGCCAATATCATTGGCAATACCATAATCACCAGAACCTGTTTTGTCGGCAACCACCCAGCCAATCGGAACACCGGCGCGTATTCGTTTATATCCGGTGGTATTATTTCTCATCCAGGCCATGAGTTGCGCTCGAAGATGCAAAATCAGTGACAGATTTAGGCCCGCCTAACTTTTTTGTAATCAGATTCATCGTAACATTATCGGTATAACTCATGGCCGCTTCAGATAGCTCTTCCAGGGTCATGCCGCTAGTCACATATTTTCCTGTCACAGGATGCCAAGACATCAGATCTTTTGGTGTATAAACTATTTTTTCTTGTAATAATTTTTTATCTTTCTCGCTTTGTTTTAATAACGCAGCGACTACCATCAATTTGCTAGTACTTTGCACTGGAAAGCGTTCATCCGCCTGATAAGCAATGGTTTGATTGTTATTCGTATCCAGAGCATAAACGCCAATCTTTCCATCAAAGCTTTTTTCCAATTCCACAAACTGTTCTTGTACCGGGTAAGTCTCAATGGGTCGGATATTGGCAAATGCAGGAATACTGATCAGAGAAATAACAATGATCAGTAATAATCGATATTTCATACACTTTATCTCTATTTAAAACTATTCACGCGTCATTAATCGAGAATCCCTCTAAATTAAATTGTCAAAGTTTCTAAAAAATTGGATACAAGCTTCCCTAAATTTCCCAATATCAGGATAATAAGTGTTGTACAGCACTTTTTTCTTAAAAAATTTCCATATTCGTTCTATCAAATTCCGATTCTATGCATAACTCGGAATAAATACTAACCGAATGCTCGATCAATCACAGTTAATTGACGAGTACATCCCTATTCAACTATAATAACCGAGTTAAATTTTGTTATTATTATTTTTTAGGAGAAAGTATGAAAAAATCAATTTTATTTTTTGGATTGAGTTTAAGCGTTCTAGCATGTAGTCCAGTATTGGCAGATGAATATAAATTTAATTGCGCACCTCCTTCAAAGGTTCAATTTAGTGATAATTTAGTAGTTGCTTATGTTCCGTATGACGCTTCCAGTGGTATGCCAGAAAAACTTTCGGGCAGTGGAGTTGGTGGTGTCCCTAATGCAGGGTGGGAAGGACTGGTCCAGAATGTGACCTTTACTTCAATTGATACTAGTAAGACTACCTTTAATCAGGTTGCCGTCGGTGATTCCTTATTATGTTATTATTATATAACCGGCAAAGACATCAAGACCGGTCAAGACAGGACGGTATTTTTAACATTAGAACCAGGTAACCTTAACTATCGTAATTTATATAATTATAGTTTGAGTAATGGATCTACGTATAGCAACGATATTAATGTGCAAATCATTGCTAAATCCCTACAATAAAACAGACAGGGTCAAATCTTGAATTGTGAACAGGAAAAAGTGATTTTACTGTATTCCGTTTAGGAAGAAAACTGGACATACCTATTCTTCTCCCTGGAACAAATTATCCGCTCTCAATTCAAGATTTGACCCTGTAATTCTTTTAAAATAAATTTAAGGATAAGATTATGAAAGCTTTAGTATATCAAGGCCCTGGGCGAAAAACGCTTGAAAAGCGGCCAATCCCCACCATTAACGCACCCACGGATGCAATTGTTAAAATTACAAAAACTACCATTTGCGGTACTGATTTACATATTCTTAAAGGCGATGTGCCGACCTGCAAACCCGGGCGTATCCTTGGACATGAAGGAATTGGAATAGTTGAAACCATCGGCCCCGGGGTGACTATTTTAAAACCTGGAGATCACGTACTCATTTCTTGTATCACAGCCGATGGGAAATGCGAATACTGTCGTAAAGGGATGTATTCTCATTGCGTGAATGGCGGTTGGATACTGGGACATCAAATCGATGGAACCCAAGCAGAATATGTCCGCATTCCACATGCGGATACAAGTCTTTATTTGATTCCTCATTCTGTCGATGAGGAAGCTGTGGTGATGTTAAGTGATATTTTACCCACAGGTTTTGAGTGCGGTGTACTGAATGGGAAAGTTCAACCCGGTAGCACAGTCGCTATCGTAGGTGCAGGACCTATCGGTTTGGCAACGTTGCTGACAGCGCAATTTTATTCTCCAGCAGAAATTATTGTCATAGACACAGATAAAAATCGCCTTGAAAAAGCGAAAAGCCTAGGCGCTACAGCGACAATTAATAACAGTGATTCTCATGCGGTGGATCAAATCATGAAAATGACTGAAGGACGCGGAGTGGATACCGCCATTGAAGCGGTAGGAATTCCGGATACTTTCGTGCTTTGCGAAGATATTGTTGCAGCAGGCGGGACAATCGCTAATATTGGCGTTCACGGCGTAAAAGCTGATCTTCATTTAGAAAAATTATGGTCGCATAATATTACCATCACAACCCGCTTGGTAGACACCGTCACGACGCCACTCCTTTTAAAGACTGTAAAATCCAAAAAAATTGATCCCAAGCTACTCATCAGTCACTATTTTGATTTGGATCATATACTGGATGCCTATGATACTTTTGCAAAAGCATCCAGCACTAAAGCTCTAAAAGTAATAATAAATTGCATATAATGTCTGACCCCTGCAATGCCTTGACTTTATAAAATCTGCAGTGGTGAAATTTGAAAATTAATTTTTAATCAGTGGTCGATAAAAACCAAAGAGGGGCTATAAAAACTATGAAACAAAAAGAACTATTAGATACCATTAATAATCTAAATATTTTTCCTTACGCTGTGGCTTGGCTTGTCGGTCAATATAGCCCAAATCTCCAAGATGCACGAGCTGTATGGGAAGGGTTTAATCTAATTGAAGAAAAAATTGGGCATGGGTCAGGGAGTTTTTTTTTCACCAGCACGGAAATTCCTTTACTGAGAGTTTGGAAGAAAGCATTAGAAGCCTACCAAAATGGCAAGGACATTGATTGGAGTGAAGAATTAAAAAAAAACGAGTATCCTAACAAAATACTATCTACTGAACCCCCATATATGTTAGACAATGTTTTGGTTGATAATTTTCTGACTCATAAATACAGTTTACAGGAATCTGGGAACCTGATACTACACATAAGAAATAGGAAAGAACCAGACCCTACTAAACGTGAAAATTGGTCATATCTACAGGCAATTATCAGGTTTTCTATTCCTTTAGTTCTGATAGTAGCGAAAGTAAACCCGGAATTAATGGGACTAGTTTTTACAAAGATCGGAGAAAGAGGCTACGTCCTTCCCATGGAGGACAAAGAAGAAGCGAAAAAAATCTCTACAGATAAAGCTATGAATTATTTCCTGGATCCACAAGACCAATGGAAGGAGAAGAATTTTCTTCCTAGAAGCCGATGCGTAAATTTCACTCCGGGCGGTTACGGTTATATTTTTGCCTTCACCAACCGTGAATTTCAAACTTTGGAAAATGCCTGTGATTTACATTGCAAAAACTCTAGGGTTTTTTTAGCTCTAAAATCCAGAATAATAATTATTTTGGATGAATACTGTGATGATAGTAAAAATACTCTTAAATCATCAATCGTTCCTGGTGAAAAAGAAAATGCACGAAATGCGGGAGCTGAAGCTGAGAAATTGATTGTTTCGATTAATAGTATTGATTCCTGGAGCGGGCTAAAAGCTTTAATTCAGTCCAGTTCAAATAATCCTTCTTTGCGACAGTATAAATTTAATAAATTATGGCCAGCAATCAATACCGTAATCGAGAAAGGTCAGGAAGGGCAAGATAAGCATCGTAAGAATGCATTGCCATCAATTGATCCCTATGAATTTCGATAAAATAAATCCATAAGCCTTTTTATCGTCATTACCGCGCAGCAGGCGTCTGCGCGGTTCATAGCGCGTGTGAAATATCGTTAGCCTTTGGCGCCAAATTCCCGGCGAGTTTTAACTATTTGATTTAATAAAATAAATCACCTTTATAAAAAAATAATTTTCGTAGAAAATTATCCCCGCGATGGGGGATCGCAAGGGGGAGCTACGCTCCGCGCTCCCCCTTCATTCCGAGCATCGGCTCCGCCGAGCGCAGGATAAAAACAGGAAGCAATTTTCGCTGTACTCAGCGGGAATTGCTGCCGGTCAGGTAGAATCTTTGGCAAGTGGAATGGTTTTCTTGGCGATGCTCAGCGTTTGTAGCTGGGTAGCTCCGGCAAAGCCCCAGACGCCGCCCTCGCGGCCTAATCCGGAATTTTTTACACCGCCGAACGGCGCGTGTGGATGGGTGGTAAAAACCCGATTAACCCAGGCGGTCCCGCTCTCAAGCCGCTGGGCAATGATGGCGCCTTTATGCCAGTCAGCGGTCCATACCGAGGCGCCCAGACCGAGGGGCGTCGCATTTGCGCGAGCGATGACTTCGTCCAGATTCTGGTAAGATATAATTGGCAGTACCGGCCCAAATTGCTCCTCATCCACCAAACGCACACCTTCTTTTATTTCCGTGACAAGAGTAGGACGATAAAAGTAGCCGGGGCCCTTGATCGCTTTTCCGCCCGTGATAATTTTGGCTCCGGCGCGTTTTGCGTCGGCAACCAGGGCTTTGACTTTTTTCAGTTGCGCGGCGTTGTTAAGAGGCCCCATTTCCGTGCCGGGTTGCAAACCATCGCCTAATTTTATCGATTCCGCTATTTTTTTCAGTTCGGCGACCAAAGGCTCTAAAATACTTTCGTGGACATACAGACGTTTAATGGCAATGCAAATTTGTCCCGTATTGGTAAAAGCGCCCCAAAAAATAGGCTCGGCGATTTCCCTGACATCGGCATCAGGCAGGACGATAGCCGGATCGTTGCCGCCTAATTCTAAAGTGACCGGTATTAAATTTTTCGCGGCGACCTGCGCGATTTTTTTTCCCGTGGCCACCGATCCCGTAAAAGTAATTTTGTTAATGCGCGGATGTTTACTGAGCTGCGCGCCGACATCATCACCACCGCTCAACACATTCACGACACCCGGCGGAACGATTTCCCGCATTAATTCACCCATACGTAAAGTGGTTAACGGCGTGTAGGGTGACGGTTTTACAATAATCGTGTTGCCTGCCAGTAACGCCATGCTGATATTACTCAGGGCAATATAAACCGGATAATTCCACGGAGTGATCGCGGCAATAACCCCCAGCGGTTTATGGTGAACCTCCACTCTGCCATCGGCGTCATCCTGCAAAATTACATTGGGGGCGCTGATTTTAGCGACATTTTGTAATTCTTCCACTGAGCTTTCAACTTCTTCCAAAGCGCTGGATAATGGCTTGCCCTGCTCGCGGGTCAATAATTCAGCCAGTTCCTGACGATGCTCGCCAATGATTTTTGCGCAGTGATATAACAATTCACGGCGTTGCTCAATCGAGGATTTTTTCCACCCGGTGAATGCCCGCAAGCCCGCGTCTACCGCAGCGTCAATCTGCGCGGCGCTGGCGGCGGGACACTCGGCGACCGGCTGCTCGGTAGCAGGATTGATAACGGAAAAACCCGGCGCTTCGCCGGCAACGGCCTTGCCATCGATAGTCATTGTGAAATGGTGCATGAATACATCCTTATTGTTAACGGTTTCGAAAGTCTAGCTCTTTTCCCGAATGTGCGCCACATCATTGCGCAGATAAACAGGTTCTATTTCCAGAGCGCTACGCATTTTTCCTTCGCTTAACGACACTTGCGCAATACTGAGGATAGCGCGAGCCTGCGGATAAATATCCGCTATTTGCGCATCCGGATTTAATTTTGAAGCCAGTTGCTGATGGTAGATTTTCCAGGCGTTTCCCGCCAGCAGCCATTTTTTATCCGTGGGAATCTGTAGTTCTTCCGGCGGATTAAGCGCGTCAGGACGTGCCGCCATCATTAATCCATTTTCGCTCAGGCTGTAAACACCCCAATAGATAGCCTGCATCCGGGCATCCCAGGCGGCGATGATATCGGGACATTGAGTCTCTTGCCAGGCGGTTTGTGCCAACGCCTGCAGGGTGGACACGGGGATCACCGGTAAATCCGCCCCAAAGGCTAATCCCTGTGCGACGCCCGTGGCAATCCGCACCCCCATAAAACTGCCAGGCCCCTGACCAAAAGCGATAGCATTGAGTTGCGCCAGACCGATTCCGGCGTCACCCAGCAATTTTTCAATCATCGGCAGGATAAGTTCGGCATGGCGCTGGGGCGCAATTGCGAACTGTTCGTGAATCTCCCCTTCTATCAGCAACGCGACGGAACAGGCGGCTGTGGCCGTATCGAAAGCCAAAATTTTCATTTAAACCCCCAAACTCCTCTTTTTCAGCAATTTCCGCTAAAGGAAAAACAGGAAGCGGCTACCGCTGTACTCAGCGGGAGCCGCTGCCCCATCGCGCAATGAATGACTTTATTTTATCATAAGCGCATGCATATAACCCGGTTACCTTATCAGCCTAATGGCGCGGCCGTATTCTCACATTTCGCCCATCAACCCTACGCGGTATTTTTGGATAGCTGCGGAATGGACCGTTTCGACATTATCGCCGCCAATCCTGGTCATGTCATTACCACCCAGGACAGGCAGGATGACCCGTTTGCGCTGGCCAAAGCACAATTCAATTCCGGTCTGCGGGAGAGTCATCCCGAAATTCCCGATGAATTGCCGTTTACCCTGGGCGCCATTGGCTATCTGAGTTACGATGTGGGATACGGACTGATGGATCTGACGTCTACCGCTCACAATGACATCGATCTGCCTCAGGCGGTTATCGGATTTTATGACTGGAGTATCATTATTGATCACCGACAGCACATCAGCTATTTGATCAGCCGGGAATCTCCTGATCATCCCGCTTTGCTCGCCATTAAAGAGCTGATTTCACAACCCTGCTCCAGAACGGGTCATTTTTCTCTCACCGGAAATTTCCTGCCCAATATGAATAAAATTCAATACGCGGCGGCTTTTGAAAAGGTTAAACAGCATATTCGCGCCGGGGATTGTTATCAAATTAATCTGGCGCAACGATTTACCACGGGTTACCACGGCTCACCGTGGGTCGCGTATCAGCGTCTGCGTTCGCAAAATCCGATGCCGATGGCCGCTTATATGAATATGCCGGAAGGCGCTGTTCTTTGTCTTTCACCGGAACGATTCCTGCGAGTAAATAATCACCAGGTAACAACTCAACCCATAAAAGGCACCAGCCCCCGGTTTGCCAATCCCGAACAGGATCGTCACTCTGCCCAGACCTTACTGGCGAGCGCCAAAGACCGTGCTGAAAATATAATGATCGTAGACTTGCTGAGAAATGATCTGGGTAAATGCTGTCGCCCCGGGTCGGTAAAAGTACCGCGGCTCTGCGCGCTGGAGAGTTTCGCCAATGTCCATCATCTCGTCAGCACCGTCACGGGCACACTGGAGGAAGGGCAGCACCCGCTGGATTTACTCAGACATTGCTTTCCAGGGGGTTCCATTACCGGAGCGCCCAAGCGCCGCGCGATGGAAATTATTGACCGGCTGGAGCCTCATCAGCGTTCACTCTATTGCGGCAGCATGGTTTATTGCGATATTCGCGGCAGAATGGACAGCAATATCGCTATCCGCACCCTGCTCTGTAACCAGCACAAAATTCATTGTTATGGCGGAGGCGGGATCGTCAACGATTCATCCATGTCCAGCGAATATCAGGAGATTCAGATTAAAATTTCACGATTATTAAATATTCTTGAAACACCCTGTTGATAATTTTTTTAACTTTATAATAAATAATTTCCTACACGAGGACGCCAATATCTCCTGCATATATTTTTATCAAAAAAATTTAATATATCACTTATAGGCACGAAGTTTTAGGAAAATGAATAGTTGCCTTAGTGAATCCTTCAGGGAAACAGGGATGTTCTTAATTTAAGGATAAAGAGAAAAAGCTTATGAGAGTTAATATAGCAGTAAAACAAAAAAAGGAGAATATGATGTTTGCACAATTACCCCCACAAATCCAGGCTCAGATCAAAAATCTTTTGCTTCTGAATGATTTCAGAGCAGCAAAAGCCCTCTATGACAAATTTTTACATCCAGAAGGTTAAAGCTCCTGCAAGGATCGGACGCTGTTAGCCGGAATTGTCTATGAGTCTGATGCGCAAAAAATCCCCTCAACAGATGCCAGGGCATGACCATGGGCCTTTGAAAAAATGTCTGACCGCGCTGGACCTGACTCTGTTTGGCGTCGGGGCTATTATCGGGGCGGGAATTTTCATACTCACCGGCATCGCCGCCGCTACCAAAGCCGGTCCGGCGATTATCCTTTCTTATGTGATAGCCGGTTTTGCCTGTGGCTTCGCGGCACTGTCTTATGCTGAATTATCCGCCAGCGTCGGCGGCTGCGGCAGCGCTTACAGTTATGCTTATGTCGGCATCGGCGAATTTTTCGCATGGCTCATCGGATGGGATTTGCTGCTCGAATATACCATTTCCGTTGCCACGGTTTCAGTGGGCTGGAGCAGTTATGTCAATGATTTTCTGAATTCGTTAGCAATTCACCTGCCTCCAGATATTATTCGCAGTCCTCTCATTGGCGGAGTAGTGAATCTGCCGGCGCTTCTGATTGTCGTCGTATTGACGGCTTTACTCATCATGGGGGCGAAGGAAAGCGCCCGATTTAATAATGTCATGGTTGCCATTAAGCTGTTCGTGATCTTTTTATTCATTGCGATTGCGGCTTTTAACGTCAATCCTGCTAACTGGCGCCCGTTTATGCCTTTCGGCTGGAACGGGGTAATGGGCGGAGCGGCATTGATTTTTTTCGCTTATATCGGCTTCGACGCAGTCTCCACCGCGGCGGAAGAATCGTCTTTTCCACAACGCGATTTACCCATCGGTATCATCATGTCGCTGATTATCTGTACACTCATTTACATCATCGTAGCCGGTTTACTCACCGGTATTCTGCCTTATTCGAGATTAAACGTGAGCTCGCCCATCAGTTATGCACTGCTGCAGATAGGACATCGCTTTGCGGCAGCCGCTATCGGCGTCGGCGCCATCGCAGGACTCACAACGGTCATGCTCGTGATGTACTATGGTCTGACCCGCGTTTTCCTCGCCATGTCACGCGACCAGTTGATTCCGGGCTTTTTCGCCAAAATTCATACGAGAACCGGCACACCGTGGCGGATTATTTTGCTCTGCGGAACATTCATTTGTATTCTTTCCGCGCTGGTGCCCATTAAAGATTTGGCCGAACTGGTTAATATTGGTACTTTGGCGGCCTTTATGACGGTTTGCGTCGGAGTGATCGTACTCAGGCGCACCCAACCTGGGTTACGCCGTCCTTTCCGCACTCCGTTTAGCCCTTACCTGCCTTTTCTGGGAATCGCCTCTTGTTTATATTTAATATGCAATTTGCCCTGGGTAACCATTGTGCGTTTTATTATCTGGATGGCTTTGGGATTAGTGATTTATTTCTGTTACAGCAAAAATCATAGTCTTCTAAATAAGACTAATTCATACTGAAGCTGTCACAATAAAAAGTATTACGGGTGGAAACGTAGGCGCTAAAACATTTGACTCCCTGGTGGTTTTGACCCATTACAGCCACCACGGCATCTGATTTACACTGAAAAACGGCGCATTGAAACTTTAAAAGGATGCCATTACTGGATTTCCCTGTTCCGCAGGTGGTGATTTGCGGTATGGAGACCTGACTCCAGACGGGTGTGCGCCGATTGCTCCAGTTCAGATACCACACCCGGCCAATTTTAGGATCGTAATACGAATTTTGGCCATAATGACTGGCCTTCAGGGCCGGGCAATTGATGGTTTTTCCGGCAGCTATCACATGGGTGCTGATGAGAGCAATAATACAAGCGGTGACAGTTAATAAGACTCCTTTCATATCTCCTCCCTGGATTTTTGATCAGATTTTATACTTTCATTAAATATAGTATATAAAATAGTCAAATTCTTGCGAAGGATAAAAAAAAATAGACTCAGTCCGGCAAATATTGATAATATTCTTTCATGATTGATTATTTACCAAGATGCCATCCACTCGTCCTGGTGTTTTTGTTATGGATAACAACGGCGGCAAGCCCGGCGATCGCCGCCGGTGAAATCAGCCAGACCGATAGCTTCCATTTCACACTCACCGCTATCCCTGCTGACGTCAAAAAATTGATGCTGGCGTATAGCTGGCGCCCCGGATGTCCGGTTTCTTTAAATAATTTATCGTTTTTAACGCTGTCTTACTGGGGTTTTGACCACAAAATCCACACCGGCCAGTTAATTGTTAATAAAAAAATAGCGATGGAAACGGTCAATCTGTTTCATGAACTTTTTCTTCAGAAATTTCCCATTGAACGCATGGAACCTTTGTATGCTTTTAAGGGTAACAATGATGCGGCGATGGCGGCGAATAACACCTACGCCTATGATTGCCGGCCGGACCTTTTAAACCCCGAGAAATTTTCGCTGCACAGTTATGGCTACGCGATTGATATCAACGCGTTGATCAACCCCAGCGTCAGAAAAAACAAAGTGCTGCCGCCAAGCGGCAAAGCCTATCTTGATCGCAGCAAGCCCGTTCCCGGAATGATTGCACAGGGTGATACCACTTATCAAACGTTTAACAAATACGGTTGGACTTGGGGAGGCGAATGGAAAAGCCTCAAAGATTACCGTCATTTTCAGAAAATTTGCACCACCTCAAACTGTTAATCCCCCTTACAACTTAGCTGAGGGTAGCGGGCTAAAAGAGATTGATAGGTCCGCTGCAATAAACGGCCTGAATGGTCATTGTAGTGATCCGTGGCGCTGTTAAAAATAGCGGAGATAATGATGCCATTACAAGGCTTATACATATAAATGGCTCTAAATCCTATCGTTCTTCCTTCATAGAACCAATAACGCCCAACTCCATTTTCGAAATTTTGCGCAAGTCCTAAACCAAATCCATGCGGGTTAGCCGCGGTAGTCTGATCAATCGGTTGGCCATTGACAGTGGAAACTAAAGCCATTAGTTTTCTTTTCTGCTTTTGATCCAATATTTTATTATCCACAAATAGCGCTTTCACCCATTTAATGATATCTTCGGAATTGGAAATAATGCCTCCCGCTGCCGCGGCCCAGGATAAATTACCGGCATAACTATCCTTGCCCACCATCGCCGGGAATTCATAAGGATTAAAGTTATAGCCATACGCCAGGCGGGCCTGAATTTTGGAATTGGGATTATTGAGTATGTAAAAAGTATTGTTTAAATTGGCCATCCCAATGGTTCGCGAAACAAGCTCACGCGAAAAAGTATTATGCGTGGCCTTCTCCACAATCAATGAGGCTAAAATATAATTAGTATTGGAATAAAAATATCCTGACCTTAAAGGCGGGGAAAAGGTTGCGGGGGGATATGCAAAATCAATCAGTTCCTGATTTCTCCAGATTCTCGATGTGTTATAATAAACCTGCGAGTTCAGCAGCGGCGACTCTGTGTAATTGGGTATGCCGCTGGTCATATTTAATAATTGAGCCATCGAGATGGCAGACCATTTATTATATTGAGGCAACCAGGTTTTCAACGTATCGCCTAATCTTAATTTACCCTCTTTTTCCAGCTGTAACATAATAGCGGCAGTGAAAGATTTGGTAATGCTGCCGATCTGAAATAACGTATCGCCGGATATTAATTTACTCTTAAGACTGTGGCTGACGCGGCCAACATAATAATTTCTTATATTGTCATTAGGAATATAGATTGATAACTCCGCTCCAGAAAAATATTCCTGATCTTTATATTGATTGTAATGGGTCATCAATATTTTCTGCATCTGTTGATTAAAGTCAGGCGGCGGTGTTAGCCCATGCGCACAAACAGAGACCGTTAAGGCTAAAACGCCGGAGATTATTTTCAATAACTGCTGCATGGATTTTTTCCAGACTCCTACTCTGCTCCGATTTCATCAATCGTGATAAGTCCTTCGCGGACGGCCAGCAGCGTTAACGCCACGTTATTTTCTATCTTTAGTTTTTCAAAAAGGCTACTTCGATAAGTGTGGATGGTTTTAGGACTTAAAAACAATCTGCTGGCAATTTCATTGACCATTACACCACGAATTATCATCATCAATACTTCCATTTCCCGATTGGATAAGGCATGAAATGCGGAAGAGGATTTCGTTTCGTCCATTTTAGCGAGCGCCAAACGGCTGGCAATGCTGGGACTAATCATACGTTTACCCGCACACACGGATTTAATAGCACGGACTAATTCTTCTTTACTGGCGTTTTTTATTAAATAGCCGTGTGCGCCGGCTTCCAGTATTCGAAATGGAAATAAATAATTTATGGCGGAGGAGACAACCAGAATTTTTAAATGGGAATCCAATCGCAACAAACGGTTGGTGACTTCCAAACCGGTAATGTCCGGCAATTTAAAATCCAGAACCACGATTTTCGGACGAAGTTCCCGCACTAATTGCACAGCCTCGTTACCGGTACCTGCTTCTCCGATTACCCGAATACCTTTTACGTTTACAAGCATCTGCCGAATACCATTTCGCACGATGGTGTGATCATCAATCAAAATAGTTGTTATCACTCGTTAGCCTCCTTTTACGTTTGACATTTCCGCTTTACGAATGACCCACATGTCTTCCTGGGAACCAAAGCGGCCTTGGGGATTTAATAAATCTGTATAAAGTTCTCCGTTTATATGTCCGACTTCGTGTTGAATAATGCGCGCTAATAGACCACGTGCCGAACGTTGAATTCTTTCGCCTGTCTCGGTAAAACCATGGAAATCTATTTCCGTGTAACGATATACTTCTCCCATTTTTTCCGGCACGGAATAACAGGCTTCCCAGTCTATGGTTTTTCCAGCAGCGGTAATAGGTGTGTAACCGGGGTTAAGCAGCACCGTGAGCGGCACGGTATCAAAAACATCTTTGCGAACGTTTTTAGCTTCCGGTGGAATTTGAAAAAAAATAATCCGGTAAGGATAGCCCACTTGGGGAGCCGCAAGTCCTGCCGGTTTGCCATACGGACTCGCCAGGCTTTCCATAAATTCACGCATTTTCTTGAGCAGCTCCTTTATCTCCGGGCTCAAGGGGAAATCGAGCGTCTGCGCAGGTTTCCTTAATGTTTCGTGGTCTGGGTGGTTTACGGTAACTAATTCCATCATAACTGGTTAATATTTATTCAGTCGATTCTTCCAGAACAATCAGGCCATGATGAATGGCTAATAAAGTGACTGCCAGATCGGTTTTAACGTTTAATTTTTCAAATATTCGGCTGCGATAACTATGAATGGTTTTATGACTGATATTTAATTTTTCCGCCATATCTTTCACTGGGACTCCGCGAATAACCATCATCATGACTTCCATTTCGCGTTCGGAAATGTCCGCGAACAAGTTGTCTTTTTTATAATCAGTTCTGGCCAACGCTAATCTTTTTGCCAGTTGCGGGCTGATCACCCGCTGCCCGGCACACACGGATTTAATGGCCTGAACGAATTCTTCCTGTTTGGATTCCTTGGTCAGATAACCATGCGCGCCGGCTTCCAGTAACCGAAAAAGAAATAAGTCATTAGTGACCGAAGACACAATGAGAATTTTGATATCGGGGTTTAAACGCAATACTTTTTGGGTAACTTCCAGACCCGTTTGATCGGGTAACTTTAAGTCTAGAATTACCAGATCGGGATTAAAGCGCCGAACCAATTCTACACCTTCTCGTCCAGTGCCTGTATCACCCACTACCGATATACCTCTTACTTCCTGAAGCATCTCGCGAATGCCGGACCTCACCAAGGCATGATCGTCAATCAACACCGTTTTAATCAATTAATTCTCCCAAAATGCGCACTATAATCTAATATTTATACTGTCACATTGAGCACTTTTCGTCAATCCTGCTGACTGTCAAAATTTTCACTTAAAAAATCGAGTGAGTACTGGAAAGCTCTTTCAGCGGCGCGTTGATTATATTCACGACCCATTTTTTGTTCGCGAGCCGGATCGAAAGAGCCGGTACGAATATCCGTGAAGGAATGTTTGGCATCCCCCAAATAAGTAAACACCCAGTCAGGCGAACCAGCCGCCTCCATTTCCTGAGCGAATTGCGGTAATATATCTGCGGGAACTTGCGGATCGCGATAACCCTGGATAATTAAAATTTTACTTTTGATAGTCGAGTTGGGTAAGTCTGATTTTGACAATACTCCATGCACACTGATGGCAGAGGTTAAAGCTTCTCCACTCCGGGCTACTTCCAGCACGCACATTCCGCCAAAACAAAAACCAATCCCACTAATCGGAGGGATGGATAAACCCGAAAATTTTTTCAGGTTTGAATAAGCTAATAAAGCACGTTTTCTTACCAGACTGCGATCCTTCAAAAAGGGTGAAATCAAACGCAAACAATCATCCAGTGTTTGCGCCACTACTCCATCTCCATACATATCTACCGCTAATGCTATATAACCCTGTTCTGCAAATTTTTGCGCGACTGTCAGCGCAAAATCACCACGTCCTTCAAAAGCCGGGAATACCAGAATCGCCTGACGCTCATTGGGATTCTTGCCAGGCCCAGGCCGTGTTTCATCATAAAAAAGTTCGCCAAGAAGTTTTTGTTGACCGTCAAAATACTCAAGGGTTTCGTGATGCATGCTGCGTCTCCTGGATCGGAAGAAATAATTTATCTTAGAGACTTTCAATTTTAATTACAATAACTTCCCGGCTCCGCTGCAGGGCTGTCCCAAGTTTTTTTTATATTTTAATCATTGCCATGTGTATGTGAAAATATGTGGAGAGATAACTAATAGTGATTTAAACCCCCTCCGCGGTATTCCCGGCATCCGCCCAAAGGCTCGCAGGATCTTCACTGCGGGTCCTGTCAGACTCCACTCAGGCCCCGTGCTCGCTACGCGTGATAGCAGGCGCATAGCACGGTTAGAGAGATTGTGCAGCGGAGCTATTCAGAGCGCATGAGGGGAGCCTGTCCGCTTCACTGCGCGCGCGGCCTGAGTTCCGTCTGCCACCCGCGCTCATTGCGAATGGGCGGATGGCCGGGAATACCGCTATGTGCCACGTCGAAGTTTCTCTCAGGAGTGCATCCCTGAAATCAGAGGCGAATCATCTCGCTATCCCAAACCAAAGTAGGGCAATTCAAGTAACGAGTATAAGGTTTTATCCTTTAACAAGTCCTTATGTAAAATCATATCTATGATCCCAAAAAAGCGAAAAAACCGAAATTCATCTGTATTTCCTTATAAACCATAACCTGATTGCATCCCATTCTTAAGCGGCACATTGAATCAATTTTGCCATATTGTCGTCACCGTCTATTAATAGTTTTCGTAAAGTTTTAAGCGCTATTTTTGCATTGCCGATTCGATATTCGCAAATTTGTTGGAATTTTTTTAATAGATTCAGTCCAAAACGTCTAATCTGGCAGCCTGTAAAATGACACGGGCATCTGCAACTACTCATAAAATATCGTACTTCTCGACTTTCCTGACCCCAGGAATACTGGAATAACAGATACTCCCAACAGCGATGATGCTCTTGAGCCCGCTCCACTCTTTTCGATGACTCAACCACTTATTTTTTGGGATCTTTTTTGGGATCATGGATATGATTTTACATAAGGCACTTGTTAAAGGGCAAAACCTTATATTCGTTACTTGAATTGCCCTACTTTGGTTTGGGGTAGCGAGATGGTTCGCCTCTGATTTCAGGGATGCATTCCTGAGGGAAACTTCGACGTGGCACATAGCGGTATTCCCGGCCATCCGCCCATTCGCAATGAGCGCGGGTGGCAGACGGAACTCAGGCCGCGCGCGCAGTGAAGCGGACAGGCTCCACTCATGCGCTCTGAATAGCTCCGCTGCACAATCTCTCTAACCGTGCTATGCGCCTGCTATCACGCGTAGCGAGCACGGGGCCTGAGTGGAGTCTGACAGGACCCGCAGTGAAGATCCTGCGAGCCTTTGGGCGGATGCCGGGAATACCGCGGAGGGGGTTTAAATCAATATAGTTATCTCTCTACATATTTTCATATATACATGGCAATGATTAAAATATAAAAAAACTCGGGACAGCCATGGGTTCCGCTGGCTGAAGAGATCTTTTTCGGGGTAGAGTATATTGTTATATTTGGTTTTATTACGGAGTTTTATTACGGAGTTTTTTTACATGAAAAAATTAACGATTTTTTCGGCTGCACTGCTGCTTATTGTCATTCCCGCTTGTGAAGCTGCGTACTTACCACCGTCATCTTCACGGCAAACAGCCATTGTTTCCGCGCATCATCTGGCGAGTGAGGCTGGACTGAGCATTCTCAAAGCTGGAGGTAATGCCATCGATGCCGCGGTGGCTGTTGGTTATGCATTGGCTGTAGTGCATCCATGCTGCGGAAATATCGGCGGTGGCGGATTTATGTTAATTCACTTAAAAAACGGAAAAAATATAGTGATCGATTTTCGCGAAACAGCGCCGGCCGCCATCAACAGCAAACTATTTTTAAACTCTCAGGGCCGGATAGTGACACAATTAGCCGAGAAAAGTTATTTATCGGTCGGAATTCCAGGAACCGTGATGGGGCTCAATACCGCTTTGAAAAAATACGGCGCCATGCCCCTGTCCAGGGTGATGGCCCCGGCCATTCAATTAGCCCAACAGGGATTTATCCTCGATAATGATGATTTAGCGATTCTGAATTCAAAGCCGGGCGACTTTAGACAGCATGCCAACGTAGCGAAAATATTTTTAAAAAATAATCAGCCGTATCATACGGGTGATCGGCTCCGGCAACCAGAATTGGCCAGGACTTTGAGAATGATTAGCCGTCAAGGGTCTGACGTTTTTTACCGGGGTGAAATCGCCAAAAAAGTAGTGGCCGCCAGCCAGGCCAACCACGGCGTACTGACCATGAAGGATTTTGCGGAATATCAGGCGAAAGAACGCGAAGTACTGACCTGCCACTATCGTCAATACGAAATCATTACCCCGCCGCCGCCCAGCTCAGGAGTCACAATTTGTGAAATGCTCAATATCCTGAATCATTATAAGTTACACGATATGGGATTTCATTCCGCTGCCAGTGTTCATTATAACGTTGAGGCCATGCGCTATGCATTTGCAGACCATAATCAGGATTTAGGCGATCCGGATTTTGTTGCGAATCCAGTCACGAAATTATTATCAGCAGATTATGCACGTCAAATTGTCGAAAAAATTCGACCCAATAAAGCAGGAGATTCTTTACTGCTGGAAAAACAGTCTGCCACCGAGGGAACTCATACCACTCATTATGGCGTCGTTGATCAATGGGGAAATGCTGTCGGAGTGACTTACACCATTAATGCTTATTTTGGAGCGGGAGTCATTGCAGGCGATACAGGATTCTTTCTGAATGATGACATGGATGACTTCGCTATTTTGAAGGGGGCAAAAAATATGTTTGGATTACGTCAGGGAGAAGCCAACCTGATCGCCCCCAAAAAACGGCCGCTCAGTTCAATGAGTCCGACCATGGTATTTAAAGACCATCAACTTTATATGGTGCTGGGCGCGGCGGGCGGACCCACCATTATCACCAGCATTCTCGAATCCATCGAGAATGTTATTGATTATGGCATGAATATCAGCGCTGCTGTCAACGAACCGCGCTACCATTTTCAATGGCTGCCCAATATTATTTATTTAGAACCTTATGCTTTATCCCACGATACTTTATCAAATTTACAGTCGATGGGTTATTCCTATCAATGGGGATCGCCGTTTAAAACTGATTATTGGGGACAGGAATTGGGGATACTAAAGGATTTAAAAACCGGTACTTTATATAGCGCTACAGACAACCGTCATGCCGGCGGTATGTCTGTAGGCTATTAAATTTTATTCAAGCGTGAGCTTTCGTTCTGCGTTTAGCAGTGGTTTTTGAAGTGCGTTTGGTGGAGCCTCTTTTTTTGATCGGGGCAGCGGGCCGGTGAGAGGGGGCCGAACGACGGGAAACTGTTGCACGATGTGCCGTTTTTTTGCGTTTTTTAGGACTTTTTTTGTTTTTTAGAGAACTTTTCTGTTTTCGGGTGAACAGTTTCGTCACTGTAATAAAAGCTTTTTCCAGAGCCTGAAGATATTTCTGCTTAAGTTTACTATGGCTTATCTGAGTTCTGGCAGCGTTTATTTCTTTGGTTACTTTCTCAACTCCACTGGCGGCTGCATCTAATTGGGAGCCAGCCTGGTCCAGCAGGGTAGTTGCAACATGCGAAGACTGTTTTTTCGCTTTTCTAATGGTCTGGGTCTTTAATGTTTTTGCCTTCTGGTGTAATGCCTTTGCCTTTTTTAATTCGCCGGTTAATTTTTTAATATTCTGATGAGCCTTTTCTTTTTCAACTTCGAAATTTTTTTTAAGTTGTGCGGGGATAGCTTGCACTTCCCCATACCAGTGCACAACCGTATCAATGGGATGCAATAAAGCCGCATTTTTTTTGGTCTTTGCCACAAAACACTCCTTGTAAAGAAAAAAAAGTAAAAAAACATGATAACACTTTTTTATAAAGTGTAAAAGCGCAACTATTTTGTCATTAATTTGGCGCTGGAACCGGGTACTGGTTGCCAGGGTTGCGCACGTCCTCCCAGCACACTTTGTAAAAATTCTTCAGCACGCCCATAAAAATCCAGACGGTTTTCCGGCCGGGCAAATCCATGTCCCTCGTCAGTATAAATCACATATGTCACGTTTATTTTTTTATCGCGCAGCGTTTTTACAATACTGTCTGCTTGCGAAACATTTACCCGAGGATCGTTAAGTCCCTGGGCAATCAATAGCGGCGCACGAATATTTTGTGCATGAAATAAAGGTGATATTTTTTGATTGAATACCGCATCCTTGTCAACGTCGCCTATGCGCAACAACATTTCTTTCAGCTCGGTTTTCCAGTATGGAGGAATACTCGCCAGCAAGGTCTGCAGGTTGGAAGGGCCGACGATGTCCACTCCACAGGCGTATAATTGCGGAGTAAACGTCAGGCCAGCCAATACTGCATAACCACCATAGGATCCTCCATAAATACAGATCTTTTTCGGATCGGCTATTTTTGCTTTGATAGCCCAGGAAGCCGCATCGCTCAAATCATTTTGCATGGCAGCGCCCCACTGCCGGTTGCCGGCATTGAGAAGCTGTTTACCAAATCCTTCGGATCCCCGGTAATTGACCTGCAAAACGGCGTAACCCCGATTAGCCAACCATTGTACTTCACTGTTGTATCCCCATGAATCTCTAGCCCATGGACCGCCATGCACGTCTAAAATTAATGGTAAATTTTGCGGTTTAACCCCCAGGGGAAAAGTTAAATACGCGGTGAGCTTTAAGCCGTCGCGGGTAGTGAGGGTCATCGGCTTCATCGGCGCCAGAGTGTATTTTTTTAATTCCGGCCTGGCCACATACAGCAATTTCAATTGTTGATTACGCCGATCGAACTGATAATATTCCATGGGACTGGTATCTGAATAATAACTCACTACCCACAATTCGTCGCGCATATCCCGGCTCTCAATATTGAACAAGCCTTTCTGGAATTTTGTCAACGTCGTAAAATCTTTTTTAATGTTAGAATCCAATACTACCCAATATGGTTTTAAATAATTAAATTGTACCGCCTGCACAATTCTTTCGTTGGGATCAATCAAAATATCATTGATATCACTACGGGAATCACTGACATCGACGTGCAGAATTTTTCCGGTCAGAGAGTCAATGGTGAGGAGCCTGCTGGTATCTGCGTTTAAATTCGATTCAATAGTCAGTTTCTTGCCGTCCTGGCTAAATAAAATAGGTGAGCCACTTTCACCAAAAGGCCATGTAATGAGAGTATGCCAGGCAGAGTTTGCGTTTTCACGGACCCTTAAAGAACTGCTGCCATCTTCGTTATTACTGGTAAGGGCGGCGCGAATTTGAAATTTTGCATCGGGCAGCCAGGAGGTGACATCGCCTGGATTTCGAGTGTCGAGAGTGACTAAGCCGCTGCGCAGATTGATACGATAAATATCAAAAATGGTACGGTCACGTAAATTAAGCCCTAGCAATATTTCATCGGGATAGTCTTTATTTAGCATCAGATCATTGGCGCGAACACCCGGATAGGGTGTCAGATCACGGGTAATCTTATCCGCTATATTAACCTGATAAACGTGGGTATTTTCATCCCCGGCATTATCCTGAAAATAAAGAACGCTGTTACTATTTTTAGCCCAGGTGTATTCGCGAATTCCTCTGTGGGTATCGTTTGAGATCATCGCCGGGGCCTGAGTGAATTTAACGTCCTGCAACCAGATATTCAAAACACCGCTTTTTGAAGGCGCCAGATACGAATACCAGCTACCGTCCGGTGAAATTTGAACTTGCATGACAGCAGGATTACCAAAAATATCATCACGCGGAATCAGCACCGGCAACTCTGCATAAGAACAACCTGAAAAAATCGACCAGAGTAACAAAACTTTAAAACAAAAATATGCCATTTTTTTCATAAAAATCTCCGTTCCATACTCAAAACGATTAGAGTATATTAGAATATCATGAGCTGAAGAGGCTTTGGAATGATAAATTTCACGCCTAAATTATTTTTTTCATTCAACTGTGTGGCTATTAGCCCGGGAATATCGCGATCTTCCAAACCAACCTTAATGTGAGTGACCACAATTTGTAGCCCCTGCAATGCCATAACAGGATGTTGTGGATTAACGATATGAGACAACTGATTGAGTTCGAACAATACCCAGCGAGGAGTTAAGTGGCCAAACAGCAATTTATCCGGACGGTCATCAGGATAAGAAGCTTCTATAAAAATCGACTCCAGTTTATGTGCGCGTATCAACGGCGCGATCATTTGCCAAATTTTGTGAATATCCTCACTGCCTTCAATAGGGTCGGACCCTGTATCACCAAAATAAAGCAGGTAATGACCTCGAAATTCCAGCAAAAATGCTGTTGAGGGATAATGAAAGCCGTGGCTAAGCGGAAACGCCCTCACCGTCATTGCCGTTCCGGGAACTGAATATTGAATATCAAAATTTAGACGGCGGTAATGATATTGCTTTATCAATGGCGGATTTCCTTCATCCGCTAAATTGGGCCAGATTTTCCAGTTAAAAATATAATCCCGCAAATAATCAATGGTAGAATCTCTGCCCAAAATGTCTTTATGACTATCTATCGTTGAGCACATTATCATGCCACTGATATGATCGAGGTGAGCATGTGAAATTAAATATGATTTTATGTACCGGGATAACAACGTTTCTCCTAAAGAATTGCCTGCCGAAGCATGAATTCCTATTTTGTTATATTCGGCAGCTGGAATTTTTTTGATAGCAGAACATAATGTTCCCGCATCAAGAGCAACAAAATCCTGTGTCCCGGCAGGAGCAACCAAATATGCAGAGAGATTGTTTTCAAGTTCACCGCCAGAAACACCTAAAGGTAACACGTTAAAATATTTTCTGTCTTCAGCAGCCGCCATTTGGCAACTAAATAACAGAAAAAAAATCCAATAAATATATATTTTCATTGTTCCTCCCTGAAAAAAATTATGTTATGCGATAATTTTTCATAAAGAAAAATAATTTTCGCAGAAAATACCTTACGCCATGGGGGTTCGCAAGGGGGAGCTAAGCTTCGCGCTCCCCCTTCATTCCGAGCATCGGCTCCGCCGAGCGCAGGATATAAATAGGAAGCAATTCCCGCTGTACCCAGCGAGAATTGCTGCCAGGATCTATTTTATTATGAGTTCAAAGGTGTTACAATTCTCCGCTTGTTAATTATTTAAAGGAAAATTTTTATGCCAAAAGCTAAACCTGCTGCAAAAGCAAAAAAAAACTCTCTTTCTCGAAAAATTACTAAAAAAAAGGTCCTTAAACCTGCCGCTTCTGCCGGAAAAAAGAAGAAAAAGGTATTGGCAATTCCCAAAGGGTATCATACGATAACACCTTATTTGATTGTTGAAAATGCTGCAAAAGCCATTGGATTCTACCAAAAAGCTTTTAAAGCCAAAATAGTTTTAAAAATGGATCGCCCTGACGGTAAAATCTCTCACTCTGAATTGAAAATTGGCGATTCCAAAATTATGTTAGCGGATGAGTGCCCCGAATTTAATGCACACAGTCCAAAAGCGTTTGGAGGCGCCGCTATCACTCTTCATTTATACGTTAAAAATGTTGATAAAACGATCGCTGCCGCCACTGCCGCCGGAGCAAAACTAACACGTCCCATTGAAAACATGTTTTATGGAGATCGCTGTGGTTTTCTGGAAGATCAATATGGTCATAAATGGCATGTTTCCACCCATATTGAAGATGTTTCAAAACGAGAATTAAAAAAACGTGCAGCGCAGATTTTTGGTAAAAAATAATTGTGTTTGAACTGCCCTTAATTTCTGCCCGGGTCAATCTGATCTTAACCCGGGCAGTTCAGTCATTATTTTTAGGCTTCTCTCTATTAAATAATTTACGTAATTCCTGTTTGGCCTTATTCAAAATATTGAGTTTATTTTCTGGAAGTTTTTTTCCGGCCCGATTAATATAAAAACACAACATAGACATAGCGGATCTAAAAGCAGAAGATTTTCTGTTACGGCTTTTCAACGCACTTTTACGTAAAGAATCCGCAATTTTTTTAGGACTGCTCCATGCAAAAACCCGATTCTCCAGTGATAACGCATGACTATTTTCCGTCACTTTTTGAGACCATTTTTTTATTTTTTTAGACATTTTATCCTCTGTAAAATCTAGTCCAAAAAATAGATTCTGTCAATTATCTGTTGCCCCTTTTTGCCCCTTAACCATTGTGGCTTCGCGATATTCATTGACGATAGGAAAATTATAAATAAAATTTCCATGCCGATAGAGATGTTCTTTCTGTTTAGATCTAAACGAATAGGAAATAATCGCAGAATTATTTATTAAATCTTTTTTCATGACGTCACCCACCTTCAAAAATTTAAGTATCTTATAATTTTTATATTAAAAAATCTTAAATCGTGTGCCGGTAAGAGGAATCGAACCCCCGACCTTCTAATTACGAATTAGCTGCTCTACCATCTGAGCTATACCGGCTTGCGTTTGGGTGGATTGTAATAAAGTTATCCTATCACGACGCAGGCCGCCTCAGCAAACTTAAAACTATTATTAGCATAATCCATTTATTTTAAAAAAAAATCCCGGTATTGCCTGGCGATATAGTTAAGGTAGCCTATATTCAAAACGATTAGGCTTCACTGTTTCAGGAAATAGCTATGAAAATTTTTAATAAATTGCAATCGCCCGGTTTCACCTTGATCGAATTAATGATCGTGGTGGCTATCATTGGAATTCTCGTCGCCATCGCTATCCCTTCCTATCAAAAATATACACGGCGCGCTCACTACACCGAAGTTGTTGGAGCTGCGGCGCCATTTAAAGTGGGCGTCGAGGAGTGCTATCAAACATCCAGTGGTCTTGAAAACTGTCAGGCGGGAGAAAACGGGGTTCCTGATCCTATTGCCAGTAATCAAGGCGCCGGATTAATTGATAATATCACTGTCAACGGACCGGGCGTTATTACCGTTACCCCGCGCGCTAAAAATGGTATTACACCGAGCGATACTTATATTCTGACCCCCTCCATCGACAACGATGTGCTCATTTGGGTCAGCAGCGGCGGCGGAGTGGAAGCAGGCTATGCACACTAAATCTCAATTACCCCGCCTGGCGCTGGTTCTTCTTCAGGCCAATATAATCCCGGAAATACAATTACAGGAAACCCTGAAACATGCGCAAAAAAACAATCAGTCTCTACTCATGTATGTGTTACAGCATTTTCCAGTCGAGCCTTCCATCATTAGTCAGGCATGCGCACGCTATTTCGGCCTCCCACACCGCGAATTGTCAGGCTTTTCCTGTGAAAAGCTGCCTCTGGCTCTCATCAATCAAAAAATGATTCAACTCCATGCCGTACTGCCCATCGCTCAGGAACACCAGCAATTACTGGTGGCGGTATGCGATCCAGACGATTTTTCATTTCTGGAAGATATTCAATATCAAACCGGTTTGCCGGTTCAGCCGGTGATGGCGCCCTTTGACCAGCTCACCAATCTTATTAACAGGCTATTATCTACAAAAAATTATACCAGTGTAGAATCTCTCGATACCCCTGCGGTGGCCTGGTGAAAATCATCCAGTAGAAACAAATAATTCTTGGTACGCTTTTTGTTCCAATATTTTTGGAAAACGAAACGCTGAAATTCTTTTCGCCTGAACTGATTTTCCAATATTTTTTTTATGCCATTCAATTATAGTTTTTGTTTTTACTGATTCCATTGCATTTTTAATCACATCTATTGTTGTTTTTGAGACGCAAGCTGCCAGAGATAATAACAATCCAGTAAAACCATTTTTTGCCTGTTGTTTTTCAATATTTTTCTGCTTCCCAAATAATGATTCAATAATTTCACTGCTACCTAACAAACGTTCTTTTGGTTTTGCATAAGATGATTCTTTTTCAACAAGCGCGATCATTTTCTGATTAAATATATCTGCATGATCTGAAAGTTTTAATTCTTCCAGTACTCTTTGCAAGTCAAGATGAGCATTTGTATATAAACCATTATTTCTAACGAAATTTTCTGTGCACGAAACAGCACACATCATATTTCTCCATCTGCTTATTGCAAATCTATATTCATTCACCCAGACAAATTTCTCACGTATTTTTTTCGATGTATTTTTATTTTCTAACAGAAGAATTATATGACTACTCCAATTTATCAATGTTTCAATATTCATATATCGTGATTTTGATTTTTGGTTTGGTGGAGATAAGTAGGCTAACTCTGTTTGCTGAAGATGATTTTTTGTCGACTGGCATAGTTTAATAAACGCTTTCCATACTTCACAATGTTCTAATATATTTTTTAATAAAGTAGCCAGTGCGTGCTTTATGTCGTAAATATAACGCGTGTTTTGATGCTCAGCACAAAAACGATTAATGCCGGATTTTATGTCAGTGCCTTTATCTGCAACAATTTCCGCTGGGATACCTGTTTTTTTAGCGGTTGCATTTAATTGCTCATATACCTTTTCGCCATTAGATTTCGTCACCGGAATAAGCTCGATTGGTTCAACATCCTCGTATCTCAAAGATTTACCAATAGGTAAATCGGATAAACGAATACCTAATATGACCAGGCATTTTTTCTTCTCCAATTTGCACTGAATGATCAATGATCCATATCCAATCATCCGCTTTTATTTTTGCCCTATTCAATTTGTAATAACCTAATCGCATCAACCACAGACGACCTGAATACCAGGAGGGTATTGACATGTCTACGCCAAAAATACGGGCGCTAATTTCAATGGCACGACAGCTTGCGCGAAGTCCAATCGCTGTCATCACAAGAGATATAAAATAAAAGATTTGTATCGCAGAATAATGATGGTAAAATAAATTATTCCGACTGTTTACTAATGCCGTCATCTTTCTGTTGCTTTCATTTTCAATGAATGCTGTCGCGCTGTCTAATTTTTCAGTAATTTTTTTTTACCAGCTTCAGATTTTTTAATATCATCTTGTAATTGCTTATTTTGTGCTTTTAATTCCTTTAATCGAGACTTTAATTCTGCTTTACTTGTTTCCAAAAATTCAATGCGTTTCTTCTGGCTTCGAATATCCAGCATGGCTTGTTTACATTTTTCTTTCCATTTATCCCGGCTATGTTTAAAAAACACAGTGAGCTTTTTAACCGGGCTTTTAAAATTTTCCATAATTAAATATTCCTTTTGAATTACCCAATACATAGTAATGCAAAAGATACTAATTTAAAATAAGAAAAAACGGAACAACAAATTTTATTGAGATAGGATCGAATTTTTAAAGAATAAAATTTGAACCAATTTTTCTGTAGGTTATCGGGCAATTCATGGGTGATTTTCACCAGGCCACCCCTGCGGTCACTTTCGTCGAGCAGGTTCTCACGGACGCCATACATCGTAACGCTTCAGATATTCATTGCGAACCACAGGCGGATATTTATCGCGTGCGGATGAGGATTGATGGAATTTTACACGAAATTACCCGGGCGCCGCCGCATTTATCCAGTTCTATTATCAGCCGCTTAAAGATTCTGGCTCAATGCGATATTTCCGAACGCCGCTTACCGCAGGATGGACGCTTTACCTTCACAGCTATTAATGGCCAAACCAGAGACTGCCGTCTTAGCAGTTGTCCCACTCTCTTCGGCGAAAAAATCGTCATACGACTGCTCGACTCTAACAAAAAATTATTAACTATCGAAGAACTCGGGTTGTCCCCACGCGATCAAACGCTATTGCAGAACGCTCTCTCCCAACCACAAGGACTCATTCTGGTAACGGGTCCGACGGGAAGCGGGAAAACAATTACACTATATACCGCGCTCGAACATCTTAACCGCAAAACCCATAATATTTCCACAGCAGAAGAACCTGTCGAAATCCAGCTGTCCGGTATCAATCAGGTGAATATTCATGAGAAGGCGGGACTCACTTTCGCCAGCGTGCTGAAAGCATTTCTCCGTCAGGACCCGGATATTATCATGGTGGGAGAAATTCGCGACAGAGAAACCGCCGAGATTGCTATCCGTGCTGCTCAAACCGGTCATCTGGTTTTGTCGACCTTACATACCAACAGCGCTCCGGATACTTTAATTCGTCTGATTAACATGGGTATTGCGCCGTTCAATTTGGCCAGTTCACTGCGTCTGATTATCGCGCAGCGGCTGGTCCGAAAATTGTGTATTCATTGTCAGCAAAAAGGTTGTCATTATTGCGTGGATGGTTATAACGGCCGCCAGGGCCTGTTTGAATTTATGCCGATTACAAAAGGGCTTAGTTCCCTTATCCTGCAATCCAATCTGGCTGAAATCGCCTCTGAGGCAACGCGCGAGGGGATGCAGAACCTGTGGGAAATCGCACTGCAAAAAGTGCAGCAAGGTATTACGACTATGGATGAAGTTTACCGGGTAGTGGCTCATGATTAATCTCTACGAATGGCAAGGAATCAATGCAGCGGGTCAGCGGGTGCAGGATCAACAAAGCGCCGCTAATTGCCGTGAACTTTATAATCAACTTCAGAATAAAGGTATTGTGGTGACAAAAATCAAAAAACAGTCACTACTTTTCAGAAAATTTCAAAAAATTTCCATGAGACAACTGGCTGAATTCACTCATCAATTGGGCATTCTCTGTCAGGCCGATGTCGATTTAGTCACGGCGCTGAAAATAACTGTTCATGAGGAGTGTCATACTGATCTGGAAAACCTGGTCATCTTAATTAAAAAAAATATTGAAAATGGAATGAGTCTGGCGGAATCCCTGAATCATTTTCCACTATTTTTTGATAAAGTTTACTGCGCCCTCATCGAGGCCGGCGAACAGTCCGGTACATTGGGAAAAATGTTAATTCAGTTGGCGGATTACCAGGAAAAATTGCTGGCGCTGCGCGCTAAAATCGCTAAGGCCTTATTTTATCCGGCGGCAGTGGCGGCGGTTGCGACCCTAATCACGATAGGATTGTTAATATTTGTCGTACCGCAATTTAAAAGTATCTTTAATAGTTTCGGCGCTCAATTACCCGAATTTACAAAAATCGTCATTCAAATTTCTAATGCATTACAAGTTCATGCTAAAAAATTCCTGTTTCTTGTCTTTATTACCGTCGCCTGTTGCCGGTACTCTCTTCGCCATTTTGTCAAAGCCCAACTGTGGCGCGATAAACTACTGTTAAGACTTCCGATGGTGGGAAGGTTATTAACTGTCGCGTTCCTTGCCCGCTGGACGCGGTTATTAGCCACTCTGTTGAGAGCAGGACTGTCGTTAGTGGATGCGCTGCGAATTGCAGGTAAATCCATATCTAATCAGAAAATACAGAGTCAAATGGAGGATGTCATCCAGAGCGTTATTGCCGGCGGCGCTTTTAATCAGGCTTTATCCATTCACACCTGTTTTTCTTCGCGAATCACACAAATGGTTGCCGTCGGAGAAAATACCGGGCAATTGTCGATTATGCTGGAAAAAATAGCCGACGGACAACAAATTTCCCTGGATCGCACCATTGACTATTTCAGCAAATGGCTGGAGCCCGCCGTGATGATGATACTGGCAATAATCACCGGAGGACTTATTATTGCCATGTATTTGCCTGTCTTCAAATTAGGGGCGGCTCTATAGGCATACACATTTATTAAATTTTACTTTATACTCAATACGATTTATGACGGCACTCAGACATAGTTTCACTCATATTAAACAATTATCTTCCTCTTTTTGGGTTATCATTTCCGCTACCCTGATAAATCAATTGGGCAATATGGCCATGGTGTTCCTGGTCCCTTATCTGACACTTCATTTTCATTTTACGTTGCCGAAAGCTTCTTTGATCTACGCTTCCTGCTGCGCGGGTCTGTTACTCAGTGGAATTTTCGCAGGCAGCATTGCTGACCGTGTGGGAGCTGCCCGATTAATGATAGTCGTTTTATTTGGCAACGCCTTCGTCCTGATTTTGATTCCCTTTCTGCATAAATTTTTAGCCATTCTAATCATGTGTATTTTTTGGGGTTTGGTATTTGGTCTGTACCGGCCGGCGGCGCAGACTGAATTAACTCATATCGCGCCCCGCGACAGTTATAAAATTACCTTTTCGATTTACCGGTTAGCATGGAACCTGGGAATGAGTATTGGACCGGTGATCGGCGGATTTCTGGTGAGCTATTCTTTTCCGATGTTATTTTTTTTCAATGGCGCCGCCAATATTATCGCCGGCGTCATACTCATATTCGGGTTAATGTATAAATGCAGACCCAATTATCCTCCTCCACAAACATCGCCCATTAATCTGGCTCTCGGTTTAAAAGCTTTAAAGAATGACAGGGCATTGAAAATTTTGGCTCTGGGAATGATACCGGTTTGTATGGTTTTTTATCAAAACTCGTCGACAATGCCGGTGTTTGTGCATCAGGATCTGCATCTTTCCTTTAGTTTTTATGGCCTGCTGTTTACCGTCAACACGCTGATGATCGTATTTTTTGAACTGCCCGTCAATATCGCAACATTGTCGTGGACTCCAAAGCGTAGCCTGACCGTCGGTAGTCTGTTCCTTGGTCTGGGTTTCGGCTGCATGCTTTTTGCGTCTTTGCCCTGGCATGTTTTGTTTCTGACTGTACTATGGTCCATCGGTGAAATGATTTTGTTTCCGGCAGCCAATTCTTATATCGCTGAAATTGCTCCCGAAAACAGTCGCGGCAACTATATGTCGATCTTTACAACCAGTCTGAATGCGGGATTGCTCTTGGGTCCCTGGTCGGGCGCAATGCTGATGCATCATTTCACCTCCCGGGGTTTATGGTTGGGATGCGCTTTTTGGGCGCTGATTTCCATATGGATTTTTCGGTACCTTCATCACCCTTGTTATGATAAATTAAATCAATGATTTTTTTACAAACTCACCCCATTTTTAGCATAATTCTCTTGACACTTATCAGCCTATGCTTGGGCAGTTTTTTTAATGTAGTGATCTCTCGCTATCCTGAAATGCTGATGCGCGGCTGGCGCGCCGATTGCCGGGAATTCCTGGAATTGCCATCCGAGCCGACCTCAACCACTTTTAATCTGGCGCTACCGCCTTCGCATTGCCCTCTCTGCAAAAAGCTTCTGGCTATCTGGTATAATATTCCTTTAATCAGTTATTTATTGCTAACAGGCCGCTGCAAATTTTGCCACCAGCGCATTTCTATCCAGTATCCACTCGTTGAACTGATTACAGTACTGACTACTTTAGCGGTTTTCTTTCAATGGGGTTGGCAGGTTAAAACTTTTGCTCTCTGGTTAATAACCTGGGGTTTGATTGTTTTGGCCGGGATCGATTGGAAAACACAAATTTTACCCGATACGATCACCATTTCTTTAATGTGGATCGGGTTAATCCTTAATATCCATTACCTTTTTACATCTTTACCCGAGGCGGTGCTGGCAGCCATTATTGGTTATTGTTTCCTGGCGGTGGCCGCATCTCTATTCAAACTGATTCGCAAAAAAAAGGGAATGGGCAATGGGGATTTCAAAATGTTGTCAATGTTTGGCGCATGGGTAGGTATCCTCCCCATGTTTCAGATTTTATTGATTGCTGTGCTGTTGAGCGTCGTGGTCACGCTGGTGTTATTATTTTTGAAAAAAGTACAGCGAGATCAGCCGTTGCCTTTTGGCCCCTGGCTTGCCGTTTCGGGCTGGCTGGTTTTAATGTTTGAACCGCTGCTCAACAACTGGAGTATACAGTGGTTATCGGTTTAACAGGGGGAATTGGTAGCGGCAAAACAACGGTCGCTAATTTTTTCGCTCAATGGGGTATCGCGGTAATCGACGCTGATGTCATCGCGCGGGAAGTGACTGAACCAGGTTCAACAGGTTATGACGCTGTTGTCGCCCACTTTGGGGAAGGGATTTTGAACGCTTCCGGAGAACTGGACCGTAAAAAATTACGCAGCGCCATCTTTAAAAATCCAGAGGCAAAAGCGTGGCTGGAAAATACGCTTCATCCGCTTATTTTAAATGCCATGCGTGAACAGATCAGGTGCGTCACCTCACCTTACTGTGTCGCGGTTATTCCTCTGCTCACAGAAACGTTTTTCTCCATCGACTTTCTGGATCGTATCTGTGTCGTCGACGCCCCCGAAGCATCCCGAAAAAAATGGGCGGCCAGGCGAGATCTCGTTTCACCTGCCGATATCGACCTTATCATCGCAGCACAAAGCGACCGGGAAAAGCGTCTCGCGATAGCCGATGACGTCATTATTAACGACCAGAACCTGGACGTTCTGAAAGACCGGGTAAAAAAACTGCACCTTCAGTATTTACAAATGGCAGCGGTCTGAATATACTTTGGGCATGGAAACGCATCTCATTATTGGTCAATCACCCCTGGGAAAATCCGCCACTTACAGCGGGGATTATCGGGCTGATTTATTATTTCCAATAGCCCGAGCGCCGTTTCGTGAATCGTTGGGGATTATGGACCAACCGCCCTTTTACGGATATGATTTATGGAACGCCTATGAGTTTTCATGGCTGAATCCCAAGGGAAAACCCATCAGTGCGATTGCCCAGTTTGTTTGGCCTTGCGGGTCTCCTAACATTATCGAGTCGAAATCGTTTAAACTTTATTTAAATTCTTTTCATCAAACTCGCTTCGACAGTCTGGAGGCAGTCAGTTTTATCCTGGAGCAGGACCTCGGCAATTGCGTGCAGGCGCCAGTGATGCTGGAGGTTGCGCCTTTAACGGGTATTCATTCTTGCGAGTTGGGGCATCTGAACGGAATTTGTCTGGACACTCTGGACATAGAGGTAGATCAGTATTCTGTGAATCCTGAACTTCTTGCCGTTGAAAAAGAAATAGCCACGGAAACACTTTACTCTGATTTATTCAAATCCAATTGTTTAGGAACCGGGCAGCCGGATTGGGGCAGCATCCGGGTCTCATACACAGGTCCAAAAATTAATCATGAGCAGTTATTAAAATATTTAATTTCCTATCGCCATCATAATGAATTCAACGAACATTGTGTGGAACGTGTCTTTATGGACATTCTGCGCTATTGCCAACCTCAAGCGCTGACAGTTTCAGCACATTATACTCGGCGAGGGGGGCTGGATACCAATCCCTGTCGATCCACCGAACCCGAAATTCCGATTGATAGTACCCGCTTTTTTAGGCAATAATTATGCCTGAATCCACTACGTCAGATAATGTCGTCATTTTTGAGCAACCGCTCAATGAACATCTCCGTATTTGTTTACGTCTGGAACAACTTATCTTACAGCTCCATGAATATTTAGCCAATCAATCTACCCGCGGTTCTGAAATTGCCCTGATTACGTTACTGCGCCTGGTCGAAGTCATGGACCGGCCCGATCTTAAATCAAAATTGATGCAAATGCTCACTCAATATGCAACATCTCTGGGTCAGTTGGAGAGGTTTCCGCAAGTCGATGGGCAGCGTTTGCAATCCATCCTTAAACATCTGGACAGGCTGATTCATCAACTGAATCATTTACCAGGCCGGATCGCGGAAGCCTTACGCAGCAATGATTTCCTGACACAGCTTCGCCCCCAATTAGCGAATCCGGGAGGAATTTTCCTTCATCATGTTCCCACTTTTGCGCTATGGCTGGAGCAGCCGTGTGAATTGCGCAGTCGGGAATTGAGTCAATGGGCGGATGCTTTACACCCGTTACCGGAGATCGCACATTTGGTGGTCGATCTGGCACGCAGTAGCGCCATGCCGCAGGCCGTGATTACTGAAAATGGTTTCTACCATCAAACTCTGGACTCTACTTTGCTCCCCCAGTTAATACGTGTAGCCGTGCCGGTGAAACTTGGCGTTTACGCAGAGATAAGCGCAGGCGGTCGTCGTTTATCTATTCGTTTTGTTAAACCCAACTATCAGAGCTGGTGGTAGACCTCAGCAGATTGCCTATTCCATTAATTTTATGCTGACCTGTTGCAAACTCTGAGTTAAAAGTTCAGTTCGCTATCCAACAATTTATAGGGTAAGTTATTTTTTTACAAGCCCTTAAATAAAAAGGAGGAATTAAATTCCTCCTTTTCTCAAAACACTTTCTTTCAACAAAGACCGATTTTAAAACCAGTTTCTGCCGAAGTAAAAGTTCAGACCTGCCAGCAATTTGCTGACCTGCACGCCGGTAATGTTTGCCTGTGTTGTTGCTTTAGTATTAAACGGTTGAGTCACTGGAACCGCTGATCCTGAGGTTGTGTTAAATATTTGCGCTGTAATAGTTGCGGGACCCGTGCTGACGCTTCCAAAATTACTATAGTCATACTCAACGTTCAGGGAAACCACATCTTCATACACAAATTGCTCAAAACCCAAGCCTACTACAACACCCGGATTAAAGTTAGTACTGCTGGAAGAACCCTGGAACTGAGTCTGAAAGGATGCTATCGTTGATGGAGGCGAAGTGTTCAGATTAGTCACAGTAACAGAATTGCTTGCATTGACACTATTAGAGACTTTAATATTTGCCCACTCAGCGCCGATTTTTCCATAAATCATACTGCGAGGCGCAACTATCCAACCTAATTTAGCCGCTACACCCGTCTCATCGGTGATTTTCACAGTCGTTGAAACATTCGCATTAGCCGTAACATCGATTTCTGTTGGTTGCCTAAAGATGGGAGGAGGCAACAGAATGGATGGAATAACGACGCTGGCATTGAAGTCATTGTCCTGACTGTTGGTATCCGATGCAGTACCCCAATCACCCCAACCTACCACACCGACGTAATATTGACCACCGCCAACTTCTTTACCGAAACCGCCCTGGAGTCCTCCGAAGCCACCCCAGCCGCCGCCCTGGAGCTGTACCTGATCCAAAGGACCTTCTGCAATAAACTGGATAAATCCAAAGGGCCCTGTCAGGGCTTCCGCCTGGTCGACCGATGAGGTGCCATCGTATGTCATGTGGTTAACACCACCCATACCGCCGATATAGAAACCGCTGAAGTAATCAGGCGGAGGTAAATATTCTGGCCCCCCCGCGAAAGCTACTGACGATGCACTAATTAATGCTGTCAACACTAAAGGGTTTATCAATTTTTTCTTCATAAAATCTTCCTTTTAAAAAAATCCAATTAAAAAAACGAACCACAAATATGCGATTCCGTTCGTAACTCCTTAGAACCAATTCCGGCCAAAGTAGAAATTAATACCCGCCAGGAAAGAATTGATTGTCGCTTTCGCGCTGCCAGACGAAGAGAAATTCGTGTCTACAGGGCCTTCGGTAACCTCCGTCGGAGTTCCAATAGTCGTTTGAGTATTAGTAAAAGTCAGGACAGTTGGATTAGTATTGACGGAACCGTAATTGACGTAGTCATATTCCACATTCACAGATACAAAGTCCTGATAAACAAATTGTTCAAAGCCAATGCCTAACAACAATCCTAACTTGGTTTGCTCACCTGAAGACCCGGGATTGGTGATTTGCGCGGTATCATTGAATAAAGGGACTCCAATAGCACTGATGGTAAAATCATTAGCCGCCGAAGAGGATTCATCGACTTCAATATTAGCCCAGCTCGCACCCACTTTACCGTATACCATTGTACGGGGAGCGACAACCCAACCGAGTTTGGCAGCCACGCCATAATTACTCTCGACTTGTATGTGAAGGTTTGTATTTGCAGTCGTGAGATTAGTAAAAGTGCCGTTGAAGGCATCAAAATTGACCAAAGTCTTATTTGTAGATTGGCTGCTACTTTGTTTACCAAATTCACCAAAACCGATGATACCTAAATACCATTGGTGATTAAACGTCCAACCAAAACCGCCTTGAATACCACCATAACCATCGAGAGATCTGCCACTTAAATCATTCATAGCCAGTGTCTGTGCTGGAATTGTAGTCACTACACCGAAGGGACCTGTCACAGTCAGCCCTGCGAAATTAGTTGTGGTGCTGCCTTCCATATCGGCATGATGTAAAGCACCGGTACCACCAATATAAAAACCGCTGAAGTAATCTTCTACCGGTATGAACTCCGGACCTCCCGCTAGAGCAATTGACGAAGCACTCAATAATGCCGCCAACGCAGAAGAATAAATGATTTTTTTCTTCATATAAATTTCCTTTTGATAAAATCAGTTCAGTTAAACTTGTAACCGACAAACCTTGTCAGTTTTTCGTAACTGTAGCAGAGACGTTTTTTAAATGCAACAACTTATTTAAATCTTTTCAAAGGACTAAAAAAAAATTCAGGCTTGTTAAGCCACTGAAATTTTATTTTTTGTTTTCTCATTGCACAGTAATTGAAAAATATATTATCAATATTTGAAAACGTGCTTTAATTTTCAGCAAAATATGAGTTATTAATGACCATAACCAGAAATTTTATTATTTGAACAAAAAATAAAAAAATTAATTTTTATATACTCAAAGCGATTGGGTTTTCGGTGTTATAGCGCCCAGTGACCTGTCAGATTTAAACGTTACGATTGAGAAAAACCGCAGGAATACTAGCCGTATTTCAAGGTTTTTCGAGTGAGTAACGTTTAAAGATGACAGGTCAATGGGATGCTAGAACATCGAAAACCCAATCGCTTTGAGTATATAACAAACGTTTCCCTTTTAGTCGTATATATATAGTAGTGTAAACGTGAACATCCACTAACGGGACTTAAAATTTAGGCAAAAAAAAGGGGAAATAATTTCCCCCTTTCTTCCCTCACAAAGTGAGTTTTTTCTTCTCTTAGAACAAGTTTGCGCCAAAGCGAAAAATCAAACCACCGGTGAAGGCGCTGATTTGCGTTTTAACCGAGTTGTTAAATTGAATGCCAGACTTCTCGTGATCACAATCCCCTGCTGATACTCCATCGTCATGGTGGGAATCCATATTGTCCGTACTACTGACGCTCACACTCTGGAGATCAACATAAGTATATTGTGCAAATATCGAAACACTTCTCCAGATCATTTGTTCAGCGCCAAACCCCCATAAGAAACCAGGCTTGGTCTCAGAATTGCAGCTACTTACAAAGGTAGAATTACCTCCATCAGTAGTGCCGTTTACGCAGGCTTTTACATTTGCCCACTCAGCACCTAATATCGCATAACCGAGTGTTGTCGGGGACAGCAAAGCACCCAGACGCGCGTTAACGCCATAATCCGTATTAATACGCGCGGAATTGGTAAAGTTTATCGAACCATTGGTCGAATTAGCAGAAGGGAAAACGGTGGTGCTGATATCGCCATCCGCATTGCCGAATTCGGCAAATCCTTCCACGCCGGCGTACCATCTATTCATGAATACTTTGCCCCAACCACCTCTAACACCATAGTACCCGGTGGTGTCAGTATCGCCACCATCCTGAGTAGCTAATGTATGAGTGGTTGTCTTGTTGTTTTTGTTTTTCACTACAACGGTTGAACCATCGATGTCAAAACCAACTTGGTGGAAACTGCCAAAGCCGCCAATAAAAAAGCCGTCAAACGGGCTTGGCCCAACTATCACCATCTCAGGGCCACCTGCAAATACAGCAGAAGCGCTGAATAATAAGGCGATAGCTGTGGAAGATATCAGTTTTTTCTTCATAAAAATTTCCTTATTGAAAAAATTAGTTAACTAAGTAACTGGCACCCGTTGCCAGCTGAAAACCATTCTAAACATAATTATTTTTGATTGCAACACTCTGGAGAAAAAAAATGTAAACTAATTTTAAAATGGAATTGGTACAGGAATTAAAGGCTTTTTTGAGCTAACAGGAAATCCACAATGGTGTAATTTGCTGCGGGCAAAATCACTGAAGTTAATTGATCCAGGGAGCTCCATAAAATCATTTGACCTTCCATGCCTCGCGGAATCCCCTCATAACTGTCGATTTTCCACGGATACAAAGTCACCTGGAAAGTATCATATTGATGACAAATACTCGGTAAAATTGTGGCTTTCAGCACAGTAATGCCAATTTCTTCAGTAAGCTCCCTGCACAGAGCCTGGTATCCATTTTCACCATGCTCTATTTTTCCGCCCGGAAATTCCCAACAATTTCCGGGCATTTTCCACGATTCGCGCCAGGCAAGCAAAATTTCTTCGCGCTCATTAAATATCAGGCCGACAACAACAGATATATTTTTTTTCATATTTCTAAATATTACACTTCAAAGTTGAATTACGCGACTAAGACTGGAATCAAAAAGGCGACAGGAGTTCCCGCTGAAGGGAACTCTCCTATCGCGATGGGGGTTCGCAAGGGGGAGTTGCGCAGCGCTCCTCCCATTCCGAGCAGAGGCTTTGCCTCGCGCAGGATCAAAACAGAAAGCGGCTACCGCTGTACTCAGCGGGAGCCGTATGGCTGTCCCAAGTTTTTAATTAAAACATGCGCGCCCCCCCTAAAAGCACAAAAACCACCTCCGCGGTATTCCCGGCATCCGCCCAAAGGCTCGCAGGATCTTCACTGCGGGTCCTGTCAGACTCCACTCAGGCCCCGTGCTCGCTACGCGTGATAGCAGGCGCATAGCACGGTTAGAGAGATTGTGCAGCGGAGCTATTCAGAGCGCATGAGGGGAGCCTGTCCGCTTCACTGCGCGCGCGGCCTGAGTTCCGTCTGCCACCCGCGCTCATTGCGAATGGGCGGATGGCCGGGAATACCGCTATGTGCCACGTCAAAATTTTCTTCAGGAATGCATCCCTGAAATCAGAGGCGAATCATCTCGCTATCCCAAACCAAAGTAGGGCAATTCAAGTAACGAATATAAGGTTTTACCCTTTAACAAGTGCCTTATGTAAAATCATATCCATGATCCCAAAAAAGATCCCAAAAAATAAGTGGTTGAGTCATCGAAAAGAGTGGAGCGGCTCAAGAGCATCATCGCTGTTGGGAGTATCTGTTATTCCAGTATTCCTAGGGTCAGGAAAGTCGAGAAGTACGATATTTTATGAGTAGTTGCAGATGCCCGTGTCATTTTACAGGCTGCCAGATTAGACGTTTTGGACTGAATCTATTAAAAAAATTCCAACAAATTTGCGAATATCGAATCGGCAATGCAAAAATAGCGCGCTTAAAACTTTACGAAAACTATTAATAGGCAGTGACGACAATATGGCAAAATTGATTCAATGTACCGCTTAAGAATGGGATGCAATCAGGTTATGGTTTATAAGGAAATACAGATGAATTTCGGTTTTTTCGCTTTTTTGGGATCATAGATATGATTTTACATAAGGCACTTGTTAAAGGATAAAACCTTATACTCATTACTTAAATTGCCCTACTTTGGTTTGGGATAGCGAGATGATTCGCCTCTGATTTCAGGGATGCATTCCTGAGGGAAACTTCGACGTGGCACATAGCGGTATTCCCGGCCATCCGCCCATTCGCAATGAGCGCGGGTGGCAGACGGAACTCAGGCCGCGCGCGCAGTGAAGCGGATTGGCTCTACCCATGCGCTCTGAATAGCTTCACGGCACAATCTTTCTAACCGTGCTATGCGCCTGCTATCACGCGTAGCGAGCACGGGGCCTGAGTGGAGTCTGACAGGACCCGCAGTGAAGATCCTGCGAGCCTTTGGGCGGATGCCGGGAATACCGCGGAGGGGGTTTTTGTGCTTTTAGGGGGGCCGCGCATGTTTTAATTAAAAACTTGGGACAGCCCTGGCGGGAGCCGCTGCGCCCCTTGTATCGTTTAGAGTCGGGGGGTATAATGGTCATTGTATTGCCAGTTTATGGCATCCGCACTAGAGGACGCTTGTGCGCCAGGTGTGCATTTTGCACAAATCATGTTTAACTAAAGGAGTGATACCCTTGAAAGGAATGACGCCAACCCTTGATGATACCGCTACGATGCTAGCCGACATACCTGCCAGCATTAACAATCAATCATTGCGTAATAGTGTACGTGAATCACTACGGCAATACTTTATTCGTCTCGAAGGACAGGCCCCCGCGAATCTTTATGAAATGGTATTGGCGGAGGTGGAGCAGCCGATGCTGGAAATGGTATTGCAATATACCGGCCAAAATCAAAGCAAAGCAGCAAAAATATTGGGGATTAGCCGAGGCACATTACGTAAAAAAATGGCACAGTACGATCTTTTCAAAATCAGAGCCCATGAATGAGCCAACCCTCATTCGGCGCGCTTTAATCAGCGTATCGAATAAAACAGGACTCGTTCCATTTGCGCGTCAATTAATCGCCAGTGGTATTGAAATTCTTGCTACTGGCGGCACCGCTAGTCTCCTCAACGAACATGGAATCCCACTAACAACCGTTCCCGATTATACTGGCTTTCCCGAAATTATGGGAGGAAGGGTAAAAACCCTGCATCCAAAAATTTATGCGGGACTGCTGAGACGTCCGGGAATCGATGAGGAAGTGCTGCTGGCTCATCACATTGAACCTATTGATTTAGTCATCGTGAATTTATATCCATTTCAGGAAACCGTGGCACGGGCCAATTGTACTTTTGAAGAAGCTGTGGAGCAAATTGATATTGGCGGACCTGCCATGTTGCGTGCCGCAGCAAAAAATCACCTTGCGGTCACTGTGATTGTCGACCCCAAAGACTATCCTAGGGTCTGGGATGATATTCAAAAATATGGTCAAACCAGCCTCAACACCCGGCGAAGGCTGGCACAAAAAGTTTTCGCACACACCGGGGAATATGATCGGATCATTTCTAATTATTTCTGTCAAACTGATAATACTCCCAGCGACGATGTCATTTTTCCTCACTATTTCCAACCGCAATATCAAAAAAAAATGGATTTACGTTACGGGGAAAATCCCCATCAGGCGGCTGCTCTTTATGTAAATACCCCTGCCGTCCCTCAGACCCTGGCCACCGCGCACTTACTGCAGGGAAAACCGCTGTCCTATAATAATCTTTTAGATAGCGACGCGGCCCTCCATTGTATACGCGCATTCGATCCTGCACCGCGGCCTGCGCTATCATCAAGCACGCCACTCCCTGCGGAGTCGCTCAGGCGCCATATCTGGTACAGGCTTATCGACAGGCGTTAATGGCGGATCCCACTTCCGCGTTTGGTGGAATTATCGCGACTAATCAGGATATCGATGTGGAAACGGCCCAAGCCATTCTGGGGCAATCTTTAGTGGAAGTTATTCTTACCCCCGCCATTCAGGAAGAAGCCCTGGCTTTATTTAAAGCCAAACCGTTATGGCGAATATTAGCGTGCGGACCTCGTTTGGAAACATCACCCACGTTGTTAATGCGTTCGATCAGCGGTGGTTTACTGGTGCAACAGGAAGATCTGGAAAACCGTGCGCTCACGGAATTATCCGCAGTGACCCATCGCCAACCCACCTCGGAGGAATGGCAGGATTTAATTTTTGCATGGAAGGTCGCGCAGTTCGTTAAATCGAACGCCATCGTTTTAGCAAAAGGTCAAACCACTTTGGGCATCGGCGGCGGTCAAACCAGCCGGGTTTTTAGTGCAGAGATCGCTGTTTTAAAAGCGCAGCGCATGCAGCTGGCCCTGAACGGTGCGGTGGCTGCATCGGATGCTTTTTTTCCATTCGCGGATGGTTTGACCGTGATTGCCGAAGCCGGTATACGCGCCATCATTCAACCGGGCGGTTCCAAACGCGACGCCGAAGTTATCAAAGCCGCCAATGATTATGGCATCGCGATGATATTCACAGGCACCCGCCACTTTCGCCACTAAAAAAAGGTATCACCATCATGCAAAATCTGAAAGTATTGATTATTGGTTCGGGCGGGCGTGAGCACGCGCTGGCATGGAAGGCGGCCCAATCCCCTCACGTAAAACAGGTGTGGGTGGCGCCGGGTAACGCCGGCACCGGGCGCGAAAATAAAGTGAAAAATATAAACCTTTCCGCCGTCGATGTGGATTCTTTATTGGCATTCGCCCGCCGGGAAGCAATTGACCTCACTATCGTTGGTCCGGAGGCCGCCCTGGCAGCCGGGGTGACCGATGCCTTTCAAACCGCGGGACTCGTCTGTTTTGGTCCCACCCGTCAGGTTGCGCAATTAGAAATTTCCAAAATTTTCAGCAAAGAATTTATGCAGCGGCAGAATATTCCCACAGCGCGTTACGCAGTTTTTACAGATAAAAATGCTGCTCTGGCTTATGCCCGTCAACAAACCTTACCGCTGGTGATTAAAGCAGACGGTTTAGCCTCAGGTAAAGGCGTTATCATTGCGGAAACGTTGACGCAGGCTGAAACTGCCATCACCGATATGCTTGAAAAAAAAATCTTCGGTGAGGCCGGGCAAAGCATTGTCATCGAAGAATTTTTATCCGGGACAGAAATGAGTTTTATCGTGATGACGGATGGGCGCCACATACTGCCGCTCGCCAGCTCCAAAGATCACAAACGCCGCGACGATCACGACCAGGGTCCTAACACCGGCGGAATGGGGGCTTATTCACCAGCGCCGCAACTCACGGCGCAATTAGAGCAGCAAATTATTCACGAGGTTATCGAACCGGTTATTCAGGCTTTCGCGGCGCAGGGAACCCCTTATATTGGCTTTTTATACGCAGGACTCATGATCTCCCCGCAGGCGAACCAAAAGTACTTGAATTTAATTGCCGTCTTGGCGATCCGGAAACTCAGCCGATCTTAATGCGCTTACAGTCCGACCTGGTGGAATTGTGCCTGGCCGCTGTCGCCGGCAAGCTGGGGGAAATGACCGCGCATTGGGATTCACGCCCCGCGCTGGCGGTGATACTGGCGGCGGGTGGATATCCTGCCGACTATCAAACCGGCGAACCTATTCGGCATATTGATAGTCCCGTCCCGGAATCCTGCAAAATTTTTCATGCCGCGACGCAAATAAATAATCATGAGATCGTGACCAATGGCGGCCGGGTATTAGCCGTCACCGCTTTAGGTACGGATTTATCCGCGGCCAGACAGGAAGCCTATGCGGCGGTCAGTTCCGTCGCATGGCCCACCTGCCACTATAGAAAAGATATCGGTTTATAAATTTGCGCCTTGTAGATGAGAACGGCCACTTTTGCCTGCTATTCAACGAAAAAGCGCTTTCGCAATGCTCACATACAGTAGTATGCTCCGCTTGCTCAATCACTTTTTCGTTGAATATCAGACAAAATTGACCGTTCTGCGTTTGCCTGTTTAGAAAGCCAGTAGTTACTATAGATTAATCTTTCCAGAGGCATCGGCCGGTTTTGGCCAAGAGCTGCAAAAATTCCTGATGATTTTTAAGTTCTTCGTTCGTTGGCTGAATTACCGGTAACGGCGCCCGTTGAGTCCTGATTGCGCCGGCAAAGGCTGAGTCTTCGGTTATTAACGCGGGTTTACTCAAATCATCATTCGCAAATAATTGGTCCTGCCCGCCGGTCATCGCCAAATAGACTTCACCCAATAATTTGGCGTCGATCAGTGCGCCATGCAGATCCCGGCGGGAATTATCGATCTGATACCGCCGGCACAGTGCGTCCAAACTATTAGACTGCCCGGGATGCTTATTCCGGGCCAGAATTAAGGTATCCAGTATTTTGCATCGCTCCTCGATCAACGCCATATCGCGGCCGAGCAATTTTATTTCATGATTTAAAAAACCAATATCAAACGGCGCATTATGAATAATCAGTTCAGCGCCCTCGATAAAAGCCAGTAATTCATCGAGGACGGCGCTAAATAATGGTTTATCTTTCAGAAATCCGTCGCTTAAACCGTGCACTGCGAACGCGCCAGGATCGACCGGGCGCTGCGGATTAAGATAATAATGACAATGCCGTCCGGTAAAGCGGCGATTAATCATTTCCAGACAACCTATTTCGATCAGGCGGTGATTGTCGGAGGTTAATAATCCAGTGGTTTCAGTATCTAATATGATTTGCCGGTGCATAATTTTCCTTGTGAGGGGATTTTACAGGCTTAATTCCTCAATTCCCATATTGGCCAGCTGGTCGGCCCGCTCATTTTCCGGATGGCCGCTGTGACCTTTAACCCATCGCCATTCAATTTGATGGCGAGTCACCTCATCATCCAAATGCTGCCATAAGTCCTGATTTTTTACCGGCTGTTTTTTACTGTTTCGCCAACCGCGGCGTTTCCATTGATGAATCCAGTCCGTTATTCCACGACGCACATATTCCGAATCCGTGGTCAAAATCACCTGGCAGGGTTTTTTTAAAATCGACAGAGCCTGTATGGCAGCCATCAATTCCATGCGGTTGTTGGTAGTCATGACTTCACCGCCAAAAATTTCCTTGTACTGCTCACCGTAACGCAGCACGGCCCCCCATCCACCAGGGCCTGGATTGCCGCGGCAGGCGCCGTCCGAATAAATTTCAATGATCTGTATCGTGGTCATATTTTGTTAAGTTCCTAATAGTAGGTTCCATGCCTTTTCTGAGATCGATTTTTTTCGCCCAGCCCGATTGTATAATGGGAGTCATGCCGGGTGCACGCTTTTGCGCGGCCAATATGTAAAATCCTCCCAGCGCCGGGAAAAAAAAAGGGCCTAGCGCTTCCAGCCATAGAAGCCGTTGCCAGCTGCGCAGACTATGCAGCGGCGGTCGAAAACAAAAGGTATCGCTCATGACTATGCGCAATCCTAAATCACGCAGCCAATGTTTCACTCTCGGCAAAGGCCAAAAGTGCCCATTCCAGGGTAAATCATGTTCACTGGTCAACCAGTGCTTGAGTCCCCAGAGACTCCAGGGATTCAGATTGACAATAATCAATTGCCCTCCCGGCGCCAGAGCCTGATAAACTTCGCGCAATAACACCGGCGGACTGGGAATGAATTCCAGGACATGCACAAGAATAATCACATCCACACTTTCGGGTGACAAGGGTAACTCATCCAATGCCACCTGAATAGATCCGGATTTCGCCTGAGTGTTAAAAAACCATTTAAAGCGGATAGAACTGGCTCTGACTAATTCGGGCAGACCACCAATTTGAATCAGAAAATTTCCCGTCATGGGCTGCAACAAACGCTCTAATTGAGCACGCTCCATCGCAACCAGTAATGCGCCGGGTTCCTTTTTGAGCCAGGTGGACAAATAACAAGCGTGGAACGTCACTGTATATTTTCTCATGGAATAAAAGAATTGATATGTAGTATAATCGCAAATTCTTCACTTGCAATCTACTGTAAAAATTTATGAGTGCGAAAATATTAGACGGTACGGCGTTAGCCGGTTTAATGAAACAGCATGTCGCCCGGAAGGTGAGCGATCGCGTGCGGCGCAATTTACCCGCTCCGGGTCTGGCCGTTATTTTGGTGGGCAATAATTCCGCTTCCCTGAGCTATGTGGGACATAAACAAAAAGCCTGTCAGGAAGTTGGAATTTTTTCACATTGCCATCGTTTACCGGAAACCTGCTCATCATCGGAAATCGCTGCGGTGATCGAACAATGCAATGCAGACCCCACCATTCACGGTATTCTATTACAATTGCCACTCCCCGCGCCTATCGCCGCGGATGAGTTACTTGAAAAAATTAATCCGGCGAAAGATGTGGATGGATTTCATCCTTTTAATATGGGTCTTCTTGCCGAACGCCAGCCTTTTTTGCGTCCCTGCACTCCTTACGGCGTCATGAAGTTACTGGCGTCTACGGGCGAGGATTTAACCGGCCTGAATGCTGTGGTTTTGGGCGCTTCCAATATTGTGGGGCGGCCCATGGCATTGGAATTATTGTTAACGAAGTGCACGGTGACGGTGTGTCACCGTTTTACCCGGAATTTGGCCTCGCATGTTCAGGCGGCCGATATTCTAGTCTCCGCGATTGGTAAAACGGGCGTCGTACAGAGTGAATGGATTAAACCGGGCGCTCTGGTGGCGGATGTGGGATTTAATCGCCTGCCCAGTGGCAAAATTACCGGCGATATTGACTTTGAATCCGCCCGTGAACGGGCAGGCTGGATCACCCCCGTTCCAGGCGGCGTCGGCCAAATGACCGTAGCCATGTTATTGGAAAATACGCTCCTTGCCGCTGACCATGCCTTGAAAGCATAGCCCGCGAAGGCTCTGAGTAATTTACATGTTCTTTTGACTCAGGGAAAAAAAGTCAAACTACACAAAATGCGGACTTTCTACGTGTCATTCCAGCGAAAGCTGGAATCCACTCTTCCCCTGCAGCCCATGGATTCCAGCTTTCGCTGGAATGACACGTAACGGGGTTTTGTTCAGCAATTCCCGCTGGGTACAGCGGCAATTGCTTCCTATTTATATCCTGCGCTCGGCAGAGCCGATGCTCGGAATGAAGGGGAAGCGCTGCGCGCGCTCCCCCTTGCGAACCCCCATCGCGCAAAGAATTTTCTACGAAAATTATTTTTCTTTATGAAAAATTACTCATATATTTCATCTACTTAAATTTATTTTATTCCCAGCGGGAATTGCTGGGTTTTGTGCCGCGAAGTATAAATTCCGGTTCCGCAGGAATAACAATTGCCTGTAAAAGATAACAGGAATAGAATTAATCCGAAACTCAGGAGAGGTTATGATTCTTGATGCGGTGACAATTGCGCGTATTCAGTTTGCTTTTACCATAGCTTTTCATATTCTATTTCCCGCTTTTAGTATCGGACTCGCCACTTTTCTCGCTTTTATGGAAGGCGCATGGCTGAAAACCAAAAATCCTGTTTACTTCAACCTCTGTAAATTCTGGATCAAAATTTTTGCGCTGACCTTTGGCATGGGTGTGGTTTCGGGAATCGTCATGGAATTTCAACTCGGCACCAACTGGTCGCAATATACCAAAGCAGTAGGCCCCGCCTTGGGCGGGCTGTTTACTTATGAGGTGTTAACGGCTTTTTTTATCGAAGCCGGCTTTCTCGGAGTCATGATCTTCGGCTGGGAACGCGTCGGCCCGCGGCTACATTATTTATCAACCCTGCTGGTCGTTCTCGGCGTGACGCTCTCAGCTTTCTGGATTTTAAGCGCCAATTCATGGATGCAGTATCCCGCCGGCACAACTTTATCCGGCGGAACATTTGTGGTGAATGACTGGCTACAGGTCATTTTCAATCCGCTTGTTTGGCCGCGCTATTTGCACATGCTGCTTTCCGCTTATATCACCACCGGCTGGGTGATTACAGGAATTTCCGCCTATTATTTATTACGAAATAAATATCATCTGTTCGCCGAAACCGCGCTACGCTGGGTGCTGCCCGCTTTACTCATTCTGGTGCCGGTGCAAATTTTTTTAGGAGACCGGGCCGGATTAAATATTCTCCATTATCAGCCTGTCAAAACCGCCGCGATTGAGGCAAACTGGCAAACACAGCAGGGCGCGCCGCTGATTCTATTCGCCATTCCGCGTCAGCAGGAAGAACGTAACGATGCTGAAATCGGTATCCCAAAACTCGGCAGCCTGATTAACACCCATCAGTTAAACGGTGAACTGCCGGGATTAAAAAATGTAGCGCCGGCTGACAGGCCTTGGGTCGCTCCGGTATTTTATAGTTTTAGAATTATGGTGGGGTTAGGCGTTTTAATGTTACTGCTGGCGATCACAGGCGTGTGGTTATTATGGCGGGGGCGATTATTTAATGCCCGCTGGTTTCTGCGCTGCTGCGCTTATTTTTCGCCGGCCGGTTTTATCGCTATTTTAACCGGCTGGTTTACCGCTGAATTAGGACGTCAACCCTGGGTCGTGCAAAACCAGTTACGGACATTAACATCGGCGTCGTCGGTATCGCTGCATAATATTATTATTTCTTTCGCGCTGATTATCGTGGTCTACGGCCTGATCTTTGGGGTATTTTATTTTCGTTATTTAAGGAAAATTATTCACCACGGCCCTGAAGATTTACATATCGAGGCCTCACCCTTTTCTTATATGGTGGAGGAGAAATAATGGACCTGTTACCGTTAGCCTGGGCGTTTGTGATTGCGTTTTGTATTGTCATGTATGTGATACTCGATGGTTTTACTCTCGGCGCCGGCATGCTCATGCCTTTTCTGACCCCGGAAGAACGCGATCAGGCAATGAGCGTTCTGCTACCAACATGGGACGGCAATCAAACCTGGCTGGTGCTGGGAGGCGCTTCTCTCTATGGGGCTTTTCCGCTGGCGTTCAGTGTTTTATTGCCTAAATTTTATCTACCGATTTTTTTAATGGTGATCGCGCTGCTGTTCCGGGGCGTGGTGTTTGAATTCCGGCTCAAGGCTGTGCCGCGCGGCACGCAAAATTTGGGATTTCATTTTTGCGGCTGCTTCTCTGGTGGTGACACTCATTCAGGGTGTGGTTTTGGGTAATTTTATCAGCGGTTTTAAAGCGTCGGGGATTATCATTCCATTTACAATATTCACCGCTGTTGGACTGATTTTTGGTTATTGTTTGCTGGGATCTACCCGGTTAATTTTAAAAACCGCGGGAACTTTACCTAAAAAAATGACCCGATTCGCTTATATCGCCCTCGCGGGAGTTATCGTGGGCATGGGGATCGCCAGTTTGTGGACACCGCAACTCAGTCCGGAGATTTTTCATCGCTGGTTCAATGAAAGTCACTGGATGGAATTGATGATTTTGCCTTATCTTTCCGCCATCACCGTGGGAATGATGCTGTGGGGACTTCATAAGCGCGATGAGATGCTGCCTTTTTGGTGCGCAGTGGTTTTATTCCTGTGTGCTTATATCGGTTTTGTGATCAGTATTTATCCTTACGTGATTCCTTTTCAGACAACTCTCTGGCAGGCTGCGGCGCCTGACAGTTCTTTACGATTTTTGTTGTTTGGGGTGATCATTATGTTGCCTATTTTGCTGGTTTATACCGGTTATTCGTATCATATTTTCAAAGGGAAAGTAAAAAATGTTTTTGAATATTGATAACCGGCTCAATCGAATGCCTCGACTTGTGTGGATGCTGATTTTATATTTGACAGGGTTAGCACTCTTCGGCGGCTTTAGTTGTTTACTTCATGGACTGGTTTCGTTACTGGGTGCGTGATTCCTTAAAGTTTCTTTAAAATTTTATTGCATTCTGTAGAAACCACTGATACAATTCATTTCGGGAAAAGTGAATTTTATTATCTTAAATAATAAAATTACTTTAGTGTTTATTTTTATTTAGTAAGGATACTTAAATGAAAAAAGTTCTTTTACCTTTAGCCTTTCTTGGCATGACAATGGCTGCCACGACTCTGGCTGTAGCGGACGATTTACAAGGTCATCGTGATAGCCAATCCATATTGATTACTAATCAATCCAAACAGGATGCCTTGATAGAAGTCCTTGGGAGCAATTGTAAAGCTTTCATCAAAGTGGAAGTAAAGAAAGGCAAGTGTAAGCACGTAAAAGTATGTAGTGACAAACCATTTTTTGTTAAGGGCTGCTTTACTGATGACGATCACATTTTTGGAGGTGATCATGATCTCTGCTCTTCGAAGAAATCTTTCTGCGAACCCCAAGTTGAGAGTCCAAGATTTGTTAATATTTTCGATAATAAATGGTCTCCTGCTCCTGCTTCTATGGATGGTAATAAAGGTCCAATTTTGTTGTGCGTTGGAAAACAAGATCATCATCACGATCACTAAAGCCATTTCACGAGAGAGCCCATACACGGGCTCTCTTTTTTTTCAATTTAATATCGTCTGCTTTAAATAAATTTTCGAATTGCGTCTAAAGTTAATCCCAAACCAACACTTCCAAAAATATCACCTTGAATAATTTTAGCGTTTGGAAATATTTTATTAATATCTTCGCGGACAATAGGCACCTTTGTTGTTCCGCCCGTGTAAAAAATTGCCTGAATATTTTCCGGAAGAATAGCCGCCTGGTGAACGGTTTCATGAATTGCCGTTAATAATTTCTGGCGATAGTCAGCCAACATGTCATTAAATTGCGGACGGGTGACGTCTACCGACAGTTCGGCTTCAATGAAATCCAGATTTAAATGCGTTTGCTCATCGTCGCTGAGCTGTTTTTTGGCAGTTTCGATCACGTGCAAAATACGATGGCCTTCCTGTCGGATTAACACGGACAGTAATCGCTGGATCAGCGGCTTCTCATAAGCCACCTGTAATATGCGCCTGACGTCATTGATAACCTTGCCGGCATATAATTTGCGAAGCAGGTGCCAGGAAGTGAGTTCATGATAGATGGCGTCCGGTACGTGAATGTCACTGCTGGACCCCCGCATGAGCGAGTGCATACCTAATAATGGCATGACCGCGGATAAGCTGAAGCGCCTGTCAAAATCAGTTCCGGCGATGCGAATTCCGTGATTCGCTAAAATATCCTCGTGACGGTCTTCACTGGGATTTTTTCCGCCAAGTTTTATGATCGAAAAGTCGGACGTACCGCCACCCATGTCAATTACCAGAACTAACTCTTCATGATTTAAACCACTTTCGTAGGCGAAACCGGCGGCCAGCGGCTCGTACTGGAAACGGGTTTCAGTAAAGCCCTGGGTGCGGACAATAGCTTCCAGCGTATTTTGAGCCAATAAATCTCTGTCGGGATCGACATGAAATACGACGGGGCGGCCGATGACGACCCGGGTAATCTCTCCACCCGCGAATATTTCCGCCTGTTGCTTTAAGTATCCAATAAATTCGCCGATGATCGCCGTAAAGGGCACCATCTGATTACCCACCAGAGTTTCATCGTTTAATAATGAAGACCCCAGCAATGATTTGAGTGACATCATTAGCCGGCCAGGTTCGCCATTGAGGTAATCGGTAACACCGCGTTCGCCAAAAATAAGCTGCCTGGTTTCACTATGGTAAAAAATGGCCGAGCGCAAACGCTGCTCGCCAAACTCCAGCGGAACGAGTTGAGCTTTACCATTCAGATTAATGCCAATGGTGGAATTACTGGTGCCAAAATCCAGACCACAAACGAGTGACATAAATTTTTCCCAATAAAAAAAACCCGTCAGCAAAATGCTGACGGGTTTTTAGGAGATAAGAACCTGGCGGTGTCCTACTTTCGCATGAAAAAGATCATACTATCATCGGCGCTGAGCGTTTTCACTACTGAGTTCGGAATGGATTCAGGTGGTACCCACTCGCTATGGCCGCCAGGAAACGGTTAGTTATCAAAGCTTTCGTTCCGATAACCGAAATCTTCAATTTGGTATAAGTAAGGTTTTATTGCGAAGGTTCATCGCTTAAATTCGCTTTTTCTCAAAAACCATTTAAGGTTGTATGATAAGCCTCACGATTAATTAGTACAAGTTAGCTACACGCATTACTGCGCTTCCACACCTTGCCTATCAACGTTGTAGTCTTCAACGAATCTTTAGGAGCTTCAAGAGCTCCGCGAGATCTAATCTTGAGGGGGGCTTCCCGCTTAGATGCTTTCAGCGGTTATCCCGTCCGTACATAGCTACCCAGCTATGCCACTGGCGTGACAACTGGAACACCAGAGGTACGTTCACTCCGGTCCTCTCGTACTAGAAGCAACTCCTCTCAAATCTCGAACGCCCACGGTAGATAGGGACCGAACTGTCTCACGACGTTCTAAACCCAGCTCGCGTACCACTTTAAATGGCGAACAGCCATACCCTTGGGACCTGCTACAGCCCCAGGATGTGATGAGCCGACATCGAGGTGCCAAACACTGCCGTCGATATGAACTCTTGGGCAGTATCAGCCTGTTATCCCCGGAGTACCTTTTATCCGTTGAGCGATGGCCCTTCCATGCAGAACCACCGGATCACTAAGACCTACTTTCGTACCTGCTCGACTTGTCAGTCTCGCAGTCAAGCACCCTTTTGCCTTTGCACTCAATGCGCGATTTCCGACCGCGCTGAGGGTACCTTTGTGCTCCTCCGTTACTCTTTAGGAGGAGACCGCCCCAGTCAAACTACCCACCATACACTGTCCACGACCCGGATAACGGGCCTAAGTTAGAACCTCAAGTTCATCAGGGTGGTATTTCAAGGTTGGCTCCACCAGAACTAGCGTTCTGGCTTCAAAGCCTCCCACCTATCCTACACAGACAAATTCAAAGTTCAGTGTAAAGCTATAGTAAAGGTTCACGGGGTCTTTCCGTCTAGCCGCGGGTACACTGCATCTTCACAGCGATTTCAATTTCACTGAGTCTTGGATGGAGACAGCGTGGCCATCGTTACGCCATTCGTGCAGGTCGGAACTTACCCGACAAGGAATTTCGCTACCTTAGGACCGTTATAGTTACGGCCGCCGTTTACTGGGGCTTCGATCACCAGCTTCTCCCCGAAGGGATAACCAGATCAATTAACCTTCCAGCACCGGGCAGGCGTCACACCCTATACTTCCTCTTACGAGTTTGCAGAGTGCTGTGTTTTTATTAAACAGTCGCAGCCACCTGATTATTGCAACCCTTCTCGGCTTCTGTCGCAGGACAGTCACCTACAAAGGGCGTACCTTCTCCCGAAGTTACGGTACTATTTTGCCTAGTTCCTTCACCCAAGTTCTCTCAAGCGCCTTGGTATTCTCTACCTGTCCACCTGTGTCGGTTTGTGGTACGGTTCCATAATATCTGAAGCTTAGAGACTTTTCCTGGAAGCATGGTATTAATCACTTCGCTCATGTCCGAAGACAAGAACTCGTCGTCACGCCTCAGGATAATGAGCTTCCGGATTTGCCTAGAAACTCTCCCTACATGCTTAAACCACCACGACCATCGGGTGGCTGATCTAACCTTCTCCGTCCTCCCATCGCAATATTATGAAGTACAGGAATATTAACCTGTTTTCCATCGACTACGCATTTCTGCCTCGCCTTAGGGACCGACTAACCCTGCGCCGATTAGCGTTGCGCAGGAAACCTTAGACTTTCGGCGTACGGGTTTTTCACCCGTATTATCGTTACTTATGTCAGCATTCGCACTTCTGATACCTCCAGCAAACCTTACAGTTCACCTTCAACGGCTTACAGAACGCTCCTCTACCACTCAGAAGATAAATCTTCTGAATCCGCAGCTTCGGTACACAGTTTTAGCCCCGTTATATCTTCCGCGCAGGCCGACTCGACCAGTGAGCTATTACGCTTTCTTTAAAGGATGGCTGCTTCTAAGCCAACCTCCTGGCTGTCTGAGCCTTCCCACTTCGTTTGCCACTTAACTGTGATTTTGGGACCTTAGCTGGCGGTCTGGGCTGTTTCCCTTTTCACGACGGACCTTATCACCCGCCGTGTGTCTCCCGTGCTAAAACTTCTTGGTATTCGGAGTTTGCATCGGTTTGGTAAGCCCATGACGGCCCCCTAGCCGAAACAGTGCTCTACCCCCGAGAGTCATACACGAGGCGCTACCTAAATAGCTTTCGAGGAGAACCAGCTATCTCCGAGCTTGATTAGCCTTTCACTCCTATCCACAGCTCATCCGCCTACTTTTTCAACAGTAATGGGTTCGGGCCTCCAGTCAGTGTTACCTGACCTTCACCCTGGCCATGGATAGATCGCCCGGTTTCGGGTCTACTCGCAGCAACTAAACGCCCAATTAAGACTCGATTTCTCTACGCCTCCCCTATACGGTTAAGCTTGCTACTGACAAGTAAGTCGCTGACCCATTATACAAAAGGTACGCAGTCGCTCCGCTTTCGCAAAGCTTCCACTGCTTGTACACATACGGTTTCAGGTTCTATTTCACTCCCCTCACCGGGGTTCTTTTCGCCTTTCCCTCACGGTACTAGTTCACTATCGGTCAGTAAGTAGTATTTAGCCTTGGAGGATGGTCCCCCCATCTTCAACCAGGATTTCACGTGTCCCGACTTACTTTTCGTTACCCACTACATTGCCTTTTCGCATACGGGGCTAT